>NZ_MDER01000030.1 GCF_001721045.1 Paenibacillus nuruki | reverse complement strand
CAATTTATAAAGATAAGTTAATAAAAAAATATTTTGGTGACCATCAAGATACATCTAAAATTGGTATGTATATCAAACCAACAACATTCATTTCTAATCTTGATCTAAATAAAATTGAAAAAGAAATATTTAATCAATATACTTCTCAAATTGTTATGTTGCCCTTATGTGATATAGATATTATTTCAAATGAATTTCTAACATTAATAGGAAATAATTGTAAGCACTTTGACTTCAAAAAAAATTGTATATATACAAAAAAAGCACAAGAATATTCAGAGGAAAAAATAAAACTTTTAAATCTCTATTGTAATACCGAAAGATTTCCTAAAAATATTACTCCTAAACATCTTTATTATCCAAATCAAATAAAAAATGATGGCAATCATTTAATTCTAAAGGAATTGAATAAACAGTTTATAAAATTAATTTTACATTTCATTTGCAACTTGACTCATAAAGAATATTTTTTACTAAGAGGATATAAAGAAGTAAAAATTAATAACACTATAGAGAAAAATGATCCTATTGATTTAGAACAATTAAAATTTTTATACAATATGTACGACTCTATCTACACTATGCAGACACAAGATAAGATATTAATTGCTAGAAATGTTATGACTATATATTTGGAAGAAGATAGCACTATAAGTGAAGTATTAACTCAGATTAATAAAATTCATTTGGCTTATGAATCTAGTACAGAAAGCTATATTAAAGACAAAGTAAAAAACTTTTTTGATAAGAAAAAAGATTTAGAGAAGTATGTTAGAGATACATCAGAATCAATAAGCAAACAAATCAGCAACATTTCCGATAATATTATGAAAGCATGGTTAGCCGTTACAGCAGCAATATTAGGAGGAAGCGTAGCATATTTTGCTAAAGCTAACTTATGGTTAATTGCGATTTTCTTTTTAGTTTTTGCTATTTTAAATTGTTTAATCTTAAAATATCAAATTAAAATAGCAAAAGAAGAGCAAAATTTAACGAAAGAATCTTATGAGCATTTTTTAAAAAACGTAGATGTTATTAATAATGAACGCAAAAGAGAAGTCACGGGAGATATTGTTGAGAAAAAATATATCCTATTAACTTCTGTTATTAACTGGTTTATCAATTCTATGATTATCGCCACTATTATATCATTACTTCTTTTTCTAATTATGGGTGGAATAGCCCTGTATCAATACAATCATCCTACTCAAAAAGATGTACCAATAAAGTCTCAATCAGTTATTGAATCTACTTACTGAATAAGAGGAGAAACATAAAATGGGTGATATTAAGTTATTTCTTTTAAAAAATAATCAAGTGGAAGAACTTTCTGGTTATACCATTGCTATTGAGAAATCTCTTCAATCGTTAATGGAAAATAATTTAGATACTTTATTAGGTATTCGTTTTCTAGCCTCTGAATATTCCACGGGTAAACGTCATAATGGTCGTATTGATACACTTGGTATTGATGAAAATAATTCTCCAGTAATTATTGAATATAAAAGAGCAACCAATGAAAATGTCATTAACCAAGGATTATATTACTTAGATTGGTTGATGGATCACCAATCTGAATTTATGATTTTAGTTATGGAAATATTAGGAAGAGAAGTTGCGGATGCTATTGATTGGAATGTTCCTAGATTGTTATGCATCGCAGGAGGTTTTACTAAGTATGATGAACACGCAGTACAACAAATTGATCGTAATATTTCATTATATACTTATAAACGTTATGGAGAAGATTTATTTTTACTTGATCTAGTTAATGCGACAACAGCAAATTCTAGTAGTCTGCAAATTACAAATACAGATCACAAAAACTACTATAAGTCAGTATCTGAATATTTAGATAAAGCTAGTGTTGCTTTGTTAGATCATTATGAACAACTCAAAGCATACATAACTGCCCTTGGAGATGATGTACAAGTTGATGTTTTAAAATACTATATCGCTTTTAAAAGAATCAAAAATTTCGCTTGTATAGAAATTTATTATCAAAAAGATGAGATTCACATGTTCCTCAAAGTCGATCCAAACTCTATCCAATTAGAAGAAGGATTTACTAGAAATGTACAAAATATTGGTCATCGTGGTACAGGAGATTTAGAAGTTATTATAAAAAATGAAAAGCAATTAGAAAAAGCGAAGTTTTTAATTCAATTAAGCTATGAAATGAGTTAATAAGAGGGAGCAAGCTATAATAGCTTGTTCCCTTTTGTTTATTTCATAATTATAGACCAATTAGTCCGAATATAATTGACTATTTAGTCTGTAATAGTTATAGTGAAGACAGCACTTATTTTTTATTCAATAAATCAACTTCAAATTTCTTATTCGAAAGGCAGGTTTTTCGTATGCAAAATCATGTTCCCACTGGTTTATCTCCTATCGATATTCAGACTCATGATGCTCAAGCTACACAGATGATGAACACATTTAGCAAAGCGATGTTGGTTGAAGATATAGAACTGTTTCTCAGCCTTTTTGCAGAACAAGTGATTTTTGAATTTCCGTATGCCCCTGAAGGATACGCCAAACAGCTAGAGGGTATCCATGCTCTACGACAACATTTGGAATCGCTGCAAGGAATTATTGCGTTCACTCATTTCAGCACGCCTATGATCCATCTCGCTACTGACTCCCATACATTTATTGCTCAATTTCAAGGAGTAGGCACTTTCGTTGCTACAGGACTTCCTTATGAGCAAGATTATATTTCTGTAGTCACCACCTGTGATGGCAAAATCACTCGTTATCAAGATTATTGGAATCCATTGGTGTTAGGTTAATCATCTTAGATTAGATACGACTATTCAATTTATAGATAAAGGAGCTATTTATGAAAACTATTCAACATATTTTACTCACCGGCGGACAAGGCAAAACCTCATCTCGAATAGCTAAAATTCTGCTGACAGAAGGTTATCACGTTCGAAGAGCAGGAAGAAGTACTCCTTCTCTACAACATCCTCAAGCTCAATCTGTCTTTTTCGATTGGAATAATACGTCGACGTATGCTCAAGCTTTGCAGAATATGGATGCGGTCTATATTGTTGTGCCTGTTATGATGAATCCTGAAATTCTGGTTATTCCTTTTATCGAGCAAGCGTTGACACAAGGCATACAACGTATCGTGTTACTATCCAGTGCTTCGATCTCGATCGACCAACCTGTTTTTGGATATCTACACCGCTGGATCAGTGAACATGTACCGCAGTGGGCTGTATTACGCCCTTCTTATTTTATGCAAAATTTTACCGAAGCACAGCAAGCCCAATTTATTTTGGAGCAAGGTATTGTAAGTAGTGCTACAGGTGACGGTAAGATTGGGTTCGTAGATGCTGATGATATCGCTTCAGTAGCACTACATGCACTAACTGACGTAGTACCTCATAATACCGAACATATCCTGACAGGTCCTCAATCACTGACCTATCAAGAAGTCGCTACTCTGATTACAGAAGTAACTGGATTGCCTGTGACGTATCACCCGATCAGTGAATCTCAGTTAGAACAACATTTGCTTAACGCAGGTCTAGATTCAGAATATGCTAGCTTTTTAGCACATTTGGATACCCAAATCGCTGTAGAAGGTATAGAAGATAGAGTCAGCGACTGTATAGAAAAAGTCACAGGGAAACCGCCCAAATCACTCAGACAGCATATCCAGAATCACCGACATCTATTTGTAAATACAGCAAAAGGCAGCGTTTAACGCTGCCTTTTTGTTTTCAACACCGATAACGAAATCTCGATAATCGCTTGTAACTTTGCCCGATCAGCACCCAGTTTAGTTGTAAAAATCAATCCTGTTCGTTCATGCACTAGATACTGCGACATGGCAGTTAGATTCAGATCACTTTGGATCTCCTCTTGCTCCACTGCACGCTTTAACAAACGGTAAAATCCCGCTTCAATCTGTGCATTATTATCCTGTAAATACACATTCAATTCATGATCATGTGGAGCATATTCAAGCGCACTAGCAATAATAAAACACTCTTGCGCCAATTCGGGATCGACAAGCACATCAATCATTTTTTGAAAAAGCTGTTCGATCAACGGAATCGTTGCACCGGGTTGCTCCAGTACAGCCAGTAAGTCTTCTTTTTTGTGATCCATATAATGCTTTACCGCTAGAATAAATAAATCTCGCTTGGTTCCATACGTATCATACAGACTTTGACGGGCAATCCCCAATTCTTGCAATAGATCAGGTAAAGTGGTGCCTTCATATCCCCGACTACCAAATGTTTTCATTGCACGGTGCAACACCACAGTCGTATCAAAAGCTTTGGTACGTGCCACTATATTTCACATCCTCTATCGTTCACTCTACACCATAAGCTAACTTTACACTGCTCTCTGCTCTGATTTCCAGCTTAAATAATCAGTAATCGTGGTGATCGCTACCTCAATCGCATCTTCACTAGGCTCTAGCTTCGCATGATGCAATCCGTAAGGCGTATCGACACCCAACCAGAACATAAATCCCGGAATACGATCCAGAAAATATCCAAAATCTTCGCCAGTCATCGCTTCCGTACACTCCACTAGATTCACATCTGAACGTTGCTCTACCCAACCCATAAATTCATGCGTTAAAGTCGCTTCGTTAAATACCTGCAAATAATTCGATCCCCAGTCGATCTCTGCCTGACATTCAAATCCTGCTTCGATTCCTTTAACCAGTGCTTCGATTCGGGATTTGACAGCGATCATCGTGTCTGCTGACAATGTACGAATCGTTCCTTCCAGACGTGCACGCTCTGCGATAATATTTTGCTTCGTACCGCCTTCAACTTTACCGATGGTCACTACAGCCGAATCCAGTGGATTGATATTACGAGCAATAATCGTCTGCAACTGTCCCACCAACTGACAACCTGCAACCACCATATCATTTGCTTTGTGCGGATAAGCGGCATGTCCACCGGTACCGATTAGATCAATAAATAATTCAGACGTATTGGCAAATAAAATTCCTGCACGGGTCGCAATCGTACCGACAGGATATTCAGGAGCCACATGGAGTCCGATCATCTGATCCGGCATCCAATCGGCTAATTCTGCACTTTCTAACATCGGCTTCGCTCCACCGGGTCCTTCTTCTGCGGGTTGGAAAATAACTACAAGATCATCGGTCATCTGTGTTGTCGCAAAATGAGTCACCACTCCAAGTCCGATCGTCATATGTAGATCGTGTCCGCACGCATGCATGTATCCTTCATGTTCACTTTGAAAATCATAAGACGTCTGCTCGACAATCGGCAATCCATCCATATCGGCACGATAACCAAAACGGCGCTTCGGTGCGCTTCCATGGATATAGACCAGAATACCCGTACGCCATGTACGAATCTCCAAATGTTGTTGCGGAAGAGTAGCGATATAATCGAGCAAATACTGCTGTGTTTTGAATTCTTGAAATCCCGGTTCAGGAATACGATGTAGATCACGACGAATCTGAGTAAAAGTAGTCATCTGAATCTCCTTTTTATTTCTCATTCTAAGCTTGAAGGATGAAAGAAAGACCCAGCATGTGCGGGGTCTCCAGATCAATATATATAGTGATACCTAAGTCTAAATTATAGTGTACGTAGGTCTTGCAAAATTTCTGTTTTAGACTTTGTTTTGTCGTCTACTTGCTTGATAACACGTGCAGGAGTACCTGCTACAACAGAGAATGGAGGAACGTCTTGCGTCACAACAGCACCAGCCGCTACAACAGCACCTTCACCGATACGTACGCCTTCAAGTACCACAACGTTAGCACCGATCAATACATCATCTTCAACCGTTACAGGTTGTGCAGAAGGTGGTTCAATAACGCCTGCAAGTACAGAACCTGCTCCGATATGACACATTTTACCGACTTGTACACGTCCACCTAGAACAGCGCCCATATCGATCATTGTACCTGCTCCAATAACGACACCGATATTGATTACAGCACCCATCATAATGACAGCATTGTCGCCGATGGATACCATTTCACGAATAAATGCGCCCGGCTCGATACGTGCATTGATATTTTTCATATCTAACAAAGGAATCGCAGAGTTACGACGGTCGCTTTCGATCACTTGGTCTGCAATTTTGCTTGCATTTTCAGTCAAAACGCCTTGAATATCTGCCCAGTCGCCGAAAATAACACCTGTATTGCCTGTGATAAATGTTTGCACATCTTCAGGGAATGTAATGCTGTCCAATTCACCTTTAAGGTATACTTTTACCGGTGTTTTCTTTTTGCTTGTTTTGATCAAGTTAATAATTTCGTGTGTATTCATTTCCGTGGACATATATAGAGGCTCCTTTTATATAACTACATGTATTTTTAAATTATTTATCAGACCCAAAGGTTTGAACTACATCCTTTATAGCATAATCAAAGGTGCAGTCGCAATGGACACCATCTGGTTAAATGTTCACTACGTATGGAATTAACTATACCATATGCACTCTATAAGTTCCCCTTAATCCGCAAAAGATACAAAAAAATAGAGAAGAAGTACAAACGCACTTCTCCCCCAGATCTAACCGCTATCAAGTAATCCATATTTTTTACGAAAACGTTCCAAGACTTTGATCCATCCACCTGCTAGAATCGCTAAGAAAAAGACATTCGACAATGCATGTGCCAGATCAAAATAAAAGCTTTGTGCGTACACTGCCAGTACTGCTTTCCATTCCAATGCCACCGCAAGATCAATCACAACCCATAGGTTCATAATCCAGCCGAATAGGAATCCCCAGATTAGCCCGAACGTCAGCAAGCCCAGTCTTTTACGCATCCACCAGGTATTGCGAAGTAACCCTGCGCTTACGCCCATCATTCCCCATGCAAACATTTGCCATGGTGTCCACGGGCCTTGTCCAAAATAAATATTAGAAACAAGCGCAGCCATCGCCCCTACAATAAAACCTGCTTCAGAGCCGAACACAAGCGCAGATAAAATCACAATCGCCGAGACAGGCTTTACACTCGGTAAAGCAGCAAAAGGAATCCGGCTAACCGCCGCAATCGCCGCCAGCATCGCAAGTAAGACCAGTTCACGCGCTTCTAACTTCCGCCGTTCAAAGCGAACAAATAATGGCAACATCACCGCCATTAACAATACAAAGCTTAATAACATATAATGATCACTCAGCACCGCATTAGACAATGCTAATACTAAAATACTCAGCCCTACAGCGATCATCAGCCAGAGGCGGGAACGTGCCATAACTTCAGTACCTCCTCTGCGGTTAAGATACCGGGTAACCAATCCCGTACCACTCGATTGACTGCTGTCGTATAAAATACATTTTCACTAAAAAAAGTAGAAGGAACATCTGTGGCTGTAATCATACCATCGAACAACATGGCGCATCGACTACTATAACTCGCTGCAAATTCTACATCATGAGTTACGATTACAATCGTATGTCCAGCCTGGCGAAGCTCCAGTAACTGCCGGGCTAAAGCGATTTTGGCAAGTGGATCAAGCCCTTTGGTCGGTTCATCCAATAGTAAAATATCTGGATTAAGCAACAACACAATCGCTAAAGCCGTTTTCTGCTGTTGTCCACCGCTAATATCATGCGGATGCTTCTGTTCCAATCCTTCTAATTGCAGTTGCTTGATCAGCTTGGCAATCACCACTTCTGGTTCAGCGACCCCTGCATAATGAGCCGCTGTAGACAATTCTTCTGCAACCGTATCATGGCTGAAATAGAGTAATGGATTTTGTGCTAGATAGCCTATTTTCACATGATCAGCTTGTTTGACTGTTCCTCGCCTTGGTTTCAGTAGCCCTGCCAGCAGTTGAAGCAGTGTCGATTTCCCTGCTCCATTGCCTCCAAGAATCGCTAACATTTCCCCCTTATAGATCTGCAAATCTAACTTTTTCAATACTTCAGCGCTTTTCTTTTCATATTGGAAAGTGACTTCACGACATTCTAATAATATCGATTCTTTGGATCGTTCAGGTGATTGCATCTTTTGCATAGATAAAGGAATAGACTGATTGGCTATAGCATGTACTGCCCCATCGTTCCAATCTAATGTTTGTAGCCACTGCTTGCCTTCTCGTACGGTTAACGGAATATGTAGATCTGAATAAGCTTCTTCTGTCTGCATCGTCCAGAATAACTGTGTCACTGAAGGCAAATATTTGAAATCATCGGATAGATCATCATGTGACTTTAGATCATGTATACGATGTGTCTGTATCTGCTGACTGACTTCACGCGGAGAACCGCTATATTTCAATTTCCCTTTTTCCAACATAATCATCTGATCGGCTAGCGGAATTACTTCTTCTAAGCGATGTTCACTAATAATCACAGTCGTTGAAAATTCTCGATTTAACCGATAGACCATCGAAATAAATTCACGCGCGGCGACTGGATCTAATTGAGATGTTGGTTCATCAAGTAGAAGCAACTTCGGCTGTAATAGCAACACCGAAGCAAGATTAAGCAATTGCTTTTGCCCGCCGGATAATTCATGGATCGGCTTGTATAATAAAGGTTCTAATCCAAAAAATTGCGCAATCTCTGCTAATCGACTACGCATCACAGGAAGCGAATATCCCAGATTTTCCATACCAAAAGATAATTCATGCCAGACCACATCCATCACAATACTGTTATCTGGATTTTGGAACACCATGCCTATCTCTTGAGCAGACTGCTGGGCTGGTAATTCGTTCAATAGATTACCGTTATAATAAATGGTTCCATGGTTCTGCCCGACAGGTGTTAATTCAGGTTTGAGTTGTCGGAGTAATGTCGTTTTGCCACAACCTGAAGCTCCGCACAATACGACAAAATCGCCTTCATTCACTGTAAACGTGATATCCCTTAATACCTGATGCTGTTCGTCAGGATAGGCAAATGAAAGTTGTTTTACTTGGAGTATTTCCATGATAGCCATTCCTTTCCTTCTACAATCACAGGAATCAGCATATAGATGCCAAAACATACATACAGTATCCAATCCTCCATACTGAATACCATCGATTGCATTCGTGGATAAATCACTGCTCGTCCCCAGCCTAGCGCACTGCCGACCATGATAACGAGGATCAATATAGATAGACATCCAGTAAGCCAGCGATCTCTACGATCCATCCGATGCACGACATAAGCGGTACGCTTGGTTGTACCGTATCCGCGTGCTTTCATCGAGTCTGCGCTTTGTAGAGCTTCTTCTAGCGACCAGACCAGCAGTACTTTGACAAGTGTCATTCCATCCCTCATTCGCTTGGTGAGTGAACCTTCGTGGACACTGATCCCTCGTGTACGTTGCACTAACGTAATCTGGCTTAATCGTCTGCGTAATAAAGGGACAAATCGTAATGCCATCATCACCACCAATGCACTTTGAGGAACAAGTCTTGCAAACAAATACATAAATTTATCGGTCGTCACATTGTAGTTATACGATAAGCTGGTCAACAAAATCAGTGTTAGCGATAACAACATAGTCACTCCGTACAATACCGATTCTAACGTGATCGGCTGATCCATAAAGTAAAATAAAATATAACGACCTCGATGAGAAATCAACGGATTAATAACAACGATCGCTATACCGATCAACAGATACAACGGAAGCATTTTGACTATTGTACCTCCATGCTTTTGTATCACAATCAAACTCACCAGCAATACAATCCCTGTCAGCAAAAATACAGGATGAAACAAAAGCATCCCGCACAATAACAGTCCTCCGTAAAATAAAAACAAAGTCACTGGATGAAGAGCACGGAATCCGCTAGTCAATTTTTGGCTCCTACATCTTTACCAAGATCTGTGGTGTATAACCAGTCGATTCGATCACCGACTTGAACTTTATACGCGCCTGCACTCATATTAGGGAAATTGCCATTCACTTTGAACATCCATCCACTTGTAGGTCCTTCGTCAAATTCATACAGATTGTCGATCCCTTCTACATAAGCGAACCCACTAGATCCTTGATACTCCATCGGAATGCCTTTGCTACGAGTCACTCGCTTGAGTAAATCAAGAGCACTCTCACCTGCTTCTACAGGCACTGCTGTAGCGCCTAGAATATTGCTGTCTCCAGTGATCGTTAATGTTGCTGTCGATGCTTGAGGCTGTGGTGTAGAGACCGGTGGTGTCTTAGATGGTGCAGATGAACCTGACTCTTTCGGTGTTGTTGTAGAAGGCTTGGTTGTACTGGTACTTGGCTTGCTTGATGGTTTATCTATAGCAGTACTTTTATCTTTGGTAGTATCTGTCGTGTTTTTGGTTGTACTTTCTTTGTTGGTCTTCGGAGTCTGTTCTTTAGCATTTTCGGTTGACTCTTTTGTTGATGCTGAACTTGAAGCACTGGACTTATGACTTGATGGTTCTGTCGATGCACTGGATGAAGAATCATCGGTATTATCTTTTTGATCGTTAGCTGCATGGGTGGTGTCTGCTTCAGTCGGAACTTGAGTACCTGTAGCATCTTTAGCCGAGGCATTGTCTTTAGGCGTTGATTCTGTAGAAGAATCTTGGGAGTCTGTACCTTTGTCTATCGTAGCCTCTTGAGATGATGCTGAATCCGAAGTGGCTGGAGAGTCTGTCGTTGCGGTTGTCTGAGAATCAGTCGCAGATGAAGAATTCGTTGGTGCTGTAGAAGAACAACCACTGACTAATAACAACGTCAACACCATAGCTGTAATCGTTAGCGACAAGCTATATCTTTTGCCTGATCGGTTGAAAAGAGCTTGGGATCGCGAATTTTTATCATTCAGTTGCTTGCGCTCTGTACAGGTATCTTTCTTTGTATCTGTCTGGTTCATCTTGCATTAAGCCTCCTTAAATACACAAAACGGAACGCTGGACACTATGATCCCCGTTCCGCTATGTCTGTAATGAGTGATATCTTTTATTTTACCGTAAAATTAGTTCGCTTGTGCCATCTTTTGTACATTGATCGCTACAACTGCTGCCATTTCACGTGTTACTTTAGCTTGTGGATCAAATGTATTGTTTGCACCCACCATAATTCCATTGCTCACGACAGCACTAACAGCAGGACGTGCATAGTTGCCGATTTTCGCTTGATCAGCAAAAGAAGTATTGGATGTCCCTTTGAGTGCAAATGCACGAGTCAACATGACTGCCATATCCTGACGGGATACCGGTTGATTCGGTTGGAAAGATGTAGCGTTGATACCTGTAATGATTCCTTTACTCTTCGCTGTCATAATCGCATTGTAATACCACTGGTTCGATGATACATCTTTGAATGCTGTACCATTTGAAGGCGTATTACTAGACTCTGTTGATCCCGTCAAACGCACCACCAAGGCTGCAAATTGAGCGCGTGTTAATTGTTGTTTCGGAGCGAAACGAAGTTCCTGATCACTTACCCCTAGCATTAGCCCTGCATCATAAGCACGATGTACCGAATCAGAAGCCCATGCTGAAATCGTATTTTCATCTGTAAATGTCACCGCTGTTGTTGTGCCTGTATCTACAGGTGAAGTCGATGAATTTGCTAGATTATAGATCGTATTACCACTACTCAAATACTGTTGATACGCCACCAAAGCAAGCAATGCTTGTTCTGTTGCAATATTGTCGCCTGCACCGCCTACTGTATGGCTGTATGCACCATTACTTTGACGGAATTGGCTAAGACGTGTCATCAGATCACCGCTTGATTTGGTAAAGCGTGCATCTTTAGGATTAATGCCTGCTGAAGCCAGTGCAACAATCACTTGAGATACACTTTCACTACTATCATCGTTATAAGCAGAATATCCACCATTCGCTTGTTGTTGCGTAGATAGATACTGGACTGCTTTGTCGATCGCTGTCTGTACTTGAGTCTGTGTGCGTTCAGGAGCAAGCGCCGCAACTGCCATAGCAGTCATATCGACACTGCTAGCTTCACCTGTTGCGAGTGGGAATCCACCATCACTATTTTGCGCGCTTAACAACCATGTCACTAACTTGTCTTTGTTCCATGTTGCTGTAGAAGCTACGTTATAGTTGTCGCTGTTGAGTGCAATTAGAGCAAAGATCGGCCCATTGGTTCCTTGAGCTGTCATTTTCTCATGGTTGACCATTTTGTCGATTAAGTTCACACCACTTACAGCTGTAGGATTGCCACCTGCTGCTTTGATCCCTAGAATCAATCGTTCCAGATCGGTCACTTTACGGAACGAACCTGCGGATTCTTTCACCTGAGCGGTCGCCCCAGTTAAATAGCTTGCAGGTAATGTTCCTCCTGCGCGTGCAATACCGACAGCTTCCCATTCAGTTAACGAGTCATGTGTTAATACATTTTTGACGGTTGTATTAATATCTGTTGTTAATTGTTGAAGATCAGCAGAACTGGCTAATACATCGCTATTAATAACGGCATATTTGGTAAAATGAGAAACGGTTCCTGTAATAATACCTGTTTTGGCATCCAATGCAGTTGGAACAGGAATCCATTGATTGGTAGCTTCATTGAGCCATGCAATCGTTAGCTTGGACATTGTATTATTGTAGACAGGAATTTTGAATGAAAGATAGACAGGTTTTTCAAACTGCTGTCCATTTGGTGTAAATTCGTACAGACTGGATACTAGCTCTGGACGACTCCCCATTTCTTCTTCAATGCCAATCGTAGTGTTGCTTTTCACACTATTTGCTGGCACGATAAATTGTACTTTACCTGCTGGATCAGCAAGTGTTGCTTTCTGATCTGCTTTTACTTCTGTACTCACACTGACTTTGGGCGCAGATTCTAATGCTTTAGCAATCGAAGTGGCTGTGCTTGCTGTCATCGGTGAACCTGAATTAAGCACTGTCGTCGTCTGCCCTGCTTCTTGGACAGGCAATTGGTTAGTCGATTTCACTTTCAATTGAGACAATTCACTTTCCACTTGAGAAGGAATCGTTGCCGGGAAAGCAACACCTAGACTGTTATTAGCACTTCCACCACCACCGCCAGAAACAGTAGCTGTACCATCGCTATAACGCCATGCTAGATTGTCTCCTGCTTTTAACGTATACGCTCCTGCTCCTGTATTCGGTTGTTGTCCATTGACCGTATATACCCAACCACTTAAAGGTCCTTTATCAAATTCACTGAGTCCATCAATAGCTGTAACGTAAGCTGTACCTCCGCTACCTCTATAACTCACACGACTTGAACCTAACTGACGTAGTAATACGCTAAAAGCGGTATCTCTATTTTGCAATGTAATCGAAGTCGTAGGCAAGATAGTACTGTCACCTGTAACAGACATCGTTATTGTATTGGCAGTCGGTGTCGTTGTGCTTCCACCTGTACTGTTATCGTTAGCCACAATTAATGTAGACGTATTGCGAACAATGACGGGTACATTATTACTCCGATATCCTGTGACAGCTACCGTATATGATCCTGCACTCATTTTATTAAATGAAGCGATCCCTTGTGCATTGGTCGTTACCGTTTGGTTACCGACTTGTACTTGTACATTTGCCGCAGGGCTTACTACTTTATCGCTGGTAAAGGTATCATTATTCCATACCCAATCTGCTTTTTGTACCGTAACGTTGAAGCCACTACTTGATTTCGGTAACGCAGGTGATGTCGTGACAGACTCTACTAATGAGATGCCATAAGCTCCAAAATACACATACACTTGATCCGAAGGTTCTAATACAAATGCGTCCATACCTACATCTGGAGATATCCATTGACCATTACGTTTGACCGCAAATAACCAACCACTGGATGGGTCTAGATCACCACTGTTAATGCCTGCAATACCAGTCACATATTTACCAAAAGAAGCACTGGCAATTGTTAACTTGATTCCGTTTTGCGAAGCTACATTTTGAAGAGCATCCAGTGCATAGACAGCATCTGTTACTCCTGTTGTTACAGGTGCAGCAGGCCCTTCTACGGTTACAGAAGCTTGTACTTTATTGCCTTGTCCGGGTTCAGGAGTAGGCGTTGGGTCTGGCTCAGGTTGTGGTGCTGCAGGAGGATTAGGATTCGTGTATAGTACCCCTGCATTTTGTGTATATAGATCATAAGCAATTAATGCTCGTAATGCTTGATCCGTTGAAAAAGCTTTATCTGATGTGCTTGCTTTAAGTTCATGACGGAAACCACCATCACTATTTTGAAAAGCAAGTAAACGATCGATTAACGATTTTCCATTTTTCTCAAATTGAAGGTCAGTTGGATTGAGTCCAAATGAAGCTAGACCAATAATCGTCTGAGCAATCGATTCACTGCTCGAATCGTCTGACTTCTGGATCAACCAATTGACGGCTTTTTGTCCTGCTGTCTGTACATCAGCACGATCTTTGTAAGGTGCTAATGCACTAAGTGCCATACCATAATAATCTGTTGCCATTTCGGGTCCATTGATCGCTGCTACTACACTATTAATCAGTGTATCGCGCCCTTGCTTCGCACCATTAGGTACTTGGTAAGTGCCTGAATCCAGAGCAATCAAGGCAAACATCGGCCCATTAACACCTTGTTGATTAATATTGTCATGATTCACTAATTTGTCGATCAAATTACAGTTAGAAATATTCGTCGCATTCAAGCCTGCGGATGTTCCAGCAATCACCATACGTGCTAGTTCGGTTACCGAAGGCTTGGCTTGAGCACATAAGTTGGTTACTTCTGTTCTCAGACTACTATAGTAGCTAGCCGGTAACGCTTTGCCTGTGCGTGCATAGCTCACAGCGATCCAATCGCCATCTACTCCACCATTAGCGTCTATATATTGCATTGCTTGTGCAATCGCTTGGCTGTAGACCGATTGGCTTACAGTAGCGTTGACGGTTGAATCGTTGTTAGTATAAACGGCTTGAGATACGGTAGGTGTTGTTGTCTGGCTTGATTCGTCTGCCGCATAAGCAGAAGCAGAAAATACACCGGATGAACCTAGCGTAGAGATCGTAAGCACCAGTGTTAAGATGAATGCGATCCACGGACGAGATGGGGATGATTTCATATGAGACCTTCTTTCTTGTTTTAATAAAATGGACATAACGACAGTACAACATAAAAAAGCCACTTCAGCGGAAGTGACTTAAAAGGCATAACAGTACAGCATTTCATCGCCTATCTATAGTGTAGGCTTAGAATGATATGACTGTTTCTCCTCTTTGCTCCGAAGATGATAGAAACGATTGCTCGCAAGGCAGGTCTCCTGGCTCTGCTTCATCACATCCTCCTACCTTCCCATCGCTTCATGCAACAGTGGCGTACTACTGGAGTTGTTCAGCATTTACAGTGGCGGGACCGCGCCGGAATACACCGGACTTCCCTTTTAAGCGGATACAAAACCATATTCGTATCTGCACCTTGGACAATAGAATATATGTAATTGTCGTATTTATCATAGCGATAGCACAGGGCTTTGTCTACGAATTACGCTAAATTACTTATAGAAAATATATGAAAAATAAAAGCGCATCCTGCTCACAGGATACGCTTCTTTATAACAATAATATTCAGCTTACGCTTTAACTTCTATCGTCCAACCAAATGGATCTGCGGCTACGCCTTTTTGGATGCCTGTTAATGTCTCATACAACTTGGCAGACAATTCGCCTGTTTTGCCTTCGTTGATGATCATTTTTTCGCCTTGCCAGTTCAGTTCGCCCATTGGAGAAATAACCGCTGCGGTACCTGTACCGAACGCTTCTTCCAATTTGCCTTCTTTGTGCGCTTCTTCTAATTCATCAATTGAAAGAATGCGTTCTTCCACAGGAATATCCCAGTGCTTCAGCAATTGAATAATCGAATCGCGCGTAATTCCGCTAAGAATACTACCGTTTAGCGCAGGTGTTACCACGATACCGTTAATTTTGAAAAAGACATTCATACTGCCGACTTCTTCGATGTATTTACGGTGCACGCCATCTAACCAGAGTACTTGGGAATAACCCAATTCTGTAGCGCCTTCTTGTGCTTTAAGTCCTGCTGCATAGTTACCTGCTGTTTTCGCCATACCTACACCGCCGGGAACAGCACGTACATATTTAGATTCAACGAAAATTTTAACCGGATTGATGCCTTCTGCATAATAAGCACCTACAGGTGAAAGAATAATCATAAATTTATACTGACGAGAAGGAGATACACCAAGAGTTGGTTCAGTTGCGATAACAAATGGACGCACATACAGTGAATTACCTTCACCTTCTGGAATCCATTCACGATCCGTTAGAATCAACTGACGCAAAGCTTCAAGTGCCAATTCAGGATCAACTTCTGGAATACTCATACGCTCATTTGAAATGTTTAGACGCTCTATATTTTTGGTAGGACGGAACATGAGAACACGTCCATCTTCGGTTGCATATGCTTTAAGTCCTTCAAAAATCGTTTGTCCATAATGGAATACTTTTGCCGCCGGGTCCATCATAATGGGTTGATAGGGAACGATACGTGCATCATGCCAACCTTGCCCTGCATCATAATCCAAAATAAACATATGATCTGTAAATTGTGTACCAAATACTACCCCATCCATTGATGACGGTTTCTCTTTTTTATTCTTTGTATGCTCAACAGTGATCTCTATACTCATAGTCTATATCTCCTTAAACAAATTATTCCCTAAATCATATCACTTCTTATCCCAAATCGAAAATACTTAAAAACAATAAGTTGATAGGTAAGCTGTCAAAGCAACTTTAGCCTCTACTCAATGCCTCTTTTTCCTTTATAATAAATCACAGTACATTCAAACAAGGAGGCAAGATCTGTTATGACTATTCCTGAAAATAATTCAATCAACAATATCGAGCGGTTTTCCGGTTTTGAAGATGTCTATGATCAGCATCGTCCAGTGGCGCCTAGTCTTGTAGTTGATATCCTTTCAAATTATTTGCAAAAGAAACCCGGACTTGTGGTCGATGTGGGCTGTGGTACAGGGTTATCTTCTTTTATATGGCGGGATCGGGCAGACCGAATTATTGGGGTAGAACCGAATCTGGATATGTTAAATAAAGCCCGGTATAAGCTCAGTCTGACGACACAAGCCGATCATTTATCATTTGAACAAGGCTACTCGAATCAGCTTTCTCTGGATTCGAATAGCACCGATATCGTCACATGCTCTCAGTCGTTCCACTGGATGGAACCTGTCAGTACACTCAAAGAAATCGCTCGTGTGCTGGTACCCGGTGGTATTTTTGCGACATATGATTGCGACTGGCCACCTACAGTCAACTGGCAACTGGAACGCGAATACAACAACTTATTAGCGATCTCAGAGCGTATTATTGCAGAACAAGCAGACCCTCACAAAGTTGCTCATAAGCGTAACAAAGACAACCATCTTCAACAGATTGAGCAAAGTGGCTACTTCCGATTTACCAAAGAAATTGTATTTCACAATATCGAAGCATGTAGTGCAGAACGGTATGTAGGGATTTTGCTCAGTCAGGGGGGAATTCAAGCAGCACTTCAATTAAAATCTGATTATTTAGAATCCGAGATTAATATTTTCCAAGCGATGGCAGATGATTATTTCCGTGGTGGAGTCACCAATGCCATGTTCAGTTATCGGATGAGACTCGGGATTCGTTGATTTAGATTTAATATGGTTAGAAATGAGAAGAAGCACTGAACTAATGTTCAGTGCTTTTGTTGTGAAGAATACGTATCTTCAAGCTACTATATTTTCAGGTTCATTTACAACCCTTTTTCACGTAAATTGATATGATCTAGCTCTGTACTGCTATTAAAAATAAATTCTAACTGATAAGCTCCGCGCACATACGTAACTTTTGTTTGCTTCATTTTGCCGTTTTTGATTGTTGTTGTAGCACTTGGCGTGTACCAGTTTTTGAGTAACATTTTCATCGTGATCCCACCGATATTGGTCTGACGTTCAACAGTAGTACCGAAATAACGCATCTCACGAATTTTGGTCAATTTATAGTTAAATGCATAACCCGGATTCCCCATCTCTGCATGATACGTATCGAATCCGTCAGCATCGGTCATCGCTTTGTCCGGTTTACCAAAAGCTTTTACCACTTGATCTCTAGTCGTTTTGCCGACTGTAAATGCACTGGCATTGCCCGGAAATTGTCCTTTTAAAGCTGGTTTGTAGAAGCTATTTAGCGTTTTCAAAGCCATTTGGCTATCGCTAGTCGTAACTTTGCTAGGTGTAGCCGCAGATACCGTCTGTACAGAAGCGAATCCACTGGTGAGTCCAAGCGTTCCGACAGCCAATACACCTGTAAGTGTAGCTGTAAGCATGACTTGTTTGATCGATTTTTGAGTATTCATATTCATTTCCTCCTTGTGAATAAGGCTATAAACTATGTCTTATTCATGTGTGTGTTGCTTGATTCCAACGATAGTCTGTTCATTGTGATAAAGATTAAGTAACTATATACTTATCTATACCGAAAGTATAAGCGCTTATACTTAACATTTCAGAGTATACTTTTTAAAGTGTTCTACTGTCAACAATATAGGACTTTGGTCGCTATGTTCATCTATTAACATGAGGTTGAAGTTCTAGAGAAAAGGGTATTTAACAGCTACAGACTTTAAAATGAACAGGGGTGGAGACAATGGATATGGAGACAACAACAAGCGAAGAAACGACTATACCACATCGTCCAAGAATTGCGTTAACAGGAGCAAGTGGTTATATCGGGCACAATCTATTGAAGCGACTAACCGATCATTACGATGTCATTGCTTTGTCCAGACATGGCGATGATAAAGAAAACAGTGAACATGTTGAATGGCGTTCTTGTGAATTGTTCTCGATATCTGATGCAGAAAAAGCGTTAGAAGGTGCAGACTATGCGATCTATCTTGTACATTCTATGATGCCAACTGCCAAGCTAACCCAGGCTCATTTTGAAGATATGGACGTTATTTTAGCAGATCATTTTGCACGGGCAGCCAAAAAAAATGGAATCAAACAAATCGTTTATCTAAGTGGTATTATTCCTGAAGGAGTTCCACGGGACAAATTATCACGTCATTTACGTAGTCGTCTGGAAGTGGAGCAGATTCTAGGCTCTTATGGAGTGCCTGTAACAACTATTCGTGCAGGACTGATCGTCGGACCTCAAGGTTCTTCGTTCCCGATCCTTGCCAAGTTGGTACAACGTTTACCTGTGATGACATTACCGACATGGACACGTACAGAGACGCATCCTATTGCTTTATCTGATGTACTGCAAGCTTTGAAAAAAAGTATCGGTAGTACCGAATTATATAATCGTGCGATAGATGTCGGTGGCCCTGATATCATGACATACAAACAAATGATGATGAAAACCGCAGATGTGATGGAGAAAAAACGTACCTTCCATGACGTTCCTTTTCTAACGATCCATCTATCCCGTCTCTGGGTTACACTGGTGACAGGAATGCCCAAAGAGATGGTATATCCACTCGTTGAAAGTCTAGCGCATCCCATGGTAGCGAATCCTGAACGCAAAGTCGAAGGCATCAGCGATGGACAGATTACATTTGAAGAGTCTGCCAAATCTGCACTGGAAGAAGAAGCGAAGGAAAAAGAAAAAGCCAAAGAGAAAAAAGAACAGGCTAGTGCTTCTTCTGCTTCTGCCCCCGCTCCTGCAACGGAATCAGTGTCAGATGTACGCTCTATCCAGCGTGTCGTTTTACCTGACGGTAAAAATGCAGACTGGGCAGGTAAGTATTATATGGAGTGGTTAGGCGGCATAGCCAAATTCTTGATTCGTACTGAATATGATGGTAGCAGTATTTACCGTGTCTATATTCGCCCTTCCCGTCAGCCTATTTTGGAGTTAACCTATTCTCCTGAATTAAGCAGTAAAGATAGTGCAGTTTACCATATTACAGGCGGCGCTTTTACCAAAACCAAAGAAAATCACGAAGGACGATTGGAATTTTTACAAGTTCCGGGTACACAGGATTGTGTTATTGCTATCCATGATTACCTTCCTTCTTTACCGTGGTTTATCTATAAATTCACTCAAGCCAAAGTACATCTATGGGTCATGTATGCTTTCCGTCGTCATTTGAAACGAATGATCAAAACAGGCAAGCAACATGAATTCCCGGGTGGTCAACAATCTCAAGATTCGCAACATGCCCCTACGCATGCGATAAGCGGTACCCACAGTACGCCTTAATATCTTTGTCGATAAGTTAGGATAGAACGCATCATAGGATTTCACAGGTCTGAACATTCATTGTCATGATGAATAGATTCAGACCTTTTTATATCGTCGATTAATACATGTATAAACAAGGATCTGAATCTCCTTTTGGGATGATCTGTATATTCATGATAAAATAAATAAATACGATAGATACCACAAGCCGAAGGGAGCTTATTATACTGTGAAAAACGAACTGATTGAACGCTTAACTTCTTACGTGCAAATTGATACCCAATCCAACGAGGATAGTGAGACTTGCCCTTCTACTCCGGGACAATGGACGCTTCTTCACCAATTGGTTGAAGAATTAGAACAGATTGGTATGGAAGATGTCACTCTAGACGGCAACGGTTATGTCATGGCAACTTTGCCTTCGAATACAGATCAACAAGCACCTGTGATCGGCTTTCTAGCTCATGTTGATACAGCGACTGACTTTACAGGCAAGAATGTAAAACCAAAGCTTCTTGAAAATTATAATGGTGGCGATATTCTACTGAATGCTGATGTAGGCGTTGTGCTTTCACCAAAAGATTTCCCGGAATTGGAGCAATATAAAGGTCATACACTGATGACTACCGATGGAACTACACTACTTGGTGCGGATAACAAAGCAGGGATTGCTGAGATTATGACAGCGATGCACTACTTGATCGATCATCCCGAAATCAAGCATGGCAAAATCAGAGTAGCTTTTACACCGGATGAAGAAATTGGTCGCGGCCCGCATTTATTCGATGTAGCGAAGTTCGGTGCAGAATATGCGTATACCGTAGATGGCGGTCCACTGGGAGAACTTGAATATGAGACATTCAATGCCGCTGCCGCTAAAGTCATTTGCAAAGGCAGTAATGTTCATCCCGGTACAGCTAAAAACAAAATGGTGAATGCAGCGAAAATTGCGATGGAACTGCATCGTCGTCTTCCAACAGGTGAAGCTCCTGAATTTACAGATGGTTATGAAGGATTCTTCCATCTTTCTTCTATTCAAGGAGATGTAGAAGAAACGCAATTATCTTATATTATTCGTGATTTTAACCGTGAAAATTTTGAACATAGAAAAAATCTATTAACTAGCATTGTCGAAGAATTTGGACAAACGTATGGTGAAAACAATATTTTGATCGAAATGAAAGATCAATATTACAATATGCGTGAAAAAATAGAGCCTGTAAAACATATCGTCGATATAGCAGGACAAGCGATGAAAAATGTAGGTGTTGAACCTCACATTACACCTGTTCGCGGAGGAACCGATGGTGCTCAATTGTCTTATATGGGTCTACCTACCCCGAATATTTTTACAGGTGGCGAAAATTATCATGGTAAATACGAGTACGTGTCTGTAAATAATATGGTCAAAGCCACAGAAGTGATTGTTGAAATTGCTCAATTATTTGCCAAACCCAATCAAGCGTAATATTCCGTCTGGATCGAATAACTTATAGTCCATCTAAATACGATAGAAAGCAGGTATAACTCTATGACATTTTCGACTTCTCTTCAACGCACAGTAGCTCCTTTTCGTGCAGATCAGGTAGGTAGTCTACTACGCACTGATACGATCAAGCAAGCTCGTCTTCAATACACAAGCGGTGAACTTCATGCAGAACAGCTACGTGAGATTGAAAATGAAGAAATTCGCCGAATCGTAGCGAAGCAAGAAGAAATCGGTTTATTATCGATTACAGATGGTGAATTTCGCCGGGCATGGTGGCACTTTGACTTTTTAGAGCGTTTGGATGGAGTTGAGGGGTACGACACTGAAGGTGGTATTCAATTTCACAATACAACGACCAAAGCACATGGAGTCAAAGTCACAGGCAAAATCGACTTCACTACTCATTCGCATGTGGATGATTACGCATTTCTGCATAGCATCGTGAGTCAAGGTCGTACTGCGAAAATGACGATTCCAAGTCCAAATATGTTGTTGTTCCGTGGTCAAATTGAAACCGATTTGTATGAGGATCGTGATGTTCTTTTGCATGATCTAGCACAAGCGTATCAAAAAGCTATTCGTGCTTTTTACGACGCAGGTTGCCGTTATCTGCAATTGGATGACACGTCATGGGCAGCATTCTTTTCAGAAGAAGCCAAAACCAAGTTGCGTAACGATGGCAAAGATCCAGATCAAATGCTTGCAGATGCGGCTAAATTAATCAATGAATCGATTGCTAATCGTCCAGCGGATATGATGATTACAATGCATATTTGCCGGGGTAATTTCCGCTCGACATGGGCAGCATCTGGTGGTTATGATGGCGCAGCCGAGACCATTTTGGATGGACTGGATCTGGATGGATTATTTATGGAATATGATGACGAACGTTCAGGATCATTTGATGCGCTTCGCTTTGTGAAACGTCCGAATCTACAAATTGTACTGGGTCTAGTCACTTCCAAATATGGAGAACTGGAACATCCTGATGAGATTAAGCGTCGGATTGATGACGCATCCAAATTCGTGAATCTAGATCAATTATGCTTGAGTCCACAATGTGGATTTGCTTCAACAGAAGAAGGTAATTTATTAACAGAAGAGCAACAATGGGATAAACTACGTCATGTTATCCAAATCTCGCAAGAGGTCTGGAAATAAATATCGCATGTGTGCATTAAATATTGGAGTGAATCATTATGGAATGTCGGGTTGGCTGTGCCGCCTGTTGTATCGCAATCTCTATTTCTTCACCGATCCCGGGGATGCCGGAAGGTAAACCTGCTGGAGTTCCTTGTCCCCAACTAACTACAGAGCGCCGTTGCGGATTATTCGGTCGACCGGAGCGTCCAGACGTATGTGGTGGATTACCGGCTTCTTTAGAGATGTGCGGTACAACAAACGAAGAAGCTTTTGCTTATCTAGAAGCCTTAGAACAAGCAACAGCTCCTACCAAGTATAGATCATAGCATCATACATCATCGCTTTAACCATTTCCCTTTTACAGATGATCAGAATACAAGCATCTTTTCTGCTGACGTATACCTGGTCTGTAAATGGGATTTTTGTGTCTATTCCTGATCTTAATCTTCAAAAAAGGCAAGCTGGATTAACTGTTTGGCACGGTTTAATTTTTTGGCGTCTAATTGTTGTAACATCGCAACAATATCATTCTTTTCTGCGGACTCACTCGAAATTTCCACTTTAGAAGAAAGTATACGAGCTGGTTCATTGATCTGTATGGCCTTTTCTTCGATCTGAACCCATGAAGTGCTCATCACATCTTTCATCAAAGATACAAGAAAGCGGATATCTTCTATTTTATATTGATGAAGAAATTGGCTCATATTGTGATGGATATGCTGGTGTAATTGTTGATGTAATATAAATACTTTTTTGCCCAAAGGCGTTAATCGAAACAGCACTTCTTTTTTATTATCTGGCACAGGCTCGAACTGAATCATGTAGATATCTGCTAATCGGCGTGTGATTTTGGATACACTGCCTCTAGGAATGTTATATTGCTTGGAAATAGTAATCCCATTTACAGGCTCTAACTCTCCAATCGCATCAATCACATGAAGCATCTGTACAGTCGCTACTTTTAAAAAATCGATGACATCGGAGTCAGAAGTATGCATCATCATCCATTTCTTTTCTTCATCTTCCCCTTCAGCTTGAAACCGCTGTTGAATCGCAGCCATATGATCGATAACTTCGGTAATTAATGCGTTCTGCTCTATCTCGTTGTTCATGATCGTCTTCTCACCTTCATCTTTTTGATATCGCGCCATCCTTACCAACTTTTATTTACATCTCAATATAACCTTTTTCTCAGTATAGCAAGAGAGTCTCTGATTAGAAAAAAATAGAAAATCTATTTACAAAACAGTTTTGAAGCCTTATTAACTAAGCAAAATAGTCTTTATATTGTCCCAACAATGTAATTATTTCTATATATATAAATAAATATATTTTACTGTATGAAAAAGTTAAAATTTTAAATTTAGTTGCGTATTTAGCACGGTTTATCAGACTTTCTCGCCGTTTCAGCCTTAATTTCACGATCTGAAATTCCGATATTATAGAAGTATGCACACTATAAAATTGTGATCAAAGGGTGATGAATGAATGAGTACGACGGATTCCTTATTAAAGTTTGTTCCTTACATCGGTAAAATTTTGAGAGAACGCGCAACCATCTGTCTCTATAACGAGACTCATATGCTTTATTATGAAGAACTAGATGGAATCGATCTTGGATTCAAAACAGGGGATGCTCTTCCAGCGGGATTCGATCATTACGCTTCCTTAAACGATAAAATTAATCCTTCGATCAGCTATTATCCTAAAGAAGTGTTTGGCGTTCCTTTAGAAGGAATTAACGTACCTATTTATGATGGCAGTACGCTTATCGCTGTTCTTTCTGTAAGTTACGATAAGACCACGCAAGAAAACTTAGATTCTGTTTTACAAGAAAATGTCTCTGCTGCTAATGGTCTTGTCGATATGGTACAACATGTTGCCGCTCATGCTCAGCAATTACAAGCAACCAGTGAACAAATTTTGCAAAACAGTAAAATCACTGTTGAAAAATCAGGTAAAATTAACGAAGTGGCTACATTGATCAAAGACATCTCAGAACAAACCAACTTGCTCGGTCTAAACGCAGCGATTGAAGCAGCTCGTGTAGGCGAACTTGGAGCTGGATTTGGCGTTGTTGCGACTGAAGTGCGAAAATTGTCAGTTAACGCCAAACAAGCGACCGGTGATATCGAAACCGCTCTGCGTGATGTACAACAATCAATTCGTCATATGGAAAATGAAATTGCTCAAATTACCACTTCTTCTCAAGAACAATCTTCTCTGGTTGGCTCCTTTACTGATGTTATTGAACGTCTGCAAGCAGCAAGTACCTCCATGAAATTGATCACAGACAACCTTTATCGCTACAGTGTTCCTCTCAAAAAATAATCTATATTTACCTATTTCAATCCACCTACTAGAGTTATTTAAAGATAGAAGCTCTATGATGATAGAGCTTTTTTCACTCATACCTGTCTCTAGTTATTGTCCCTTAAAAACATTAGCCTTTACTATAAGGCGCTTCTATCCGATAGTAATACATATAGATACTATCAAAAATTGAGTACGAAAAGGATGATTAGAATTATGCCAGTAATGGATGCACTATTAACCGCTTTGCCGTTCATCGGAAAACTTTTACGTGAAAGAGCTACAATCTGTCTGTATGATCATGAAAAAATCCTCTATTACGAACAATTCGGAGGCATTGATCTAGGATTTGTATCTAACGGTCCTTTAGCTCCTGGCTTTGAAAACTTTGCTGCGCTTACAGATAAAGTGAACCCATCGATCACTCCTTTTCCTAAAGAAATGTTCGGTGTTTCTCTCGAAGGAATCAATGTTCCTATTCATGAGAATGGTCAAATTGCAGGTGTAATGACGATCAGTTATGATCAAAGAACACAAGAGGATCTACAAGACGTGATGACAGAGAACGTTTCAGTATCTGAAAATCTAGTCGACATGGTGCAACATATTGCAGCTCATGCTCAACAATTGCAAGCAACCAGCGAACAAATTTTGCAAAACACCAAAACAACGGTTGAAAAATCAAGCAAAATCAATGAAGTGGCTATCTTAATTAAAGATATCTCCGAACAAACCAACTTGCTTGGTCTAAATGCGGCGATTGAAGCGGCTCGTGTAGGAGAACTTGGTGCAGGATTTGGCGTTGTTGCAACTGAAGTGCGAAAATTGTCGGTAAACTCTAAAAAAGCAACCGGTGATATCGAAACCGCTCTACGTGATGTACAACAATCGATTCGTCAAATGGAAAACGAGATCACTCAAATTACCACTTCTTCTCAAGAACAAGCTACTCTTGTAGGTTCCTTTACCGAAGTTATCGACCGTCTACAAGCTACAGGCGAATCGATGAAAGATATCACTAAAAATATCTACTACTATAACAGTCAGCAAAAATAACAATCCAATAATTAAGCTTCACCCATAGCAAAAAGCGCTACAATCCGTAACAGCGATTGTGGCGCTTTTTTTGTCGATCTATTTCTACTATCTACTATAGCGATGCTGTATTCGTTGATCACAAGTAACGATTATCTCCTATCTTCTTATATCGTCACAACACTTCGTTCAATTCGGTTACGTCCTGCATGCTTTGCTTGGTATAATGCATAATCACTGCGCTGATATAACATACTCAGATGAGTATCTGAAGTAGCGGGTACAGTGACAATCCCGATACTAATCGTATAGGACAACGGTAAAGCATGAAAGCGATGATTTTCAATAGTAGAACGTATCTGTTCTGCTATTTGGCTCGATTGTTGTTCGTCTGTATCTGGTAGAAGAATAGCAAATTCGTCTCCACCATATCTTCCAAATATAGCTTGCTCTTCTAAACTATTTGCAATAAGTATTGCCATATCTCGTAGTACGCGATCTCCTACATGATGACCATATGTATCATTAATATTTTTATAATGATCAATATCGAATAAAAGATAAGAAATCGATTGTTGTTTTTTGGCTAATGTATGAATACAGTTTTTGCTTTGGATCATAAATGTACGCCGATTCAAAATACCGGTCAGTTCATCATAGCTAGCAATTCGTAACAGCTCAACATCCGCCTGTTCTTTGGATAACAGCACAAATCCGGTATTTCCCAAGATCATAATTAAATAAAGTGAAAGAAACGTAAACGTTTGATACATGCCTGTTGTAAATAATCCAACCTCATTCCCTAAATAAATAGCAGAAATAGCTCTACACCATAGACTGATTGCAACAATACTATACAAATACCCCATTAAGTGTTGAAGCGAGGACGCTTGGCGATCTGAAATCATACGATAGGCGGGATAGAGGATAAATAGAGATGTAGCTATAGAAGCGTAAATAATGCGAGTCGTCTCTGTCACATTCAAAAGGTATATAGATACAAAACCGATAATGATGATGACCATCCATCCGATATACAAATGGCGGACTTTTCTAGAAAATGCTTTTTGCAATACCAGAAATGATGCAGGCTCAAATGCCGCCCCGATAAACAACAATGAATTAGCTGCTACTATCGAGAAAAAGTCCGGTGCTGTATTTTGAAAAAGTAACATAAACCATGCAATCGCTTGTACCCACTTAGAGGCATAGAACATATTCACAGCACGATCTTTTGTATAATTCTGACGATACGCTCGGATCAAAATAACTGTAAAGATATGTCCAAATACAAGCGAAATGAATACTGTTTTCATATCCAGATTGAAATCCATCTGTTTTATTCACACACCTTAATCGATGATATTTAATCATGTATCAGTATAACAAGTTTTGAGTAACGGAAATAGTCAAATCATTACCCGAATTGGAATAAATAAATTGTAGTGACATACACTTTACTGCAATTTATATGTAAATAATAATATTTCTTTTCTATCTGCGTCTTTTCAGGTACAATGCTTGAGGTATGTCTGACGAACCGTTAGACATACCTAACAATTATTGGAGGCTAAAATCCTTATGCAAACTTCTTCGCAAACTCAAGTTAAGATCATTAATGCTGATCCTAGCGCACTCGGCCTATTCGGTCTGGCTATTGTTACTCTGGTAGCTTCTTCTCAAAAGCTAGGTCTGACTACAGGTCTAAGTTATGCTATTCCCTGGGCGATCTTTCTAGGTGCTTGCGCTCAATTATTCGCTTGTATTCAAGATTCCAAGCGAAACAATACATTTGGTACGACTGCATTTGGAGCATTTGCTTTCTTCTGGTTCGCTATGGCAGGCAACTGGATGATCAAAATGGGTGTATTCGGAACAGCTCTTGCGAGTGATGTAGATGGTAAACAGTTAGGTTTTGCTTTTGCCGGTTATCTAGTGTTTGTTCTCTTTATGACGATTGGTGCGATGGAAACACACAAAGTATTGTTTATTATTTTCTGCTTGATCGATTTGTTATTTTTAGGGCTGACTTTTGATGCGTTTGGTGTAGCTCCTCATATTTTCCATACGCTTGCGGCTTATGCAGAAATGGGTATCGGCATTGTATCTTTATACGGTACAGGCGCATTGGTATTGAATACGCATTTCGGCAAAACCTTTTTACCAATCGGTAAGCCTTTCGGTATTTTCAAAGATCACAACTAATACAACAGCATACTGAACGAAATATATCCAAAAAAACACATGTAGGCATTAAGCTACATGTGTTTTTTGGTTGCTTATACTTTATAGATATAGATTTTGGTGCGATGGATATCAACGCACTGAACGACTTTCTCAGGTGTCCAATCCGGTAATGCAAAATACACGCTAATAATATATGTATAGGTTGTGGCACGTTCACGCAAAATAGGATTTAATCGCTTCATGGCTCCCGGAAACAAATAGCAAATAATCATATTGGCTTCTTCATACGGATACTGATACATATCACCACGAATCCAGTTCACCGATACTTTTTCAAATCGTGCCCAGAGCTTCGAAATCCAGAACGGTATGAACGAGTTCTCAATGCCTGTGACTTTATATTCAGGGCAATGCTTCGCTAGAAATATCGCTAATGTTCCCCAACCTGACCCGGTTTCGATGATAGTTTTGGGACGTGTTTTGTAGTCCATATGTTGTTGGATAGTTGAATATCGCTCAACTGGATCATCGGTCTTTAACTTGAATAATGGACGATCCAATTCTTGTATTTTGGATAAGCGTAATACTTCTTCAGCAATCTTGCTTCGGATCAGTGCAGAAGCAGGCAATGGGGAGATACCATTACGCCAGCTATAATACACGATCGACAATACAGCAATCAATACAACAACCAGCAATACAGTCGATACGACCAACGATCCAGTATCCATAGATGCTCTACTCCTTTATAAATGATAGTCTATTTATGATACAATTCCCGGCTATGAAATACCAGTTTCTTCTATATTTATCCTCAACCATAAAACCACTTCCCTGTAGATAGGAAAGTGGTTTTTATAGTTGTTCTTTGTAAGATTATTATCCTTTGATCGATCCACCCAATAGACCACGTACAAAGTACTTCTGTAGTGCAAAGAATACAGCAAGTGGTGTTAACATGGAGACAAAAGCAGCTGCGGTTAACAAATGCCAGTCACTACCACGCGAACCAACCATATTCGCAATATTCATTGACAGTACTTGTACTTCCGGTTGAGAACCGAGGAAGATAAGCGACACCAGATAATCATTCCATACCCATAAGAACTGGAAGATACTGATCGAAGCCAATGCCGGTACAGATAATGGAAGAATCAATTTGGAGAAGATGGTAAAGTTAGTTGCTCCATCCATATAAGCCGATTCAAACAGATCACGAGGAAGCTGACTGATCGAATTGTACATAAAGTAGGTGATTAGCGGTAACCCGAAAGCAGTATGGGCTAACCATATACCAAAGTATGTTCCGTTCAGTCCGAGTGCTGTATAATCGCGCAAAATAGGAATTAAGGCAACTTGTAAAGGTACGACGAGCAATGCGATCACAATAACGAAAAAGAATCGTCGTCCTTTAAATTTCAACCAGGCAAACGCATAAGCGGCAAAAGAAGCGATAAAGATCGGAATCACGGTCGATGGAATAACAACAGCAATCGTATTCCAGAACGATCTACCCATGCCGCTACCTTGCTCGGTTTTGACCGTGCCATCCGGTTGCGTGATTTTGTACTGTTTCCCCCCTAGAACCGTTTCATAGTTCTGAGTGGTGAAATTAAGCGTCATTCCGCTCCATTTTTTGTCCTGAACATCGACCGTACGTGAACGGCGATTTTCCCAGACCAGACGTTTGTCGCCTTGCATTACACCCGCTTTGAGCTGATCATCGCTGAATGTCTGTCCGTTAACTGTAATCGGCTGACGAAGGTCGGTATCTTTTGGAAGCTTGACTTGTTCTTCAGTTGCCCACTGGCGATGAGGGAATACTGTCCACCATCCGGTTTGTAAAATATCGGCGGCTGGACGTACAGATGAGATTAATAGCCCTAGCGTAGGAATAAACCAGATAATACAGATAATCGCTAGAATCGTATTAACCAACCAACTCGCTTTGCGTTTGGGTGCTTTATGTTTTCGTTTAGCCATCAGAAGCTTCCCTCCTTCTGAAGCTGGCGCAGATTCAGGATAATAACCGGAATAACTGCAATCAGCAACACAATCGCAAGCGTAGAACCATAGCCTGCATTTTGATACATAAATAATTGACGGTAGAACTCAGTCGCAACCACTTCTGTTCCATACTGTCCGCCCGTCATAATCATAACGACATCGAATATTTTCAGTGTAAATACAATAATAGTTGTGGTTACTGCTAGAACGGTACTGGAGATCACAGGCAACATGATTTTGAAAAAGATACGCACTTCGCCTGCGCCATCCATACGTGCCGCTTCCAACATATCTTCCGGTATTCCTTTGATCGAAGCGGAAAAGATAACCATTGCAAACCCGGTCTGCATCCAGACCAATATGACAATCAAGAAGAGGTTATTCCAGGGTTGCACCATACTGAGCCAGCCCTGCGGCTGGAGTCCTAACTGCACCATAATTGCGTTAAGTAGACCAATCTGGTCATCGCCTGGTTGATAGTAATAAATGAATTTCCAGATAACGCCTGCGGCTACGAATGAAATCGCCATTGGCATAAATACAATTGCTTTGGCAAGACGTTCAAAGCTACTGCGGTCAGCCAGTACAGCGACCAACATACCCAAAATTACGCATGCTAATGTACCGAATACCACCCAGAGCAAGTTATTACGTAGCGCTGTTAACAATAGTCGGTCTGTAAATACAGCTCCAAAGTTAGCCAGCCCTACAAAGCGGGTAGAATCAGCATTAAAAAAGCTTAAGTATAATGTGCGTAGTGTCGGTAAAAAGAGCAACCAACCTAGCAACAATACAGCAGGTCCTACAAATACATAAGGAATTATACGTTCTTTCCATTTATCCGAGTATTGCTCAACCACCCAGTTCAGGGACCAGTAAATCGAATAGATCCCAAATATTCCCCAGATTACAGCAAGCACAGCATTCAAAACTGGTGGAAGATCCGAGCTTCTAAAAAATAAAAAGATCGAGAAATGCAAGCCTAAGTTTACAGCAGGCACAAGTATCGATAATAAAATCAACTTCAACATAGACCCTTGATTGGCTCGCACGTCCATCGGCTTTCCCCCTTAATCAAGCCAAAATCGGACCGATAGCATCGGCCCGTTCTGACTCATGTCAATGTATACCTGCTATCCATACCTATAGTATCTGAAGTGCAATACTATTGTTTTTTGAAGCCTGATTGAATTTCAGCCATCGCTTCATCTAGACTAGCTGTACCACTCACATAATCCGTCATACCTTTCCAGAACGTGCCTGCGCCTACAGAACTTGGCATCAAGTCAGAACCGTCAAAGCGGATTGTTTTGGCTTCTTGTACAAACTGAGACATACGACGTTCTTGATCATTAGCGAACCAATCATCAGGAGTACCGTTCATTGGAGGTGTTACCCCACCGGATTGAATCCAGCTTTGTAGAGATTCTGCTGTTGTAAAGAATTCCATAACTGCACGTACTTCTGGGCGGTCATTGAACATAGCATAGATATCACCAGAGATCATAGCAGGTGTACCATATTGCTCATCGATCGATGGGAACGGGAACCAGTCATACTCATCTGCTGTTACGCCTTCAGGAATAAAGGATACGATAAATCCTGCTTGACGGTTAAACCAAGCTTTAGGAGGGTCTGTGAACAACGGTTGAATAGAATCCCCGAAGTTCGTTGTTACGATTGAACTACGTCCACCGTATACATAATCTTTGTTAAACCAGATATCAGACATTTTTTTAACTGCATTTTTAACAATTGGATCTGTAAATGGCAATTCGCCTGTTAACCATTTGTCATAGTTTTCAGGAGTAGTTGTACGAAGCATAATATCTTCGATCCAGTCTGTTGCAGGCCAGCCTGTTGCTGTACCACTTTCAATACCGATACTCCAAGCAGGATCGCCATCTTTAGCGATTTGCTCTGTTAATGCCATCATTTCGTCCCAAGTCTTAGGTACTTCATAACCAGCATCTGCGAACGCTTTTTTGTTGTACCAGACTAAGCTTTTCACACTACTACGTGCCCATACGCCCGCAGTCAATTCTTTACCGCCTTCACCTTTCATTTTCGCCATATCTAGCCAGCTATCTTTGTATTGCTCTTTCAAATAGCTTTCGTCCATAAAGCTAGATACATCGACTACTTTACCAGAGTTAGCGAATCCTTCTAACAATCCGGGTTGTGGGAAGTCAGCGATATCCGGTGCATTACCACCGTTTACACGTACATTAATCGTAGCTTCAAATTCTTTAGAACCTTCATAAGCGATATCAATACCAGTCTGATCTTCAAATGCTTTGATACTTGCATTGAATTTCTGCTCATCCGCATCTACGAATGGACCATACATCGTTACTTTGGTTCCTTTATATTCACCTTTTAAGGCTTTCTCTAATTCAGATCCAGCTGGAACTTTAGCTGTTTTGATCATATCTGCGCCTGTTGTTGCTGTAGCTGTTGTATCTGTTCCTGTTGCAGCGGGTTCTGGTGTAGCCGTATTACTTGTTGTTCCTCCGCATGCACTCATGACAACTGAAAATAACAAAACCATCATCAGTGACATTGTGCTGCTTTTTTTCAACTTACGCTTCATGTACTCAGCCCCTTTTTTTTGATTACACCTGTAATAAAAAAGTAATAAAAAGAACGTAAATAACAAAATTAGATATTTTTTACTTCTTACCCATTTTCTTATGTATTGGGTGAAAAGTAAATAGGAATCTGATAACGCTATCAAAATATTTTCAAATTCCTGTTATGCAGTGAAAAGTAGCATGGCTGAAAGAGATGCACTACATCTATAAATGTACTTATACGCCTCTTTGCAAACGCTTGCATACATCTGCAACCTCATTTTAGGACATGATTGATACATAAGCAAGAGTTATTTTCATCAATGAAAATAATTTAAATTTACCCTTATCTGTACGATATATTCCAGTAAATCATTAACATATATGTAACGTATAAAAATCAATTTATGATTATTTAAAATTAATGTTCAGAAATTGTTCAGTACTGTTCGATATAGTGAATACATGTCACATGATTTAAAAACAAAGGGGATATTTACAGCATGAAAAAATGGATGATTTTATGCTTAGCTGCACTGATTGCATTGCCGGGGACAGCAACAACAAATGTTTTTGCTGAGAGCGATTCAACCAGTACAACAAGTAGCAACACAAGCACAGTTAGCAATGATACTTACTCTTCTGGCACTCCTGTCACTCATGTCGAAAGTACAAATACTGGCGTTACTTCTAATCAAGTCAATAAACCTGTGATTACGCTGATTGGCGATGCACAGATTCAATTGAATGTCGGCGATACTTTTAATGATCCAGGCGTAACTGTACAAGATAATGTCTACAAAGATCTTACTGCAAAAGTTTCTTATACCTTAAATAACCAATCTGTAAACGCTGTGGATACAAGTATTGCTGGTGAATATACCGTTCATTACAATGTAATCAATCCGGAAGAACAAGTTGCGGATGAAGTCACTCGTATAGTTACGGTTAAAGCACTCAGCGGTTATTTTAATCTTGCTAAAACAAATATTCCAAGTCCGTATGGTATGGCTTATCACAATGGATATGTATATGTATCCTCTTATCAACAAGGGATTGATCGTGTATCCGTAACTACAGGTGTAGTAGAACATGTCGTTCAATCATCAGGTTATTTTTTCGGTGTTGCTTTAAATAAAGCAGGCGATCTATTCTATACCAAAAACATAGATGCACATGTTTACAAAATACCTGCAAAATATCTTAAAGATTTTCCATTAGATTCAACAAAACTTAATGAAGTATCCGAGGCTTTCGATTCATATAATAATAGCAATATGTATGGGTTGGCTATTGATAACAATGACAATATGTACATTGGCAACAACAGCTACAATTTTAATTCCAATTTCAATTCTGACAGTAGCCTTATCAAAGTAAACCTGACAACAAAAGCAAGACAGAATGTACTCATAAATAATAATACAAATTCTAATTATTATTATAATGGTGTTTTGGGAATCACTACAGATGCCAAAGGAAATTTATTTTATAGCACTACCGGATTTTTAGGCATGGGTAGCATGGGACTTAAAAAGATAAGTTCTGATCATTTGCAAAACTTACCTGTAGATAATTCACTCATCGAGTCTTATCAAAGTGATTTTTATTCTGCACAAGGACTCGTTATCTTACCAAATGGTACCGGATATTATAGTAATGGTAATTCTATTCAACCGTTCAAAAAAGTCACTCCTCCTGTGATCACATTGGCTGGTGATTCTTATATTCAATTGACTCAAGGTGATGCTTATGTTGATCCAGGATTCTCGATTAGCGACGCAGTCGATGGTAATCTGCAAGCAACGATCACTTATACGTTAAATGGTGAACCTGTAAATGCTATTGACACCTCTGTTGTAGGTGAATATATTGTTCATTACAATGTACAAAACAGCTCTGGTTTGAGTGCAAACCAAATGACTCGTTATGTATCAGTCAAAGCTATTCCGACTGACCTTACACAAGTTGAACTTAATCGTCCATTTGAATTAGCTTATTTCAATGGTGATGTGTACTACGCTGATTATGATCGCGGGCTTTACAAAGTTTCTACCAAAACACTAAAAGTGACTCATATCGCTAAAAGCGATAATATCGTTGCTGTAACTTTAAACAAAGCGGGCGACCTGTACTATGCCAAATCTAACGATAATCGTGTATGGGTACTAGATCATAAGTATCTACAAGACAGTGAATTACTGCCTTATACGACTTCAGATTTAGAAGAGTATAGTACTCTTTATTACAGCGCATCGATTCAATCATTACAATCTAATATCATTGCAACTCAAGGTATTGAGAGCACGATAGAGATTACAGGACTTGCTTTTGATCAACAAGACCGTTTGTATGTAGCTACTAGAGAAGATGGTTACCATCAGGTCGATTCTCAAATTGTCCGTCTATCCGATTCTACTTCAAAACCTGAATGGGTAGCATCATATCCAACAATTATTCGCGGTATTACGATTAGCCCGCTTGGTAATTTATATGTGAATATCGGCTTCTCCTATCTGTACAAAGCTAAAGCTTCCTTACTTCAAAATCTTCCAGTTGCAACAGAGAATTTTGAAGTGATGGGCGAAACAAACTTTGCTTATGGTGTTACCTTCTTACCAGACCGTACAGGATATACAAGTTCTGTAGAATCGAATACGTTAACTAAATTAGACTTCTTAGACGAAGCAGAAGTATTTCCAGTAACAAGTGTTACGTTAGACAAATCAACATTAGAGTTCAAGAAAAAAGGCGCTGCTCAAACATTGAAAGCGACTGTAACTCCTGATAATGCTACAGATTCTACGGTATTATGGATCAGCAGCAATCCAAGTGTAGCTACAGTAACCGATGGTGTTGTTACTCCAATTGGTAAAGGTACAGCGATCATCAGTGCTTACTCTGTATCTCAACAAGAATTATTTGCAAGTGCAACAGTAACTGTTAAAGAATCCGATGATAAAACGTCATCTTCAGGTGGCTCCCAAAAAATCACCCTTAACGTAGATGATGGTAAAGGCAAAACAACGATTCCTGCTACAGCAGTCGTTAACCGTACTACACAAGCAAGTGGTCAAAAACAAGATCAGATTACTTTCTCCACCGATAAAGTGATCGAAGCGATTACGAAATTAAAAGAAGCAGCTCAACAAACCGTTCGTCTGGTTGTTCCAGATGGCAGTGATGAAGTGGCTCAAACCGATATCACATTACCATTAACAGCAGCAAAAGATTTGAAAAATGCAGCCATGAACTTGGAAATCAGCACTAACGATGCTAAATTGTCTGTTGCTTCCACCTCATTGAACAATATCACTAACGATCTTTACTTCCACTTTGTACCTCTTAAAACGGTAGCACAACAAAATGCAGTGGCGAATCGTGCAAAACAAGAAGAGATCGTTAAACAATCTTTAGGCAATGGTAATATCTCTGTAGTAGGTCGTCCGATGACGATCGAAACGAATTTACAAAACCAACCGGTTCAATTGGTCATGCCGATTGAGAACAGTGCGATTCCACAAGATGCAACAGCTAAACAACAATGGTTAAATCAATTGCGTATCTTTATCGAGCATAGTGATGGCGATCGTGAATTGGTACAACCAAGTGTAGTTGATTATGGTAATGGCAAAACAGGTCTACAATTTACAGTGACCAAATTCAGTACGTTTACAATTGTAGATATGCAGAACCTAGCTGCTTCTACAACAAACAATTCAACACCTGACAATAATAACGTCAATACAGATACAACAGCGGGTGTAGTAAAACCTGCTTATATCCAAGGTTACCCTGATCAAACATTCCGTCCGAACAACAGTATTACTCGTGCTGAAATGGCTTCACTATTGTATCGTTTACAAGCTAGCGCACCAAATGCATCAGCTAGTGGCAACGGAAGCTATTCAGATGTATCTACTACGTTCTGGGCACACCAAGCGATTGCTTCTATGCAATCCACTGGATTGATGAAAGGTCTAACTAACGGTAAATTTGCTCCTGCTCAACCGATCACTCGTGCGGAGATGGCTGCAATCGTAAGCCGCTGGCAGGGTCTGACAGGCACAGGAAGCTCATTTGCTAACGATATTAACGGACACTGGGCAGCGAACGATATCAAGCGTGTAACGACTGCTGGATTGATGCAAGGTGTATCTCCATCTAGCTTCCAACCAAATCAACCGTTGACTCGTGCTCAAGCTGTAACGATTTTGAACAAAATTCTAGAAAAAACAGCTAACTTAACAGCTGGCAACAAAGCATGGAAAGATGTTCCTGCTAGCCACTGGGCATATGCAGACATCATGGACGCTTCTAACTCTTACACATTGAAATAAGAAAAAGAAGAAGACATGATTATGGTATAACCCAAAAAGGGCAACCTCCTATTCGTAGGAAGTTGTCCTTTTTTTAATGATCTTTTTCGTTAGCAATTTGGCGGTAGAATATGCTTTTTTTCTACAGTTGCTCTACCATTTAGCTGTGCATTTCACTTCATTGCCTATTAGTGCCCTATCACTCGTTTGCCATAAAAGAATCGATTCCAATCCCCACCACTATGACGCAATGCTAGATAAATATATAGCGACGTAGAGAAGTTACCCAAACAAATACATAATACGATCCAAAGAAGCAATCTCCAACCCGATTCTTTGCGAAAAATCATCCAAGAAATAAACAAAATCATCCCTACATAAAAATCGACCAAAACCAACCGACCCCATAACAAGGACAACAACATTTGCCCTTCTAGCAAAACATCCCCAAACACAGCCCCATACACATTACTGCAAATCATCACAAGAAATAAAACCAAACTCAACACCTTAGCCGTTTTCATTTATCCTCTTCTCCTACCTTCCCTAACGTACATGTTCATTCCCTATACGGATCAATGAACATATTTCACAACCATCTTCTTACAATCTATTTATCTAACTTACTCTATACATACTTTTATTTTTACTTTATACCATCTATAAATATACTCACTTCTATATCCATTCTTTTCATCTACTCTTTTCCTTACTGCCTTCCCCCTTCAAAAAGAGGAATCAAAAGCATCTGTTTTAAATTACCCACCCCCATGCCTCCTAGCACAGAGCGCAAGAAAATAATTTATTCTGAAAGTCGCCTTTGAAGTCAAATCCCGACTGCTTGCCAGTCATTCAAGGGATTAGACTTCACCAGCGACGGCAAGAACAAATTATTTTCTGGAGCGCTGTCCTAAAACCCTAATCCAATTATCCCGATATTTTAACTCCACATGATATTCTGTTAAAATAAAAAGAGTAATCAAGCAAAGAGATCAAAGGAGCTGAATGAATCATGACTGAAAAACAACAATTAGGTAAAAGCGATCTATGGGTAAATCCAATCGGACTGGGTACGAATGCAGTTGGTGGACATAATCTTTATCCTAATTTGGATGAAGAAGTCGGTAAAGAAATGATCCGTACTGCACTCGCAGAAGGTATCAATTTTCTAGACACTGCATTCATTTATGGGCCTAAACGCTCTGAAGAATTGATTGGTGAAGTACTTCAAGAAACAGGTAAGCGCAACGAAGTCATTATTGCGACCAAAGGCGCTCACAAATTCACAGATAGCGGTGACGTTGTGATTGATAACTCACCTGAATTTCTACGTTCAAGTGTAGAAGATAGTCTCAAACGCCTACAAACCGATTATATCGACTTATTTTATATTCATTTTCCAGACGAACATACACCGAAAGATCAAGCTGTAGCTGAACTGAAAAAGCTAAAAGACGAAGGCAAAATTCGAGCTATTGGTGTGTCTAACTTCTCGTTAGAACAGTTGAAAGAAGCGAACACTAACGGCGATGTGGATGTCCTTCAAGGTCACTATAATTTATTCCATCGGGATGCTGAAAAAGATCTGTTACCGTATACGGCTGCAAATGGAATCACGTTTATTCCTTATTTCCCACTCGCTTCCGGTCTACTGGGTGGTAAATATACCAAAGACACCAAGTTTGATGATATTCGTGCCAAAGATCCACTCTTTACAGGGGATGCATTTATAGAAAATCTGGCAAAAGTAGATCAACTTCGTCCGATTGCACAGACCAAAGGTGTAGATGTCGCTCATATTGTACTGGCATGGTATCTGACACGCGATTCGATAGATGCAGTCATTCCGGGTGCGAAGCGTTCAGATCAAGTCAAAGACAATCTCAAAACACTACAAGTCCAATTAACACCGCAAGAAATAGAGCATATCAATTCGATTTTTAGCTAAATAGATGCCGTCATCTAATCATTATAATCGAAGCCAAGTACCTGCATTATGTGTAGGTACTTGGCTTTTTCAGTGTTTTTCTAGCAACGATATATGACTGGCTACTTTACTTCCCTTCACTTGCATGTACAAAAAAAGCCGCTCTATATCGAGCGACTTCTGGTCTGTATTTCATATGATTTAGAACTATATCGTATGTGGATATGCATCTGATTCAGTGTAAGTTAGATACGCATCGTATCTGGACGCCAATTCGTAATCGCATTTTCGATATCTGAACCAGATAGATTCTGACTGGCTGCACGTTCGCATAAGGCAGGGAATTCTTCATCACTTGCATAACGAAGCGCTATAATTTGAGATTTGGATAGACGAGAATCCAATTCTTTTCCAGTTAAACGGAAATAGCGGAATTGCTCTTCAATGCGTACAATTCGATCCTGCGTTTTGGTCGCATAGACTCGAATCCGTGGAATAGCGAAAAATAAACACACCATTAATATCAATAATAACCATGATAACAATACATGCTCATCATAACGAATCGCTTCTACCCAGTAGATTACAGTGAGTACAAACGTTACTAATAAAAGAGGCAAAGCCACAAAATGATACGGCCAATCATAACGAATCGATTTCTTTTTCGGTGGTGTTGCCATGATTACACATCCTTTTCCTACTGCAAATGTATTTCCCATGTATTATTACACCAATCACTGGAAATATTATCATGTTGCGTAAGAAAGATATGTTCATTCGCAATCAAGCTGTACAACACCACCTTGAATTAACCCCAAAAAGTAACCCAACGAAATCTTACATAAAATGATGAATATGATCAGAAATAAAATCTTACGCTGGATATCCTCCACCTGGTGGTGGCCATGCGCCAAACAAGCGACGTAACAATACAATTTCACCCAAATGATACGTATTATGAGAAGCAATATTACGCAACAATCCAGCAGCCGTTTCGCCCGGGAAATAGACTAATGGTTGTTCCAAATTCATTGTACGCGCTAATTCACACGCATAATCAATCCCTTGAAGAAAACGATCCAAAACATCTTGCCATGTCGCTTCATCCACTGCTTGTACTTCAGTCGGCCAGCTTTCACTAACATTCGCAGGCATTTGAGGCTTTTCACCTTTAAGATGAGTTAACATGAAGTCTTGCCAGTAATTCATATGACTAATTAACTGGTAAATGGTATATGGAGAATTCTCCAAAGATCGACCTGATAGTTCTAAATCGATATCTGATAAAGCACGTGCAATCGGCAAATGCCCTCTTTCTCCGATCAAAGATTGCACTAACGCTTTAGAAAAAGCTTCTTGTGAAGAAATAGTCATGAGAGTGCTCCTTTGATTGTTGTATTCAGGTTATTCTGGTTGAATAATACCTACCGAATATAAGAAAATCAGAATAATTAAGATCGGTGCCACATAACGTAGAATAAACATCCATGTGTCGTACCAGAAGCCAGATATTCCTGCTTCTTCTCCTGCACGTTTCCATGCATATCCTGTAAAGATCGTGACAATAAATCCACCCACAGGCATCAAAATATATGAAGTCACAAAGTCGAATAGATCAAAAATACTTTTGCCATCTAGTGAAATAAAGCTAAGCACACCGCCTACAGATAATGCAGCAGGTACACCTAGTATAAAAGAAAACACACAGACGAGAATAGCTGCTTTTTTACGAGACCAATTCCATTGTCCCATCGCATAAGCTACAGGTACTTCGAGAATAGAGAAGCACGAAGTGATTGCCGCAATCGCGAGCAATAAGAAGAATAGACCTCCAAAAAAAGCACCTAAAGGCATTTGTGCAAAAGCAGCAGGTAAAGCCATAAATGCTAGCCCTACACCTTGATCTGGTTTTAATCCATAAGAGAATACGGTTGGGAAAATAATCAATCCTGCTAAAAGTGCATAGAATAAATCGCCTGCGCCGATCGCAAGCGCTGCTTTACCTAAAGATTGCTCTTTGCGTACATAAGAACCATACGTTAACATACAACCCATCCCTAGAGATAAAGAGAAGAACGCATGTCCTAATGCTGTTAAGATCGAAGCTCGGCTTAATTTAGAAAAATCAGGTGCTAAGAAAAATTCTACCCCTGCTCCTGCACCAGGTAACGTCAATGAACGGAACATTAAGATGAGCAAAATCACCAGAAATCCCGGAATCAGAATCTTGTTGTACTTCTCAATTCCGCCCGATATCCCTTTAGCAATAACAATACCTGTAATTAGCATCACAACTGCTTGCCAGAATAACGGTGCATATCCACCTGCAAAATTCGTAAAGGCTGCTGTAAAATCAGTATTCACATCAGATAGACTACCGCTAAAAGATAAAACGGTATAATGTAATGTCCATCCTGCAACAACACCGTAATAACACATAATTAGAAATGACGTAACGACAGGAACAGTACCAATCCATTTCCAATGCTTCTTCCCTGTAATGTTGAAAAGCGAAGCCGCAGCATTACCCCGTCCACTTCGACCAATAGCCATTTCTGCTAATAAAATCGGTAGACCTACTACAATCAGACAGATAATAAACATCAGGAAAAAGGCAGCTCCACCGTATTTACCTGTGATATACGGGAACTTCCACATATTTCCTAACCCTACTGAACTACCAATTGCTGCTAAAATAAACCCGCTTGTTGAAAAGCGTTCGATCTTGCCGCTGCCTGTACTTGATGAACCTGAACCTTCTTTTTGTGCCATAGGTATACTCCTTATGAATAAAGTGAATTATGCCTATGTTACACAAAACGTTATATCTTGTCCATGAAAAGAAAGTAACAATTTGAAAAAAGTCAAAAAGGGCTACTTTTTCATTGATTATTAAAGCAATAAGACAGCAATTGTTGCTGATCTTCGTCGGTGATTTCCTGCTGACTGTACTGGTTGTCTGTATATTGTGACAATACATGATTCCAGAATGATTGAGCATGGCTATTTCGTGAGGATGCATTGGTCTGTAGCTCCCAATCCCCTTTATATTGATCAAAAATGTGACTAGCGGCTTGACGGGCAACGCCTTGTCCACGAAATGGACGTATCACAAAAAACTCATTTAAATAATACTGCGCCTTAGAACCATCCGGTAAATAAGGAGCCGTCGCTATTAACGCAAAGCCAGCTGGTACGCCATTCACACGAATAATCCACGGATAAAGAACGCCTGGATGTCGCCACCAGATCAGAAAAACATCGCTTTGTTGATGAAGAGTCGCATATTCTTCTTCGTCAAAAACACCTTGTGAATTCGGCAATCGTTCCCAAATCTCTGACAGATCATACAGATAATAAGGATACATATTGCAAATGATATGCGCTTCTTCTTCACGGCAAAGAGTGATCTGGATAAGGTCTGTATGATTATCGCTCATTACGTTCCCCTTTCAGAATGCTCTTCTGGATTGAGTCGCCATTCGATGATCAAATAATCACTATATTCCCGCCGTATAGTCGCTCCACAGCGGTCGATATAGGTGTGACGTAATTTAGCATAGGAACGTTCGCTTTTGAATAGATGAGCAGACAGTAACCGATAGCCTTGAGTCGCTAAGGTATCTCGTAATGCCGTAATAACAGGAACTGCTAATTTCAAATCTTGATAATTAAAATAAATCTGAAAATCACTAATATAGACAGCATCAAGCCCTTGTGTGATTTCATGAGGATCATCGTCTGATTCGGTAGGCTTGGATGCTTGCGAATACGTCACTTTCAAATAGCCGATCAATACCATCGACACAGGAGACTCAGGCTGATCGATAGCTGGAGATGTAGAAGGTTCTACTACACGCACATAGATATTGAAGCTATGCGAGTGAGGTTCAAAAGCGATATAAAATTCGCCAATCTCACTGCTGGATAAAGGGATATACCCATCTGGTATAGAGTATGTCTGCTTATTATTCATTATTTTTGTAGAAACTGAATCGTAAACTGAATCGCTTCTAACGCTTCTTGTACAAACGCTTTATTTTCTTTTTCCCATTCATTTGGATCATCCATAAAAGAGTCATCTAACCATTCTTCTAATCCAGCCGCTATTTTACGGCGCTCATTCGGTTGTGCTGGAGCTTTACCACGTAACGCTTGAATTGCACTGCGCATCACTTTGCAGGAAGATTGGATAAATGGATAATCGTCTTTATCCCATGCTTTGGCATTATCCATATCGTAAAAAGAAATCCATTTTTCGATCGTTGAAGCTGCTTGCTTAGGTTCTAATTGAGGCATATTATAATTCTCCATTTCTATAATTGAACTAATACGTACAAATGATGACGTCAACTCCGTTTTTTAGTAGAAGCAGTCGAAGGCTGTGATTCATCGGCAATCCGCTGCAAACGATCTGAAAGATACACATGCGATCCGGGTTTGGCGGTCTGTGCAATTCGATACATCGCTAGAGCGACTGCACTTGCTTCTATTCCCCGATATTTACGAAGAGGGCCCACCATAAGGAAAGATAATGCCTGAGAGATGACAGTGCCAAATTGCTCGCCTGCACGGCTATCTTTACGCTTACCAAGCAATAAAGATGGACGAATCAACGACAACGAGGTATATCCAATCTGTTGTAATCGCTGTTCCAGTTCTCCTTTGATCCGTGTATAAAAGATACTGGACTTCGGATCGGCTCCCATAGAACTGATAACAATAAACTGTTTGGCTCCTTGCTCATACGCAATCTGCGCTACCGCAAATGGATAAATAACATCAATTTCGATCATCTGCTTCTGCGTTCCTGCTTGCTTAATCGTTGTTCCCAGACAACAGAATACATCATCTGCTTTCATATCCGCTCGATAATCTTGCAATTTATTGTAATCCACCACAACCTGTTGCAACTTCATATGTTGCAGTTGTTGCACAGGTTGGCGGACAAGAGCAATCACTTGAGTGTATTCTGTACTTTCTAATAACTGGCGCAGCAACTTTTTGCCTACTAGACCTGTGGCTCCTGCGACTAATGCTGTTTTACCGATCACGATCATCTCCATTTCTGCGCATCGCCTTGATTCCCTATCTTCTTCATTATCAAGATATCATCAGCAAATTGCAAAATAAAATGAGCGATCGATCTACAGCACCTTTTTATAACAAAAAGGAGGCACTGCTCCCATTCGTATGAATAATGTAATCGGCGCCCAGTCCACGATAAATCAATCGGGATTGGTTGCCTTCTGTAATAACATAGAGTTGCTGTGATGACCATGTTCGGCAGATCTGGATATAACGACAACAGAGCGGTAGACTGCGTTCAAATAAATAAATTTTGCCAATCTTCAACTCTGGAATCCGCCATAACTCTTGTCGCTGTGTGTCGATCACCAGCACATGTTCAATCCCCATTTTCTGATATCGAAGTTGATCGGCTTGACTGTTCACGATCACTGCAAATGGAATCTTTTTCACTTTTAACAATTGCATAAATTGCTCCCCTGCTACAGTAGCCGGTGATACCAGTACAAATTCCTGCTCATATTCCATCCTTGTTCGCGCTCCTCCACCCATTGTAGACAACAAAAAAAAGCCGTTAGAAGAGGACCTCTTCATCAGCTTCTAAGACAAGTGCCTGCGGCATCTTATCATGGCGTAGTTGATTATTGTCGTCTCTCTTATTGCAGCTTACGAGGTTAGCTGACGGATTCGGAAGTAAGAGTCTCCCTACAGAGTTATCGGTCTTCACCAACTGCTCTGATTCACCCCTGAATAGCTCACTAGCATAGTGTCTATTCTTATGGTTCCCCCGCTGATTGAAAGGTCTATTGATACCCTTTTCAGCCATTAAGCTGTAATGAACTTGAAAGAAATCATACGCCCGCTCTTTTCGTTTGTAAAGCAGTACTGAAGCTCGCTATATTCGGATATAGAGCAATCCAGTCGATTGTAGGTTTCTAATGTTCTATTTCCTTCATCTAGCGCTGTTTTACTTTCTTTTACAGGATAAATGGATAAACCGACGCATTGATGAGTATACAAGACATTACCGTATGAATGAATAGAATGAATCCGATTACATGGTTGTTTTCACAGATATATGATCTTTTTAATACTCAGGTCTGATTTTACTTCTTTCTCTGAGCGGACTATGATTGCTAACAATATCTGACATCAAGCATATCGTTATAGACAGTTACACGGATCGTTATTGGATTAGGCAAAGAAACATCATATTAAAGGAGTGTAGATTTTTGATGAGTCTGTTATCGGCCATTTCACCTGTTACTCATGCGGTATCCACTAGCAACACATCTGTCCATGTTATTCATTCTATTGAAGTATTTCAGTATGATAATCGCCGTCTAGCCTTACCTGAAATGGATGGCTATCTGCACTGTGGGCTGTTAAAAATCGCAAGTCATGGAGTTACAGGCTGGGCGGAATATTCATTTACAGATCAAGTTCAGCATCTGGATCTGGTGAAATGGAGTCGAGTATTTACATCACTCAAAAAATGCCCTCTAGATCAAGCACTCTCTCATATCGATCAGCAGCAACAGAATTGGGGAAGTGTACGTAGTCAGGTTGCTTTAGAAGCATTGACTGAACTGCGGATTCGACTACAAGATTCACCTGATGTATGGACATCTACAGATGCGCTTATTAATCATGCTTTTTTGTTAGATTACACCATCGCTTATTATTCCTTTTGAACAATTCTGGTTAATGGATCATAACTACGAAATAAAGGAGTGTGCCTTTCTTGAATTCTGAAAAAATTATGGTGTGTGTGTATTATGGGCCCAATGGAGAACGATTGATCAGGCGTGGTATTCATTTATCTCAATTGATTCAGTCTCCACTCTGTGTACTCAGTGTGATTGATCACCCGATCGATGAGATGGATCAGCAAGAAGAGAAATATATAGAGGCATGGCGCAAATTGACCGAAGAAGCAGGAGGTACATTTGTACTTTTAGAAAGTCATGGACAAGAAGCTGCTGATATTATTGCTTCAACTGCTCAAAAGCATGATGTGACGCAATTGATTATTGGACAATCTGCTCAAACACGCTGGCAAGAAATCATGAAAGGTTCTATCGTGAATGATCTATTGGAAAAGTTGGGAGCGATTGATCTACATATTGTAGCCGTACAGCGGATGCAAGCGCAGTTAGAAGAAACGCATGAAGAAGGTGTAGATGTAGAAGTCGTTCAGACCCCACGCGGCTATGAAATCGCCTATGAGACACATGGTCGACCGATCGTGATCGAAGGTATCTTTTTCAAAGACATGCATACTGACTTTGATAATGGATTATTGAAGCTATGTATTAACGGACAATATCAGTATCTGAAAGTATTTAAAGGCAAATTAATAGATGAACTTGTGCTAGAACCACAATCGCTGTGATCTAGTCCAACAGGATAATGCCTACCGAAAATAACCTGTAGCCCTCTAAAAAGAAGGGGTTGCAGGTTATTTGACACTATTGCTATAAGAAAAGCATGTTTATTTTGAGATTAAAGGAGGATCTAACACATCGCGAAAGCGAATATCAATCACTTTTCCTTTGATCGCAAAGCCAACATTACCATAGGTCTGATTCGAAGAAACTTGCGTCTGATCTGTATATAACATCGCTCGTCTTCCCTCTTCATGCAGTACACCGCATATCGCTGCAATAATCGCTTCGGCATAACCTTGATCTCTATGATGAGGTGGCGTATAGACACCATTAATTCGTGCATAACGAGGAGAACGATGCGCAATACTTGCAGTAGCCACAGGTTGCCCATCGACTATCCACAAGTATGTATTTCCACTTCCTACTGCACGAGCCGCTGCATGTGCATAATCTTTGGCTGCAATCTCAACACCGAATTCTTCATCTGCAAATTCGCACATATATTGTGCAATCACATCTATATGCTCAAAAGCAGGCTTGATCATTTCACCAGCAATATGACTAAGCGATCTGACTTTGATACAACTATGTGACTCAATACTAGCATGAAAACGGCTATAGATCTTATTCACATCTTGATACGATGCTGCGAATAATTCAGCAACCGCTGGATCTCCAGTAATTCCGCAGAGAACAGGATGCTGATTGCGATATAAATGATGAACTAATTCCTGTATTAATAGACGTCTGGCTTGTATTGCAGGTATAGGAGAAATCCATAACCATGCATTATGACCGGGTGACTGAGCAAATATCGCCCGATGATCTTCTGTTTTGAGCAGCATAGCCTCAGGTGAATCAATAATATGATGAATCAGATTGTAAGGAACCTCATCTGCCAGAAAAAACTCTTGCTTCAATACCTCATCATCCGGATCAAATACTTGCCACATTTTCAAATCCTCCTGCCAATGTTGCTTCATGACTTAAGCACACTATACCATACAAACCGGATGAGAAAGACTTGAAATCCCCTTTTCAAACCTTAAAAAGATATTATTATTTATTTTAAAATATTCTTTTCAAAGTATAAGCTTTCTCACTGTGCTTCTTATATAGACATGATAATGTTGACGTATTCCCTTCCACTATCTCATATCAATAAAGGAGTTTATTGAATTATGAAAACAGGATTCGTTGTCATTACAGGTGCATCGTCAAGTATAGGAGAAGCCACGGCTCAACTTTTTATTGCTAAAGGACATAATGTGTTGTTACTTTCTCGCCGGGAAGACCGTTTAAAAGCTTTTGCTGGTCGTCAGGTGATGAAAGCGATTATTGATATTACAGATCGTCCGGCACTCGATCAAGCGATTGCTGAAGCTGAAGAACATTTTGGACCTGTCAAAGGAATAGTGAATAATGCAGGTCGGATGTTGCTTGGAGATATTACGACTCAAGATCCTGCTGAATGGCAAGAAATGTACAATACGAATGTGATTGGACTTCTTAACGGTATGCAGGCAGTACTACCGTCTATGATCGAACAAAAGTCTGGTACGATTATCAATATCAGCTCAATAGCAGGTAAAAAAACATTTACAGATCATGTCGCTTATGGTGGGACTAAATTTGCTGTTCATTCAATTAGTGAAAATGTACGTGAAGAAGTAGCTCCGCACAATGTACGTGTTGTAACGATCTCTCCAGGATTGATTGAGACTGAATGGAACGATCAGACCACAGGCGAGAAAGCCAAACTTAACTTAATGCCTCAAACGATTGCAGATACGATCTATTTTGCATTTAGCCAGCCACAAAGTATTAATATTCGTGAGATTGCACTAGCTCCCACTCAACAGCAAAGTTAAATCAGTTCTACTATGTGCTCCTTAAGCCCAAAATTAGACTTATACTATAGATATATATTTTGATATAACATTAGAACCAGACATACCAAAAAGCTCTCCTTATTCTCTGGAGAGCTTTTTGGACGTGATCTATTAATGTGTTATACCGACAATCGTCACATCAGCAACATATGAACCTGCCCATAATAAAAAGGTAAACCCTTCTTCTAAAGGATCATCAGGATCAGTAAGAAACTGGACTTCTGCATACGTATCCCATGAATCAGGTAGCGATTCGGTAATACGTATCTGAATTGTCCATCCTTCTTCTGTAAGATCGACTTTTGTATGCGATAGATCGAGATTAAGTTGTTGATCAGTTAACCATTTCTGCTGTGGCAACGACGTCGGATCTATATTCCATTCGATCAATGCTTGAGTCACCATGTTATTCGGCTCCTTTTGTTCTGTTCTATATTAAATTTATGAATGTACATCGTTACGAAGTGCACGTATCGCCCGATAGTCTGCCCAATTAATGGATTGCCATGATTGTTCTTTTTCAAATAAATAAGCTTTATCCTGACGGAATGTCTGATACGTCTCAGGTAATAATGTAGCTCCTCGCTGTAACAATACAGGAATCGCATCACTGGATAGTCCATTTAGATATTCGAAATCAATCTGCCCTGTCTGCTCATACCGATCTAGATTCTGAACAGCGATGATTCGATCCATGCCTACATAATTGACTACGACATAAGCAGTAAGCGCAAGCACGATATAGCATTTAGCAAGCGGTAGCTTTTTCCAATAAATACGCAGACCAGCCACCAACAACAGTACCCCGAGAAAGATCATAAACGCATGAACAAGAAACCGTATATACGTATATCCATACGCTTGTTCATATACAATAAGACGAGTAAAGGCTGAATATAACATCACTCCAGAGCAAATAACCAAAATGTACAACATACTATTGTTGATATGACGCAAAATGCGATGACTTTCTGCCATATAGAGCAGTACACATACCATAATTATAAAATTGAGCGAAGTGACCATCACCAATTCGACAAATCCACTACGAGCATATTCTGCATACGAACTTCCATCAGGAATCTGCCCTTGTCCTGCGCCAAATAAATACGAGAATTGGATCACTACAAACAGCACATACACGATATTAATCAAGATCAATATCGTTGCCATAATAATAGGATCAATACGTACAGGCTTACGCTGAACCGAAGGATACGCAGACAGCGGTTGAGGCCCGTATACGGTCGGTGTCGATAGAACTGCCCCTGTTGGAGTAGCGGCTGAAGCAGGTAAAGGATATGGTCTGTAATTCGCTACAGGTGGATACAGATGAGGTTGAACAAACCCCCATAAATATCCGAAAAAGATAAACCCACCAATAACAATCCAGAGTAAACGGAAACTTCCTTCACCAAAAGACAAGCTATCGATCCAGTTCGGTAATGTTGATAATAGATCACCAAAAATGCGATCAGCGGATGTTAGCAGACTGATAATAATCAAAAGTAACGGTAATGCGATCACCAGACCGATTAGGATCTTGGTGAACATTTTCTTTTTTTCATTTTCCATTTTGCTTGTAGCGACATTTTTGAGTATTCGAAAAGGGGTGATCCAATGTCTTACCGATTGCGGAATTAGATGATCCAGTGCATCAACAATCAGCATCGGTTGATACCATGTTAATCGACGATGACTAAGCATATACGCTAGATGAAGAAAGATCAGACCGGGTATCATCAATGCGTTCAGCACCATAAAGACCGGATTCGTAAATAATCCATACGTCAAAGACAGCAAAATAATCACCGTCATCGAAAAACGGCTAAACCATGCCCCTTGCCGTAATTTATCGCCTGCATAAGTATACATATACAAGTAAAACAAAATAATAAAGACTGGATACGAAATCCCTAGCTGATGTCCATAAAATAAATACTGATGCACTGTAGCAAGCCCCAAAGCACTAAGTAATGCTATCCAAGTCCGATGCTTCGCCACAATCAATTTCTCATACATGTTAAATCTCCTTTTTTGGAGCAATAGCCTTGCGCTCCACAGTTTGTCATTTGTTAGCTTACTAGCAACCCCGTTATGTTCTATGATGTTCTGTAATGTTTCGTTATGTGTTTTTTGTTGCTCCTATCATCTATCTATTCCTCTAGCCCTTTTTATAAGATGAGATAGCCCTGTTGTTATATTTATTGTAGATGATAAAATACGAAGATAAAGAGAAGAATAATTCTATAAAATTTCCTATTTTATTTCAATATCGTTCTATTTATAAATTAATGACTAAATAAATCGCCCATTCGTACATCCATATATATTCAGAAACACTTAAATCCTAAAAATAAAATGCTAATCCTAAATCTCTAAAAGTACCTATTCCTTCATAATGTGCTTACTATTCTTAATGTAATTATTCTCCCTCGTGCTTTTAAAAGTTCCCCCCTGCCCACCCCAATGTACAATCATTCGGGTGGGCAGGGGGGGAAAGGAATCGTCTGTAAGAAGCGAAGCGCTCGCCTTTGTAAACGGATTTTGACCGCTGGAGCGGTTGTTCAAAAAATCCGGCTACAACAGCGATCGGCAGGACGATTCCTTTCACGGAGCGTACTTTCAGCATGTAACCCAAGGAGTGTTATCCCTATGAAATTACATCATCAGTTTTTGTTGCTACATTCGCAGTATGGTCAACATATCGAAGTACAGATCACATTAGATGAGTTAGCCACAACCTTTGAATGCACACATCGTAATGCTCTAAATTTGATCACACGGATGGCAGAGCAAGGTTGGATCAAGTGGAATTCACAACGTGGACGCGGACGACGATCGACACTTACCTTTTTAATTCAACCCGAAGAAATTGCGATTGAGTCTATGATGCAGACCATTCAGCGCAAAGATATTCAGCAGACCTTAACCGAGATCCGTCAATATGCCCAATCTTCAACATTGGAAAATAAAGTGCAGGATTGGTTGTTTGGATATTTCGGCCCTCATTCAGAAATGCAACGTAATCGTCAGGTGGATACGTTGCGCTTGCCAATTCGTCAACAGATTCATACCGTTGATCCGCTGTATATGAATTTGCTGGCAGAGTCTTTTGTCTCTAGCCATATCTTTGATGGATTGGTACGGCAAGCTTCGCATACACAGCAGATTATTCCGCATCTGGCACATGATTGGGAGGTCAACGAATTACGGACAGAATGGACGTTTTTTCTCCGCAAAGAAGTCATGTTCCATCATGGGCAAATGATGACAGCCGATGATGTGGTCTATACTTTTCAGCGACTAAGACAGACTTCGCAACCGATGTTATATCGCTTTATCGCCAAACAAATAGAATCGGTGCGAGCGCTCAACAACAACACGGTACAGATCATTTTGAAGCAACCGAGCGAATTGTTTTTGCCTTTTTTATGTACCAGTCGGGCAGCTATTGTGCCTAACGGATTGAATCGACGAGGAGAAGAATTATTTGGTGTGAAGCCAAGCGGTACAGGTCCTTTTCGTATGATCGAAATGAGTAAAGATAACTGTGTACTGGAAGTGTTTAAGCCTCATTTTCAAGGGCGAGCGCATCTGGATCAAGTAGAAATTATTCATATTCCTTGGAATGTCGCACCCGATCAACTAGAACAGCCAGATCGCCAATCTCCTTTTCATATGATGCATCAGCATACATCCAGATCGTCCTCAGAACAAGGCGCATGGAGTCAGATGCATTCACCGGTCACGGTACGCAAATTTGTTACGTATAATACGCGCAAAGAAGGACTACTTCGTGATCCGCATATTCGTGCTCATATTAGCCAGTGTCTACAATTAGCACGTGAAACAGAGTCTGGAGCTCTCACTCATCCAATCGCTAACGATAGTTCCTCCTCCTTGTCTGATGATCTTTGGACTCTTCAAAGTAGTGCTAATCCTACCGCCCTTCTACCGGAACTGAATCCAGAAAAGATAGTGCAGATATCCACTACATCATTACGTATTTTGACAATTCCACAATATCGCAAAGATGCACGCTGGATCGCAAATACGTTACAGCAAGCTGGATATCAATGTACTGTCGTGTCTACACCTGTTGAGCAATTTAAAGGCAGTGTGCGGATGGAATCTGATCTAATTGTCTTCTCACTGACACGGGATCAAGATGAACAATTGCGACTATTTGATCTATATCGCACGTTAGCAGGTCATGTAGAACATCATACGGTTATTGATATTGAGACACTGTTAGAACAGATTCAGCGCCAACCGGATCCGTTAATACGTACTCAATATTTTCAGCACATTGAAGATCGGTTACTTTCAGAATATCAATTGCACATTTTATACGAAAAGCCTTTTCAGACGACCTATTTACCTTCTGTTCGTGGTGTTACATTCAATAGTCAGGGTTGGGTTGACCTTCGTCACATCTGGTTTCCACCGAAAATATAATTTAAGAATTATTTTTTTATTTTTTTGAGGAAAAACTGAAACCAGTGCAAAAAAACCGGTTAATAATAATGTATAAAAGCTTGATATCACAGCATTTCTAGTCGTATATAGTCACCAAGTAAGCTGATGATATCCATTTATTTATTTACCAATAAAAAGAATAAAATACAATGTTTAACATTAAATAAGCTGGTTAATATAATATCGTAGCACCATATATCTTAAAAAATTTCAGAGGAGTGAATTAGAAAATGGCAAACAACAAGAGCAACAACGACAACAACAACATGAGTCGTGAAGAAGCAGGTCGCAAAGGTGGAGAAGCCACTTCTAACAATCATGACAAAGAATTTTATCAAGAGATTGGGCAAAAGGGTGGAGAAGCCACTTCGGAATCGCATGGCAAAGAGTTCTATGAAGAAATCGGTAAAAAAGGCGGAGAAGCTACTTCAGATTCTCATGATAAAGAGTTCTATCAAGAGATCGGGCAAAAGGGTGGAGAAGCTCGTAGTGATTCCGACGGTAACGATGGCAAAATGAGCCGTGAAGAAGCAGGCCGCAAAGGCGGAGAAGCGCGTGCGAAACAACGTAACGATGACTGATTTGCGTTACAGATGTAAAGTGAGAAGATTATAGAATAGAAAAATACCTGTTTCCTTTAATAGAAGGAAGCAGGTATTTTTTATACATATTGATATTATTGAGGAATTGTAATTTCATCTACATAATTGGTCGCCATCATGCGCTCTACTTCAGCTGGAGTGGTGGTCTGACCCAGTACCCACATCATTTTGGTGGTCAGTGCTTCTGTGGTCATATCGTAGCAAGGAATTACGCCTTTTTCGAGTACTTTCTGTCCGACTTCATAGATCGTCAGGTCGCCACCTTCATACAGACATTGAGTGGTAACCACGATACTTATTCCGCTTTTGACCAATTCTTCGATCTTGTCGATCAGATTGATTTCTTTGAAAGGCACACCGCCCATACCGAACCCTTCGACAATAATACCTTTATAACCTAACGCTTTGACCGCATCGAAAATATCTGGTTGCATCCCCGGAATTAATTTGATCAAAAATACATTCGGTGAATAATGATCATTGTATACATGCCCGGTTGGACGAATACTCTCAGGAATCTCATTATATACAATCGTATCTTCTTCCAGATACCCGATATAGGGATGGTTAATACTTTCAAATGCATTGTAACTTTTGGTTCTGACTTTGGAAGCACGAGCGCCGTTAATAATTTTGCCATTGAACACGACAAACACGCCAGATAATGCGGTAGCTGCTGTACGGAACGCATCTTTGATATTGATCCGTGAATCACTATGCTCTGCCAGTACAGACACCTGCGACCCTGTAATGACTACAGGCTTATCGAGTGCCCCTAACATAAAACTAAGTGCACTTGCTGTATATGCCATCGTATCGGTACCATGCGCAATGACAATCCCATCATAATGAGGCAAATGTTCATGTACCGTCTGCGCGATAGTCACCCATTCTTCAGGTTGAATATTGGTACTATCGACGCTCATGAGTGTCATCGCTTCAATTGTACAAATATCTTTCAGTTCAGGTACAGCGGCAACGATATGTTCTGCGGATTGAGTGGGTGTAAGTCCCCCACCTTGTTCGCCTGAAGAAGAGATAGTACCGCCTGTATTAATAAACAAAATATTTTTCATTATTGTAAGTCCCTTCGCTGTTCTTGTACCGCTCCATTAGCCTTGCTTTCTGTTTTCAGTATATCACTCAAATTGCCTTTTTTCCTCTTCTATTCTGGATATAATACGCTACATAACACAGAACCATAAAGGCAATTCCGCAATAAAAAGCAAGACTTTGATTCGGGTCAAATGCAATCCCAATACACGAAGCTAGACACAGCACAAAAGCAGCAATCGGAACAATCGGATACAGCGGTGTCCGATATTTCAGTTCACTCAACTGATGCCCTTCACGTACAAATTGCCGACGGAACATGAATTGAGAAGCAGCAATCCCCATCCAGACAACCACGACAGCAAATCCGGATACCGAAACTAAGAAAATATAGATCGTATCTGGTGCGACAACACTCGATAACAGCGATAATCCACCGCCCACCATACTAATAATCATCGCATTCAGTGGAATCCCAGATGAAGTGAGACGTGAGAATAACGAAGGTAACATTTTTTCTTTGGATAATGACCATAACATCCGTGAAGAAGCATATAATCCTGAATTAGCCGCAGACAGTAGCGCTGTAATAATCACAAAATTCATAATATCTGCCGCATAAGGAATCCCTATTCGATCAAATACAATAACAAATGGGCTCTCAATCACTCCTGCATCTCTCCACGGGATCAATGCTGATAATACAAAAATCGTTCCTACAAAAAAGATAATCAATCTTCCTACTGTAGCTTTAATCGCACGCGGAATCGTTTTGTCAGGGTCTACACTTTCCCCTGCGGCTATCCCGATCAGTTCAGTACCAGAAAAAGCAAAGTTAACGGATAACATCGCCATAAAGATCGGCAAAATGCCATTCGGGAAAAGCCCTCCATCACTGGTGAAATTGCTGAATAGCGGTGCACTTGCGCCTGCTTCTCGCATCGGAATCACTCCAAAAACAGCGGCTCCGCCCAGTATAATAAACAGTAAAATAATCGCTACTTTGATACCTGAAAACCAGAATTCCGCTTCTGCAAAAAAGCGTACCGAAAAGGCATTTAATAAAAACACAAGCAGTGCAAATACACCACTCCACATCCATACCGAGGTATCCGGGAACCAGCGTTGCATCAATAACCCTGCTGCTGTAAATTCAGACCCCAGTGCGACTGTCCATGTTAACCAGTACATCCATGCGACCATATAACCTGTACCCGGTCCGATAAACTTGGCGGCATACGCATGAAAAGCTCCTGTGACAGGCATATGTACCGATAGTTCTCCCAGACAAAGCATCACTAGATATACGATGACAGCGCCGACTAGATAAGCAAGAATCGTTCCTAGCGGTCCTGCCTGGTTAATCGTATAACCCGAACTTAGAAATAACCCTGTTCCGATTACTCCACCTAATGACAGCATCACAAGGTGGCGACTTTTCATTTTGCGCTGAAATGTACCTTCTTCTGTACCTGTTTCTTCCACTCGCTCTTGCTCTAATGCCATCGTACCCCGACCTTTCATCACCTTATCTATATAGAGATCAATTGAGAAATGGTATAGCGACCAAATATCAAACCTTTGACAGATAAGTATAAATTAATACAACATACTTTCTTTAATTTGAGCAATATCATTCGGCGTAGTACGACAACAACCACCGATTAGACGTGCGCCTTTGGCATACCATTGTTGTGCTTGTTGTCCATAATTCTGCTCACAAGAAGCACCATGCCATGTTTTGGTTACAGGATCATACTGCTCACCTGAATTCGGATAGACCACAATCGGCTTATCTGTGCTTGTCGCAATCTGCTGAATCAATGAAGGAATATATTCTAATGCTGTACAATTGACTCCTATCGCTGCTACTTGCTCATGAGCATGTAACCATTTCGCACAGTCAGCTATAGGTTCGCCACTACTAATATGCTGTCCGTCTTTAGCACTGAAGCTTATCCATGCATACGAACCCGGGAACTCTTCCAATACTTTGACAATCGCACGGGCTTCGACCAGACACGGAATCGTTTCGCAAGCTAGAATGTCTGCACCGGCTTCGATCAATAACTGAATACGTGGACGGTGAAAATCAATTAATTGCTGTTCATTCAGATCATAATCTCCTCGATATTCAGAACCATCGGCTAGAAAAGCACCATAAGGCCCTACCGAAGCGGCAACTATTGGCTTAGGACGATCATATTCATCAGTCGGTTGTAACGTATCTGTTGAACCTTCGATCGGTTGCTCGGTACGATATTTCTGTACATAATGTGCCCAGAATTGATCACGTGCTTCTACTGCAAGCTGAACCGATTGTTGAATAAGATGAATAGCTTCTTGTTCTGTTAATCCTTTTTGGACAAAACCTTCAATCGTAGCTTGATAGCTAGCTGTGATCGCACAGTCAGCACCTACCTCAAAATATTCACGATGTACATCAGCAATCCATTCCGGATTTTCCAGTAATAATTGAGCCGACCACAGACTATTATTGAGGTCAGCACCTCTGCGTTCTAATTCGGTTGCCATCGCTCCATCCAGCACCATAAACGGAAAGTGTTGCAAAATATATTGTATAGGGTTCATGTTTTACTCCTTTTATGCGGTAATGTGAATGAGTCTGAACGTATTTTAGATGATTATATCCTCTTTGTAAACCTTCATCTTTATTCGCAAAATACACCTTGCATCAGGCTCGTTTTCTATTTGAAAGACATATCATATACCAATTCAAAAAGATCTGCTGTAAAAAAATGTTGTAAGCCTTTTCATAAATGATGTAAAATAATGTTAGCTACATGTTTATCGTTCTTTATATGAAGCAAGTAAAAAGCGATTATATTTTCCCTTAAGAAGTAAAAGGTTGTAGATCATTTTTGTTCACGTTAACATTTTGTCGGAGAATACTCTTGTAGATGGATATGGAAACCGTATAGAACACAAATTGATGATCGAGGTGAATGATGGAATGACAAGCACAGTATATGATGTAGATACGATCCAGAATTGGGCGGCACAAATGAGTGATTCCGTAATAAAGCGTAATCCTGAATTGAAGCATAAATGGGAATATGATAATGGTGTTATTTTCAAAGGCATGGAATTAGTCTATGCATTGACTCAAGATCGCAAATACTTAGATTATATTCGTACTAATATGGATTTCTTTATTGAAGAATCAGGCGGTATTCGCAGTTATCGTGTAGATGAATACAATATCGATCATGTGAATAATGGAAAGTTATTATTTCCTCTTTATCGTGAAACAGGAGAAGAGCGATATCGCCAAGCTGCTGATTTGCTACGTCAACAGTTAATGAAGCATCCTCGTACCAGTGAAGGGGCTTTCTGGCATAAGCAAATTTATCCTTACCAGATCTGGTTAGATGGACTGTATATGGGTGCTCCTTTTTACGCGGAGTACATTCGTGAATTTGCAGATATCAAAGACTATAGCGATGTTACGCAACAATTCAAATTATGTTATCAGCATACCCGTGATGCGCAGACAGGACTGCTTTATCACGCATGGGATGAGAAAAAGGAACAACCGTGGTGTGATCCTACAACCGGTCTATCCAAAAACTTCTGGGGACGTTCGATGGGCTGGTTTGTGATGGCACTGGTGGATGTACTGGATATTTTGCCAGAAGATCAGGAAGATCGGGCAACGATTATCCAGATGCTGAGCGAAACGATGGAAGCACTGATGAAGGTGCAGGATCAGGCAAGTAGTGTCTTTTATCAAGTGCTGAATCTACCTGATGCCAAAGGCAATTATCTAGAAGCTTCAGCTTCGTGTATGATTCTGTACGCCGTTGCTAAAGGTCTGCGTAAAGGATATCTACCCGAGCGCTATCAAGTCAAAGCCGAGCAGATTCGCAAAGGTATTATCGAGGAATTTATCACGATTACAGAAGAAGGTCTGATTAACCTCAACAAAACCTGTCAGGTGGCTGGTCTAGGTGGCAAAGATAAGCGTGACGGTACGTATGCTTACTATATTAGCGAACCGATTATCTGTAATGATCCGAAAGGAATCGGTGCTTTTATTCTGGCAATGGCTGAAGCGGAGCTGTTGAATAAAACTGCTCAATAAATAGAATTTAAGCAGATAAAATTAATAAAGTATACTCGAGTATTCATAAACAAATAGTACGATAGAATAAGCGTTGTGAAGCCGTAACGATTCTGTTATCGCTTCACAACGCTTATTTTTGTTTTATGATGAGAAGAACAATGATCTCAAAGGAGGGTCCTTTTCTATGCCATTTATCGATACTGCACCGCTCGTCAATCAACTGGTTGAGCGTGAATTATATAGTTGTCTGATCGTCCAACATGGCGTACAGATTTTAGATTACTACCGTGAACCTGACAAGAAAGAGATTCCACTCAAAATCAATTCGTGTACCAAAAGTATTCTTTCTAGCTTGGTCAGTATCGCTATCGACCAAGGGATTATGCCTGCTCCAGATACAGCGATTTCTACCTTTTTCCCACAGCTGCATACAGACCCTGATCCACGTAAAGCTCAGATCACGATTGAGCAGTTACTGACGATGTCTGCTGGGTTCAACTGGACGGAATTTGGAGGACAGCATTCTTTTCCCACGATGAGCAAAACGTCCAACTGGATCGACTTTGTGCTTTCTCAACCACTTGTGCATGAGCCGGGTACTGTGATGGAATACAATTCCGGTTGTTCTCAACTGTTGGCGACTATTCTGGCACAGACTTCCGGTCAATCGGTTGCTTCGTTTGCTGAACAGCATCTGTTTACACCACTGGGTATTACTCAATATGTCTGGGAGACTGATCCTCAAGGTGTACACACAGGTGGATTTGGATTGCAATTGCCTCCATCGGCTATGCTACAATTTGGGCTATTGTATTTGCATAAAGGCAAAATAGACAATCAACAATATATTCAGTCTTCTACGGTCGAACATGCTACAAGCCCATTGATCGCTGTAGATAGTCCGCAAAAAGCTCATTATGGTTGGCATTGGTGGCACTCTTCTTTTACACTGGACAGTCAGCCTAAAGTCGATATTCCGTATTATTATGCTTTAGGATTCGGTGGACAATATATTGTCGTTGTTCCTTCTTATGAATTAGTCGTCACCGTATCCGCAGACCGCTTCAAGCGCAAACGCACACCGCTTGATGTATTTCGTGATTTTGTAGTGCCTTTGCTGGAAAATGTAAACAACACGACTGCGAATTGATGCTGTCGTGTTGTTTTGCTATTCATCTATAAGATTGTTTGCTTACACGGTCATCCCCAGAAATTGATCTAACCGATCTTTCTGAAGCCAGTGATGACGGTAATGCATCTCAATAATCGCAAACCATTCTGTAGCATTTAATTGCCCGAATCTTGGATGAGCTACTGTATACTGCGGATCGGTTGTCGCTAACAAAGGTTCTATTGCTCTCATGCGTAATCGCACTTGCTCTAATCCTTCTAGCAATTCAGCTTTGGTATGCGGTTGTGTAGGTGTGTACATAGGCGAAGCAGGCACTTGAACACGAATCGGTGGAAAGCTTCCCATTGCTATAATATGTTCGCCTGCATGTGTTTTGTACGTTGTCTCTGTGATGGCTTCTCCTGCTTGCTGACGCTTGATACACGTATCAATATTCGCCAGATGCATACGTTGTGCAGATTGTATCAAATGATTATACATTTGCCCGAGTGACCACTGCTGTGGATCGGGTTGTAATGTTAGTTGTTCGATACTGTACGGTTCCAACGCTTGAATATACCGCTCTACCTCTTGTTCAAATTGTTGCAATATGGTTTGGGTGTTCATCTAATATCCTCCTTGTGCGCTTAGCGATTGATCTAAGCGACTCATTTGTATCTACTATACAAAAACGCTACTGACACCATATTGTCAGTAGCGTTTTAGCATATTATTTATTTTTTCAATCATATGTTGGCGCAGCGATTCAGGTTCTAACACTGTCACCGAATCTCCCCAGCTTAATATCCAATAAAGCACATCTTCAAAGTGGCGTACACGCATCGTCACTATAGTATATTGCTCTTGCGGTTCGATCGTTTCCATATAAAAGTGACCGACTTCCTGAATACGTTCTGTCATATGAGATTCAAATTGTAGACGTATGACCATATGACGATGATCTGGTGGTCGATATTCCGCCAATTTGAAATCTTCAGGCATCACAAAATGTTCATCTAATTCAACCAAATTCGATAGACGAGATAGCCGAAAATGGCGAATATCCTGCCTTAATTCACAGTAAGCTACCAATACCCAATGATTCATATTTAATGCTAATCCATAAGGACAGACGGTTCTTGTAATGACCTGCTGATGTGGTTTGCTATATCCGAACTGCAACTTACGCTTTTGTACGATCGCTTGTCCTATCGCTTCTACATATTGCCGATCATCGACGGTATATAAAGTTTGACGTTGCGCTAATAACCGAATTCCTTCACGAATTGGGTCTGATTGTTCCCGTACTCTTTCTGGTAAAATCGATTCGATCTTACGACGAGCAGACTCTGCATTATGACGATAATGTTGTCCGAATTGCTGTTCTACAAAATCGGTACCTAGCAATAATGTGACCGCTTCTTCTGCGGTAAAGTGAATCGGTGGCAAAAAGTACCCTTCGCTTAACGAGTATCCTTGTCCCGGAGATCCCAGCAACGGCACACCCGCTTCACTCAGTGCTTGCATATCCCGATAGATCGTTCGGACACTCATTTCAAAAGTAGCTGCCAGATCTTCCGCACGTATCCATGATCTGCGCTGAAGCTCCAATACAATCGCTAACATGCGTTCTGTTTTATTCATCTGCTTCACCTCATCCGCTCACAATATAATGGCTACAGATACTATACTGTATTTGCTTGCTTTGACCAACTGTTAGCTGAGAACCTATGTATTTTCAACGATGACCGAACAACAACAAAAAACCGTTACTGCCTTTTGCACAGTAACGGTTGATATCTTGTTATCATTTATCGTTTAGGTGGTTTGTGAAGAGATTCCTGTTTTTATCTGCGTGCTATCTCCTGCATCTGAAGCCATTCCACTGGTCGATTCATCTTCCTCAGCGTTGTCGAACATTTCGCCTTTGCGCGATAAAATAATATTTAGCAGTACTGCTGTAATCGAACCGGTCACGATTCCATTTTGCAATAATGTCTGTGCAAAGCTTGGCAGTTGTCCGAACATATCTGGCAATACTGCTGAACCTAATCCGACAGCAATACTACATGCCACGATCATCAGATTACGATCATTACGCAGATTCACTTCAGACAGAATCGAGATCCCCGATGCCGCTACCGATCCGAACATCACGATCATGGCTCCGCCTAATACAGCATTTGGAATAACCGTCGTGAGTGCTGCTAATTTAGGCAATAAACCAAGTACGATCATAATACCGGATGCCGCAAAAATCACATTACGTGTTTTGACTTTCGTGAGCGAGATTAGACCTACATTTTGAGAGAATGCTGTATAAGGGAAAGCATTGAAAAATCCGCCTAACATAATCGCAAGACCTTCAGAACGTAGTCCATTGACGATCTGTTTTTGCTCGACTTTCTGGTCAATCGCTTTACCGACAGCAATATACACCCCTGTTGATTCAACCATACTTACAATATTAACAATTACCATCGTGACGATAGCCGTTAAGCTAAATTCCGGTGTACCAAAGTAAAAAGGTTGGGCAACACGCACCCAAGATGCATCTCCTACCGATCCAAAGTGCACCATACCCATACTGTAAGCGACCACAGTACCAACAAATAATCCAACCAATACCGAAATCGAGCGTAAAAATCCTTTAGCCAAACGATTCACCAATAAAATCACCAATAACGTTATCAGGGCTAGCATTAGATTGCGAGGTGCCCCAAAATCACTGCTTCCTTGTCCGCCTGCTACATTATTCATCGCAACGGGAATCAAAGACAATCCGATAATCGTTACTACCGAACCGGTTACGATTTTTGGGAAAAAGCGAAGCAATCGACCATACAGCGGAGCAATCAAGACGACAAACAGTCCAGATAAAATAATCGCTCCATAGGCGGTGGCGAGATTCGAGGTTGAAGCGATCGCAATAATCGGCCCTACTGCGGTAAATGTACAACCTAATACAACAGGTAATCCACTACCAAAATAACGTGTACCCAGTACTTGCAATAATGTAGCAATACCGCAGGTAAATAAATCAGCGGCGATCAAATACGCCATTTGTTCCGCAGTCAGATGAAGTGCTCCACCCACAATAAGCGGTACAGCAATCGCTCCTGCATACATCGCCATGACATGCTGAAGACCTAATGTAAATATTTTGCGTCTACTTAACATGAAGACTCCTCATTTCTAGAGGCTACTGTTACCAGATCAGGTACCAGTGGTGTCTCATCAATAAAATCAACATGCCCTGGAGACATTGATGAAATACGTGCTAACGATTGAATCGGAATCTGGCGTTCTTCCAGTAATCCTCGTCCTTCCTGGAACGTCTTCTCAATCACACAACCCACACCAACCAGTGTCGCTCCTGAAGCTTCTACGATATCAGCCAAGCCCACTAGTGCTGCTCCAGTCGCTAAGAAATCATCAACGATCAAGATGCGATCTTCTTTATTGAGATAACTTTGTACAATCGTGACCTGATACGTTTCTTGCTTGGTAAAAGAATGTACAGATGCCGCGTAGACCACATCTCCTTGAGTGATTGCTTTTTTCTTTTTGGCATATACAAAAGGGACACCTAAAGCGATTCCTGTTGCCATTGCAAATTGGATACCGCTTGCTTCAATCGTTAATACTTTAGTAATCTTCTCATGGGCGAAAAGCCGTGCAAATTCTTTGCCGATCTCCACAGCTAATGCTGTATCTACCTGATGGTTAAGAAATGAGTCCACTTTCAATACTTTTTCGGACAAAATCTGTCCTTCCTGACGAATCCGTTCTTGTAATGCTTTCATATGGTTTCTCTCCTTTAGAATAACGATGCGATTTGAGGTAGAAATAAAAAAAGACAGACCTCCTTGAGTGATTGCTCTCAAGTGAAGTCTGTCTGTATCGATCATCTATAATCATCATGTCCAATTATAAAAATACGATCTGCATAACAATGTATTGATCCAAAGCGAACGTTATCGCAATGCCAAATACATGCTTCACTCATAGTCAGATCATTACAGTGGTGATCCGGTAGAAACTTTTGGGCCATATTCCCAATATTATATGAGGTCGATTGCCGATTTCTCGCACAATCTGTATAAAATTATATATGTATACTACACGTATTCATGTAACGTTTCAAGAATAATTTTCATATTTTCATAAGAAGGCATTTTTTTATAACCTATTCTACTTCGACAAACCATTTTTTCAAATTATTTTCTGCTTCAATATAGGATTCAATAGAACAGAGATAAACAAATGAGCTAACCCGATAGTCGAAGCTACAAACACAATAAATATACCCGAAATCACATATTCTTTGTATCCTAAAATGATCATCAATACTACAAAATTAAGGATATATACACTACCCATATACATTCTCACTCTTTTGGGATGCGAATTGAAATATAAAATAACTTGTAATAACGTAGAGAAAAATAAAATATAGAAAGCAGGCATAAATATAATCAATATGGCGAGATCATAAAATAATAAGAACTCATTTGACAAAGAACTACTTGGCCAATACACGATTACTCCGTAGGAAGAAAGAATAGCAGATGCCATCATCCAAATATAATAAATGTATATCAATTTGCTCTCCTCCTACATCGTAAATTGTAATACTATAGTTATAAAATACTTCTAAACAGTATCACACTATTCCACGAATCTCATCTAGCGATTGCACCTTTTCTTTTTCCATCCAAGCGGTAAGACCTGCGACTAACTCTTCACCTGCATGCAAATTCACAAAATTATACGTCCCGATCTGCACAGCTTCCGCTCCAGCCATAATGTATTCAACGATATCTTCTACAGAGCTAATACCGCCCATCCCTACGACTGGAATCGATACAGCATGGGAGACTTGATGCACCATCCGCAAAGCAATCGGCTTGATCGCAGGGCCAGATAGACCCGCATAGCTATTCTGAAAAGCACTACGCCGCTGATAAATATCAATCTTCATCGCCGAAAAGGTATTTACGAGTGATACCGCATCCGCACCTTCTTGCTCACACATATGCGCCATCGCTACAATATCCTGTGCATTGGGCGATAATTTGACCATTAATGGAATAGAAGTAACCTGTCTGACTTCTCGCACAATCTGGCGAGCCACTTCGGTATCTACTCCGAATTGAATACCCCCTTCTTTGACATTAGGGCATGAGATATTTAGTTCTAAAAGATCGACGGCTTGTTGTCCCTGACGTTGACGTAAGTCACAAGCTTCGCTGATCTGCGCCGCACCATTTACGTATTCTTCCAGATTCGCTCCACCCAAATTGGCAATCACAGCTGTATTGCTGGCTACCAGTTGATCTAATTCATTTTCCAAAAAAGAAGCGACTCCTGGATTCTCTAGACCGACACTGTTCATCATGCCTGAAGGTGTCTCTTGTACCCGACAACCGGTATTGCCTGAACGTGGATGTAACGTCAGACCTTTGCTGGCTATACCGCCAAGTATACTGAGATCGTAAAGTTCACCGTATTCTCGTCCAAATCCAAAAGTTCCCGATGCCATAATAATCGGATTACGTAAAGCAACACCTGCTAGATTACATATGAGAGAGGTCATTCCAATTCACCTCCTCGGCTGTAAATACAGGGCCTTCTTTACAGACACGCCGATTCCCATGAACCGTCTGGATGGAGCATGTCAGACAAGCGCCGATGCCACATGCCATTCTTTTCTCAGTCGAGATATAGAGTAATGTGGAAGCACGCATTGCTTTTATTTTCTCCGCCAATGCTTGTAACATTCCCGCAGGGCCACATGCCATAATCACTGAATACAATGTAGGATCAATGATATCGGTTATCTGATGGTATTGTCCTTGAGTGATATGAATCTGATCGGCTCTATCTACGATCTGCTCGAACGATTCAACTGCAAAAGACTGATGATTAAATCCTAAATAGATCTCTGCTTGATAGTAATGCTTGGCGGCTAATAGTAGTGGCGCTACACCCATTCCGCCACCAACGAGAGCAACCGATTCATGCTCATCTACGATCGGGAATCCATTTCCAAAAGGGCCGGACAGTTGAATCTCTTGCCCTGCTTGTACATTCGCAAGTAACGTGGTTCCTCTACCTGTCACTCTATACAAAAAAGCGATATAATCATCGCCTTGATCGTGAATACTTAGTGGGCGAGATAACAAAGGATCGGTCAGCGCTATCCCTTGCATAGCACAAGGTCGAACCATATAAAATTGCCCCATGGCTCCTGCCCATTGCCCTGCTACCTTGATCACATACACGCTTGGAGCTACTTGTATATTCGATATAATATTCGCCATACACACTTCCCCCTTTTCACCGTTCACTATCTTACAGGGAAGTGTAGTATTGGGTTGTAACTATTTTCACAGTCTTTTGATTTTTTACATTTAGTTCTTTTTTGAATCTAGATCTTTTTAACGTACCAGATTGATATTGAACAGACTCAGCCCCACAACCGTTAGTAAAATCAATGCGGTCATCATCACATGGACTTTTTTGTACATCACTAGAATAGCTATATATTCACGGATAAATGCATTCGGCAAATAATAAAAAGCAGTACGTGAGCCGACACCATCACCGTTGATTCCTGCTTCTCGTGCATAGATACCAGCACGGAATAAATGGAAATTGTTCGTCACAAAAACACAGGAATATGGTTTTCCTGCCATGCGTTCATCCATTTTTTGTTTGGAAAATTGCATATTTTGTAGCGTATTGACCGATTGATTTTCGACAATAATATGGTCATTGGGGATACCTTTGGACAATAGATAGTCACGTATCGCTTCAGCTTCAGCAACCGTCTCATCACTACCTTGTCCACCAGAAGCAACAAATAGAGGCGGTGTATGTATTTTGCGTTGACGATCATAAAAAGCAATCGCACGATCAATACGACTCGCTAATAAAGGAGGAACACGATCTTTGATTAATCCACTTCCTAAAATGATCATAAATTCTTGACGAAGCTTCACTCGATTGAGGTTGTACAATGTCGAAGAGGCAAGATAACAGATAAACAAAAACCCATAATAAACAAAACACAATTGGATAAAAATAATAAATGGTTGCAAAATACCGACTGAAGGCATAAGAAAAGTAATCACTGGCAAAGTGGCAATACCAATCCCCGCAAGCAAAGATAGCAAGTTAGGTAATTTCCAGCCTTCTTTGGATAATAGCGTTCGTCCATTGTAGATCAGTGCTATTCCAATCACTAACAACATCACAGGCGAAAGTAGTAGCAAAATAAGCACTAATAGCAGACCGATATAGGGAATAACGCCATCCAGATTACTAATTGCATACACAATTGAACTGAATAAAAGTAGCAATATTCCTATCGTCAGAAAGACTCCATTTCGTACCCGCCGCTGATCGATTGCGTAATTGATAACGAACAAGATAAGAAAAAAAACAGTCAAACTGTATATATAAATCACGTATCTTCCTCCTGTTGTCTATGTTCCGTTTCTGGTCGTCCTTTTTCTTTTTTAGCATATCGAGTTCAAGTTATACATCAACTTACAACATTGTAAGATAGACGTAAGGCAAATCGATAGTGTCACTTATCTGTTAAGCGTAAAGTGAACGGTAGTATTGCTATACGAAAGGAAAAATCACTATGCGTAACGGAACCAAGCTTTTACTATTTGTACTTACGATCTTTATATTGCTTGTGAGTACACTGGTTAGTCAATTATCTGAACGGGATCTTGCTAAGCTTAATCCGTGGATACCCAAGCAGCATTATTATGTACAGGTTCATCATTCATCATCTACCCAATATTCTTCATCAGACAGTACTGTCGAATACACATTACCCGCATGGGATAACAAAGGAAACGCTCAAACGATTACATTTTCCGGTATACATCCATTACGGGAAGGTGCTTATCTACAATTGATCCTCAAAAATAACGAAGTGCTCTCTTATCAGGAAATAGCTTATCCGCAGATTCCCGATTTAGCACAGCAACATTTGCATCGTTAACCTTTCAAATAGCTTCTATTGAAATGCAAGGTATCACCAAAAAAGGTCTCTCTTTCTGCTTCTATTTACGATAACATGGAACAGAATAGAGTTCTTTCTCATGTCAAAGATGAATAAGAACATTGATGTAAGGAGCGAATAAATATGCAGACCATTTTGATCGTGGAAGATGATCGTAAGATTGCCGAGCTATTACAATCGTATATTGTGAAATATGGCTACCATGTTATTGTAACCACAGACTTCGAACATGTGCTACAACAATTTCAACAAGAGCAACCTGATCTGGTTCTGCTGGATGTGAATCTTCCCAGTTATGATGGGTATTACTGGTGTAGACAGATTCGTGCACATTCGATCTGTCCGGTGATCTTTATCTCTGCACGTGCAGGTGAGATGGATCAGATTATGGCGCTTGAAAATGGAGCCGATGACTATATTACCAAACCATTTGATTATGGTATCGTTATGGCGAAAATTCGCAGTCATTTACGGCGTGCTTATGGTGAATATGCATCCAAACATGAAGAATTGATTTGGCACAAAGAAGGTCTATCCTTGTATCCTGAACGGCTTGAACTTCATTACAACAATCAAAGCGTCTTATTAACGAAAAAGGAAGCTGATATTATCGAAAGTCTGATCGAACGACATCCACGGGTAGCCAGCCGGGAAGCATTACTTGAAAAGCTATGGGATGATCAGACGTATGTCGATGAAAATACACTTAACGTCAATATCACCCGTGTACGCAAAAAGTTTCTAGACCTCGGACTCATCGATGCTTTAGAAACGGTGCGAGGAATCGGGTATCGTCTCCATGTCACCTGGAATAAGGATAGTTCATTATGAAGCTTTTTCTCAAAGAACATCTGCTACTGATCATTATTCAAATCATTCAATTTAGTGCGGTGATGGGCATTTATTGGTTGGATGGATATCGACATACAGGGCCTGCACTATATTCGATTATGTTGGGCTTATTTTTGTTAAGTGGGTATTTAGGATATCAGTATTATAGTCGTCGTCAGTATTACCGCCGCTTACAAGAACCTTTGCTATCGTTAGATGACTCGATACAGCGATTGGATCAAGCTCCTGTGGCAGAAGCGTTAGAGCAGTTGTTACGCCAGCAATATCGGTATTATCAACAACAGCTTGCTACGATTCAACAGCAACAGCAACAACATCTCACCTTTATGAACCAATGGGTACATCAGATGAAAACGCCTTTGTCAGTGATCGAACTGACCGTACAGGATATTGATGAACCTGAATTTGCTAGTATTCGTGAAGAATTAGAACGGATGAGTTCAGGGTTGAATACGATTTTGTATATGGCGAGATTGCGGACATTTGAACAGGATTTTCATATTCGTATGATCTCTTTATCTGAAGTGATTCGCGAAGTGGTACAAGAACACAAGCGTCTATTTATTCGCAATCAAGTGTATCCTGATGTACAGATCAAAGATGGTGATTTATGGACAGAGTCTGATCAGAAATGGCTATTTTTTATGTTGTCTCAACTGGTGATTAACGCTGTCAAATATTCTGCACATACTCATCATAAAGTGATGATTTCTTCATATATTCGTCATCAGCAAGCGGTTATAGAAGTGAAAGATCAGGGTGTAGGCATTCCTGCTTCTGATATCAAGCGCGTTTTCGAACCTTTTTTCACTGGCGAAAATGGACGGCGTTTTCGTGAATCTACAGGGATGGGGTTATATCTAACTCGTGAAGCCGCTCAGCGTCTGGATCATCAGTTAGAGCTAGAATCGACGGTAGATGCAGGTACGACTGTACGTATTATTTTCCCATCGTATCAACGTAAACACTAGCTTACACCGCTGTAAGGTGATTGAAAGAGAAATCGATAGTTCCTCTTCCAAGTTCTATCTATACTGAACTTATGTAATCAATCACCAAGGAGGAAATGACATGCTACAAGTCAATCAGGTTAGCAAGATCTATGAAGGTAAAATAGCGTATCAGGCGCTCTCTAATATTCAATTTACGATAGAAGATGGTGAATTTGTCGGAATCATGGGTCCATCAGGAAGTGGCAAAACGACCCTACTGAATATGATTGCTACCATCGACGAACCAACAACCGGCGAGATTTTGATCCATGATCGTAATATTAATCAATTGAATAAAAATGAACTTGCGAAGTTTAGAAGACGGGAATTAGGATTTGTATTTCAAGACTTCAATCTACTGCATACGTTAACGGTCGAAGAAAATATTGTTCTACCTCTTACACTCGATGGCGCTAAAGTTAGCGAAATGAAATCCAAAGCAGCCATCATCGCCGAACAATTAGGCATCTCTGCGATTATGAATAAACGCACCTATGAAATCTCGGGCGGACAAGCTCAACGTGCGGCTATTGCGCGCGCGATGATTCATGCTCCCCATCTTTTACTAGCTGATGAACCTACAGGAAATCTGGATTCCAAGTCTGCTCGTGATGTTATGGAACTACTGGAAAAGATCAATCAAGAACAACAGACAACGATGATGCTGGTGACTCATGATCCATTAGCAGCTAGTTATTGTCAGCGTGTTATTTTTATACGAGATGGTAAGTTCTATAGCGAGATTCATCGTGGCGAACATCGTCAGACATTTTTCCAAAAGATTATTGATACCTTGTCGCTGCTAGGGGGTCACGCCAATGACATTTCGTCAATTCGCGTATAATAATGTCGCCCGTAATAAGCGCTTGTATGCCGCTTATTTTCTAAGCAGTATGTTTACCGTTATGGTCTTTTTCACCTTTTCGATCTTTGCGTATCATCCTGCGTTAAACGGTAATGGACTGAGTCAAAATGCCGCTGCTGGATTATCTGCCGCCAAATGGGTGATCTATGTATTCTCATTCTTTTTTGTACTTTATTCGATGAGTTCTTTTTTACGATCACGGCAAAAAGAATTTGGATTATTGATGATGCAAGGGATGTCTACAGGGCAATTACGCCAGATGGTTTTTTTGGAAAATATGATTATTGGATTTGCCGCTACGTTAGGTGGAATTGGACTGGGGCTTGTGTTCGCCAAAGTGATTTTGTTAATCGGTGAACGGATGCTTGTACTGGAAGAAACACTGTCTTTTTACTTTCCTATACAGGCAATTATTATCACGTTTATTTCATTTATGATTCTGTTTGTGTTGATCTGCTTATTTATTACAGCTATCCTACGTAATCGTACATTAATTACGCTGATCAAAAGCAATAAGACCTCTAAAGGAGAACCTAAAGCATCGATCTGGTTATCACTTATTGTCATACTGCTGATTGGAAGTAGTTACTTGATCTCGCTACGTGCTTCAGGTGATCAGGCGATTTATTTATTAGTGCCTATTATCATTATGGTGAGTATCGGAACGTATCTGTTATTCACACAATTGAGCGTATATATAATTCATCGCCTTAAAGAACGCAAATCTTTTTTCTGGTACAAAACGAATATGTTACTCCTTTCCGATCTTGCTTATCGGATGAAAGATAATGCTCGTACATTTTTCCTTGTCGCTATTATATCGACCGTCTCATTCTGCGCGATTGGCTCGTTATATGGTATTCAATCGGTGTTGATCGCTAATACCACATCGTATAGCACTTATCCAATAACGTATTTCTCGACAGCCAAAGATACTGCGCGAGCACAACATCTTCAGTATATTAACGATACATTGAATACACATGCGATAGATTTAACCCCTGCTACATTACACGTATTACGTTATAAAATTTCTGAGTCTGCGGATCCAGTCAGTATTATTCGTCTGTCCGATTATAATGCCTTTGCTACTTTGTTAGGAGAGCCTACAATAACATTGACTGATCAACAAACGGCTATTCGAACAACATCAACGATTGGCAATCGTTTTAACGATGAACTGATCAACAAAAACATCACTTTAGAAAAAGGGCTTTCGATTCAGACCGCTTCTCAAGCGACTTTATCTCAAGTTATACCCGCGCTAAGTGAGTATCTCGTCGTCCCTAATATATTTTATCAAAAACTACAACACCCGACGACAACTGACCAAATTGATGTGTGGAATGGAAAAATGGATTCGTCTACGGCTATTCAATTAGCGCAAGACATTCAACAGTCGGTCAAGCCTTATCAAGCCCATTATGTCTTCTTTGCTAAAGAGTATGAAGTATATAGCCAGAAGCAACAATTTGGCTTACCACTCTTTATGAGTTTATTTATCGGTATTGTATTTTTTGTCTCCGCAGGTAGCTTCTTATACTTCCGTCTATACAGTGATCTAGAAGAAGATAAGCAGAAGTTCAAAGCGATTTCTAAATTAGGGCTAACCACCAAAGAACTAACTAAAGTGTTAAACTGGCAGATTGCCTTACTGTTTTTCGCTCCGATTGCGGTTGCTTTGATTCATGGAGCGGTTGCTTTGACTACATTATCGAATATGTTCCACTATTCCTTGCTCAAAGAATCCAGTATTGTACTAGGTATTTTCTTACTTATACAAATGGTTTACTTCTTTATTGTACGTCACTTTTATATCGGACAAGTGAAATCGGCTTTGCGCTAGATGTTAAAATACATGCTATAACATAACAAAAAAAGCTTCCTGTTCACCACCATTCGCTGGCGTGTCATCAGGAAGCTTTTTACGTATATTGTCACTACATAGGATACGTACAGCATGATGTTAATCAAGTGCTGTATCGGATCTGATTTTATTTTTGGAAATGAATATCAATTTCGACGATCTCTGAACGTGTGCCTATTCGCATCGGTGTTCCCCAGAATCCATATCCTGACGATACAATCGAATGAAGTTGCCCTTTTTGCAAATAGCCCCAATCGTTCTCATAGATACGATTTGTAATCAACTGTGCTGGAGCGACCTGTCCACGATGGGTATGACCGGAGACGACTAGATCGGTTCCTAATTTCTGCTCAGCATCCAGTTCATATGGTTGATGATCCATCACAATAATCGGCTTCGAATGATCGACCGATTCTAGCAATTTCGCTAATTCGGCGCGTGGACGATCACTATAATCTTGACGACCCACCAGTGTAATGCCATTATCTAACACAATCGATTCATCATAGAGGATATTCAGATCACTATCATCTAATACTTGAATCAGATTGATCCCTTTTTCAAAACGATCATGATTCCCAAGAGACGTGTATACAGGGGCTTCGATCCCTTTAAGAATATTCGGAATATCGGTTTTGACAAAGTACGGTAAATTATCGTCGATCACATCGCCCGGGAATAATACCAGATCCGGCTTTAATTCGTTGATCATTTTTACCATTCGTCTCGCATGAGATTCATTGGATAGTACACCGAAATGGGTATCGGATACCACAATGACTTTCATGTCTGACTTGCCTGTGACCGGCTTATCGATCTGAATATCATAGTTACGTACGACAGGACTATAAGCATTAAACATTCCGATAGTCGCTACAATCACAAACACAAGCAATGTGCTCCATCCCGCCCATACAATGACTAGATGTTGAGATAAGGGTGTAAAACGAGTTATCAATACTCCTAAGTTCATTACGGGTAGCCACAATATCAAAATGTATAACATCATAAACCAGACGGCACTTATTAACTTAATGGTGATACTTTCACGTACCCAGAAGTTCAAGAAGAATGAATAAGCTAAAATAAGCAGCACCACAACAAAGATATATCTTACAAAATGATGATCTGGTAACACCTGTCCAAACCATACCCAACCATTCCATCCCATATACAGCAAGATCAGATTATACACAACAAAAACAATGATTCCGATTAACAAATAGGTTGACTCCTGTCTCTATTTTATAATGATTACTTTTTGCTTGTTACTATCTCTATATAAGTATATACGATATACAATCATGTACCAAATGATAAAAGTATAATTTATTTCTTGATTATAAAAATACGTAAATACGAATTTATTGCAGTAAAAAAAGATTTATTTTATAACTTAATTACGCTATAATATACGTAATTGCATACTAATATAGACTGCATTTCTACTACTTACTTAGCTATCGGAGGTTACTATCCTGTGTCTGAACTACTTGGTCCTCTTGAACTACTCAAGTTAGAGCAGATGACTACTCTGGAATTTCTAAGTTAGGATCGTGAAGCTCGTGTGCGCTATGAAGCCGCCAGAAATTTTTGCATGATGAAGCTTCACTTGTCGATTCTGCAATGGCAGAAGGCGAACGCCGTGGTGTTGAAGCTGGTTTTCAAAAAGGAATTGAACAAGGTATAGAAATAAGTAAGAGCCTATCAATAGTGATAGGCTCTTTTTTTCAACTTTATTTCAACGCTTTATGCACTTTGAGTAGTTTACCTTTGACAGTGGTATCCTTCATTACTTTCAAGACATGAGGACCTTTACCGTTCAGAATCTCAACATACGTCACATTATCTTGAATCGTAATAATTCCAATATCTTCAGCGGTTACGCCTTCGATACGAGCAATTGTCCCTACGAAATCGACAGCACGTAGTTTTTTCTTTTTGCCACCATTAAAGTACAATTTCATAATTTCTTTGTTCAACTGCTCACTTTTGGCAGGTTTACGTTCTGCACGAATCCCCATTTTACCTTCAAAAGCTTCACGCGCACGATCCACTTCTACCGCATCAGGAGCTTCTTTATGCGGAATGGCAAATCCAATATAATCTTGAATTTCACGCAAAAATTTATCTTCAAACGGAGTCACAAAAGTGATCGCTAGACCGCTTTTACCTGCACGTCCTGTTCGTCCTGTACGATGCACATAGCTTTCTTTTTCCAGCGGTAGATCATAGTTGATCACATGTGTAATATTGTCGATATCAATCCCGCGAGCAGCCACATCAGTTGCTACCAGATAACGGAATTGTCCACGTTTGAAATCTTCCATCACAGCAAAGCGATCTTCTTGCAGCATTCCGCCATGAATCTTAGCACATGTGTAATCATTAGCGGTTAACCGCTCACTTACCATATTCACGTTATCCTGTGTACGACAGAAAATAATACAGCTATCTGGATTTTCAACGACTGTAATATCTTGCAATAATGTGAATTTATCTGCATCTTTTACTTCATATAACGCATGTTCAATCGTTGCTGTCGTAAGCCCTGTCGCTTGAATCTCAATATGCTCAGGCTGACGCATATGACGGTGACATAGACGTTCGATATCTTGTGGTAATGTTGCAGAGAACAATAACGTCGTCCGATCTTTAGGCAATGCTTTGATAATATTTTCAACCTGTTCAATAAAGCCCATATTTAGCATTTCATCGGCTTCATCGATAATGAGGAATTCTATTTTGTCCAAAGCCAGTGTGCCCCGCTGAATATGATCCAATACACGTCCAGGTGTACCGACAACCACATGACTTTTCTGTTTTAATTCAAGTGTTTGCTTCGCATAAGGTTGTTTTCCATAAACGGCTGTCGCTTTGATTCGCTTAAAGCGCCCGATATTTGTAATATCTTCTTTCACCTGTGCAGCAAGCTCGCGTGTAGGGGTTAAGACTAACGCTTGTGGTTTATTTTCGTTCCAATCCACTAGCTCACACAATGGAATCCCGAAGGCAGCCGTTTTACCACTACCGGTTTGCGATTTCACGACAAGATCTTGACGCTCTAGTGCAACTGGAATGACTTTTTGCTGTACTTCAGTAGGCTGTGTATAGCCCAGTTGTTGTAATGCTTTTAAAATATCTTCACTTAATTCATACTCTTGAAAATTAGACTGACTCATGAAATACCTCTTCTTTTTATAAATTAACATGTTCGATCGCTCGACCCAACATGCTGAATAATGAACATACACTTACTTGGATAACGATACCTAGCGACCATTTAACAGATCATATCTACTTTGGCTCACTCTATCCAGTATACGCTATATTGGTAAGTAACATTTAAGAAAATAGTAAAAAAAGCAGTATCTTACTTCTCAAATTCAATAATAGTGATCCTTTTTAATAATTCTTCGACTTCTGTCGTGACTTTATCCCAGATCATAGTCGCTTCTTGCGCTAACACATGTTGACGATCTGTATCACTTCCCGCTTGAAGAGGATGGCAAATAGCTAATGTTCTTCTTGCAAACACATGCATAATAGCTGAAGTATCTGCACCTTTTCCAGACAAGTGATCTAATTCCAATTGGTTAAAATAGTAATCCAGTTCCTCGGATAATTTACTGCGAATCTTAGTCGTGTCTTTACGAGATAAATCTGCATCTTGAAAAGCTAATTCGATAGCCGTCGTCATCATATATCTGGCTTCGTATCGATTGAGATCGTATTGGTGGTATTGCATATGTAGTAGAAATGCTAATTGCAAAGCAGTCAGCCGAAACCAATATAACTCTGCATCGATCGAATCAGATTCATGTTTTGACAATAATAAAGAAGCTTCGGTTGTGCGATGTAATTGTTTAACTTGAGGAAAACGAATTAACAATCTAGCAATCTGCCGTGTCGCTTTTCCCAAATGTATACGAGTCGGTAATTGATCCATAATAGCAAGGTCTCCTTCGATCGAGCAAAATAGAAGTAATATACAACTCCTTACCCATTTCGTGTAAAAAGGAAAAAGGCAGTTATCTATATACTTGGATTTATGAGATTAATTTTCATCATCTATAAAGATGATTTTACAAATGCTTCAACAACGTATATGATGTTTATATCGAATTATCTCGATATATCTATTATATGCAAAAGGAGTGATTTTCTTTGAGAAGAATTAGAGTGTATCATGTCGATGCTTTTACAGATCAACCTTTCACGGGTAATACCGCAGGTGTAGTATTAGATGCAGAACATTTAAGCAGTCTAGAAATGCAACAGATTGCGCGAGAATTGAACTTATCCGAATCGGTCTTTTTACTTCCTTCCGATCAAGCAGATATAGATTATAAAGCAAGATATTTTACACCTACTGAAGAAATTCCTTTTTGCGGACATGCTACCATCGGATTAACATGGATATTGGCTACCGAATTGGGATTGTCTCAGCAACAAGATGGCGTTGTTCTAGGTACACAAGCAGGTGCAATTCCAGTCGTATGGCATCAACAAGATGGCAAAGTACAACGGGTCGAAATGACACAAGTTACACCACAGATTCAGCCTTTTACCATAGACCTTACTACACTTAGTGCTATGATTGGTGTTCCTGTTAATGCAATCGATCCTGCTTATCCGATTCAACTCGCCCATACAGGGAACTGGCATCTACTTATTCCTGTACATACACAGCAAGCGATCGATCAAGCTAACCCTGACCTTATCGCTCTCAGTCAACATAATCGACAGCACCAGATTGCGACCACCCATCTCTACACATTTACGCCAGATCAAGAATATGATCTGTATACTCGTGATTTTGCGCCTGCGATAGGCATTGCTGAAGATCCAGTAACAGGTGCGGCAAATGGAGCTTTAGCAGGCTTTTTATATATAAATGGGATCATCCCGCAAGATCAGACTACAGCACTTACCATTGCTCAAGGTCATGCGATTGGCAGACCCGGTCTACTGTATGTACAAGCTATCCCTAAAGGTGTAGATAATCCGATCATCAAAGTCGCTGGAGCAGCAACGATCACGATCCGAGGGGAATTAAGTATTTAAATTAGATAGAATAGAAAAAGGCAAAGCTCTTAGTATATACGGCTTTGCCTTTTTTATCGTTAATCGAGTTCCAATACCATTTTTTCTTCGTCCCAATACTGCCCCTCATACTTCAACGCATTCTTTTCCAAGCCACATACTGTAAATCCTAGACTGATATATAATTGCTTAGCCGCCCTATTTTCAGAAATGACAGTCAATCCGATCTGCTCTAATCCTTCCAGTACACTGGCTCTTTGTACCAATTCTTTCATCAACGCTTTGCCTATCTTTTGACCTCTACAAGACGGTGACACGTACATCGCATAGATGTTGCCTTTATGTATCGTTTTGAGATGTTGTTCTCTAACAAAAGTCACCATTCCTACAAGCTCTTGCTTATCAAAACAACCTAATGTAAATCGTTTACTTGAGGGTTGAAGCTTATGTTGTATCTCTTCGATCGGTTTGGAGACTTCGCTATCATATGTAACTAAAAAAGCTTCAGGATTTTCTTGTAATGACCTTAATCGAAGTGCACGATAGGACACTGCATCTTCACTTGTTAAACGTCTGATGTCCATCTTATCCCCTCCTACCCTGATATAAAAAAACAAAGCCCTCAGAAAATCTTTGGCTTTGCCTTTTGAACTGCAATTATACGATTTTGATTTCCAACAGTTTATATTTGAATGTTCCCATAGGCGCTTCAAAAGTAATCGTGTTACCGACTTTTTGTCCGATCAACGCTTTACCTAGCGGGCTTTCATAAGATAACTTGTTGTTAATAACGTCTGCTTCAGCAGGTCCGACAATTTGGTATTCGATATCTTCACCGAACTCCAAATCATGTAGGAGTATCGTAGAACCGATACTGACTTTGGAAAGATCCAAGTTATCTGCATTTACGACCTGTGCATTACGTAACATTTTTTCTAAAATCAGAACTCGTGTCTCCATAAATGCTTGATCGTCTTTTGCCGAATGGTATTCGCTGTTTTCTTTCAAGTCTCCATAACTGATTGCCAGTTTCAGACGTTGTGACAACTCTTTACGGCGTGGTCCCTTCAGTTCTGCAAGCTCATCTTCCAGCTTATTGATACCTTCTCGGGTCAATATAATTTCTTCTTTTTCCTTAGCCATGTGCTCAACTCCCTCTTTAACAGTATACGCTATATTGGCACACTTTCGTTACTTTAATTGTAAAATAAAGTGATTAAATTTAAGAGGTATGCTGTTCTGATCGCAATAAAACGCATACATTGGTTAATCATCAACTTTCATCCTTATTGTTATTGCCTTCTAGATCTGTATCACAATAATAAAAGCCAAGCACATCTCAGAGAATCTGAGTTAGCTTAGCTTTTTCGGTAAAACGCTTATTTATTCGGAATAAATTGCTTAATCCAACTACCAAAACCCGCAGGATTACGAGATTGGATCAGAATCACACCTTCACCGCGGAAGCGACAAACGATTCCTTCACCACTGGTGACACTGGATAACCAGCCTTTCGATGCTTTTTCGATCTGATAATTCATATAACCCGGCCATGCGACCAGATGAGCATTATCGACAATCACTTCTTCCCCATGAGCTAGATTAATCGCATGAATCGACCCGTAGGAAGATAAGAAGACTGTGCCTTTTCCACGAATTTCAATAATAAAGAATCCTTCGCCTGAAAATAACCCTTTTTTCAGATTTTGCATCTGTGTGCCGACTTCGATGCCTTCGGTCCCAGCAAGAAAACCGTCTTTTTGTACATACAGACTATAGGATCCATCTAATTCAACAGCAGTGACATCTCCTATACTGGAAGGGGCAAGTAATACTTCTGCTGGGCCACGAGTCGAACGCAGTTCTTGAAAAAAGAATTTTTCTCCAGTTAACATACGACCTAGACCGCCCATCAGTCCGCCATCCATCGTTCCTTTAATATCTACATTTGGAGACATAGAGACCATAGCGCCTGACTCGGCTTTGATCGCTTCTCCTTGCTCTATATGTACCTTCAACATGGCAAACGCGCCTTCATACAAAATATCATATTTCATCTTTGTTCACCTATCCTCTCAATGTATCAAGCTTATTTTATATTATGACATTTCACCTTTGGCGTTGTATACATGCTCTCGGTTCAATCGTCTCGGCAATTTCTCATTGATGATATGAAGAATATGTTGTATTCTGATGGTTCGATTGCTGAAGTGACGTGTAAATATTTTCGATAGCCCTATATGATGATATGTAAATATTTAACGTTCTATTCTGTATTCTATCATGAAAATAAAAGATGTTCAGAGCAGGAGGTTCATTTGTGTCAGATGTGAATAAGCAACAAGTTGTAGACAGTGTACCGCAGAAAGGATTCTTCGGTCATCCGAAAGGATTATTCACTTTATTCTTCACTGAATTCTGGGAGCGGTTCTCTTATTATGGAATGAGAGCGATTCTTGTATTCTATATGTACTATGAAGTATCTAAAGGCGGACTCGGCTTCGATGAAGCAACCGCACTTGCGATTATGTCCATTTATGGATCACTCGTCTACATGTCCGGTATTATTGGAGGTTGGTTAGCTGATCGGGTATTCGGCTCATCCAAAGCGATCTTCTATGGCGGAGTCTTGATTATGATCGGTCATATCGTGCTCGCTATTCCAAATAGTGTACCGCTATTATTCGTATCAATGGGCTTAATCGTACTCGGTACAGGATTACTCAAACCAAACGTTTCGAATGTGGTCGGCGAAATGTATGCGGAGAGCGACAATCGTCGTGATTCCGGTTTTAGTGTTTTCTATATGAGTATTAACTTGGGTGGATTTATCTCACCATTGATCGTCGGTGGATTGCAGACCAGTTATGGCTTCCATTGGGGCTTTGCTACAGCAGCTATCGGAATGTTTATCGGGCTAGTCGTTTTTGTATTGACGAAAAAGAAAAATTTAGGTCTAGCAGGTACAGTCGTAGGTAATCCATTATCTGCTGACGAGAAGAAAACAACGATCAAAATTTTTGCAATCAGTGCTGTGATTATTGCGATTATCGTCGCTATAGCGATTATGATGGGCTGGTTAACATTAAAATCTTTTGTAACTGTAGTGGCTGTACTCGGAGTACTTATTCCAATCTGTTACTTTGTCACCATGTATCGCAGTAAAAAAACAACCGATGTAGAGCGTTCGCGTCTACTTGCTTATATTCCTTTATTTATTGCGGCTGTGATGTTCTGGTCAATTCAAGAACAGACATCAACTGTACTCGCAACCTATGCAGATAAACGGACACAATTGGACTTTATGGGTATTCATATTGCTCCTGCTTGGTTCCAATCGCTCAACCCGTTATTTATTATTGCGTTATCACCTGTGTTTGCAGCAATCTGGCTGAAGCTTGGTAATCGTCAACCGATTATTCCACGTAAATTCTCATTAGGATTGTTGTTCGCCGGGTTGTCTTTCTTGGTTATTCTTATTCCTTCTTACTTCGGTGGTGAAAATGCACTTGTAAGCCCGCTGTGGCTTGTACTGAGCTATTTTATTATTGTCGTTGGGGAATTATTCCTTTCTCCTGTCGGGCTGTCTGCAACCACTAAGCTTGCTCCTGCGGCTTTCTCTGCGCAAACGATGAGTCTATGGTTTTTATCCAATGCAGCAGCGCAAGCGATTAATGCGATTCTTGTGCAATTTTATAGCCCGGATACAGAAATGATCTATTTCGGAGTGATCGGCGGCGTGTCGATTGCGTTAGGTGTTATTCTGTTTATTATGGGACCTAAAATTCAAAGCTTTATGAAGGGCGTACTGTAAAATAAATAAGTACACTCTAATAAATAAAAGCCAGCCTCTACAATAGAGACTGGCTTTTATTTTGTTTTTATAATTAGAGCTTATTATTTAGCCAAAGCGTTTGGTTTTGTACCATTTGCTTTCTCTACCTGTAATTCGATCATACGTAATCGAGAAGAATGCTTTGACCGAAATAATCAGGAACAGTTGCGAATACGTGAAGTACGAGACGCACGATAAAATAAAGTTACGCGTATTACTTTGCCCGATATCTGTCGCCAGTGCCATATTAATCTGCAATACATAGATATAATACATCAGCGCCCAACCGATCACGAGATACACATAGACATCGCCTACAAACTGGAATGGCGAAATCACTGCTGGATTAAATAGCTCAATGATCTGATACACAATATTGGCGAGGAAAATGATATCCGAGACGATAATCGCAATCATAAACCAGAAGTAGCTAGCCGCATAATACATCACATGAAGCTTAATACGCCAGCTTGTTTTATCGAACAAATGATGAATATTGTCCATAACTACGCTGTAATTGCCTTTCGACCAGCGTTCTCGTTGCTTCATATAAACACTAAGTAGTTCCGGTTCTTGTTGATACGCTTCAGCTTGTGGAGCCAGTGCAATTAACTTGCCACGGGTCAAAATTTCAAATGAAATCGCGGTATCTTCGGTAATCGCCTGCGGGTCCCAACCACCGATCTCTTCCATCAAGTCTTTGCGTACAATAAAGTTCGTACCCGGAATCGTTCCAAGTCCAAATAACTCCCACATGCCTGTGTGATGAACACGCTGAATCGTAATCAGCTCTAGATTGATACAACCGGACAAAAAGTTTTGACTGCGATTCCGTGCTTTGTTCCGACCAAATACAGCGCCATATTTCTCCGGTTGTTCCATCGCTTTTTGAGTAAGAAAAAGAAGTGCATTTTTCTCAGGTGCAGCATCTGCATCATATACACATAACCATTCCCCTTTAGAAATGACCATTGCATCATTCAATGCTCCTGATTTCCCTCCGCTACCGGTACGTTCCATAATGGTAAAGTCCCGATCACGATAAGGCGGCTTATCTTTCAACTCTCGCAGGCGACTTGCTGTATTATCGCTACAATTATCAGCAACGATAATAATCTGTACTTTTTCTGGTGGATAATTAAGCTTGAGAATATGCTCTACAGTAGATATGATCACAATCTCTTCATTGTGAGCAGGTACGATCACGGTAACACTTGGGAAATGATCCATATTTTCAGGAATCACCGTCGGGATTTTGTTCTGCTTAAACATAAAACGAATCGCGCCCCACATAATCACAATGGATTCAAATACAGCGATCCAAATACTCATAATCGAGATGAGTAAAATAGCATCAGACATGATTTTTCCCCCGGTCATACTTTCTATTTACATTGGCACGAAAAACCAGTGTCATGATCGTCAATACAATAATAGCGATCCCAAATAAACTGCTAATTACAATACAAAGCGGGATAAACCAACTCGTATATTCCATGTATTATTACCTCCTTTTCAATAGACGTTGTGTTAAATATATTCTGCAATCAAATCTGTCTCGGTGTTGCGTTCCAAAGCAGCAATAATCTCATCAATATTCTCGTATGTGCTAAACTGCTCTTTTTGAAATACGAAAGCTCCTGCACGAATAACCAGCTTCAAGTCATTGCCTTTTTTGTCCAAAAATGTCATATCCATCATGGCATTCTTGATCCGATCGGTTAGTAATTGTAAATACTGCTGATCCGTCATAGGACACAAAATAATAAAACGTCCATCTTCAATCGAAAATTTATAATCTTCATAACGAATCTGCTTCTGAATCGTCTCCGACAACTCTAGCAATAGTTGCGAGTATAGCTGACTGCCTAACGATTCTTGTACCAATGCCAAAAATTCGATCTTGAACATCGCTACCGAGAATGTGTATCTATCTGAATAACGTCTGGCTAAATTTGATTGCTTCACTACCGTATCGCCTAATGCTTTTTTATTACCTAACGATGTATACAAATCCACTTCCGGATCACGTTTACGTAAAGCTTCTAGGCGCTCACTGACCCTTTTGTTACGGATCAATGTCGATTTGATAAACGCGGCTATTAGAATATTGGCAGGAATCAAAAACAACTCAAAAAAGATCAACGTATTTACAGGCGCATATGTCACCATCCATACAAAATAAGTCACTAAAAATATAAAAATAACAACTACTGCAATGCCCATAGAAACTACAAATCCGAATAATAAAGCACACATCGCAACGATATTTAAAGATATTTCTAGCAGACTATACGAGTGACTGGTATAGATATTGAAAAAAACAAGAATTTCTTGCACCATCGCAAGTACAATCAAAATAATATAACCCCATGTCATCTGGCTAATAAGGCTCGTATTCGTACTTAATTCTTTACGTTTCCGACTCGTTCTCATTTACTTCGTTTCACTGCCCTTCTGCAAAAGTGTCTCCGCTAAAAGAGGAAATAAATTATCAAAAATATGGGTGTCGCCATCAAATACATAGCCCCCCGGATAAGCTTGATCCCAGCCTCGCATCGTCAACATTTGAGCATATAACTGTTCTGCCCAAGCCTGATCTTTCTCCTGAAGGGCTAATAAAATTGCGAGTCCGTAGACTGCTGGTGATTCGTAAGCCACATCTGCTGTCTGGTCTGCACGCTTATAGCGACCGGCTAATTGATGGTGTTGCTCAAATTCTTTTTTCATAAAAGCGGTCAATTCGATTGAAGGTTGCCCCAATTCACTACGATGCAGAGCCAAAATCAATTGATCAATCAGATTAATCGTATCGTCATAATTGTATTTGCCTGTAGCTACACTATACGTTCTAGGGTAAAACACTCCATCATTCGGAGTATTCCGCAATAGATCGGTGTACTTGTTATACTCTTCAGCAGAAATCATATTTGTCTGCTTCATCTGTTCCAGAGCAGGGACATCAATATACGTTAAGCTCAGGACATCTGCAGAATATCCGTGTTCAAAATCATGATAGTCTACCAGATAACCATGTTGTTGATCTGAAGCAAGTAATGTATCGACAATTTGCTTGGCTGTTGTGGTATAACTCTGCTGTTGCCATTGTGTAGATGCTTGTAATAATGCAGCTACGATTCGCAGATCATCACCCAGTGCATTCGTATTCACTTTGGACTGGCCATTCGGCTCTAATTTCCAATAAATATAATGCTTCTCTGGATTCAAAAAATACTGATTCAACAACGTATAACTGTGTTCAAAACTCTTCTGATCATCGGTCATTAATGCATATTGCATCCATAATCCTAACGATTCAGACAAGGCTTCTTTTCCTGCGACAATATCAGGATTGGTTGGAGGAGCAGGTAAAAGGCGACTGGCTAACGTTCCATTTTCATTGACCATGTGTGATGTAATAAAGGTTGCTGTAGGGGGGATGCTGGGTTGAGATCGGTATGTATAGACTCCCCATATAATTCCGATGACGATAATAAATGCTAGCATAAAGAACATCCATTTCTTTACAAAATGATGTTGATTTCTTCTCATATCGTTCTCCTATGGTATATGTTCTTATTTTCCGTCAGCTCGTGATGATACTCTATTTATCGGCTAACTTTTGATAGATAATTACTTTTTCTTTTAAAATTCGACAATATGTGCGATCTGACTATGATTGAGCTACGATCGATGCATTATAAAATAAATTACAAAAAAAGCTGCCGAAGTTGACCGACAGCTCGCATTTTCACGTATTTATCTAGTTAACGATAAGAAAGGCTTTATCCATCTGTTTTTTAAGAACCGACAACCACTGGATTTTCTTCTTTTTCTGCTTGTGCTGCTTTTTTGATCTGTTTACTGCGCAATTGTCCGCAAGCGGCATCAATATCTGTACCGTGCTCTAAGCGAACCGTACAGTTCACACCATTCTTTTTCAACGTATCATAGAAGGTGATAATCGATTCTTGGGAGCTGCGTTGATACTGACTATGCTCATCGACCGGATTATAAGGGATTAGATTGACACTCGCTGATTTGTTCATATGAGCGATCAGATCTGCTAATTGCTGTGCATGTTCTTGATGATCATTCACATCACGTAGCAAAATGTACTCTAACATAATACGGCGATTCGTTTTGGTCAGATAATATTCTACAGCAGACATCAATTGCTCTAGCGGATACGCACGGTTAATTTTCATAATACGTGTACGTAGTTCATTATTCGGTGCATGGAGCGAAAGTGCTAGATTAACCTGTAGATCGCTATCAGCAAATTCTCTAATTTTGTCAGGTAGGCCACTGGTGGATACAGTGATTCTTTTGGGAGCAATCACCAGACCTTTGCGGTCTTTGACAATATTCAAGAAATCGACCATATTTTCAAAATTATCAAATGGTTCGCCGATACCCATTACTACGATATGAGTCACCAATTGGTCTTGCGCGGCTGCATCCAGATGAAATTGTACTTTCATAATCTGCTCGACAATCTCACCTGCGGTTAGATCACGACTTTTCTTAATCAGACCACTAGCGCAAAAGCTACAACCAATATTACAGCCCACTTGCGTGGTGACACAGACCGATTGACCATACTTCTGACGCATCAATACGGTTTCGATCAAGTTGCCATCTTCCAAACGGAACAAAAATTTCACTGTACCATCGGCAGATTCTTGCTTCACATGTTCGGTTAATGTTTGAATCGCAAAGTGCTCGGTAAGCAAAGCGATACAAGCAGGATTCACTTCAGTCATGTTATTAAATTCAGTTACACGCTGACGATACAAATAATCCCAGACTTGACTTGCGCGGAATTTCTTATGTCCACGTTCACCTAGCCATGCTGATAATTGATCTAATGTTAATCCATAAATGGACGGTTTATTCATGGTATACCTTCTTTCAAAGCGAATAAATTTGAGAATATACAGATTACACTAGATCTTCTTCTTCGGTTTGAAGAATCGATGTTAGTAATCCGGGAAATTGAGTGTCTAGCTCACTGCGGCAAATGCTATAAAAATGCTGTCTGCCTTCGATGCGTAATTGGATAAGCCCTATTTCGCGTAATATTTTAACATGATGAGACAATGTTGATTTGGAAATATGACTCATCTGAAAACCTGCACAGCTTTTTTCTCCATGATGGGCAAGACACAGTAGTATTTTCAGTCGCACAGGATCACTTAGTGCACTGAATACGTCTACAAGCTTGATTGGTGTCGGTGCTACAGCTTCTAATATTTTCATACTCTTCAACTTATCATTTATTGGAGCAACTATCAATTGAAAAGTACGATTTTGGTCGAACTATTTATTACTTTGAAAATGTGCTACACTTTATTAGTTCGATTTTCATCAAACTATTAATCAAAATAACGGTATGATTGTGTTTTTAATCAAAGGGAGATTTGTAAAATGACAACCGCAGTACACACACTAAATGACTATTTTCGCTTATTCGATGCTTCACGTACTGATGAACAAGCGATGGAACAATTACTGAATTTATTTATTACTGATGTAGAGATCGTATTGAATGGATCATCACGTAAAGGATTCAAAAACTTTATCGACATGTTCTATCAATATAATATCGATATCAAACATATGCATGAACCGTGGGAACTGCAAAACAACGGAACCTACGAATCCCGCTGGGCAGTATGTGGAATGTCGAGCGAAGGAACCGTATATGCCAAAACAGGCATTGATATTGCTCGTGTAAATGAAGAAGGTCAGATTGTCTATTTAGAAAATGTACAAGAAAACCAAGATGCTTTTAGTAAATATTGATACTTCTATGTAGATTAATGTCTATGTTTATTGCGATAGGATCTGACAGCTGTGATTGTGATCCATGTAAATAGTGCAACGATAGCAATCAGTATTCCCATCGTAATAAACAAACTGCTCCATACGATATGCAAAAGGCTCACCTCTTTTTTTATTAAAGACTATTGGTAATTATAGTAAGTTTACATAAGCTGTGATCGGCATGCAAATACTATAGAAGGTAAAAGAAGGAGCATCTTGACTACAACAAGATGCTCCTTCTTTTAATCTATATTTTTAATACTACAGCTATACACAGAACAACTACTAACAATAATCCACAGTACCATCCATCTTTCCCCGTTAATTGCGGAGTCAGATAATACGTGCGCTGGCGCGTGCCTGTGAATCCACGTGCTTCCATAGCTATCGCTATTCGTTCAGACTTCCGAATACCCTGAGTGAATAGCGGTAGGGCGTAGCGGATGAAGGATTTCCAACTATTCTTCTGCTTATATCCTCTAATCTTATGTGCTGATTTCATTTGAGCTAGTTCCGTCTGAAAAAGCGGGATAAAGCGAAATCCAGCCAACAGTCCATATGCCCATTTAGGCGACAATCGGCATTGATGTACCAGACTCATAATCATAGCGGTCAGATCGGTTGTAGACGTGACCAGCAAGCCATAAGTGACAAAGCCAAGCATACGAAGTGCGATCATTAGTCCATTGTTTAGACTTTCTTCGGTGATATGGAACCATCCCCATTGCCACAGAGTATGCTCCCCTTTACCAAAAGCCGCCATCATCCAAAAAATCATGACAAAAAAGATCGTATACGGCAATAACCGTTTGAGCAAATAAGGAATACGCCATCCACCTAGCGTCAATCCAATCACCAGTGCTACTATCCAGATCGCTAAGGTGATCCGAGGATCAGTCACCGCCATCAATACACACATCACTAATAAATGAGTTACCAACTTGATCGTCGGATTCAATGTTGATAACCAGGAGTCATTGCTTTTCATATAATACTCCGCTCCTTCTCTGGCTTCATCAGTTGATAATGAAGCGGAGCAATAATCGCATGATGACCGATAGATTCGGGATGTGTAAATAGATGATACGGTGCACCATTATAGATTACTTTGCCCTGATCAAACACAATCACTCGATTGGCGTATTCATCGACCAGATCCATATCGTGTGTAACCATCACAATCGTAGTTCCTTGTGCTTGCCGTTGTTGTAATCGCTTGATCAATTCAGCTGATGTACGTGCATCTTGTCCAAAGGTCGGTTCATCTAATAGAAGTAAAGATTGGTCAAATAACAACATGGTCGCTACACTCAAGCGCCGCTTTTGCCCCAGACTGAGTGTAAATGGATGTTGATCCTGATAAGATTCTAAGCCGAATTCCTGTAGCAACTTTACCGTTCTGGCATGAACTTCTTCTTCGCTCCAATTGCGTTGTCGTCCTCCAAAAGCAATCTCATCAAATACAGTATCTGTCACAAATTGCAGTTCAGGATTTTGAAAAACAAATCCTGCTTGCTCATATAGATCGCGATCACTCCACTTTTTCAAAAGGATATCTTGAAAGTAAAGTTGTCCGCTACGGATACGTTCTAGACGGATCAGGCTTTTGAGAAATGTGCTTTTGCCACTTCCATTCGCACCGACAATCGCTACCCATTCCCCTGACGGAATACGGATATTCATATCACGCATCACAGACTTTTGACGATAACCGATATCCAGTTGCTCGGTTACGATGACAGCAGACCCACCCTTACCTTCTTGGTCTGCATCTAATGCAGAAGCACGTCGTTGTTGTAAAGTCTGTTGCAATCGCTGTGCTAACGGATGCGAAGGATGATCTTGCACATCGTCCCATGTATACGGAAATAATTTGGGTTGCCAGATACCTGCTTCTTGCATCTCTGCTCGATATCGCTGGATCATCTCTGCTGGCTCTCCTTGCGCAATCATACTTCCTTGCGCATTCATAAGAATGACTCGATCCATCCACTGTATACAGCCATCTAAAGTGTGCTCGACAAATACCATTGTCTGTCCATGCTGATCTGCTAGTTCATGTAGCAATTGAAAGATTTCTTTACGACTGACTGGATCTAATTGCGCGGTCGGTTCATCGAAAAAAAGAACTTCTGGTTCAAGCGCCAACAGACATGCTAATGCTAATCGTTGCTTCATGCCACCAGACAATGTCTCGATCGGCGTATGCCCATCTATATCCAGACCTACTTGCTTCATGACAGCCTCTATCATGGCATCCATTTGAGCACGGGGAATCAAGCGATTTTCTAAGCTAAAAGCGATCTCTTCATCCACATGAAGCATACAGAACTGGGAATCTGGATCTTGGAACATCACTCCACATTGAGGGGCTAATCGAATCTCACCTTCCACCTCGGCTTCTACATGTTCAGGAATAATGCCTGATAACACAGATAATAGTGTCGACTTCCCACTTCCACTTGGTCCCAAAATAAGTACTTTTTCACCTCGTGAGATCGATAGATCAATACCGTTCAAAACGTTAGCTTCTCGATTATAAAAGCGTACCGACAGGTCTTTACACTCCAGAAGCGATTCCATTAGGTTTTCCCTTCTTCCGCCGTGCTTTCATAATTTCGTATTGATCCAGCACTCCTGTTTTGCACAAAGCTTCTACGACAATCTTAGCTAACCCTCCACCTAAAATCATTCCGCTGATCATTTGAATAATCAGCGTTAACAGCAATACCTGAGTTGTATAGTAACCGAATCCGTTAGCAATAACGTTATAAAGGACTCCACCTACCGCTGCCAATGCACCAGACAACATGAGAGTCATCAAGTTATACCGTTTGTAGCCAAATAGAGCGAAAGCAATCTCTGCTCCAATCCCTTGAAACACACCGATCAATAAGGCAGATAAGCCAAAATGACTACCGGTTAATAGCTCTACAGCCGCAGCCGCTACTTCAGCGATCAATGCCGCCCCTGGCTTACGAATAATATAAGCCACAATGGGGCTTGCTATAATCCAGATCCCAAACATAAATCCTGCACCTACTGGTCCAACCAGTGCTGAGATCGGTATCCATAACGTAGACCAACCTAGATAAATCACACCGCAAGCTACAGCTAAAATAACTGTTAACACAACCTCTTTCATTTTCCATGTCATATGGATCGGCTGAGCATTCATACGCGTGCAACCTCCATCGGTACAGGCCAATCTTGTAGCGTGTACGCCATATCCCAGAACATATATTCAAATTGACAGCTCAGTAGAAAATGTTCTTTCATACGTGCACGATGTGCAGGGGTCGTCTGCTCTGCCCATTGATCTAAGCGAGCGCAAAATTGATGCGTTATTGTATCTGTTCGATTGCCATAGAAGCTGATCCAATCATAAAAAGGATGAGATGGATCAGGCTTCACTTCTTCCAGTAATTTCACACCAATTTCCCAGTATGTCCACGGACAAGGCAATAATACAGCCAAAATATCACCCAGATCACCTTCATGAGCTACCGTTAACATATGACGAATATAATGATGAGACGAAGGCGAAAGCGCGTATCCTTGTAAATCCTCATATCTTACGCCTGCTACATCACAGAAATTATTATGAGGATGAATTTCACTATGAAGCACAAATGAAATCTGTTCATTAAACATCGCCATATCTTCGCGTGTTGGGCACTTGGCGATCGCTGTGCCATAGATACGCATAAATGAGTTCAAATACTCAAAATCTTGTTTTACATAATGGATTAACTGCTCACTACGCAGATCACCTTTGGCAATGCCTTGAACAAAGGGATGATTAAAAATTGCTTCAAAAATAGGGTCTGCTGCCTGTCTAATTTCCTGTGAAAATGTCATAATTGTATCCTCCTTAGATTGAAGCATCAGGAGCGATGCTTGGTTAATAAAGAAGGACCACTGCTGGAATATATGGAAAAATACATGCAAAAAAGCCGCCCCGTGATGGAGCGGCAGAATAGGTGTACGTATTGTACAGGTACTCTTGCACAGTCTCCACTTTCCTACGCTAGTATGAACTAGATCAGGTTCCAAGGGTCCGGGATCTTCCCGTCTCAGCCTACACAAAGGCTCCCCTAGTGGTCATTCGATTCATTTGCATCTTACTGTACACACGATTGAAGAGACTGTCAACTGCTATGAGAATCTTGTGGTTTCCTTTTTTTACCGTTATACACTTATAAAATGGTGTAAAATATAGATATTATTAGGTATTTGCACGCAGATTAAAATATCTGAATAGAAGTGAGTTGATGGGGATGACACGTAAAGTGGTATTAGCAGGCGGTACTGGATTTATCGGGCAGTATTTGGAAAAAAAGTTTACAGCTATGGATATAGATGTTCAGATCATTTCCAGACAATCTCCACATATCGCATGGGATGATTATCAAGGGATTGTGCAAGCGTTAGATGGCGCAGAGATGGTGATTAATCTGGCGGGGAAATCGGTCAATTGTCGTTATAACGAGCAGAACAAACGTGAGATTATGAATTCCCGAGTAGAGACCACACAGACTATTGGAAACGCTATCTTGGATTGTGAACATCCGCCTGCCGTATGGATAAATTCCAGTACAGCGACTATTTATCGTCATGCAGAAGATCGTCCGATGACCGAGACGAAAGGCGAGATCGGAACTGGCTTTTCAGTTGATGTTGCCAAAGCATGGGAAGAAGCTTTTTTCGCGTTTAACCTTCCTCATACACGACAAGCGGCATTACGAATAGCGATTGTACTGGGCCCAGGCGGCGGGGTTATGACTCCTTTTCAAAATCTTGTTCGCTTTGGACTAGGGGGTCATCAAGGATCAGGCAAGCAGATGTTTAGCTGGATTCATGTTGAAGATTTATTCCAAATTATTTTATTTATTCAAGAGTGGGAATCTCTTGAAGGAGTATTTAACTGTACGTCGCCGAATCCAGTCACCAATCGAGAACTGATGGCGACCATGCGCAAAGTGATGCATCGTAAAGGCGGTCTGCCTGCTTCCACATGGATGCTGAATCTAGGTGCTCGAATCATCCGTACCGAGCCTGAATTGGTACTTAAAAGTCGCTGGGTGGTTCCTAATCGCCTGATCAAAGAAGGATTCATGTTCAGATACGGTCGCTTGGAAAAAGCACTACAACATATTTTGCATACGAAGTCATAATCTATAGATCTGTGAATGATTCTTTTAAAATACAGCAAAAAAGGGTATCGTAGAGATAGACTTGAGTTCGAGCAGAATAGCTGACTCAAAAATTAGAGTTAAAGGTGTGCTTATACGTGCGAATCAATAAATATATTAGTGAATCTGGAATTACATCCCGCCGGGGTGCTGATAAATGGATCAATGAAGGTATTGTCACGATCAATGGTGTGGTTGCAGAGCTTGGAAGTCAGGTTGAAGAAGGCGACGACGTTCGAGTGAATGGCAAGCCGATCCAAGTGGAACAGGAAAATGTCTATATTGTGCTTAACAAACCGGTGGGCATCACCAGTACAACCGAGCGTCATATTCGGGGAAATATCGTTGATTTTGTTAATCATCCTTTACGTATTTTCCATGTCGGGCGACTCGATAAAGACTCGGATGGCTTGATTATGCTGACCAATGATGGCGATATCGTCAACGAAATTTTACGTGCTGAAAATAAACATGAAAAAGAATATATCGTAACGGTCGATCAACCGATTACGCCTTCTTTTCTAAAAAACATGGCGTCTGGTGTAGAGATTCTCGATACGGTTACATTGCCTTGTCAGGTCGTTCAACAATCCAAATATGTATTTAAAATTATCCTGACTCAAGGATTGAATCGTCAGATTCGCCGGATGTGCTCTGCTCTTGGTTATGAAGTGCGTGCGCTACGCCGTACACGTATTATGAATATTCGTCTGGGTAACTTACCAACAGGCAAGTGGCGTGACCTGACGACTGATGAACTCAATCGCTTATTCCGTGATCTGGAATATACGCCGAAAAAACGCTAATACAACGAAAAATAAAAAGACCTCTTTGATGATCTGTTACCGAATGTAAGGTAGCGGATCAAGTAAAAGAGGTCTTTTTCACTTAGATTATTATTTCATTTTTTTAAAACAGCATACCAATCTGGCGGAAATCCTATTAATGTTCGATCTATTTCTGAATACATATCAAGTAAATTTTTAAGTTTTTCTAACCAATCATTCCATACATCTTTGTTTGGGATGAAGTATTTCATAATCAAAATGGTCGAAAAAACTTTCTTATCATCTATAATTTTTGGCTTATCTTTTTTAAATAATTGAGGAGGATGTGGAAAATTTCTATTGTACACTCGTCCATAATGAGCACATATATTTCTAAGATTACTAATCGAATGTAGCCAACTACCTATATAAAACCCTTTTATACCGCCATAATATATATATCCTATGTAGTCTTTATCTTCCTTCTTTAAGTTTTTGAACAATTTAGATATCATTCCAAAAGTAGTAATTTCCATAGCTACCCATACAGGAAACTCACCAGCATATTTCGAATAATAATGCTTAACAAAAACATCTTTAGACAGCTCAAGGGTTCTATTTAATTCTTTGATAAAATTATCATGTTTATCTGAATCCATAAAATTTTCAGCATACATATAACCCATGCCATCATATTTTTGGGAAAGTGTAAGAGAAATATGTGTACGCATAGAGATTTCAATAGTTTCAGTAACTTCCATTACCAAAGATCTTAATTTTAGATCAAACTCATAAAGATGATAAATATTCTCGAACGTGACCTTTTTATTAAATTGATTTCCATTTTTTAAAGACAACGTATACGCAGTTAATCGATAATAACTAACATGAGTCAGTATGCTCTTTGCCCATTCTTCATTCTCAATAATTAATCCTCTTGATTTGAAAATATCGAGTTGCTCTTCAACAGTTTTGGAAGGCTTAATAGAGTGAGGGATAATTTTCATTGTATGTAAATAACTCCATATAAAAAAATTGTCTCGCCCTGGTGCGCAACCCTAAGGTATGCGTGGCGAGATCTGTTAACTTAATTATAAATGATTAATATATATCTATCAACACCATTTTACTTGTAAAATACTTTTTCTACATTGTATTTCGCATGTAGTGTATTGATAATGTATGTCTCATAAATCTCACGATCCATAGCGTTGTCGATCAAGCAGACTTCAATCTTGGTCACTTCATCACGGTGATCTTTGATCGGTGATACGGTATCTTCGAAATGCTTTTTGACGCGTGGTCTAAGCTTACGTGCTTTACCAACAAATAGTAATTCATCTTGTTCGTTATAGAACATAAAGATACCGCCTGTTTCACGCGAAATCAGATGAAAATCAGTAAATCCATAAATATGGCTAAGCTCAGGGTTAATTTGTTTCGTAATGGTAACATCCGCTGTTGGGATTGTTATATTAATCAATATGGTCACTTCCTCATTCTATATAGGTGTTTATCCTATCATAATTTGCACTCGAAAACTACGAATACTCTCATCTTACCATGTTGTAGACCATCATCTCTATAGGTTTCTAATGATTAGCAGTTAGTATCGTTTGTGAAAACCAACGGTTTGAAAAATTCTATTCCTTTTTCCACCACATGCCCAAGGAATGAGGAGCTGTATAAGTAAATCCGTACTGAGCATACAATTGATCTGCTGGTGGATCTGCAAATAATACCGCATGGGATTGAGGAGATGCATTCTCTTCTAAGTATGTTTTGATTTCACGCATAATTGCTTTGCCGTATCCGTTACCTTGATATTCAGGACGTACACAGATATCGGTAATATGAAAAAACAATCCGCCATCGCCTACGACTCGGCCCATCCCTATTGCTTGCCCTTCTTCTTCAAGCACAACAGCAAACAGTGTATTCGGCAACCCTTTAGTGGCTCCTTCTATACTCATCTCACTTAAACCTGAAACCTTGCGTAGAGCCAAATACTCTTCCACAGATGGAATACGATGAATAATCTGCATCTCATTTCAACCCCTTTTTTATCTCAAATCATAACAAAGAATCTATATACTGAATACAAATGTATACAAATAAAGTTGATGCTCCCTATTAATGGTTAATACTTTAGTAAAAGATGAAAAGGTTGGTGAACTTAATTATGGTACATATGCAAAATGACTCTTCGCTAGAACCTACCATTATTATTGGATCAGGACTTGCTGGTCTTTGTTGCGCGTTTGAATTAGCGGATAAAGGTAAGCGTGTTATGGTACTTGAAGCCGCTCCTTATATTGGTGGACGAACTGCTAACTGGGTAGAAGATGGGATGGAAGTGGAATCTGGATTTCATAAATTTCTAGGTTATTATACAGTGCTTCCTGAAATTCTAAAAAATGCAGGCATTTCGATGAGTGACATGGTGCATTGGGAAGAAACAACCAATATTCGTCATACCGAAGCACAGGGTACATTTGGACTCGATCCGTTCAAAGCCCCTCTCAAAACAATTGCTGGCGCGTTGGGTAATAACGATCTTATTTCCCCCGCCGATAAAGCGTCTCTAATTCCTTTTTTTACAGCTGGATTTAAAGATTATATCAGCAAACCACATTACTTGGATCAATACTCGATCAAAGCATATGCGGAAAAATATAGCGTGTCGACAGATGCAATCGAACGATTGATTCAACCGTTATCATCAGGCATATTCTTTTTACCTATCGAAGAATACTCAGCGTATGCGTTTTTCGGTCTATTCGCTCCTGCTTTACCGCGTCTAGCCAAAGTACGTATTGGGGCTTTCAAAGGAGGCATGACCGATGTGATGACAGGTCCTCTTGCCAAAGCGATCGAAGACCGTGGTGGACAAGTGCTTACAGGTAAAACGGTGTCTCATTTATTATATGATAACGAAAAAGTAGTCGGTGTGCAGTTAGAAGACAGTTCACAGATTTATGGAGAGCAGGTAGTTGTTGCCACAAATATTCGCCGTGCTCAAATGTTATTGTCTGAACATTTCCATAATCATGAATGGTTTCAGGATTTGTTGTCGTTAGATTCGATGCCTTATGTAACTGCACAATTTGAAGCGACAGAGAAATTAGCAGATGCGGATCATACAACGTTTGGCCCGGGTACACAATTAGGGTCATTTAGCGAACAATCCCGTACAACATTTAAGCGTCCAACAGGACGAGCTTCGATTATTCTGGTTGATCCTGATAGCTTAATTGATCTGCCGGATGAAGAAGTCTGGGAAATCACCAAAAAATCGCTACACGAAGTGGATCTACCTAATGTAGATACGATGACCCAATATCGGATTATACGAGGGAAAGAGAATTTCTATCGTCTGGCTAAAGGCAATGAACACAAACGTCCCAAACAGATCACTCCGATCGATGGTCTTTTTCTAGCTGGCGATTATACAGACCAACCGTTACTTGCTACTATGGAAGGTGCGGCAATCTCTGGCAGACGAGCAGCTACTGGTATTTTGACAGGACGCGTCCTATAAATATAAACAATAGATAAGCAGAAAAAAGACCTTATATCCGTCTAGCATGGATTAAGGTCTTTTTCTGTATTTTGATATTGGTGTATTTTTTATGGATCAGGTACTTATGAACTTATGATAATGCTGCAAAATACTTCGCACTTTCCACCATAGGTGTACAATCGCTGTGATCGCCTACAAGATTAATTTCAAAAATATAATCTTTCCCCTCTACAAACGGCTTCACCATCTGCCAATCGATAAGACCCTCTCCTAACGGTAAAGAATCATGTACTTGTCCCATACTATCTACCAGATGATAGTACACTGCATAAGGTGCTGTACGCTCAAGCACTTCACGTAATTTATGATTATCTCCCCGGAAGGCGATAAAGGTATGACTGACATCTACATTTAAAGGCAATGATAATGGGATAATCAGATCATCGATTAAGTATGGATTAGAATAGCAAAACAGTCCTTCTGTTGAATCTTCCCAGACAATCTGTTCTCGTCCGTATTCTAAAATAGCTGCAATCTCTTCTCGCAAAGCTATCGTTCGTTCGCGTGATACTTCTGTATTCTCACTGCGTACATAATGTGCATGTAACACACATTTAGCTCCTTCTTCTTTACAAATTTGAACCAATTGTTGAGTCGATTCATGATAAAATCGGCGCAATTCTATATTTGTGCTCATAATATCTAAAAAGGTATGTTGATATCGGGATGGATGGTGTAAATATACTGTAACTCCTCTGGCTTTTAACTCGCGTATTCGAGTACGAATAAAGTCTGTTCGTTGCATATCTGTAGCACTCAGGTAAAATTCAATAATCTCAGGGTTATAGGAAAGCCGATTATCTAGGCTAGGCTGATCTAAGCTTCCTTTTAGTCGCATATAATTCACTGTATTCTCTCCTTTTTTCGCTCTATCTATTCTATCGTTTTTGATGTATCTATATATTACAATATACGAAATAAACCTTGATCAATTAGGATAAGAGCCTTTGTAAAAACCTTTTATCGTAATCCAAGGAGACAGGACGGGATCTATGGAAAGTTCTATATTGTTAAAAACAAAAGTCTCTAAACCGATGATTCGAACCTATACGATCGACCGTCCCGAATGGATTCATCGTGTAGAACAAGGCATGAATTTTAGAGTCAATATGGTGTATGCGCCAGCAGGTAGCGGCAAATCAACTCTGCTTGGACAATGGCTATATGAGAAAAAACAACCGTATGCGTGGTTATCATTAGATGAACGAGATAACGATCAGCGCAGATTCTGGCGTTATGTTATCTATTCGTTATCTTGTTATCGGATTCCTGATCTGGAAGAACGATTGTTACCGCTATTGTCCAGTTCATCCATAAGCGGAATGACTTCTTTTATCGATATGTTTATTTATGAATTAGAAAAAGTAGAGCAACCGTTAGCGATCATTTTGGATGACTATCACTTTATTCGAAGTCCGGATATTCACAACAGTCTTTCGTATCTCATCGACTATTTACCGAGGCATGTGCATCTGTATATCTCTTCTCGTCATGCTCTTCCTTTTGTACATATCGGCAAATGGTTGGTACGACAACAATTAAATATTATAGCTGCTGGCGAAATGGCTTTTTCAGAAGAAGAAGTATCTTTATTTTGCAAGCAAACGATGGGCTATTCATTACCTTCAGAAATGATTCATATGCTTGTTGAACAGACTGAAGGCTGGATTGCCGGTATTCAGTTGGCTTTGATTTCAATTCAACAAGGTGATGATCAGCATCGCTTTTTTCTAGATTTTAATGGAAAGCATCGTAATATTGCTGATTACTTATTTCAAGAAGTGTGGAGTCGGTTAGACGAAGAACTGCAATCTTTTTTGTTACAGACTTCGATTTTGAAGCGCATCAATGCTGAACTCTGCGATCAACTTACCGGGCTCAGTGATAGTCAGGATAAACTACATCGTCTGCAACGATTGACTCTATTTCTGATTCCGCTCGATGAAGAAGGAGAATGGTATCGGTACCATCATTTGTTTGCTGAATTTGTGCAAAATGTATTACGTCAATCGTCTGAATCGCTGTGGATCGAAGGGCATCAAAAAGCCAGTCAACTCTACAAAGATCGTCATTGGATCGAAGAAGCGATCGATCATTCTTTGATCGCGCATAACTATGAACAAGCTTCTCAATTAATAGATGAACATATTGAAGAATGGCTAGGCAAAGGTGAACTGGATACGTTACTGCACTGGTTCACCTTGTTCCCTGATGACTACGAATGTACGATTAAACTGTGTTTGATTCATGCTTTTATTTTGAGTATTACAGATCGTTTTGAAGAATCAGCACAGTTACTCAAAGCTTGCGAGCAACGTATACAAGAGCTAGGTCTTACAGGCAGTGCTTCTAAGCATCTAGGTATTTTATTTCTGGTCAAAACCAATATGATTTTTGTCTCGCGTAACTTTGATGAATGGTTTTCTTTTATGCATCATGCAGGTCGCGAATTACCTCAAGAATCGGTTTTTTTCAACTTTAATTATAACAAAAGTGAACCTTTTGTTCGAAATACAGCTTTTGGTCTGAAAGGTCTGCTCAACCAACAAACAGCCAATGTCGGCAAAGAAATGGTACATTTTCTTACTCAACATCATGGAGAACAGTCCCTACTCTGTCAGTATATTATGCAAGCGATTGCGGAAGGGGCTTATGAACGCAATGATCTGACGACCTGTATGCACTGGTTGCAAGTGGTATCCAAACAAGAAAGTTACCGTATGGTTCCCGGAATACTGGTTCCTTTTCGCTTAACGACTATTAAGTTGAAACTAAAAGAAAAGCAGTATATTACAGCGCGGACGATTCTGGAAAACACTTTGCAACTGCTTGAAGAAAGTGCACATCATAACTGGCGCAAACATCTCTATGCTTTTAGTGCATGGATAGACCTATACGAAGGCAACATCGAGCAAGCGGTTAATACACTCGATTCGATTGCGATCACACCACAACATCGTGTTTCTTTAGATCAAGCTCTAGCATTTACAGTATTAGCACGTGTACTTATGGTCAAAAAAGAATACAATACTGCTTTAGAAATCTTATCTTCGATTCGTTTTTTAGCGGAAAATGAACATGCGATTCATATTGAATGTACGTCTATTGTGCTTCAGTCTATTTGTACTTATCGTAAAGGACAGACCGATACTGCTGTGCTATTACTTCAGCAAGCGATCGAATTAGTACTGCCTTTTGACTATATACGGACATTTGTAGATGAAGGCGATATTGTCTATATCTTATTGCAAAAGTTAAGCCATACCCGTAGCGTAGCCAACCATCCAACGATGCTTGATTATATTACCAAGTTACTACGTGTGTTAGAAGCAGAAGGCAAAGTGCCTTTTCCAACAACTACTCATCTTATCGAAGCATTAACACCCAAAGAATTAGCAGTGCTTAAGCTGATCCATCAAGGTCATTCCAATCAACAAATTGCAGATCAATTAGGACTCACCATCGGTACGATCAAAGTATACATCAACCGAATATACAACAAGCTTGAAGTGACTTCTCGTGTACAAGCTCTGCTCAAATCACAAGAATTGGAATTGTTTTCAGAATCTTAATCTGATGAAATGATATATAGCACTTCATAAAAAAGTGACTCCTCTGTCATAAAAATCTATTGAAGTTAACTTTAGTTAATAGATGCGTACTTCTTGGTTTGCTACAATAAAAACAACCCGGATCATGGGAGAATAATTGACATTAAATATAAAATCTTCTGTTATCTTTCGAATCTCTTCTATGATCACACCTATCCGAACGGTTTCCTCCCATCATATCTTTGTAGACCTCGATTCGGCAGATTACATCGAGGTCTTTTTCTCTTATTTTCAGCTTAGAAGCCAAGGGATATGGTTGTTATTTATGTCAGCATTACTTTATACACAAAGGAGTCGTTTATGATGAACTATCGTATGCAAGTCTGTTCCAACGCTATGTATCAAGAACAATATATGACCTTTGTTTTGGAAAATCATGTGAAACTTCCTACGCCTCATCCTTTATTATTCACACTTGGTTTTACGCCGTTTCCACTGCTTTTGGAAGAGGAATGTTTTATCAGTCTGGATGCTTATCAGGAAGTGGTAGGGGCTTGGAGTTACTTGTATGGAACTGCTGAAGATGCTTACTATAACACCGACGTTATACAGATTCAGTCTATTATTTTCAGCCCTAAATATCGCAAAACTAAAATGTTTACACATGCTCTGCAACATTTAGTAGAACATATTGATCAGTCTGGACGGGGGATCAAAGAAGTTCGCTTCTGGATTGCTTCTGAACCTTCATTACAGCGATTATGTTCCAAGCTGGCGAAAAAGACTTCTACATTAGCCACTCCACAAGGATTAATTGAAGAATATCGGGTTCCTTTCCAACAACTTTATCATTATGCTATGAACTTACATAGCAAACAACATGCTATACAAGGACAACAATAAAAAAGTCTGGTAACAGGATTTCTCTACCTCGGTAAAGAGAACCTGTTGCCAGACTTTTTTTGAATTATTTATAAGCTACTTGCATTAAAGGTATCTCCACCTGCGATCGTGCCTGACTCAAATCCTTTATAAAACCAACGTTTGCGCTGTTCTGATGTACCATGTGTAAAGCTATCTGGTACAACATATCCCTGTCCTTGCTTCTGAAGGGTATCATCACCAACAGCGCTTGCTGCGGTGAGCGCTTCTTCGAGATCACCTTCTTCTAACAGGTTCGTTCCTTGCGCATCATGTGCCCAGACACCTGCCAGATAATCGGCTTGCAACTCTAACTTAACCTGCACTTTGTTGTATTGCGTTTCGCTCATATTTTGACGGGTAGATTGAATCTTATCCATAGTTCCAAGTAGTGTCTGTACATGATGACCTACTTCATGTGCAATCACATAAGCCATGGCAAAATCACCGGGTGCTTTGAACTTTTGCTGAAGTTCATCATAAAAACTGAGATCAATATACAGCTTCTGATCCCCCGGACAATAAAAAGGCCCTACTGCTGAACTGGCCGTACCACAAGCTGAATTAACACTATCGTTATACAGTACCAGTGTAGGATTCTTATACGTTAATCCTTGCTTTTTAAATTGGGCGGTCCAGACATCTTCTGTACTTGCTAAGACTACAGATACCATATTCGCTAACTCTTGTTCTTCTGCGGTTGCCTGATAGGGTGCAGATGATTCGGTCGTTGTCGACGTCGTACCGTTCAATAATTCACTAGGATTGCCTCCTAATAACGTCACAATCAAAATAATAATAATCCCGCCGATTCCTCCACCAATAATCGTTTTACCGCCTTTACCTCTGCGATCTTCTACATTGGAACTTGTTCTTCTACCTTGCAACTTCATCTTTTTGCCCCCTAATGACTGATCCAAACCGTTTGCTTTAACGTATGTATACATGATATACCCCAAAAGAATTAGGACATCCCAATTTTCTGGTTTACGCTCTATAAATTATTTATTTAGTATGGATCTACATAGATGATCTTCCCGCTGATTTTTAGAAATTTGTTTTACATAATAAAGTTAATCTTGCAATATAGCGTTTTTTTTCAAATAAATATGTTTAATACAGTAACAATCACTTACACATCAGGAGGCGACAGATATGGGACGTTATATACAAGTAGAAGATCATGTAAAAATCTATGTAGAAGATATTGGCGAAGGGATTCCTGTTATATTTTTACACGGCTGGCCAGCTAACAGTCAAATGTTTGAATATCAATACTCTATCTTGCCTAAAGAAGGATATCGCTGTATCGGGATGGATTTCCGTGGATTTGGTAAATCGGATGCACCGTGGGAAAGTTATTCTTTTGACCGGATGGCAGATGATCTCAAAGCTGTTATTGATGAGCTTCAGATTGAAAACGCTGCATTGATTGGTTTCTCTATGGGTGGAGCAGTGGCTACTCGTTACATGGCACGTCATCAAGGAAAAGGCATCTCTCACCTTGCATTGATGGGTTCTGCAACGCCTGTATTTACACAGCGTCCTGATTTTGAATATAACATGACGAAGGAAGACCTGAATGCACAACTGATTATTCCGACGTACGAAGATCGTCCAAAAATGCTATCTCAATTTGGTCTGAAATTTACCCATCATAAGTCTAGAGCAGCGCTGATGGTATGGTTAGAATTATTGTGTTTCCAAGCGTCTAATCATGGCACGATCAAAGCCGCAGAATCTCTACGTGATGAAGACCTACGTGCAGACTTGCCACATATCAATGTACCGACAGTCATTTTTCAGGGTCAAAAAGATAAAATCTGTGATCCTAAGTTAGCAGAATTAACACAACAAAGTATTCCTAATTCACGCCTTGTAGCGTTTGAAGATAGCGGTCATGCGATGATGTTTGATGAGCAAGAGAAGTTTAATTCAGAGTTATTATTGTTCCTGAATCAAATGTCTGGTGGCAATAATAACTCAGGCGTAGCAAGCCATAATCTATAAGTCATTTTAATATAGATACAGAAAGAAACGCTGGCGATATACAGTTATGATCGTCAGCTTTTTTTCTGCTTATTTTTTGACACATAATGACGATATTATACATAGTATCTCTTATTCATTTTTAATTGAACAATAGGTATGTGTAGCAGGTATACACTGTTGGCTTCTGCTTCTAAATCTATTGGAAAGGAGATATATACGTTTGAATGTGTTAGAACCCCTAATTCCTATTGTTCTCTATGTTTTACCGATGCTATTCTTTTTCTATATGGGTATTGATGTCTTGTTACGTAATCCCAAAAAGTCAGAACATCGCTTGGTGAGTATTGCGATCGGATGTTACTTTCTACTTTTTTTAGAAGAGTATGTTCGTTATCAATTACCGCTTGAATATAGTTCAGTATTGTCCGCTTTTTGGTTCGCCAATATAGGTATTATTTTACCCGGGTTGGGTTTTCATTTTATCGTCAAGATTTCTGGCACGTATCGCAAAATGCCGAAATGGTTGTATCCGTATATTTTCTATCTTCCTCTCCTTATTATTCCGTTAGGGATTATCAATGATACACAGTATATTTCTTCACAACAATTTGTCGCAGCAGGGATCTGGAAATTGCCTGTTTATAATACTTCTTATTATGCTGCCCTTACTGCAAGTATTCTGATCAGTGTTGCTTCACTTGTCTTTCTTTCCCGTTATCAAGCATCGAATCGTTCTTCTGAACATCAGGCGATCTATCGAGTGTTGCGATACGGTATGATTCTATCCTTGAGCTGGATTGCCTTTTTTGGATATTTCCAATTTGGTGAGAAACTTCCGCCTTATCCGTATCTGTATGGTGGATTGATCTGGTGTTTTACATTACAAGTCGCCATGAAAAAGTACGAATTTTTAAATTTTAATCACCATCGGTACAAAAAGTTATTTGATATGAATCCAGCAGCGATTCTGTTAGCACGTCGATCTGGTACGATCAAAGAAGCGAATCCAAGTGCTAGACAGCTCTTCTCATTTGTCGATCTGGATATTACCAACTTGAATACGATAGCAAGTCAGGAACTATGGAAGAAGCTCCAACAACAGCAAGGCATTATTGATATGGAGACGAAAATCTGGAATGGTGAGCAATGGATCGATATTCTGGTCAAAGGGGATTATGTCGTTGTGGATCATGAAGATCATGTGATTCTTATTATGCGTGATATTACGATCAAAAAAGAGCAACAACGCCAAATCGCTTTTCTTGCATATCACGATTCTTTAACAGAACTTCCTAATCGTCGTTACTTTTATCAAGAGTTAGAAAAATGTATGGTCAAAGCTCAACAACAGCAAGAACAACTGGCTATTATTCTAATCGATCTCGATTATTTTAAAGAAACCAATGATCGGTATGGACATCAAGCTGGTGATGAGATGCTTCAGCATACTGCCAAGCTTATTCAACAAGCTGTTGGAAATACAGGTATGGTGGCACGTCTAGGAGGCGATGAATTTGTTCTATTTATTCATCCTGTCGAACACCAGATTCAAGTACAGAAAATTCTCAATCAGATCAATACCCTATTCGCTCAAGCTCAATTTGTATATGGAGAAGATACATTAGCGATTTCAATGAGTTCTGGAGCCAGTATCTATCCGCAAGATGGTACAGATGTCGATACTCTATTGAACCATGCAGACAAAGCGATGTATCGTAATAAGCATCAACGTAAATTGAAAATATAAAACCCGTTTATATCACCTGATTGTGATATAAACGGGTTTTCTTACATACTTTCTAGGATTGAATTGCAATATAAATCTTCACTTCTGCTTGCTCTGGATTGGCTGTCGATTCATACACTTCAAAATCTCCTGTATATGTCCGCACTTCAGAAGCATGTTCAAAATAATTCCAGATCGTGCCCCATGTCTGAGCTACTGTCTCAAATACAGGCCCTTTCGATGTCGTAAATACCATATACCGGCTAGCAGGGACTGTGATCTCTAATTGCCGTTGTCTGGTGATCGGTTGCTCCAAATGATCGTCTGCTTGTTGCCCGATCACCACCGTATACGCCCCGTTAGCATCACTTTCATAATCGGTATACAGCGCATAGGTTGGAGCATGCTGCGAAGATGCCGAAGGATGCTGGGCTTTATCATGTAAGTAGGATGCCCATAACTGCGGTAAGCGAGCATTAGCCATTCCTAATTCATCTACATTCGTAGTGCGTGTACCCATCCCATGTACGACAAAAGCAGGTAAGTCGATAATCGTCGTTGTCGCTACTGTATTCATTATTCATCCCTCTTTCTGTTCTTTGATCTCAAGTATACAGAGGGAATATAGACAACAGTCTGTCTAGTTAGAATAACTGTCGATGACTTTTTGCGCTCGTCCAATTAATTCTGGAATCAGTTCCGTAGGAGTCTGAATACGAACCTGATCTCCAAAGCTCAATAACATATTATAGAACCAATCATCGATTATAAAAGCACCTTGAACTTCAATACGTCCATCCGATTGCAACGAAATCCAATCAGGATCAAACATATCATTTAGACGATAGCGCACTTGAGCGCCAAATAATAACGTTACGTTTTGCCGTTGTTCTTCATAAGTGTTGCTATTATTCCATTGATACTGATCCCAATCAGGAATCGCCCGTGGATTAAACAAATCCTGTGTACATTCTAATTCTAATATACGAGACAGGCGGAATAAGCGAAATTCTTCGCGTAATGTACAATAAGCATGCAGATACCAGACATATCCTTTTAAAATCAAAGCAGACGGTTCGACAGCTCGTTCACTTTCAATGCCATTTGTATTGAGATAGTGTAGATGTACTTTGTATGTATTCGTGATCGCTTCGCGCAATAGATTCACTTTGTCACGTGTTGCTGGATTTTGCCCCCACGGATTGAAGTCAAACACAATGCCTGCATGTTGAATCGGTGTCTGCATCCGATCTGTCGGTCGAAGTAACGCCTGCACTTTATCCAGTAAAGTGGCAAACATCTGATCATTAAATACAGTAGTCATGCCTTTTACCGCAGAGATCATCGCATCAATCTCGCTTAAGGTTAGAAATTGACGAGCAATCGTATACTGCTCCATAATCTCAAATCCACCTGTTGTTCCTTGATGAGCAACGATTGGAATACCTGCTTGACTGAGCGTATCAATATCTCGATAAATGGTTTTGGTCGATACTTCAAAGCGTGTGGCTAATTCTTTGGCGCTGATTCGTTGTCGATTCAGTAACAGTACAGTGATCGCAAGTAATCGATCTATTTTCATAATGTCTCCTTACCTCTTAGCGCTTGGCAATTAAAGCGCGACATCTTCTAGTGCAGTCAAAAGTGATTTTTGCAAAGCAAAATATCTTACGATTTTGTCTTCGCTACATATTCACTTTGTAATAGAGCAAATACTGCAAGATCCACATACTTCCCATTTTCATATTCATGTTGTCTAAGTAGACCTTCTTGTACAAATTCTAACTTTTCCATCAGACGGATCGAGGCTTGATTCTTCGGTTCGATTTTGGCTTCAATTTTATTCAGTTCCATCTGTTCAAATCCGAACTGAATAATACGCAAAGCAACTTCTTTCATAATCCCTTTGCCCCAATACGCAGAAGATAGATCATAACCTAGTTCAGCCCGATGATGCTCTTGTTCATATCCTAGAAATCCGCATGTTCCGATCACTTTGGTATGCTCACGATCTTCAATCATCCAGCGTAACCCTGATTGTTCTGCAAAAATACGTGTATACCATTTCATCTCATCCAGTGCTTCATCCACCGATGTAAATGGAGTAAATGGCATATATTCAACTACAGCTTCATCCGCATACAATTCGTATAGATCATGACTATCTTCAGGCTGTGCTTGTCTTAATACAAAACGTGATGTCTCTAACTGGGGGAACTGTTCAAATGCAAATAAGTCGCTCATAATGATCGGTATACTCCTTTTAGGTGATGTATTGTGTTGGACAAATGCTTCTATGTGTTATCTGTACCGATACAGTTAGGGGATTTAAGTCGCCCAAGGTATCTCATCTTCTCGTATACTACATATAGTTCTACTCTTCCTATTTTACCATTCTAATTCCATTACATTTAATATAATTGAGGTGAGTATCTATGTACACATTATCTACAGCAGAAATTCAAATGTATCTAAAGCAATTAGGTATCGAAGACATTCAACCCCCTACGTTAACCTATCTCTTCCAACTGCATCAAGCTCATATACGACGCTTTTCCTGGCAAACCGTCGATATTTTCACAGGGCATCCGGCAAGTATAGATCTTGAGCAATCGATTCCTTTACTGTTAAGCGGACGAAGTGGATATTGTTTTCATCTTAATGGAGCATTCAGTACATTGTTACGTTCTCTAGGTTATCAGGTAGACTGGCATCGTGCAGGGGTACAACCTTTAGGAACAGAGCCACGTATCAATTCGTTTCATCTGGGGTTAACTGTTCATATCGAAGATGAGCAAGGCATAACTCAACCGTGGATTATTGATGTAGGGCTAGGTGATATGCCGTATACGCCACTGCCTTTGAGTTATGGTGCTTATGCTCAATCTCCTTTTCAATATCAAGTGGCTGCTTCCAGTATTGATCCCAAAGGATGGCGGTTAGAGCATGATGCTCGTGCTTCGATTGTCGGTGTTGATATTGATCATCAAGTGGTATCCGATCTCGAACCTTTTCAAGCGAATCATGAATTCTACAGTCGCTCTGCGCAGTCTCCATGGTTTGATGTGTTTCTTTTGCGTCAGCGTGATGAACATGCCAGTCATGAATTACGTGGATGTATGCTCAAAACGATCGATGTTACAGGCGTTCAGCATACTGAAATTACCAATCAAAAAGACTGGATAGATCAATTACATGATGTGTTCGGTGAGTCATTGAGCCGCTATAGTGCTGTTGAAAAAGATGATATCTGGAAACGAGTACAGCAAGCACATGAACAATGGAAACAGACCAAAGGATTACCAAGCTATTCGTAAATCATTATCTATAAACGTAGATACTATATCTAAAAAAGACTAAAAAGCCACTCCTTCGTCGGGAGTGGCTTTGCTGTTTGTATACATGTATTTTGATTACGAATGCAATTGCTCTGCAACTACGGTAAATGTTTTGGGAATCCCTTTGTCAAACACTTCTGACGATTGATTAGGCAATTCTTCGAGTACTTTGATCATCAGACCGGATGTCGCTACTGCTGTCACAATCTCACCAATCGTCCACTGACGTAAATACACTTTTTGCTCGTCTTTGTCCGCTTGATCGGATTCGGCATACTTGGAATACGAGACCGCTTTTTCTGTTAATGAAGTATCAAAGTAATCGCCTGTTACTTTGTGCTTACGGATATTAGCGGTTGTGCCTTTGGACGTAATCAGCTTGGTTGAGATCGGATGGAAATCTTGTAATACCAATCGTCCACCTGAAGCAAGCAAGCTGGATACCACATGGAATAATGGCTGTAAGTCAGTAAAATAATGCAAAATTCCAAATTCCATAAAGACAATATCATATTGATGGGTAAGCTCATTTAACGGCAATTGCAACACATCAGACACGATATACTGCAAAGGTACGCCTGCGGCACGTGCCAAATCTTGAGCATACTGCTCATTTTCAGCCGAGAAATCAACGATTGTTAGTTCAGCACCAAGTAGCGCTAAAGCCACCGCTTTATTGCCATTAGAACCAAGTAAATTGATGATTTTTTTGCCCTGTATATGTTCTTCCATATGTTTAAAAGCAGTCCCGATCCGTTTTTGCGGATCTTGTTTGATTTTCTCAGCCGCTTCCTCAGGTGTACCAAAGCGGTTAACCCATGATTGATACGTACCGTTGTTCCATGCATTCTTATTCTGTTGCGATGATTCCATAACAAACCCTCCATAATAGGCATAAAGCGCAAAAATATTATTTTACCTATCGTACCATCTTATTGATGGGTGTAGTTATTTTTATCGCTTTTTATTGAATTTAGATCCATCAGTGCTGGATGTATATCATCTGTATCATGACTCATTGGCATCGATAACTAGAACTTCATTTCCAATTAGCGATATAATAGTCTATATGTATACCGAACGTTAGCAACAGGAAAGGACGTGACTTCATCTGTGTCCGATACAATGTCTTATTCATTTTCTCGAAATCAACTCTGCTTTTGTGGAAGCGGGCAAAAGCTGAAACATTGCCATAAAACAGCTGCACCGGATAGTCGTGCTGCTCATCTGTATCACCTGTATCAAGAAGTCGATCAGACGATCGAAGATTATCGGGCGACAAGTGTACAGCAACCTCCTTGTTCGGCTGGTTGCCGGGCTTGTTGTTCAGATTATGTGCCGATCTCCCAAGTGGAATTTGAATTGTTATTGATCTATATGAAGCGCAATTGGAGTCAGGCTGATATTCAACAAGCTTTTGCCAAAGCCGCTACCGATTGGGAAACATTTCGTATCGAGAATCCACCAATGTATGCTTCATTAGCCCATCCTACAAATACAATTGAAGAATTGGATGCGATTCGTCATCATGCTACACGTAATAGTTTTGCTTGTCCTTTATTAGATGCAGAAAAAGGGACTTGTCGTGTGTATCCTGTACGTCCCTTTATTTGCCGAACACATGGAAGTTCGCATACCTTTTATGGCACATGGAAAGAACGTCTTCGTCCTGAAAAAATATGCGAATATATTCCCGGTGGTAAGCCTCATCGCAAAATCACGTCTAATATTGCAGATCGTTGGAGCGAATATGAACGCGTTGCTGATGTGATGATTGGACCGAAGCGCCGTCCGCTACGCCAATATCCGATTATGTACTGGTTAGTGTTATACGCCAAGCATGGTGGCGGTGTCACAACAGATATTGGTAATCTGGATAACTTTGAACTTTCGTTGCAAGATCATAATGATAAAATGGCTCAATATACAGGCAAATAAAAAAAGAGCAACGATAATTAGCTATCGTTGCTCTTTTTTTCAATTATTTCTTGTGCGTATACTCTGCATTAGCTTTGTTTAACATGGATTTCCAATCGCTAAAATCAGTCTCACGATTCACATGGCGATCAAATAGTTCGCCTTCGACATTCTGAATTTCATCTAGCGTATCCGCTTGGAAGTTACCTTTTTTCAAAAATTCTTCAAAGCTTTTCAAACTAGAGTATTTGCTCATAAACGCTGGATTAAACAACATATCTAAAGATACATATCCTTCGCCTTGTGCTTCTTTTTGCCCTTGCAAATCTTTCAACAAATCTTCCATTGACATCGGTTTTTGCTTTTTCAAATGACCACTCCTATATTGGGTTTTAGCAATAGATAACTTTCGTTCGATTGCAAACATCTTGTTATTGTAAGCTATTCCAACAGAAAGCACCATACTTCTACATCTAAAATAGAATGTAGATACTTACTATGACTTCTTCTATAACATACTTCTTCTTATTATACCATTAACCGCTGTAGATACCCAGAAACAGATCGCAGAAATTATCCATAGCTCATTGTACAATAGATAAAGATGATAGTGACAAATAGGAAAAAACCTTCAGCGTCACATATACGGTTACGTATAGATGCTTTACTGAAGGTGATAGGGATCTTTATTTATTGCTTGCTTCCCACTCTGCCACTTCGGCACGAACCAGTGGAGCTACTTCTTTACCTAATAATTCGATTCCATGCATAACTTGATCATGTGGCATCGTGCCGACGGGTGCATGTAAAAAGAATCGAGTAATCCCAACTTGTTTACGCAAATTAATAATTTTGCGAGCGACTGTAGCTGGATCACCTACATAAAGCGCACCTTGCTCACTACGTGCAGCATCAAAGCTATTGCGTGTATAAGGACCCCATCCACGCTCTTTACCAAGCTTATTCATACTTTGTTGTGTGGAAGGGAAAAATTGCTCTACAGCGAGTTCTGTTGTATCTGCAATAAATCCATGGGAGTGACAAGCAACAGATAGTGTTGAAGCATCATGTCCAGCATGCGCTGCTGCTTTGTAATACAGCTCAACCAATGGAGCGAATTGAGCAGGTTGTCCGCCAATAATGGCTAGGACTAACGGTAAGCCTAGCATACCTGCACGAATCACAGACTCTGTATTGCCTCCACTGCCTATCCATACTGGCAATAACTCTTGCACAGGACGTGGATAGACACCTAGATTATGAATAGCAGCACGATGCTGTCCTTGCCAGCTTACTTTTTCAGAAGCTCTAATTTTTAACAGCAAATCTAACTTCTCATCAAACAATTCATTATAATCATCCAGATCATAGCCGAATAATGGGAACGATTCGATAAAAGAACCCCGTCCCGCCATAATCTCAGCTCTTCCATTCGAGATACCATCCAGTGTCGCAAAATCTTGAAATACACGCACAGGATCCGCTGAAGAAAGAACGGTAACTGCACTCGATAAACGAATACGCTCGGTTTGCGAAGCCGCCGCAGCTAAAATAACCGCTGGTGAAGAAGCCGCATAATCTTCCCGATGATGCTCCCCTACTCCGTATACATCCAGTCCTACTTGATCCGCAAGTACAATCTCTTCTACTACTTCACGAATACGTTGTGCATGACTCATCACTTCACCAGTTTGTGCATCGGGTGAAGTTTCTACAAATGTGCTTATACCTATTTCCATGGAAAAATTCCCTGCTTTCTTATTCTATTTATTTTTATCTATATCGCTATAAATTTGTTATTTACTAACTTTACAAGTAATATCTTTATATTGAACCTTTTTTAGATGAATATCAAGTCTTTTATAACAAATATAGATAAAAAGAAGAATAAAAAAGCAATCATTCATAGGATAATGCGTCCTGACCTATTTTTTGTAACGTATGCATCACTTGCTGATAGGGTGAAGGTCCATAACTAATTCGGGATACTCCCCATGATGATAATTCTTTCAATGAAGGGGTGTCTGTAGTAAGCATAATATTGATCGGTAATGAAGAGTGAGTGCATAACATTTGAATCGAAGAAGGATCGCTTAATCCGGGTACAAAAAATCCATTAGCCCCAGCATTCGCATACGCTGTAGCACGCATTAAAGCATGTTCTATATGTTCCTTTTGCATAGAAACCGAAGATAGCGGATCGGCTTGTAAAAAAATATCGGTACGTGCATTAATGAATAAAGGAATCCCTAACTGATCCGCCGCCTGACGTGCAGCTACTATACGTGCACATTGCTCTTCTACCGCATATAATCGTTGTTCACCAATAATCTGATCTTCAATATTGATGCCTACAGCGCCTGCTTCGATAATCATTTGTACCGATTGAGAGACGTGTTCAGGTGTATCCCCGTAACCACTTTCGATATCAATCGTGATAGGCAACTGTACGTTGTCCTTGATCTGTTTAAGATTCGCCATCACCTGTGCAAAAGGTACCGCTTGCCCATCTTCATACCCGTGTGCAGTAGCTACTGACCAACTACCTGTTGCAATCACTTTAGCGCCTGTACGTTCAATCACAGCTGCGCTACCTGCATCCCAGATATTGACCAGAATGAGCGGATTTCCTTTCACATGTAGATCATGTAATTGTTGTGCTTGCTGTATTTGCGTAGACATTCAGCAGACTCTCCTTCTATGTGGGTTTATTGTTCTTTACGTTGAGCTTGTGTGACTTGAGCTTGTTCATTTTGCAATAACCATGCTTTACGTGTAAGTCCACCGCCATAGCCACCCAGTTCTCCATTGGAATTAATCACTCGATGACAAGGAACCACAAGTGCCAACGGATTCGCTCCATTCGCTTGAGCAACCGCGCGAAAAGCAGATGGTCTATCTAGCGCTATCGCAATCTGAGCATAAGAACGTGTTTCTCCGGCTGGAATCTTCATTAATTGCTCCCACACTTGTTGCTGAAAAGGAGAACCTAATAATGCTAACGGTACTGTAAATGTCGTACGCTCTCCTGCAAAATACTCATTCAACTGTTGTTCGATCAATCGAATCGGTTCGGTCATACCCGGAATAATCGCCGATCGGGTCTTGATGCGTAATCGTTCGACTTCACGTTCTAGTCCTCTACGATCTACAAATTCTAATAGGTATAAAGCTTCTTCACTTGCTATAGCGATCATCGGGCCAAGTGCCGTATCGATCCAGGAAGCTTTCAGTATACGATCTTCTGTTAGTAAGGTCGGTGCTGCACCCATAATCCGTGCAAAAGCATCTCGAAATCCACTACTCGATTCATAGCCTGCGGATAATTGTGTATCAATCACCGTCTGCCCCGCACGAATATGTTTGAGTGCTAATCCCATACGACGAGCCCTTGCATATTCAACAAATGTCATTCCAAAACGCTTTTTAAATTGGCGACGAGCTGTAGATTCATCTACAGACAATTGGCGAAAATCTTCTTCACGCCAGCGCTTTTCGGGTTCTTTTTCGACGGCTTCTACCAACAGACGTACCACATCCGATACATGATTGGGATGCGACAAAGGACGACAACGCTGGCATGGGCGATAGGAAGCGAGTAATGCTTGTTGCGCTGTTGCATAGAACTCACAGTTTTCAAATTTCGGCTTACGCGCTGGACACGTCGGACGACAAAATACACCTGTCGTTTTGACACCGACATAGAACAATCCTTCGTATTCTGTCTTTTTTTCAAGTAATGCTTGGTAATACTCTTGCTGGTATTCAGGTGAGATCATAAAGAGGCTCCTTTACAAGAAGTGGATACGTTGATTATAATTTCCCGACTATATCTTCATCGCCGAAATTCAGGCATTGATTTTTTTATACGAAAAAAGCTAAGCACAATGCTTAGCTTGATCGCTGTTATATCGCTATAGATACAACTTTTCCAAAAAATCTGATTAAATCTTTTTCACAAATTCAGACTTCAACTTCATCGCACCAAAGCCATCGATTTTGCAGTCGATATCATGATCGCCATCAACCAGACGGATATTTTTGACTTTTGTACCGATTTTGAGTGTAGAAGAACTGCCTTTAACTTTTAAGTCTTTGATAATCGTGATCGAATCGCCATCTTGTAGAATATTGCCGTTAGCATCTTTAACGACTTTTTCTTCGTCAGCTGGATTAGATTCAGCGGTTGGATTCCATTCATACGCACATTCCGGGCAGATTAACATATCACCATCTTCATATGTATATTCAGAATGACATTTAGGGCAATTAGGCAAGCTTGACATCTTTTCATTTCTCCATTCGTTCGGTTCATTTGACAACCTGTTTATGCTTATATTTTGCCATAGAGTTGGAAGTTGTACAAATCTTTATTCAAGAGTAACTATTATTTCCTTATTTAGAAGATATCTAGAAACTATTGTATATCCAATATAAAATAAATCTTAAATAATCAATATTTATCATTTTATAATGATTATTTAAGATTTATAACTAATGTTACTCCTACTATTCGTTTAGATTAAGTTGATTTTTTATTTGAATATACTTTTGCTTGATTATCTTGAGATCTTCTTTATAACCTGAATTATTAGGTCCTAAAATTTCGTTATACAAATCTTCGTTAATTAACGCATTATACATATCCTCATATAATCGAGCAACATCAATATCTGTTTTTTTATAAAATGTATTAATTGAAATGGTTATCAAAAATAAAGTTTTATTGGACAGCATTAAATACATGTGCCTGAAAAATTTAACATCTATTTTTGTGATCTCTAAATCTTTAAAAATATGTGCAAATCCCTTATGCTGTTCAAGCCTTCCTTCAAATGTAGCATAATAAGGAATACGGACTTCTCCACCATCTACTTGAACCTCAGGCACTTCTGTTTTTTCGGCTTCACCTTCTTCAATAAGACACAGATTTGTACTTCTTACTGCTCCATATTGACATAATAAAATTTCCCAAAACATATGAGGATAGAAAAAACAAGCACTATTGGTACTCAAATGCTCTTTTACATATTCTATCCCTTTATGTTTCTTCAATAGTTCATTCTTCATAATAAAGCCTGACATATAGTTAGATGTTAACATAAACTTCCCTAATGCTTCTTTTCCAGCATTAGCTTGTACATTAACCAAATTAAATTGTGAAGAGGTTGAAGTTCTCATAATCGATAATTGATCTTTAGCGTTGTACAAATTATTCATAACTTTATCTAAATTTTCAAATCGAATTAAATCTTCATCGCTCAAGAGCATAATATATTCGCCTTTAGCTAACTCACATACCTTGCAACAATTGATTGCAAAACCTTGATTTTCCTCATAAGCAAAATACGTTAATCGAGCATCATCTATCTTAGAGATTCTATCGTAGTATGATTTAGTTTCATTTTGAGTACCGTTATTAGATATAATGAATTCAATTTCTTCATCATAATACGTTTCTAAAAGACTCAAAATATTCTGATATGCACGATTCCCTCTATTAAAACTAGGAATACAGACACTTAATAAAATGCGATCTCCAGTTCGATATTCTTTTATTAATCGTTTTTTATGAATACCATCTAACACTTTTTGTATACTATTTATAGGTGTATCGATATTTATAATATTGCGAGGCAGAGACAAGTTAGAATGTTCAATATAGGTCTCCAACTCTGCTAATGTATTGAAGAAAAACATATGTGAGAGCATAGAAGATGTTAGTAAAGTCCCTTGTAAGCAAGAAAAGCTTTTTAATATATCATTGATAACAATATAAGATTCTTTTCTCATTTTTTTTGCATAATGCCCATAACTGAACACATTTGCCCAGTTCCAATTCTCAACAATTAGATAATCTGCCAGCATATCAGTAGTAGGTACAAAAGATATTGATTTATATTGATATAAGATTATTTTATCTTGGATCTTTTTTGTTTTTTTATGATACATATAATATTCATTTTGATTTCCATTAGGAAGCAACCAAAAAGGTAAATCTTCAAAAGCAGGTATCTTTTCACTATCTATGTATGAATGAGATTCTAGCATTTGTAGATTAGCATTATAGATTTCTTTAAATTCGGGTAGATTAGGTTCAATAAGTGCACTCCATAACAGTTCTTCAATTTCATCTTTTGGATATCCATAATTTTGTGCTTGAATAAGCATCTCAAAAAAATAATCATATTCAGCTACACTAAATAAAAAATAGGCAAAAGAAACATAGACTTGTGCTTTAATTTTTGGAGAATTCTGATACATTTTAGATTCTATTTTTTCAACTAATTTAGTATATAAATCATATATTTCATTAGCTGTTTTTACTGCCTTTTCTTCTTCTATATATTTAATTTCATTATCTATCATTTTCTTAAGTTGAGAATCTTTAGAAGAGTTCATTCATATCATCATCCTTTTTTAGATTTAGAATACACTATTTTTATAATAGTTATCTACTTATAACATATAATTTTAGAAATCACTTTTCTCAAAACCATAGATAGGGACTCACTTTTAAACAATCTTACTCTGCAATACCCTACATTTCGAATAGGTTTATGCCGTTAAATTACTTATGAATCTCTTACGAATATTCTTATTTATTGTTGCAGTCAATTTATTAATAAAATAATAATAACTGATATTTATACAACTCATAATTATAAGGGGTGCGCAATGTTAAAACCTGGTACGATCATTAGTATAAACGAAAATCAATATGCACTAGTCTATAGTATTCAAGAAAACGAAGCAGAAGTATATACGCTCTCAACAAATACTCCAGAAACGTATTCTCCTAAATTCCATGTGAGTATAATTAATGATTTGTGGAAAGAGCCTCATTATATCGATGTTCGCTCAAAAATAAAGATGCCTTTAAACCAAATGAAGACGATAGCTTTATTAGAAAAAATAGTTTTTGAACAAGTTATGCGACTAGATATTTTATCTAAAGTAGAAAACTATTATGAATTATTTCATGCCGATCGTAACACTCAATTCAATGAAGATACCTCACCTGTAGTCTATGGCGGACGTGTATATGATGAGAAGGAGATGCGTAGTCTTGTCGATTCCTCCTTAGATTTTTGGTTAACTGCGGGAAGATATAATCAACAATTTGAAAAAGAATATGCTGATTTTCTTGGTGTACGTTATGCTTTGTTAACCAATTCAGGTTCTTCTGCTAATTTACTTGCGTTCTCTGCGCTCACTTCGCCTAAATTAAAAGAAAAGCGCATTCTGCCTGGTGATGAAGTTATTACTGTAGCTGCTGGATTTCCAACTACGGTTGCACCAATCATTCAAAATAATGCAATTCCTGTGTTTGTTGATGTCGAACTGGGCACATACAATATTATGGTCGATCTTATAGAAGATGCTATTACGCCTAAAACTAAAGCTATCATGGTAGCTCATACAATGGGCAATCCCTTTGAACTAGATAAAGTTATGGAAATTGCTGAGCGTTATAATCTTTGGGTAATCGAAGATAACTGTGATGCTTTAGGTTCTACTTTTAACGGTAAGCTAACGGGAACTCATGGACATATTGGAACATCTAGCTTCTATCCTCCCCATCATATGACAATGGGCGAAGGTGGAGCTGTCTATACTAATAATGCATTACTAAAAACCATAGTCGAGTCGTTTAGAGATTGGGGTCGTGATTGTTGGTGTCCATCAGGATGCGACAATACATGTAACAAACGATTTGGTTGGGAACTTGGTTCTCTACCAGCAGGTTATGATCATAAATATACATATTCACATATTGGATATAACCTTAGAGTCACAGATATGCAAGCTGCTGTAGGTGTAGAACAGTTGAAAAAGGTACCTGCTTTTACGCAGGCTAGAAAAAATAACTTTAAACAATTACTTGAAGGTCTTCAAGATTTAAATGAGTATTTTATTTTGCCAAGAGCCACTGTAAATTCCGATCCTAGTTGGTTTGGATTTATTTTGACTGTTCGTGATGGAGTCCATTTTTCTAAAAATGAAATTGTTACTTATTTAGAGTCTCATCGCATTCAAACAAGGATGCTTTTTGCTGGCAATTTAACACGACAACCTGCATTTCAATATGCGAATTATCGCATTCATGGTGAATTAAAAAATACAGATAAAATTCTCTATGATAGTTTTCTTATAGGCGTATATCCTGGACTTACAAATGAGATGATCAACTATATGATCTCTAAAATTAGAGATTTTGTGCTTCAAAAATAAGTTAAGACAGGAGCATTACAATGAAAGTTGTTATATTAGCTGGTGGATATGGAACTCGAATTAGTGAAGAATCTCATCTTAGACCCAAACCTATGATCGAAATCGGACAAAAACCGATTTTGTGGCACATTATGAAGCAATATTCTTATTATGGATTTAATGATTTTATTATTTGTCTGGGTTACAAAGGATTTTATATCAAAGAATATTTTGCACATTATTTTCTACATGAATCGGATGTTACTTTTGATTTTAGAAATGATAATCAATTAGTAACGCATAATCATACAGCAGAGCCTTGGAAAGTAACATTAGTTAATACTGGCCTAGATACAATGACAGGCGGACGGGTGAAACGGATCCAACATCATATCGGTAATGAGCCCTTTATGTTGACCTATGGCGATGGAGTGTCTGATGTCAATATTTCAAAATTAGTAGCAGAACACCAAAGATTCGGTAAATTAGCTACCGTAACTACTGTACAGCCTAGTGGACGATTCGGCTCGCTTCATATTACAGCTGACAATCAAGTAAAAGGCTTTCAAGAAAAACCTAAAGGCGATGGATCTTGGATTAATGCTGGATTTTTTGTTTTGCAACCCGAAATTTTTGATTACATTGCTGGAGACGATACAGTATTTGAAAAAGAACCTTTAGAAAATCTTGCTCAAAGCGGAGAATTAATGTGTTATCGACATGAAGGGTTCTGGCAACCTATGGATACACTACGAGATAAAAATCTATTAGAAGAGTTATGGAAAACAGGAGAGGCACCATGGAAAACTTAATATACGGAAGTGGTGAATAGATCAGTGGTAAACCCTTTATTTTGGAAAGATAAAAAAGTATTTTTAACAGGTCATACAGGCTTTAAAGGTTCATGGTTAAGCCTTTGGTTACATGCTATGGGTGCTCAAGTTACAGGGTATGCTTTACAGCCTGCAACAACACCTAATTTATACGAACTATGTAATCTAAATACATTCATTCATAAAAGTATTATTGCCGATATAAGAGATATTCATACGCTAACTCAAGCGATGCAGCAATCAAAAGCAGAGATTGTGATCCATATGGCGGCACAACCATTAGTACGCGAATCTTATAATAACCCTGTCGATACGTATTCTATTAATGTGATGGGCACTGTAAATGTACTGGAATCTGTGCGTCAATCTCCTGATGTGACTACAGTGATTAACGTAACAACTGATAAATGTTACGAAAATAAAGAATGGGCTTGGGGCTATCGTGAAAATGAGCCATTAGGTGGTTATGATCCTTATTCTAGTAGTAAAGCCTGTTCTGAATTAATTACAAGTGCTTACCGTGATTCCTTTTTACATCATGCTTCAACAAATAGAGCTCCTGTAGCTATAGCTTCTGCTAGAGCAGGTAATGTTATTGGCGGGGGCGACTGGGCGATAGATCGCTTAATTCCAGATTGTGTCCGCTCTATTCTTGCTAATGAGACGATCAAGATCCGAAGCCCTCATTCTATTAGACCCTGGCAACATGTGTTAGAACCATTGAATGGCTACTTAACACTTGCAGAAAAATTATATACTGAAGGTACTGCTTATGCGAGTGCATGGAATTTTGGCCCACATGATACAGATGTCAAACCCGTAAAATGGATTGTCAACGAATTATGTAATCAATGGGGACAAGAGTCTGGTTATGAATTAGAAGTTACTCCTCAACCACATGAAGCACAGTATCTTAAATTAGATTGTTCCAAAGCAAACTCTTTATTGCACTGGTATCCCAAATGGAATTTACAAAAAGCGCTCCAAAAAATTATTGAATGGAATTTGGCATATACTGCCAATAAAAATATGTATGATGTCTGTCTAAAACAAATTGAAGAATTTCAAAACCATTAAACGATTGGGGGGAATTTATAATGAAAATGAGAGTTGCCGATTATATTACTAATGCTCTCTACGAAGCTGGTGGTAAGAATGTTTTTTTGGTTACTGGTGGGATGATTATGCATCTTACAGATGCTCTATATCAACATCCTGAACAAACCTATACTTGTTGTCATCATGAACAAGCTGTTGCTATGGCAGCAGAGGCATATGGACGCTATACTGGTGAGTTGGGGGTTGCATATGTTACAGCTGGTCCTGGTGCGTTAAATACAATTACAGGCGTTGCTGGAGCTTATATTGATTCTTCACCCTCTATTGTTGTAGCTGGTAATTCTAAAGTATCTTTAGCCAAAATCAAAGGCCCACGTCAATTTCCATTACAAGGATTTGATTCACTTCCGATTTTTGAAAAAATTACTAAATATGCAGTGATGTTAGATGATTTGGCTCAAGTGAAATATGAAGTACAAAAATGTATTCATATTGCTAAAACTAATCGCGTAGGACCCGTCTATCTAGAAGTTCCAGTAGATATTCAAGGAGCCACTTTTGACCCTGATCTGTATGAGGATTATATTCCAAAAGAAGTCTCTGTACAGTATTCAATATCAGATCAACAAATTAAAGAAGTGATTGAATCTTTAAAATCTGCTAAACGTCCTTGTTTATTAATTGGAGCCGGTGTTCGATTATCAAAAGGAATGCAAAGTGTTTTTGACTTTCTAGAAAAAACAGGTATCCCTATTATTACTTCTCGTTTAGGAATGGATCTGATTGATCATGATCACCCCTTATTTGTTGGAAGACCTGGAACCTATGGAGATCGTGCATCTAACTTTACCATTCAAAATTGTGATGTGTTTATCAATGTAGGCTGTCGCTTAGGCATCGGTCTGGTTGGTTATGATTATCAAGAATTTGCTCAAGATGCTAAAAAGATTATCGTGGATGTAGATGATAACGAATTGTCTAAACCTTCTATAATACCTGATATTAGGATTCAAGAAGACGCCAAACTCTTTTTTGACAAAATAAATATCGCTTTGCAAGATGTTACGTTTAATTTCTCTGATTGGGTTCAACAAACGCAATTATGGAAAACAAAATATCCTGTCGATTTGCCGGAATATTTAGATGAAACAGAAGGTATTAACTCCTACCATTTTATGACTAAATTTTCTGAGAAAGCTAAATCAGATACTTCTTTTGTTGTAGATACTGGTTCTTGCTTTCATGTGCATGCACAGGCATTTAAAGTCAAATGGGGTCAGCGTCATATTATTACAGGCGGATTGTCTACGATGGGTTACACGCCAGCTTCAGTTGGTGTCTCTATGGCAAAAGATCGTGGAGAAGTTTATTGTGTTACTGGTGATGGTTCTTTTCAAATGAATCTACAGGAACTTCAAACGATTAGTCATAACAAGTTACCTATCAAATTTATCTTATTTAATAATAATGGTTATCTTTTAATCCGTCATACTCAGATTAACCATATGGAAGGCCGAATGATTGGAGAAAGCGCAGAATCTGGTCTTGGATTTGCTAGCTTTGATAAAGTAGCAGATACGTTTGGTTTAGCATATATGAAAATTTCAAATTTAACTGATATGGATACACAAATTAAACAATTGATTGATTATCAAGGTCCTATGATATGTGAAATTACAACTCCAACAAATCAGTTATTGATTCCAAGAGTTGCTTCACAAAAGTTGGCGGATGGATCTATGAAATCTATGGCATATGATGATATGTATCCTTTTCTTTCCAGAGAAGAATATGCTGAGAACTGTCTCAAGTAATGCATTAGGCTCTAATTCTAATGTACTGGAGGATGGCAAAATGAATCGTAGCAAAAAGTTAAAAGTCGCTATCTTGGGTAGTGGAAATATAGGCACAGATTTATTAGTTAAAATTATGCGTTCTGATTATTTAGAGTGTACTTATTTTGTAGGTCGTAATGAGGAATCTCATGGTATTCAAAGAGCCAAAAATCTTGGTGTGCGAACATCTACAAATAGTATAGATACATTAATTGAACATGCAGATTCTTATGATCTAGTATTTGATGCAACTTCAGCTACAGGTCATATAATACATGCACCTATTTTAAAAGCACTCGGAAAAATGGTGATTGACTTAACACCTTCTAATATAGGTGAGATGTGTATACCCGCAGTGAATATAGATTCTTGTATACATTTAGATAATATTAATCTCGTAACATGTGGCGGACAAGCATCTATTCCTCTGGTATATGCTATTGCACAAACACAAAAAGATATTCAATATATTGAAGTCATTTCCAGTATTTCCTCCAAAAGTGCCGGTCCTGCTACACGTCATAATTTAGATGAATACATTGAAACCACAGAAAATGCTATACGCAAATTTTCTGGATGTGATGAGGTAAAAACGATTATTAATCTAAATCCAGCAGAACCATGTATCGATATGCAAACAACTATTATGGCTATAGTCGCTAATCCGGATATTGTGAAATTACAGCAGTTTTTGGATCATACAGTAGCCTATATACAAAAGTATGTACCTGGTTATCAATTAATAATGACGCCTACGGTTGAAAATGGACGGTTAATTATTATGGTAAAAGTCAAAGGTAGAGGCGACTATCTGCCTCAGTATGCAGGTAATCTAGATATTATTAATTGTGCAGCTATTGCTATAGCTGAAGAGTACGCTCAAAAAAAGGTTGAAAGAGGTGCTTTTATATGAAGCATCTTTTAATTAGTGATCCTACGCTGAGAGATGGATCACATGCAGTACAGCACCAATTATCGTTAGAAAATATATTGTTTTATGCAGAATATGCAGAAAAAGTAGGCATCCCTATTTTGGAAGTAGGTCACGGCAATGGGCTAGGTGCTTCTTCTTTACAACTGGGTCAAAGCCTTGTTTCAGATTCAGAATTATTAGAGAACTGTCGACTCAAACTAACCAATACCAAATTAGGCATTCATGTTATTCCTGGATTTGCTACAATTCATAAAGATTTAAAAAATGCGTTAGATATTGGTGTAGATGTTATTAGAGTGGCTTCTCATTGTACAGAAGCTGATATTACCAAACGTCATATCGAATATTGTCGTCAGCATGATCGCGAAGCATATGGTGTATTGATGATGTCTCATATGGTTTCAGCAGCCGTGTTGGTAGAGCAAGCTCAAAAAATGGAGAGCTATGGTGCACAAGCTATTATTATTATGGACTCTGCTGGTGCTCTTTTGCCATCAGATGTATACGAAAAGATATCAAATTTAGTCCAAAACCTTAATATTCCTGTAGGATTTCACGCACACAACAATTTAGGTATGGCGATTGCAAATTCATTAGAAGCAATACGAGCGGGTGCAACCATACTGGATGGAACTTTACGTGGTTTTGGTGCTGGTGCTGGAAATGCTCAGCTAGAAGTATTGGTAGCTGTCTTACACAAAATGGGTTTTGATACTGGAATCGATCTATATCAATTATTGGATTTTGCCGATCTAGCAGAACGTACCTTTATCACAACACCGCATATCAATTCTGTCAGTGTCATTAGTGGATTAAATGGTGTATTTTCTGGTTTTGCTAAGCCGGTTGAACGTATTGCCAAAGAATATAATGTAGATCCTAAAGATATTTTCTTTGAATTGGGTCAACGTAAAGTTATTGCAGGTCAAGAAGACTTTATTCTTGAAATTGCACTTTCTTTATCCCAAAAGGGGCTGAACATTTCTGAATAACCATATTCTATTGCAAATAGCAGTTTTGGGAGCAACAGGGCATATTTCTAAAAATCTAATCTTCGAGATGAATCAAAATCCAGATTATCATCTTCATCTTTTTGCTCGACAACCTAAAGAACTAGAAATATTTTTAGCTTCCTATACTTTTGAAAATGATCGAATCACTGTGTGGCATATTAACGAATTTGGTACAGATCATTATGATGTGATTATTAATGGAATTGGAATTGGTAACCCCAAGCTTTTAATGCAAGAACCTTTTGCAGTATTTCGTTTGACAGAAAAGTTTGATAATGTAGTTTTAGATTATTTACAAAAGCATCCACAGGCTTTGTATATTTATCTAAGCAGTGGCGCAGTCTATGGATCAGATTTTGTAACAGCTACAGAACAACATTCTACTTCTACCATTCGCATTAATTCTGTTACAACGAATGATTATTATCGTTTATCCAAACTTAATGCCGAAGTTAAGCATCGTGCTTATACTTCATTTCATATTGTCGATTTGAGAATTTTTAGTTTTTTCAGTTCATTTGTAGATCTAACAGCATCTTATTTTATGAATGATATTATCAATGCTATACGTCGTGACGAACCGCTTGTAACAGATGCTAATGATATGGTTAGAGATTATATTCACCCTTCAGATCTTGCTTCAATTGTACAAATATTGATATCCAAACGTAAGCTTAATGATGTGTTTGATGTATATAGTATGAATCCTGTATCAAAGTTTGAAATTATAACATATTTCGAGAAAGCGTATGGTCTTAACTATACAATTAATCATCAAGCGCAATATTCTCCAACAGGTACCAAAAACAACTATTATTCAAACTATAAAAAACTAGCCGATCTTGGGTATAATCCAACGTTTACTTCATTAGATACACTCATAATGATGACTGATCAAATATTGAGTCAAAATAAGACTTAATATTTGATCTTTTTAATATACATATACTTTTTTAATTTCCTTATTGATTAAGATTTGGTTAAGATATAGATGTATCATCGTGTGGGCAAAGACAGATACTTCATATCGTATTGGCGGATACTCAATGAACAGGAGGCGTTACATATGGCTTTTACGATTAATAACCTTACCGATAACAGCAATACGGTGATCAAAGACAAAGTGGGTAGCTTCACAGTCTTGGAGTATATCAAAGATCTCAGTTGTACCTCGGTGGGCGAAGCGACTGCTCAATATTATATGTCCAAAAGCAACATGCACCGCAAACAATTAATGATCGAGATTAACAATAGTGAAATTATGATGCGTGCTGGAGCAATGCAGTATACGGTCGGTAATATGGAAATGACGACAGGCGTCAAAGGCGCTGGTGGAGCAGTACGTGGTTTCCTTAGTGGAGCGGCAACAGGTACAGGTTCGATCAAGCCACTCTATAACGGAACAGGTACGATTCTATTAGAACCAACTTACAAATATATCTGGTTAATTGATGTTGATAACGATGAAATTGTCATGGATGATGGATTGTTTCTGGCTTGTGAGACGACACTCAAAATCGGCGTTGTCGCCCGTAGTAACTTTTCTTCTGCTGTACTTGGTGGTGAAGGATTATTTAACATGAGCGCTAGTGGTAAAGGTGTTATTGCTCTCGAAGCACCTGTTCCTGCTGAAGAAGCAGTAGTGATTGAACTGCAAAATGATGTGCTGAAAGTCGATGGGAACTTTGCGATGATGTGGTCGAATACACTCAACTTTACAGTCGAGAAATCAGGCAAAACCAAAATGGGTTCTATGGCATCTGGCGAAGGATTAGTGAACGTCTATCGTGGTACAGGAACGGTCTGGTTAGCTCCACCTTCTAACTAATACACATTAGACTCTTCTTCATGTGGTATCACAAAAAAGGTAAAGAACGCTTTTAAGCATTCTTTACCTTTTACTTTATGACCAACTTCTAAGATCTACATACTATATTACGCCGCTCCGAAAATCTTCATAAGACCCATAATGATAATTCCTACAGCGCCAAAGTCCGTATCGCCAAAGGTAGAACCACCGAATCCAAACTGTGTCAGGAAGATTAGCAGTATAGCGGGTAAGAAGCTAATCAATAATCCATTGGCAAACGCACCCATCATTGCTCCACGCCGTCCACCTGTTGCATTACCGAATACACCTGCCGCTGCGCCTGTGAAAAAGTGAGGAACCAATCCAGGAATAATCACTTTTAAGCCGACAGCCGGTAAAATAAACATCGATAACAACCCAGCTAAAAAGCTAAACAAAAAGCCGATAATAACTGCATTCGGTGCAAAAGGAAATACGGTCGGGCAATCGAGGGCAGGCTTCGTATTGGGAGCCCATTTCTCGGCAATTCCTTTAAACGCAGGTACAATCTCTGCAATCAACATCCGTACGCCGGCAAGAATAATGTATACGCCTGCTGCAAAGGTTATCGCTTGAATCAGAGAAAAGACGATAAAGTTAGAACCACCAGACAATTCCGTCTGAATATACTCTTGTCCTGCAAATAAAGCTACAACAATAAAGAAGATCGACATCGTTAGGGATACTGCTACAGAAGTATCTCGCAAAAAGCCTAACGATTGGGGAACTTTGATCTGCTCGGTTGTTTTTTCTTTATTTCCAAACCATTTACCAATCGTAGCGGAGACAAAGTAACCGATCGAACCAAAATGCCCGACAGCAAAATCGTCGCTACCTGTAATCTGGCGTACATACGGTTGTAAAATCGCCGGGAATACCACCATACATAATCCCAAAATAATTGATCCTACAATCACCAGTGGTGCACCACTCATACCACCAACGGTTAAAGATACCGCAATGAGACAAGCCATAAATAAAGTATGATGTCCGGTTAAGAAAATGTATTTTAGCGGTGTAAAACGTGCCAGTATAATATTAACGATCATCCCGAAAACCATAATAAGAGCCGTAGACGCTCCGAATTGACTTTGCGCTGCCGCAACAATCGCTTCATTGGTCGGGATAATGCCGGGAACTTGAAAAGCATGCGTAAACATTTGACCAAAGATATCTAGAGCACCTGTTAATACGGTTGCCCCTGCTCCAATAATCACAAAACCCATAATCGTTTTGAGTGTACCGGAGACGACGGTAGCAATAGGCTTGCGCTGTAAAAGAAGTCCGATAAGCGCAAACAGTCCAACCAGTATCGACGGTGTGCCTAGAATATCGTTCATTATTAAATTCATCATATCGGCTCTACCTTCTTCCCTAAAATTAAGCTAGAAGCGGTTCTAATTTGGATTTAATTTCAGGGATACTCATCATATTTTCAAGGGATACGACAGTACGACCCCCATCACTGAGTTGTGCCATAATATCTGCCGCGCCGATAAAGATATCAGCTTGTTCGGATTTGGCTGACGATAGATCGGTGTGATCCACATCTGCTACTTTGCCCATTTCAGTTAATGCTTTCTTGATATTGATCTCCATAATAAAGCTGCTTCCCAATCCGTTTCCACATACGACCATAATTTTCATTCTGTTTCCTCCTTAGAATAGTGATGAATATATTGCATGAGTACATTTTTATCTGGACTGTTCAAAATATCTTCGATATTGGATGGCTCACCAAGCAGATGTGTCAATTGCACCAGTGCTCGCAAATGAGACGAACGGTCTGCCGCCGCCAAAATAATTATCAAACGTACAGGCTTATCCGGGGCAAAATAAACCGCTTCTTCTAAGCGCAAAAAGCTCATGGATAACGAGCGTACCCCTTGATCTGGACGAGCATGTGGAATCGCTACTCCTGGTGTAATCACCACATACGGCCCATTTTGCTCAATCGATTGGATCATCGCTTCAATATATTCTTCTTCGATCGTACCCATCTCTAATAATGGCTGAGAGGCTACTGCAATCGCTTCTTTCCAATCACTGACATTGGACTGGAAAGTGATCGTCTTTTCTGTAATCAATTGTTCCAGCACAGGTTTCTCTGCCCCCTCTAGGGAATGCTTATTTGTTCTATGCGTATAGGTATAAATGTGTGTTTGTAAGGCTTTTTCTAATTCATCCGGTTGCAAAATCGTAGCATGCTGACCAATCACTTTGAGCAGTGAAGCGGTATCTACTTTTTCAATCGTGTATCCGTATAATTCTTGCATCACTTGTTGTCGTAGCTTTTGTTTATCTGGAATCTCCATAATCGGTGGAACCACGAACAGTGGCGCAGAGGTTCTCAAATGTACCGTAGAGAACACCAGATCATAACTCAAGTTATAATTCGCCATACCTCGCACCGACAAAGCATCTAAAAACAACAGCTCAGGAAACATTTCACGTAGCGTATACATCAGAATATGACTGATTCCTATCCCGTTCGCACATACGACAATGGCTCGCTTACGATCATCCAGTACCGTCCCCTGCCTGCGTAGCCATCCACCAAAATGAATCGTAAAGTAAGCGGCTTCATCTTCAGGCACTTTGACCCCAATACTTTTTTCAAGTGGAATCAACGCTTTGTGAGTTAAATGATGAAGTTCAGGATAGACCTTCTGAATCCGCTCGGTCATATGATTGATCAATGAAATACCGTACAACATGCGGTAATAGGCAGGTCTTAAATGCACATATAGTTGCTGATACAGCACGTCTTGGTCTTGCAGACTGACACATGCCCACCGTTCAAATTCGGACACAATCTCACGAATTAACTGCTGGATGACTTTATCTTCTTGTAGTGGTGAGATATCTCGTGTGCGGTTCATACTAAGCAAATGCAGCGTCGCATACAGACATTCGTTTTGATTCCATGGCTGTCTAAAAGCAGACGATTGAACCATTTGCTTCACCAGTTGATACTCCTGTGTGCCGGTTAACTCTTCCCAACTTTGTTGTACCGGTAAAGTAGAACCTTTGCCAATCAGTTGATCGGTACATAGCATCAGGTAGGTCAGTTCTTGTAGACGCTCATCAGCAAAGCTAATAGCCAGTTGATGCTCTACATGTTCCAACTGCTGACGGATCTGTTCCAGCTGTTCAGCTTGCTCTTCCCAGATACATTGAATAATCAATAAATGACTGGGGCTATTCAACACTTCTGGCAACCATTCTTCGATCAAATGGCGTTTGCGATGGTTGCTTCCTTTGAGCACGTACCCATCTTTTTTTGAGTACTCGATCGACAGCTTATAGGTATGCAATTTCAACTTGAGTCGTTGCAAATCTTTGAGTACGGTATTACGAGATACGCTGGCGATCGACTGAAAGTGATACACCGACAGCGATTCCGGACTTAATAGCAACAGCAGTCCGAATACCTTTTCCCGATCTCCTTCTGAAAAGAGATATGAGCGCTTGGTTAACTTTACAGGTACGTCTTCTGCTCGTATCACATCGGTTAAGTAGTAACCCACTTGCCGATCGTACGAGATCACCGAGTAACCGTGATGCACTAACCAATCATTTATTTTGTTAATACTGTATTGCAATTGTCTTCGGGTAAGCTCCATATGAGTTTCCAATTCGAACATCGTAAGCGCAGATGACTGTTGGAGTAATTGTAAGATGCCGGCACTTCGTTCATCTAAAATCATCTTTGTGTTGCCTCCCTTGTGATAACGATACAATAATACATAACAAATCTATACTGTTTTTGAGTCCCTTTATTGTCGACTAATCTGCACAACAATATACACTTCCTTTGCCAAGCAGATTCAAAAGGAACGTATTTACAGGAATTAAAAAGAAGTTACTGCTTATCATATTGATCTCCTTGTCAAAACAACAGTCTTATATATCAAGCCATTCCAACAACAAGAAGTTTCACCCAGCGATTGGTTATCCTATCCTTATTTGGAGCTACCTTATTCCGTCATCAGCCTCAACTAGGGATCGCTATCACTCCTATCAAAAAACGTTCCCGAATATCTCTACGGGAACGTTTTGGAATCCTTTTATATGTTGGTAATACGTGCTGATTGGTTGATTAACTCGTGAAATATTACTTCTCTTTATTGACCACGCAAAGCCAGTATTCTAGCAATATTTTCACAGGTACGTTCTACATTGTGTGGCCCTGCTTGCAATAAAGAAGGAATATCAGACGCTCCAGGCACAATCCCGAATATGGCATCGATCCCTTCATCGTATAATGTATCAATACCTTCTCCAATATAACCCGCAATCGCAATCACTTGTTTACCTGATGCCTGTGCAGCTCGAGCCACACCGTAAGGTGTTTTACCGAATGTGGTCTGAGAATCGATTCCACCTTCACCTGTAAATACAAAATCAGCTTGTTTTAATTTCTCTACTAAGCCACTATATTCGATCACGATATCGATCCCTTTTTGCAAAACAGCTTGTGTAAAAATCATCAATCCTGCACCTAATCCACCTGCCGCCCCTGCACCCGGAAGATAAGCGATATCTTGATCCAATTGTTGCTTGACCACGCTAGCATAATGATTTAAATTATCATCCAATTGCTGGATCATCTCAGGTGTAGCTCCTTTTTGTGGACCAAATACCCGTGAAGCTCCATCTTCACCACACAATGGATTGGTGACATCACAAGCCACAATCAACTGCACTTCTTGCAGACGTGGATCGAGTAACGAGATATCAATCGTTATTAATCGATTCAGATCACCACCGCCTCGCGCAAGCGGTTGCCCCTCAGCATCAAGAAAGCGCACTCCTAAGGCTTCCGCCATTCCTGTGCCACCATCATTTGTCGCACTTCCACCGATACCAATAATGATCTTGTTCATCCCACGATCTATACATGCTCGAATCAATTCACCGGTGCCGTAAGTCGTTGTTATGAGTGGATTACGAGTATTCTGATTGACATGATGGATACCACTTGCTGAAGCCATCTCGATCACACCTGTACTACCATCGCCCATAATACCGTAAACAGCGGTTACAGGTGTTCCGAGCGGACCTGTCACTTCTTTCTGATACAATTGTCCACCTGAAGCATCGACTAGCGATTGAACCGTACCTTCTCCGCCATCTGCCATCGGAACATGGATATATTGTGCTTCTGGATAGACTTTACGTAACCCTTTTTCCATAGCGATACAGACTTCTTTGGCAGTCATACTTTCTTTGAATGAATCGGGTGCTAATAAAAATGTTGGTCTATTCATCTTCTCACCTCACTACAGTATAAATCTGTAAAGGATCGTCCATTCTTCTATCTGTATTTCTCGTATTTTTTTGTTGAACATACAATTAGTATAGCGCTATTAAATTCAAAAAAATATTGATAAAAAGACGAAATGGATTGTGCAAATGACCTATACATTTTATCATCATCGCTTGAATGTTTATGCGTCCAATTCATTTCATTGAGGGTAATAGACAAAGAAGCATATCACAGAATACATATTATCTTTTATCTATGAAAGGAGCTAACTGCTTGAATCCATCGGCGATGTTATTTTTGAAAAATGGTCTACGATTATTACGACCGGTTGCTGTTATTGCTTCTAGTGTTGTCATTATCTTTTCAGGGGTTTTTCCACTTTTTGCTTATTATGATCTGCCTAATGGAGTCTTGAGTGCTGTCTCCTTGTTGTTACTGGTAGGTTGCTTTGTTATTCATGGTGCATTAACCCATGCACTGAATGACTATACCGATTACTTATCAGGGACAGATCAACATAGCCCTGCTTACTTATCCGGGGGTAGTCGCGTTATTCAAGAAGGTCGTATCGCTCCGCATACACTCAAATGGATCGGTTATGGGCTTGCAATCGGGTTATTAGTCATTGCTGGAATCCTTGCTTTGTTCGGTTATTATCCGTTAGCGTTATTGCTGGTAATCGGTGTCTGGGGAGCCGCTTCGTACTCGCTACCACCGTTACGATTCAGTTATATTCCATTGGCAGGTGAATGGTTAAGTACATTTCCATCTGCTTTTTTCTTAGGATTAGCAGGCGTCTGGATCATGTTAGGCGATTTTCCAGAATGGGCAGTCCAAAATGCAGTTATCAATGCGCTCTATTGTATTGCATGGGTAATGATTCACCATATTCCTGATCTACAAGCCGATCAACAAGCTTCTCCAGTGAAGCGAACAAGTGTAGTCTGGTCAGTGGCTATGTTCGGTCCGAAATATAGTGCATTGCCTGCGATTGTATATATGATTTTGATCGGATTATGTGGATTATGGTTAGGTACAGATCGGTTATGGGCAGCGATCGGAGTGGTTATAATTGTGGTTTTGTCTATCTTTTTTATTATCAAAACAGATACACAGAATGCAGAGCAAGTGACTACTTGTGAGAAAAAATTGTTATTGCTCGCTATGATCAATGCAGTATGGTTGGGTGTGTTTATCTAAATAACAAAAAGAGTCGATACCGTCTAGCTTCATCATCGGTATCGACTCTTTTATTACACATTTCTAATTACGTCCTACTTTTAATAAGCTTCAAAGTAACTTTGAATGGTCGTAGGATCTTTGGTCTGAGTAAGTGCTAGCATCAACAGAATACGGGCTTTCTGCGGATTAAGCGAATCTGCATATAGTGTTCCAATTTCAGCATCCGAATCTAACGGAGTGACAACACCGCTACCTGTACGTGTAGAACGAACTACGGTTACTCCTTGATCAACAGCCCTAGCGGCACCTTCACTTGAACGTGTAGATAAAGATCCATTGCCACTCCCTGCCACTACAATGCCTTTAGCGCCTGAAGCTACTGCCGCATCATACAGATAACTACCATTATTTTGATATTCGTATAAAATATCAACCTGTGGTAATTCCGTTATGCCTTTCACATCAAAAATAGTATTGGCTGTGTGTTTGCGTGTAGATTGATTATAAAAGTACACTTTATCGCCTGATACTACACCAAGATAACCTTGTTCTACTGATTTAAATGTATCTGTTCCTGTGGTGTTAGTTTTGGTAATATAACGTGCTGCGCCAATCCGATCATTGAGAGCAATCATCACACCTTTGCCAGTGGCTTCAGGGTTACTCGCAATTTTGACCGCATTGTATAAGTTAAATGAACCATCCGCACTGATCGCTGTTGCTGGACGCATTGCGCCTACAACGACTACAGGCTTATCACTTTTGACAACTAAATCTAGAAAATAAGCCGTTTCTTCTAATGTATCTGTACCATGTGTCACTACAATCCCATCGACATCATCTGAAGCCAGTAACTCATTGATCCGATTGGCTAATTGGAGCAAAACAGCATTGTCTATGTCAGGGCTACCCACATTAGCAATTTGTTCGCCACTAATATCTGCTACTTTTTTCATTTCAGGTACCGCATTGATCAGTACATCAATCCCTAGTGCACCTGCTTTATATCCAGTTACATCGGTGTTGGATTCGGAAGAGCCAGCAATCGTTCCGCCTGTAGCAAGAATCTTGATCTTAGGCAAAGATGTTTGTACAGCTGTAGTCTGAGAAGTGGTGCTCGTTTCTGTTGCCGCTGATACCGAATAGCTCATGACAGGCATTAACAATACCGCTGTTAACATCGAAATACACCATTTTTGTTTCCATTGTACTGATAATTTCATATCCATCCCCCTCAATAAGTAGATCATACTGACATCATCGTAAATTTTATGTAACTTAATATCACATTAATGTAATATTAATATTGATTATAACGATATAACGTGAAATAACTCAATACTTTTGTATATTTATGCAAATAATATGTTATTTTATATAACACAAAATAAGGATATCAGCTTATTTATCTGATATCCTTATTTTCATGTTAGGTTATATTTATATATAGTATAAAAAGATTATTGTGCCGTATCTGATGTGCTATCTGTTGTTGTGTTGTTCGTCATATTTCTAGACGGTCTTTGACCTCCGCCTCCGCCCCCACCAAATCCTGTATTAGCTGTCGTCACACCTGATTCGTTCACCCATGTGATCTGGCTCGCCAATTCAAAATCAACCACTTTAGTACCACCTGTGTATTCACCGTCTGTATATAGTCCATCTGTTGCTGTACCTGTAGATGTTCCACCTGTATAGATAGAATATGAACTACCTTTCACTAGATCCGGTGAGCTAACTACAACCGATTGGTAATCTTTTGTCGGTGCCAAAGTTAATATATTTTTACCTGCGCTATCTTGAATATGAACTAATGTGCCTGCATTTTGAGTGGCAGAATAACTCATACTGATTGCCGCTTGAGTAGAATCATCAGAAGGTGCTTGAGTCATGCCTGAACTTCCGACAGCAACTACATATCCACCTGTCATCTCAAAAGTACCATCATAATCGAGTGAACCATTTCCATTCGTTGTTGGGCCGTTCACGATCACAGTTCCGCCTGACATTGTGATAGATCCATTGGAATCTAATCCATCGCCTTGAGCATTTACAGTGAGTGTACCACCTGTAATATTTAATAAAGCATTTTGAGAACTTCCTTGACCTCCACCGAATCCACCTGGAGGCGCGCTGTTACCTGCTGGATCGGTTGCTGTAGATGTAGGATCTGTAGACGTTGTTGCTGTCGTACTGGACTCTGTTGGAGTTGGTTCTGTTGTTGAAGTCTCTGTCGTTGTGGTATTCGCATCACCCGAAGCATTTACACCGTCATCAGAAGCTATGACATTGGTGTCTCCACCAGATACATTAATATTGATTGCTTCTAACCCTTCGTAACTGGTTGTAATATTGATTTTGCCACCCGAGATATTCAGATCCACATCAGCATGCATAGCATCATCGCCTGTCGCAATTTCAAGTGTACCGCCTGTGACATGTACAGTTGCATTACTATGAACAGCATCATCTGCGGAATCTATTGTGAACGTACCCTCATTAATCGTGATATCGCCTGTTGCTTTCAGCCCTTTGGTACTCGTTGATTCGGTAGCTGTTGCATCGGTATCAGTTGAAGATGTTGTTGTCTCTGTAGACGTTGTGGCTGTAGCTTGAGCATCTTGAGTTTGTCGTCCACCGAATCCTCCGCCTTGACCGGGTTGCTCTTCAACTTTTGCTTCCGCTTGAGTATGACCTCCACCAGATACAATATTAAATGTTCCATCGTCGATCACTAATTGCTTTTCAGATTGAATACCATCGTTGGTCGATTGAATATCAAATGTCCCGCCTGCAATAGCGATAAATCCTTTATCGGCATCAGTATCATTCGTCGATTTAATACCATCGCCACCCGCTACAACATGGAATGTACCCTCTTCGATCGCAACCATATCTTTACCTACAATCCCGTCATCTTTTGCTGTGATATTCAGTGTACCGGATACGATTTTTAGATCATCTTTACTTGTGATTCCATCTTTATAATTGGCGTTGACCAATAATGTACCTTCCCCATTGATCGTTAGATCGGCTTTGCTAAAAATCGCTGCGCTAGGCTCGTCTGTGGTATCATCTGCTAATGTATACGTTGCCCCATCCGTGATCACATTTTCAGTACCATCGGCTAATGTAATAAATGCTTTTTTAGCTTCTTTGATATAGATTGGCGCGCTATCGTTATCTGTAATCGTTACGCCATTCAATACCAGTATCACATCTTGATCATCCTGTGAATCGACAACAATTTGTCCGTCTGTCAGTTCACCACTAACCACATACGTACCACCTGCGGTAATTGTAATGATGCTACTGGTTGCAGTTGCGCCATTGCCTGTAATCGTAGCACTGGAGCCTGTTAATTGAATCGCTGTATAGTCGGATGATTTCCAATCGATAGCATCATCGCCACTGTCAAAAGTCACTAGATCCGAGACTTTCAACGCCGTGGAAGAGGAAGCAGTTGTTGCTGTTGTAGACACTGTAGCGGTTGAGCTAGTTGCCGCCGCTAATGCCTCGGTTGCTGTCGGTGTGGCTGAACTGCAAGCTGATAATGCCAGTGTACTGAGAAGAACAATGCTCAAGTTCGTTTTTGTTATCCATTTTTTCATCGTAATCGTTCCCTTCGATTGTTGGTTGGAGTGTGGTGATTTAATACGCTTCTGCCGCTGTTGGGCTCATCGTTAAAGACAGATCGAGGTTGCCATTTCTGCACCGGATCGCATCTAGAAATTCTTTCTGGTTGGTGACTTGGTTCATCGTAACCAGATAGACCAGTTCATACAGACTTCCAAGCTCGGTCGTTCTAATTTTTTTCAAATCATACTGTACGTTAAATTGGTTGAAGACTTCAGCAAATGCTTCATCATATGCTAAATTTTCAGGAATCGTGACTTTAAGTGTTTTTTGCAATTTTTTGCTAACGCCAAATTTGAAGCGATTTAACACAAACATCATCCCACATAGAATGATAGTGAATAGTACTGCATAACCGAAATAGCCTGTACCACAAGCCAGTCCTGCTGCCATTGTGAACAATACATAAGCGATATCTTTCGGATCGCCAGGAGCACTTCTAAAGCGAATAATCGAGAAGGCACCGGCAAGACTGAACGCTCTTGCGATATTGCTACCGATCAATAAAATGATGATAGCGACGATGACAGGAAGCAGTACCATCGTTAACGTGAAATTCTGTGAGTACCCGCTCGGGTTAGTTTTCATATACGTAAAGCTAATCAATCCGCCTAGAACAATAGCGACAAATATCGTGAGTAACGAAGTGGTTAACGTTAGGTCTGTTGTCGTTGTAGCCGCAGTCAGTAATGAATCAAGCATAAAGAATGCTCTCCTTTTCAGTTGGAATCGTTTCTACAGGTTGGTTTAATCTTGATTTCAATAGTTGTTTGTATTCGTTGCCGTATTTGGAAAAGCTGGTACGGTACATCTGATGCTCGGACAACTTTTGCGATAACCATAATGGAATTGTTTTTTCCGCTTTGACTTCCATCAGCCATTGTCCTTTGTCCATCAGTTGGTCGCCATAATCGCCTTGTTCTAATTTCAGATCGTAGCGTCGGGTACGGATATTGCTATCAAATGTAATTCGTAGATCACGATTGTGCTTGCTGAATAACGCTTTGCGATCATAGGAGAGATACAATTTAGGTTCCAGATCATAAATTTGCAAAAAGTAAGTCAGTTCATTCAGTACCTGCTGATTCATATACTCTTGATACAGTGGAGCAATACCGGTACGAACAAATTCATACGCTTCATCTAGCTTTAACGCTGTACGGCGTTTGTTCACCAGTCCCATCACTTTCTTTTTGATCTCTAGATATACTTTGGCATGTTCACCAGGAACACCGTAAGCGCGTAAGCGCAATTTTTCTTTATATTTGGGTTTGGAAAGACTCATCCGAATCAAGGAATCATGCGGTGTATCAAAGTACAGATTGCTGATCGAGTAGAAATCATGTTGCTTGCAATATTCATCGACTTCCATATGTTCCAATAATTCGTTATACAATTTGAAGTAAGACTGAGTGTCCATCAAATATTTACTTTCGTAGCGGTTAAATACTTCGATTGCCATGTGGATCATTTCCTTTCGTGTATACATGTATTGGTGTGACTTGATTAGTTTTTTTAAAAATACTTTTAAGTATATTGAGCTTGAATAAAGTGTTGATATTGTCGTGTGTTAGTGTGTCTCGATTGCTTATATTTGAATCTTACAGCCCTAACCTTTAGTGAATCTTAAATGTTTTACATTGCGAAAACATTTCTATAAAACACAAAAAAGCCATGACGCATATAGCGCACATGGCAATAATGAATAATGTATATGATTCGCTTCTATAAGAAGAATAAAGTCAGGCTTGTTTTATTTTTAATATAAATCGCTGCTCGTAATCGATCCATGCACAATCTTCTGTCCATAATGTACATCCCTGATCATTATAGATATAGAATTGTCGATCTTCACTTCCCAGACGCTGATCTATTGTAACGATTCCTTCTTCTATCATCGTAACCACTCCTTGAGGTTGCAAAATCTCAGCAATCTGCTCGCCTGTGTGTAACTTATACAATCGAGTCGATGTATCCGACTTACGAGTAGCATAAAAGATTTGGTTCAGATGATATAATTTGTTATACACATGTGGATAACTAATATATTCAGTCTTTCGGTTATCCACAGTGTATAACATCACTAGAGAATCTTCTGTATCAAATCGTTCTACTAAAATGATTAATTGCTGATCTAATATAAGTAAATCTGCAAAAGCTTCATGACTTTGAGAAGAATGTATAACAAAATCACTCAAGTCTATATCACTAGATTGAACGTTGGAGATAAATTCATCGACTGCAATCACTATTAATTGCTCTACTTCTGGACGGTTATATTCCCAATCTATTTTTCGTTCATGTACCATATGTTCACCTGTCTTGATTAGCAGATATTCTGTTCCATTGCAGTTGAATCCCATAATACAATCTATATTTCGAATCATATCATTAGGTACAAAAGGAATCATCGTCTGCTCTAGTGCATCGATCAATGCATAGTTATAACCTCTTTGTTGACCTGGCAACAAATAAGCAATTAGCGCATACCGCTCATTTAGTGAATAGAAATGATGTACAGACCATACACGATTGATCGACGGTTCATAAGCATCACTGATATCTTGGGTGAATACAAGCTGATCGACTTCTGCTTCAAGATCACGTTTATAACAGTACAGCATACGATAATCATCGCTATAGGCTAGATAGAATAAAGTACTTGTGTTCTGACTGCTACTTAGATTTAAGATTTTGTATTGCGGAAAATAATATGTACTTACTTCACCTGTTTGGGCATCACAACTTAGCATTCCTTTATAGAGAAACAGATCTTCGATATGTAGATCAAAATCAAAATCGTCTGGAGACATATCTACGTATTTCTTAATCGTAAATAATTGTATCGTCTGGTACATGAAATGAAGCTGTCTATACTCATATTCTTTAGGCATGTTTATTGTAACAGTACGCATTGTTGGTTTACTCATATAAGCCCACCTTCTTAGATATATTCAAATTTGGCGCAGATCTGGTCGATACAGTAATAAAGTTTAAGATTGGCTAAAGCTTTGACCATTATTATTAATGTATCATAGAACAACAACTAAAGGGTGATCACCATTATGCGAATATTAATAGTAGAAGATGAACTTCATTTGGCAGAAGCATTAACACAAATTTTGAAAAAAAATCATTATTCTGTTGATGCGGTACATGATGGACGGACAGGGCTAGATTATGCCCAGACCGGTATCTATGATTTGCTCTTACTGGATATTATGATGCCTGAAATGGACGGGATAAGTGTTCTCAAAACGTTGCGCCAGCAAGGAGTCGCAACACCTGTTATTTTGCTAACTGCCAAAGGAGAAATTACAGATAAAGTGATCGGACTGGATTATGGCGCAGACGATTATATCGCCAAGCCTTTTTCAGCAGAAGAATTACTGGCACGTATCCGAGCTGCACTCCGCCGTAAAGGAGAAGTTTTACCGGAAGAAGGGCTTATATTTGGAGATATTCAATTAAACACAGCCAATCTCAAGTTATCCGTTAGTGGCAAAGAAATGAAGCTGAATTTGAAAGAAAATGAGTTGCTCGAATTGCTTATTACCCGCAAGCAAGGAGTGACTTCCAAAGAGCAGATTATTGAAAAGTTATGGGGATTCGATTCCGATGTAGAGTACAACAATGTGGAAGTGTATATTTCTTTTTTACGTAAAAAGCTCAACTTTCTGCACTCTCAAGTCAAGATCAGTACGATTCGTGGGGTCGGTTATGTATTAGAAGAGGTGACTTCCTGATGTTCAACAAGCTTCGTAATCGATTTCTGATTGTTAATCTCGTCACGATTTCGGTATTAATGCTACTTGCATTTGCTTCGATCTATACGATTACCTACCGCAATGCTCAAAATGATATTCGTAGTGAATTATCTCGAATTGCTACTATTTATCCTCGCAATGCTGGTAATGGACAGATGCCACCTAATCAGGGTGGCATGAACAATGCAGGCGGTATGAATAATAACGGTCAACCTAATGATAATGCCTTTACAGAACGCTCGTTATCTTTTTCCATTGAGACGGATAGCAATTGGAATATGACAGCCGCTCACTCTCCCTTTGAAATGGATAGCACTTTGTATCAATCGGCACTGACTGAAGCCAAAACAATCAACAAAGATAATGGACAATTTAAGCTAGATAGTAGTGATTGGGCCTTTATCAAGCAACCTACAGGTTCAGGGTACAAATTGATTTTTCTCGATATTACCGCTCAACAAGATATTTTACGAAATCTGATCTATACTTTTGCGGCTGTCGGCTTGATTATGTTAGTCGCGTTATATTTCACCAGTCGATTTTTTGCGAACCGTTCGATTCAACCTGTCAAAGAAGCTTTTGATAAACAAAAACAGTTTATTGCGGATGCTTCTCACGAACTCAAAACACCGCTGGCTATTATCAATACCAATGCAGATGTTCTTCTATCCAATCGTGAAGAAACGATCGAAAGTCAGGCAAGATGGCTAGAGTATATCAAGTTAGAAACAGAACGCATGGCTCGCTTAACCAATGATCTTCTTTACCTCACCGAAATGGAAGGTTCTCGTACACAGATGGTCTATACGCCTTTCGATCTTAGTGAAACGACAGAGCGTATTATCTTAACGATGGAAGCTGTTATTTTTGAAAAAGAACTCACTCTTGATTATCATATTGAACCGAATCTTATGATCAACGGTAGTCAGGAGCAAATTCATCAAGTGATTATGATCTTACTGGATAATGCTATTAAATATGCCAATGCTCAGGGTACGATTACTATTGCGCTCAAACGCCAACCACATGAAGTATCGCTGACAGTGACCAATACAGGCGAAGGTATCGCACCAGAGCATCTTACCCGTATCTTCGACCGCTTTTACCGTACAGACACCTCACGTGCTCGTAAGCAGGGTGGCTATGGCTTAGGGCTTGCTATTGCTAGCTCTATTGTCGATCAGCATAGTGGAAAGTTGTATGCGACCAGTACAATCGGCGAATCGACTACATTTCATTTGCAATTTAATGCGATCTAACCAGTCGATTGAGTCATCTAGATGTACACAATAATAATCATATTCATTACTTATCACTAAAAGCGATCACTACAAAAGTGACCGCTTTTTTTATTAATCTATCAAACGTTGAGGATCATGACTTCGAGTTTGCCGGAACTGTTTATTTGTCCATTCTGCGTAGGAAGAATGAGTGTTTAGTAATTCTTCATGCCGTCCTGTACCTGTAATCTGTCCAAACTCCAAAACGACAATCTGATCTGCATTCGTAATCGTTGAAAGTCTATGGGCGATAACAATCGTTGTACAACGGCTCATCAAATGCTCTAAAGCTTGCTGAACTTCATGCTCCGAATCACTATCCAGACTCGCTGTGGCTTCATCAAGTAGCAGAATATCTGGCTTACGCAGTAAAGCACGAGCGATAGCAATCCGCTGTTTCTGACCGCCTGACAATCGGATTCCTCTTTCACCGACTTCGGTATCATAACCTTTAGACAATGAGGTAATAAAATCGTGGGCATATGCCTGTTGGCTTGCCTCTATCATTTCTGCTTCTGTTACCGTATCTATACGTCCATACATAATATTGTCACGGATCGTTCCATCCACTAACGGACTTTCTTGAGAAACATAACCGATTTTACTACGAAAAGAAGCAATATCGAAATCGGCAATTGATCTTTCACCATAAGTGATCAACCCTTTGTCAGGTACATAAAATCGTTCAAGTAGCGAAAATATAGTCGTTTTCCCACTACCACTAGGGCCTACTAATGCGGTAACTTGTCCAGCATGCATATATATATTAATCCCTTTTAAAATAGGTTCTTCAGAGGAGTAAGCGAACTCCACATTGTGAAAGACAATATCTTGCGTAAGGATAGGCATAATAGCACCTTTCTCATCGTGTTCATCTTCAACTTCTGCTTCCAGAATCGGTTTTAAGCGTTCTACTGCTCCTGATACTTTCTGCAAGTTAGAATAAAAAGTAGCGAATGTATTAATCGGAAGCATAATCTGAAATAAAAGTAATACAAAAGATACAAGCACTCCTGTGCTTAAAGCGCCCGAAGATACACGCATACCCCCATAAGCAACAACAGTCGTAAGTAGTACAATCATAATCATCGACATTAGCGGTGAAAGAACAGCATAGACTTTTGCTTCTTTCATACTCAATTCAAATAAATGATCTACTTTATCAAATCCATTTTTTTGTTCACGCTTTTCGGCATTTGAATACTTTACTAATCGAATTTCTCCAATAACCTGAGTCAATACGGAAGCAAACTGTCCCAACTGCTCGTACATATTCATCGAAATTTTGTACATTTTTCCGCCTATTGGCATAATAACCGCTGCACCCAGTGGAGCGGCTAGCAGAACAACCAACGTCAAACGCCAATCTAGCCAGAACAGAATGACCAGTGCGCCAATGACGGTCAGTACATTGGAGAAAAAAGAAATCAGATGTTCTGTAATCAACGTACGAATCTCGTCGGTATCTCGACTGATTCGGCTCATTACATCTGCTGATCGGTGATTATCAAAAAAGTGAACAGGCAATGCTAACGTTTTGCTCCATAATCGCTTACGTAACATTGTAACTGTGCGATTGCCTGCATAAGCTAACATATAATAGGAAACCCCTGTCGTTAATGCTTCCATCAGGAATACGCCAACAAGTAGGATAATCAATAATCCATTAATTCCACCTGTACTAAATTGGTCAATAAATCTGCCTGTCATCACTGGCCAAACGAGACCAATCATTGAAGATGCAATACTGAGAAGCGCAGCGATACTCAGTATTTTTTTAGGCATGCCCGTCGTACTTAACAATTTGTACAAATAGCGAAGCATTGACTTGTTGATGGGTCCTGCGGGCAATTCTTTTTCAAACGGTGCTTCCATAGTTCAATATCCTCCCACAACCGGTTTACTTCGTGAGTATTTTTTAAAAGTTAACTCAAAAATAACACCGTCTTCTACGTTTCTCACATTATACTCACACTCATGTAATTCCAAAATTCGTTTAACAATCGCTAGTCCTAGACCTGTACCTCCACTTTTCCGATCTCTGGAAGCTTCTACACGAAAAAAGCGTTCCCAGATTCGCTTTAGATAATCGTCTGGAATTTGATCGCCTTTGTTATAAATAGAATACAGACACGTTTGTTCTGTTCCCAAAATATGAATTTCTATCGTGCTACCTTTTTCGGCATGGCGGATCGCATTGGTCATCAAGTTCAACAACACTTGCTCGATCTTGACTGGATCGACATTGATTTCTGTCTCCTGCTTGTACACAAGATGTGCAGAAAGTTCTTTTTCGTCCATTTGATAAGTCAGCTTCTCCAACATGTCTTGAGTAAGTTCACTGAGTAGTACAGGCGACTTATACAACTTCAATGCTGATGATTCTAAGCGCAAAAGGTCAAGCATATCTTGAACCAGTTGTTCCATTTTGGCGCTTTCCTCCAAAATAACTTCCACATAATGCTCCTGACGGCCCACACTAATTCCATCACGTATTCCTTCTGCAAAACCGCGTACAATACTGATTGGGGTTTTCAATTCATGTGAAGCATTGGCAAAAAAGTCCTTTTGTAGTTGCTCCATCTGTTTATTCTGTATAATTTCTTTTTTTAATTGAACATTGGCTTTGTTAAGCTCATCTAACGTCATATTTAATTTGCCGGATAATTCAAATAATGTCCCAGATAAATTCCCTAATTCATCTTTGCGTGGTAAAGGCTTCTCGCCTGTAAAATCAAGTTCTTTCATTTTGTGTGCTTGTTTGTTTAGCATAAGAAGAGGACGGGTCACCAGACGAGAATACAGTACAGAAAGGAGTAAAATTAGAATAAAGCCTCCAGCGCCCAAATAAGCATAAAATAATCGAAGTGCACTATTTGTTTCTTTGATCTCCTGAAGTGAAGTCACAAGAAAGAGTAATTCGATGTTGCCGTTTTGTTCACGTAACGGCTGGATTAAAATACCACTTCGGCTTCCACTAAATGGATTTTTCCACTTGAGTTCTACCTGTTCCATTCTTTTCAAGCGATCTATATACGTCTGTTCTAGTGGGAAAAATTCATCGACAGTTACATAAAGAAGCCCTAATCGCTGTTCTGTTTTGACTACACTAGGTAAGCTGATAGAAATGATTTTGCCCTGAACGGCATCTTCTGAACTTTGCTGTTCATTTACACCTACATCTTTTCCATCACTTGTTTGAATATAGTAAGGATAGAATGTTCGACTGTTTGAACTTTCACCAAATTCACCATACATTTTGAGTTCTGTTCCAACAGCAAGATTCAATTTTTTAAATTCTGCTCCGTACGCACTGACGATGTAGTATAAGGAGACATCCACTTCTGTGCCGTCTTTTTGAATCAAGCGCATACGATAAGGATCATTGACTGTCATATTCCCATCAAAATCCGTCAGTGCAAAGTTCATCTCTCTTTTATGCGATTGCAGGATGGAAGAAGAACCTGTCTCACGAAGCGCAGTAGGATCTTTTTGATATATTGAAGTCAGCTCAACTGCATTCTTTTCGAGCTGAATCATTTTTTGATGTTCATAAAACTCTGGAAACACCAAAATTTGGCTAACCAGAACAATCACATAAAACAGAACAAAAATAGATGCTGTAGCTAAAAATAATTTAGTGGTGATCCCTGTTCTTTTCATACGGATTCCTCAAATGTATATCCCACACCAAATACCGTACGTATACAATCAGCGGCAACGCCCATCTTACTACGTAACTTTTTGATATGTGTATCTACAACCCGTTCATCTCCTTCATATTCCGCTCCCCAAATCGATCTCAATATCGTATCCCGAGGAAGAACAATACCTTTATTGCGAAGTAATAGCTGTAAAATTCCATATTCTTTAGGTGTTAAGTCAAATATGCCGTCTTTTCGTTCTAATCTATGAGTTAAGGTATTCAGTACCACGTCCAAACCGATTGGAGTATGAGCAGAAACAAGCTGACCATCGACTCTTCGCATTAGTACCTCTGCTTTGGAGACTAACACTTTAGGGCTAAACGGCTTGGTGACATAATCATCCGCTCCTAATTCGTAACCTTCTATTTGCCTTTCGTCGCCAGATACTGCGGTTAGAATAATAATCGGTACATTGGAATATTGCCGAATTTTCCGACATAGTTCCCAACCATTCATTTCTGGCATCATAAGATCAAGAATGACTAGATCAGGCATCTTCTCTTCAAATACATACCATCCCTCTACTCCATTTTCTGCTTGAAATACGATCCAATGTTCATTACTAAAATAATCTGATATTAATTCACGTATACGATGTTCGTCTTCTACGATTAAAACCTTTTTAGTCAATATAATGTACTTCCTTTCTTCAAAAGACATAAAATAAGTATCAAGCTATTTGAAGTGTGTAGCGCACTTTATCCATTGTTTGCATATCCTAATACTCTACCTATTAGAATAAAAATCAAGCACCAAAATAAAGCTCCTAGAGAAGCGAATAGACTATACTTACGTAGTGGCATTTTGGTAATTCCACACAAATAACAAGTCACATGTCTAAACCCTGGAATAAAATAACCAAACATAATAGATAAAGGGCCATATTTATTCATCCATTGCTCAGCTTTCGCAATTCGATGCGGTTTCAAACCGACCCACTTCCCATAGCGATTAAGAAAAGGACGACCTGCTTTTTTTCCAACCCAATAACTAATCATCATCCCGCTCATCGCTCCTGCAAAACTAAAGAAAAGAGCATAAGGGAATTTCATCGTTCCAATCGTAGTTAAATAACCAACGGTAGTCATTAGCAATTCATCAGGCACTGGTAGCCCAACGATTCCTAAGGTTAACAGACCGTATATCGCCAGATAGCCATAATCTGATAAAAATTGAAGCATTGTAGACATTAACAGTCCTCCATCGCTTCAGACTTTACTTTTTTGAGACTCGGAAAATAAAATGGACTGACCATCAGTATGCCGATCAATACTATTCCAACCATAGCAACTAAAGGATATACATAAATAGTGAGAAGTATAGACAGTACAGCAGCTACGGGTGTCGGCATGCCTACAAAAACAGTCATATGACTTTGTCTTACATTAAAGCGTGCTAGTCTGAGAGCACTGCAACATACATAAAATAAACAGCAGACTGTACCAACGACATGTATCTCATGTAGGGATACGACATATGCAAAAATAGCAGGAGCAACTCCAAACGTGATCAGATCTGCTAATGAATCCAACTCTTTTCCGAATTCGGATGTTGCATGAAGTATTCTTGCACAGTACCCATCAAGGAAATCACAGACTAAGCCTACTACGATAAGCAGTACTGATATTTCAAATTGTTCTTGAGATATTAAAAGGATAGCAGCAAAACCTGATAGCAAATTGCCCAGCGTAAACAGGTTAGGAAGCATTTTTTTCATCGTGATCACACTCCAGCTCGTTTAATAAATATCAAACCTTTCTATATCCACTCAGATGACCCTAGTTTAATGTATCTTGAAGTTGTGTTTTTTTTAAGTCTTTGGCACAACACAAAAAAAGAGTGTCAAAGACTTCTCATAGAGAAGGTTTTGACACTCTTTAATTTAGATAAGAATATACATTTCCGTTAAAAACAGATCCCTTCTTTATTGAGAAGGCACTTCAGCTGTCTCTAGATTATCTTTTTCGAGCATAATGGATTGTCCATCTGTAATCCCTTTACCGAAAAATTGTTTTAACCATTTCAGTGCAGGACGCTCTGTGCCATTGGCATTCAATAAATGGGTGTTAGGCTCCCATGTCTGTCCTTCAATGTATCCCCATAAGGTAACTCCTTTAACCGAAGGATGGTTCCAAAGTACAGGGAATTTTTCTTTATAACGAGCCAGTTGGGTTGCGTCGTCACCGGTCATATCCAGTTCAGATACGTAGATCGGTAACCCTGTAGACCCTAATTTATTCAGTACTGTCGTCATGGTACTGGTCGAAACATTATTCATATTAAAATGGTGACATTGAATACCGATACCGTCGATTAACCCGCGACTTTTGAGAATATTAATAATTTTCACATATTGATCGGCTAGATTAGGATCGCTAATAACTCCATATTCGTTAATTAACAATTTGGAATTAGGAAATTGTTGCCTTGCTTGTTGGAAAGACCATACAATCCAGTCCCAGCCTGTCGATCCACTTCCACCGATCGCATTACTGTAAGATGGCTTGGCATGAAATGGTTCGTTGACTACATCAACAAAAGCGGATTTTGAATACTTCTGACCTGCTAACTGAATCCACTGAGTCACTTCCGCTTTCTGATCTGCGGCAGACAGACCACTCACCCATGCAGGTTCCTGACTTCCCCAGACTAATGTATGAAATTTAAAAGGATACCCTTTGCTTTGTGCATAATTGTAAGCCATATCCGCTTGTCCCCAGTTCATCGCATTCCGATTACCTTCGACAGCTCCCCATTTCGTCGAATTTTCAGGAGTGACTTGATTCCAATAATTGCCGTAACTTGCCGGTACATTTCCTGCAATAATATTACCTAGAAATTTACTCCCGCTGGTTAGACTGGCATAACTGTACTCTGCAAAAGTCGATGTACACAATACCCCTGTTAATGCGACCGTTCCAATCACTTTCCATAGGCTTGATTTTGACATCTTATTTCCTCCTTTTGACTCCATAGATAGTAGACGTATGTTCTCATCACAAAAATTACCAAAATTTTATATAAGCGCTTACATTTGTAAGTGTAACAACTTATCTCTGGATTTTCGCTATAAACATAAGGAAATAATGTAATATACCAAATAACGATATAACAAAAAAAGAGAAAGCAGTAGATATGCTTTCCCTTTAATGAAGTAAAATGTTAAGAACGAACCGATTGGACAGCCTGATCCAAAGCTGTAATCACTTTATTACACCATATATCAAATTCAGGATCTTCTTTTTGCAATTCAGGGTGACTTAGAATGTGATCGACGACTTGCTTCACCCCTTGATCGAAACGAGTTGTAGCTACAAAATCTGGCACTAAGCGTTTGAGCTTACTATTGTCAAAAACCACAGAATTGGCTTTATCTCCAAGTAGGCTTCCACGATAATCTTCAGTACTGCAAGCATCCAAGAATGTAGAAGACACATACACCGCATTAAGCTTCACACCTAGTGCATCGGCAACTGCATGATAAATCTGATTCCAAGTTAACGATTCATCCGATGTGATCTGCACCGCTTCCCCGATTGCCTGTATATTTCCCATCAATCCGATAAATCCTTTGGCAAAATCGGTATTATGCGTCATCGTCCAGAGCGACGTACCATCTCCATGAATAATGACTGGTTTATTTTCGAGCATTCGCTTAGCGACTTGCCAGCTTCCTTCGCTACCGTGCACACCCATTGGAATCGAGCGTTCATCATACGTATGACTTGGACGCACAATCGTGATCGGGAATTGCTGTTCGCGATACATTTTCATTAGATAATCTTCACAAGCTATTTTATTACGAGAATATTCCCAGTATGGATTGGACAAAGGAGTGCCTTCATTAATACGATAATCCGCAGGAGGAGACTGATAAGCAGAGGCTGAACTGATAAAAATAAACTGCTTCGTTTTACCTGCAAATAGACGATAATCCCGTTCTAATTGAGAAGGTTCAAACGCAATAAAATCAGCCACAACATCAAATTCTAGATCAGCTATTAGCTCTGCGACTTGTTGCTCATCATTAATATCTGCTTGCAAAATATGGGCATTTTCAGGCAAATCTTGATTACGGTTCCCCCGATTCAGCAAATACAATTCACAATCGGTAGTTAATAATTGCTGGGTAATCGCTGAACTGATAATACCTGTGCCTCCAATAAATAACGCTTTCATAAATACACCTCCGTGACAAAGTAGCCTATCTATACAGTAATAACCCTAAATCTCCTTTACAATATCATCTCTAAGACAAACAAATGATATCACTCTATAAACGATAGCTATTATTTTTCAAAATTTGAGGTGAAAAGGTTATAATGCTGTATCATCGCTACTATTTTGGGTAATGGTAATTGATGTCGAATTATTTTTTATTTTTGCAAAATTGCTTAAATGCACTTATATAAATTGTAGAGGAGAATCCATCTCATGAAGGCAACGATCATTATTAATCCATCTTCGGGTAAAGAACAAGCCTTAGAATATGTCAAAAAGGCAGAGGATATTCTTAGTGAGCAAGGATATCATGTCACAGTAAATGAGACTGCCAAAGAATTAGATGCGACTCAATTCTGCACAGACGCTTGTAAAGAGTGCCATGATCTAGTCGTGTCGATCGGCGGAGATGGTACACTGCATGAGACCATCAATGGACTTATGGATCAAGAACACCGTCCGAAGCTTGCTGTGATTCCACTGGGAACGGTGAATGATTTTGCACGTGCTCTTCAGATTCCACTTAATCCTGATCAAGCGATTGAGACACTACGCTCTTCCAATGTTAAAACGGTAGATATGGGTCAATTGAATGATCAATTATTTGCAAATGTAATTGCTGCGGGTTCATTGGCAGAAGCTTTATCGTCTGTCCCTTCTGAAGATAAATCCAAATTAGGTGCTTTTGCTTATTTTAGAGATGGTATGAAAGAGTTAATGAGCAATTCGGCATCTCCTTTAAAAATCGAATATGATGGTGAAGTGTGGGAAGGAGAAGCTCCTCTTTTTCTAGCCGCACTCACGAATTCTGTCGGTGGTTTTGAAAGTATGGTTCCTGATGCTGAAGTAGATGATGGATTATTACATTGCTTTATTATGACCAATCTCAATATGTTCAATACGTTAACCGCAGGATTATCTTTATTGCTTGGTAATCTGAAAGGTCATAAAGATGTTATCTATTTTACGGCTAAACATGTAAGAGTCAGTTCAACCGAACCTGTAAAAACGAATGTCGATGGCGAAGAAGGGCCTTCTTTACCTGTTGATCTACGTATTATCCCGGGTCATATTCGTGTCGTTGTCCCAGAAGAAGCTTAATGTAAAAATGGTCTCGAGACGATCCAATACATGTTACAACATATATCTCTACACATAAAAATCACCGATGACGTATACGATGTCATCGGTGATTTTGTGTAGAGAATATGATTTATTTGATCAATCTATTCATGGCTCTGTTAAAGAGGGCGATTGGTATCACGCGGGTCATGACGGCGTCCTCTAAGTCCTAATAATCCAAGCAGACCTAGCAACCCTAGCCATCCCCAATCCATATCATTGTCATCGTCGTCCATATCTGTTGTCATCGGTGCATCAGTGGCTGTCGTTCCTGAAGTACCTGTCACACCAGTGGTACTACCCGTTGTTCCTGTGACTCCGGTCGAATCCGTTCCTGTCGTACCTGTAGCATCTGTTCCTGTAACTCCGGTCGAATCCGTTCCCGTCGTACCTGTAGCGTCTGTTCCTGTGACTCCGGTCGAATCCGTTCCTGTTGTACCTGTAGCGTCTGTTCCCGTCATGCCTGTTGAATCGGTACCTGTTGTTCCTGTAGCATCTGTTCCTGTACTACCACCAGTCGTTCCCGTACTTGAAGCGAACGTTGGTGTCGCTCCAACTGTTAATACAATTAATAACGAGAGAAAAGTCATCTGAAATTTTTTCATCATGGTGTTGTATCTCCTTCGATTAATGTATTTTGTTGTTAGCCTATATTTAACCTCCTCTTTGAGCTTTAAACAGATTTTTTATATTTTTTTACATATTTATTCATAAACTGGTTGCTATCTCATTTGATGTTGAATACTAATTCTTCAGAGACTTCGACTTTCCTTGCAGTCTACGATTCTGTGTAGCAAGACGATTCACCCCATACAAAAATAGTATAAAAATCAGCAAATACACGACTAGAATAGAAGTACGAATTTGCCACATTGGTTGTACCACCATATTCATGATGAGGATCGGAATGAGTACCAGACCCACTGTAATTAATGTTTTCTTAATTCGATTGTTCCGTTGGATGATTGAATCCACATCTGAATAAATTTCGGGACGTAGTTCAGGCTGATCTGCTGGATACGATTTGCGCCATAAATACCAGTTATCCTTCGCATACACCTGTTCCCAACCTGCATCTTCATAGAGCTGCTTATAATCTATATCTACATTATTCTGATAATCGAATACATAACGCATCGTACGCGGGGAACCTTTGACAAACTGGAATCTCATTAAGTTGCTTTTCACTTTCACTAAATGCCAGCCTTGTCCTTCCTGCGCCTCGATCCACTTCTCAATCTTCTCTGATTCCCAGCTCCACCACCAACGGAATACTTTTTTGTTATTCATTATTGTTTCCCTCCATTTGGATAGCATTATGATACAGCTCACTGATCCGAGCGATTTCCTGCTGAAGTAGCTCTCTGCCTAGCTTTGTAGCTGTATATGACTTACGGCGATTTTCCTCACCGACGACTTCAATCAATTGATCCTTTTCCATACGAGATAGACTGCCATAAATAGTGCCTGCGCCAAGTTTAATTCGACCGTTCGTTAACTTCTCGACATCTTGCATAATCCCATAACCATAATGAACTTTTTGCAAAGTCAGCAGAATATAAAAGGCAGTCTCCGTCATCGGGAGATAACTACGTGTTATTTCGTTCATCATTTCCTCCACCTTTTCACCACAACTATATCGCACCTCGATATAGTCTAATACAGTCACTATATCACGCCACGATATAGTAATTCAATAGTAAACTCCATTATAAGCACATCGAAAAAGCCTACAGCTTCTATTTTTCACATTCATCGCAACAAAAAATCCACATTCTAAACCTGTGATGTACAAGTCTAAACTGCGGATTCTTACTTTTATCTATTCTTATTTGTGGGTATACAGACTGTATGAGAACTAGAGGTTTTCTTTGGGTGTCGCTTCATATTCACTTAACTTTCCTTCATAGATCAACTGCAATCGTTCACTTTGGCGAAAATCATCTGGGGTGACCAGAGCGGGAAGCTTATTCCAAATTTTGATACCGGATCGTTGTAAGATTTCTGCGACAAATTGAGAGCAAAAATACGAATTACTGAATTCAACAGGTTCTTTGAGCGTAATGCTGATCACACCTAGAATATTATATAAATACTTCTGATGCTTACGAATAAATAATTGCAATACACGCTGCATTTTCTCGACTTCACGCTCGGTCACACGAAGTTCATAGATCACACAAGTAGTATTCGGGTATTTGCTGTATGTACCTGTCTTAATATCTTCTTTCACAAAACCACCATTCAGTGGATTACTGGGATGCTTCCGTCCAAAGCTATACAACTCCGATAATTCACGGTCAAACGAAATCGAAGCATGGTTATATGGTGCTTTGGTATACGTCTGGATCACCTTTGTAAATAACGTTCCAGTATTGGTCAATAAAATAAAAACCGATTGCTCTGCTGCCATCACAAAATTTCCCCTTATCAAGTTACCTTTATTCCTTCATAATAGCATATGATCCCTTTTATGGAATCCTAATTCAAGGTAAGTTGGTGCTGATTCATGAATAGTTCGCTAATAACGTTAATTCTTATTTTTGCTGCTCTATTAGTCATCCATTTTATTTACATCATCGTAAGCAAAATTCAAAAAAATCAAGATTATAGTGTGATCGGATTACGGATCAAAACGTGGTGGGGAATGTTCTTTATATTCTGTCTGGCTACGTTGTTTAATCCTATTGTATCGCTTCTTTCACTGATGGTTCTTACGTTTTTTGCACTGAAAGAATACTTTTCGATGATTCGTTCACGCAAAGCAGATCGGCGCTTATTTTTATGGGCATACTTAGCGATTCCTATTCAATTTTACTGGATTTATATCGGTTGGTATGGCATGTTTATTGTGTTTATTCCGATTTATGTCTTTTTATTGCTTCCACTTCCACGCTTGATTAATAAAGGTACAGGCGGATTTCTACGAAGCGTCAGTTCGACCCAATGGGGATTGATGCTAATGGTATTCGGACTTAGTCATCTGGCTTATTTTCCATTTGCCACACCACAATATGGAGGAAGATTAGTTTTATTCCTCGTGTTACTTACACAACTTAATGATGTTGTGCATTATGTCGCTTCAATGTATATCGGTAAACGCAAAATTGTACCTACATCCAATGCCAGCTTAACATGGGAAGGCTTTGCTTGTGCTTTTATCGTCACAGCGATTACTTCTTACTTTGTAGCTCCTGTACTTACACCGCTTGGTGCTAACTTTGGTCTGGTTACGGGGATGCTGATTAGTTTGAGTGGATTTTTTGGAAGTCTAACCGTTTCTGTACTCAAGCGAGATTTGTTAATCGGTGATGATCCAAAAGTAGACAACGAAAAGCAAAGTTATCTCAGCCGAATCGACAGCTTAACCTATACAGCGCCTGTCTTTTTCCATGTCGTTCGTTATGTGATGGACTTTATGTAATCTAGCTATTCTGTAATAAAATACATCAGCAAAAAGCCTCCATGTTTAACGATGGGGGCTTTTTTATCTATATCGCAATCGATCAGGTTAGACTTCTCCCCAGAACACCTCAGTCTCATAATCAAAAAAGACAACACCTTCGTGCTGATTGTGATCAAAAATACGCTTTAATTGCTCGATCATATCGTTATACCGGGGATTATCAGAGCTAGGAACATACGAAGAAGATTCTAACCGACCATGTAATCCTTCCCAATTAAACACTTGACGATTACCAAACTTTGCGAGCTCCATCGTATCTTTTTTGAAAAAAGGTTCTAATTTCTCTGCTGAAACATTTTTATGATTGACCTTCGTATAATCGGTCCCATAATCATGCAATAATTGCTCATACTGTTCCAAAAATGAAGTCCCTGTCGTCAATCTAGAATTCCAGATCAAAATGACTTTACCTTCTGGCTTGAGAATACGTTTAAATTCTGACCGGGTCGCTTGCTGATCAAACCAGTGAAAAGCCTGCGCGCACGTAATGTAATCTACTGAATGATCCGGTAACCCTGTGGCTTCTGCCGATCCTGCACTGACTTCAAAGTTAGGTTCTTCTACTAATGTAGCTACAGCGACTTCGCGCATTTCTGTATTGGGCTCTACGCCGATCACAGGGTTACCACGTTCTAATAACAACTCTGCAAAAATACCTGTACCTGCTCCAATATCAGCAATTGTATTTTCTCGCTTCATACCAATCACATCATAAAGATAATCGATAGCCGCTACCGGATAACTGGGACGGTATTTCACATACGCATGGACTCGATCTGAGAATCTTTCTTTGCTATTCATTATTATCACGCTCCTATAGTTTCATCTAATAAAACTATGTTTCATTTAAATATTATAAATCAATCGCCCTTTGATTGCCAGTCAGCAAAAAGAGACGTTCCTCGGCTTAATCAGGAGTCGTCTCTTTTGATGTCATACTATCTAAAAATTATTGTTTAGCTGTAAATGCTTCTTTTAACTTGTCACTCATTAGGTGCCAGGCATCTTCGGCTACAGCCAGATCACCATTATGGGTAAATCCATGCGCCGCTCCTGCATATTGCTTGGCGGTAACGGTAACACCTGCTTCTTCTAACTGCTTGGCATAACCTACCGTCTCTGCTGCCAATGAATCGCGTTCTGCGGTGATGACCAATGCGGACGGAAGCCCTGTTAGAGAAGGGGCAAATACAGGCGAAGCTAACGGATTACGTCCATCTTCTGGATGTTCCAAATAACAGGCATTAAAGATACGAGAGATATCATTTGGGATCGCTTCTGAAAATTGTGGTTTTTGCGCTGGATCGGTATCGAGATCAAGTGGTGCATAATCAATTACCTGATACACAATATTCAGCTCATTCCCACGTTCTTTGTTCAGTAGACAGATCGCTGCCGCTAGATTACCACCGGCACTATGCCCGCCGACCGCAATACGAGTTGCATCGATATTCAGCTCTGTAGCATGTTCGGCTATCCATTTCACCACTTCATACGATTGGTAGACAGGCACAGGAAACGGATATTCTGGCGCTAACAAATAGTCGACATTTACCACGACACATTCTGCCCGATCCGCAATCACACTACACCACGGATCATCCATTTTAGGATTCCCCATCACAAATCCACCACCATGAAAATTAACGAAAACAGGTAATGGAGCAGCCAGCTCACGATCAGGGATATGCACGGTTACAGGTGCATCTTCATAAGAAGTAGGAATCATTCGCGACTCCTGCTTCACCTGCGGAGTATAGCTCGGTTGTAATGTAGATCCATTGACATTGTTGGTCGATGCTTCTCTTACTTTCTTCACCATTGCTAGTTGTTGTTGTTTATCCATTATGTTTCACTCCTATTCATAGGGTACTTCTTCTCATCATAAAGAAGTTGCAGGGGTATAATCAAATGTAGCGCTTAGACAGCCATTTTCTGCTATAAGCTTTAGGTGATATCGACAAACTAAAAAGTGATCTCTATAAATAGAAATCACTTTCGTGGTATTACTTTTATTGTTCTACTTTGTGCAAACGGAACGCTTCACGAGAATCAACCAGAGACGCAATATTTTCCCGATACGATTTGAAATGAGGCGTATTCATATGAAATTCAAGCGCCGCTTCATCTTCCCAGATTTCATAAAATACAAACACCCCGGGTTCAATCGATTCATGCAATGTATATTGAATACAACCACTTTCATTACGAGAAGGCTCCAACATTTTGACCAACTCTGCTTTCAATTGCTCTTCATGCCCTGCTTTTGCTTTCAAAATCGCATTATTTACAAGATTCGTCATGGATCTGCTCTCCTTGTGGTTCATTTATTTTTGAGGTGCTATGTATTATCATACCCGTTTTGGAAGAAGATCAAAAATCGATACTTTACATTAAAACATATCCCTAGCTTCAGATAGAAGATCGTGCTTCTCCTCTAAGCGTTCAATTTCATCTTGTAATCTCTCTAGATATTGTTGTTTTGTTCCTTCAGGTATATTTTCGATGATAGATTCAATTAATAAAAAAGACTTTCTGCTTACTTCAAAATTACCTTCAATTAAAAATTCAAAAAGCATATCAATATGAGGAGAATAATCAAACGGTTCTAAAGAAGCCAATAAAGTCCCTCTATATCCTAGCGTTTTAGGATCTTTTAATACATGTACTATAGGTTCAACCGCATCAGAATTTCCGATAGCACATAAAGCAAGAGCAATTGAATTTCTCAATACATGACTTTGGGTAAGTTGTAATTGTTCAATAAGATAAGGAACAGCTTCATTCAGCCTTTTCTCTCCAATTTCTTCTACAATACATATGGCTTCATCGATATGATTTGTATTTATTTTTTCTTTTAATATAGAAATTAGCAATAGTTTGCCTCCTACTTTATATAATTGTAATACTGTTATAATAAATATCTTGTTTATTAAGACATAAGTTTAATCGATATGACGATACACCTTCTATTATTTTTTTCAAATGTTGCAAGCGTATCTTTTCATCATTTACACTTATCGTTGTACTTCCGCCTAGGTTTCCGATAGATATAATCTTATTTTTTTGATGTGTTAATGCATCATGAAGATGTAATACAGTTACGACTGTCTCGTGTAAAATACAATGACTTCTAGTCTGAATAACGAAAGAGGATATCCAACGTTCAAGTTGATCTACTTCTAATATAGACAAACACTGATCATCTAGTACTTTATTAGCGAGAAAATATATTTCTTCTACATATTTAATCTTTGCTTCAAGTACGTTCTCTTGGACGATCATCACTTCTACAAAATTTCTTTTCCCAACTAAAAATTCATATATTTCATTAAGCTCTTCTATATAAATAGATATTTTGCTTTCTGTATAACCCCATTCCCAATCATCTAACAAAGGATCGTTAATATCTCGAATTCTCAATAAAATGTCTAGTATTAATCGGTATCTCAAAAATGTATTATACCCTTGCTTATACATGAAATGATGTTTCTCATCTGCCCAACGAGATAATGATTCTATCTCAGTAGGATTTTGAATCGTATATCTTACTTTGACTATGAGTTCTTCTATCATTTTTTCCATGGATTACCTCACTGGTTTATAGAAACTTATTTTATATCTATATGCATCATCAATTGTTACCAGATGAGATTAAATAGTTACTTTAAAATCGCTATAAGATATAGTTATTTCTATTTTGGGCACAAAATCACTTCGAAATTTTTATTTTTGCTGTTCTCAAATAGATTGCCCAATTGTTGAAAAGTCTCTCTATACTTGCTTCTACTGAATTCAATCTATGTTCTGATGATGGCATATAGCGAACAAAATTAGAAATTTCCTCAGGATAATCGAAGTCAGCATAAATAATCTCCACCATCTGAAGCGGATCGGAAAATTGTTCTTTATGTTCAAAAACCCAATTCAATAACAGATATAAGAATTTCTTTTGTGAAGTATTGTCTTCTTGTTCTACAATTTGATTCGTTAACTCATTTAGATAAAAATCGATCTCTTCTTCATTATTAACCCAAGTCAAGGCAAGAACGGTCTGCGTTGGTTTTTCTTCTTTTTCAATAACATCATAGGCATATTTTACAGCAGCATTCTTAGCCATCAGATCATGTTCTAGAGCAAATAAAATGTCACTCCAAGTTAGACTAACATGACTTACAACATACTCGTAAGGAAGCGATATATGTAATGTGTTCATCTTCATCGCTCTATCCCTGTTCATTATTTTTCCCAATAAACATCCTGTGCTACAATGTTCACCTTTCCTACATCATGTTCACCCAGCAGTATGATTTCGATAATCCTATTTTCAGGATAAATTTTCGTTTTGAGAATTTCACTACTGTTTATCAAAAAAGAAAACGGCTCAATTACAAATAACTCTACATCAGTGAAAGATAATACTCCTTCCTGAATTTCGGATTCAGATTTATCATAATTAACTTGTTTCCATTGACATAATTCCAATGTAATAAGAACCTTCTTCTCATTGGACAAATATTCAATATTCTCTACTACACTATCATGTAGGTCATAAACCGCTAATAATTCGTTTACTCTAATTCCAATCTCCTCCTATTATTAAGATAAAGTATGAAATGCTTTCGAACCCGTAAAACTCAGGTCATATGTATCTGTTTCTTTGAGTACATTGGAGTGATCCGTTGTATCTTGGTAAATAACTTTATTCCTTTATATTATTAAGCTTACTTTTAATTTCTAATACTCTCCTTTTCACTTCTTCTTCAGTATAAAACAATATCCTCTGTCAGTTTATAAGCCTAGTGAGCGAACATATCAACTGACTCGTTTGATTTACATCGAAAACACTCAATTCATTCATCACTGTGTGGGATAAAAATATCTTAAAGATTGACGTCTTTAAGATCAAGATGTTTAATCTCCTGCAATATGTATAGCTTTAATACTGACATCACTTAAAGCTTGAATCAACTGATCTAACAACGGATGATGAAAGGAATTAATAAATATACGTATTTGTTTCAAATCTTCTACAAAGCATGAGAGTTCATATTTATTAAATCGGACGTTAGTCTTGTAATAATCTTTAACTTTCCTTAAATACATACAACTACTCCAATTGGATGTGCCTGTGAATATAGCGTCATGCAAACTATTAGGTATTTCTATTAGCCCTATTCCGACTTTTTCTTCATCAAATAATACAATATCTAGTCCCATAGCCCCTCCTAAAAATAGTTTTAAAATCAAAATCATTATTTCCAACCGGCTTATAGAAATGCAGTTACAAGATCTTCGCCCTTATCTGCAATCACTCTAACTTTGTACAACTTATTCTCGTCGCATCAACATCTATGACTTTATTAAATTCTTTCTCATACACTAATCTTCTTCCTTAATTGGTGAAATAAAATCTTCAACATATAATCCTGATTTTTCAATATTATTAATAGTATCTTCACACATCATCTCACTACCAATAAACATATAAAAATCATGTCCAAAATGTACATACATTTTTGAGTCGTACTTTAATTTACACCATATTTTCTCTCGAAGAATAAGTCTACTTAAATCACTTATTTGATCTTTTTCTAACCATAAACCATTAGTTACTTGACCATGCAAACTCTTCATGTTCTCATTATACAAAGAGGAAAAGTTAGTAGTATCTAGGGTATCTTCCCACTTTTCGAGACCAAAAATAGAAAGCTTTTGAATATCCAAACAGCTCATAATGTCTAGTATTGCTTTTACATATTTATTTTCTGTAGAAATATAGTCGTGGGTTTTTAACATACCATTATCATTTGTAATGCTACCTATTTCTGATATTGATGTCCATTCATCTCTAAGATAAACTCCCTTTTCATCACGATATTTTGGATTATACTTGGTAATCCTCCATGTAAAATGTATTGCCATAATAACACCTGATTTTAAGGATTAGACGTAGCAAAACACTATTTAAAAAAGAGTATAAATTCAAGCACTTTAATCTAATTTTGAGCATACAGGAATTTTAGAATAGATCATATAGAGATAATGAGCGTTAAGTTCATTTAGACTGAACCGCCCGATTCAATCGCTACTGGGTAGTGATAAAAAGGAAGACTTGAAAGGCTTTAAGCCAATCAAGATCAATATGCTTTAAAAACAATTCAATTATCTAAAACTTCTCTATAAACAGTCCCAATTTCTCAATATCAGGAATTATTTTTTCTAATGATTGGTTTGAATGAATACCCATTAAATAGTCATATTTTATGAACACCTTAAATTTTTCTTGATAAAATACTTCTGACCAAATATTCTCCCTAAGTAAAAGCCTACAATAAGAATCTAATACACCTTTTTTGAGATTATCCAATTCCTTCGAATTATGATAGATATCTAGTATTTTTTCATTATATAACTCTGGATACTTCCTTATTAAATCCTGTAATACATCAATAGAAGAGTTTTTACTAAGGTTTTTTATTGATAAAAAGGGAATATTCATATATCCGATTATTAAATAAATCGCATTCACATATCCATCTTCTATGGCTTTATAACTCTCAATGGTGAGTTGTTTACCATCAAACGTTTTGTCAATATCACTTATTGAAATCCAATCTTCCTTTAGATACCTCCCATTAGCAGCCCTAAACAAAGGATCATATTTAGATATTCGATATTTATACATATTAATCTCCTATTCGGTTTAAATCAGCATTATAAGTACCATCCTTATATTTCTACTTCTAAGTTTTTCTCATCATTTTACTCTATTCACAATCAATATTATGAACTCAAATATCCAACTCACTCACAAAGACGTATGGAAATCAGCAACAGCAAAATTATAAACTTTTACCTTTTCATCGTGATGTACAATTTTGATGTTGTAAATCTTTAGATGATTTCCGCTATTTTGTACTAATTCATTGCCTATCGACAACTTATAGGTAGTATCTTTCTCGTTACGATGAAGGGCGGTGACTTCCTTATACACCTTTTCTCCCGTTTCCTCATCCTTGGCGAGAACCTTATTCACAGCCATAGTTCCTCTCCTACTTATGTCAACTGCTCGCTAGCAAATATCTTTCTTGCGCTGTAAATTAAGTTTCAAGGTCAGACTATCCTTTAATATGTGCCAAAGTATTCATCTGAGAACTCACCATCAATATTATAATCAACATGATAGTAAAAAAGTTGAATCCCCGTCTTTGGATGAACCAAGTCAAAACAAATTCTAAAATAAGGAAACTCTCTATCAAAGCTATTTACAAATATACTTACATATCTATACTGTATTGTTAAATCTGAATAGCTTAAGCCTTTTGGCAAACTCCTCTCCTCATCTTTTAGAAAATTGGTTGAGCATTTATGTACAAGTTCTTCAAGTATTTCTTGGGTAGAATCCTTCAATTTTTCGAAGTCATAAATGAGATTAAAAGTGTGTTCTATTGACTTCAAATCCATTCTTCTCACCACTCTCCATTTGCTATTTTCATAGGTAATTGTATTTGTTTTCATCTACAAAATTTCCATACATTTCAGTGATCTTTAATTTATACTTTAAGTATAGTTAATCGAACTTTGAATTATCCTGATTTCGAGCATCTTTCAGTAAATTCCGAAGTGCTCCATCGATTTTGGAGTTCAGACTTTGCCGCCCGATTCATTCAGCATTAGGTGGGGGTAAAAGAAAGACCTTGTAGGATTAAACTCTCAAAGTCGAAATTTAATAAATTTCTTTAAGAATCGTTCATTAAAATTATTTACTATTCTATAGTAAAATAATCATCATCAATCTTTCCATCTAAAGTAAATAATAATCGGTATAACCCTATTCTTTTTCCATTGTAAATGATTGGAACATAAGATATTACATGATTATCATTACATTCAGGGTAATTACCTAGCATCAATGCTATTTGTGTTATTTTCACATCAAGATTATCTCTACTAAAATTTTTAAAAAAATGGTTGAACTCATCAGGATCTTCTCTTTGATAAGAGTTCAAGTTTAACCAAAATCCCTGTAACGTTCGTTTTTCAACCTCTTGTTCAGTTATCCATCGTCTAAGATCATCGATAGGCATTCAATCACCTCATTCTAATTTACCTGTACTATTTCTATATATTTTAGTGATATTTGATTATTCTTTTTAACTCATGTAAATAATTCTTTCTAAAGCATAAGATATATACTTCTTCTGCTTACTGAGTAGAATAAAAAAGACTCTGAGAATCCAAGCTCTTACAGTCTAAAAGGAAACTACTACATATCGCTATAAAACTTCATTAACTTCGAAATAATCTCTTCAGGCACAGTATAATTTCGAAAGTTAAGTGATATTAGATCAGCAATTGCTTGCTCCATAGTAAACCATAATTCATTTTCAAAGTCATTAATAGCATCATCGTTAAAGCTTAAAATACAAATACCATAACTGCGCTCTCCCCACATCGCCCACTTCCGAGAAGGAGATAACCATATTACGACTTCGGAGTTAAACAAAATAGCATCAGCAGGACTTTCGTCAGGTCCTTGATTAAGTGTATTCCAGTATTCATCCGCTATAGTTTCTTTTTGTAAAATACACCAATTATACTGAGAGAACTCTTTATAATAATAATCAACAGGATCCGGATCTAAAACAGCCATAATTACAAATGAATCATCTGATACGTTCATCCATTTTTCTAGTTCATACCAAAAAACATGACTCATTGCATCATCAAAATCAATTACAACATTTTTCTGAAAGGGAACCTTATACACTTGGTTAGGTAACCGCTGTTCATAATGAAATGTCTGTTTTACACAATATAGAGTTTCTTCAAAATCATTTTTATCTTTTATAAATTTACTCTGATTCATTCGTCAGCATCCAATCTTATTTTTGGTGTAGTATTGTCACCCTCTTTATCATTTTTCACACTATTTTCCACTGTTATGTACTTACTCTTATGAGCTATGTCTCTAGCAATATCCCTTGCCTCTTCTTTATTTATCAATTGTTCAGGAATATCGTGAAAAAGTAGCAAATATTCTTTTAAACTTATGTCTTCAGAATTTAATTCTAGTGCTCTTCTTGCATGAAATAATGCACTTGAATATGCATCTGGTAAGTGACATAGAGCTGTACTTAACAATTCTGAAGCCAAGTAATGCAAATCTGAACTTTCCTTAACCGTAATCAGATGGCAAACAAATGAATATGTTCCTATACTTCCTTCATCAAAACCTAACTCAAGAACTATTTGTTCTAGAAAATCCTTCCCTTCTTTCTCGATAAGTGAGTTAGCTCCTTTAAAATCACCTGATATTATTAATTTTTTCGCATTGTCTTTCATATCTCTTTCACCCACACATCTTATATTTTATATGTTCCGTCCGGTAGTTTCTTAGAAGTAACCTGTACCAATTATTATTTTAACTATAGAAAGTACAGATTTATATCGAAGTTCGCGTTAGTTGCATCACACCTATGCTAATTTCTTAGCATTTCGCCAGTTCACTTTATAGGGTATTTCTTAATCGTCCATAAATAAAGGATTGACCTTGCTCTTCAAGGTCTTTAGTTTTAGATTTCAATTATCATCAGTCCGTCTGAGTATGATTCTAATGAAGAAATGTTAAGCCATGATGATTCACTCTCTCTAATGGAATAAAAGCGTAGAGTTACTTCTTCACCATCGTAAGAAAGAATAAGAACAAACCTTTTTTGGGTATTGAACTGTCTATAAAGTACAGATGCCCAAACTTCGAGGATCTTCGTTGCCATTTTAAATATTTGCTTAGGTTGAATAATATCCTCAACAAAGTCATTTAGATGAATATGATTATGGGATGCTTCAAATGCTGTTCTATCTGTAATAAATGAATTGGGTGAAAAATGAGTGGGTAGATCAGCATTTCCTTTTTGTTTTAAAACAATACACTCATCCCATTCAATAAAAACGGGAAAAATAATATCCTCAAGACTACTAAATTCTATATTATAAATACTTGCTTCTACTTCGATGTTTTCCAGTTCATCAAGATGTATTTGCATCTTAGAGTTAACTAACAACGTTTCACCTCATTTTGAAATATAAGCAATTTCTTCACCTTAGGTAATATATGCTCTAGCCTGGAACTATCAAACCACTCTATTTCTTTCAATAGTTCAACAGCTATCTCAAATTGCTCATAAGCATATAGAATGTCTGCTTGCTGATAAATATTATTTTTATGTATTAGATCATCTATGATTTGAAAGCAAGTTACTTCTACATCGTCAACCTTCATATCTTCAAATAATTCTTGGCAATCTTTCAATTCTTGTATTTCACTTGTAGAAAATAGTATTTGCATCAGAGTATCTCCTCGTTTAAATTCTCTAAGTTTCTCCTATTTTAGTTTAAAAAGCAGACATCTGATAGATGCCTGCTCTGTATTAAATCGTATATTACTTTGTGTTGAGACAAACAGCATTACATTCTTATCTTAATTAATCTACTTTGGTTACATTAACATATCCAAAATTAGATAATGGTGTACCTACTCGATCAGCTAACTGATGTTTAAATTCTTCAATAGAACGCGTATATTTGATTTCAATATTTTGACCTTTATCTATAGCTTCTTTCACTTTAGCTGCATATGGGTCATTCAGATCAATAAATAAGAGGTTTCGGTCTCCCCGATAGTGACCTTCTGGAGTCCATTTAAAATTATAATCTGAAGCAATCGTTCCACGAAGCAAATATTCCTGACCATCTACTTTGACCATCATACCTGCTACGTTGCTCGAGCCGCCATTAATATTGTAATCAGGCGCAAATATTAAAGCTATTTGTCCAGATTGTTGCGAATACTGTGCTTCAGGTACTCCTGCATCTATCATTTGAGAAAAGTAGTCTCTTTTGAGTTCAGAAGCAAAAGTATCGCCTGCCCAATTCTTCACACCATTTGTGTCTAGTTTGAGTACTGCTTCACCCTCTGGTAAAGACTGTTCAAATGTCAACAAATAGCTAAGATTGTTCATCGTAGCTGTACTAGCATATGAATCAACCGATATGCTAGGTTTTGCTGAGATTGGGTGATATGTTTTTCCTGCGACTTCTACAGTGAACTTAGAAAGAATATCATTACTGAATGAAGAATTATCTTCTGGATACCATCCTGGATTGATATTTACGTCTATTGTTTTACGATCCACACTAATATAAATAGAATCTAACTCTTCTGTTCTTGGTAAGTTACGATGGTTTTGATATGTCGGCATCTTTACAGGAACAGGACTAAGATCTTGTAATTGATTTCCACTATAACTTACGTACACTTCATTTGCTAGATTTTCCGCCTTCAACTCTACATAGGAAGCAGGCCAAGCTTTCTCAGTTTGATAATTGTGTATACTTACTGACTCCACTTTTCTAACTCCACTATACTGATAAGACCATGTGAAATCTTCTGGAGAAGGTACAGAATTAGGATCAAGCTTTTGATAGTAATAAATACGAATCGTATCTCTAGCATCATTAACATATATCGTTCTTAGACCAAGATTGTATGGAGAATCTGCTTGTCTAGTCGCTTCGTCTAATGAAAGAGTTGTTACTTGATTGGATGTATACGATGATTGAGCATCTTTAATTACGAATTCAATATTGATCCGATCACTATCTATAACGGAAAGACCCACACCTGTATCGAAGTCTTGTACCTGATCTACTTGGTTTTTATTAATCTCGAAGTAAGGCCATGCTAAGACACCTGTCGGTTCTATGCCTATTTCACTAGCTCCCTGTAGAACTGATGTTACACTTGCAGATTGAGCTCCTTTTAGACCATGAATCACCATATACACTTCACCTGGTTGGTTCAGTGCGTACTTCACATGGATCGTTCCATTTTTGATATAAGCTTGTGGATAGCCTTTGACAAAGTAGCTGTCTATATAATCACTATGGTGTACAATCCCTGTCTTTTGAGAACGTACAATTACATCATACGTACGGGTACCTTCTAGCGTACCGCTAAGTGTAGCTGTTAACTTCACGATTTGATCATTTTCAGCGTCTCTTGTCACTTTGCCATCAAGACCAATAACTTGTGTTTGATCTGTTGTCCAGTCGATCTTTGCACCTGTATAGTCTGACAATGAAGAAGGCAATATTAGATCACTTACAATATTACTTGCATCACTATTACTACCTAGATATTTTTCTTCTAAAGCAGTGAATAGAGCATCACTATTTTGTGGGTTGGGTACACTGTCTACCGGATGATACGTAATCTTCATCGACAGATTAGGAGCACCATTTTGAGATGCGATGACATTATAAATATTCACTTGATTAGGATTAGACATGTTCAGACGAACAAGAAATTTTCCGTTTTTATAACTTTCTACAGATGATGAAGAACGATCAGATGCATATGTGTCATTGCTCACTGTCATTTGAACAGTAGAACTATCAAGTGATTGACCCGCACTATCAGTTAATCCTACAACAGCATATACCGCATAAGTCACCGATGAACTCTGCTTTTGTAAAGGTGCTTGTGCTGTTAAGGCAGCAGTATATTCATTTTCTTGTTGAGACGATTTTTCATAACTTGTTACTTTAATATTTTTATTATTTTTTTCTGTAGACGAATCTACAAGTATATTAGAATCAACCAAATCTTCTTCATACGTAGATAAAGTCAATCCTGATGCGATCATTGAAGAACTAACCTTTACATTAGCTGTAGCTATGAATCCCCCATCTTTAGTTGTTGCTGTAACTTTACCCATTCCTGGAGCTTTAGCCGTTACCTGTCCATTTGCACTTACAGAAAGGATCGTAGCACTCTCCGGAGATACAGCCCAGACTACTTGAGGATTAGTCGCCATATTAGGAGTGATTGTAGCTACTAATTGTTGGCTTTGTCCTACTTGCAAAGATACTGTATTAGGTACAATAGCGACTCCTTGAACAGCAACAGTAGATGTAGATGTTCCACCACCTCCACCGCCGCCAAATGAAGTTGCTGCATTTGTTCCATTTGTAGTAGGAGTAGTCGATTCAGGGGTTGGTGCTGTTGTTCTATTCACCACTACATCGGAACTAGCTTTTTGTGTAGTATCGATTTTCGCATTACCTGTAAGCTGAGTAGTTGCATTAGCGATCAACAGCTTAATATTTCCGTTAGCTGTAATCGATGTCTGTGAAGATTGATTGGTTACTTTATTAAAATTACCATCTAGATTTACAACTTGTGCTTGAGGAATACGAGATGTAATTTCTACACTATCAAAAGCATTACTTGTCATATCTGTACTTATAAGAGAAGCACCACTACTTAATATCGTCATAGGAATAGTCGTATTTCCTTTAGCTTGGATATGAACTTTACCATTGTATTTATTGATATTTAGTGATTGTTTTACAGTTGAATTGTTAAAAATAACAGAGTGTTCTCCTCCGCCCTGTACATATACGGAGCCACTAACAGTCACATTATTCAATGTCACTTCACCTTCACCTATACCTTGTGTAAGATAAAGATCACCTGTAATTTTTGAATTATTCAGTACAACATCTGGTGTATTAATAACCATATTACCCTGTACATCTTCTTGATATTGCCCCGGCTGTGTTACTAACGTTTGGATCAAATGATCAAAAATAGTGACTGCTTCAGCACGAGTTAAGTTCGCTTTGGGGCCGAATGTACCGTTTGGCAAGCCACCCATAACCGCTTTTGATGCTAAAGCTTGAACAGATTTATGTGCCCAATCAGCAATTTGTTGATTGTCTTTAAATGTAAGCATAGTTGCTTCGCTGTCTATCTGAAAAGCGCCTGCAATCAAAGTAGCTGCTTCTTGTCTTGTGATCTTATTTTGTGGTAAAGCTTTGCCATCTATTCCGTTTAATACGGAAGCCGCGCTTAATTTACGCATAGAATCGGCATACCACTGTCCTTCGCTTATATCAGAAAACTCTGTATTTCCTTCCTCTATGTATTTCATAATATTATTAATCATTACAGCAAATTCAGCTCTTGTTACCGGTGCGTTGGGTCTAAACTTACCATCGGAACCTTTCACAATACCATACTTATTCCACTTTTTAATGGCTTGTTGTCCCCAATGTCCTTGAACATCACCAAATGAAGAGTTTGCTGTTTGCGCCTGCGCTGCGCTAACTGTTACACCTTTAAATGGAGTTACTCCAGATAGAAGTAAAGTAGATATGACACTAAGTGAAACTATTCTTTTTAGAAAAACCTTCTTCATTAACTTATCCCCTATCTCTTTTAAAATTTATTTTATGGCTTATGCTTTTTATTTCTATTTTTATTTCTTACTTTCACCACCTTTTGGTTAGTATAGAACAATAATAAATAGTTACTTTCCCATAATATCACAATCTACTTATTTACTTCCTATAACTGATAAGGAATCCCTTAATAATTTAAATTAATATAAAATCATTCAAAAGTAAGCGTTATCTTTTATAATGTATACTATAAAATAGCACTTTAATATCAAAGGAGAGTTCAACGATGCAATTTACAGTGAATGCTACGCTAATTATCGAAATTGAAGATATTGAGGCGATGTGTTGTTATCGGGATCGAGATGGGGATACGTTTGAAGATTCATTACGATTTGAAATCCAATTACAAGAATTGATTCTGTCTCCAGATTGCATAGTAGATATTCAATTTCCAGCTGATATCTTTATTGATCCCTACTATGAATCTAAAAAAATCATACAAGCTGTCCATTATGTTATTGAAGAAATGCATACTTCATCCGCTTCTAGTGCCTCCTTATCTATCCATACATGAAGAACTTTATACATAATACAACTCCGCTTGCTTCATCCACACTTCTTTGCTAAACGCTTCAAAATCTCCTGTCGCTTCACATTTTTCTAAATAGGCTACCTCTCTGCAATTGCTTCTTCATCGTCGATCTCTAACAAATATAACTGAGTCGCTTCCAAGCCAGCACCGCATAACAACTGCACATCAATCATAAAAAATGAATCCATATTCAGACACTTGGCTTGCCAGATCAATGTTGTGTCTTCGATCTGCCATGAAGCGTTTCCCATTCTTCCCACGACATAATTTCCAAATCTGCTCTCGGCTGATCCTCCAACATCGCTAACAACTCCACCGAATGACCATCTGGATCTTGGAAATAAATAGACACAGCTGGCATAAACGGAAAGACAGATAACTGCTCTGCACTTTCTCCAAAAAAATTCGTCGTCGCAATCCCTAACCCTTCCAAATAGCTACGTGCTTGAGGCATATCTTCTAACGCAATGCGAAAAGCAAAATGCTGACGTTGGATAAGCGATGACGGATAATTTTCCCGAATCCCAAGCATCGATTCTCCTGGCTTCCCTACCCAATAGAACTTCGATTTGCGAAAAGGATCATGGTGTAGTGGAATAATATGTAGTAGTTGCTCGTAAAATTCTGCTGATTTTTTGTAGTCACTGACATTAATATGCGTTTCAAAAATCCCCTGAATCATCTGAAAATCTCCTCTCGATATAAACAAATATTACAGATGTGATGTATTAGCAAAATCGATTAATTTAAATTGACCGTATAGTATGAAAGCAAGCTCATTATTGTATTCTTAATCATCTTTTTTTACATATCTGCTTGTAGTGTAAATAATAATATAGATCAAGCATCAACTTCAAATAAATATAAGTCACAACAGGAATGAAATACATATAATAACGAAATTCTATCTAATATTGTATATCATCAAAAAGAGGCTTCAAGTTCCACTGCGAACTTAAAGCCTCTTTTTGATCGTTATTACATCTCTTTCTATATCTTAATTCAACTTCTCAATTGAGCAACTCTACCGCATCATACACCCACCCTGCACTAAGCCAATTTCCAAGATCACTGGAACCACTGATCGGAGTGATCGAGATCGTATTCGTGCCTGTCACTAGAGCAGAAGCAGGAATCGTCCATGAAAATGTGGTATTGTTGCCACGATATGTTCCAATCGTAAAGCTACGTGAATTCGGTTGTGTCGATGCTGCGGGATTACTTAATATTGTGTTGTTCACAGTCACACTAGGACGACCATTATTATATGCTGCTGTAATTCCAATATTCAGCACATGTGGTAAAGATGCTTGAGCCGCTGTCAGAGTAAATGTAATTTTAGTCGGTGAATTTTGCCCTCTGAATTGAATGGCAGGGAATTTGTTGGTTGCACCACCGACCGCATACGTCACAGGGCCCCAACTTGCATTACGGCTATCCGATGGATGACGAACAGCAATCGTCTGTCCATTCAGAAACTCTAGTGGTGTGCCATCCCATGTGCCTATACGCCATAATGCTGGTTTACTTGCAGGATCACCTGAAATTGTTCTTGTATTGATCGTTGTTGTGTTACCTGCGGTGACATTGACACTTTCTTTATACACGCCTAACTCTCCTTTGTAGACGGTCATCGTATACGTTCCGGGGATCATATCACGGCGAACTGCCGCTCCACTCGACGATGCGGTTGTCCAGTATTGAGCATTATCATTTGCAAATCCGATCGTATACGTTGAACCGCTCACCATACCCGATAATCCGTTTAATACAAACGCTCCACGACTGGATACCCAACCCGTTAATCCCAGTCCAGACATCCAGCTAAAGTCCGGTACACTTGGCGTTGAGCCTGTAGTAAAGATCAGCGCATACGGGCCATGTAGACCAAGCCGCCAATCTTCTGTCTGTTCATGACCGGAATTCATATAGTTGTAGACTTCAGTATCTCCACCGCTCTGAAATTGAATATCCCGGAAAAAAGGTCCTCCTGAACTTTTCTCCCGATTACCATACGCCATAAAGACACCTACACCGTTACCAGTCACTCCACGCACACTCAAGTCTTTGGCTTGATCGTTGCCATAATATTTGGATACCGTCTGACCGTTGGATAATCCAAATACATCCTGACTTTCAATCGCCCCTGTATTATTGCGGATATTTGAATGGGCTGGAACACTGGTCAGTACACTTCCGTTACCTCTGAAAATATAACGCAGTTCGCCAACCGAAGGCTCTGCTGTTATGTACGTCGCCATATAGATAATATTTTCGCCACTACGGGACACATAATAATGAGTTAATGTGCTTGTCTTGGTGATGATCGTTACTGTAGAACCTGATGGAGATGTATTCCATGTCACATCTGCCCCTGATCCCAGACCTGAACTAATATGAGAACCTTTGCCTGCTGAACTACTGAGTTCGATTCCATTCATTTTGCTAGATGTGATATCTCCATTGTCTTTGTTCACAGTATAGACTAGACCTGCACCTGTATTTACAATAATCGTTGATCCATTGTCTGTTACACCGATCGCCGCGGCATGCCCGGTGGAAGCAGGAAATACACTCGATACTCCTACTAATACGATGACAACAACTAACGTCAACCACTGACGCCATCCCCAATGTCTTGCTTGTAATTCAACTTTGTACATAATCATTATCCCTCCATCATTTGAGTTGAAGTTATTTTGATAACGCTTACAAAACACTGAACGACAGGACATTACTTTTCGGAGATGATGTTTAGTGATTATGATTTATTAGTATAATAAGGAATAAAAAGTAATTTTCTATATACTACATGAAGTTAATATTCTTTTGAATGGATTTTCGGAATTGTTATACGGTAACTCTGTTTTTTCGTCTACTTTGTACTCATCATGTTAAATACAAAAAAAGCCTTCATACTTACAACGAAGGCTTTTCTGTGTATAAGTAATGTATTACTTGTATGGCTGCTCTTACATGACTAATGATCTGATATCTACTTAATGTAAATCTGTTATTCAGGTAAAAGATAAATTATTTCTCACTTACCATCTTCTCTAATTGTTCTAATGCCTGTAAATTACCTGAAGCGGAGTAATCTAACCACGGTTGCTCTGTAATCTTATATACTTTTTGATTTTTGACAGCTTTGAGCCCTAGCCAGATCGGATCGGATTGTAGCTTTTCAAATACTTGATCACTGCCTTCATCGACAGAAGATACCAGTACAAAGATAGCATCTGCATCCAAATCAGGCAGGATTTCTTTGGAGATATTTTCCCAGTTTTTATCGATTTTTGTGACATCTGGAGAAGGGTTTAATTTCAAATCTTCGAATAAAATAGGGCCCAGCGGACGATCCATACCATAGATACGGAATCCTTTAGCAGATACGCGCATCGCTAATACTTTGCCATTGTCAATTTCTTTTTGAAATAATGCAGATACTTCTTTGGCTTTGGCATCGTACGCTGTAATAAATGATTCTGCATTGTCTGTGCGATCTACGATTTGGGCGATAGCACGTAAATGATCTTGCCATCTTCCTTCATCTAAATTAATGACATGGGTGGTAGCAATCTGCTCCAATTTATCCAACCCTAGCTTATCTGCAAATTCAGCATCGATAAAAATCTCGTCCGGTTGTAGCCCAATTAATGCTTCCATATCCGGTTCTTTGGTAAAACCTAAATACTGTATGCCTTGATATTGTTCACCTGTAATCGGCAAATAATCGCTTGTGGTCGTTGCCGCAGGTTTAATACCTAATGCCATCAGATCCCCTGTTAGAAAAATAGAAATCGACGCTATCTTTTTGTTCTTTGCGGTTTCCGTCGTGCTTGTTGTTTCAGTGACTGCTGGTGTTGATCCACAAGCACTTAGCACCCATATCATACAGATTCCTAATGTGATCCCTATCCACTTTTTCATACATAACCCCTCTATCCATTGATTTCTCTCTCTGTGGAACGATTGACATATGTATCTCTATGTATGTTCAATCGGTTCAACAGTAACTATATTCTCATTACTCAATTGATAATTATTATCAATTAGATTGAATTTTATAGTAGCTACTATACGTTGTCAATGGAAATAATCGTTACAATGTAACACCATACATATCATAATAATTTTTCAAACTCTTCTGGGCTCTGATCGAAAATATGTAAAGATCCCCTTTTAATTTATTTCTTACTCAGTAAATATGTCCCCAATAGCACTACAACTAAAATAGCAGGTATCCGTATCTCATGAGGTAAAAACTTGGTCATCCATAGAGCAGTAAATATAGTGGATATCGCTAAATACCCTACCCATTCTGTAGCATGAATATTCTTTTTATTGAGAAATATGTTTATATATCCGATGGGAGGTACAACAATCGATAACACAATAATAACCATCGGTCGCAAATACCATTTTGTTTTCATTACTCCTCCACTAACTTACTGTTAAATTTATTTCATAATACCTCTAAAACCATTACTTTAACTATACTATCTGCTATCTCAAATAGGGTCTATTTTGCAAAACAAAATCAGTTTTAACCCTATGACTAAAATCACCACTCCTATCAACCTTAATCGAATAGCCCCTTTAGGTTCTTCCAAAATAAGCAAACCTCCGACAGCTCCAATCACATGTAAGCCAATTGTTGTGATCAGGAATCCTATAATGTAGACTGCTGGACTCAGCAATTGAGGAATTTCAAGACCATGCGCATAACCGTGTGCAAATCCAAAAAGAGCGACTCCACCACTGGCAATCCATACCGATTGTTGACGATTCCAGACGATCGCTAAACCTAGCAAACATACCGAACAAGCGATATAGACTTCTAGATGTGTCCATAACCATCCTTCTAATCCAAGCACTCCACCTAACATCATCATCAATACAAAGTAAGAAGGCACGATATAGATTGCTCGTCCTCCAATCTGCGCACTCCATACACCAACAGCTAGCATAGCGACCAGATGATCCACTCCTGTTAAAGGATGCAAAAAACCACTACCACCAAATCCATGAGCTTCCACAATACCTGCTGGCAACCATCCTAATATAAGGACACATATAAACATCCTAATCATGTACAATCATCTCTTTTTGCTTGCGATAATCTTTTACAATCACAATCAGACTTAGAATCGCAGGAATCATCGGAAATAGAGCTGTATACATGCCTGAAAAATATTCATATCCTACGCCTTCTTGTACCATCCGTACGATAGGAAATACAAGCAAATGGGTAGGTTCTCCCAGAATCATACCGACAATCATAAACCACAAAATAAAATTACCAAACGCTTGTCTTTTCCACAGACTGTAAGCCCCCAATACCCAGAAGAAAGGGCCAATAAAAGTAATCAAATAATCGAAATCTTGATCAGACCATGTCTGGCCAGTAATTGAAGCTATTCCTTGATTAAAATGAGCCAATACTTCTTCTCCCACATGAATATAAAAAAGCGCTTGTAACAATAAATACAGCGGTACTAATGTATACGGATCAGCCGGTAAATTCGCAGTTGTTTTGCGCCAACAGATCAATCCACCCATCATAGAACCGATGATTACACCGACAGGTAATAAGCTACCGGTTTGTGCATAAAAAGTCATTCCATAGATCGCAATACAAGTTACGATCAAGATCGTCCATAGATTTTTTTTACGTCGACTTAACGGTTGTACCGATTCATGCCGTATCACTTGATCTTGTGGTCGAATAAGCTTGAGTATTCCCGTACCGCCTAGATAAAATAACAACATCGCTACCCAGACTCCGCCGAGATAATGATGTGCATATAACGAATAATTTCCTAATTCTACGAGCAGTTGAATAATAGATTCGACAGCGACATAACCATATCCCCACCAGGCAAAAAATGCACCTACACGATACCCTTTGCTTAAAAAGTAACCACCCAATAACAAAATAACAATCGGTAAGCCCACCATCCAGACAAACCAAGTCGTATGACTCATTACAAAATCTTGAGCAAATCCAGCGGAATAATGTATAGCTATAAAACTTGCATATTTAGATGTATAACGGAAAGTATTCAGTGCAATCAACAAGACAATACAGATGATATAGACAGGTAATAGCGAATCGATACGAGGTACAGCACGATACGAATAGATTAACCATCCAATTAGAGCAAGTACAGTCACCAATGTATATTCTGCACCTACGGCCCATCCCACATGAATCAGTAATAGAACTGACAACGTAATCGATATTGAGATAACGATCAACAGACTTTTAGTATTTGAATTGTCCATTTTTATGACCTGCTTTCTTTGATATTGGATATAGATCTCGTAAAGATAAACAACATGTTGTTGCTTAAATTGTAACAATCTGGCGTTCATATTCAACAAACAATAAAGCCAGAATCGTTGCTTAACCTACACTATTTCGTATAGTGATGGCTATCTCTCGGATAACGCACAATACAGCCTATACTGACGATAAACAATACAAAAAAGCCACTCCATCTATAGGAGTGACTGCTGTTTGGAAGATGATCAGATCGAAGTTTTTTGTAACGTTTGTAAAGGGCCTTGTACAAACAAATAAGCCATTTGTGTAGCCATAAATGCTGCTGAATAGGGCATCACTCCTGTTAACCATTGTGTAATCAATCCTACATTGGCTGTTGCCACATACGTAATCGCGATATCTTGAGTGATCTGTTGCTGAGGATCAGAGGAGAAATGTTGTCCGATCACTTCATTGAGATTGGCTTTGATAAGCTGGATAAGCTGAGATTGAAAAGAAGGTAACCCTTTATCACCAAGCATCACTTTAAAATAAGGCTGATGCTGAGAAATAATCGTAAGCACACGTAAAAATAAAGCTTCTAACGAATGAATATCTAAGTTTACTTTTTTCATTTCTTTTAATTTCACTTCAGCTTGGAGTGAAGTGAGCATATCCGCCATACTTTGATCCAATAGATCGTATTTATCTCGATAATGCTGGTAAAAGGTAGCCCGATTAATTCCTGCTTCTCGTGTCAGACTTTGCACTGTTATCGCATCGAATCCTACTTGTTCGATCAGCTTGATCAATGCTTCTCGCAACCAACTTTGTGTGCGTACTACACGTAGATCATTAACATTCACCATATCTATTCACCATCCTTGGTGTTTAAGTGGAGTCGTTGACATATGGATTATCTTAAATGTAGACATAGACTCCTTCATATCATATCTCTAATGTACACTTATTAGAAACGAGAATGAAATACAAACCACTCCCTCGAATGCACTTCATATACTTACACAACAAAACTTACACGAAAAAAACCGCTCTACAAAATCATAGAGCGGTTTTTAGTATAAATTAATGTAGTATGCTGAATCATTTAATCTGTACTTACCGTAACGGTACTCTGATCACTAAGTAACGCTATATTGTTCTGAATGACTTTATCGCCATCTTTCAATCCGCTGGTAATCAATGTCTGCGAGCCCATTTCACTACCTACTTTTACTTCTTTACGGATGGCCTTATTATTGACAGCCACATAGACATAAGAGGTTTTTCCGTCTTTTTGAATCGCTTTGGTCGGCACAATAATACCTTCTTTGGCATCTTTGCCGATAAAGCTGACGTCTGCAAGCATACCCGGTTTGAGTTTATTGTCTGCATTAGATACAGCCACTTGAACCGGATAACCATTTCCACTGCTATCTATAGAGTTAATATTTTTCACTTTACCTGTCGTTAAAATGTTCGATGAATTGACTCGTACCTGTACACGATCGCCTGCTTGGATATTATTGATTTGATCTGCTGGTACATAGATCAGCATATTCACCGTACTGAGATTTGCAATCACAAGTGAAGGTGCGGAAGGAGCAACCATTTCACCTGTTTCGGCATTTTTAGTTGTAATAATGCCATTAATTGGCGAAGTGACAACAGCATTTTTAAGATTATCTTGAGCGATATTGACATTCAAGCGAGCTTGAGCTACTTTTTGCTCACTAGCTGATATGCCTGCTGTACTTTGAGCAACATCTAGCTGGCGTTGAGCGTTGCTGTAACCGCTATTGGCATTTTCATAACTGCTTGTAGCATTCTGATAGGCACTTTGTGCAGTGTATAATCCTTTTTGCGCTGTACCTAGCGCATTTTGAGCGCCCACTAATTGTTCTTCTGCATTCGCTTTAGTATTTAGAGCATTTTGATACGCCGTTTGCGCTGTAATTACCGCTGCATTAACCTGCTCCAATTCAGCTTGTGTAGCTAGACCACTGTTAAATAACGATTGTGTACGTGATGCTGTTTTTTGTGCATTGGTTACATTTTCTTGTGTTTGTCTAATGGTATTCGTGGCTGTAGAAATAGCCGTTTGTGCTTGTTTGAGTGCAGTCTGCGCTTGATTCACCCCTGCTTGTGCTTGGTTCATCCCCCCAGTCGCTTGATCGATTGCGCTTTTGGAAGAAATCACACCGCCTTTTGAACTCACTACACCTGAATTGGCAGAGACCATACCGGATTCACGCGAATCTTTAGCAGTTGTAACACCTGCCGCCGCCGCTTCTACATTCGATTGAGCGATCTTCAGATTATTGCGTAGATCATCGTCTTCTAACTTGAAAAGAACCTGACCTTTTTTCACTTCTGTCCCAATATCGACCGAGATGGCTGACACTTTACCGGATATTTTGGGCATAATATTGACGGTAGCTGATGGCGTTACTGTGCCTGTATAAATTTCGCCTTGTCCGATCATGCCTGTTTGCGCCTGACTGACTCTGACCGTGACATTCATATCTTGAACAGCTTCACTACTGGAACAACCTGCTAAAATAACCGTACTTAATAATAGCGCTGTTGCTGTAACTTCCCACTTTTTGATGTTCATCGCTTCTTTCCTTTCTAGAGAACGGTTCTGTCTATATGGATCGGTGAGGCTTTAAGCTTTGACCAAAATCACTTCTTCTTTCGCTGGTTTGGGCTTGCGTTTGCCAATAAATAATAAGATTAATGGAATCGAGCAGAATAGCGGAATCGATGAGATCACAAAAGTATCTGCAATCCCTCGCGAATACGCATCCAGTGAAATCATGCCTGTTAACGAAGAGACCCATGAGCTACCGAGTGTCGATTGCAAGGTCTGAGCGCCATCTGCTGTGATCGATTCTGCAATATGTTGACCGTGTAAAGCGGTTCGACTTTGCATAATAAACGTTAAAATGGCAATCGCAATAGAACCTGCAATCGTCCGAATCAGATTGGATGCCGCCGAAGCATTGGCTACTTTTTCCGGTGCTACCGCATTCATCCCTACTGTAGATAAAGGCATGAGACACATACCGATTCCGATACCACGTAGAACGGTGACCATTTCGAACCAAGTCCGGGAAGTCTGTGGAGATAGGCTGTACATATGGAATGTCATCAGACTGGTTAACGTTAAGCCCACCAGACCTATTGGAACAATGCCTATCTTATCCAGTAGCTTCCCTGCAAATGGCATCACTATCGCCATCGCCAGTGCTTGAGGAAGTAAGATTAAGCCTGTATCGATTGCCGAGTAAGACTGTACACTTTGCAAAAAGACAGGTGCCAAAAATGTTCCGCCATACATTCCCATCATGACAAAGCTAGACGTAATCACACTGATCGTAAATTTATAATTTTTGAATAAAGATACATCGATAACAGCATTGTCTTTGCCCCATTCGACCACGATCAAAAAGATTAATGACCAGACCGAGATAAACAGTAATCCGACTATTTCAAAAGATGTCCATCCTTTTGATGAACCATTCGATAGAGCATACAATAATGTGCCTGCACATGTGCCTGCCAGTATAAATCCCAAAATATCGAACTTAATCGGTTCACTTTTGGGTGGTTCTTTGATCAATAACATGACCATGAGAATAGCGAATAATGCAATCGGTACACAAGCGATAAAGAGGAAACGCCAGTTAAACCATTCGATCAAGTATCCGCTTAGTGTAGGGCCTATCGCTGGAGCCGCCATTGCCGAAATACCCCAGATCCCGATTGCCATCCCAACTTGCTCACGCGGAATAATTTTATAAATAATCGTCATACTCAGTGGAATAATAACGCCGCCACCAAGACCAGCAATAATACGAGCAATAATCAACGACATATCATTCCATGCGAAAATACAAAAAGCGGTTCCTAGCGTAAACAGGGCTAATGCACCGATTAAGAACTTTTTATAGCCTACTTTGCGTTCCATAAATCCTGTAATTGGCACGATAATACCTGACGCTAATGTATAGCCAGTGATAACCCATTGAATCCGGGTTGTGGTTGAGCCTAGATCGGTCGTTAATTGCGGAATCGCTACATTGATCAGGCTGTTATTTAATACAGCGATAAAAGCACCAAGAACAATAGCGAAGAAAGCAAGCCAGCGTTCTTTGGAAGAGGTATCCAAGGAAGGAGCAGCAGCCATTTCATTAGAAGCCACATCGACTCCCCCTTTTACTGTGTATAGATTTTAATTTCAACATTGGTTCCGGGAATCAGTGTCATGCCGTCCGGTACATTCAATGCTATTTCAACAGGGATTCGTTGGGTCACTTTGTTAAAGTTACCACTGGTATTGGTAGCAGGAATCGCAGAAAATACAGCATTGGAAGCTTGTCCAATTTTGCGAATTTTGCCTTGTATCGTGGCTCCTTCAATCGCATCAAGCGTAATATCAACCCGTGCACCTAACTTAATCCGGCTAATATCTGTTTCTTCAATATTGGTGGATACATATAGATTTTTCATATCTGCCATAATAGCGATCGCTGTACTCGGTGATCCCATTTCTCGTTCTTTGGATTGTACTTTGAGCACCGTACCATCAATAGGGGCACGTACCACTGATTTACTAATATCACTTGCTTCTAGACCAGATACATCTTGTTCAGCGATCGGTTCATTCTTTTTGAGAATATCGCCTTCTTCGACATCAATATGATCTAATCGAGCAGTCAGCTGAGGCATCACTTTATACTGATCTGCACTGATTCGAGCATCATCTGTTTTGACGAAATGACTTCCTTGATACCAATAGTAATAGCCCAGTGCACTACCACTTACGACCAGTAGTACCAGTAAAATAATTAAAATAATCTTCTTCTTCACTTACTCCACCTCAGCAGTCTAAAAGTTGGGAATCCCTATTCAAACCATCATCGCGATCTGTACTCACCTCTGCTTTAGAGCATGTAATACATCAAGAACGATGTTTTTCAAGTAACGATAGTAATTGTTTAAATGCTTTTAATTCGACTTTCTTTTTATCCAATGTATATGCACCCATAAAATCAACCATTTCGTGTTGATCAGGATCGACATAGTCAGGCAAAGGATGATATGAATTTGTTTGTAAATAGTCTATTCGCTTCTCCAAATTTTCGATGGTTTCCAATGTCGAATAGATCAGTTTGTTCACATCTACAAGCTGAATAAACAACAGCGAAGCAAACAAAGAACGAACATCTTCAGGATTTTTAAAGCTTTTATAAATCATTTCTTTTAAATGTTCTTTCCCTTTTTCAGTAATCGTATAATTTGTTTTTTCAGGACGATTATCATTTTGAATCGTATTCACTTTTTGAATATAGTCTTTCTTTTGCAATGCTTCGAAATTGTAGTACAAATTACCATCGGTGACCCGTACTAGACCTTCTGTGCCGTTATTAATAATTTTTTTGATATCATACGGGTGATAATCCTGATCATGAAGCTTTCCCAAAATAAAAATCTGTATAGACAATTAAAAGCATCTCCTTTGTTCCTATTCATTTATAACAGTGTATTTATCTATAGGTTTGATTCTATCGATGCTTTGCTTATCAAAAATTACTTTGCGTAGATTACTCTGTGCAGAGTAATGAACAAGATTATCTTATGTAATTTTTTAAACGTTGTCAATGGTTTTCAAGATTTATGTAGGTATGTAATGTATTTTTACAAAATAAAGATTATTTGCACGCCAAAAAGAGTAAAATCCTTTCAACATTCTGAAGGATTCTACTCTTTTTAAAATGTAAATATATTGGTTATTCTTATGCTGATTTCATAGTTGGTGCTAATTCACTTTTCTCTACTTCTGTTTGGTCATTGTTTTTCGATTGATAGACTGGCTTTTTCAATAAGCCAATGATACAAGCGGTAACGACAGAACCAACAGCAATACAGAGGATATAGAGCAATGGATTACTGGCTGCTATCGGAATCACGAAGATTCCTCCATGCGGAGCTTGTAGTGAAATACCCAGTGCCATACACATTCCGCCACCGATCGCTGCCCCAACAATGTTAGCAGGAATAATCCGTAATGGATCATTAGCGGCAAAAGGAATAGCGGCTTCGGTAATAAAAGAAGCTCCCATAATATAAGCGGCTTTGCCAGCATTGCGTTCTTCGATGGTAAATTTATTTTTGAACAATGTTGTTGCTAAGGCGATCCCTAGTGGTGGAACCATACCTCCAACCATCAGAGCAGCTGACGGTTCAAAAATCTGATTGGCAAACATAGCGAGTCCAAAAGCAGATGCGGTTTTGTTAATCGGCCCACCCATATCTGATGCCATCATACCTGCAAGTAAAGCACCTAACAATATCGCATTCGTCCCTGTTAAGCTATTGAGCCATCCCTGTAACGATACGTTAATCCAAGCCATCGGCGTATTCACGACAAAGTACATAATAATCGCTGTTACAAATGAACCGACTAAAGGTAAAATCAACACAGGCGACAGACTTTGTAAGGAATCAGGAATCCCTCTTACTAATCGTTTGATCGCTAGAATACTATACCCTGCGATAAATCCTGCTAACATCCCGCCGAGGAAGCCTGAACCACCGAGTGTGGCAAGCATTCCGCCAATCATCCCCGGTGCTAGACCTGGACGATCTGCAATACTATAGGCAATATACCCTGCTAATACAGGAACCATTAGAGCAAAGGCTGCACTACCACCTGCTGTACTCAAAAAAGCAGCAAACGGATTATAATCAGGGCTTGTTGGATCAGCGGCATGAATACCGAACATAAATGAGAGCGCAATCAATATTCCGCCAGCGACGACGAATGGAATCATAAAGGAGACACCATTCATAATATGGCTGTAGATTTTAGGCTGTTTGAGACGTGTTTTTTCTTTCGCTTCTTTGAGGTTGGATTGACCACCATTTTGAGCGACACCTTTACCTGCTATCGCTTCTTCAATCAAATCTTTAGCATGATGAATACCGTTTTTGACCGACGTTTGAACCACTTTACGGTTACCGAAAACGCTCATATCGACTTTGACATCGGCGGCAACTACGATTCCATCTGCTTGCTCAATATCTTCCGCTGTTAATTCATTTTCGACACCTGTTGATCCGTTTGTCTGTACTTTGATCTGTACTCCCAATTCTTGAGCGGCATTTTTTAATGATTCTGCCGCCATAAAGGTATGAGCAATTCCTGTAGGACAACCAGTAACGCCGACGATTTTTTTGCCTGCATGTTTTTTATCACTATGCAGAGCGGCTGTATCTTGTTGTTCGGCTTGTTCAAATAGTCGCACAATCTCTTCACGATCACGTGCCAGAATAAGCTTCGCTCTGAACAATTCATCCATCAGAAAAGTGGAGATTTTGGATAACGTCTGCAAATGTTCAGAAGACGAATGTTGATCGACCGCAATCATAAAAAACAGATTGCATGATTCTGTGCTGTAATTAATACCGCTTAGTGATCGACCCATAATAATTGCGGGCGCTTTGACTCCTGCGGACTTGGCATGTGGAATAGCAATCCCGAAGCCCACTTCAGTCGGTACCTGTTCTTCACGCGCCCAGATATCTTTTTTAAATTGCTCGATATCGCTCAAATAGCCGTTATTATTTAACTTTTGCGCTAATTCATCTATCAATTCTGCTTTGGTAGTAGCGGTGACATCCAATATGATATTTTCCGGTTGTAACACACTAGAAATCTTCATGATTGATCACTCCTCTTATAGCTCTCCCAATTTGTAAAGGGATGCTTTACCTGTTGATCCGAAAAGATCCATTTTTTTCTTCACTAATTCTGTTGCCGCTTGAGTCGCTTCAGGCATTAAGAAATCAGGTTCATAGGCATTAGGATTCGCATCGAGTGTTTTTCTTAATTGATTGTAAAAGGCTCTCTTCATATCTGTAGATAAATTAATCTTAGCGATACCGTGCTTCACCGCTTCTCTGATTTCTTCATCTGGATTATCTGAACCACCATGTAAGACTAATGGAATTTTCACTTTTTCATGAATCTGTTGGAGTCGATCAATTTTGATCGAATGGTCTTTCGTTTGCGGATAGATACCGTGTGAAGTCCCTACTGCAACAGCCAGTGTATCAATACCTGTCTGTTCTACAAAAATCGCCGCTTCATCAGGATTGGTATACAGAATCTCATCTGCTCCACCTTCAGAGCTACCTTCATTACTACCGATCGTACCCAGCTCACCTTCAACCGATACATCCACCAGATGTGCTAATTCTACAGCTTCTCGAGTAGCCGCAATATTTTCTTCAAAGGGCAAATGCGAAGCATCCATCATGACTGATGTATAACCGTTACGAATCGAGCGTGTAATATCTTTGATGCTTGCTCCATGATCCAGATGAATCACAAACGGTACTTTCGATTTGGATGCAGCTTCACGGACATAAGCGACAAAACTATCTGTGACTAGATCAATTTCGTTCGGATGGATCTGCATAATCGCAGGTGAATTTTGTGCTTCTGCGGCATTGATGACCACTTTGACGAACTCACTATTTGCTACATTAAAAGAACCGACTGCAAATTTATTCTCATACGCCACTTTAAGTAAATCTCTCATATTTATTAACATTTGAATGCCTCCTAAGGGTTATTTGGAAGACCAGACTTCCAAAAATTCATCATAATTGGTGATTTTGAGTAGCTTTTCTGTCATATTGGTCTGCTTGAATACATCATAAATTTCTTCAAAAAATTTGGTGTTGTTCACCTTTTGATTTTTGGGTGGGATAAATAGAAAGATGATCTGCGCCATCTGATCGCCCCACAGTATTTTTTGCTTATTGATAGCGACCAGTACACGTAATTTTTTGTTATCTCCACAATCAAAGGGATGGGGCATCGCGACTAGATTTCCTATATTGGTACTCGACATTTTTTCCCGTTCCAGAATACTGGTATATAGATGTTGAATGTCTCCTAATTCTGTAAGGGTTTTCAATAAATCAGTAGGTTGATCTTCATCTAAAAAAAAGAGGTCGTTTGGCGATAGATAATACTTCAATAATCCACGATTTAACTGGATCGAAATATTTTTCATATCTTCACTGGTAATCATTTCACTCACGACAATTATATTTTGAGCCTGTAATTGATGTTGTTCGGCGATCTCGCTTGTCGTAATAATGGTCTCGATTCCTTCAGGCAGAAGATGAATTTCATGATTAGCGAGCAGACTGTCGATTTTGATATTCGGAAAATACAGATTGATTTTGCGTTCTAATAGCTTGCCCACTAACGGGTTTTTGCCATAAATAATCGCTATTCGTTTGCGGGTTTCTTGAGAGTTCTCGATAATCCCCATCACATGAAGCGTTAAATAACCGATTTCATTTTCCGGGATTTTGATATTTAAGCAAAATTGCAATTCTTTCGCTAACACAACCGCAATATTATAAGCATTGGTGTATTCTGATTTTATTTGAGCAATAAAAGGATTTTCGACAGGAAAGTAATATTTTAACGGATATAAAGACTTGGTAATATGAGCAAGTAGTCGATCAAACAGTTCTTCATTTTTGTAACTGACAAATCCATATTGCTCTCCAACGTTCTGGATTACGGCTTTGATTTTGGCTTCGATCTCATTGGATTGCTCATGTTCGATACCTTCATTTTTTTTCGGTAAAATCTGTAGTGCAATCAGCAGATAACCTAGATACTGATACTCGTATTCATCAAATGGAGTCTTTAACTCCATGGTCAAACGGTTCAAAATAGACCGCGCGATACGTAATTCTTCAAAGCTTGTATGATCGAGTCGCATATCTTGTGCTGCGATAGGCTGTCCGAGTTCAACCCGCTTGAGGCTAATCAGTACATTGACACAGATCGAAAATAATTCCTGTGAACTCAGTAGCAAATGATATCGTGCGACTTCTTCCTCGATACATGTATAGATAAAAGTAATCGCTGATTCATTAAACCAATCGCCAAAATAATACTGTAGCGCTTCATCCAACGACATGCGTTTGAGACAATCCGCAGTCACCAGCTTTTTGAGCAAAATCCGCTTTTCGACTTCGCTTCCTTTAAGCCGAATGCCTTGAAAAATAATCGCTTCGATCTCAATATTCTGCTTTTCTGCTTGAATGGTCTGCAACAATTTCTGTACATCTTTGCGAATCGTTTGTGTAGAAAAATAAAGATTTTTGGCTAAATCTTCATAAGTGATAAAGTCTGTCTGAGACAGTAACGCTTTAATAATATGGAAAGCTCGCTCTTCATAATCATCTTCATTCTGATGGAGATTCGACAAGTCTCCGACAAGCTTGTATCCTTTGCGAGTGTTACCTGTGATAATCGCTTTATCTAAATAATTCTCGTTGATTTCTTTGATGTCATTGCGTATCGTTCTCGTCGTTACATCAAATAGATTAGCTAATTCGCTCCCACTCACAAAGTCATGCTCCGATTGTTTTAAATGCTCCAATAGCTTAATGTAACGTTTCCGCATTTGTTTTCCTCCTCGCATTTATACTAATGCAAGCGCTTTATTTACACCAAGCCTATAGTGTTTCCTAATAGTTAGGAAGTGATTTGTTGTTTGTTCTATGATACCCACCTTTTAAATATCTAAGAGACTTCACTCTTTAAGAATCTTTTGTAAAAAAGAAATAGCTAAAAAGCCAACCTTGATCAAGGCTGGCTTGGGATAGATATAAGAGTCATATGATTTCATCGAACTTTACTTCTGAGCAATTGAACTTGTTGTTTCTGTCGATCCTTTTGCTTCACCATGTCCTGCACCGAATAAATTCAATACCACGACTCCAACAACGATAAGTGCTATGCCTACCATACTTCCTGTGTTGATCTTTTCTTTCCAGATGAGTACAGAGATCAATGCTGTCGCTACAGCTCCGACACCTGACCAGATCGCATACGTCATATTAAGTGGTAACGTTTTGAGCGTTAACGAAACAAAGTAAAATGAGATCACAAAAGCAACAATGGTCAGCAATGTCGGATATAACTTGGTAAATCCTTCAGAGGCTTTGAGCATCGACGTTCCAATCAATTCGCCTATAATTGAAATTGCCAAAAAGAGATATGCCATTATGATTGCTCCTTTATATAATTTCTAAGTTCTTCCATAATCTGCTGTTGTAACTTATCATCAGGTGGCGCCAGACCAAACATACCTGCGAACCATAATCCATCCACCACTAATCGCGCCATCGTAGCACGTACTGGATCAAGTTCATCATGTTCGAGTTTATGCTGAATATCTTGATAATCTTCTTGCAATAATTTAAGCATTTTGGGATGAGTAAAGTGTGCTACCGATAGTGCGGTATATAGACCATCTACATCTTGCTCTTCTGAAAATGAAGTCTCTACATAAGCACGTGTCCATTTCCCTTTGGAATCGGAATCTTGCTCAGCTCGTTGATATAATTCTCCGGTAAAATGATTGGACATCCGTTCGACCATGCCTAGAATCAATTCCTCTTTGTTCGGAAAATGATATAGTAGTCCGCCTTTGCTGATGCCTGCTTGTTTGGCTACTGCTTCTAAGGTTAATTTGTCTACGCCTTCTTCACGTACCACATGAGCAGCCGCTTTGAGAATCGTTTCTTTTTTTAATTCTTTTTTAGTTGTTGTCATCATTGATCACCCATTTTACTATACCGTCTGGACGGTTTTATTTCAAGTGAAATTTTAAAATAAAATCACTCAAAATAACAAAATCCCTGAACGAATGTTGAATATACTTCATCATCCATCAGGGCTTTTATCATCGATTCTATTTAATTAAAGAGATTGCAGATAGGCTTCAAGTCGGTCCCATGTTTCGCGAATACCTTGCTCTACTCCCATCTCGATCACCTGTTGCAAAGCTTCCACAGATTCAAAGCGAGAATGACTGATTAATTGAGTCTGCCCGTCCTGATCTGCAAATAACATCGTAATATGACTAGGTGGCATCCCTTCAACCTCATTGCTATCGGCATCGGAGAAATAATCGGTATAGACTATTTTTTGATTAGGTTCAATCTCATGATAGACGGCTTTACCCCATGATTCATATCCATAAAAATCACCTTGCGCGGGATCGATACACTTCATACAATAATGCCAGATCCCTTCTGGACGAAAATCGATATTACAGACCGTTAGTGTCCATCCATTAGGCCCCCACCACTCTGTCAAATGTTCTGCTGTTGAGAATGCTTGAAATACCTGTTCACGTGTAGCATCGAAAACCCGTTCTAGCACTAACGTCTGACCTTCTACTTTGGAGATCATTTTAGATGACATGATTCATCCTCCTGAAATGTAGTTTGGGTAATAGATATAGATGCTCATTCTCTAGGTTGCCTACGTTAAATATACTATCAAAACATGCCTTTATTAAAGTTATATTTACATCAATAATCAACATTTCTAGGTTTAGGTATAATTCATACGATTATTCTATAAAAAAAGAACGCTCCAGCCTATAGCCAGAACGTTCTTTTTGAAATTCCCACTTTTACTGATTGATTCTTGTTGCTGTTACAATATCTCCAAATGCCCAATGAGATGCTGGAACATCTGACCACTGAGATGTAGTTGTCTCTACGCTTGGTGTTAGATTCAGTACTCGATTGAATAAGGTAACCGCTTGTGCACGGCTTAATGTCTGGTTCGGCTTGAATGTACCATCTGGCATCCCTTGCATATAGCCTGCTTGCTGAACTTGAGCAATAGATACGTCTGCCCAGTGTCCTTTCGTATCCGGGAAAATAGGACCTTCTCCGCTAAGCTTCATCCAGCGAGTAAGGATCGTCGCCATTTCAGCTCTAGTGATTGGACGTTCCGGTGCGAATGTGTTCGGACTATCCCCTTGCATCCAACCTGCGGCAGTAACCGCTTGAATCGCTTCTGTACTCCATTTGCCAGCAATCACATCACTATACTTCGATGTCTGATCTGTTGTTGTGGAAGATGTAGATAAGCCATCTCCTCCCAGACGGACAAGAATAGATGCTAACTCGGCGCGTGTCACAGTACGATTAGGTTGAAAAGTCTGATTCGGATAACCTTGCATATAAGGTTCGTTCGTTGGCTTGCTTTCGCTTGTCTTGTCACGATCTAGCGATTTCTCCAGATGAACAATTGTAAATGTACTGAATTTGTTAACGCTAAATTGTAATGCAGAAGATCCATTGTCTTCAGAGATTACTGTAGGTTGTAGTAACTCTTTGGTTCCATCACTGTGTTCAACATAGATCATTAGATTGTTCACAAATGTCTGACGTTCTGTTGTGGATGCTGGTAAAGCTTGCTCTGGTAAAGGAAGAACTAGATTCACAGGCTGTCCTTGTAGATTCGTATCGATCTCTACAGGTGTACCGATCACTTGTACGGTTCCATTGCCTATAGCAGATTGTATGAGACGATCTTGTTGCACACGTTCGTTCACCGCTTGTTGATCGGTTGCTTTTTGCAAAGGACGAATCGTAAATTGACGATCTGCTCCTAATGCAGACAATGTAGCTATAGGTAGAATCAGTTGTGCATGATTAGTATACACTTCTAGATTCATTTGATTATTTACCAATATGCTCGCTGTTTGTTGAGGTAAACCCAATTGCAATTCACTAACTTCATTGTTAGGGTCTGGCATCATAAGACGTACGGTTGATTTACCTTCTGCTTTTACTTTTTGCACCGTTTCTTGTGCTTGGGACGCTTCGTAATTAACAGTGTCTTTTTTGGTGCCATCTGCTAATGTTGTACGTTTAATTATAAGGTTAGAAGAAGTAATGTTCTCAGTCGCTACTGCCGAACCACCGCCACCTTTACTGGAAGAATTACCCGTAGTAGGAGTCGGTGTTGGTTCTGGATTAGGAACAGGATTAGGCGTTGTGCCTCCATCCGGTTCAGTCGCTTCTAGATCACGTGCAAATGTTAAATAGAAATCATCTAATGATCCCCATGCTCCACCACCCGCTTGAATTGTAGCACCTACGGTTAACATTCCATCAGTTACTTTGATGTCTTTCAGTTCAGGCTGATTCCATTGCACCCAGCCTTTAACTCCTGTCTCTGCTTGTACTTCTTGTCCACCCGTAGAAGCAAATAAAGCCATCTGGGATGGATTTGCTTCGCCACCTTGAATCGACATGGAGAGATCATAATAACCGGGCTTCATTCCTTGTACGATCTGCTTCACTTTAAAATTCACACCATCCGCTGAAAAGAAATGGAGCGAGTATTGTCCGGATTTGGCATCTGAAGCTTTGTTTTGGAAATCAGTATGCGGTGTACTTCCATCGCCATACGTCACTTCCCACATACTACGATCATTTTGTTCGAATCCACCATTGAGCAGTAGATTGGGACGGCGAATATCCAGTTTTGCTTGTGCCGCGTATCCACCGGTAGCTGTTCCTTTGATCGTATACTGACCTGCACCTTGACGTAGTGCATCTTCTAACTCTTGCTGATCCCAGACTACAGCTAGTGTGCCTGTAGTACCGTCATTATAAGTTGCTGTCACTACACTAGGTAATGGGATAGGATCACCTGCATTAGCTGTAATATTCACAGTTTGCACTTCATCGACTTTGAGCGTTGCTACTGCACCCGTGTTTACGTATTTGAATACATTGAGCGAAGGTAATGGATGACCTGCAAAATCAAACAATGCCTGATTATCGACAGCACTACCGCCATACCATTTACCCGCATCATCGGGATCATATTCTGCCGCATAACTGGATGCCCAACCTGATCCATATTGTTCCCATAATTTTTTATTTTGTTCGATATTTTCTTTCGGCCCTACAGGTAACCATGCAGGTTCCCAATAAAATACACCTATGCCGGCATCTCCAACTTGCGATACCGCTTGGATCACATTACGCACAGATGTCGCTTGTCCTTGAGCGCTGATCGGATAATCAAGCGTCTGTCCTGAACTGCGAGGCGCTGTATTTTCATGACCGTCTCCATCTTCGGCTGTATAGGCATAAGACGTTTCAGCGACCATCACCTTTTTGCCATACGTATCGGCTACTTGCTTCAATACAGCAGTCAAATTGCTCAGTGTACCGTGCCAGAATGGATAATACGAACTGGCAAATACATCATAATCGACTCCTTGTTCCGCAAGCGCTTTGGCATAAGAAAGATAACGACCCGGTGTCTCTGGATTCGTAAAATGTAGCGCAATTAGAATCTTAGGATCTACTGCTCGGATCGCCTGACTGCCTTTATTGAACAATCTGCTGATATTCACCCAGTTATTTTCCCCGATAAATGATTGATTCGTTTCATTACCTACTTGCACCATACCTACATCTATCCCTGCATCTATAATCTGTTGTAGGCTTGTCTTGGTATAATCATAGACCGCTTGTTCTTTGTCCGCTAGATTAAGGTTTGCCCATGCTTTCGGAGTATGTTGCTTACCCGGATCTGCCCAGAAATCAGAATAATGGAAATCGATTAACAATTTCATACCATTTGCCGTCGCTCGTTTTCCCATTTCGATCGCTTTGGCAAGATCATTATCTCCGCCACCGTATCCTTTACCATCTGCTGTATACGGATCATTCCAGATACGCACACGAATATAATTGACACCGGATTGTTTTAACGTTGTAAATATATCTTGCTCTATCCCTTGCTCATTATAGAAACGCACGCCACTTTGCTCTAGTGAGAGAATACTGGATACATCGACCCCTTTAATAAAGTCGGATTTCAAGCCCTGTACTTTTTGGACAAAAATATCGGCTTGTACAGGTGTGGTTGTATCGGTGCTTGTCTGCTTCAACTTGACTGCATCAAGATATCCCCATGCGCCTGCTCCACCTGTGATTTTAGCTCCAATCTTAAGGTTAGCCGTCGGCTCGGTCAGAACAAATTTCAATGTGACCGTTCCCCACTGATTGTATCCTGTTGTTGCCACGTCATTACTTTGTTCATTGCCTGCGAACAATTGAACATGACTTCCTTCTGCTCCTGTACCGCCCATTGACTGGACAGACAATTCATAGCTTCCAGCAGAAAGTGTAGGCACATTCTGACTTACGGTGACTTGCTGGCTAGTCGTAGATTGATCGCTTATCCAATATTTGAACGCATACGTATCTTCTGAGGGTGTAATAAAAGAATCATTCACATACGCATATTGCTGAATATCAATTAATTTCCAATCTGAAGAATCCACTTGCCATGATGAATCATTCCAAAAGTCACTTTCAAATCCTCCATTTTGAATCCATTCGTTGTCATTCGTTGTTGCTAATGCAGGTGTCAGATGAACCGGTAATAGACCGATGATCATCACCATTACTAACAACAACGAAGCTATCTTTTTCTTTCTTTTCAATGGTGTATCCCCTTTCGCTCTATCTATGTGTATATCTTCACATAAGCACTGTTCTTTTATGTAAAGCGCTTACATATAACTGTGATCACTATAGCATCCTCTTTTGCACAGCAACATGGGACGATTGCAACATTTTGTGTTTTTAGGCAAGCATTTTGGTGAGAACTGTTATTCCGACTGTTTAGATTGGCGATATATGGAATTTTGGTCAAAAAAAGAACCTTCCATCTGCAAAACAGATCAAAGGTTCTACTATTTACATTACCGTATGTTATCTTATGTTGCTCCACATCAAGCTATACCTTTTTAAAGACTTTGGTATCCATATCTAGCTCAGTCGCTGGATAATCGCTTAGACCTAACGTGTCAGAAGTGGAGGCATGAATGCTTTGAAAAAGGTCTGGATGTTCCGCCAGCTTTTTACCATACGAAGGAATCATATCTCTAAGCTTAGGTTCCCATTCTGGCATCCGTTGCGGGAAGCATTTTTGGAAAAGATCGAGCATAACATGTACAGCTGTCGAAGCACCCGGTGAAGCACCTAGCAACGCAGCAATCGATCCGTCAGCAGCACTGACGACTTCTGTCCCGAATTGAAGTGTACCTTTGCCATCTTCTGTGTCTTTGATAACTTGCACACGCTGACCAGCAACAACGATTTCCCAATCTTCGCTTTTGGCATTAGGAACGAATTCACGTACTTCTTCCATCCGTTTATCGTTTGACAGCATCACTTGTTGAATCAGATATTTGGTTAGCGCCATTTCTTTTGCTCCTGCGGCTAACATTGTGAACAAGTTGTTCGGTTTGACCGAATTGATCAGATCCATATTTGAACCCGTTTTCAAGAATTTCGGTGAAAAGCCTGCAAATGGCCCGAAGAGTAATGCTTTTTTATTACCAATATAACGTGTATCCAAATGCGGTACAGACATCGGCGGAGCACCTAATTTTGCTTTACCATAGACTTTGGCATGATGTTGTTCAATCACTGCTTGATTGGTACATGACATAAATACGCCACTAACCGGAAATCCACCGATATGCTTGGATTCAGGAATACCTGTTTTTTGAAGCAACGGTAGACTACCGCCACCACCGCCAATAAAAACAAATTTGGCAATATGAAGTTCTGTTTTGCCTGTGCTAATATTATGGACTTTGACTTCCCATCCACCTTCGGCAGCACGCTTGATATCTTTAATCATATGTTTATAGTGTATTTCTACATTTTTAGTTTTGAGATCGTCGAATAAAATACGAGTTAACGCACCAAAGTTCACATCGGTTCCATAATCGATTTTGGTAGCGGCGATCGGTTCATTCGATGTACGACCTTCCATCATTAATGGAATCCATTGTTTTAATTTAACCGGGTCTTCTGAATATTGCATGCCTTGAAATAATGGATTTTCCGAAAGCGCTTTAAATCTTTTATTCAGAAAAGTCACATTACTTTGTCCTAATACAAAACTCATATGTGGAATCGGCTTAATAAAGTCTTGTGGTCGACGAATAATATTGCGCTTTACGAGATGAGACCAGAATTGCTTGGATAGTTGAAATTGTTCGTTAATATTAACGGCTTTGCTAATATCGACCGATCCATCTGGCTTCTCTGACGTATAGTTCAGTTCACACAGCGCAGCATGACCTGTTCCTGCATTATTCCATTCGTTAGAGCTTTCTTCTCCTGCATTGGCTAGCTTCTCAAATACTTTGATTTCCCATTCGGGTGCTAACTCTTTAAGCAATGACCCCAAAGTCGCACTCATGACTCCGGCACCAATTAAGATAATGTCTGTTTTTTTCGGTATGCTGTTCATAAAAACCTTCCTTTATCTCTTTATATTTGCAAAAAAGAGCAGGCGCTTCTATCCAGGTCATTCCAGAAGCAAAGCTCCACTCAGGAATATACGTTATCTGTATTCATTATAACCAAATTATCTTCTATTTAAAATATTATCGGCATGTGTCTCTTCATTATAAACTATTTTGATCTGGTAAAAAATGAGAAGATTGACTGAAATAGTCGAACATCTTAAAGTCTATCGGGTTACTGTGCTTTTGTCTAGCAATCTACAGCTTTTATTATGTTATATTATACATAATATGTAGGTCAAAAGGATACGTTAGCTTTGGATAGGAACTACGTATCCTTTAGGTACAGCGATCATTATATAGTTGGCATTACAACGTTGCTATCGAATGTTTCAGTCTAAATCGATCTCCAGTATCTTCAATCTCATATAGATAACAACGTGAAGCAGGCATATCAAAAGGACGATGCAAAATCAACATCCATTGCTGATCAAAAGTCTGAAAAAGCATCCCGTGACCGCTATCTTCTTTCACTAATGGCTCCAATTGTTCCCACGGACCTGCAAGTGTACCACTGATTGAGCGAGCAATCGTCTGCACATAGCTATCTCCTTCATAGCTTGACCACAGCATCATTAGCTTACCGCTAAATGTACGATAAAGCTGACAACCATCGGTGACATAGACAGATATCTCTTGATCCTCTAGCGCATGCTGTTGCTGGGATAACCACGGTGCCGAAGAAGCTTGTAATAACGTCATCGGTTCTCCGATAGCAGTTGATAAGTCAGCATCAAGACGCACCCCTTCGATCGTACCGTCAATCGTCTGAATCCATTCATGACAATAGACCATCCATGGCTCATCTTGTTCATCCATATACAGCGTGCCATCTAATGTCATCTGAGTTGAAGATACCACAGGAGCTTCCGGGTTGATCATTTCAAAAGGGCCTGCTGGTGAATCGCTCACAGCAATCACAGTACCTCTCCAATGCTTCTCATACCCTTGAACAGGCTCACCATCTAGCTTCCGCTCTTGATTATGAAGTGTCACAAATAAATAGTACCGACCTTTATAAGCGTGTACTTCAGGAGCCCAAGCCCCATGTTGAGGATGTGCCCAACTATTTTCAGGTATGGTAAAGACAAGATAAGGGCCTTTCCAAGACTCCAAGTCCTGACTGGTATACGTTAATACTCCATAAGATGCTACTCCGTGTAGTGAAGGTACTGCGCCGGTATATAAATAATATGTACCTGTCGATGAATCAGCTAACACAAATGGATCATGAGCAGGAATATCAGTTAGACGATGACCTTCTTGCGGTTGACTTACATCACAAGCACTATTATAAACAGTCATAGCAATCAGCTCCTTTGATTGAACACGCTTTCAAAAATAGATAAAGTATACCCTTTATAGATGTTGAAGTCTATTCAAATCAAGTATAGTCTGCAAGCAATCAGTATATCCATCATCCTATTCTCAATATTAACAACAAAACGCAAAAAGTCGGAGATGAACTCCGACTTTGCATGTGATCTTACTTTTTATAATTCATCCATCGATCAATCAGCTATTTACCATTTTTATTTAATAATAACATAATCCAAGTTCACTAATTTTGCATAGGTTACGATTTGGTCTGTTGTAAGGTTCAACGATACAACCGTATGGTGACCGCCACCATTTTCGATCCAAGCACGTACGCCGTCTTGGAAGTTAGGTTTTACTTGCCATAGTACACGTGCGACCGGTAAGTTCGGTGCAGGAACCGTAGGCTCGAATGCAGACACTTCGTTGATCAACAATTTGTAATGAGTACCAAAGTCAGCCATGGATACAACAACACCTTCGCCTGCTTTACCATCAAATACAAGACGAGCTGGATCTTCGCGATCGCCGATGCCTAGTGGAGATACAACTACTTTCGGTTTGCTACTCGCAAGAGTCGGATCAACTTCTAACATATGAGATTGCAAGATCGCTTCTTGACCTTCAGCCATTTCATACGTGTAATCTTCCATAAAGCCTGTATTTTCATTGTGGCTCATCACTTTCAGCAGGCGATCCAATGCTGCTGTTTTCCAATCCCCTTCACCTGCAAAACCATACCCTTGCGCCATCAAACGTTGAACCGCAAGACCTGGAAGTTGCTTCATACCGTGCAAGTCTTCAAAGTTAGTCGTAAATGCTGTGTACCCACCGTTATCCAAGAAACGCTTGATTGCGATCTCATAACTTACTTGTACACGTACACTTGCTTCCCAAGCTTCTTGGCTGTACGTACCATATTCAAAGTCATACAATTCTTTGTATTGAGTAAGCAATTCGTCGATTTCTTGTTCAGTCACAGCATTAACGTATTCTACAAGATCGCCAATACCGTAATAATCGACTGTCCAGCCAAATTGAATTTGTGCTTCAACTTTGTCGCCTTCGGTTACACCCACATTACGCATGTTGTCGCCAAAACGAGCAACTTTAATATTAAAGCTTTCGTTATAAGCAAACGCAACATCCATCCAGTCTGCGATCTGTTGTTGCACTTCTGGACGCTCCCAATATCCAACCACGATTTTGTTTTGTTTCCCTAGACGAGCATTGATAAATCCGTATTCACGATCACCGTGCGCCGCTTGGTTCAAGTTCATAAAGTCCATATCAATCGTAGACCATGGAATACTCTCATTGTATTGTGTTGCCAAATGAAGCAATGGTTTTTGTAGCAATTTCGTACCACGAATCCACATTTTTGCAGGAGAGAAAGTATGCATCCATGTGATTACACCAGCGACTTCATCACGGTAATTGACTTCTTTCATAATGCTGGTGATTTTGTCTGCGGTTACTGCCAAATCTTGCAATACCAATGGATACGGCAATACTCCGCTAGCGTTTAACGAGTCTGCGATTTTTTGTGCATTTGCTTTAACCTGTCCTAGTGCTTCTTCTCCGTACAAATGCTGTGAACCGACTACGAACCAAAATTGTTTAGTTGCTACTGACATATCATTTCATCCTCTTTTCATAATTATATTAGTGAGAGTTATTTAAAAGTGAGTTTATTGAAAACAAATCCAGTGTGTAAAGAGACGTGTATACATTTCTACTTTAATAAGTCACCATCATCTTGTACTCTCTATATTCAAAAAGATTTCTTTATATTACTTTTGCCCGTAATACGCATCTTTACCATGTTTGCGCAGATAATGTTTATCCAGAATATTCTGTGGCAATTCTTTAGCAAAGTTGTTCAATTGACGTGCATATAGATTCATTTTGCAGACTTCTTCAAGCACAACACTATTCACTACAGCAGACTTCGCATCTTTCCCCCATGTAAATGGTGCATGACCATGAAGCAATACAGCTGGAATCGCCATGACATCAAGTCCACGTTGTTCGAACGTTTCGATAATGACATTCCCTGTCTCCGCTTCATATCCACGATCAATCTCTGCTTGGTTCAAGAAGCGTGCACAAGGTACAGCGCCATAGAATGTATCTGCATGTGTCGTTCCCATTACAGGCACATCCAGACCCGCTTGCGCCCAGATTGTTGCCCATGTGGAATGGGTATGCACAATGCCGCCAATTTGTGGATAATGCTTGTACAGAACCGCATGAGTCGCTGTATCCGAAGAAGGTCTCATATCGCCTTCAACCACATTGCCATCCAGATCAACAACCACCATATCGCTAGGTTTCATCGTTTCATAATCGACACCGCTTGGCTTGATCACAAATAGATTACTTTCACGATCGACAGCACTGGCATTTCCCCATGTGAATTTGACCAATCCATGCTTCGGTAATTCTAGATTTGCTTGATAGACTTCTTCTTTTAACTGCTCTAACATGCTTAGTTCCTCCCGTTCTCTAACAAATGATCTACAGCTGCTTGTTCGATAGCCAATCCTTGCTGATAACGCTCGATAAAGGCTTCGAACCCTTTCACATCGGTTGCATCTGGCTGTACTTGTTCACCGACAACATCATGGAATACTTTTTGTTCCAAGAAGATATCCAGACTTTCCTGCTCGTCTTTGTTGATCATATAAGAAGCTAATAGTGCCATTCCCCATGCTCCACCTTCACCAGCTGTCGCCATTACCGAAATCGGTACATTCATTGCTGCTGCAACGATTCGCTGTCCGACTACAGGTGTTTTGAATAGACCGCCATGAGCAAGAATACTATCGATCGCTACATTTTCATTTTTGGTCAAAATATCCATTCCGATCTTCAATGCACCAAAAGCAGAGAATAGATGAGTACGCATAAAGTTCGCTAGATTAAAGCGACTTTCAGGTGAACGGACAAATAATGGACGACCTTTTTCAATACCTGTAATATTTTCACCGGAATAATAACCATAGCTAAGCAATCCACCGCCATCTGGATCAGCTTCAAGCGCTTTGTTGAACATCACGCTGAATAGCTTGGCATTATCGGCTTCGTATCCCATCGCTTCGGAAAATTCACGGAACAATCCTAACCATGCATTGATATCACTAGAACAGTTGTTAGCATGCACCATTCCAACAGGGCTACCGTCTGGTGTCGTTACGATATCAATCTCTGGATGAACTTTAGACAATTCTTTTTCCAGTACGATCATCGCAAATACCGAAGTACCAACAGAAATATTACCAGTGCGCTTTCTTACACTATTGGTGGCAACCATTCCTGTACCTGCATCGCCTTCTGGCGGACAAAATGGAATACCAGCTTGCAACGTTTGGGTAGTATCGAGTAATTGAGCACCTGCTTCTGTTAACAGACCCGCTTGCTCTCCTGCACGATACACTTTCGGTAACAAATCTTCGATTTTCCATGCGTATCCTTTATCTGCAATCAATTCATTAAATTGAGCCAACATGGATGGATGGTAATTATGCGCAGACTCTTCAATCGGGAAAATACCGGACGCATCGCCGATTCCCACCGCTTGATTGCCTGTTAACAACCAGTGTATGTATCCTGCTAATGTCGTTAACGATGCAATCTGAGGTACATGACTTTCTTGATTCAGAATCGCTTGGTACAGATGGGCGATACTCCAACGTTCTGGAATATTGAATTGGAACAGTTCAGTTAATTCTTTGGCTGCTACGCCTGTTGTCGCATTACGCCATGTGCGGAAAGGAACCAGTAATTCGCCTTGTTTATCCAGTGCTACATAGCCGTGCATCATGGCAGAGAATCCAATCGAACCCACTGTCTGTAGCGTGATTCCATATTGGCGCTCTACTTCTTGCTTCATTTCACGATAAGCTGTCTGCATCCCTGTAATAATATCCGCTTGATCGTATGTCCAGAATCCGTCTTTCAACAAATTCTCCCATTCATAACTTCCCGATGCGATGGTCTCAAATTGCTTATTAATCAAGACCGCTTTGATCCGTGTGGAGCCAAATTCAATCCCGAGCGAAGTCTCTCCGTTCATAATCGCTTCTTTCATATCCACATGACTCATGCTCATGTAGTCCCCTCTCTATAGTGCAGTTTGGTGTTGATACGTTAGTCGTACGGATTAAGCATATATTTCAAAATAAAGTCACTACATTATCTATAAGTATGGTAATCTCCAATATTCTTTTTAAAAAGAATGCGTTTTCTTTTTGTAACAGTTACAGTATATTTTTTGTACGTACATTTGTCAATGTAAGATCCCTTTTTAAATCAAAAAAAGATAAAAAATATCTCTTTGTCTTCTATGAGAAGTGATATAGACACTCTTTTTATAGTAAAAATAAAATATACATCCTTAATTAAATGCTTTATTCAAGCCTTTTTGGATCATTTAACGACTTATATAAGTTAAAATATACATAAATTATAATAATTTTAGACAATTACTCAAACCTTTAAAATATGTACGTACAAGTTCGACATAATACATAATATTGTCTGTTTATAGACAAATAAAAGAAGCATCAAAGAGATTAAAACACTCTTCAATGCTTCTTCTTGTTGTAGCTCTATAACGGGTTAGATTCGTAATTATTCTTCCGCCATCAATACCGACATTAATGCCAATGCTTCTTCATGATCCGGTTCAAGAACAAGTAGTTGCTTCAAGTACTCTTCGGCTTGATCCATTAGATCCAGTTCCAGACACGCAATCGCCAGACAGTAATATACGGTCGACACGACTTCCTCTTGCTCTTGAGCAACTGATATTTCTAGATACTGCTTCGCTTCCTGGAACATATCCATTTCAAATAAAATCAGACCGGCATCCAGTGCCAGATCATATCGTTGTGGCATCACATAGAAGGCTGACCACATTTTCTGAATTCCCATCCATAGATCTTGCTTTTCCTCATCGTTGGCTTCGGGTAATAATGCAGAAATTTGCTTGGTCGTCTGAATAAAGAACTCCGCATCATATCCACCTAAGCGCCAAAAGCTTAAAATTTGTTGCATCCCTAACTCATCCAGATGACGATCGATCCACATTTTTAGACTAAAGAAATCGTCGGGGCCAAAGCGTTCGACTGAACGGCGATAGGCTAATCGTGTATTCGTATATGCTTTGGGCTGTGCTACATGTAAAATACAACCGACATTGATGTTGTTGTAATGATGCGGAACAAATAGAATCTCTGCTCCTTTTTGCTCGAACACATACTGGACAGCATGGTAATTCGCTATTAAAGAAAAGCTACCATGCAACACCAATTCAGGCGGTTCTGCAAATTCCCAATTTTCGATCAAATGATCGCCTTTATCTGCGGTCAGCAACATAAAACCTGATTGAGATAAAGCATCCAGGCGATCCAGACATTCTAGTCCCACTTTGGGAAATAAGATATGTGCATCTTCCAGACGTTCTTGATAGATCGCAATTAGATCACGATAAATATAATCATCTTGCTCATACTCCGGTGCTTTGCGATATTCATAACTCAAATGAATATGATTGAGTTGTTGAGAAGTAGTCAGTGCTTCAAATTCAGCACCTGTTTTGGAATATTCAATATACACATCAGCTTCATAAATACTGCCTTCATCCACATAGATCAATTCCTGCGGAATCGCATCGAAGAAGTAATTTGCAATAATCAGGAGCGGTTGTGTGAGATCACCTTGTTGAATGACTTTCCCTGATACGGTTAAATGAAGCGAATCACTTTGCACGGCATCAAATTGAGCAAAATCAAGAATCCCTTGTTCGATAAATGGCTGTAATGCAGAGTGTTCTCTCCAGCCGATCACATTATTCATTGCCAGATCTGTCATGACATAGTGATACTCCGGTACATCAATACCTGCGTATTCTTTTAACTTTTGCAATTCATATAAGACATGGTAAGCCAGACGACCTGCTCCTGCTCCCAGTTCGACAATATAGACTGGTTCTGCACCTAATCCTTGATTCATCTGATCTTGTAAAAAAGCAAAAATCATTTCAGCATAAGCAATCGCTGTAGCAGGATTACTTGTAATGTATTGAGGAACTTGATCATTTCTCCATGCTTCTAGGCCTGCATCTTCGTAATATTTGCGTTGCAGACTCCATATCGGTGCTTCACTAAAACGGTAACGTTGTTGGTGCTGTTCTGTCATTTTATAATATCCTGCTTTCTTGAGATTAATCATCTACGATTTCATTGAAATATCTATAAATATATTGTAAACCACTACCTGCTTATGATGTAAAAAAGTTTATTATAACAATGCTTACATACTTTGGCGAAAAGTGAAGAAATATGATGAATTTCCTTATTAAATTGCCACTTTTTCATTGACACTGCTAGAGATAAAACGCTATATTATTGAGGTTGATAATCATTATCATGTATTACATATGCTTATATTTCATTTGAGTTTACTCATTTAAGATAATCAACACCAAAATCAGAGACTAAGTACCATTAACAATCATGTTCGGGTACGAAAGGGGATCACTATGAATACTAGACAGAAATTATCTTTTACCGCGGTACTGATCTTAATCATGTCGATTGTTGCTCTCGTTGGTTGTTCCAACAACCAAGCGGCTTCTACAACAACTCCAGCTCCAACAGAAACAACGAATACAGAGGCAGCCGCTACACCAGCAGATACAACAGAGTATCCAATCGTGATCAAGCATGCTCTAGGCGAGGCTGTGATCGAAAGCAAACCTGAACGTGTAGCTACAGTACAATGGGCGAACCAAGATGTAGCACTTGCTCTAGGTGTGGTCCCTGTCGGCTTTTCAGCAGCGAACTTTGGAGTTCAAGATGGTAGTGGACTTTTGCCATGGACAGCCAAAAAGCTAGATGAGCTTGGTGTGAAAAATCCGAACGTTTTCCAAGATACCGATGGTCTAGATTTTGAAGCGATTTCCGATTCTAATCCAGATGTTATTCTTGCAGCATACTCTGGTATTACGCAAGAAGATTACGATACACTCAGTCAGATTGCTCCTGTTGTCGCTTATCCAACAGCTCCTTGGGCAACCACTTGGCGTGAACAAGTATTGCTCAATGCGACAGGAATGGGTATGAAAGCGCAAGGCGAACAATTGATCAAAGATACCGAAAAATTAGTCAACGACAAGCTAAGTGCTTATCCGCAAATCAAAGGTAAAACAGTCGTATGGGTGAATTTCTCCGATACGGATATGTCCAAACTTCATATTTATACGCCTGCTGATTCTCGTGTATCGTTCTTAAAAGAATTAGGCATGGATGCTCCAGCAAGTATAACAAAAGAAATCAAAGATCCAAAAAGCTATTCTTTAAACTTGAGTGCTGAAAATGCAGAAGTATTAAACGATGCCGATATCTTAATCGGATATGGCGATGACAAATTGTATCAAGCCGTCAAAGCAGATCCATTGCTTGGTAAAATTCCTGCAATTCAAAGAGGTTCAGTAGCGTTTATCACAAGCGATACTCCTTTGGTAGCTGCTGGAACACCTAATCCACTTTCGATTTCATACACCATCGATGAATATTTGAAATTAATCGGTGCTGCTGCTGATAAAGTAAATGGATAGTTCAACTCTTTCAAATGAGAAACACTTACACTCACATATGCCTAAAAACTTCGTATGGGTGCTGATCATTTGCTTGATCTTGCTCGGGTTCACTGCTATTGCCTCCCTGGTCTTAGGTTCAAGATCAATAGGATGGCACGAATTAATAGACGGGTTATTTTATCCGAATGTCGATAGTTACGGCGCTAATATTGTACGTAAACGCATTTCTCGCACAGTGTTCAGCTTATGTTGTGGAGCAGCTCTTGGCGTATCCGGTGCATTGATGCAAGCAGTCACCCGTAATCCGATTGCTGATCCCAGTATATTAGGAGTGAATACAGGAGCGTCCTTGTTTGTGGTTTTTGGGATCGCTTTTCTTAATATTAGTCATGCCAATCAGTATATCTGGTTAGCTCTGGCTGGAGCAGCGATCACCGCGGTATTTGTATTCGGGATTGGTTCGATGGGTCGTGGCGGAGCTACACCGATCAAGCTGGTCTTAGCCGGTGCAGCAACCAGTGCAGCTCTATCTTCACTCGTAACAGCGATTATGATTCCTCGCTCGTATGTGATGGATCAATTTAGATTCTGGCAAGTAGGTAGCGTCGGCTCTGCAAATTGGAGTGCGATAGCTACCTTTATCCCGTTTTTGGCAGTCGGCTTATTGATTGGCTTTATCACTGCACCTGCACTAAATGCGTTAGCACTTGGTGATGATGTGGCTACAGGTCTTGGTGTACGTACGGGCACCCTACGATTGATCGCCGCTTTGGCAGGAGTTTTATTATGTGGAGCAGCGACTGCACTTGCTGGCCCGATAGGATTTGTTGGTCTACTTGCTACTCATGTGATACGGCTGATTCTGGGAGCCGACTTGCGGTTTGTGATTCCTATGTCTGCGATCACAGGGGCTATTATTTTGACGGTATCTGATGTCGGCGGCAGACTGATCAGTAATCCGGGTGAGCTTGAAGTGGGAATCGTCACTGCCTTTATAGGAGCTCCTATCTTAATCGTAGTAGCGATGCGCTCGAAAGTGCGTTCATTATGAGCCAAGCTGCGATTGAATTTATCCAAGCAGGCAGACGTCAACGCCATCGCCGCTGGTTCATTGTGACCAGTCTGCTTGCTATCATTGCTGTTGGTCTATGTTGCGCGATGCTTGTACTAGGCAATACCATCTATCCACTGGGTGATGTTATTCGTGCTCTATCAGGAGAAAAGATCAAAGGTGTATCTTTTGCAGTCAGTACGATTCGCTTACCACGTATGTTAGCAGGACTGTTTGCAGGATTTGCCTTTGGCGTAGCTGGCTATACTTTTCAGACGATATTACGTAATCCACTTGCGAATCCAAATGTGATCGGGATTACCTCAGGTGCCAGCGCAGCAGCTGTTTTTTGTATTGTGATTCTGCATGCTAGTAATGCAGTCATCTCGATTGCTTCTGTGGTTGCAGGGCTGATTACCGTTATTTTTATTTATATATTATCTAGAGGCAAAGTCTTTTCGATTGGACGTTTAATTCTGATTGGTATCGGTATTCAGGCAATGCTGGATGCAGTGATTTCTTATCTGTTATTGATCAGTGCTCAACAAGATATTCCTTCAGCCCTTCGGTGGTTAACAGGTAGTCTGAACGGTTCGCAGATGCGTGAATTACCGCCACTGATCATTATTGTGCTGATCTGTTCACCGCTAATTATTGGACTTAGCAAGCACTTGAGCATCTTAGAATTGGGAGAGCAATCTGCTTTCTCATTAGGTGTGAACACGGATCGCACACGGATTGCACTGATTGTGAGCTCGGTCTGTATGGTGGCGATCGCGACAGCGACTACAGGGCCGATTGCTTTTGTCTCCTTTCTAGCTGGGCCAATTGCCAAAAGATTAGTAGGCGTAGGTTCGTCTAATATTATGCCCGCAGGATTGGTCGGTGTGAATCTAGTGCTAGCTGCCGATCTGATCGGACAATTTGCGTTTGAGTACAGATTCCCCGTAGGTATCATTACTGGATTACTCGGAGCGCCTTATCTGATCTTCTTGCTGATCCGAATGAATCAAAAGGGGGAACTATAATGAAGCCGACACATCTTTTTCAAGCGGAACAATTAGTAGCAGGATATGAAAATAAAACCGTTATTCACGGCGTAGACCTCACGATACCGAGTCACCAAATCAGTGTGATCATCGGTTCAAATGGTTGCGGTAAATCGACGCTACTCAAAACATTAGCTCGATTGATCAAACCTACTTCCGGTCACGTAACACTGGATAGTAAGCCGATAAGTAAATTCCCTGCCAAAGCCTTAGCCCGCATTATCGGACTGCTTCCCCAGTCTCCTATCGTGCCAGAAGGCATCTCTGTTGCTGATCTAGTCGGTAGAGGACGGTTCCCTCATCAGAAGATGTTCGGAAGCTGGAGCAAAAAAGATTATGAAGCTGTTGCAGAAGCGATGACGATTATGGATATTACGCAATTCGCTAATCATAATATCGACGAGCTGTCTGGCGGACAACGTCAACGGGTCTGGATTGCGATGGCACTCGCGCAACAAACGGATATTTTATTTCTGGATGAACCGACCACTTTTCTAGATATCACCTATCAAGTAGAGATTCTCGATCTGTTGACCGATCTGAATCGCAAGCATGGCACTACGATTGTGATGGTACTTCATGATATCAACTTGTCGGCACGATATGCAGATCATATCTTTGCTCTTCATACGGGCAAGCTGGTTGCAGAAGGTACTCCTGCGGAAGTGGTCACCAGTGAACGAGTGAAAGAGATTTTCGGATTGGATTGTACCGTGATTGAAGATCCCATTTCAGGTTCGCCGTTGGTTGTGCCGAAGGGACGGTATCATGGAGGTGGAGTTACGGTGTAAAGATCACTGTAGCGTAGCATCATAAAAGATAAAAAAAGAGGTTCTCCTAGATACTATGTATCTGGAAGAACCTCTTTTGTTTAGTGTTCATTTACGATACCAACTAAACGGGTTCTATTATACGAATATATGAACTACAATTAGCTATTCTTCAACTCATTTAAATAATCTATAAGCTTTTGCTGTGTTTGTTCCCCATTAATTACTGAGTTATCAATCAACAATTTATTCATATTCAACTGCTCCAAAATCTCTAATTCCAATCTTCTTCGCACTTGCAGACATTCTATCAGTCCCTCTACCCCGCTTAATTGATATGATTTGCCATATTCTTGTTCTGTATAATACCAGATGACAAAGTCTAACCATTCAGAGGATCGTTCTGCACTCACTCGATGTAATGTTCTACTGATATCTTCTTGATATAGATAAATAAGCACAGGTTGAAGTGGCTTAATGATATCAGCAAGCTCAAGAATATACTGCGTAATGACTGCCTGATCGGCATTACTTTTAGCTAATAACATACACATTGGATTTTGAAAAAAACAACATTCCAAAACAACCACTTCATCCTTATCAGCTACACGATCTACAAAGTCTCTCCAACTCTGTAAAAGCAATTCGCAATGTCTGGCTAATGGTAATTCGTAAATATCGTAAGTTGCTATATATGTATATAGATCATCTGAAAATGTATCGTTTAATATCTGTTTTGCTTTTTGATAAAAGAAAAAATGATTGGATCCTTGCGAGTGAACCATTTGCTGAATACACTCTTTATCATGTTCAAACTGTCGTAATAACGAGCGATATTCGTCCTCATTTAGACAAGCTACACTTTCAAAATCGACAGGATGATCCAGATCACCTTCAAGAAATACACTAGCTTGTATATGCTGTTGCTCCAAGTATTTTTGGAGAAAAGACGCTGTAGACGTTTTGCCTGATCCCATAAGACCTTCAACAATAATTAACTTTGTACTCTTCATAGGTACTCCCTTCAGGCTGTATTAAATTTCATCATAACACTTCACCTAAATAAAATGAAAAAGAAGCAATCAGGATAGCGTATCTTTTCCTAATTGCTTCTTTTTATTGTTTATTTTAATACTCTGTTCATCTTATGATCTAATCAGAATAACTCTTACTTATTTTAAAATTAGCAAGCGATCATCATTTTTCTCTGGTGTTCCGCCTGCGGTGTTGTTGGTGATCACATAAATCTTACCGTTGTATACTGCTACATCACGGACACGTCCCACATCTGTTAAGATATCGGTCATTTTTTTGGAAACAGGGTCAAATTCTTTTAGACTCTTCCCTGCCAGTGTGGCAACAAGTATTGTATCATCTGGAGTCGTAGCGATACCGGATGGAGCGATCGCTTTGGAACTAGCGACATAGAGCGGAGAAACCATATTTGGTGCGGTTTCGTTGCCCATAATCTTAGGCCAGCCATAGTTAGAACCGGGCTTAATCAGATTCATTTCATCCAGACCTGTGCGATCTGTGCCACCGCCCGGGATGGGAGCGCCACTTGGGCCATGATCGGATGCATATAATTTGCCGTCAGATGTCCATGCAATCCCTTGCGAGTTGCGTAGTCCATAAGCATAGACATATGAATTTTTGATCGGATTGTCTTTAGGGATTTTGCCTGTAGATGTCATGCGCAGAATTTTGCCACCTAAGCTTTTCAGATCTTGAGAAAGCTCTCTGCGATTCGTTTCACCGGCTGTACTATACAACATACCGTCTGGGCCAAACGCTAAACGTCCACCTTCATGAATACGTCCGCCGGGAATGCCTTCCACTAGCTTGCTTTGTTCTTTCCAGACATTGCCGACTAACTTCACTTTGACAATTCGGTTGAATCCTTCACCATTTTTCTCATACGCATGATAAATATAAGCCATTTTATTTGTAGTAAATTTAGGATCGAGTACGAAGCCTGTCAGTCCTGCTTCACCTACAACACGAAGTGGCTTTTTGGTCTGCACTTTTTGTACCGTTTGCTTACCGTTCTTAATCTGGACAATGCCTCCACCACGTTGTGTGATATAGACGGTATTGCCAGAGAACTGTATAGACCAAGGTACATCTAGCTTGGTCGCTGCGACGGTATAGCCACCTTTCAAAGAGTCTGTAAGCTTCGATGTAGTAGCAGTTGTAGAAGATGTAGCTGCAACAGCCGTCTGTCCTAAAGTTAACGATTGGATCGTTCCTGTAGCTGTAGATAGAGGTAAAGCGAGTAATAAAGCAACTGTAATCATTTTCCCTTTTGATTTCATATTAAGCATTATATTCCTCCTCTTCCTTTTGTTATTTTTTACCCGTTGAGGAGGTATCTAATCGGAAAACATAGAGAAATATGGATTTTACTTATTTTTTATTCGCTCATTCGTATTTATTCATTTACTTCATTTACAGGATCAATCTCTACTAAATCCTCATCATCCTCTATTATTTTCTCCAATCGTAGTCAAATTTATGTATCTTAGTAAACAATAAAAAAGAGAACTCATCTAAGAAGGTTCTCTTTTTTAATATATTTGTATAGTACTAATTATCTTACTTTATTCGCTAATATTAAACCAACCTGGTGAATTTTTAAGAATGGTTACCAATTTTTCTGGAAGCTGAATACGGGAAAGATTTAATTCGGAAGTAATTTCAGACTCACGCCCGATTTCTACTTTTTCCACCCAATCAGGATTCATTATTAATGTATGTCCAAGTGCAATCAGTGGTAATCCTGATTCTACATGTTCAAGAGCTTGGTCTGCTGTTGTCACAGAACCTGCTGCTAATACAGGTACTCTACCGTTTGCTTTTTCCAAAATCAATGCAAGTCTTGTTTTGTCATCTTGTGCATCTACTGGTTTGGAGGATAAATGATCTAACGAAGCATGGATATAATCTAAATCTTGTTCTACCAGAAAATCAATTAATTGATACGTATCTTTCATACGCAATCCATCTGATTTGGATGATTCTTCTGGTGAGAAGCGATATCCTAGCATGAACGGCTTGGTAGCATATTTTGCAATAACAGATTTGATTTCTTCAATAATAGCCATTGGAAAACGTAACCGATTTTCAAGCGTACCGCCCCATTGATCTGTCCGTTGGTTAGTCGACGGTGACCAGAAGTTTTGAATCAAAAACCCGTGCGCTCCATGAATCTCAACACCATCGTATCCCGCTTCAATCGCTCTTTTTGTTGTATCCCCAAAGGCTTGAATCATCGCAAGAATTTCTTCGTGGGATAATTCTCTTGCTGCTGCTGTTGATCCAAGCGCCGTAACCTCAGATGCTAATGCACTTGCACTCACTACATCCAGTTCAGGCAAAGCTTTATTCCCTGCATGAAAAATTTGTAAGATCGCAGGTGCTCCACCACTTTTAGCGGCATCCGCTAATTTACGTAAACTAGGAATAAATGCATCATCGTATCCGGCAAATTCATGTGTAAACCCTTGTCCATTCGGCGTCACATGCGTACATCCTGTAATCACCAGTCCAACACCATTCACACGTTCTTGATAATAGCTAATTTCTTCCTCGGAAACGGTAAGATCTTCATTACTTGCCCATGTAGTCATCGGTGCCATAACCACTCTGTTTTTGATAGTCACTCCACTTTTAAAAGTAAATGAGTCAAATAGCTTGCTATATTTTGTATTCATATGGTTAGCCCTCTTTGTCTTATATTTTCTTTACAATAGTTATTGTAATTGGTTGACGTAAGGGGAAGTAAAGGTTAATTTTATATAGCGTTACAACAAATATGCTAGTTTCTCTATTCACTTTCGTGCTATGATTAGGTTACAGTAACTGTAACTAAAAGGTGGAGACAAATAATATGACGTATTCTATGAATTATGTAGTTGAAAATGTAAATATATCTGCAAAAACACTGCGATTTTATGAAGAGCAGGGCATACTACCAAACATATCTCGCGATGAAAAAGGGAGACGGGTCTATACTGAACAAAATATAGACTGGCTTTCTTTTATTCGTTGCCTTCGAGAAACTGGCATGTCTATTGCTAAAATAAAAGAATATAAAGAGCTTTTTGAAGCAGGCAATATCACTTTTGTAGAAAGACAAGAAATGTTGAAAAATCATAAATTAGAAATACAAAAACATATTGAAGAAGAATTAAAACATCTAGAAGAAATCAATTACAAACTAGCCATGTACGAACTTCAGAAAGATGCCGTCGACAAAAATCCGGATCATGTTTTCAAATGTCATGGTATGGAAGTAAACATTCTTAATGAATAACAAAAAGATCAGCTTGTATATGAAGTGCGATGATCTGCTAAAATGCCCTGTATCCTAAATGTGATTGAGGTTATGGTGCAGGGCTATATGTATGTTACTCAAACAACTGCACATTCGGCTCCCGCTTCAACACATGAACAAGCATCGCATGCAATTGTCCACGATGATGGTAGAAGTGTGCTTGAGTATCCAAAAGCCATTCATAACGGGAATGAGTACCACCCCAGAATGCTATGGTTTGTTGCAAAAGCTCTGATTCCTCCAGCTGTGCTATGCCTTCTTTTAGAAAATCATAATGATGCAATAACGCCTCTGCGATCGCATTCAGATTAGGTGCAGGTTCTGCTTCTTTGTAAAAAAGATCGATCTCTTCCTCAGAGACACCTTTCCCGATCAGAAAGTCAGCTTTGCAAAGTACAGACATATGCGCAAGCAATTCGCCGATCGACATTTTCTCTGCGGTGGGTCTAATGCTCAGATCTTCATTACTCAATGTGTTGATAAGCTTAATCACAGAATCGACAGCCATATCCATCTGCTTAAAAATCCCCTGACAATAGATGTTCATTGGTATATTCCTCTTCTCTTCCAACAGAATGTTTGAACTTTTTTAAAACAGATCTACTCTATTCTACCTCTTATTATTTCATATACCGTCTTATTAATCCTCTAGTTATAAAGAACATATTTATGGATTACAACGACCTCCCTATCCTTATTCTACTATGCTCATCATCATAAAATGTATCGCGAAAAAAAACTTGCATTAGAGTTCACTCGAAGGTATATACTTTGTCTCATGGAAACATTATTAACGATTCGACAAGTAGCTACTGTCACAGGTCTTAGTGTCCACACCCTTCGATATTATGAAAATATCGGACTGTTATCTTCGATTGATCGCAATGAGCTCGGGTATCGTTGCTATTCTTCAGCAGACATAACATGGATTCAATTTCTCACCCGTCTTAAAGCGACAGGAATGTCTATTACCAATATGCTTGAAATTGCTGAACTTCGAAGACAAGGTGATTCTACTCTAACAGCAAGGAGGATTCTTCTCGAAGAACACTACGCAGAAGTACAGCAGAAAATGATGGAATTACAGCACAATATGGATTTACTCGCCGATAAGATCGTGACCTACAAAGGAATGGAACACGATTATCAATCAAAACAATCATCTGCCGAGTGAATATAATCCGCTTTTCTTTACTATGTCCTCAATCTGTCCAGCTAGAATACGTTCCCTTCTAGTTCTTATGGGATGGTTGAGGTTTTACTATAATACCAACTAAATACATTGAATTAATCAACTTAATTTTGAAAGGATGATTCTGTTGTACTCCAATAAACCATTTTTCACTTATGCGATTGCACTTGGCGTATTTGGTATTACAAATACAGAGTTTGGCATCGTTGGAATTTTGCCAAAAATTGCTGAACATTTTCAAATCAGTGTATCTCAAGCAGGGATGTTAGTGAGCATGTTTGCTTTGATTATTGCTATTTTTGGTCCGTTCATGACTCTTTTACTTTCAGGGTTCAATCGAAAAAGGGTTCTGATTAGTGTACTTATTGTATTTACGATCGCAAATGTTTTCTCTGCATTTGCTCCAAGTTACGAAGCCTTGATGATCTTTCGACTGTTACCCGCTTTTCTACACCCTGTCTACTTTTCTGTCGCTTTTGCAGCCGCGGCAAGCTCTGTACCTAAAGAGCAAAGCGCAATAGCCGTAGGCAAAGTATTTACTGGCTTAACGATAGGTATGGTATTAGGTGTTCCGATCACTGCTTTTATAGGAGACCAGTTTTCGCTTGCAATCGCATTTCTGTTTTCAGCGGTAATCAATGCGATCGCGCTCCTTGGCATTGTGATCTTTATTCCAACATTGCCGGTTGAGGCAAAGTTATCTTTTGGCAAACAGTTAACTGTCCTGAAAAAACCACAACTCTGGCTCACGATTGCAACAGCTTGTTTATTTCTAGCGTCTTTATATTCTGTCTATTCTTATTTTGCAGAATATCTTCAAGTAGTAACCGGAATGAGTGGCAAAGTAGTCAGTATCATGTTGATTCTTTTTGGTGCGAGCGGGATCATTGGCAATATACGGGCAGCTACATATTTAAGTAGAAATATGCTCAAAACGACTATTTTATATCCTTTTGTACTCGGCATTATTTATTTGTTCGTCTATTATATGGGCAGTTATACGATTCCTATGATAATCATTATTCTGTTGTGGGGAGCTGTTTTTACAGGTGGTTTGATCGTTAGCCAGACATGTTTAACATCAGAAGCCAGCGAAGCACCTGAATTTGCCAATAGCTTGTTTGTTTCGTTTGCTAATCTGGGAGTTACGATTGGCACCACTTCTGGCGGATGGTTTCTATCTCAGATCGGAGTCCATTCCATCATCTGGAGTGGCATAGTATTTCTATTGCTTGGACTGAGCTGTATTGTGGTCAAGATTAAGTTTTTTGATTCTAACAAAAGGTCTCAAGTGTCTAATGAAGTTCATCAATAATATACAACATAAAAAGACCACTTCTTGTAATAGCAGAAAGTGGTCTTTTGTTTGGTTCCTGTATAACATAAAAAATGGATCAGCGAACTCTACTGTGCATTTCTTTCGCGAATCGCGTCTTCTGTCTGTGGAATCAGAAATTCGACCATCATCGCCGCATCTGCTTGCACTTCTTCGATAAAAGGACGGAAACTCTTATTGTACGTCTGAAAGGCGAGTTCTACATCATCATGGTGTTGCTCAAAAGCATCTGCCAAAGCCGCCGCCCCATCGATAGCCAGTGATCCACCCATACCAGCAGCAGGAGAAGCACAATAGCCTGCATCACCGACCAATGCGACCCGACCTTTCGTCCATGACGGCATTTTCATCTGGCAAAGCTTATCAAAGTAGAAAGGTAGTGAATTTTTCACTTCTTCCAGTAGTTCAGGCACACGCCAGTTCATACCGGTAAACTGCTCTAGTATAATATCCCGTTGCTGTTGTTCATTGCGGTAATCATACGGAATTTCATGATCGGAAGAAAAGCAGAGCACAATATCCGTTTTACCATTATAAGCATTCACCATAACGGTTTTACCCGGCTCATTGTACATCTGCGTTGTATTTTCGCGAATCAATAGCTTATCTACGATAGTGATAGAGAAATAGGTTTTTAGAAAATGAGAGAACTCTTCTTCTTTTCCAAAACACAATTTGCGAACAATCGAATGAATGCCATCACAGCCAAACACCAGATCATACGAGCGTTGTTGTCCACTTTTGAAAGCTACCTTGACACAATCGTTGTTGTCTTCCAATGATACAATGCTATCGCTAAATACAAACGCTACATCGTCTTTGACAGCGTCATACATCATATGTAGCAGTGTATCTCGTTCTATTTCATATTCATCATCAGCAAGAGGTTCACGAATTTCTGATTTTTCGGTTACATCATCCGCATTTTTGAATTCGGTCAGTTCCATATGGATTTGATTCGCCTGAATTTGGTCAAGGAGCCCCATACGCTTGACGATATCTACCGTATGTTCGCGAATATTTACCGGAGTACCACCTTGTTTGAGACCGCTTGCAACTTCGACCACAGTTACTTCATATCCTCGCTTGTTCATCCAATAGGCTGTAGCCAGACCCGCAAAGCTTGCGCCACTAATCAGAATTCGTTTATTCATGTTGTTTCCTCCAGCTCTTCGCTATAATTTGTAAGTACATGAGATAGCATAGTACAATAATATCAACAGAATATAAAAATTATGGCATATCATAGTTGTTGATACAAATAGTCTACAGGCTATACTTCAAAACGATTTGCTGTAATAGCTTAAATCGTATGTATGAATAGCAGAATCATCCTTTAAAAGGCCATAATTATATGCTGCACAATCTCCAAAAGTGGCTATACTAAACTTAGTTTGATCTCTTTTCAATATTCCTTTGGTAGGACCTTCTGCGATAATACATGCTCGGTGTACTATCCAATCGATATCTTGTGCTTCATCCACCAAATATTCGATAACAGATTCATTATCTTTATGCTGACCGAGAAGACCGGCACGTCTTGCCACTGTATTTTTTAAAATCCAAGTTAGCCAAGGAAGCTTTTCTTTATAAGGACGAGTAAATCCTCCAGCTTGATAAAGGAATTGTTTTACACGTTGTCGCCGCATAGCGGGTATTATTCTTTTCACAAATAACGTGTTGATCGCCTCTTTCTGTTGTTGTTGAGCATCTCCAAGCATACAAATCACCACATCGACATCATGAAGTAGTCCATCCATACCCTCATTATCCATAATAGAGCCCTGAATTAATTCCAAATTCATATGTTGTTGCTTCATCTTTGTCATATCTCGTACTAAAGCTTTGACTTTATGTCCATTCGCTAGAGCGATCTTAACAAAATGCTGACCTGTTCGACCTGTTGCGCCAAATACTAAAAATGTCGATGGTGAAGCTTCCATAGATCATCCTCCAATTTGAATTTCGTATACTATGCTAATCATGAATAATACCTGATACATTTTGTACTGATAAAATCAGAATACAGCATGGAGTGTACTCCATAGCAAGGAGAGAAGCGGAATTGGTTAAGGAACAGTATTATTCTATGAAGCAAATGGTGCAGTTAACTGGATTATCCAAAGATACATTACGCTATTATGAGCAGATTCGTGTTCTGCAACCTGTTGTCAGAGATACTAACAATTACAGAAAGTATGCACAAGCTGATCTGGATTGGCTGAAGATGGTGAAGCTTTTACGAGCCACGGGAATAGGAGTTAACGAATTTATAGATGGACAGCTTGCGAGTACTCAAAAGCGACGCGAATATCTTGAACAGCATCAACTTCAAATTGAGCAAGATATCCAAAAACTCCATCTTATTCACGATTTTTTAAGTGAAAAAGTCTCTTTTCTAAAAATGTTGGAAGATCGAGAAAAGAAAGAGTAGCTTCTACTTTGCAGAGACATGTACGGGTATCGGTAGTACAACTAACATTAATATGCTAATCATAAAAGAATCCTAGAAACACCTTCTATATGGCTTTATTCTATGGATGCTACATGGAAAAGATATGGCTCATTTAGAGCAATAAAGAGTTCTACATAACAAAAAGACACTGAGATGTGATGCACCAGTGTCTTTTTGCTATATAGAGGCTGTTTTATCATCTTATTTTATTGCGGCGCTAGAGCTTATTTACTCTAGTCGTATCGCTGTCTGTTAAACCAACTTAATTAATTCTTCTAGTTCATCTGCCAAACGTTTAGCCAGTTCAAAATTCGTATCTTTTAACGCCAATTCTATTTTCATTTCAACTGCTTTTTTATTTTTTTCTGCTTCCAAATAGCCTTTATCAAAATGGCTATCGTAAATCATTTGTTTGAATTCTTCCATACTCATTTTTTTAACCGTTTTATCTTCAATAATCAACACATAATCCATACCATTCACAACCGAATAGAAATCATGCGAAATCATAATAATAGCACCTTTATAATCTGCAATCGCTTTTTCGAGTGCGATCTGTGTATAGGTATCTAAATGGCTTGTTGGTTCATCCAGAAATAAGATGTTAGCATGACTGGCAGAGACTTTAGCCAATTGAAGCAAGTTTTTTTCGCCACCGGATAACGATTCGATCTTCTGATTCAGAATTTCGCCTGCAAAACCGTAGTCTGCAAGATACGCTATAATCTCCTCATACGTTTTAAATCCTGCTTCGATAAATTCATCCAAAATTGTATTGGAATCTTGAAGCATTTCGCCCTGGAATTGAGATAAATATGCCATTTTGGCATCTGTTTTGATATCAATAGACTCTTTGTTATTATGGAAAATGTCTCGAAGCAACGTCGTTTTCCCTGTACCGTTGGGCCCGATTAGAGCGACTTTATCTCTAGGTTTTATTTTGAAGCTTACATTTTCCAACAGCAGTTCGTCAAAAGAAACGCTGTAATCACGGACATTGATCGCAAATCTACTTTCAATCTCATGATCGATATCTAAACGAATATCAGGTTGTTTGATATCCACAAATGGTGCTTTGAGTCGACGTGCTTCCAAGCGTTCGGTAAATCTTACTCTAGCTTTGAGCGCTCTACCACGGGATGCTTCTGAATTATACGTCGCGATTTCTCGAAGATTATCGACAATACTTTCGTTGCGCTCAATCTCTTCGGCTTCAGCAACAGTCAATTCTTGTAACTCTATTTTAGTCTGAAGAAGGGAGAAGTTATAATCAATATAACGCCCGTCAAACTCTTGCAGTTCTGTGTTTTCAAGGTGGATGATTTTGTTAAAACAATGATTCAATAGATAGCGATTATGCGTAATCACAAGGAGCATACCTTTGTGAGAATTAATCAATTTTTTCAATGAATTAAGATTCTCAAAGTCTAAAAATACATCCGGTTCATCCATAATCATCAAGTCTGGACGCTGAAGCATTTCTTTCATCACTTGAATCAGTTTGAATTCTCCACCGCTCAAGTCGGATACGTTTAGGTCTTTGATCTTCATGAGGTTCGCTAGATTCAACTGCTTATTAATCGTACTTTCAAAGTTGTCCCCATCCATCGCATCGAATGCGTCTGAAGCCAATTGATGCTTTTCCATCAGCGCTTCCATATCGGATGTTGTTGCCATTTCAGCATAAATCGCTGTAATCTCATCTTGTATCTTTATAAATTTTTCTGCGATATATTCAAAAACCGTCACTTCTTTGGTTTTGTCAACTTGCGAGAACTGACTGACCAGCCCGATTTTGCAATCTGGATCAATCTCTAACTTGCCTTCAAACAGATACCTTTCCACATCCATGAGGATATCAATCAAGGTACTTTTTCCACTACCACTTGTTCCGATAAAAGCACAATGCTGTCCTTCTTCAAGCGTAAATGAAATGTGATTGTAAAGCTCTTTCTGTGGAAACGAGAAGGATAAATCTTCAACTTTTATCATAGTGTTACCTTTCTGTATAGCTAAAATGGTGATGATTGTATAAGAAGTCTTGCCGACCATGAGTTTGGAGTTTGCCACTCCTCAGAGTAACACGGTTTACGGGTAAGTACAATTGATTTGTAGTTTTTGATCTTAGTCTCTGCGTAAGCCAAACAAAAAAAGCACTTTACTTATGATAAGCCCCACTCTAACTTCATAAGTAATAAAGCGCTAATTCACTAGGAACAAATGCTTTGTTTATTTTTCATCCGTTCAAACTCTTTATCAAGAAAGCAGATGAATGTTCTAATACATACTTTTCTAAATTGTTGATATGTTATAGATACGTTATATACGATTTCTTTAGCTGCCTCATCTTTATTGATTTTTGACATTATATTATTAAGAATTGATCCACCTCTATCTTCCTTAGAAGGAAAAACAAAACTCTAGTAAATTCCTTCATGGGCTACAATATTCCTGATACTATACAGTATTAAAGCAAACTGAGTCATGTTAATAGGGATTACTCCATAACTTTACTCTAGCCCCACTGAGCCTATGGATATTCCTTCTTCAATCAATTTTTTATCTTCAGGTGAACTATAGTTATTAAAAAATTTGATCGGTCTTTCTTGAAGTTGCAACGGCTTTGCTGGAATAAAATTATATACTGATTCTATACATACAATAATAAAAAATATACTTGAGCTTTTACGTCTGGGACTCACTTTATCCATTTCATCAGCTAAAGTAATTAGAAGCATTACATTATTTAGCATTATAAGAGGAATATTATATATAGGATAATCATCATTTTCTACTATGTAGGAAATCAGCTCATTATTATTTTGAAACTGAGAAAAATCTTTAATACTGTATTCTGCTCTTTCTAAAATAAAGCGGTCTAGTTTCATCTTATCAGAAAAAAATGGACCAAACTTTCCTGTGCTTATTTAATAACTCATTATCCATTAATGTCCTTCATTTTGAAAATTTTCAACTCATTACATAGATTCAAATTAAAAGAATATCTGCTTAAACATATTCTAAGTCGATTCTAATTCTATTTTACAAATTATTGCTTTTTTATAGTTGCTTTTTCTGTTCACAATTAGACTAGAGAATGAACCTTCTTTATAGGCACTTTAAAAAAAGATCTTTAGAATATTAGAAATTCAGCCAAAAGAATCGTTCAAACATCAGAATGAATCAGAAGAGCAAGAGTTAAAGGTACAAGAGAATTTTGATATCCTATTTAGTACTGCTTGAGGTGTCCAACCGAATAATTATGGAGCTATATAACACTTTTAAATCGAAGAAGCCACCTCACTAGGTACACAGGTTAGTTATGTTAACCTGTATACCTAGTGAGGTGGCTTCTAGTATTTATATTTGTACTAGAAGGAACTATACCTTTCTTTCATCGAAGCAATTTTATACTATTTATTAAAATCATTCATTTACAAATGAATTTATCGACTTTTGATTTACAAATAGATTTTTCCGAACCCTACGTTTCAGGTATACAGTAGGTTTTGAAATCGATTCTAATATCTTTTGTAAATCTTTAAGTGTTGGAACTTGTTCTGAATTAGAATATTCTTCAATTAAAAATTCAAGTGCTTCAACAGAATTTACTAAATCCTTCACGGCTTCAGGACTATAACCATTACTTATCGATGATAGATAGTCTAAAGGAAACAGAGAATGGGGGTCACTTAACTTTTTTTGTTGAGAACGAGCTAAATCTAAAATTTCTTCGAGCATAGCTTGATTACTATCATTTATCACCCCAGAAATTTGATCTCTAGCAATAATTGTTTCAGGAATTTCAAGCTCAATTTTACTAAGTTCTGATTCAAGGCTAGGCCACCACATTTCAAATACTTTATTAAGCCTAGTATCATCTAAGCTTTTGCTTTCACAGGCACTATTAATGGTGTAAATCAATTTTTTTATATCTTCTTTTTCAAAGATAGTAGACTGAAACTGTACAATTGGTCCCTTTACTTCTGCTCTTTTAATTCCAAATAAAAAAGGAATTACATAAGCCTTATCTAACGATTTAGATAAAGCTCCTGCTTCAAAATTTAACCAAGGCGCATTGATATTTTCATTAGTAACGCAAAGTATGCCAAAAGAAGATTCTGAAAGTTCAATTGCAATATCACTACTCCAACGGGTTCCTTTATCTATATCTTCAGAAGATACATAAGGCTTCACCTCTTGAATGACAGAAGGTATCCATTCTCTAAGTATTAAAGCAATTTTTTTACTAGCTTCCCCTGACCAACTTAAGAATATCTTCACTTTATAACCTCCAAATGGTTTTATTACCATAAAATAACTTTATATAAGATTATAACATCTTATAATCAGAAATAATATTTGAATTATAGAATTCATATTAAATACTTCTTCTTTACCATTACTTATGATAAGGCTCCACCCGATACACCTGCTCCACAAGCACCAATCTCATCAACTGATGTGGAAACGTCATGCGTCCAAAACATAACTTCTGCTGTGCTCTTTTCAAAACCTCATCCCCAAGCCCGTGACTCCCACCGATCACAAACACCACATGACTGCTGCCATGTGTACCTAACCGATCCAGTTCACTTGCTAGTTCTTCCGAACTCCATAGCTTCCCGTCCCCAGTGTCAACGCAATCACATGTGCATCTGGCTTGATCTGAGACAGTATCCGTTCGCCTTCTTTGTCCTTCATAATCCTTACTTCTGCATCGCTGAGTATATCCGTTGCTTTCTCGTCGTTTACTTCAATCGTCTTGAACTTGATATAAGGCATGAGCTGTTTGCTATATTCTGCAATCCCTTGTACTAAGTATTTTTCTTTTAATTTGCCGACCCCAATAATCTGTATATGCATAACTTTCTCATTTAACTATCCTTTGGCTTATCATGAGCCTATTTACTTTTAAGTGTATACTATCTAGTCTTTAGCAAGTATTCCTTTTGTTAATTTCTATAAAATAAAAACCACTCCTAACTATAGAGTGGCTTTTTTGAAAAGAATTTCACTTTTATCGTCAGATCGGTCTCTTTAGAGTCAATTACCCGTTTGTATCTAACATTGCCGGCATATTGATTTCTTTGACACAAGAAGCTTTGGACAGGTTCATCACGCATTTGACTAAAGAAACCAAATCTTGAAGGGGAATCTGGGTTCCACCATATGTAGACAATACTTTTTCAATTCCATCTTCTAACGGAATTTGGGTTGCAATTTCGCCCGGATTTATACAAGTTACACCAATCCCGTATTTCTTTACATGCTCTCTTATCGAATTTCCGATACCACGCAGACCAAACTTGGAAGCTGTAAATGAGACTTGTGTAAAATCATTATGTTCCAGACCTGCTGTAGAACCGATCAAGAAAATCTTTCCGTTATCTGACTTTTTCAGATTCGGTAAAAGCTTCTGTATACAGGTAATAGTAGAAGTAACATTGATATTGATAATGTTCGCAATTTCAGCGGGATCATCTTTCTCAAAATCATAATCGTCTCTGAACCCTTTGCTCTCCCATATGCCTACATTGTATATCAATACATCGATAGTAACACCGTTCAATGTATTCGCAATGATATGGCTTGCATCTGGTTTCGCCAAATCCGCTTCAATCCAATATTTTTCAATATCATCTTCAACATTTAGACTATTAGGGTACGTTCTAGAAACCACCCACACCCGATCACCTTTTTCGGGTAGTCCTTTAACGAATGCTTCACCTAATCCTTTACTGGCTCCAAAAATAATAAAATTTTTCATAACGTATCCTTTCGACATCATTTTTCACTACTTATGATTAAACATCATTTTACCCATTTACATATCACGAAGCAACGAAGGATCTAAATATGCTTTTCCCAAATAACCACTACAGAGTACAGGGCGGGCAAGGATTTCATACGTTTTTGGATACTCTGGTGCTTCTTCAGACCAGACTTCAAATGAATCGAATTCTTGCTTTGAAATCTGATGAAACTCTGAGGTATCAGTTATCCCTGTTAACATCTCAAATACATAAATATCTTCGCCAAATTTCCCGACAGACTGGTATTGGCCTGTTTTCATACGTACATAGTCGGTATATCTGATACTCATGTTATCACTCATCCTTTTATTGATTCTCTAGAATTTATATCGCATGAAATTGTAATGTTCTGTTTAACGATGGCTTTATCCTTGCTTACAATACAACTCGGTAGGACAGGTCTATCGGCGAATAACTATGGTAAACTATTAAAAAAGCATCTTCCAACTATTACAAAGAATACTTTACAACCAAATAGAGGTAAGTATACCGCTAAGCCTAGTTAGAAAGGAGCTTCCATGCGTCGTTTCCAGAAACAACAGATGACATCATTATTCGTACCCATAATTCCAGGTGCAATCATCATTATTGTAATATTTTCTCTTGATTATTTCCAATTTGAACTCGTTGAAAAATTTTTACTGTTTGCCGCTTTTGTTATTGTACCTCTAGTTATTTTATTGTTGAAATATGATGAAAAGAATACTCCTCAACGGATCATATTTACTACTGTGAAGCTTCTTCAATTCCCTGCCGCGCTTTTTGTTCTAGCCTCTATGATGAGCAGTAAAGTTTGGGAGTTACAAGGTACATCTATACAGGGTGCACTTTCTCTAGGTTGGCTATTGCTCACAGGGCTGCTTTGTATGTACGGGATAATCAATATAGTGATACATAAGGGAAAAATAGCAGAAACGGCGATTGGCGCGGGACTCATTTACTTTTTTATCGGGGGTATTTGGTTTACTCTTTACCAGTATCAATTGAACATTTTTCAAGCTAATCCTGACACCCATGCATTAAGTTCGGTTCACTTTCATTTTTCATCTGCTATCGTTCCGATTTTTATTGGTATGCTGGGACGGATCATGACGAAGAAAAGCTGGTATCCATGGGTCGTTGCTATCGATATTATAGGACCCATCTTGATCGCGATCGGTATGATTTTTTCCAAGCCCATCGAGTACATTGGTGTCACTTTGTTTGCTTGTAATATTGTGCTTTACACCACCTATCTCCTTACGTACTTGAAGCGAAAAACATTATATAAAAAAGCAACCTACTTTTTAGTTCTTTCTTGTCTCGCTTTCTACATTGTTATTATCCTTTCGATGTTCTATCCGTTGCTAAAAAAGAGATTTGCTTTAACCATACTTGATTTCATTCCCGTTTACGGATCGCTGTATGCATTTGGATTTGTTTTATTTGGATTAATCGGGTGGATATACATGTTAGACTTTCTCAAGGAAAAAAAGCTTTATAACTATCAGTAGCTTTATAGGCAATGGCGAAATTTAAATTTTCTCGTAGCTTAGAAATAGCAAATATAAATCAATTCCATCCTCATACCTATTTCACCGTACACAAAATAAAACTGCGCTATGGATGCGCAGTTTTATGGATCATTTTGGCGTGGCAGTTGTAAATCCTTGTTCCCGCCGCAACCTCATTCTGTAAATCACAGCTTCTATGACGAGCAGATTAGGAATCCAACAAACCCAAGCAACAGCCCGAAAGCCTGCCTCGAAATCGCCAAACAGGATAATCAGCGGCGTTAACCAGATTCGAAGCATGACCGCTGCAAAAGTAAGCGCATAACTGCGAAGCATCCATTCTTTATGAGCTTGGATGTCTTTGCCCATAATTTTTCTTATTGCAATAAGCGTAGTCGCAACCCACAGTACATCGAGCGACATGAACCCAAGCCCGGCAATCCAACCGCCTGTCGCAAAAATGGATAAATACACATTCACGATCCCACTAACTATAATTGAAAAAACATATACGTACCCGAACAGGCGATGCCAACGTTTTCTGGCATTTGTTGGAGTTATAAATAGTTGAAAGGGTCCTATAATCAAAGCAAATATCGCGGTGAAAATATGGATGTATAGCACATATATCCATGGTTCGAGTTCAAAATTTGGCTTTTGCAATTTGAAAGAGACCAGTCCAGCATTACTAGCGTTAAGAAAGCCATACTGAACAATGGCGTATCCGGCAATCGCAAATGCAAGAATGAACACGAGTCCCCTAATCATTTTATTTCCCATATGAATGACCCTCCTCTGTTGTTGTATGTCAATGAAGCCTGTCGTTTGTGTAACCCATACACGCATTTTCAAAAAGCTCTTTCCTATCGGTAGGATATTTACTCTAAGTATAGGGGATTAAATACTGCGGTCTTTGCCTTTTCTGTCGGAGTCTTTGCCTAATTCAACAGACTTCATCGTTTAATAAAGAAAAATCCGCTAGGCTCCATGCCTGCGGAAATTGAAAATAAGTTTACATGTGCGTTTCACTTCAACTGTTGTTAGTCCTAATGCCACCTTGTGATATCTCTAGTTGGAGGGACTGTTTGTTGTTAGAATAATAGTTCTAGCCTATTTTGCAGTCGCTATCTTTTTACCAGTTCTTAAAAGTTCGCCCTACTTATGATAAGGCTCCCCACGATTAATTTTCACTGCCCGATACACCTGCTCCACGAGTACCAACCTCATCAACTGATGCGGTAACGTCATGCGTCCAAAACATAACTTCTGTTGCGCCCTTTTCAATACTTCATCCCCAAGCCCGTGACTCCCACCGATCACAAACACCACATGACTGCTACCATACGTGCCTAACCGATCCAGTTCACTCGCTAGATCTTCCGAACTCCATAGCTTCCCGTCCAATGTCAACGCAATCACATGCGCATCTGGCTTGATCTGGGACAGTATCCGTTCGCCTTCTTTGTCCTTCACGATCCGTACTTCGGCATCGCTTAACGTATCCGGTGCTTTCGCATCGCTCACTTCAATCGTCTGGAACTTGATATAAGGCGTGAGACGTTTGCTATATTCTGCGATTCCTTGTACTAAGTATTTTTCTTTTAATTTACCGACCCCAATAATCTGTATATGCATGACGTTCTCCTTTAACTATCCTTTGGCTCATCGTGAACCTGTTTACTTTTAAGTGTACACTATCTGGTCTGGGGCAAGCATCTCTTTTCCTACTTATAGGTATAAGCTCATTATTCTACTCCTATGAATACTCTGATAAATTGAAAACTCCCCGCACGCTAACTGTATCTCAGTCGGCATGCAGGGAGCACTTATGAATCCATCTTTTCTTTTATCGGTAGTTAGTAATAGGTTGTGAATACCTTTTTGAAATAATAATGGATTTATTTCCTTTATATACCATATTACTATTTTAATGCTTTGACTACTAAGGCTGCATAGGCACGTGCACCCGATGGATTCAAATGGACACCATCTGGAGCAAAGTACGAATCCTGTCCAGCACTTGCGGAATACCAGTCGATAATCGTAATACGTGAATCTTCTGCGGCGGCATCGCTGAGTGCTTGATTGACCATACTTTCCCACGGGCGAGGAACACGTGTGTTGACTACAATAATCTTCTTCACACTATCGCTTTTCAGATCAGCTAGAAGATCGTCTAATTGTTCTTTGGTAAATGATCCATTGGTTCCGAGTTCCAAGATCACTTTGTGACCTAATTGTCCGTTACGTGAAAGTTGTTGAACAACGCCTGATGCTTCGGTTAATTGTCGTCCAATTTTGCCGTCGATCACAATACCCGGCATCGCTTCACTGAGATAAGGAGCTACATCTAACATCACCGAATCACCAATTGCGCTAATGCCTTTACCGGAAATGGTATCGACTTCTGGCGTTTTGGCAGGCTCTTGATGGGTAGATGTTGATTTTTTCTCTTCGGTACCGGTTTTACTGGTCTCGGTTGTTGGTTGTTTACTTTCTGGTGAATGCTCTGTTGTTGCTTCCGGATCTGCTGTAGGCTGATCGGTTGACATGCCTGACTTCGATGATTCGTTAGGAGTAGGATCTGTTGTTGCTGAGTGAGACGATACATTTTTAGGTGCAGGTGTAATCACTTGGGCTTGATTGACTGCATTCTGCGCTACGGCTGTCTCTTCTTTATCTGTTGTAATTAGATGACTAATGGCTGTTGAAGCTAAGACGAACACGACGACGATCACAGCGCCATGCAACCATCCTCGAGACGTCATATGCTGTAACCGATATCTTAAGCGAAGACTACGGAATCCCTGATGACGAATCGGTTGTTCTACATATCTCCACGATAACTCTGCCAGTAGCAGACTTACTCCGACCTGTATCATACTTTTGATAATAGAAGGCTCTGTTGTACTGACCTGTGAAGTCGAGAGTGTAATGACTGGAAAATGCCATAGATACAGTCCATACGATCTTTTACCTAACCAACGTAAAGGCTTGCAACCCAGTACAATCGCAAGGCGACTTGCTGGATGTGCTAGAACAGCGATAAGCAGTGCTGTGATGATTGCGATCAGTACCATTCCACCACGGTAAAGGAACGGCTGATACTCATTCGTATGCCAGATCATCCAGCCGAGTAGGAATAGAGTGCCGACACCGACCACATCTAATACGGTACGTGCTTGATTGGAGACACGTGCTTTGAGCTTGGCACTTGGCCATACAATCGCAAGCGATGCTCCAATTAATAAAGCGAAGATGCGTGTATCTGTTCCATAATAGACACGGCTTGGATCACTACCCGGTTCGTATAATACAGCCATTAACAATGCTGAGATTGCAGCTAGACTCAGAATCCAACCGGCTAGATTGATACGCTTCGGTAGGAATTTCAGCCCTAATGCAAGTAGCAATGGCCAGATCAGATAGAATTGCTCTTCGACAGCTAGCGACCATAGATGACCTAGCGGTGAAGCTGGACCGAAACTTTCGAAATACGAGACTTTATGGAAAATAAACCACCAGTTGCTCACATATAGTAATGCGGCAGGTACGTCTCCCACTAGAGCAGGCAGACGGGAATGGTCTACAACCAGACACCACAAGACGACTAGAATAACCATAGCGAACATCGCAGGCAATAAGCGTCTAGCACGTCTCATCCAGAAGTCGATCAGATCGAATCGTTGATGACGTTCCCACTGGCTTGCAAGAATATCTGTAATAAGATAACCGGATAATACAAAAAATATACCGACACCTAGTAGCCCACCCGGTGCCCAATCTATATTGAGGTGATACAGTACCACTGCAATAACGGCAAAAGCACGTAACCCATCCAGTCCTGACATGTAACGGTGTTCTTGAAGCGGCTTAGACATGACTGAACCGCCCCTTATGTAAAAGTGCCCAGATCCTATTCATTTCTTCTACCCTTTCTGTACATGTTCCTCATTTATTTACCCATTTTCTATTCTTTTATTATATACAAGCTTACTATGCAGAGAATCTCAGCAAAGTTAAAAAATAATGACAGTAACGTCAAAGTATTGATCACCATACCATATCAAAAAGCACATACACTCTGTTCGGGCAAAAGGAAATAAGGAACCGTGCTTACGGTTCCTGCCCCTTTTGATCCGTTCATGATCTGTACGTGCTGGTTAGAATGCCTATTGGTTATAAATTCATGATTACATTCGTTTGATTTCTCTATCTACAACGCCATTTCATGAATGCTTAAGTCACTGTATAGTAGTTGCGATCTTGTTACCTAATCGATCAGACAACTAAAAATTCAGCATGTTGTTCGCAATAACTACATTTTGCAGGCGGGTCCCAGTCCGAAAATTCGGTCTCTTTTAGATCGACAACATCCGGTGCTTCTTCCAATTCATCTACGAATTCTTCCAATGCTTTTTCAATGTGTTCTTTACATACGACATACATCAATAGGGTCAAGCTCCTTTACTGGTTCAATATCTATATAGGTGAAGTGGTTAATCCGGCTTGGACTGAAGTTGAAGTGTAGCACTCTTCTTCACGTCATCCCGATAATAGGTGATCTCAAGCGAATCACCGACCTTCTTATGATTATACAAATACTTGCGTAAATCAAGTGTTGAAGCCATTTTTTCTTGATCCAATTGTACAATAATATCATCTGCCAGAATACCAGCTTCTTTAGCGGGTCCACTCGCTTCGACCACAATAATACCTTCTGTTACGCCTTTCGGCAACTCCGGCTTTTTATAGTCTTTCTCTTGCTCATCGAATAAACGATAGGCATTTTTATTATCAAAATCGGTTGTGTACACACCCAGATAAGGACGACTGATTTTGCCATTTTTAATCAATAAATCGACATTTTTCATCACTTCATTGATCGGAATCGCAAATCCAAGTCCTTCGACTCCTGTATCCGAGATTTTCATCGTATTGATACCGATTACTTGCCCGTTCAAGTTCACCAATGCCCCACCACTATTGCCTTCATTGATTGCGGCATCAGTCTGGATCACATTTTGTTCCCAATCATATGTACCATCTTGATTCAATGATACTGGAATTAAGCGATTGTTGTAGCTGATAATACCTGATGTCATCGTACCATTAAATCCTAGTGGATTGCCAATAGCCATCACCGTCTCACCCAGTTGAAGCTGATCCGAGTTGCCTAATTGAGCGATTTTGTCGATGTTTTTACTGCTAATCGATAACACCGCAATATCGCTGATAAAGTCGGTTCCGACTACAGTCGCAGCTAATGTTGTGCCATCACTAAGAACGGTTTTCACTTGATCGGCATCTTGAATCACATGATTGTTGGTAACGATATAAGCTTTACTACCTTCTTTGCGGAAAATAACGCCCGATCCAAGTGCCGATTCATTCAGTGTAGACGACTCATCCTGATAATTTACAATACTCACCATCGCAGGTCGTACTTCATTGGCGACATGAATTAACTGTTCATAGGGATTACCGTCTGTTGATTGCGCCATGGTCGGTACGATACTACTGGCTACAACAGATGATGAACTATCGCTACTATACCATCCAAATAGGCTTACAATAATCATTACGGTCACAGCACTGCTGATAGAACTTACTGCTATGACTTTGAAAGTAGATCCTGATCGTGAACGTTGAGTCAATGAACGCTTTCTTCTCGATAAAAAGGGCACAGACATGTTACGTTTGGATCGTCGTGATACTTTGGTATTGTAGAAATCATCATCAAATAAGCTCATCCTGATCGCCCCTTCGCTTGTCTATGCTAATCAGATCAAATATATGATTTCAATTTTACCAAAAATAACCATTTTGTGAACATAAATTTATTTATCGCTTATCGTGTCCCATGGTGTTGGGCGATCATAATACGTTTCACATAGCTTAAATTCATGATCTTTGTAAAAGCACCCTCTACTTTCCATCGCATCACGTACAGTTAACTTTGCCAGTTCCATCATATTGTGATCACGACTCAAGTGAGCCAGATACGTCCGCTTGGTTTTGCGTGTTAACAGCTCACTTAATGCTTCGCCTGCTGCATCGTTGGATAAATGACCGATATCGCTAAGAATACGTCGTTTGGTATTCCACGGATATCTGCCCATACGCAACATTTCAACATCATGATTCGCTTCAAGTACTAACACATCTGAGCCAGAGATACTTTGCATCACTTTATCACTAACATATCCCAGATCGGTAGCTAGACTGAGCTTCTCATCTCCATCTGTAAAAAAATAACCGACAGGCTCTGCGGCGTCATGCGAGATACCGAACGATTCAATCCGCATCGAACCAAAAGTAAGATGATCGCCTGTTTGCATAATCTGTTTTTGTTCAGGTGATAATTTACCGATCGAGCGTTCCATCGCACCCCATGTTTTTTCATTGGCATAGATCGGTAATTCGTATTTACGAGCGACAGCGCCTAATCCTTTAATATGATCAGAATGTTCATGTGTAATCAGAATCCCGTGAATCTGTTCACCGGTTAGATCACGCTCTTGTAACAATTCACCGATTCGGCGTGCACTTAATCCAGCATCGATTAATATCGTTGCATCTTTATTTTGAACAATGGTCGCATTGCCTGTTGATCCGCTTGATAAGACTGTAAACTGTATTCCCATGTGTCTACTCTACTCCTTATTTTCTGCCGCTGGAGGAACAATCACTTCTCCATTTACTGCTTGTACATAATAAAAGGCTCCACTATCCAGAGCAACACGCCATACCGGTACAGCGAGCTGATGAGTCGTATCCAGTGTCTGCCCGTAAAAGCCGAGCGCTATATCTTTCACTACCGAACTTTCAGGTAATTCTTTTTCGATTAAAGTACCCAATGCATTGGATGCCGATATAATTTCTTGCTTGGGTTGGTCTTGATTGGAACTTACCGTCCATTGAGGCTCAATATAAGATGTAATCTTCTGATTACTATAATACAACTGTAAATTCATATTAAATAGAGGAAGATCACTATTAATGAGCGGATGCATCATAAAGATACTTTCTTCGCTCACTAATGGATCATACCGATAATTTTCAATATCAGGAATTTCGTTGGATAATTGATTGCGCAATTCATCTTCGTTAAAGATCAATTGGCTATCTACAGAACTTTTGAGCTTAATGGGTGTTGGTACAACATCTTGCCCTGTATATTGATAGATCACTTTGGACAAGATCGGTGTATCTCTTGGAATCTGTGCAGTCACCTGAATATGTTTGTCTTCCATCGCTTGCTGCGCATTATCGCTTAATGAGGTAAAGTCCAGATTGGATTGGGCTTGATCACGTACATCCACCCACAACTGATATCCCAATAAAACGTTCAGCAATAAAAAAGCACAGATCAGTACGCTTTTGGCTCTTCCCCAATCCATCGTGGACCTCCCAAATCATGTTCATTTTTTCATACTTATAGACGTATTGCTTGATGTTAGGACAATACTTTGACCATCTTGTAGCTTCACCATCCAGACTGGATTGAGTACGACCACTCCATTACCAAGTGTTGGACGATAAGCTGGATAGATATCACGAATCGTCTGATCCGCTGGAATCTGAGCTTTGATCATATTTTGCAACACTTTCCCTCCAGGTAACGCAATCACTTTCGCCCGTGAGATATTCGATTCATTAAGGGGCGGATTGTTGATACCTGTATACAACATCGAGCGTTCATAAGAAGATACCGTTCCATGTTCCATCACTAGCTTCATATACCCGAACTTTAATTTCTCAGTATCGACGATTGGATAAGACTGAATATACTGACGGAAAATAAATTCTTTATCATTACTTGAGTTATTATCCATCAGCAACATATAAGAGCCCGGCCAACCACCATGTTGATTCACAAAGTCAATCGCAGACAATACATTATCCGATACATTATTCGTACCTGTTGTCGGAGCTGTAGGATCGGTATATGTCATCCATTTCTGCTTGGTATCGACCTGTAGACTTCGCTTACTATCGGTATAGATTTCTGTTCCATTTTCCTCATTAATATTACGTGTAGCCCCTGGGTCGAAAAACAGATTGCGTTGCATCTGTTCAGTGGTGTACATTTCAAGCTTCAAAGTTAGCGATTGAATCTCTAGTGCTGTCTGCGGAATATAATAACTGTTCGTTTGATACAGATAATTGGTTGCTGTTGTATTCATTAACGTCATCTGCTGAATATCAGCGCTTGTCCAATCTAGATCTGTAGCTTCATAGACCACATCTCCACTCGCACTGAAAAAGAAAGCGCGTGGCTTGGTACTATTGGCTGTATTGTAGATCCAGATTCGGTTGACAGTATCCCCTTCAAATAGTGAATCAGGGCTGATATCAAGCGTTCGTTCTAACAGGCTGACAGGAATACCACTACTGAATGTCATTTCCAGTCCTGCATCGTTACGAACTTCATTCCAATTCACTGTCTGTACCGATAGACGTCTAAACTGACTAAAATTACTGCCTTTTAGACGACTATAAATCGCATTATAATTCGATGAGGCTGGATAGAACACCGTATGCTTATTATTTTTAAGATGCAAAATCATCTGATCTGGAAAAATAGTATTCTCTATACTGGTACGTGGGCCTATATCTTCTGTCTGTACATAACTGGCTTCCGAATTAGCCACTGAATCAGCTCCAGGCATTCGGTAAATCAAATAATAACTTTGCACCAGACTGACTACAATCAAGCCTACAAGTAAGATGGATTTGATATTTTCTCTCAATGTGCTCCATCTCCTTCTTCATGCAAAGGTAGCGTAACTGTGACTTTGGTCCATTGTCCGAACTCGGATTCTAGAGAAATATGTCCTTCATGAGCAAGCACCATTTCCCGGGCAATAGAAAGCCCTAATCCAGTTCCACCCATATTACGAGAACGTGCTTTGTCTACCCGATAAAAGCGTTCAAATATCCGATTCAAGTCTTGTTTTGGAATACCTATTCCTGTATCAGTCACCGTTATAGCGACCATTCCATCTTCTGTACCATATGCACCCAGTGTCACTTTACCACCATCCGGTGTGTATTTTAACGAATTAGAGACTAGATTATCGAGCACTTGATCCATATGATCTCGATCAATCCACACACTCCCTACATCTGCATCCAGATCAGTAGCCGATTTAATATCTTTTTGCTGCATTTGAACAGAAAAGCGATCAATCGTATCTTCTAATAACTCTCGCACATCGGTACGTTGTTTGCGTAACATCGCTTCACTTGAATCTAAGCGTGATAAATGAAGCAAATCGGTCACCAGACGAATCATACGCTGGGTTTCATTTTGGATTACACCAATAAATCGTTCTGCAAGTGCTCGTTCTTCTAAAGCACCATCCTCCAGTGCTTCTGTGTAGCTCTTAATCGTTGTCAGTGGTGTACGCAATTCATGCGATACATTAGCGACAAATTCACGCCGTGCTCCTTCAAGCTTTTCTTGCTCCGTAACATCTTGTAAAACAGCAATAATACCCGTAATACTTTCTTTACGGCGATGAATCGGACTGAATGTGACTCGTACAATTGAAGAATTACCTTCATGTTCTTCACCAAGCTTCAATACGGTGCGTCGCAGTGTACCCTGTAAAAGTTTGGTACGTTCATTTTCAGGAAGATATAGAAGGTCTGCTAATTCTTTGCCTACAATCTCTTCTTCACTGACATTCATCATCGTTCCAGCCACACGATTCATCAAAATAACGCGTCCTTGCTCATCTGTAGCGACCACGCCATCACTCATATTTTTTAGAATAGAAGCCAGTTTATCTTTTTCTTCTTCATTCTGTGCGAGGGCATCACGCAGACGACTGGTCATATAATTAAAAGCTTCACTGAGCTGACCAATCTCATCGTCACTATAGACAGTCATCTGATGATCAAAATTACCTTCCGCTACTTCTTTGGCTCGGCGGGTCATTTCTTTGATCGGTTGTGTAATCGTATGCGCTAAAATCACGCCTAACACAGCTGTTAAAGCCAGTGCAATCAGAATACCGGAAAGGAAAATACTATTGATCCGCTTCATCGTGCTATATAATTCTTTCATGGAAGCAACAATATAGACAGCACCTACTGTTTTGCCACCACTAATTACGGGCTTGGCAACAACACGTTTGCGCTCTCCTGTCTCATCAATAATATACTCTTCGTTATCACTTATCCCTTGTAGCGCACGACTGACTACCGTCTGTGTATTACGCCGACCTTCCAGATCAGTGCCTGATTCCAGAGAGGAAATCACAACTCGTCCGCTGATATCCAGCACTTGGATTTCTTGAATCTCTGTTCCACTCATATTGTACAAATTATCCACCATCAACTTCAGATCGTTGATCGCATTGGAACCTGCTTCTCCGCTACCTGACCATTTATCCGCAGCCAGTACAGAAAGTAATTCTGCCCGTTCTTGGAGATCCTGAGTAAAATTACTGGTTAATGAATTTTTCATAGCGCTCACAAAATAAACGCCGATTAACTGCATGGCGATCAAAATAAGCAATACATAAATAATGATCAGCCGTGCTTGAATCGTACGGCTGAACCCTGGAAGCAATGGAAATCTGCGCTTCACGTTACAGTCCTCCTGATTTGGGACTACGCATCATATAACCTAGACCACGACGCGTCAAAATATACTCTGGCTTACTAGGATCATCTTCAATCTTTTCACGTAAACGACGAATCGTCACATCGACTGTACGTACATCGCCAAAATATTCAAATCCCCATACCGCTTGCAGTAAATGTTCACGAGTCATCACTCGCCCTGCATTTTTCGCCATATAGTACACCAATTCGTATTCGCGATGAGTAAGATCAAGTGGCTGATTTTCTTTATACACCATATACATATCGGTATCAATAAATAGCTCGATCAAACGGAGCCCTTTTTTCTCTTCTTCTTTGGCAGCTGGTGCAGTTGGTACAGCTGTTAATTTTTGCTGACGACGAATCTGTGCTTTGACCCGTGCTAATAATTCGCGTGTGCTGAACGGCTTAGTGACATAATCATCTGCACCTAGTTCTAACCCGAGCACTTTATCAATCTCAGCATCTTTAGCAGTTAACATAATAATAGGCATATGCATACGTGTGCGTATTTCCCGACATACATCCATGCCGTCTTTTCCCGGTAACATCAGATCCAATAAGATCAAATCCGGTTCTTCTGTAAATGCTAATTCAACAGCCGTTATTCCATCAAATGCACAGATAACTTCATAACCTTCTTTTTCTAAATTGAATTTTAATATATCTGCGATCGGTTGTTCATCATCGACAACCAAAATTTTTCCCTGCATTTGTATTATTCACCCCATGCCTGCCTGTTATGCTTTCATTTTAACATATCCCTTTACTCCACGACATCATTGGTATCAGGCAATTTCAATCTATAGATATAAAAATACAGCTTCTATACTCAAAGTATATAGAAGCTGTATGGAATCCATTCTATTCGATTTATGGTAAGTAACCTAGTGGATTCTGGATCACCCCACCTGTATGCACTTCAAAGTGTAAATGAGTTCCTGTTGAATGCCCTGTGTTACCCATGACGCCGATATGTTGTCCTTTTTCGACAATCGCTCCAGTGCTTGTATCAATCTGGCTCAAATGACCATATAGCGTCTCATAGCCATTGTTATGATTAATAATAATGACATTTCCATAACCTGTCATCGTTCCTGCATAGCTGACCACGCCATCATCAGCTGCCATTACAGAAGAACTACCTACCAGATCGATCCCTTTATGCGTTTTGCCCCAACGTTGTCCATACGGACTGGTCACGCTCGCACCGGATACAGGCCACATGAAATTACCTGAACCTTCGCCTTGTACCACTTTAGTACCCTTGATAATCACTTTAGGCGATGATTTCTTAGTCACTTCCTGACCTAACCATTCTTCGCGAAGCATTTGACCATTTTGCTTGGTCACACGATAATCGATTCGTTTGAGTCCTTTACTGCCTTGAGCGACAACTTTGGACTCCCCTTCACGCATCGTTTCGCTTTTGCGAATCTCTACAGCTGGCTCTGTCACAATTTGCTCCGAATAGTCTTCAAATGTAGTTACAGTAATTGGAGGTTGCGGCACAGTTAACATCAGTTCATCACCGATCTGCATCGCCATTTCGTCGATTTTCGGATTATTCGCAAAAATCTCTTCTTGTGTAATATCATGGTCTGCTGCAATAGAACTAATCGTATCACCTTCACGTACCACATAAGTAGTTGGTGATTCTACACCAGTCATCATCACTTTCGCTAACTGAGTACTGCTTAACAATTTATTTGGATTAGCTTTGATTTCAGTCGTTGATACTTTTTGTTTCAATGTTACTGATTCTAGGCCTGTGACTTGTTTAGGATAAGCTTTCTTTGAGGTTTTGGTAGATGCTTTAGCAGATACTGCTTTTTTCGTATACTTCTTTTTGACCTGTTCTAGTGCTGCATCAATCACTTTTTGATCTTTGACAACACCGATCACTTTACCATCTATATTGACATCTACACTTTTAGCATATGCCGTTAGCATACCGTCCAGTGTTTTGAGTGTATTTGCAGAATTAACCTGTGCTTTATATGCACGTTCTTCGGTTGTTGTTATACCATTAGTGTTCAGTACCATTGTCGCTTTTGGATATTTCTTTTGATACGCAGCACGCTTTGTAGTAAAAAGTTGCTGTAATTCTTCTTGATGCAAAATCGTTCCAATCGCTTGTCCTTTAACAGACACCACATAATATGGAATTGTATTCGCAGTCACATACTGTGTACCTGCCCAAATAAGCCCCCCGACAACCACCAGACTTCCAGCAGCGATCATCAGCCGACGACGCATTTTATGTTTTCCCTGACGAATCGAATCTACTGTGATCGTATACCATGGTGAAGATGTTTCTGGCTGATCGGTAGATTGCTGTTCACTCTGCACTTCTAACTGTGGATCACGCGACTGATCTTGCTCGGGCGTGTTCCCCATCCCCAGTTTACTTTTAAACCCTTTCATGACCGTCTCCTTTTATCCTTATCCCTGTTCATGGTTAGATACTTTATTAGTGAAGTTCAGTTAATTATGTGTATGATATATGCTAATTATTAAAATTTGTCATTTAAAAGTGTCAAAAAATTAACCTTTTCTACTCCCCGTTTACTTTACCATAATCTCGACAAAATTTTCAACTTTACTCTTCATTAACATTTCACTTCTAAATGAACTAGATTAAAGAACAGCAAAAAAGACACCCTCACGGATGCCTTCTCTGAATATAGCTATAGTTTATGCTTCATCTATAGGACTTACTAGGATTAAATCAATATTAGATATAAATCGGTGCTACTTGGTTCGTCTGTTCACGGTTACGTCCAACTGAGAAAATAGCAATTGGAATACCTGTAAGTTCAGATACGCGACTGACATAGTTACGTGTAGACTCTGGCAATTCGTCCAATGTCTTCACGCCTGTAATATCTTCGCTCCAACCTGGCATTTCTTCATATACTGCTTCACATTCAGCAAGCATTTTAAGACTTGCAGGATAGTGGGTAATAAACTCACCTTTGTATTTATATCCTGTACAGATTTTCACTGTATCCAGACCTGTTAATACATCCAACGAGTTCAAAGACAATCCTGTGATTCCACTTACACGACGAGCATGACGAACAACCACACTATCGAACCAACCTACACGACGCGGGCGACCCGTTACTGTACCGTATTCATGACCTTTTTCACGGATGGTATCACCTGTTGCATCATTCAATTCTGTAGGGAATGGACCATCACCCACACGAGTCGTGTATGCTTTCGCTACACCGATGACTTGTTGAATTTTGGAAGGACCTACACCGGAACCGATACATACTCCACCAGCAGAAGGATTAGATGAAGTAACAAATGGATATGTACCTTGGTCGATATCCAGCATCACACCTTGTGCACCTTCAAAAAGAACACGTTTGCCAGCATCAATAGCATCATTCAATACGACAGATGTATCTTGTACATACTTACGTAAAAATTCTGCATATTCCAAGTAATCTTTCAAGATTTCTTCGACTTCTACAGGCTCGCCGCCATAGACTTGAGTAATCACTTGATTTTTTTCTTTCACTTGATGACGCAATTTAATTTCAAATTCTTCTGCATCCATCAAATCAGCAATACGGATACCCGAACGAGCGGTTTTATCCATATAACAAGGGCCAATCCCTTTACGAGTTGTACCAATTTTGTTAGGACCTTTACGATCTTCTTCCAAAATATCAAGTACCATATGGTAAGGCATAATCACGTGAGCACGATCGCTGATTGTTAAGTTCTTCGTCGTAAACCCATTGTCATGCACATATTTAATTTCTTCGATCAATGCAGATGGATTAATAACCATACCGTTACCGATCACACAAGCTTTATCTTCGTAAAATATTCCAGAAGGAATCATCGTTAATTTGAATTTTTTCTCATTGATTAGGATGGTGTGACCTGCGTTGTTACCACCTTGATAACGTGCAACAAGATCAGCACTCTCTGAAAGATAGTCGGTAATTTTACCTTTGCCTTCGTCTCCCCATTGCGTTCCCACAACGACTACAGTTGACATGAAATCATTCCTCCGTAGGTGTTTTTATACACCGTGAATTTGAGCTGTCCGTTGCAAAAAAACAACTGATCAACAGCGAATATAATGCAAACAGCCAGACAGCATGAAAACTTCCTTGCGAGGAACGGTCAGACGTGCGCCAATGATAATGATCCGTTTCGCAGTGGAAGGGCGTAGCAGTGCTGTAACGCAAAGACTTACTAAAGCAATGTAAGCTTTTCAACACCATTATCAGTGTAACAGGCTGCTTTTTTAAAGTCAAATAAAAAGCGAACAATACATTCAATTAAAAATATTATCGTTCGGAAATACTCACTTAACTTCTCCATACTCCACCTTTACTCAACGTCAAACCGCATTTTTGGTAAAAATAAGCATGTTCTTCTGTAAACGTACACGTTACAATTTCGATTTGATTGTACCGGGCTTGTTGTAATAGTGTACGTACCAAGCTTGTCCCAAGATGCTGATGACGGTAATCCCGATGGATCAGAATATCTTCTAAATAACCATGTTGCAAGCCCATACCTGAGATATATCCAAACGCAATTAGTCGCTGGTGTTCATCTCGCGCGCCTGCATAAAACTGACAACGTTCTAATAAAGCAGGATAATCTTGCTCTCGACGCTCCCACCCTACCGCTTCACGCAGATCTGGTACTTCGTGAGGTTCTATAGATAGATTGATGGTTATTGGTTTTTTCATTTATTACGCTCCTTCAAAAGGAAGTTAGCATTTAATAGTGATTCTACAAAAGAAAAGAACCGCCTGAGCAGTTCTTTTTATATATTGATTTTCAATTGTTTGCGTAGCTCTTCTAATTTGGAACCGATCTGTTTGGCCCCATCTTCAGATAAAGGTGCATGCATAGTAAGGGTATGAACAGTATTCATGTCTTGCTCCGACTTACCGTATAGGCGTGAGTATCTACGAGGTATCACTGATCTTGCCTTTTGCAAAGCAGAATATCCATAATTTCCACGTCGTATTTTGTTTGTCATTGGCATCACATCCTCTCTCTGTAGTATACCATAATCAAAGATTTACCTATAGCTGGATCAAGCAAATAACGTGGGTGATGATCTATATGTCCAACGAACTGAGCACGATATACACGTTCATAATAATCAATTAAATTTGTTTTGGGTGTAAGCACTACAAAACCATCAAACCCTGCATCAAAACTAATTTTATAAGCACATGCAAACAAAACCTTACCTATATTAATATAAGAAACTCCACGTCGATGTAGCGGAGATTTTTCAACTAAAGCAAGTTCTACAAACAAATTATTCTGATCTTTTCGATATGCCAAACAGCCATGAATAACACCATGGCTGTCGACTAATTTCAGAGCGGTAAATATAGAGTTAGATTGTAAGTAAAGGCTCCAATCAAATGAAGATTCCCAACCTAATTTAGCAGAAATGTGTGGAAGATCAGATTCAGTTAAAGGAAAAAATTCAGCAAATATAATAACACCCGCTGTATCTTCAAGAATCCAAGGCACTCTATACACTCCTCTATATCTGTACTTAATCACTATTAAGATAATATTATTTATCGCTAACCTGCAAACATATCCGATTGCACACGTTCATAGTTCACGAATTTATTAAAGTTTTTCAAAAATACAAGTTCAACAGTACCTACCGGACCATTACGCTGTTTGGCAATAATAATCTCGATAATATTTTTCTTTTCTGTATCTGCATTATAATAATCATCACGATACAAGAAAGAAACGATATCCGCATCCTGCTCAATCGAACCGGATTCCCGCAAGTCAGACATCATCGGACGTTTATCCTGACGTTGCTCTACACCGCGGCTCAGCTGAGACAAAGCAATAACCGGTACAGACAATTCACGAGCAATTTGCTTCAGTGTACGCGAGATTTCAGAGACTTCTTGCTGACGGTTTTCGCCTGCTTTACCGCGTCCCGAAATGAGCTGAAGATAATCAATTACGATCATACCCAGACCTTTTTCTTTTTTCAGACGACGACATTTAGCACGAATCTCTGAAACGGTAATTCCGGGTGTATCATCAATATAGATTTCGGCTTCAGACAGAGAAGAAATCCCCATCGTGAGCTTCGCCCAATCTTCATCACCTTTGAATTCACCGGTACGCATTACATTCGCATCCAGATTGGCTTCCGCACAGATCATACGTTGTACCAGCTGTGCAGCCGACATCTCTAGACTGAAAATAGCTACCGTTTCTTTGGCACGTACCGCTACATTTTGCGCAATATTTAGTGCAAATGCCGTTTTACCTACCGAAGGACGAGCAGCCACAATAATCAAATCGCTTCGCTGAAATCCAGCTGTCATTTTATCCAAATCAACGAATCCAGACGGAATACCTGTTGTATTTCCACTGTTCTGATGTAGAATTTCAACCCGTTCAAATACTTCCATCAACACATCACGAATCGCGATAAAGCCACTACCTGTACGGCGATTGGAAATTTCCAAAATCCGTCGTTCGGCATCGCCAAGCATACTGCCGACATCTTCGCCGCCACCATATCCTTCGCTTACGATCTGTGTTGCAGTTCGAATCAATCGACGTAACATCGACTTTTCTTCGATAATTTGAGCGTAATAATCAACGTTAGCTGCTGTTGGAACTGCATGAGCAAGCTTCGCCAGATAACTAACGCCGCCAATATCTTCTAACTGTGATCGATCTTGTAATAACGAAGTTAATGTAATCAGATCTATCGGCTGATTTTCTTCACCGAGATTAACCATTGCTTCATAGATCAGTTGGTGTGATTTATCGTAAAAATCCTCGCTGTCTACCCGTTCCATCACTGTAATTAACGCTTCCGACTGAAGCAAGATCGCTCCGAGTGCCGCCTGTTCCGCTTCTACATTCTGTGGCGGAACCCGATCGTAAAACATTTCGCCGCCCATTTTTACTCCTCAGTAACTTGGACTTTGAGCGTTGCTTTAACATCATGATGTAATTTTACAGCAACTTGTGTTACACCCAGTGTACGAATAGGCTCATCCAATTCAATTTTACGTTTATCGACTTTATGTCCTTGTTTGCTCAAAGCTTCTGCAATTTGTTTGCTGGTAATCGCTCCGAATAAGCGTCCACCTTCACCTGATTTAGCTTTCAAATCAATCGTCAAAGCTTCTAATTGTTTAGCTAGTACTTCTGCTTCTTCTTTTTCTTCTTGCTTTTGGCGTTCTACCGCTGCTGCTTGGTTTTCAAGAATTTTGACATTACCACCTGTTGCTGGTTTAGCATGACCGTTTTTGATCAAGAAGTTTTGTGCGTAACCGTCTGCCACCTCTTTTACTTCACCTTTTTTACCGCTACCTTTTACGTCTTTCAGAAAAATAATTTTCATTCAAATAACCCCTCTTCCTTTTCCATTTGATCTAGTACTTCACGAAGTCGTGACTCCGCATATTCAATACTACCTTCAAGCTGAACAGCTGCATTGGTCAAATGACCGCCGCCACCTAATCGTTCCATCACGACCTGTACATTCATTTTACCAAGAGAACGGGCACTAATTCCAATCAAGCCGTCCATTCGCTCGCTAATCACAAATGAAGCATGTACATTATTCATATTTAGCAGCGAATCTGCTACCTGTGCAATCAGCAATTGCGGAACCTGATGACCTGGTTCGGTTACTGCTAATGCCACATGGTTATGAATAATTTTGGCGTGTTTGATAATTTCAGCTTTGGCGATATAATCACCTAAATCTTCTTTAAGCATTCGCTGTACCAATACGGTATCCGCACCATTACGACGTAAAAATCCTGCCGCTTCAAATGTACGTGAACCGGTATGTAGTGCAAAATGCTTCGTATCTACAATAATACCTGCTAGAAGCGAAGTGGCTTCCAGTGTTGTAAATTGTACTTTATCATGAATATATTGCAATAGCTCGGTCACAAGTTCACAGGTAGAAGAAGCATACGGCTCCAGATAGACCAGAACAGCATCATTGATAAATTCTTCTCCGCGACGATGATGATCCACTACGACAACACGCTTCGCCCGATCGACTAACTTCGGCTCAATCGTCATCGAAGATTTATGCGTATCGACTACAACTAATAATGTCTGTTCAGTCATCGCATTGAGTGCTTCATCCGGTGTAATAAAGCGTACCGATAAGCGCTCATCCAGTTCGATCCGTTCCATCATTTTCTCAATTGATGGATTCACTTTATCCAGCACAATATACGCATCTACATCATACATATCTGCTGCTTTGAGCATTCCGATCGCTGCACCGACAACATCCATATCCGGTATTTTGTGACCCATAATAAGAACTTGATCACTATCTAGCATAAGATCACGTAGCGCATGAGCAATAACACGTGCACGTACTCTGGTACGCTTCTCTACTGCATTAGACTTCCCACCATAAAAGGATAGACGTTGATCTGCTTTGACTGCTGCCTGATCTCCACCGCGTCCTAGTGCCATATCCAGACTGGATTGTGCCAGTTCACCAAGCTCACTGATACTACCTGCCCCGAATCCTACACCTACACTAAGTGTTAATGGCACTTTGAGATCAGCTGTCATTTCTCGAATCTCATCCAAAATCACAAATCGACTTTGTTCCAATTCACGTAATGATTTCTGATTCAGTAACAATAAGTAACGCTCAGAGGATAATCGTCTTACATAAATGCCGTAATTTTTAGCCCAATCAGTAATTCGTGTCGCTACACGAGCGATTAAGCTAGTCCGTTGTTGATCATCCATACCTTGTGAAGCTTCATCAAAATTATCTAAAAATACAATACCCAGTGCTAGACGTTCTTCTTCATGACGATCACGCAGATCGGCAAATGTCGTTACATCTTGCAAATAAATCAATCGTTCATCCGGTAAAATAATCAATTCGATCGTCAAATGTCCATGTGGCAATTCAAAGCGTACTTCTTTCGAAGATTCTTTACGTGCTTCTTCTTTAGCCTGCTGATAAGCATCCACAAATCGAGGAAAACATTCTTCAAGCGATGTACCGACCAACGTTTTGCGTCCAAACATACTTCCGATATACCGATTATGCCATTCAACTGTATATTGATTGTCGTACAAAATAAGACCAAAAGGAAGCGTACTGACCGCTTCCTCTTCTACACGCCTGATCCGAAAAGATAATCCAGCAATATACTCATCTAATTCCCGTCGAAATGTAAGCTCTGCACGAAGTAAAGACACACCGAACAAAATCACACAGCAAAGTGCAGCCAGTCCGATAATCCAATTGAACCAAGACAGCAAAATGACCAGAACCAGCATAAGCAGAGATGCCCATACTGTTCGATAACCATGCCAGCGGTTTAACAAAAAATTAGGCATCATTCATCACCTTACCGTTTCGGTCTCGTAATATATTCGCGGAGCGGGAAAGCTAGATCGATAATACCAACAATCCGAAGTGGAGGAATCAATACCACCACTAGAGATAATAGAAACGGAAGAAACGAATTCCATTTCCGATGATGCGCCATAAAGAATACAAATCCGATCGTTTGGATCGTAAATGCAATATGTACCAGCGGCATAAAATTAAGCACAAACGCTGCCAATACACCTGTTATATTGCTAGCTACGAAATACTCTAAAAGTACAGCAAGCAAATAATACCAGATCAAAGAACGTGGTAATCTCCACTCACGCGCAGGTCTTAATTTAGAAACCGAATAATTCATACTTTCCAAAATTGGACGACAGATCGCATGGGTGATCACAACCATTGTAAATGAGCTGATAATCAATGCGAAAGGAATCATTTGTAGCGTATAGTTCCATAATCCACGCACAAATTCCGGTGAGAAAATATCAGCAATATCTGGATTGATATCTGCCATCGCTCGCATAGGAGCTACAGAGAATTCTACAATATCTTTAACATAGACGGCGAGATTAAACTTATAAACGACAGTAGCAAAAATGAGCAATAGCAACATTTCTACAAGGGTAGTGATGCCTGTCGTAAATATGACTCGCAAAGCAGAAGCATTTTTCTTGTACAATCGTCCCATAACAATACCAGGTACCATAAAGAATATACCAAGTACCGCTACATAAATGCCTAACCTACCTTCCAGTTGAATCGCTACGATCATCGTAATCAACCAGATCGGAACCAGGTGCATAATGAATTGGCGCAGGTTTAGTGTCGAGTACAGCACGACTACAGGCACAATCAGAAAAAATATCGTTATAATGGATAATGAAGTTAATAAAGACAGCAACAGAAGCAAATAAGCTATACTCCATGCCACCGATGTCCAGCGCAATTTCAAAACATTCACCTCTTACCTACATGTTATTCAGCAATTAGCTAAAAAAGATTTACTCATCATTATAGCATAAACGCCAATAAACACACATCGATTTATCAATACCGCTTACGTAACTTTCATATTCTTAGCCATTCTTGATTTTTCAGGGCTATACTCCCCGCTACGTACAAATTGCTCACAATATTCTATAATCTGACTACGTCTAACAATACCTATAAAACGATTCATATCATCGACAACTGGTACAAAGTTCTGCACTTTTGCCAGATTGATCAAATCTTCCATATTGGCATCGATCGATACAGGTTTATTATCTTTTTGCAAAGGTACATCTGACATGAGAAATTTAGAAGCGTTCTCAAAAGTCACTTTACCTTCTGAATTTTTCATAAACCATAGCAGATCGCCTTCTGTAACTGTACCTGCGTAGCCTCCATCTTTATTCAACATAGGTACAGAAGTATAACGATGGTATTCCATTCTTTCAAGCGTCTGACGTAGTGTCGAATTAAGGGTGACACAAACGACCTCCTGCTTCGGTAGCAGAAAAAACGCAATATTCATGAAAAATCCTTCCTCTCATCATCTCAAAAACTCTAACATGATCTTATTCTAAATCCTTATTTCTTACTCCATACGTTTATGCTCAATCCTGTACAGTACGTAATAAGAAATACTTCGTTTCAGGATTCTCTTTTATTTTAAGCGATATCGCCGCTACAATAAAGCGAGTTAGTGAATCTGAGAGTCAGCAGGCTCAGCGGCTCTGTCTGCGGAATCCCTATTATTTATATCGGAATCAGAAGCGTCTGATTTCATCCATTCATTGATCAAATCGCGTGCTTCTTTAATTTCACTTTCACGTGGCACTTCGTAATAGACACCATCTACATATTCTCCATCGCCAGCAATCGTAAATGAAGTCACTTCAGGCTTACCACTACGCAGTATTTGACTCGCTAAGCCTGTAATCGTTTGTGGGCGCATATCTGTTTTGAAATTATTGCCCATGATAGTCAACAATTGAGGAATTTTTTCAATCTGGTTAAGTTGTATCGCTTGATCTGCTAAGGCTTGTAAAAAAATCTGCTGACGTTTGGTACGTCTAAAATCACTATCTTCTCGATAGCGTACATAATAAAGCGCATCCTGCCCTGTATAAATAGGCTTACCACCTTCTATGGTAAACTGCTCATGGTTAGGATCTTTATTGACGATATCTTCTTCTATCGGTAATTTTATGCCTCCTAAGGCATCTACAGAATCGATCAACCCTTGAAAGTTAATCGTTGCATAATAATTAAGCTTTTCATCCATTAGATTCTCAACCGTATCCATCGACATTTCGATACCGCCGAATGCATAAGCATGATTGATTTTATCTTTTTTGCCTTTGCCTACAATTTCTGTGTACGTATCACGTGGAATCGAGATCAATAACACTTTAGATTCCAACGGACGCATCACAGCAAAGATAAGGGTGTCTGAACGTGCTGTTTCGTTATCTCGCTGATCACTTCCGACCAATAACATCGAAAACGGCTCTGTCAGTACAGGAAGTTCTTCGGTGGCTTCTTGCTCGCCTCCAATTTGACGTACAGGTTGATAGGTCTGCTCTAATTGATCTTCAATACTGCCCGCTACGAACCAATCGAACATCAATGCAGAGATAGGTTTGCGTAACAGAAACAGGCTTCCAGCTACGACCACTAATGCAATTGCAGCTCCAATAGCTATTTTACGTTTTCTCGCCATTCATCCATTCCTCTTTTCAGACAGACCCGTATTATCATCATTAAACGTTTGATAACGACTATGACACAGGTTTATGGTTTTGCTCATTATACTTCAAAATACATTTTTACAACATAAAAAGCGCACAGGATCACATCTTCGAAATCCAGACATGATTCTGTACGCTATAGAAACAGACAAATCAACGATTTATCTGCATATATTTATAATAGTAATAAATATATACTACTCAGTTGTGTAAGGTAGCAATGCGATTTGACGAGAACGTTTAATCGCGATAGTCAACATACGTTGGTATTTTGCACTTGTACCTGTTACACGGCGTGGCAAAATTTTACCACGTTCGCTGATAAATTTACGAAGCAAGTCCGTATCTTTATAGTCGATGTGCTTAATTTTGTTTACAGTGAAAAAACATACTTTACGACGTTTGTTACGGCCACGGCGTCCACCTGGACGTCTGCCTTCTCCATCGCCGCTTTCGCGTCTATTGAAGCTCATATCATTCAGTCCTTTCTTTCATTAAAATGGCAAATCATCATCGGAAATATCTATCGGTTTACCGTCATCAGAGAATGGGTCCTGGTTATCTCGTGAGTTGTTGTTTCCATTATTACTATTATAGTTGCTACGGTTATTACTACCGCCGCCGCTATTGCTAGTATTATTAGAAGACTCTTCACGGGAAGATCCTCCACTGCCACCACCATCACGATTAGACTCAAGGAAACGAACATTATCAGCTATAACTTCAGTCACGTATACACGTTTTCCTTCATTATTCTCATAATTACGTACTTGAATTCGGCCTTCAACCGCAGTTAAGCGACCTTTTCGTAAATAGTTAGCACAAGTTTCAGCCAGTTGTCTCCAAGTGACGACCGGGATAAAGTCCGCTTCGCGCTCTCCACCTTGGCTCGTAAAAGGACGATCCACTGCTAATGTGAACTGGGTTACAGCTACACCAGCGGGTGTATAGCGAAGCTCCGGGTCTTTGGTTAACCGGCCGATTAAAATGACACGGTTTAGCAATCCAATCCCCTCCTCGAACGGTTATTACAGTTAAGCAGATTATTTAGTAACGTCAAGAGTAATGAGATAACGAATAACATCGTCAGAAATCTTCATAAGACGTTCTAGTTCAGCAACAACTTCTGGTGCTGATTGGAAGTTTACCAATACATAGATACCGTCACGAATTTTCTTGATCTCATACGCAAGACGACGTTTACCCATTACATCATGCTTTGTAATTTCGCCGCCGTTTGTGATGATGCCTTTGAACTTCTCAACAGCTGCATCTACAGCTTCTTGTTCCAGTTCAGGACGAAGAATGTACATCACTTCATAATTGCGCATAGTTTTCACCTCCTCTTGGACTAAGGCCCCTAATCAATGTCAGGAGCAAGGAACGAGCATAGACTCGAACTATATGATTATACCAAATTATAGTACATGAATACAAGCTTTATTTTAAGAAAATATATTTATAGAAAAAATATGTGGTAGAAATTAAAAAAGCTCCATCGCAATTCTGCGACAGAGCTTAGTAAACAAATATGTAGGTTGCAAAATATCATTGGGAAAAGAAGTGGCGGAGAGAGAGGGATTCGAACCCTCGCACGCCCTGAAGCGCCTAACTGATTTCGAGTCAGTCCCCTTATAACCTCTTGGGTACCTCTCCACGTCCGAGTTGACAACAGAATTGATTATACTCCATTATATTTGGGTTGGCAAGAATCGATTTCCCTTTACAGAACAGGATTTAACGCCTATATTGGTACCTGGTCATAATCTTATTTATACATATTCATTTGTAATATTCCTTGATAATTCATTCTGTACTATAACAGTTTTAGCTCACTTATTGCCATTAGGCAAAGCTTTATACAGTCTATGCATTTTTATGAATTTCAATGAATATAGCGTTATTCTCTCTGATTGTACGATTAGTAGTATTAATTTACTTTTCCCCTACTCCCTTATCCTAATCAGCTTGCTCCTTGTTAAAAGGAATGAAATAAACCCTCCACTCGCATGTTATTGTCCCTTTACTTGGATCTATTTAAGTCATTTGCTTCATAAAACTTGCCTTTGATCGCTACCTGTTATATTCTACTAACTCATTGTGCAATCGATCATATCTGCTTATAAAGTTATACACAATCATGCTATACAGCAAATAAAAAAGGTTATCCACAGTGGATAACCTTTAAAATACTATTTTCTTCTTTGTTTTCTGTTGATAACTTATCTTTGCTTCTCACTCACTGGCTGGTTGTATTTCACTCTCAACCGATCGTAATACCTTTTTCATATTTTTCTCAAATTTGGCTCTAGGTACTAATACACTATGCTTGCATCCCACGCATTTTATACGGATATCCATCCCCATCCGTATAATCTCCATCTCATTACTTCCACAAGGATGTGGCTTTTTCATTTGCACAATATCGCCCAATTGAAAAACCTTACGTTCCATTTCTTCACCCTCCACATATCCTTATCATCATAACTTTCTCTATCGTACTACACTGTTATATTCTAGCAAACTTATCCACATGTTTATATTGTTTCAATCATTCTTTTTATTGATCATTTGATATATTTTCATCGCGTTTGTCTTTGACTTGCGATTCAAGTTCTCCCTCACCTTGTAACGGTCGATCCGCTGCTTTTTGAGCCTCTTCTTCTTGCTGTTTGGCTTCTAATAATAAGCGTTCTTCCTCTTCATGATCCAATGCTTTTTTCACAGCTGTTTGTACCGCACGCTCTACACCTGCTCTTGAGTTTGGCTGACACTCAGCCACAATCCGAATCGCATACTCTGCTGTTGTTAATGATTGAATCCCTAATACTTCTGGCATTTTCAACATTTCTGGATGATCGTCTTTCAATTCTTCTACCGCTTGTTTGACTAATTTCAATGCATCATCCATACTACGTTCTAATTTTAGAGGCACATCGACAACGGCTAATGAATTTGAAAGTGAAAAGTTGGTTACACTGATAATTGATCCGTTAGGGATAATGTTTACCTCGCCATTCCAGCTCACCAGACGTGTTGTACGCAATCCGACCATCTGTACGGTTCCTTTATACAGTCCGACCTGAATGACATCACCTACAGCAAATTGATCTTCGAAAATAATAAAGAATCCTGTGATAATATCCTTTACAATACTTTGAGCACCAAAACTGATCGCTAGACCTGCTACACCCGCTCCTGTTAATAGCGGAGTCAGATTAAATCCGAATTCATTCAACACTAACATGATCATAATAAAGTTAAACACACTAGAAACTACATTTTTTAATAATTCGCCAATTGTAATAAATCGTCTTGGATTTGTTCTGAGTCTAGTTTTATCTTTCCCTTGCAAAGAACGCTCAATGACTTTGCTTATCACCTTGATAGCGATTTGAGTCAGTATAAAAATCAAAACGATACGAATACTGGAAAATAAAAACTGCCACCACATATCGGTATCGCTTGCCCATTTCCACAAGCCACTTGTAAATCCACTCACTTGATCTGTCGCTGATTCAGTTAATTGTTGAATATCCTGACCACCTGTTTGTTCACTTAAAAATCCTTTCATTCTTTCACCCTCCTATAACACAATCTGCTCATATGTCTGTTGTTGATATTTGAAAATGCCTCGAATATCTACTTGTTCTGTTTGGATAATTTCGCTCACTTCTGGCAAATCAGCTTCTGGAAACTGGATACATAATGCACAACCCGCTGTAATTTCTTTAGGTGTAGGGAACATATCATTTTCAATATCTGCATATTCCAGTAACATCTCCGCACGTAAAGCTTGCTGCGTAGAATCAAAAGCAATCACCAGTATACCATCCATCTTTTTCTTTACCCCCTTTTACTATCGATGTCCCTACCAATAACCCAACTTCTTTCTTAAAGCTTACACGTATCTGCCTATAGATACAAAATCGCCGCCATCCACAATAAGAGCTATGTTAGCATCTTGCTGTAAATGACGGCGTTCCTATCGTTTTTGAATCTAAATTATACTTTAGCTGATGCAGGTGATTTAGCAAGTTGAATGGCTTCTTTTTCTTCAGGAGACAGGTTGTAGGTAGATTCGCTTTTGACAATCGGTTTAGCATACATGTAAGAGCTATCTCGATTGTGAAGCCCTGTAAGAATAACACCGTCTGATTCATCATTGAGAATCGCTAATGAAAAACTAAGATCACTACCATGCTCCGAAAAAGCATTGTATCGTTTCATACCAATATGTGCCGGTACTTGACGCAAACGATTTTCGATCGCTTGAAAACGATCCCGTTTGTTTTGCTCATCATCTTCGATTGAATCCATTTGCAACTTTAAGTCTAGCAATAATGTTTCTAAGTTTTCTACTCCACTGCCTGCCATCATCTGATTGTACCGTTTGCGCATTTTGCTTAATTTGACTGCCTGCACAATAGCAATAATCAAGAAAATAATCATGATAATTGCTATACCTCCTACAAACAAATACAACTGTTCTGCTATCAGTCCATTCAATTCCGCCATCGTTGTCTGCTCTCCTCTTTCCTTCTTTTGTTGCTATTTATATTTTCTAATAAGCTTAGTTAGAACATTTTATTATTCGTCTACAACTACTTTGGCTCAAGTACGATCAATATATTGAATAGCTTCGATCAGTTGATCTATATCATCTGCTGTTGATCGGTAGCCTACACTAGCACGTACTGCCCCTGTAGCAAGTGTTCCTGCTGCTATATGTGCCAGTGGAGTACAATGCATACCTGCACGTACGGCTATACCAAATTCTCGATCTAAGCGAAAAGCGATCTCTGCACTGTCTTTATGCTCCATTATAAAAGATACAATACCTGTACGTTCTTTGCCAATTTCAGGTCCCAGTACATGTACACCCTGTATATTTAATAACTTTTTGATCATCATTTGAGTTAATATTTGTTCTTCTTCAGCGATTTTGGTAACAGAACGCTCCAGTACATAACGAGCTCCTGCTTGTAGACCTGCTATGCCCGGCGTATTGGGCGTTCCTGCTTCATAGCGGTCAGGTCTTACATTCGGTTGGTTAATCTCTTCTGACTGGCTACCAGTGCCTCCATATATCCAAGGGTTCAGATCCATATCAGGAGCTATATACAATCCACCTGTTCCTTGCGGCCCAAGCAATCCTTTATGACCTGGAAAAGCAGCCATATCAATTTTCCATTGGGATAAATATACAGGAATATGTCCTGCACTTTGAGCGATATCAACCAGTATTTTGGCACCATGATCATGAGCTATACTCGACAATTCAGCAATTGGTAATATACTACCTAACAGATTCGAACTATGATTACATACCAAAAGCCGCGTTCGCGGCGTAAAAGCTTGGTTAACTTCAGCTAAGTTGATCTCCCCTTGAGCATCAACAGCAATATAAGTAACTTCTATCCCTATACTACGCTTAAGAGCTTCTAGAGGTCGACGTACCGAGTTGTGTTCTGTCATCGTAGAGATCACATGATCTCCTGCTTCTAGATAACCTTGAATAGCCATATTCAAAGCTACTGTAGTATTGGCTGTAAATGCAATATCTACAGGATTATGTACATCCAGAAGTTTGGATAATGTTTTGCGACATTGAAATAATTCACGACTAGCTTGGACAGCCATCCGATGACTACCTCGCCCGGGATTAGCTGAAGCTTGCTCCAAGGCATCCAACAATGCTTGACTCACTTCAGGCGGCTTTGGAAAAGAAGTCGCTGCATGATCCAGATAAATGATCGGTTGAGTCTCATGATCTTGAGATGACAATATAACAGCCTCCCGTTTACAACTGATTTAGCATTTCTAACAGTCGCTCTAGATCTTGCTTGCTGTAATAGTTCAATTCAATTTTACCTTTGTCTTTTTGACTATGTTTGATTTTGACAGTCGTTTGAAAACGATCCCGTAAAGTCTCTTCTACATCCACCAGATAAGGATCTGATTTTTTGATTTTACTTTTAGCAGAATCATCTTTCTTTTTATCAAGGTTCTGTACAGCTTCTTCCAATTGACGTACATTCCATGATTGCTCTATCGCTTTATTAGCTAAAGCAATAATTATTTCTTGTTTTTTGACACTGACTAATGATCGTGCATGTCCCATCGACAATGTTCCACGTGAAACATATTCTTTCACTTCATCAGGTAACGACAATAATCGTAAAAAGTTAGCGATATGTGAGCGTGATTTTCCCACTTTAGTCGCCAGTTCTTCTTGCGTCATTTTGAATTCTTCCATCAACGCTTGATAAGCAGTCGCTACTTCAAGTGCATTCAAGTTTTCACGTTGTACATTTTCAATCAATGCAATTTCCATTACTTGTTGATCGGTGAAACTACGAATAACTGTAGGAATCGTTTTTTTACCAGCGACTTCTGAAGCACGATAGCGGCGTTCGCCAGCAATAATTTCATATCCTTTTAGAACTTTACGCACAATAATAGGCTGAATAACACCATGCTGACTGATCGATTCTGCTAATTCTTGAATCGATTCATGATCAAAATTTTTGCGTGGTTGATACGGATTAGGACGTAATTCTTTTAAGTTAACTTCTACTATTTTATCGTCATCGCTGACAGACAATGAAGGAATCAATGCATCTAGCCCCTTACCAAGACGTTTACTCATAAGAAACCACTTCCTTTGCCAGCTCTAAGTAAACTTCTGCTCCTTTAGAACGAGGATCATACGTAATAATCGCTTTGCCATGTGAAGGTGCTTCACTCAAGCGAACATTACGTGGAATAATAGTCCGGTATACTTTATCTTGGAAATATTTTTTTACTTCTTCGATCACTTGTATGCCCAGATTGGTACGAGCATCCAACATGGTTAACAATACGCCTTCAATCTGAAGATCTGTATTCAAATGTTTTTGTACCAAACGTACTGTATTCAATAGCTGACTTAGACCTTCAAGCGCATAATATTCACACTGGATTGGAATCAACACTGAATCTGCTGCTGTCAATGAATTAATCGTCAAAATGCCTAGCGATGGTGGACAATCGATCAGTACATAATCGTAATCATGCTTTACTTGACTGATTGCATTTTTCAAACGTAATTCTCGTGAAATAGCAGGCACTAATTCAACTTCTGCTCCTGCTAACTGAATCGTAGCCGGGATAATATGCAATCCTTCAACTGCTGTCGATTTGATCGTCTCTTTTGGCGGGACATCGTTGATAATAATATCGTAAATGCAGTTTTCGACATCTGCTTTGTTGATCCCTACTCCACTGGTTGTATTTCCTTGTGGATCAATATCGATCAGCAGAACACGTTTGCCCAGCGTGGCTAAACAAGCGCCTAGATTGACAGATGTAGTTGTTTTACCAACGCCACCTTTTTGATTCGCTATAGCTATAATTTTCGACAACTCATTCACCCCAGTGTATGAAATTCGCTTGATGATAACAAAAATTCACTTCATGTCCGATCAGCGTTTTGGTATCTTAATCACTATTTCATAATGGTCTTCGTGATCTTGTTCAGACGTATTGATCGCAAGCCCTGAACCAGACACAAGATCTATCGATTGACGAATCGTATTCAAAGCTAGACGTACATCTTTGGTATAAGAGATTCGTTTCGATTTTTTGACTGTTTTTGTTTTTTCTTTATAAAAAGCCACTCTGGCTTCTGTCTGCTTTACATTGAGTTCTTTCTCAATAATTTCGTTCAACACACGAAGCTGTAATTCTTCACTTCCAAGTGACAATAATGCTCTAGCATGTCTTTCTGTGACTTGGCGGGACATTAGGGCTTGTTTGATCACTTCAGGTAAATTCAATAACCGAATTTTGTTGGCAATCGTAGATTGGCTTTTGCCTAAACGTTGTGCCAGACTTTCCTGAGTAAGATCATGCAGATCAATCAATTTCTGATAAGCAAAAGCTTCTTCAATCGCAGTTAATCCTTCACGTTGCAGGTTTTCAATTAAAGCAATAGACGCTGCTTGTGAATCATTGAACTCACGAACAATCGCTGGAATCGTAGGTAGACCTAATTTGGTCACTGCTCGCCAACGTCGTTCACCTGCAATAATTTCATACTTTCCATTACGCATACGTACAACAATAGGCTGAATTACACCATGAGTTTTGATCGTCTGGCACAATTCTTCGATTTTGGCATCATCAAAAATAGTACGGGGTTGATACGGGCTGGTTGTGATATTAGCGACCGGTACCTGTTTGACTTCTTCCCCATTTGCGCGTTCAGTCAAGCCAAACAATTTGGAAAATTGTTCTTTCATTCGGTATAAGACCACCTAATCTCATGATAGCAACACCTGAAGCACAGGTGCACTTGATAATACGGATCGTACATTGATCTGTTTTCCTCATACTTCCATCTATTTATTTTAGCACTTTTCAAGTCATAATCCTATGATAGAACAACAAAAATTGTGACTAAAATTATAGCGTTCTATATTCAAACATAACAAAAAGTTGTATAGCGAATGTTCCACGTGAAACACTGCTATACAACTCTTTACGAACACTATAATAATGCTGATAAATGATAGATCAATCTTAACCTAACGGCTCTTTCATCGGTGTACCTGCTTTACGCGGATATCTCGCTGGAGTCGCTGCTTCTTTGTTAATCAGAATAATATGACGATCTGATTCTTCAACAGGCAATTGGAAATGATGAACTTCACGAACTTTTCCTTTCAACAATCCTAGACTGCGAAAAGCATGCTGAATTTCTTCTGCTGGATCGATCCCTTTCATCGCTGCAAATGTACCGCCTGTTTTGACAAAAGGTAAGCAGAATTCATTTAGAACTGAAAGCTTAGCCACTGCTCTAGCCGTTACTAGATCATGATGATCACGATATCCTTCTTTTTGTCCCCACTCTTCTGCGCGTCCATGAATCAACTCGACATTTTGCAGTCCAAGACGATTCACAACACTTTGCAAAAATTGAATACGTTTATTGAGCGAATCAATAATCCGTAGCTGGATATGTGGGAATATGATTTTAAGTGGAATCCCTGGAAATCCAGCACCTGAGCCAATATCAGCAAGCGTCTGTATTTCATTGAGATCCATATAAAAAGCAAGTGAAATCGAATCATAGAAATGCTTGTTATACACTTGATCACGATCTGTGATTCCAGTCAAATTCATTTTTTCATTCCAGGTAATCAGCTCTTGATAATACCCTTCAAACTGCTCTAACTGTTGCTCATTAATTTCGATATTTTGTGCTGCTAACGTTTCTGTAAAATGCTGTTGAATTGAATCCATTTGTTACCCCCGTGCTGCGGTTACCCGATTATAGTGTTCCAAATATACAAGTAGAACTGAAATATCTGCTGGTGTTACGCCTGAGATCCGTGAAGCTTGTCCGATTGATAATGGACGAATTTTAGCCATTTTTTGCTGTGCTTCTGTAGCCAATCCTTTAACTTCTTCATAGACAATCGTTTCAGGCAATTTCTTTTGTTCCATCTTTTTCAGACGTTCCACATGCGATTGTTGTTTTTCAATATAACCTGCATATTTAATCTGAATCTCTACTTGTTCTTTCATATCTTCTGTCAAAGGCTCTGGTGAAGGCGATACAGCTTCAATAATGCTATACGATACTTCTGGACGACGAAGAACGGTCAAAAGATCCACACCATTTTGTAGTGCTGATGAATCTACTGTTGCTAACAGTTCATTGATCTCAACAGGTTTTACTTTTGTTTTGCTAAGACGTTTAACTTCTTGGTCTACTTTAGCTTTTTTGTCCAAAAATCTCTGATAACGCTCTTCTTTAATTAGACCAATCTCATGTCCAATATCAGTTAAACGCATATCTGCATTATCATGACGAAGCAATAAGCGATATTCTGCACGAGAAGTCAGTAGACGGTAAGGTTCATTTGTTCCTTTAGTCACTAGGTCGTCAATCAATACACCGATATACCCTTGCGAACGATCCAATACCACGCCTTCTTTACCTTGTGCTTTGCGCGCAGCATTGATTCCAGCCATAATCCCTTGACCTGCTGCTTCTTCATAACCAGAAGTACCATTAATTTGTCCAGCTGTGAATAAGCCCGGCATTTTTTTAGTTTCTAACGTTGGCCACAATTGTGTAGGCACCATTGCATCATACTCGATCGCATATCCGTTACGCATCATTTCTACTTTTTCCAACCCCGGAATTGAGCGCAACACTTGCAATTGTACTTCTTCAGGTAAGCTAGTAGATAGACCTTGTACATAATATTCAGATGTGTTTTTGCCTTCGGGTTCTAAGAAAATTTGATGCTTCGGTTTGTCGCTAAAACGAACAATCTTATCTTCAATAGATGGGCAATAACGAGGTCCTGTACCTTCGATCATTCCAGAGAACATCGGTGCACGGTGAAGATTGTCACTGATGATCTGGTGCGTTTCTAGAGAAGTATATGTTAACCAGCAAGGCATTTGCTCATTGCTTGATGACTCTGTTTCATAAGAGAAAAATTTAACTTTATCATCGCCTGGTTGAATTTCAGTTTTAGAAAAGTCGATACTATCACGATGAACACGTGGAGGCGTACCTGTTTTAAAACGAACCAATTCAAACCCTAGCTCTTTCAAATGCTCCGATAATTTGATTGAAGGTTGTTGATTGTTAGGGCCACTTTCATAAGCCAATTCGCCCATAATCACTTTACCACGTAAATACGTGCCTGTTGTTAAAACAATCGATTTAGCTTTGTATGTTGTACCTGTTTTGGTGATTACTCCTGTACAATGGCCATCTTCCACGATCAGACGCTCTACCATCCCTTGACGCAACGTCAAATTCGGTTCTTCTTCCATCGTTTCTTTCATTGTATGCTGATAAGAAAACTTATCTGCTTGTGCACGTAGAGCATGTACAGCAGGACCTTTAGCTGTATTTAACATCCGCATTTGAATAAACGTTTTATCGATATTGCGTCCCATTTCGCCGCCAAGTGCATCGATTTCACGTACCACATGCCCTTTAGCCGGACCACCTATAGAAGGATTACATGGCATAAATGCCACCATATCCAGATTGATCGTAATCATCAATGTACTGCATCCCATACGTGCTGCTGCTAGTGCTGATTCACAACCCGCATGCCCTGCACCGATTACAATAACATCATATTCTCCACCCATATATGTCATGGAGTGTACCTCCTCTATATTTCAAGCCATACAGACTTCCTGCATAACTAAACATTATATTATTTATCGCTCAAGTCATCATCATTCATGTTCAAGCCTACACTCAAGTATATCGTAAAACAACTGTACTCATGTGATAAAATTGCAAATTTAACGCAATTTTTAAATGTTTATTTTTCAAACCGCAGTATAACAACTTATTTTCCCAGACAAAATTGAGAGAAAATTTGATCAATTAATGAATCTGGAGCGGAATCCCCAATAATTTCACCTAATTGCTCCCATGCTAGACGAACATCAATCTGAATCAAATCGATTGGTATCATGTCATCAGAAGCTTGATAAGCATCTTGTAATGAACGCTTCGCTTGCTTCAACAATGCAATATGACGAACATTACTTACATACGTCAGATCAGCCGACTCTAATTTACCACCAAAAAATAAATTCGAAATCGCTTCTTCCAATTTATCGATCCCTTTTTGATCTTTAACAGACATCGTAACAATACTTTCTTTTGGGAAATACTCTTCCAACTTCACAAGATCCAATTGGCGATACAAATCCATTTTATTTACAATAATAATCACTTGGCGATCTTTAATCTGTTCCAGTAATTGAATTTCATCTTCATGTAAAGCTTCATTATGATTAAGCACCAACAAGATAAGATCGGCATCATTTACAGCTGTACGTGAACGTTCAACCCCGATTTTTTCCACGACATCAATCGTTTCTCGAATACCTGCTGTATCTAATAATTTCAAAGGAATATTATTGATCGTCACAAATTCTTCGATTACATCGCGAGTCGTGCCTGGAATATCTGTAACGATCGCACGGTTGTCTTGCGCTAACGTATTCAAAAGCGAAGATTTACCTACATTCGGACGCCCTACAATCGCAGTAGTGATTCCTTCACGTAGAATCTTGCCTTCATTGGCAGTGCGTAATAATTCATCAATGCCATTCATCACTTCTAATGATTTTTGCTTAATAAAATCAGAAGTTACCGATTCTACATCATGTTCAGGATAATCGATATTCACTTCAATATGAGCGACCATTTCAATCAATATTTGTTGCAATGGCTTAATTTGACGTGACAACTTCCCTTCCACCTGACGCAGTGCAACCGAGAAAGCCTTATCTGACTTCGAACGAATCAAATCAATAACACCTTCTGCTTGCGACAAATCGATCCGTCCATTTAAAAAAGCACGTTTGGTAAATTCGCCTGGTTCTGCAATCCGAATCTGTTGTTGTAATAATAGTTCCATCAGGCGACGTACAGATACCACTCCACCATGAGAACTAATCTCTACTACATCTTCGGTTGTAAATGAACGAGGGGCACGCATAATTGTTACTAATACTTCTTCCATCTTTTCGCCTGAATCTGGATCAATAATATAACCATAATGCACAGTATGACTATCCGCATCCACTAATGATTGTTTACCTCGAAAAAGTTGATCTACTTCCGTAATCGACTGTGGTCCGCTGACACGAATAACTGCTATCCCGGCTTCTCCGACAGCAGTAGATATAGCAGCAATAGTATCACTTATCATAATAAAGATTCCCCTTCTTTCTTGAAGATCATGAATGAACATACTTGTAACTAAATAAAAAGCAATGATCTTCTGCCCGAAGGCAAAAAATCATTGCATGACGTGTACTCATTATCGAAGTGTAATCACTACACGGCGATTAGGTTCTTCGCCTTTACTGATCGTTTTCACGCGAGCATGGTTTTGAAGTTTGGCATGAATCACTTTGCGTTCTTGCGAAGACATAGGTTCCAGTACCACTTCTTTACCACTACGGATCACTCTACCTGCTAAACGATCTGCTAAATCTTCTAATGTTTTCCGGCGACGTTCGCGGAAATTTTCAGCATCCAACAAAATGCGTACATATTTGTCTGAGTAACGATTGGCTACAATATTCACCAGATATTGAAGAGCATCCAGTGTTTGACCACGGCGACCAATCAATAATCCTAGATCACTACCCGAGATGTTCATGGTATACCCATCACGGTTACGCTTAATATCGACTTCCAATTCAAGACCTATACTTTGACCGACTTCTTTGACGAACTGTATCGCTTCATCATGAGAATAAGTGGATGCACTGCCTTCCTTGTCTGCTATCTCTGTAGTTGATGGAGATGCAGTAGAACGATCTTCCAAGGAGACAGGGACAGCAGAGCTAGAAGGAATATGCACAGTCGGCTGAGACAACAGTGTCAATTCTACTTTGGCAGGTTTTGCACCAAATAGACCCAGGAATCCTTTTGACGGCTGTTGCAATATTTGCACTTGCACATGTTCCTTACTCGTATTTAAACGGGTAAGCCCTTCTGCTATAGCATCATCAATGGTTTTTCCAGACGTAATGACTGTGGTCATTTCGAAATTGGGCCCTCCCTTGTGGTGCTCAGAGTGTAAGATCATAGATCAACCGTAGTAGTTGATTGTATATTTAGAACGCTGCCCCGGGGAACAGCGCTCCAATTGTATTTCTTAACGACGTTTCTTTTTCGCTTTTTTCTTGTTACGAGCTTTGTTGTTAGCAATTTTGCGAGCAGCACTTGTTGTATCTGTAACTGCACCAAGATCTGTAACCACTGTATTTTTGTTGCGATACAAGAAATAGTTCTGTACGATCGTGTAGATGTTACTGTATACCCAGTATAGCGGAAGTGCTGCTGGGAATTGATAAGACATGACGAAAATGATGATTGGATACATATACATCATAATTTTCATAGGACCCTGCATTTGCGCCGGGTTCATACTCATCATCATTTTAGTTTGAAGGAATGTGGTGATTGCAGCGATAACCGGCAAAATAAACCATTTATCCGGTTCACCTAATTGTAACCATAAAAACGTGTGCTCACGAAGCCCTGTGTTATAAATGATCGCATTATACAAAGCGATAAAAACAGGCATCTGAATAATCAATGGTAAACAACCGGCAGCCGGGTTAACCTGATTTTCTTGGAACAACTTCATCGTTTCAGCTTGTTGTCTTTGTGGATCATCTTTGTATTCTTCGCGCAATTTCTGTAATTGCGGTTGAATTGCTTGCATTGCTTTAGAACTTTTGACTTGTTTTAACGTCAATGGCAAAATCAATGTACGTACGATAAGCACCAGAACCAAAACCGCCAGACCATATTCCCCGCCAAACCAATCAGCGAATGTGTCTAAAGCGTAGGCAAACCAGTACACGACGTAACGTTGCCACCAACCTCCGTTCTGTAAATCCTCTGTCGAATGCGTTGCCATATTAGTCGGTGTACAACCTGCTAAAATAGCCATCATCAATCCGGCAGCTATGAGGAGCATCCATCTTCCTCTGCGAATCTTCAATAACGACACTTCAAAACCCCTCTCTTAGCCATTCCATTTCCCTGCAAATCATACCATATTTAGCAACACAAATAAACTGATAGCACTACCGTTGTGAACGCTTAATTAAAGAAGATTTACGTAGGACATGAAGGATACTTTTTTCAAGCTCCTTATATTGTAGAGAAAGCGCACCTTTACGTACGATAAATACCATATCGATCTGCGGTACAATCTCAGCAGCATGATGACGTACAATTTCCTTCACCATACGACGCATCCGATTACGAACCACTGCATTCCCTACCTTTTTACTGACAGATACACCCATCCGAAATTGCTCAATATCTTTTTTGTGAAACCAGTACACCACAAATTGATGATTTGCAAAAGAACGACCATGACGGTATACACGGCTGAAATCTGCTCGGTTTCGTAAACGCAGCTTTTTTTGCACCGTAATTTCCCCTTAATTTCAAAAACAAGATAGTGGACTTCTTCTATATAGTAAAATATAAAATTTTTTAGTATTTTTTAGTGTAAAGAAAAAAAGACCACCGCAGTGGTCTTAAAGTAATTTACGCGCTTAGGACTTTTCTGCCTTTAAGGCGACGAGCCGCCAGCACTTTACGGCCATTTTTAGTACTCATTCTTTTACGGAATCCGTGTACTTTACTACGTTTTCTTACGTTAGGTCTGAATGTTGGTCTCATATTGTGCACCTCCTTGCAGGAAATCTATATTCCATATTTAATTGGTTCTATTCACATAAAAATTCCCTTATACATTTAAACACGAAATGTCTATATAAGTCAATGAAATTTCATTTATTACATTTTGCAGTTGGTACTTCTATGTATAAAGAGGGAGCTATCACTGTTTATTTTTATCGTCCACGCACATTACTTTCTGTTCAAAAAATCATTCCTTTTTACGTTTATCCACAGGTTAAAATAGATCCTCTTTTTTCCACAGTTATACACTTTCTAAAAAACTGCCTGTGTATAATTCAAAAATTCTTCCACAAGCAAAAAGTTTGTTCCGAACAATTTATAAACAATATCTAGTGGTGTGCATAAGTTTTGTACACAACAGATTGAATTTGTGGATAAATTATCGGTTTTCGTTGAAATAAAGGGTTCTTTTTGGTATTATTATATTGTTTTTGACTGTGAATAGATTATTCTAACCTAAAAATTATCAACAGCCTGTGGATAAAGTTGTGAACAATTTCTTCTTATCCTTTTTTTAGTTTATCCACCTTCTGGTATTCTGGGGATAATTCTACGCCATTCATCATAATTATCATTTTCAATATTTCCGATATCCGCGCATGGCTTCAGCCACACATTGGAAGTTTAAAAGGAGTGACAGTCTGTGGACAGCCATACTTCCGAATTATGGCAGCAAATATTATCCATTATTCAAACAAAGCTGAGCAAGCCTAGCTTTGACACTTGGTTCAAAGCAACCAAAGCGCTGACTTTTACCGAGAACTCTATTGTAATTTCAGCACCAACCACTTTTGCTGTAGAATGGCTTGAAAGCCGGTATACCAAATTGGTAAGTTCGACCGTTTTTGAATTTTTGGGAAGACAAGTAGACGTTAAGTTTGTGATCGAAGAAGCACTTCCTGAAGAATCGCTTTTACCTGCACAGACTCAATCGCAACCCGCTATTTCGATGCGAGAAGAACCACTTGCTAATATGCTCAATACCAAATATACGTTTGATACATTTGTTATTGGCGCTGGCAATCGATTTGCGCATGCTGCTTCATTAGCAGTAGCGGAAGCACCAGCTAAAGCATATAATCCATTATTTTTATACGGTGGTGTAGGACTGGGCAAAACTCATCTTATGCACGCCATCGGACATTATATTTTGGAACATAATCCAAATAGCAAAGTGGTATACATTTCTTCCGAAAAATTTACAAACGAGTTTATTAACGCTATTCGTGACAACCGCGGGGAAAGTTTCCGTAACAAGTACCGTAATATTGATATTTTATTGATTGATGATATTCAATTTTTAGCGGGCAAAGAACAGACGCAAGAAGAGTTTTTCCATACGTTTAATGCATTACATGAAGAACGCAAGCAGATCATTATTTCTAGTGATCGCCCGCCAAAAGAGATTCCAACGCTTGAAGAAAGACTTCGTTCGCGGTTTGAATGGGGATTGATTACTGATATTCAGCCTCCAGATCTGGAAACACGCATCGCTATTTTGCGGAAAAAAGCGAAAGCGGAGAATTTAGATATTCCCAACGAAGCCATGGTCTATATTGCTAACCAGATCGATACGAATATTCGTGAACTAGAAGGCGCTTTGATTCGTGTTGTGGCTTATTCGTCGTTAACCAACCAAGATGTAACTTCTCATCTTGCTGCTGAAGCACTCAAAGATATTATTCCGTCCAGCCGTCCACGAATGATTACGATTCAGGATATTCAACAAAAAGTTGGCGAATTTTATAATTTGAAAATGGAAGATTTTAAAGCGCGTAAAAGAACCAAAGCGGTGGCGTATCCACGTCAAATTGCAATGTATTTGTCACGGGAATTAACAGATTATTCTTTGCCGAAGATTGGAGAAGCTTTCGGAGGACGAGATCATACGACTGTTATCCATGCTCATGAGAAAATTTCAAGAACGCTTAAGATTGATCAGGAGTTATTCAAAGTTGTGAATAACTTAACGGAAAAGATTAAAAATCCATCCTGAATAAGTCACAAGCCTATACACAATCTATACACATGTGGATAGGCTTACTTACACGTGGGTTTGAGGGGGTTATCCACATATCCACTGCCCCTACTACGATTACTATAAAGATTTATATATATTCTTCTTATAAAAACACATTCTGAAATTCATCAAATGACTTAACACATTTGTGATAAAGATGAACCTTGCTGATTAGGAGTGAAACCATGAAGATCCAAATTTCCAAAAGTTATTTGAATGAATCGATACAACATGTTTCCAAAGCTATTTCTAGCCGTACAACAATCCCTATTTTGACAGGCATCAAATTTGATGTTTCGTATACAGGTGTAACTTTAACGGCCAGCGATACAGATATTTCGATCCAATCGTTTATTCCTGCTGAAGACAATGACAAAACAATCGTCCAAATCGATCGTGCAGGCAGCGTTGTTTTACCTGCTAAATTTTTCGTTGAAATTATCAAAAAACTACCTTCTTCTGAAATCGAAATGGAAGTTCGTGATGGTTTCCAAACGTTTATTCGTTCAGGTGCTACAGATATCCAACTGGTAGGTCTTGATCCAGAAGAATTCCCTGTTTTGCCAAGCATCGAAGAAAATCAACAAATCTCAATCCCGGGCGATCTGCTCAAAAATATGATCAAGCAAACGGCTTTTTCTATTTCCACACAAGAAACTACGCCTATTTTGACAGGGGTACTTTGGAATTTGAACGAAAGTGAACTTAAATTCGTTGCTACTGACCGCCATCGGTTAGCAAGTCGTACCGTTCACATGAGCGAAGATACAGGAGTGCGTTTTAGCAATGTCGTTATTGCAGGTAAAACGTTAAACGAACTCAGCAAAATTATTCCTGACCAAAACACATTATTAGATATCGTTGTCGCGGATAATCAGGTATTATTTAAAATTGATCGTGTTCTTTTCTATTCCCGTATACTCGACGGTACGTATCCTGATACGTCCAAAATCATTCCGACCAATTTCAAAACAGAAATCGTAATTGATACCAAAAAATTAGCAGATTCAATTGATCGTGCTTATTTGTTATCTCGCGAAGAAAAAACCAATATTGTGCGTATGCAAACATTGGACAATGGAGCCGTTGAAATTTCTTCTAGCTCTTCTGAGTTAGGTAAAGTAACCGAGCAACTTGAAGTTTCTCGTTTTGAAGGGGAACCTTTACGTATTTCGTTCAACTCCAAATATATGTTGGATGTGCTAAAAGTGATCGAAAGTGAACAATTAGCGATTCAATTTACAGGGGTAATGAGCCCGATCATCATCAAGCCACAAGATGATAGCCGTAGCCTGTATATTATTTTGCCTTACCGTACAACCAACTAATCCAATAGCTCAAAATAAAGGATTAAATAAAATAGCCAGGTATTTTGCAACAAGTTCCTGATCTGTTCACATCATGAGAACCGTTGATAAATACCTGGCTATTCATATCCACAACCTATGTTGCTACACGAAAGGACGATACTTTTCACATGGAAAATATAACAATATCAACAGAATATATTAAGCTGGATCAATTTTTAAAATTAGCAGGTTGTATATCCACAGGAGGAAGTGCCAAAGCCCTTTTACAAGAGCAAATGGTACAAGTCAACGGAGAATTAGAAGAACGTCGTGGTCGTAAATTGTATCCTGGAGATGAAATTCAGGTACAGGGAGAAGGTTCATACAAAGTACACAGTGAACAATAATCTGGAGGACCTCATCCATGTTTATTAACCAAGTCAGTCTGCAAAATTATCGCAATTATGATCATCTCCAACTGGATTCCTTCGCTGCGGTCAATTTGTTTATCGGGCAAAATGCTCAAGGAAAAACAAATTTGATCGAAGCTCTTTTCGTTTTGGCACTTTCTAAATCTCACCGAACCAATAAAGATAAAGAACTGATTGCTTTTCACGCAGAGCAAGCTCGAATTACGTGTGAAGCTGAAAAAAAATATGGCAAAGTAAAGCTAGAGTTAAACTTTACGAGTAAAGGCAAACGTGCTAAAATCAACGGTCTGGAACAACGCAAATTAAGTGAGTTTGTAGGGACGATCAATGCGGTTATGTTTGCACCTGAAGATTTGGAGATTGTTAAAGGATCTCCTGGAGTGCGGCGCCGTTTTTTAGATATGGAGATTGGTCAAGTACAACCCAGTTACCTTTTTCATTTACAGCAATACCAGAAAATTTTAATACAGCGTAATAATTATTTAAAACAAGCATGGAGTTCAGGCTCTAAAGATTCAACCATGCTCGATATCTGGAATGAACAACTGGTTGAACATGGAGTCAAAATTATCAAAAAACGAAAACACTTTATCCACAAGCTTCAAGGTTGGGCAGAAACTATCCACATGGGGATAACTGGTGGCAAAGAGAATTTGGTTCTTTCTTATGTCCCATCGTTCGGAACCGCAGATGAGGAAGATGAAGCTGTCTTATTTGAGCAATTTATGGTAAAATTATCACAAGTGAAAGAACAGGAATATCGTCGTGGAGCAACCCTTGCAGGTCCACATCGTGACGATTTAACTTTTCATATCAATGGCAATGAAGCAGCTGTTTTTGGTTCTCAGGGACAACAGCGTACAACCGCCCTGTCATTGAAACTAGCAGAGATTGAACTGATACGTGAAGAAATTGGAGAATACCCTATTCTTCTGCTGGATGATGTACTATCTGAACTTGATCCTTATCGTCAGACGCAACTGATTGAGACATTTCAAGGTAAAGTGCAGACATTTATTACAGCGACCGGAATCGAAAGTTTAAATACAGAGCGTCTTAAAGAAGCTCAGATTTTCCATGTCCATCAAGGACACGTTGAGAAGTAGGGAGGACTACAGACTATGTATATTCACTTGGGCGGCGAGAAGATTATCCGTTCCTCGGAGCTTGTCGCGATTTTTGATATATCGATCGAAAAGTCTTCCAAAATTTCTAAGCAATTTGTAAATAATGCTCTTGAAAATAAAAAAGTAGAATCGATTGGTGAAGAAGAACCCAAATCGATCGTAGTCACTAAAAACAAAGTGTACTACTCCCCTATCTCTTCCTCGACGCTCAAAAAGCGAGCAAATAGTTTTTTTGTTAATGCATGAACGCAGTTATGGGATATAACTGCCTGAAATTATAGAAGTAGGTGAAAATCGCATGTCTATGAATCAACCGGCTTATGATGCGAGCCAGATACAGGTACTTGAAGGACTAGAAGCGGTTCGCAAGCGTCCGGGTATGTACATTGGATCCACAAGCTCTAAGGGTCTTCATCACTTGGTTTGGGAAGTCGTAGATAACAGTATCGATGAAGCACTTGCAGGTCATTGTGACCATATTGAAGTGACTATTCACGAAAACAATAGTGTAACTGTTGTCGATAATGGACGTGGAATTCCTGTAGGGATCGAAGCGAAGACGCAACGTTCTGCACTAGAAGTTGTTATGACTGTTCTACATGCTGGTGGTAAATTTGGCGGTGGAGGATATAAAGTATCAGGCGGTCTGCATGGTGTAGGTATCTCTGTTGTAAACGCATTGTCTGAACATGTAAAAGTGGTTGTCAAAACCGAAGGTCAAATTCATCAACAAGAATATATGCGCGGAGCTCCTCAGTATGATATCAAAGTCATCGGAGAAATGGGAGCAGATGAAGATACAGGTACAACGGTTACTTTCAAACCTGATTCTCAAATCTTTACAGAAACAACGGTATTTGATTACGACACATTGCTTGGTAGAATTCGTGAATTAGCTTTCCTGAACAAAGGAATAGCAATGACGATTACAGATGAACGGACAGGTGTAACCAACACCTTTAAATACGAAGGCGGTATTATCGAGTACGTTCAATATTTGAACAAAAATCGTGAAGTACTGAATGAACAACCGATCTATGTTGAAGGTTCACGTGACATGATTCAAGTTGAAGTGGCTTTGCAATATAACGAGAGCTATGCAGAAAATATTTATTCTTTTGCTAATAACATTAACACGCATGAAGGTGGTACTCATGAATCTGGATTTAAGAGTGCACTAACACGTATTATTAATGATTATGCTCGTCGTAACGGATTGCTCAAAGACAACAACGGTAATCTGACAGGTGAAGATGTGCGTGAAGGACTGACAGCGATTATTTCTGTCAAAATCCCTGAGCCTCAATTCGAAGGACAGACGAAGACCAAGCTAGGAAACAGTGAAGTTCGTGGTATTGTTGAATCTCTTTTCTCAGAGAAGCTACAAGAGTTTATGAACGAAAATCCTGCGGTTGCTCGTCGTGTACTTGAAAAGTCTTTACAAGCGTCTAGAGCACGTGAAGCTGCTCGTAAAGCGCGTGAATTGACTCGCCGTAAAAGTGTACTAGAAGTCAGTGCTTTGCCTGGTAAGCTGGCAGACTGCTCTTCCAAAGACGCTTCGATCAGCGAATTGTACATTGTCGAAGGTGACTCTGCTGGTGGATCAGCGAAGCAAGGACGTGATCGTCACTTCCAAGCGATTTTGCCATTGCGTGGTAAAATTCTAAACGTTGAAAAAGCACGTTTGGATCGTATTCTAGGTAATGCCGAGATTAGAGCGATTATTACAGCTCTAGGTACAGGGATTGGTGAAGAATTTGATCTTTCCAAAGCACGTTATCACAAAGTCATTATTATGACTGATGCTGATGTCGATGGTGCTCATATTCGTACACTATTGTTGACTTTCTTTTATCGTTATATGCGTCAGCTTCTAGAAGCGGGCTATATCTATATTGCACAACCGCCTTTATTCAAAGTAGAACGCAACAAAACAGCGGTCTATGCTAACTCTGAAAAAGAGCGCGATCAGATCATTGCTGGTTTTGGCGAAAATGCTAAGTTCAATGTTCAACGTTACAAAGGTTTGGGTGAGATGAATGCAACTCAACTTTGGGAAACAACGATGGACCCTGAAAGTCGTATTATGTTACAAGTCAGTATTCCTGATGCGATTTTGGCAGATACGATTTTTGATACGTTGATGGGTGATAACGTAGAACCGCGTCGTGACTTTATTCAAGAACATGCTAAATACGTGACCAATCTTGATGTTTAATTCCTATTATTTATCAATGTAACGATATAAATATGCAGTAGATAAAGAGCATCTTGTTGTATACAGATGCTCTTTTATTTTTGTAGCAACTATATTTACAAAAGCTTTGAAAATCATGATGAAATACAGGACATTATTCAAGAAAAATGGTATAATAAAGTGATGTAGTCGTAAGCATAGCTAGAGCGGACAACACAGTACAGAGTAGCAACTTTTAACCATATTCTGGCGACAAGCAACTTATTTTATACATTGTATAAGCAAGCATTTGTGCAAGCAAAACGAAGGCTGCAATAAGGGAGGTTAAGCTTAACATGGCGGAAGAAAAGATTTCGCAAATTAAAGATCGGGACATTGGTGTAGAAATGCGTGATTCCTTTATGGATTATGCAATGAGCATCATTGTGAGCCGGGCTTTGCCTGATGTACGTGACGGTTTGAAACCTGTGCATCGGCGTATATTATTTGCCATGTCAGAGCTTGGTATGGCTCCAGATAAACCGTACAAGAAATCAGCAAGAATCGTCGGTGAAGTTATTGGTAAGTATCACCCGCATGGTGATTCGGCTGTATACGAAACAATGGTACGGATGGCGCAGGATTTCTCTATGCGCTATATGTTGATAGATGGTCATGGTAACTTTGGATCGATCGATGGCGATATGGCAGCAGCAATGCGTTATACCGAAGCACGTTTATCCAAAATTGCTATGGAAATGTTACGTGATATCAACAAAGAAACGATCGACTTTGCACCTAACTATGATGGTGAAGAAAAAGAACCGATTGTACTACCTGCTCGTTACCCTAACTTATTAGTGAACGGTGTATCTGGTATTGCTGTAGGTATGGCTACCAATATTCCTCCGCATAATTTAAGCGAAGTTATTGATGGTGTACAAGCTATGATCCAGAATCCAGAGATTACTTCGATGGAACTGATGGATTATATTCAAGGCCCTGATTTCCCAACATCCGGTTATATCTTAGGACGTTCGGGTATTCGTCAAGCCTATCAAACTGGTCGCGGATCAGTAACGATGCGTGCCAAAGCAACGATCGAAGAAAATAACAACAAAGCTCGTATTGTTGTTAATGAACTGCCTTATCAGGTCAACAAAGCTCGTCTAGTTGAGAAAATTGCTGAATTGGTACGCGAAAAAAGAATCGAAGGCATTACCGATCTACGTGATGAGTCTGACCGTAACGGTATGCGTGTCGTTATTGAATTACGCCGTGATGTGAATCCAAGTGTTGTTCTAAATAACTTGTACAAACATACAGCGATGCAATCTACATTTGGTGTGAACATGCTAGCTATCGTTAACAATGAACCTAAATTGCTAACTTTACGCGAAGTATTACATCATTACATTCAGCATCAGATCGAGGTTATTCGTCGTCGTACACAGTATGATCTCAAAAAAGCAGAAGCACGCGCTCATATTTTAGATGGTTTGCGTATAGCTTTAGATAATCTGGATGAAGTTATTCGTATGATTCGTGCATCCAATACCAGTGATGTGGCTCGTGAAAGCCTTATTGAGCGTTTTTCTCTGAGTCTGGAACAAGCACAAGCGATTATGGATATGCGTTTGCAACGTTTAACAGGATTAGAGCGTGAGAAGATCGAGAACGAATACAATGAATTATTAGTCAAAATCGCTGAATACCGCGAAATTTTGGCAAATGAAGATCTTGTTCTTGAAATTATCAGTACAGAGCTTAATGAAATCAAAGAACGTTTTGGTGATGAGCGCCGTACAGAAATCACAGTTGGCGAAGAAAGTATTCTGGATGAAGATTTGATCCCTAAAGAAGAAGTTATTGTTACAGTAACTCATACAGGGTATATCAAACGCTCACCAGTCACTACATTCCGTAGTCAAAAACGTGGTGGACGTGGTGTTATTGGGATGGATATGAAAGATACTGACTTTGTGCAGCATCTCTTTGTAACCAATTCTCATAATCATTTGTTATTCTTTACAGACAAAGGTAAAGTATACCGCATCAAAGCCTATGAGATTCCTGAATTGGGCCGTACTGCTCGTGGAACACCGGTGATCAACCTTATTCAAATCGAACAAGGCGAATCGGTAAATGCCGTAATCTCTGTAGAGCAATTTGAAGGAGATCAGCATCTATTCTTTGCAACCAAACAAGGTGTCGTGAAGAAAACACGTCTGGACGATTATACCAATATTCGTAAAGGCGGTCTGATCGCAATCAATATGCGTGAAGATGATGAGCTGATTGAAGTTAAATTAACAGATGGCAAACAAGAGATTATCATGGGTACATCTTATGGTATGTCGATTCGTTTCTCTGAAGGCAATGTTCGTCCGATGGGACGTAGCGCTACAGGGGTAAAAGGAATCACCTTGGATGAAGGCGATGCAGTGATCGGTATGGATATCGTGGATGATGATCAGAAAGTATTAATTGTAACATCCAAAGGTTACGGTAAACGTACGCCAGGTTCTGATTATCGTATTCAGACACGTGGTGGTAAAGGAATCAAAACGATGAACGTCACCGATAAGAATGGTAAGTTAGCAGGTCTTAAAGTTGTTAAAGACGAAGAAGATCTGATGATTATCACAACAAGCGGAACATTGATTCGTATGGATATTGAAGGTATTTCTACCATGGGACGTAACACACAGGGTGTGAAATTGATTCATATTCGTGATGAAGATTCTGTAGCTACGATTTGTCGTACAGATAAGAATGAAGACGACGACTCACCGGATGATGATGTATTTGCTGAAGATGCAATAGGTAGTACAGAAGAGCAAGAGTCTGTGCAACAACTGGACAAATCAGAAACATCGACAGATCATACAGAAGAAGCGGAATAATATATTTTAAATATTCAAAATAAAGAGAGAACTTTCTATCTAAAGAAAGTTCTCTTTTTTTATTTAAAAATAGTTAAGAAGTTTACTAAATTAGATTGAAGAAATGACAAATACCGCATATAATAAGTCTAAGTAATCAAGTCTTTAGTCCCTATTTTATACATAACTTTTTAGAACTAGCGAATTATTCATAATGCAATCTAAAGGTTTTTAGTATTTTAAAATAGAGTGAGGTTAATCCAATGGCAGCGATATTAATTGATGATGTAACACCAGGAGTCCGAATTACACACGATGTATTCACAACTCAAGGTAATTTGCTTTTTCCTAAAGGCAAAACAGTCATGCCCAAAGATATAGAAATTTTACGTGCTTTTTTAATAGAAGAAATTAATAACGGTAAAAGTCCTAAAGAAGAATTAAGTGCTCCTCCTGTAGAATCTAATGCTCTAAATGAGATTGGCGCAAAAGTTAAAGCGATACAAAAAGTATTATCTTTTGAAAAAGATTATGAGAAGATGATTACATTATTAAAAAATGTATTTCGTAATGTCGCAGTTACTGAAATCCCTGTCTTGGAATTACGCATCCAAATGGAGAAGTTACTACAATATTCAAGAGAATACAATATCCTCACTTTCTACCCTAAAAGTATAAACAAGCAAGATTATTGGTATCATAATGCTGTATTAACCGGACTCACTTCTTATAAGATAGCTCATTGGTTAGGGCTTCCTGTAAATGAAGGGATGCAAGTCGCTTTTGCAGGACTTTTTCATGATATCGGTAATGCCAAGATCGATTTGGATATTCTACAAAAGCCTTCAAAGCTAACAGCATCAGAAGTCGAAGAAATACGTCGACATACCATGTATGGTTATGAGCTACTCAAGAACGTTAAAGGGATTAGTGAAGGCGTACGTTTGGCAGCACTACAACATCATGAGAAAGTGGACGGTTCAGGGTATCCGCTTCGTCTACAAGCTGACCAGATTCATATCTATGCCAAAATCGTTGGTGTCGCTGATATCTTTCATGCAATGACGCTTTCCAAAACATATAGCCAGGCACAATCTCCTTATCTAGTACTTGAGCAGATCGATTCAGAAGCTTTTGGCAAATTAGATCCTAAAATCGTAACTACCTTTATTAGCAAAGTCACACAGTTCCATAATGGAACAATGGTTCGTCTAAGTAATGGCCTAATAGGAGAAATCATTTTCTCTGATCGCTCATATCCCACACGTCCGCTAGTCTCAGTAGATGGTACGATCTATAATCTGATAGAAAATCATCAACTGTTTATACAAGAGATTATTAAACGAAAAGAAGTATTGCAAAAAAGTTAAGATTTATTCGTTCTTTGCTATCTATAGAAAGTAGGTTATATAGAAGATACATGAATGAATATAGAGAGTAGATCTATTGCTTGTTACTATAAAGAGCAAATGATTTACTCTTTTCTTTCTATATAGAAGGAAACGATAATATAGAAAGAAAAGATGCACTAATCAAAGTAGTTTAATAATAAAAATATATTCTCAAAAAAAGTGTTGACTATCTAACTCGATACATGATATATTATAAAAGTTGTCACGAACGAACGACAACATCCACAAAACATCATACGAAAACAACTTGAA
>NZ_MDER01000029.1 GCF_001721045.1 Paenibacillus nuruki | reverse complement strand
AATATAACATTAAATGAAAATATTAATATTGAGCTAGATGCTGTTGGATCTGTAGCCATGCTTCAGGTGTATCTGCATCCCAGAAGAAATGGTCGGGATATCTCACGATATTGCTATAAAAATAAGGATTTGTTAGTAACTTACGAGCGCCTTGATCACCTTCCAGTTCTTCTAGATACATCCACATATGTTCAGGAAAAATAACAGGAGGCTTTATTCCTTCATGATCGGCACAAGCAATAAAATCTACATCCGGCTGATGCTGATAAATAGTCATTAGTTCAGTCAACATAGTCGATGTAATTAAAGGTTGATCACCAAGTAAAATAAGTACGGCATCTGCTGAAGATAACCGTACTTGCTTCATTCCACAACGAATCGAATACGACATTCCTAAATGTGCTTGTTCACATACCACATTTTGCATTTTAGAAGGGTATTGCTGTATCCAATCTTGAATCTCCTGTTGCCATTGTGATGAAGAATAAGGTGCTGTGACAGTGATAACCTGCTGAATCTGCTCGGTATGGAGCACAGTAGACAGTACTTTCCCCCCAATCGTCATGAAAGGCGTTGCATTTTGATTAGAGGGTATAGATTCTAACGGTAGACTTAATTTGTCTTTGCCCATACGACTGCTTTTACCCGCCGTAAGCACTAATGCGGTAATGTTCATTCGTAACTTCCTTTCTCGGTACAAGCACACGCCCGCGTTTGACAGCAATCAACTCGGCTACAATACTGATCGCTATTTCATCAGGGCCGTCTGCTCCAATCGATAAGCCCACAGGCGAATGGATATTAGCATAAGCAGGTAATTGATCCAGTAGACGACGTGTCCGCTCTTTGGAACCCATGATTCCTAGATAAGCACAATCTTGGTCTATCATTAACTCAATCCATTCTCGTTCACGTGGGAAATTATGACTCATTAATATCACATAATCTTGTTCACCTGGCTGGATCTGTTCATACAATGATTGTGGAAATCCGACAACACAGGTCGCTCCGGGAAAACGTTCATTTGTACATAATCCTTCACGCCAGTCTCCAATCACTACATCAAATCCAGCTACCTGTGCCAAAGAATGAACAAGTTTACTGTCATCTCCAGCACCGATCAGAATTAGACGTGGCTTAGGTCGATACGTGCGTACGAATGTATACTGCTCTTTTTCCGAAGAAGGAACTTGTACTGTACTCAAATCTGCATTATGAGCAAGCATCAACGGTTGATGAGATAACTGGTAATCAATCTGGTCGCCATTGTTTTGAAAAGAACGAGTTAATAAGACATTTTCACCTTGATTTAAGCGGGTATGCAATTCAGTGATCACATTCAAAAAGGAACCTCTGACTGGCTCTAACAAAATATTCAATAATCCGCCACAGCCGATATTTTCGCCCCAGGATAGATCATCTGCTGGTCGCATATCATATTCCACGACGTAGACTTGTGAGCTGTTCCAGACAGCATCGACGCGAGCTACAAGGTCACTTTCTAAGCAACCCGGGCTAATACTTCCAAATTGCTGTCCATCAGCCGTCAGAATCATGGAGACTCCTTCTTTGCGGTACGCATGTCCTTCTACATGGACAACAGTAGCCAGAACTGTACGCATGTGTTGTTGATGTTGCGATAATGCAATTGTGCACAGGTCTTTCATATCCATGAGTCTCCATCTCCTTTGAATGTAAATATGAATTTTTAAATCCGTGTCATTAAACGTTTAATCGAACGATCAGACTCACGTAATACAATACTGCGATCAATTGTTTTGACACGGCGATTCGCTAATACTATGCTACCATCGATAATCACAGTATCTACATTGCTACGTGTCGCAGAATAGACCACTCTGGAATAGACATCCACATCATATGAAGGAAATGTATGATAATCTTCCAGATCCAGTAGTACCATATCTGCTTTTTTGCCGACTTCGAGACTACCGATTTCTTTGGCCATACCGAGTACTTCTGCGCCACCCATCGTTGCCATACGTAGCACCGTTCTAGCATCCATCACTGTAGGTCCATGAGGAACCTTTTGGATCAAAGCCGCCAGTCGCATTTCTTGGAACATATCTAGATTGTTGTTACAAGGTGCTCCATCAGCGCCAAGACCGACATGAATATGACGATTCATTAAGTCTGGAATCTCGGCAATTCCTGAAGACAACTTCAGATTAGAACCCGGACAATGCGTTACTTTAACCCCACGCTTGTACAAAATCTGCTTTTCTTCTTCGCTTAGCCAGACACAGTGTGCCAGAATGAGACGTGGATTCGCTAGACCGATATGATCGAGATAGACAATATTGCGCATGCCTCGCTCTTGTTCAACCAGTGAAATTTCGCCACGATTTTCAGAAGCATGGGTATGCACTTTAACATGATATTGTGCTGAAAGATCACGAACTTCGGTCAACAATCGTTCAGTACAAGAAACAACGAATCGTGGACAAAATGCATATTGAATACGTCCACCGCCGAATCCATTCCATTTTTCCAGTAAATCTACACTTTTTTGTAGAGATTCATCGGTATCTTCTTGTAAAGGTTCAGGTACATCGGTTCCATGATCCATCATCACTTTGCCCGAGATCACACGTAGTCCACTCTGCGCCATCGCTTGAAAAGCCGAATCGGTATGATGGACGGTTTCCATATCACAAATGGTAGTCGTTCCACTGGAAATAAGTTCTCCAATACCAAGCAAAGCCGAATAGAAAATGGATTCTTCATCATGAGCCGCTTCTAGTGGCCAGATACGCTTACGTAACCAGTCCATTAGCTCCATATCATCCGCTCGTCCACGGAACAATGTCTGACACAAATGAATATGAGTCTGAATAAATCCGGGAAGCAATGTTTTGCCTCGTCCATCTATTTCTTGATCCGCATGATCGTCCAAATGAGGAGCCATTTTGACAATTTTATTATTTTCGATGAGTAAATCTCCGATAAATACTTCTTCGCTGGCATTCATTGTGACCATCTGTGCTTGTCTTATCATGATGCTTCCCATGCTGCTTACCCCTCTCTGTCTCTATACCACGTTATATGCCGATCGCGATCCCATCACTACGAGGGTCAGCCGCACCGCTAAATACGCCTTGTTCACTAATCATAATCCCCTGTGCTTCGCCCATTACCGCATCATAATCACGGATCGGTTCAACGATATGACCGTATGCTTCTAAACGTGAATAAATATCTTCGTACGAACGACTTTCGATCTTCAACGTATCGCTCATATCGCCCCATGTTCGTCCATAGAGCCAGCGAGGTAATCCAATCGCTTGTTGGATATTAAGCTGATAATCAATCACCCCGGTCAAAATAGACAACTGTGTCTGTGGTTGCCCTTCTCCACCTTGTGTACCTAACAGCAGATAAGGCTTCCCATTTTTGGTAACCATCCCGGGCATTAACGTATGGAACGTTCGTTTACGTGGCTCCAAGACATTAGGCGCACGATCATCCAGTGAAAAGAATGATCCACGATTTTGTAAAATGACTCCACTATCTCCCGGTACATAAGCCGATCCAAAATCAAAATAAAGACTTTGAATAAACGAAACGGTATTGCCTTCATCATCTGTGACAGCCGCATAGGCTGTATCTTGACCCATCGCTGGAGACAGATGCGGAGACGCTTGCGGACGATACTGCATGTCATACCATAATTTGCGGGCATAGTCTTTGGAAAGTAATTGCTCTAACGGAATCTCTCTGAACGCAGGATCAGTCAAATAACGATCACGATCTTGAAAAGCTTTTTTGACGGTCTCAACTACAAGATGATAAAATTCAGGCGAAAAACGAGCGATCGACGATAGTTCTACATTTTCCAAAATGTTGAGCATCATCAATACCGAAAATCCCTGTGTGTTCGGTGGCATTTGATAGACTTCATGCCCTCGATAAGTGGTCGAAACAGGTTCTACCCATTCGCCTTGATGGGCTGCTAGATCAGCAGTTGTGAGCACACTACCATCTCGTTCTGTCGCTTCCCCGATCATCTGTCCGATACTGCCACGATAAAAGCATTCACTTCCTTGCTCACTAATCAATCGAAGCGTCTGAGCAAGCTTATGCTGAACAACAATATCGCCTTCTACAAGTGGAATACCCTGAGGGCAAAATACGGATTGAAGATGAGAATCTTGTTGTATCCATTCCAGATCACGTATAATCCAGCGTGCTAGACTAGGCGAAGCAGGAAAGCCTTCTTCGGCATAACGTACCGCAGGAGCCATAATTTCAGCCCACGATAATCGCCCATACTTTTTCCAGACATTCTCCCAAGCATCCACCATACCCGGTACCGTTACAGCAGCCAAAGGACCACGGCTTGGAATAGAAGTATACCCTTGCTTGGTGTACCATTCAGGAGTTGCTTTGGAGGCGGAACGCCCACTTCCATTATACCCTTCAATCTTGCCTGTACGCCCATCATGAATCAGAAAAAAAGCATCTCCACCAGGTCCTGTCATATGTGGGTAAACGACACCCAGTACAGCACTTACCGCAACCGCAGCATCGAATGCATTACCACCGGACTGCAAAATAAAAGCGCCTGTCTGACTTGCTAAATAATGCGGTGCTGCAACCATTCCTCTACGCGATTGGGGCATAATGTTCACTGGTACGTCACCTCTTTCTGACCGGCATAGACACGAAGCGCCGCTTGCACTCCTTGTCCTGCTGGCAATGATACACCATGATGAATCAATACTGCTTCTAAAGCGCCCAAGACGTGGAGTACATTTTTGCGACTACTGCTATATCCCATACTCCCAATCCGCCAGATTTTACCTTGTAATGGGCCAAATGAACTGGCGATCTCAATCCCAAAATCATGCAATAACATCGAACGTACACTTTCTCCGTCTACACCTGCTGGAATGTAAATACATGTTACTACAGGCAATCGTGCGGCATCATCACCGAATAATTCTAAGCCCATACCACGAATACCGGCTACGATCGCAGCTCCATTTTCCGCATGACGTGCAAAACGTGCTTCAAGCCCTTCTTCTAATAAAATGCGTAATCCTTCACGTAATCCGTACAACATCGAAGTCGCTTCAGTATGATGATTAAGTCGCTTAGGACTCCAATAATCTTGCAGTTGAGCAAGGTCAAAGTAATTGCTAGCAATACGATGATGACCGGATAGGACGGCTGAAGGAATATCGCCTACAGGACGAAGTCCACGCTCAATACTTTTACGATTCTGAATCTTACGTTCTACTCGATCATTGTACGTAATCGGTGCCATACCTGAAGGGACAGACAGACACTTCTGTGTTCCTCCCATAACCGCATCCACTTTCCATTCATCGGTATAAAAAGGAACACCTCCGATGGTTGCAACCGCATCGACAATAAATAACACATCATGCTCACGGCAAAAGTGACCGATCTCTGCTAAAGGTTGCATACATCCTGTAGACGTTTCCCCATGGACCATCGCTACAATTGTAGGACGATGTTGTAGAATAGCTTGCTGTACGGTTTGAGGATCAAATACCGTTCCCCATTCGGTCTCAATCGTCACAACGTCTGCACCGCAACGCTCAGCAATTTCCGTTAATAAATGACCAAACCGTCCATAGATCGGAACCAATACTTTATCACCCGGTTCAATCAAACTAACCATAATGGCTTCGAGACCTGAGCGTGAAGTACCATCTACAGGAAAAGCCCACTGATTATCCGTTATATATAATTCACGTAACATTTCCATTGTCTCATTCATGATATCGGTAAAAGCCGGGTCAAATTGTCCCAAAATAGGCATAGACATTGCTCGCAATACACGCGGATCGACTTCAACAGGACCGGGTGTCATAATGGTGCGCGGGGGCGGAGATAAATCTTTATAACGCTTCATGGTCTTCACCTCGATAAGCATATTGATATAGCAATTCGGTTAGCACTTTGAAGCCCTGTACGATATCAGCTTCGGCTGTATATTCCAATGGATTATGACTAATTCCTTCCCGACTAGGTACAAAAATCATAGCAGAAGGACATTCCACGCCGAAAATCTGAGCATCATGCCCTGCCCCACTCGGAAGTAACATCGATGATATGCCTGCTTGATCACATACATGTTGCAAATCATCAATCATCGCTTGATGCATCGGCACAGGTTCAGCACGTAGATGTTCTTTCCACGATAGTGTTAATCCTTCTTGCTGAGCAATCGCGGAAATCTCTTCATATAAAGCATCTGTATAATCATTCAATATACGATGATCCAGATGACGAATATCCAATGTAAATGTAGTCTCGCCTGCAATCACATTTGGTACATTTGGTGAAACATGTAGACTACCTACTGTAGCTACCAGAGGATCACCCCACTCCAGTGCCGAACGTTTCACATGACTAATCATTAATGCTGCTCCTGCCAAAGTATCTCTACGCCACTGCATGGGTGTTGTTCCTGCATGATTGCTCTCACCGAGTACCTTCACTTCGATCCGACGTTGTCCTACAATACCTGTCACCACACCGATCTGATGGTCTGTCCGCTCCAGTACAAATCCTTGTTCAATATGAAGTTCGATATAAGCAGCAAATTCTCGTTTACACGTTGGATAGTTCGAATCAGTTCCAAATCCGGCTTGTTTCATCGCTTGTTCGAGACTGATCCCTTCTCGATCTTGCACCATAGGAACTTGATCCGCTTGATAAGATCCTGTTATATTACCTGAACCCCAATAGGTTAAAGGAAATCGGCTACCTTCTTCTTCTGCCAGTGATATGACTTCAATCGTTCGTAAAGGCTGTCCATATGTTTCTTTTAAATAAGACAGTGCCAGCACACCGGCTACAACGCCAAGTGCACCATCATATTTGCCTCCAAAAACAACCGTATCGATATGGGAACCCGTTACAATCGGTAATTGTTCAGCTTGTTGTCCTACTAATCGACCGCTTAGATTTCCGACTTGATCGTAAAAGGGTTCTAATCCTTGTGCTTCCATATAAGTAAATAAAGACTGTTGTGCTTCTAACCATGCAGGAGTATAAAGTAAACGTGTGACTCCGCCTTGCTCGTCAGCTCCGAATTGAGCCAGCCACTCTAACATATCGTGTAACTTTGCACTGTAATTTTCGATCATAGGCGCTGCTTGCTTAGCCATGAATCACTCCTCCTGTCTGATAAGCGATAAACTGCCCTACACATGTATCTGTTAATCCTGAAGATTGGTCATAAACAATATGTCCGCGTACAATGGTTTTTTGCACTGTCGAAGAAAAAGAATATCCGATATACGGGCTTTGACGATGCTTATCATAAAGATCCTCTTTGTCTAACGTATCCGGTTGATTCAGATCAACAAGCACCAGATCAGCATCTAAACCTATTTCAATCTGACCTTTAGACTGTGCCAAGCCCAATCGTTGTGCCGGATTCTTCGACAACATATTCGTTATCGCTGGCAAAGGAATCTGTCGCTGGTGATATCCTTCTTCTAACATTAATAACAATGTGCTTTGTGCTCCCGAGATACCGCCCCATGCTTCAAAAAAATTAGTGGATTGCTTCATTTCTGGAGGACAAGGCGAATGATCAGAAGCAATAATATCAATTAGTCCCAGAGATACAGCATCCCAGAGAGCAGATTGTTCTTCAGCACTCCGTAAAGGTGGAGCACACTTCGCAAGTACACCTTTATTCTCCATATCTTGATCTGTTAACACTAAATAGTGAGGGCACGTCTCTACCGTCACATTCAGCCCTTCTTGCTTAGCGGCTGTAATGATATCAACAGCTTCACGACTACTGATATGCACAAAATGCAAAGCACAACCTGTCTGACGGCTATAATCTAGCGCACGTTTTACAGCGATGACTTCCGCAACAATCGGTCTGGAATCCAGATAATCTCTAACCCCTGTTTTCCCTTGGGCTATCGCTTGATGTGCAAGTGTAGATACCGTCGATTCATCTTCTGCATGTAATGCAAGCACATGACCTAAGCGTGCGATTTCTTTCATCCCTGCTAATAACGTATCATCATCTGCTCTTGTGAAAATCTCTTCGCCTTCGCCGCCCGGTTCTGACATAAATGCTTTGAACCCGACTACACCGCCTACAGATAACTCTGCTAGTTGCGCTGCATTGCCTTCGACCAGACCACCCCAGAGCGCATAATCAACATAAGAATGATGTTCTGCCGCTGTCTTTTTGGTGGCAAGATGTTCTGCATTTACAGTTGGAGGTACTCCATTCAGTGGCATATCGACATAAGTTGTCATTCCACCTGCGGCAAGAGCAGCCGAACCTGTCTGGAATCCTTCCCAGCTACCTAATCCAGGCTCATTAAAATGAACATGAATATCAATAGTGCCTGGTAAAATATGCAATCCTTCTGCTTGGATAACAGTAATCTCATTTCCATATGTCATAGGAGGAGTGAGCGATTGTATAGTTCCATTTCGAATACCAATATCTAGCTTTGCTACACGATCTGATAATACGACTGTTCCTCCAGCAATAATCAAATCCAGTTCTGGTTGCATGCTCTACACTCCTTTTCACTTCCCATGGGCTAACATCATGTATCTCTCTGCTATCCAGCTTATTTCAAATAGATCAACTTCCGCGATATGTACTATATCCACCGGGAGCGACCAATAATGGAATATGATAATTTTGCTCGGTATCTACAATATGGAAACGTAAAGGAACCTGTTCCCACAGTAATGTTTCTTCTGTGCTTGTACCGATATCTCGATGATAATCGCCTACATAAAAAATCAATTCGTACACTCCTGCTTGTATATCTTCCCCTGATAACAATGGTTGATCGACACGTCCGTCTGCATTGGTGATTGCGGTAGCCAATAATGTTTGCTTTGCACTATCATAAAGTTCGACTTTGACCCCTTGTGCGGGTATACCTTGTGACAAATTTAATACATGCGTTGTTATTTTACCGCTCACTCACTCCACCTGCTTTCTGTATAGATTACGCTCCTCTGCCCACATTTGAAGTCTTAATCCTGCTATCGTATGTACTTGTCCAAGAGCAGTTTGAAATTCTTCTGTAGCTGATCTACCGGTTCGTTGACGCATGGATTCTAGAATTTGATCTGTACTTTTTCCTTTGACAGCTAGAATAAATGGGAATTGATATTGCTCGGTATAATTGCGATTGAGTTCAGCTAGCTGTTCAAATTGTTCTGCTGATAGTCCAGTCAATCCCGCTCCTGCTTGTTCCGATTGTGAGTGTTCACTCATTTCTATTTTGGTTCCCAGATCTGGATGCTGTCTTAATAACGTTAACTGTGTTTCTTGACTGGATTCAGCCACTATATTTTTCATGGTATTTAACATGTCTTGTAAATTATTGAACGGTTGATGCTCCCATGCTTGCTCTGTAATCCAAGCAGAATGTTCATATAATCCGCCAAATTGCTGTAAAAATTCTTCTTTTGACCATAACTGCCATGGTTTCTGTGTCATTTCCATTGTTATTCCTCTTTTCATTCGTTCTTTTTTATCATTTTACGTAAGGTTATTGAACATATCAACTAAATGACTATAAATTTGTTATATAACATAACATTAAAGTGGTGTTTTGTGAATAATACAAAAAACCCTTACCAGAAGGCAAGGGTTCATCTACATATAATGAGCAAACCTAGATATAATCAGCAAACAGAAAAGTCTATTCTTTACGTATAGCAACCAAATAGCCATCCAAAGAAACCGGCAACTTTTATCCAATACTACTCTAATCTGCTATCGACTAAGACTGCTGTTTATCTTTCAAAAATTTGCGGAACGTAAATACCATTTTAAGCTTGAGTAGATCGTTTGTTTTTTTGAAATCCATCTGCAATAGTCCACCAATCTTATCCATTCGATACGTTACCGTATTGCGATGCACATACAACTGCTTAGCCGCTTCATTAATCAATCCATCATTTTCAACAAAAGCTTCAAGGGTATTCATAAGTACCTGATTGGGATCGCTATCTTTGATCAGTAACGGTTCCAGTATCTTATGACAATACGTCTCCATAATATTCTCCGGTACATGTTGAAATACATACGCAAATTCCAATGTCTGAAATTGTAAAGCAATATGCGTCATTCCAAATCGCTTCGCTAACTTACGTGTCTCCAATGTTTCCTGATACGCTTCACGTAATGAACTGGGTTCCGTCTTAATCTTACTGATCCAAAAGCGCGGACTACCTCCATCATGACTAAGTGATTCCATATCTTCAAACCGATTCATCAAAAACGTAGACAACTCTTCACCATAATCACGCTCGGATGGACAAGCATAGATCGACAATATACCTTCTTCAATCCGAAAATGCTGAGAAGGAAATAACTGCATGAGCGGATTATATTGTAACTCTTGATGAATCTGTGCAAGACGCTTTTCAGAAGAAAAAGCTTGAGGTTCAAGGGTCGTTAATACACATTGATAAGGACCTGTAAATAACTGAACACCTAATCGTCCTGTACCCTCGGTAAGATCATCCAGAGACATTCGCTTGGATAGATATTGTGTAATCAGTGTACGCATCTTATCTTGCACACCTGGATTCACATGTTCACGGTAAGTAGTATCCATATGGAAGGCTAACACTTCTGCCGCTTGCTGAAATAACTCCTCTTCTTCTTTCAGGGGCATCGAGCTATCTGTGAAAACAAGCAAAAATCCATATTGCTCACTACGCTTCATAATCGGTACACGGTAACAGCTACCAAGGTTCCATTTCACACGGGTAGGTGACATTTTCCACGGCCATCCTTGCAGTACATTGTCTCCGCCTTCGCCACCATTATAGAGAATATGTCCGCGGGAGCCAATAATCGCAATCGGATATTTCAAAATATCTTCCAGTACAGCAAAAACATTTCCCTGTTGATCCTGATTAAGCGCAAACTGCATGAGACGCTTTTGCTTATGTAAAACCGATTGCAACAGTTTGGTACTCCGTTCATGTTCCGCTTGAAAAAGAGCATTCATCTGATCTGAAAAGGTAAATTGAAAAGGAAGCTCAAGCAGTGGGAATTGCAAACGATCCGCTTCATCAATAATTGCTTGTGGAATCACTTCCCAGAATCGTCCTAACTTGACCCCTAGACCTGCACAACCACGCTCATTCAATTTACGCATCAGCTTGATCGCTTCTTCTTCACTGTCTTTCATAATAAAAGCAGTCGTAAATAACATTTCTCCACTTTTGATCCAGTCGGCGATATCTGGCGCGTCCATAACATTCACTGACTTCATCAGCCGTGATGTTCCCCGGGCACCCGCAACAAGGCGCGCTTCAGATAGAGGGTACACTGCGAGCGCTTCTTGAACCGTTAATTGCATACGAGTACCTCCTATTCCGCTAACATCTCTACGAAATTCCAAATAATATTGTGATGTATTATAACATACAAATCATTTGCATTAGTATAACGATTATTTATACCTTTTCTCTTATGACTCGATCTAAACAAAAAATACACCCTTTTATCCACTATAACTTCGATCTGCATAGGGCAAGATCTAGGTTAATAAGGACAAAAGAGTGTATTCAGATACAATAATCTTCTATTGCGTGAAATAAATCAAACGATATTAGTTCAGTTCAAGATCATATGATGATCCTTATTACGACTTTGACGACTGTACTTACTCATCGTCCTCTTCAACATCATAACGACAGATATAGCGTTCTGAAGCTGCATTCAATTCACCATTGCCAATAACAGTAAATCCAATATTGCGGTAAAATTCTGCACCTTCATCATCAGCTTCAGCCAATAGAACAGCAGGCTCTGCTGTTTCTAATAATTCTAGTAAAATGCCACGTCCATAGCCTTTACCACGTTCGGCTGGTGTAATCGCTAAATGACGTACACGCAATGTGTATGGTGCTTCGCCTTCTTCTGCGCAACCAATAACACCGATCCATTCGCCTTCTTCTTGGTATCCGTATAAATGCATATGATCCTGTGTACTATATTGGTGTATCACTGCTTCCAACACTTGAGGATCAGGAAACACTGCATACGATAATAATTCCTGTAATTGAGGTTGTTCTAATCTTCCATCGATCCGTTCTAACACACTGTATTCCTCCTGTACGGTTTGCTTGACTACTTCTCTATTTTACATGATGTGTCAAACCGCTACACGATTTCATTTCATATCCTTATAGATCTGTATCTTTTCCGACTTGTTCTAACACTTCAGGGTGAGGTTGTGGATCTTCTTTACAAGCAGCAAATGTGATCCAATTGCCTTGAAGTTCGATTTCTTTATTGTCTTTCGTTTCTTCGATCGCTTGTGCTACCGCTTTGCGCTCGATAATATTCCAACCTTCATAATATTGATGTAATAGACTTACCAATTGCTCTGTGGTCAAATTCAATTCAATATTACCTTCTTCTGCTTCTCCTGTCTGTTGATCGACCTGTTGGACGGAAGAAGTCATCGAAATCAGATGAATACCACCTGTACGAGTACCTGTTTGCATATTCGCAATCACTTTTTGCAAAGATTCTTCAGAAGATACATGTTCTAAACATCCGGTAGCAATTATATAATCGTATTCTTCTTTGGCAATCTCGTAACTTTCCACATCACTGGTCACCGCTTCAATTCGATCAGCCACTTTATATTCTTCTGCATATTTTTTCAATTGATCTATCGCAGAATCTAACAAATCGACTCCAACGACCATACCGCCTTGAGTGAGTTGTTGCGCTACTGGAATCGTATGTCTACCCACCCCACAAGCCATATCAAGAACTTTAGGAGCCGATGTATATTTTTGCAGTCGCTCTAATAACTCCATTACAATCGGTGTAGGCCCTGCCATCCATGTACCCGGTTCAAACAATTTATTTTCTTCGTAAAACTTTTCGTGGTAATCGGACTCTGATTCTCTAGCTGTATCAAATGCTGCGCACATCCATATCGCCCCTTATTTCGAATTTGTATATATACCATTACCCAATTATTTATCCTTTCTAAAGGAAGCATTCAATTTATTTGTATAGACATATATGTAAAAGAAAAACCTCCAATCAAAACAAAAAACGGAACCTGCTTTGTGCAGACTCCGTTCTATCATTTTTATTTGATTAGATGCTCTAGTTCCCGACATGCTTTCTCATAAGCAGGTCCCAGTAACTGTACAAGCTCCTGAACACCTCGCAAGTCGTTTTCTTTAGCAAGACTTTCAATCTCATGCAGTAATTGTGCCATATATTGAATACCTATACTCAAGCTACCTGATTTCAGTTCGTGTGCTGCTTCAGACAGTGCAGTTGCATCTTTACGAAGCACTAACTTTTGTAATCGTTCTAGCTTGTTAGGTGTCTCACTTTTGTACATTTCAATCAGTGTCCGTAATATTTCTGGATCTCCATCATCATTGAGATCTAATATTTCCTGAATAACACTCATATCTAATGCTTTTTCATGAACAATATCAGGCAGCCATTTACGCATCATTATCGTTAGACTTTCCAGATTAACAGGCTTTGTCAAAATATCATTCATACCTGCATCCAAGCATTTCTGACGATCTTCCTGACTTGTATTTCCTGTTAACGCAATGATAGGTACAGGAGAACGCATTTCTGCTGTTTCCAACTCACGTATCTTATGAGTGGCTTGCAGACCATCCATAATAGGCATACGATTATCCATTAAGATCAGATGATACGTATGGCCCAAATACTTGGATATCGCTTCTTGTCCATTACTTACCGTATGCACCTGTTCCATACCCATTTTTTTCAACTGCAATTGAATAACCTGACGATTGATCGGATTGTCTTCTACAATCAATATCGATTTATCTGTCTGCTTGTGATGCAGACTTGAAGGCAATTTCAGATGTTCGCTTTGTTGGCCACCCAAATGATTAGAGATCAATTCTGGAGTATCCGAAGAAGTTTGAACTTTTTTGAGCGGAATATCGAACCAAAAAGTTGATCCCTTATTTTCTTCACTTTTCAAATCAATCGTTCCTTCCATCAGCTCTACAAATGACTTGCATATGGAGAGCCCCAGCCCTGTTCCTTCTACATTATTTTTTCCAGGTTGATCGGCTTGTGCATAAGGCTGAAACATATTTTTTTGATTCTCTTCTGAAATGCCGATTCCGGTGTCTGTAACTTCAATGTGAAGAATCTGTGAATTTGCACTATTGTGTTTGAGTTGTATACTCACTTCGATGGTTCCTTGATTGGTAAATTTATTAGCGTTACTCAGTAGATTAAGCAAAATTTGTCTTATTCTACCTCCATCACCGATCAATTCATTTTCTACTCGATAATCGATAAAAGCAGAAATGATGTTTTGATTTTTTTGCGCTTTCGGCTGGCTTAGTCGAATAATATGATCCAATAACAATCGTAGATCAATCGGCTCTTCTTGCAGTCTCATTTTGCCTGCTTCCATTTTGGAAAGATCAAGCATATTGTTAATCATACTGAGCAGTAATTCGGCAGATTCTTGAATCAACATCACCGATTGTTTTTGCTCATCCGATAATTCAGAAGTCATCAAAATTTCTGACATTCCGATCATTCCATTCATCGGTGTGCGTATCTCATGAGTCATAATTGCCAAAAAACGAGAGCGAGCTTGATTCGCATGAATCGCTTCTTCTTTGGCTGCATTTAATTCAGCATTGGTCTTGGCTAGTTGACGTTGTAACGTAACCATTTCATTATTCATTGCCGAAAATTCAGACAGAATTTGTTCTTCCTGATATTTGCTTTTGATCATCTTATGGGAAAGATCTTCGATCGTTTTACGCAAAATCGTGATTTCTTGTTCAGCATTCGTCATTGCGTTCATCTTCCCTTCTAAAGGCTATTTAACCTTTTACCGAGGGCTGGCTGCCTGATTGGTTCAGGGCTACTAAGCTTGTCGCTACTTCAACAGCTTTATTTGCATCAGGTGCAAAACCATCTGCCCCAACTCGCTTCCACAGTTCCCTGTCAATATTAAACGGCAATCCGCCGACAATGATTTTGACATGTCTGGTTGATTCTTCAGCGCGAATTTTTTCGATCAAGTCTTGCACTAAATGAACGTGAAAGGTCATTGTTGCAGAGATAGCGATAATATCCGCTTGATGTTGCACTATCGATTGTAAAAGACTGTGATCTGGAACATTAGCACCTAGATAGTAAGTATCCCAGCCTTCCATTTCAAAAAAATCAGCCAACATGCGAATTCCGATCTCATGTTGTTCTTCTCCTACACAAGCCGCAACCAGGCGATATCGCTCTTGTCCCGCACTGATCCAATAAGGATACAGACGTGAAATAATGCTTTGAGTCGCAGCTGTGCAGAAATGTTCTTGTGCAATATTGATTTGGCTAGTCTGCCATAATCGACCGATCTCATATTGTACAGTCTGGAATATATGAATGTATATGTCTTTGATAGGAGTATCGTTTTCAAGAAGGTGTACGATCAGCGTGTAGGCTTCTTTGCGTTCTGTACGTAGTAAGCAATCTAAATATTGCTTAGCTTCTTTTCCTAATAACGAGGTTTCTACAATATACGATGATTGCAATTCAGTTGTTTGAACATGCTGTATACCCATATCCAAATAGTCAATCACATTGGACTTATGGGGATGATCAAAACTTTTTTGAAGCGCTTTTTTGATGGCATTCAAGTTCACTAATAAATCTTGTTCGGATACTCGATATCCATTTAAAAGCACTTTAAGCCATGAAATATAATTCATAAACAAACTTGGACTCTTCATCAATACACTTTCAGCTAAATAACTAAGGGTATATAAAGAATCTTGTTTGGTTCGTATTCTGCCGTTCGGTCCGAATCGTTGTATCAAATCAGGTTGCTGACGATATTGCATCTGTGTGACCTTTTCTGCAAATCGATTCGCTTCTGAGATTAACTGTTGTCCTGCTGTACCTTCTTGTTGTAGTGCCATGCGTGTGACCTCCCTGTCATAAAGACCTTACGAGGATCAATTCGCCTGCACAGATCGTAAGATGTATTTACAACTGCTGTTTATTATTCAGCTTATTGTGATATCCAGAATGTATACCTTGGTGAAATTTTCCCATAGATTGATGAATTAAGCAAGTTCTATAGGTTGCATTTTATACATAAAGCCCACTTTTAAGCCTTAGATAAATGTAAAAAAACAGAAAAAGCTGTCAAAAATCAACAGCTTTCGTTTTTTAAACGTATTTGTATAGTTGTAGAATATGAATCCGTTTGCAGTTCAGCTACCATTTCCCATTGAATACCTATTCGTTCCTCTAGCATATCCTTCTGATCTGAAGTCAATCTCAATCCAGACAACCTATTTTCATGTTGGCTATAATCTTTATGCTCTTGTAATTGAAAGCGCAATTTGAGTAATCGTTTCACTCCACCAATATGAATAAATTTGAAGCGATATCCTTCAATCATCGCTCGTTCCCACGGATCGTTCATTTCAGTAGCGATATGTAGGCGATCCAGCATATCCATATTAGGATCATCTACTTTGGATACAATGGTTGCAAAGTCTTTGTGATGAATAAAATCGAGCAGTTGAGCAGCAGGTATTCCACTGCTCAAACAGTTCTCAATCCACAGACCTACTGGTAATGACAACTTCACTTTTTCCAGAAATGGTTCTGTCATGGATTCACCTCTATTGGGAAATGAATATGTTGCTTCATCCAGTCGTTGACATGGCTCAGTAGATCGATACGATAGCTAGGCTTTCCGCTTTTTAACACTGTATGATTTGAATCAGGATAACGTACCATTTTGGTTTGTTTTCCTTGCCGTTTTAGAGCGGTATACAGTTGTTCGCTCTGTTCGATAGGGCAACGCATATCTTGTTCACCATGAATAATAAGCAGTGGTGTATTGATATGCTGTACATGAGCAAGAGGAGATTGCGACCATAACCGATCAAAGTCTTCCCATGGATTCCCACCTACTATCCCTTCTGTATACGAAATACCAATATCGCTAATTCCATAAAAGGATATCCAATTGGAAATACAACGCTGTGTGACAGCCACACGAAAACGATGATCATGCGCAATAATCCAATTGACCATCAATCCTCCATAACTACCACCGCATATCCCTAATCGCTGTTCATCTAATTCAGGATGATGCTGTAATACATGATTAACAGCTTCGATAAGATCACGATAATCACCACCACCGAAATCTTGACGACATGCTTGTGCAAAATGTTGACCGTATCCGAAGCTACCACGCGGATTAAGTATTAACACTGCATACCCTTGCGATACTAATGTCTGCATCTCATGGCTATATACATCAGAGACCATAGCATGAGGCCCTCCATGAATCTGTAAAATTAGTGGTATGTTATCGCTATTGTCTGTAACTTGTACAGGTTTCATCAACCATCCTTGAATCTTAATTCCGTCTTCATGGGTGTACCAAAATGATTCTGGAATAGAGACTTCATGTTGAGATAACCACAGATCTGCTGTATGTGTTAAGCGATAGGGATCATTTGATAGATGATGAGCTACTGGATCAACTGGTAATTCTACCAATTCATAAGGATGATTAGCATCTGCTATCAATGCAACAAATCGATCTCCTTGTGGAGCAACTACCAGCTGATGAATATCTTTTCCACCTGTGGTGATTGCAGTACATGTTCCTTGATTAGTGATTCGGTAAATATCTACACTTCCTTGATAGGTTCCTAGTACATAGACAGATTGTCCATTTATATCATAGATCGGTCCTGGAATAGCCCCAGCTGACTTCATATCATTCAGTATAAAATTACCGAATTGAATATCAGAGTGTGGAGTGAGCGAGTCTATCTGCCCGGTTGAACGATCCACACGGTACACTTGATTCTGAGTTCCACTTCCATATTCTCGATTATTAGCAATACATGTCCATGACTGTCCATCCGGTGCATACGCAAATTGACTGATAGTAAGGTCATGTCTGGTTTGTAATTCGGTCTGCTCAGAAGCCATATTTAAAGTATACAAATCATTATAAAAAACTATATCCATATCGCTATATATAATAGAAGGTTTTTTTTGAGCAAGGTAACTAATTTCGGTTCCATCTGGTGACCAGACAGGATAAGAAGCATCAAATTCACCGCTTGTTAATTGCTTTATTTGACGATGTTGTAATTCTAATAAAAATAAATGTTGGTACGTTCCATTCCATAATCCAGAACCTTCTGCTTTGGGCGTCGTTCGCTCTACAATATGTCCACGATCAGGTAAATGAGCTTGCTTTTCATATTCACCTAGTACTCGGCTAGTCATAATTATAGAACGTCCATCTGGTGACCAACGGAAGAATCCAATACCACGTTCCAGCTTACTATATGGAGTCATAGATCCAGAAGTATAATCCAGTATCCACAATTGAGGTTTTTTATCGGTTTTACGAATAAAAGCTAGATATCGTCCATCAGGTGACCAGCTAGGTGCTGTATCATAATCGCCATCAGTGATCCTTTTGGTGTGTTTACGGTCTGCTGAAATATAATAAATATGCGTTTTGTACTGATTATGTTCACGATCAATGATTTTATGCATATAAGCTATAGATCCATCTGGATGAATAGAAGGATCGCTTACCCATTGATAATCGTACAAATCTTCTGGTTGTATCGCCTTTTTACTCATCACCATAGTCTCCTTCACTTATCACGTTCTTATCTATATTTCATAATTGTTATAGGGATCGTTATATTGATATTGGCAAGGGTCTTTACGATTGATCATTTGTAATTCGAGGATCTAATTTATCCCGTAACCAATCTCCAAGAAAGATAACTCCCAATACTGTAAATGTAATCGCCAATCCTGGAAAAGTAGCGACCCACCAACTGGTTGCAATATACTGCCTACCATCACTCAGCATCCCGCCCCATGATACATCTGGCGGCTTAATCCCTAATCCGAGAAAGCTTAGCGATGCTTCCATTAGAATCGTTGTCGCTACATTCATACTGGAAATAACGATCAAAGATGACATCACATTTGGTAAAATATGATGGAAAATTAAGCGACCTTGCCCTGCGCCTGCCGATTGTGCCGCTTTGACAAAATCACGTTCTTTAAGACTTAATACTTCACTACGAATGACTCTTGCATACGATACCCAGTTGGTTAATCCAATCACGATAATCAAAGTGATCAATCCCGGCTGAGTTACAGCTAATACAACCAATGCTAATAATATCGAAGGAATCGCTAGAAAAGAATCTGCAACCCGCATAATAATGGCATTAATCCATTTCCCATAATATCCAGATAATAATCCCAGTACAGCTCCGATCATGCCGGACACCAATACTGCTCCTACACCAACAATTAAGGATACCCGAGCTCCATATACAATTCGGCTCCAGATATCGCGACCTAGATTATCTGTGCCCAACCAGTAAGTCGACTCGCCTCCATCTAACCATACCGGTGGCTTGAGTCTTTTTAACGGAGCAACCGAAGCTGGATCATGACTCGCTAACCACGGTGCAAATAAAGCACATAATATAACTGCTACAATAATCAGCAACCCTAATGTGCCAGTTTTACTTTTTAATAACTGACGGATCATTCCTTGATCAGGCATGTCTACCCCATCCTTTCTGCCGATTGGTTCCTGATCAACTGTATCTAATACGAGGATCAAGCAGGCGATACGAAATATCAGTCAATAGATTCCCTATAATGACAATCAATGCGATCACAAATACAGAAGCCTGTACAATCGCCATATCATGTGTGTTTACTGCTGTTACTAACAATTGCCCTAGTCCTGGCCAAGCAAATACGGTTTCAGTAATCAATGTGCCACCGATCAGACTGGTAAATTGCAATCCTACAATCGTGACAACAGGAATTAAGCCATTACGAAAAGCATGCTTCATAATAATAATAAATGGACGTAACCCTTTACTCTTCGCAGTCAAAATATAATCCTGATTCAGAATTTCAAGCATACTGGAACGCACCAAGCGAGTCATCTGTGCACCAATTCCAATCCCCAGGGTAAAAGCAGGCAATAACAAATGCTCTATTCCTCCTCTACCGGAGACAGGTAAAGCACCTAACATTACTGAAAAGAATAAAATCAGCATAATTCCCATCCAAAAGTTAGGCATTGCTTTGCCAATCACAGAAATACCTGATATCAATAAGTCGGTAAATGTATTACGCTTGACCGCAGACAAAATACCGAGTGGAATCGCCATAATAATCGCAAAAATCATTGCTGCTACTGCTAATTCAAAGCTAGCGGGTAATCGTTCTAAAACCAGTGGTAAAGCAGATTCTCCATAACGAAAAGAAGTTCCAAAATCTCCTTGCAATGCGCTTCCTAGAAATGTGATGTATTGCTTATACAGTGGTTGATCCAATCCGAGTGCCTCTGTAAGCACAGCGCGATCTTCTGCTGTAGCCGTTTCAGGTAACATTAACGCTACAGGATCACCGGTCACCCGCACTAAAATAAATACAATTAACGATACCAGTAGCAATACCGGAATCACCTGAAGCAGTGACTTTATAATATAGCCTTTCAATCCAATCACCTCCGTACCTCGTATATACTGAACTTTTGCCGATTTTTATAACAAAAAGCAGGGAAGACATATGGCTATCCCTGCTTTAATTTGTTTATCCATTCACAGATGTAATATCATCTGCATAGAACATTTCATCACTTCTTGGCGTAAATTTCACACGGTTATCTGCTCCATAAATTCCTTCCATTTGGAACAAATACACTGCTGGGCGATCTTCTGCCAAAATCTGTTGTACCTCTTGATATTGTTTTTCACGTGATGCTGGATCCATATTTACAAGCGCATCTTGTAATAACTTTTCAACTTTAGGATTGTTATAATCCGTTTCCCCTGCTGCTTCTGTTTTGAGATAACGATTATAGTTATTGGATGCGTCAAATAATGAATTACCTATGCCGATCATAAAAATTTCTTTGAATGATTTGGAACTGTATCGTTCACTAAAAGCACTTGGTTCTAGCACTTCCAGATTTGCTTTAAATCCTGCTTCATTCAGCATAGCCGCTACCACTTCAGCATATTCTTTGTATTGAGAAGAGACCGTCATATTCAATTCTGCTCCTGCATGACCGGATTCTTGTAATAATTGCTTCGCTTTGGCTGGATCGTATAATGTCTGTTTGTATAGCGAAGGATCAGCTCCAAAGTTACCCGGTGTAACAGATGTACGAGTCACAATCCCTGCTCCACCTGCAATACTGTCTACAATCCCTTGCTTATCAATCGCAAAGTCAATCGCTTCACGTACTTTCGGATCAGCTGTGACTGTACCCTCTGTTTCACGCAAAATTAATTGAAGTACACGTTGGATTGGAGCTTTAACGATTTGTTTGCCTTCTTCGCTCTGAATACGTTCTACATCGGTAGAAGGAATACCTGAAGCAATATCAATGCCTCCTGCTAACAATTCAGATACACGGGTAGAAGCTTCAGGGATTGAGCGGAACACAACCGTATCCCATTTAGGTGCTTCTCCAAAATACTTATCATTTTTGACCAATTCTACACGGTCATCTTTTGTCCATTTGCTGAACTTGTAAGGACCTGTCCCGACTGGACTTTTAAGAAAAGCATCGATTCCTTTTTCTTTGATATATTTTGAAGGTAGAATGCCTGCTCCCATTTTGGACAAACGATTTAATAATAGTGGATCAGGACCATCTGTGATCATATCAATGGTGTAATCATCGACTACTTTTACTTCTTTAATAGATTTGAAATACGAGTTTTGTTTGAGCGCACTATCTTTGGCTACACGATCAATCGTGTATTTCACATCTGCGGCTGTGAACGGATCACCATTATGGAAAGTAACGCCTTCACGTAGCTTGAATCTCCATGTTGTATCGTTTACTTGTTCCCATGAAGTAGCCAGCACAGGCACTTTCTTTTGTTCATTATCATTTTTGACTAAATAATCGAACATGTTGACCAGTACAGCTTCACTAGAGGTATTGTTATTGTTATGTGGATCAAAGCTTTCAATATCAGTCGCATTCCCGATCGTTAATGTTTTGCTATTCGTAGCTGAATCTGTAGATGATTCTTTGCTACTACCACACCCTGCTAATACAATCGCGACCACTAACAATAATAATCCACTGGTTATCCATGATTTTGTTTTCATTTTCTCCACTCCACCCTTTTAAATCGTACTTTTTTTATTGATGCGTGTGACGGATCGGTTGATCCAAATAATGTAATGCCATAGCAGACAACATCGCTACACCATAAGGAAGTGCAGATTCATCAAGATCGAACATGGGATGATGCAATGGATATGAAGTCTCAGGTTGTCCATTACTTGTCCCTAAACGGAAAAACACAGCAGGTACTTGTTCAGCATAAAAAGCAAAGTCTTCGCCACCTGTAGAAGGTCGAGTATATTGCCACTCCGGCCCTTCTGCCATCAGATCGCAAGTAGCAGTCAAAAAATCAACCATTTGATTATCATTTTTGACGACAGGATAATTCATGTGGTAATCGAGTTCGTAATCAGCTCCAAAGGAACCTACAATCCCTTCAATAACCTGCTTAATCTTCGTAGGCATTTGCTGACGGATATCCGCAGATAATGTGCGTACTGTGCCTACCATTTCAACTTCAGAAGCAATCGAAGCTGCCATTGTTCCTCCTCGAATCTGTCCGATACTGACAACAGCTGTTTCTAATGGATCGATCATTCGACTGGTAACATGTTGCAGGGCAGAAATGACTTGCGCTGATACGGCTATCGCATCAATACCTTCATGCGGACGTGCTCCATGTCCTCCTTTACCAATAATACGAAGTGTGAAAAAGTCAGCTGAAGCAAAAGCGACTCCTTTACAAACAGATACTTCACCGATCTGCAAACTCGGATAAACATGTAAGCCTGTCATTGCATCCACATGAGGATGCTCCAGTACCCCATCTTTGATCATGGTATCGGCTCCGGCTAGCCCTTCTTCCGCCGGTTGAAAAACGAATTTGATATTACCCGATGCGGGTATACCCAGACTACTTAGTAATTGAGCTGCACCCATTAACATGGTTGTATGTGCATCATGACCGCACAGATGAGCTTTACCGGCGGTTTGCGAAGCATAGCTCGTATCTTTGGCATCTTGTATCGGTAAAGCATCCATATCTGCTCGAAGTGCAATTGTTGGTCCGGGTTCTATACCACGCAACAGTCCGACAACACCTGTTTTGCCTATACCCGTCTGCACTTCAAGCCCTAGACTTTGTAAATGCTCTGCTACAATCGCTGAAGTTCGAACTTCCTCATAGCCAATCTCAGGATGTCTATGTAGATCACGTCGCCATGTAGTTAATTTTTCTTGCATAGACTGCGCAGCAGGTAATAACTGCGACAGTCTCACTTGTATCCCTTGCGGATCAGAATGATTCATAAGGATTCACTCTCCTTTTCTTGAGTTCGGATATCATGATCAAATACTCGATGATAGATCGAAGAGGCAGACTGTTCAATATGTTGACGCATCAATATTCGAGAGCGTTCCCCATCATGTGCACGCAGTACATCTAACAATTCAAAATGGCTATCTGAATTGCGTACCCGTACTTCTTGACTATAAGGCATAAGATCAAGTGCAGGATTGATCTTGGTACGAATCTCTCGTACTGCTTTTTCAAAATAAGCATTATCAGATGCTTTGGCAATCATCAGGTGAAACTTCACATCCAGCGCACGAAATAACTCGCGTGAACAATCTTGTTCAATACTCATCTCTAGATACTGCTGTAGTTGATGTAACTGTTCGGCTTGAATATGCTGTGCAGCTAGAAAAGCAGCTTCTGGTTCAATAATCAGACGGTATTCAAATACTTTGCTCCATGACTCCCAATTACTCGCAATCTGTTCACGGTGACGATGATGAGAATTGAGCGTTAAAGGTAAAACAAAGGTTCCTCCTTTAGCCCCGACACGCTTTTCAATCAATCCTTCTTCTTCTAATCGAGAAAGAGCCTCACGTACCGCTAATCGGCTAGCATTGAACATAACCGCCATATCTCGTTCATTGGGAAGTTGTTCTTCAGGTAGTAATTCTTTTAAAATAATCGATTCTTCTAATTGGTCGAAAATAAAATCACTAACTTTTTTAGGAGAAACTTTCTCAAATTGTTGTGGAAAATAAGTTCGCATGTCTTCCTCCTGATTTAAAAAGTAATGAGGATATAGTGTTAATTGTTCTACTTTAATGGTATAAGGTACGAACTTTAGACCATTTAATAAGGCGACAAAAAGTGACTTTTATTTAATATACTCTCTGTTGGAACAGAGGTCAACGATTATTCATACCAAAACGATAGGTTTTATCAATTTCAAATAAAAAAAGCCTAATCAGTGGTATAATCACTGATTAGACTTCTTTGTTCGCGGCAGCATATCCTAGCTTTTTGAGTAATGGAATAATATCTAATTTCTCATCATGATTTAATCCTTGCGTAGCTTTGATAATAGCTTGTTTGTGACCTGTAAAAATGCTTTCAAAAAATTGATTGCCTTCTTCAGTTAGCTCTGCAAAAATAACACGACGGTCATTATCACAAGCACGACGGCATAACATATTTTTCTTTTCTAACTTGTCGACCACATACGTGATATTCCCGCTAGAAATCAGTACTTTTTGCCCTATTTTCTGCAATGGCTGTGGATTCTCGCTGTGATACAAAAAGTCCAATACACCAAACTCAGTTGGGTTCAGACCATAACTTTGAATATCATCATTCACCTGATTCATTACAGCCTGATAAGCACGTGACAATATAATTAACAAATGAAGAGATTCTTTTTCTTCATCATTTTCCATATCTGGATTCGGTTGAATCGACGAGTGTTTCATCTATGAAACCTCCTAACTATCATAATCGTTATATTCTAAACATATAGCGCCTGCGATGTTTTTCATTTAAATTCAGAAAAATATACGCAGACGCTTTATGATTTTATTTCAATAAAATACGTTTAAATTAGAAGCTTTGCGCAACTGTTGCTGCATTTTGAAGACCATCAGCAACGATTTGTTGTGAACGATCCGGGAATGCGTTGTGACCTTCGATGATGAATTTCTCAACATCTGTAATACCCCAGAAGCCAAGCAATGTTTGTACATAACGTACAGCCAATTCGATATCAGCGCCAGGACCTTCAGAATATACGCCACCACTAGCGTGTAACAACATTACTTTTTTACCACCAGCAAGTCCTACAGGACCTTCAGCAGTATATTTGAACGTTTTGCCAGCTTGAGACAAGTAGTCGAAGTAGCTATGCAATACAGCAGGAACAGCAAAGTTCCACAATGGGAATGCAATAACCACTTTATCAGCACCCAAAAATTGAGTTAAGTATTTGTTTACACGGTCAACAGCCGCTTGCTCTTCAGCAGATACTTCCATACCTTGAGAAGCTTTGAAGTTAGCACCTAGAACAAATGCATCATAGTAAGGAATATTTTCAGCAAATAAATCAAGTTCTACCACTTCGTCTTGTGGATGAGAAGTTTTATAGCTGTTTAGGAATGCTTCGTATAGTTGTACGCTGACTGCTTGATCAGCAGGACGGTTATTCGCTTTAACAAAAAGAACTTTAGACATGGATGAAATCTCTCCTTTTATTTGGATACTGTAATAGTATCAATTCATAAATCTTAATTTAAAGATAATATATAAATACACTTTTGTCAACTATAAATTATATAGTGTACTGATAGCAGTTAAACTAAAAGCAACCATCTGATCACTTCCTCTATCAGACAGTTTCTTTTAGTTTTTAGCTTGCTTTATTATATTTATGAACGACGAGCAGGTGCACGTAATACTTCGATAACGCCACTTTCATAAGCAACAACAACTGCACTAGCCATATTGATAAATAATCCATTATCTACAACACCTGGAATATTATTCAACTGATGATGTAATCGTGCTGCATCCTCAATCACATTGAAATGACAATCTACTGTATAGTTGCCATTGTCTGTTTTGAACACATCGCCATCTTTCGTTTGACGCAATACAGGTTTGCATCCAAAGCTAGCTAATTTCTCAATCGTCCACTCATGAGCAAAAGTAACCACTTCTACAGGCAAAGGAAAAGCGCCCAGTTTCTGTACCACTTTATTTTCACCTGTAATGATCATCACTTGACGACTTCGAGCGGCTACGATTTTTTCACGTAGCAATGCGCCTCCGCCCCCTTTAATGAGGTTAAGATTAGGATCGACCTCATCTGCACCATCAATTGTAAGATCAATTTCTCCTACTTCAGCAAAAGGAATGATGGGTATAGACCACTCCCGTGCTAGATTTTCTGATTGAACAGAGGTTGCTACTGCACGTATATGTAGTCCTTGCTTCACACGTTCACCAATTTTTTCAATAGCATAAGCCGCTGTAGAACCTGTGCCTAGACCAACCATCATCCCTTCTTCTACCCAATCCACTGCTTTCTCCGCCGCTAACTTTTTGATATTCATGACCTGTTCACTCCATTATTTAGTCTAATAATTTATTGGATACGATGTTATGGATATGAAATAACAGAATGAGTCTCATCCATAGATTTCATGTAACATTTGCACTATACTGAATACGGGTGAATATTCTCAGCATCATACTATACACATTCACAAATTAAAAGGAGCTTACTATTATGCGAACCGAAAATCAGATCAAATCCAAACTCAACGAATTGACATTGCAGAAAAGAAATATCCAGACACGCCTTGAGGGTCTAACGCCTGAAACTGCTTCTTATACCTCGCTCAATGAACAACTTGCTCGTATTGAAGATATGTCCAATATGCTTGAATGGGTACTTAATGAACCGCTAGGAAAATATCATGCGTAATCATCTTATATCCTATTTTATCTGAATGTATTCAGAATTACAAAAGCAATTCCTCTCTAATTTCTATCCTTCTTATTGCAAAAAATGACAAAAACTATATAATTCTAAATATTTTTTAGGTCTTTTGGTTCAATTCTATAGAACTATGTTTATAAAGTTAAAGAAAATTACTAACTACTATAAATTATTGGAATACAAATTCCGACATATAGAAATGAGTGTTACTGTGCCATTTTTTACAGCTTTATGGAAATAAAGCGACAAATTATTCGAAACAAGCCGATTTATGGGTCATACTAAATACCTAATTCGCTTAGTTCTCTATTAGTTGATTTGTTATTTTATTTCTTATTGATTGTTGTCAACAAACAGGCTCACAACAATCCTTATCCATCTACAAAATCTTAGATTGTTGACTACGTTGACCGATAAGCTTTATAGGGAGTCACGCAACCTTAGATTCACCAACCAAAAATAGGAGTGAGAGCATTGAAGAAAATCAGTAGACTATCTTTTTTCGCTAAAAATTTATTAATCTCAGCAGCTAGTATCATACTTATCGGAGTCATCTTGTTGGTAAGCAGTTATTTTACCCAGAAAACGATCTTAATCAATCAACTTCATGGTCAAGTTCAAGCGGTAACCGACACTTTTGCACAAGGTATTACTCTTGCTGATGTTGAAAAACTTGTAGCTGAAAAAAGTTATGAGGGTGCTAAACAAACAGAAATCCGTAGCTACTTAGATAATATCAACAAATATAATCCTAACATTTCTCAAGCTTACATTTTCGGGACGGAATTGGCAGATGGTAATAAAACATCATTGATCGCTGTGCCAACTAAAGTTATGGAAGCTTTAAAACAGGGAAATATCGATATCGGATATTTGTACGAACAACCTACTGAAATCGTAAACGGAATTCAAGAAATGCTCAAAACGAAACAACCTACATTTACAAGTTTCTACACCGATGATCTTGGACTATGGACGACTATTTTGTATCCTATTCAAAATGGTGACGGTAAAGTTGTTGCTTACTTTGGAGTAGATGCAGATGCAAGTGCTGTACCAGAAGGTCTGAATCAATTGTTAGTACGTGGTATTACGATCATGGTACTCTTCCTTATCGTTATCTTCTTACTTCAATTCTTTGTAGTTCGTAGAACACTAGCTCCTCTTCGCGAATTGATTCGTGGAATTGAAGATGTAAGTAAAGGTAATCTAGATATTCATATCAAAACAGGTAAAGATGATCTAGGGATTATCAATCACAAATTTAACCAAATGGTTGAAAAAATGAACAGTGTTATCGTGAATGTACAATCTGCTTCTCAACAAGTTACTGAATCTGCCAAAATGCTAATGGATACTTCATCTGACAATAGTGAGCGTTCATTAACATTGATTAGCAATATTCAAGACATCGCTAATGGTATGAAATATCAAGAAGAAGCTACAGAAGATACAGCTAAAGCAATGGGAGAAATTTCAACCGTTATTCATACGATTGCTAACAACTCTTCCAACGTAGCAGACCAAGCGTATTCAATGGAGCAAAAATCAGTAGAAGGTAATAAAGTCGTTAACCAAGTCACAGAACAAATGACATTGATCTCTCGTTCTGTACATGATACTTCCAAAGCAGTTGAATTGCTTGAAAGTCGTTCACAAGAAATCGGTAATATTCTAGGTATTATTACAGGAATCTCCGGTCAGACTAACTTGCTTGCTTTGAATGCTTCGATTGAAGCAGCACGTGTAGGTGAACATGGACGTGGATTTGCAGTGGTTGCTGGAGAAGTTCGTAACCTTGCAGAACAGTCTGCTCAATCTGCGAACCAGATCAGTACTTTAATCACTGAGATTCAAACAGAGATCCAAAATGCAGTAACTGCAATGAAAAAAGGAACAGAAGAAGTGGAATATGGTCTATCTATTGCTGACCAAACTGGCAAACTGTTTGCCGAAATTCAATCTGTAACTAAACAAGTAACCGAGCAAATTCAAGATATTTCTAGTGCTACTCAAGAAATCTCAGCAGGTACAGAAGAAATGACAGCAACTACAGAGAACCTTAAAACAACAGCAAGTGTTGCAGCAGAAAATAGCGCTAAAGTATCTCAGCACGTTGAAGGTCAAAAATCTTCGATTATCTCGACAACAGATGCAGCTAACCAACTTTCAACAATGGCTGAACAACTTCAAGAATTGATCTCTCATTTCCATGTACGCAAAATAGATTAATCTGATTTAGGGAAGAATGCCTTCCACAGAACTTGTGGACGGCATTCACTTTCTATCCTAATATCTTTATTTTAAGAAAATTATATATTTTATTTCATCATTAGATCACATTTAATTCACATATATCGCTTACTCTTTTCTCATATCTACCATTACAGCGATCAACTTCAAAGGAGAGATGTTCTATGTCACTGTCGGAAAATGCCTTTACACCTAACGAATATATTCAATTACCTGCTTTGCAAATTCCACTAGATCAAGCAAGACAACAACAGAAAGATACGTTTGCTGTTTATCGTTTTGACCTAGGTGCCAAAATTGCTTTATACATCGGGACATTAGTCAATCCTATTGAGCGTCAAGCTGTTCTGTTTTCTGCTTACCTTGGATGGCTTTATCGAATCTCGGGGGAACACGAGATTCATGCAGTATCTGGATCAACAACTGGACTTTTCCCTTTTTCTCTTTCTATCGAAGATTATCCCTATTTTCAGTCTTTAGTCGACTATGTTGCTTCACAACTCGATGCAAGCCCAGCTACATCTCCTGTAAAAAGCGAAACGGTTTTTCATTTTGGACAGCAGATTCCTGCACAACCTGGACAAGTCATGAACTGGACATTAGAAGCTCATGCCACCTCACTCTCTATTGCGATTGAATATAACGATTCTTTACTAACAGCAGCAACGATTGAACGCTTTGCGGATTATTATATCCGTTTGTTAGAAGGATTATTAGATAATACAGCACTTGCTATTGGTTCTATTGATATATTAAATGCTCAAGACCACACGATCTATCAAGAAATGAATAACACTGCTTTCCCTTATCAAGATCAACAAACGTATCATGGCGCTTTTGAAGCTGCTGTAAATAAATACCCTCAACATACTGCTATTTCTTTTCAAGGGACAGAATATACGTATGAAGAGTTGAACCAGCGCGCTAACCAAGTTGCACATTTGTTGTTAAGACAAGGATTGCAACAGGGTGAATTTGTAACGATGTATATTGATCGCAGTCTGGACAGTGTGATCAGCTTACTAGGTATTATGAAAGCTGGCGGTGTCTATGTACCTGTAGATCCTTCTCATCCTGATGAACGCAATCATTATATTGTCCAAGATACCCAATCTGCTTTTGTATTGATTCAGCACAAATACAATAATAAAGTTCTTCAACTGACTGAAGGTATTACCACATTACGAGGCATCCTTGATATTGAATATCTGAACTTAACATCTGATCCAGCATTTTTGATCAATCCGAATATTACTGTATTACCTGATGATCTAGCTTATGTTATTTATACGTCTGGTTCTACAGGTAAGCCTAAAGGTACATTGGTTGCTCATCGTGGCGTAGTCAACTTAGGCGAAATTTTGCAAAGAGAATTTAATGTAACTTCTCAAGATGTGATGACTCAGTTTGCTACTTATAGCTTTGACGGCTCTGTCTGGGAAACAATTGCTGCCCTTTTCCATGGTGCACATTTATTCTTATTAGATGCTGAAGAAAGAGTGTCTATCGAAGAATTTGCAATTGCCATTGAGCGTACACAAACAACAATTGTAACAGCTTTACCTACTGTATTCTTTAATCAGTTATCTGCTTATTTGTCTGACGAAGGTTATGCCAGATTAGCCAGTCTTAAATTGATTGCTGCTGCTGGAGAAGCGTTGTATGGCAAACGTGTACGGACGTTCCAACAGAAAATAGGCAAACCGATTGAAGTGGTCAATGCCTATGGTCCTACTGAATGTACGGTTTGTGCAACTATGCATAAAGTAGATACTACACTTAGTGAAGATGTTGTAAATGTTCCTATTGGACGCCCTATTGATAACTATAAAGTCTATATCATGAACGAATTTCAAATGCTCTCTCCTGTAGGCGTTCCTGGAGAAATCTATATTTCGACTGTAGGTATTGCTCATGGTTATCTGGATCAACCTGAAAAAACAGCCGCAGCCTTTATGCCAGACCCATCCGGTAATGGTGAAAAAATCTATCGTTCGGGTGACTTAGCTAAATTGTTAGCAGATGGTACGATTGAATATGTAGGTAGACGCGATTCTCAGATTAAAATTCGAGGTCATCGTATCGAAATCGGTGAAATTGAAGATAGCCTGAACAAATATCCGAATATGCAAGATGCTGTTGTGGTTCCTAAAGTAGATGAAACCGGTCAAAATATGCTAGTCGCTTACTTTACAACGATTGATGGTACAGCATTATCTCCAGCTGCAATTAAGCAATTTTTGTCTGATCGACTGCCTTCTTATTTTGTGCCTAGATTTGTATGTCAGTTAGACGAGATTCCTATCTCTCCAACAGGCAAAGCAGAACGCAAAAAATTGATCGCTTATGATCATATCGAAATGCAAGAAACAGCTACCGATTATGTCGCTCCACAAAACGAAACACAACAATGGATAGCAGATGCATGGTCAGGCGTTTTAAATAAGCAACAAATAGGTATTCACGATGACTTTTTTGAAATTGGCGGAGATTCTCTGAAAGTACTCCATGTTCTTACATTGTTAAAACCACAATTTCCTAATCTCAAAATAGCGGATCTGTTCGCTTACAAAACGATTATCCAGTTAGCCGAATATGCTCTTCAGTTAGACGATAAAATGAATATTGAAGCAACAAGCCCAATGATTGAACACACTATTGATCTGGTGGAGTTCCCTGCTCGTATTCAAACTAGTTACTCAGGATTGCTGAACACCACTCATGTTTTATTAACAGGCGCTACAGGATATCTAGGATCACACTTGCTGTATGAGCTTTTGCAACAAAGTGATGCTCACATCTATGCCCTTGTACGTAAAACAGGTAGTGCAGCTAGTATAGAACGTCTCAAAGGCACAATGGAACTGTATTTCGGACAAGAAGTATTACGTGACTTTGAAAAACGTGTAACTGCTGTAGAAGGCGATCTAGAAAGTAAGCGTCTAGGTCTTAGCGATAGCGATTATGAAATGATTACAGAGCATATTGATGCGATTATCCATAGTGCAGCAGATGTTCGACATTTCGGGGATACCGAACAATTTGCCAAATCTAATATTTATTCAACAGCAGAATTACTAGCGATCGCTAGTACACGTCAAGGCATTCGCTTCCATCATATTTCTACGATGGGGATTCCTGAAGATTTATCATTAGAAGGCAAATGGGATCAAGTAAAACAAACGGGTATCCTTGCTGACGATCTTCAAACTGAAAATATGTACACTAACAGCAAGCTAGAAGCAGAAAAATTAATATTTGCAGCTGGAGAACGTGGTATCCCTGTCAATATCTATCGCGCAGGTAACTTATCTAGCCAATCGGTAACTGGTCGCTTCCAACGTAATATAGACAGTAATGCAATGTATCGTATGATCAAAGCGATGCTGTTATTAGGTAAAGCCCCTGCTGCAAATCAATGGATGGACTTTACACCGATAGATTATGCAGGTCGTTCAATTATTCATCTGGCGCTTCAACCGGATACAGCAGGTCAAATGTTCCATATCTGTAACCCACAACAAGTTCATTACGATGATTTGATTGCAATGATCCAAACGTTTGGATATTCGATTGATGTTTTACCTGCTAAAGAATATGCTGAATGGCTGTTAGATTCTTCTATCGAGAAGCAAGCAGATGCTCTTTTACTAGCAATGGGTCAATTAGATGGTGATGGCGCTAAAGATTCTCCTTACCGACTCGCTAATCCTGAGACTGCCAAGTTGTTAGAACAACAAGAAGTATTCTGCCCCAAACCTGATTATGAATTTATATCAGCCATGTTGAGTTATGCATCAAGTATCGGTTACTTCCCTACTGCACCTGTACGTGATGTAGCTGATGTCACTGTCGATGAAATGATTTCTAGTGATATGAATAGATAAAATGATAAAATAAGCGTCTAAATAATTAGGTAAAAGACCCGGTTTATTGACCGGGTCTTTTATTTTTTTGAAATATTTTGCACAACTTAATTGAAAACTATAAACTTTCTCAAAATCGTACCGATATAAATAATACATAATACGACATATTAAGACAAAATAAAACAAAATTTCTTTTGTCGATTATTGTAATAATATGTTTCACAGTGTATAATATGGTTAAATATATAATACTTAATACCTACAATAAGCAGGGAGACCTAAGACTAATGAACTTTAAAAACTCCAAACTAAAATTAACGGCACTTATTGCCACTATCGCTATTCCACTTACGTTGTCACTATATGTACCAACTATGAATACTACAGATACAACTACTCAACGTTATATCGTTTCTTATTCTAACGATCAAGGTAAAGAACAGATTGCACAAGTAGCTGATCAATCTACTAATGATCTTCACGCATTTAACCATCTAAACATGGTTGCTGTCAATCTTACAAATGATCAAAAGAATGATCTTGCTACACAATCAGGCATTACAAGTATCGAACAAAATACAACCTATACTTCTGCTGCTCAAGCTTTTGGTGGAAATATCAAAACAGTAAATGTAAAAGGAAATGAACAAGCTTCATGGGGATACGGTACTATTGATGCTCAAATGGCTTCTGATAGTGGTTACACAGGTAAAGGTGTAAAAATCGCTATTTTAGATACAGGAATTTCTGCTCACTCTGAATTGAATATCGCTGGTGGTGTATCTGAAGTGGGTTACACTCAATCTTATGCAGATGATAATGGACACGGAACATTTGTAGCAGGCGTGATTGGCGCTCAATCGAATGGTAAAGGTCTTGTAGGTGAAGCACCAGACGCTCAAATCTACGCAGTCAAAATTTTGGATAGCAAAGGTAATGGTTCAACAGAAGATTTAGCTAAAGGTGTAGACTGGGCTATTCAGAACCATATGGATATTGTTAACATGTCGATCGCTTTTCCAGAAGGTTCTCCAGCCGTTGAACAAGTACTTGCTTCTGCTGATCAAAATGGCATCTTGCTTATCGCAGCTGCTGGTAATAAAGGTACAGCTAGTGCAGCAACAGATACGGTTCAATATCCAGCTAAATCTAGCCATGTGATCGCTGTAGCTGCTATAGACGACAATCTACAACGTGCTGATTTCTCTTCTAGTGGTTCTGATATCGAACTTACAGCACCAGGTGTAGATATTGTAAGTACATCTAGTAACGGTAAATATGAGCTTCGTAGTGGTACATCGGTTGCTGCTCCATTTGTAACAGGTATGGCTGCTATTCTCAAACAAGCTTATCCAGGTAGCACTAATGCACAGATTCGTCAGGCTCTAAACCAAGGCAGTATTGATTTGGGAGCAGCAGGTCAAGACAATCTGTATGGTAACGGTATGATCAGCTTCCAGCATTTATTAGGTAAAGCTTCTATTCTTGCTTCTAAGTAATGATCCCATGTCCACTTTCCCTTGAAAAGCTGGCATGTTCATATAGAGAATACTTTGTCCCTGTTTTGCACTAGATGACGCAGCTTATATCTACTACAACCTACACTATTCATATAGTATTGTGATGATCAACATCAGATAATAATATGCATCCAAATAGCCACGGTTTTATACCTGTGCTCATCCAAAAATAAAAGCGCCGTTCTCAGCCAGAGACACGACGCTTTTATTTTGTTCTTTTATTGTTTCAGTGGAAAAAACTTCTAAAGTTCAGCGACAGGCAAGCTACCTTGCATCCAATGAAGCTCACTATCTCGAATAACATAGTCTGCCCATTTCATCTCACCAATTCCCCAATTACGAAACTCGGTAATATGACGGTAAAATTGCTCAATCACAGCTTCTTTCGGTTCAGACATCAACGATTGAATCTGTTCACGTAACCGCTCAGGCTTCTCTCTCACACTGTCTAGTACACGCATCATCCACTTATGTCCGGGATACAACATTTCATTATGTGCAAGCACCATACGGCCACCGAATAGTGCCATATTCATCACTGCTTGATGTAGCAAGTACGTATCATCACGCTTCAACGCTTGTTTGCATTCTCCATACCATGCTTCAAATTGAGCATAAAACCGATGGATATTATTTTGCTTCAAAGACATAGGATATTCTGTGATCGTATTTAATACATCCCGCAGTTCTGGAATATCTGAGAATACGACAATAGCACCTAGAAAAGCAAACCGTGCAGGTTCACTACCACAGCGAGCTACTTTTTCCAAATACGCCATACTAATGTATTTGCCATCTATATTTTGCAAAGAACGTCCTACCTTACATTCGGCTCCATCATAATGCAATGAACCGGATTGGAAACGGTCTTCAAATTCTTGATCTGAAACAATAATCATAATATTCATATCTGAATGAGGTGAAGAATATCCATAAGCGACCGAACCAGTAATCAATAGCCCTTTCACTGATGAATCACCACGAAGATGTTCTGTCAGTTGTGAGAGGCAATCCGATAATATATTCACACGGGCCCTCCTTAATCTCAATTTTTTAGTGTTCGATTGATAATGATAATTATTATCAATTAACTTTGTAACGATATTGTAGCTTATTCAATTTCACTTGGCAAGTATTTATGGCGAATCTGTGTCTACAAAATTCAAACGGTATCGAATGTATTCACAATTACGCTGATAATTGGGATACGAACTAAAGCTTACGCATCTATTGCACTCTATCGCTCAACAGAAAAAAGCCTTTTTCTTGTAACCCTGAAGATGAATTCAGAAATCACTTGAAAAAGGCTTCGTCGAATCATTTTATTATACAATGCTGTAGTTCACGATCTGCTTTCGCTCACTCTAGCAATTACGCTTTGGGATGAATCATTTGAGAAGGATCAACGTATTTGTCGAATTCTTCTTCCGTCAACAATCCACTTTGTAATACAGCTTCTTTCAAAGACAGCCCTTCTTGATGTGCATGCTTGGCAATTTTCGCTGCATTTTCATAACCAATATGCGGGTTCAGTGCAGTTACAAGCATTAATGAATTGTCCAAGTTATGTTTAATCTGATCGACATTCGCTTCAATGCCTACAGCACAATGATCATTGAATGAAATCAATGCATCACCAAGTAATTGAACCGATTGGAGGAAATTATAAATAATTACCGGCTTAAATACATTCAATTCAAAGTTACCTTGACTTGCCGCAAAACCGATCGCTGCATCATTCCCCATTACCTGTGTAACGACCATCGTCATCGCCTCGGATTGAGTAGGATTGACTTTACCCGGCATAATCGAGCTACCCGGTTCATTAGCAGGGATTGTAAGCTCACCTAGACCGCTACGAGGTCCACTTGCTAACCAGCGCACATCATTAGCAATCTTCATCAGATCAGCCGCTAGTGCTTTGACAGCACCGTGTACATAGACCACTTCATCATGGCTTGTTAACGCATGGAATTTATTTGGAGCCGTCACAAATGATTTGCCTGTTAATTCTGAAATTTTCTCAGAAGTTAGTCGTCCAAAATCAGGATGTGCATTAATTCCTGTTCCGACCGCTGTGCCTCCGATAGCAAGTTCTTTCATTTCTTCTACACTATGTGTAATCATACGTGTACTTTTCGCCAGCATCGCTTCCCATCCACTGATCTCTTGTCCCAGTGTAAGTGGCGTTGCATCTTGCAAATGAGTACGTCCAATTTTGATCAAATCTTTGAACTCTTCTGATTTCTGTGTAAACGTCTGTTGAAGCTTAGCAATCGCAGGAATCAAATGATCTTCTACAGCCAATACACCAGCTACATGTAATGCTGTTGGAAAAGTATCATTCGAACTTTGCGACATATTCACATCATCATTCGGATGTAAACGATCTGTTTTGCCTTGTTCTTCAAGCCACTGATTACCACGATGTGCAATCACTTCATTGACGTTCATATTGGACTGTGTACCGCTTCCTGTCTGCCAGACAACTAACGGGAAGTGTTCATCCCATTGACCTGTTAGAATCTCATCTGCGGCTTGAGCGATCGCTTGTGCTTTATCAGCGGATAATTTACCTAATTGTTGATTGACCAGTGCTGCGCTTTTTTTGAGCAAAGCAAATGCATAGACCACTTGCTTCGGCATTTTTTCTTGACCAATTTTGAAGTTTTCTTTACTGCGCTGTGTTTGTGCACCCCATAATTTATCAGCAGGTACATTAATTTCGCCTATTGTATCTTTCTCTACACGGTATTCCACTCGACAAAATCCTCCTTTGGATCAAATCATCTGTAAAATAGTAGGACAGATTAGCATCGTTCTGCTAAAGATCAACCTCTATGATTGTAACGCTTACATGCTCTGCAAATCAATCCTTTATACACCAATCGATCGGTTCCATCCCTTGTGATTCCAAAAATTGATTCGTATGGCTAAATGGCTTACTGCCCATAAATCCTTTGTGCGCTGAAAAAGGACTGGGATGCGTAGAGGTAATCACATGGTGCTTACTGCGGTCGATGGCTGCTCCTTTACGCTGTGCATGGCTTCCCCACAGAATAAATACAGCAGGTGTCTCACGTTCATTTACAGCTTCTATCACACGATCTGTAAATGTCTCCCATCCTTGATTCTGATGCGAAGCCGCTTGTCCACGTCTGACTGTCAGTACAGCATTAAATAATAAAACTCCTTGTTCTGCCCAATGAATCAATGAACCATGCTTAGGAATCGCACACCCTAGATCATCATGTAACTCTTGATAAATATTATGTAACGAAGGTGGAATCGATACCCCTGGCTTGACTGAAAAGCTTAACCCGTGCGCTTGCCCTGGACCATGATAAGGATCTTGACCCAAAATAACGACCCGAGTTGATTCTAATGAAGTGTAATGCAGTGCGTTAAAAATATCATACATATCTGGATAGATCGTTGCTGTCCGATATTCTTGCGCTAGAAATTGACGCAGTTCCAAATAATAAGGCTTTTGCAGTTCATCTTCTAGTACATCTGCCCAATCATTGCGAAATATAGCACTCATAAATTAGCTTCTTCCTTTCATTGACTAGATTCTTTTATCATTACCCATATTTAAGAATAACCAAAAAATAGCAGTCTCTTGATGATACTCAAGAAACTGCTATGTGAATATATCTATATTTTACAGACGGGATTGCAAAAATTCATCAGTAAACTTTTTAAATTTATGACTCATTTGAGTTAAACTATCTACCACTTCACTAAATTCATTCACTAAGTGTGCTTGTTCATGAGAAGATGTAGCAATTGCTGAAATTTCTTGTTCCATATATTGAATCGATTGTTGCACACTGGATAATGATTTCTCAATATTTTGTGTCGCTTGCTTCGTATCGACAGACAATTTACGAACTTCAGACGCTACGACACCAAACCCTGCTCCTGCTTCTCCTACACGAGCTGCTTCAATCGCTGCATTCAGACCTAACAAGTTGGTCTGCTCTGAAATTTCACGGATAAAACCAGCGACTTTATTCACATCTTTAGAATTTTCAACTGCTTGACGGGTGTTGGACTGAATATCTGTTGTGGTTGCCGATAATTGCTGTGATTGAGCAGCGATCGTCTGAACCATATCACTTAACTGTGCACTGATCGTTTCCAGATCAACTGTGAAATTGCCTAACAGCTCATTGTGCTGCAATGTATACGCTGTTGCCAAAGCACCGATCACTTTACCATTTGCATCTTTAATTGGAACCGAAGCGGCATCCAATTCAAATCCATACGCAGAAGCAGGTACACGACTCACAGAAGATATTCCATCTACCAATGCTGCACGTAAATTATTATCGTCTGGCGAGATCGGTGTACCTGGACGCAAACCAAGATCCAATTCTTTAGCAGGACGATAATATTTAAACTCTTTCAAGTCACATACACCTAACATAATATCGTTACCTACAATTTTTTCGAAATATTGCATACAGATAACCATCATATCTACAATGCTGATTGATCCATGACCTGAAATTTCATAATTGCCATTATTATTTATTTGATTTGAAGACTCATTAGACAAGTGATTCACTCCTCATACTATAAATTGTTCATAATTTAATTTCGTCATTTTGAAGTTGTTTGTGAATAGCATTATTGATAATCATTGTATATTTAAGAATGAATCTATCATTTTAAAAAATATTTTTTATTCTTTTGAAAGTCTCATTTTGACAATAATAAGGTCATTTTTATACTATATATGGTCTATTCATATTTTTTAAATCAACATATCGATTTGGGTTTGTCTTTGGTTCACCTCTAATTCCCTCCAAAACCAAAACGTAGAGTTGTGTGAATCCTTTAAATATGGTAAAAATGATACATAGACATTGTTTTTCAGCAATTTGTCTTGGATAATAAACAATCGCTTAAAAGTGTACATATCGATCATTTTGGTTAATAGAATGATAGGTGTTTATTTCTAGGCGTGTTGTAGATACATGTTACAAATTGCAGCTGGATGCCTAACGTTTTACAAATTATAGAATTTTACGAGGAGGAAAAGAGAAATGAAATTTTTCTTAGACACAGGTAACCTTGAAGAAATCAAACGTATTTCACGTTTGGGAATCGTAGATGGTGTAACAACTAACCCTTCATTGATCGCTAAAGAAGGTCGTGTATTTAAAGATGTAATCGACGAAATTTGTGCGATTATCGACGGACCAGTAAGCGCAGAGGTTGTAAGCCTTGATGCTGAAGGTATGTTGAAAGAAGCTCACGAAATCGCAAAATGGGCCCCAAACGTTGTTATCAAATTGCCTATGACTGAAGAAGGATTGTACGCTTGTAACCAACTTTCTAAAGAAGGTATCAAAACAAACGTAACTTTGATCTTCTCCGCAGCACAAGGTTTGATGGCAGCTAAAGCTGGCGCTACATTCATCAGCCCATTCGTAGGTCGTCTAGATGATATCGCTGTTGATGGTATGAAATTGATTCGCGATCTTCGTTCAATCTTAGACACTTATGGTTTGAAATCAGAAATTATCGCTGCAAGTATCCGTAATGTAGGTCATGTAGAAGCAGCTGCTCTTGCTGGTGCTCACATCGCTACAATTCCAGGTACTTTGGTTCCAGTTCTATGGAAACACCCATTGACTGACAGTGGTATCGAACGTTTCTTGAAAGACTGGGAATCTGTTCCTCAAGCTAAAGAAGAAGTTAAAGAAGAAGCTGGAACTAAATAAGTCATCCAAGTATAAGTGATTATACTTTATAAGCAGGGATCTTCGGATTCCTGCTTTTTTATTGCAAATTTTAATTGTCTTAGATATAATTGTTATAACATCTATATTGAATGATGCCTTTACCCAATGAAAAGTAAGATATTTAACTTCGTACAAATCACTTTCTTATTCAATCACAAAAAGTCGCGCTTTTAGTTGCAGGCGCTAAGGAGTGGGTATATCGTGCAAGAATTAGAATCGATCGGGTTTGTTTTAGGAACCACTTATCGTAAAGTCAGTCAGTCTTTGGCTTATCATTTAAAAGAACATGATATTACACCTGAACAATGGAGTGTATTGTATTATGTCTGTGCGCAAGAAGGTATGAATCAGAAAGAACTAGCTTCGCATGTGTTCAAAGATCAACCGACTACGGCTCGTATATTGGATGTATTGCACCGCAAAAATCTAATTCGTAAAGAAATGGACCCTCAAGATCGTAGAGCTTTTCTTGTCTACCCTCTGCCTGCTGGGCGCGAATTAATGGAAAAAATCTATGCGATTGAACAAAAACATAATCAAGACTTAACAAACCTACTTACACCTGAGCAATTCAAAGAACTTCATCATTTACTGCATTTATTACGCAATAAGTTAGAACCTCATGCCGAAGATACACCTGAAGTACCGCGTCACAAGAATTAGGATTGGCAAAAGAAATGGAGAGAAATATAGACTATGGAACATACTAACAAAGAGAACCTTTTATCAAAAGATAGCCTTCCATCCCAACAGGATCAACCGTTAACAGAGATAGCAGATATAGATGCAGACGCCCCTTCTCGTCTTTGGACGAAAGAATTTTTAATTTTAACTGCATGTAACTTACTTGTTTTTCTTAATCTGCATATGATCTTATCTTCTTTACCTTTATACATGCGTGAACATTATAATGCAGGCGACTTCTATGTCAGTCTATGTACAAGTCTGATGGCATTAGCAGCGATCGTTTCCCGTTTATTTTCAGCGAGAGCCTTAGAACTGGGTAAACGGAATGTGATTTTGTTTGGTGGATTGTTGATCGCACTGCTAGGTACGATTGGATACTATTTTAGTGCTACTATTATTTTATTATTGGTGATGCGTGTTATTTTTGGATTTGGATTTGGGATGTACAGTACTACTTTTCCAACGATGGTATCCGATATTATCCCACGCAAGCGCATGGGTGAAGGTATGGGATACTTTGGTCTGTCGACTACAATCTCCATGTCGATGGGTCCACTGATCGGGATGAGTATTGAAAAGCAATATGGATTTACACCGTTGATTATTATTGGTTCGATATTTATTCTTATTTTGTTCCCGCTTGCTTATAGCCTTGTTAAAGGGCAAGATAAAAAGATTGCTGAGCAAAAAATCATAGCAGATCAGCGCAAATTAGCTGCCCAAGCCAAAGCAGCTTCAGAAGGAATAGTTGTTGAGACAATCGATACTCCATCGCTTCCTGCTAAAGCTTCTAAATTCGAGAAAAAATTATTATTACCCAGTCTTTTGAATTTCTTAATGTCATTAACATATGGTGGATTGGTAAGCTTTATCGCTTTATTCGGTAAAGAAGCTCATCTTGCTAATCCAGGTTACTTTTTCTTATTTAATGCTTTGGCTGTGATTGCAGTTCGTCCGTTTTCAGGCAAAATCTATGATAGCAAAGGCCCTAAAGCGCTGATCATACCCGGTGCTGTCTTATTAATCGCCGGTTTATTATTGTTATCTTTTGCACACTCTACGCTTGGCTTATTCGGTTCAGCGATATGTTATGGACTAGGATGGGGAGCATTACAACCAACCATGCAGACATGGATGATTCAAGTGGTCAATCCACATCAACGTGGTATGGCGAACGGGATGTTCCTCAACTCACTGGATATGGGCGTAGCGCTCGGTGCGATGATCTTAGGAGCTATTGCAGGGATTACCAGTTATACTTCTATGTACCGCTTCTCCGCTCTGTTTATCGTGTTATATATCCTTGTAGGTATTGTCTATATGATCAAAGCCAAAGGAACACCTGCTCAGACACAGCACAGTATTCATATCAAAATTAAATAATATCGATTTTAGATTCAAATGAAATAGTTCCCTCTGCACATATTAAAAAGACTGCCTCTACGTCATGTAGAAGCAGTCTTTTTTGATTATTTTCACAAGCCTCATATGATATCAACGTATTTATTGAATGATCTCAAATATACAAGCTTGTTTGTGGATACTGAAACAGACTCTATGAAGAGTACTAGCTTACAGCGTTACCGTTACTTTCTGGTCTTGTGCTTGCAATCGGATACCGTGTTCAACAGTAGATTGCTCTGCACCTACGATTGCGCCAACACTTGTAATACCACGTAATACAACAGACCACGATTTGAGCGTACCTTCTGTAGCGATATCAATCGTATTATTTTGACGAGAAGCTGTTACGATCGCTTCTTGTGCACCTTGCATATTCACTAAACTGATTGAAGTAGATTGACCTTCTTCCAGTTCAAAAATATGAAGTTCTACACCATCCGTATAATCATAATCTGGTTTGTTTTCTTCTGCACCTAGAGCAATAATGCTATTTGGCTTAACCAGTAAAGGCAAGTTCATAAAGTCGAATGTCTCGTTATACCAACGTCCACCTTGTACAGAAGCACCTGTTAAGAAGTTCGTCCATTTGCCTTCAGGTACATAGTAAGTCGCTAATCCTTCGGTATTAAAGATCGGAGCTACCAATAGAGAATCACCGAACATGTACTGACGATCTAATGTATGAGTCGTTGGATCTTCATGGAAATCCAGTACCATTGGACGCATCATCGGTACACCCTGCTCAGACGCGTTTACAGCCGCATCGAATAGGTAAGGCATCAGGCGACATTTGAGCTTCGTAAATGCACGTAGCACATCGACAGACTCTTCATCGAACAACCAAGGGACACGATACGATTCATTACCATGTAGACGACTATGCGAAGATAACATACCGAATTGAACCCAGCGTTTGTAAACCTCTGGTGCAGCTGTCATTTCAAAGCCTGAAATATCATGACTCCAGAATCCAAAACCAGATACTCCTAGAGATAATCCGCCACGTAGCGATTCCGCCATCGATTCGAATGTAGAAGAACAATCGCCGCCCCAGTGTACAGGGAATTGTTGTCCACCAACTGTAGCCGAACGTGCGAACAATGCTGCTTCATTTTTGCCTAAGCTTTCTTCCAACAATTCAAATACAACTTTGTTATATAAGAAAGTGTAATAGTTGTGCATTTTCACAGGATCAGAACCATCGTAATAAACGACATCGGTTGGAATACGCTCACCAAAGTCTGTTTTGAACGAGTCTACGCCTTGGTCAATTAGCACTTTCAACTTGCTCTTATACCATTTCACTGCATCTGGATTGGTAAAGTCGACCAGACCCATCCCTGCTTGCCATAGATCCCATTGCCATACACTACCATCTGCACGTTTAACAAGATAACCATGCTCCATACCTTCATCAAATAAATATGATTTCTCAGCGATGTACGGATTGATCCATGCACAGATTTTGAGACCTTTTTCTTTCAAACGTGTCAGCATCGCTTCCGGTTCAGGGAACATGCGCTCATCCCAGACAAAATCACACCATTGGTATTCACGCATCCAGAAACAGTCAAAATGGAACACCGATAATGGAAGATCACGTTCTTTCATCCCATCGACAAAATGATTTACTGTTGCTTCATCATAATCCGTTGTAAATGAAGTCGTTAACCATAGTCCAAATGTCCAGGCTGGTGGCAATGCAGGCTTGCCTGTTAATGTTGTGTAATTATCTAACACTTCTTTCGGATTACGACCACCGATGATGTAATATTCTAAGCTTTCGCCTTCAACACTGAATTGTACTTTAGATACATTTTCAGAAGCCACTTCATACGATACTTTCTCTGGATGGTTAACGAATACGCCATATCCTTTGCTTGAAAGGTAAAATGGAATATTTTTGTATGCTTGCTCACTGCTTGTACCGCCATCTTCATTCCAGATATCGACAACCTGTCCGTTTTTGACAAATGGTGTAAAGCGCTCGCCTAAGCCATAAATATATTCGCCAATTCCTAATTCCAATTGCTCACGGAAAAAGACCGTATCTTCAGGACCGTTAATATAACCTGGACCCCGGTGTACACTACCTGTTAAATGACGACCTGCAAAATCAAAGCTGATTCCCCAATTGCTATTTTTACGAATCGTTGCTGTCAGATCGCCTGTTTGAAATACAGTACGATCGTCATCTTCGACGATTTGAATATCGGTCTCCAATTGAGCCAATTCAAATTCAGGTAATTTTTTTAATCCACCTTTGTGATGGTTAAATTGCACTTTGATCACGTTCGGGATAGGAGAACTCAAAGATGCTTTGAGCAATGTCCCATTTAACGTATCGCCTTTATGTACAATTTTCTTAGTTGCTGCGTATAACGTTAATTCATCATTTTTGGTTACGATATCGCGAATATCCACTGGATGTTGCATACTGTACCCTTTGCGTGTCATCCAATAGCCATCTGTAAATTTCATGTTATTTCCCCCAATAATATTGATTTGGTTATAAAAATGTATTTGTGCAAATCGTTTTGCTATAGTTATAATAATATTGATAAAGAAAGCGCTCTTCTTCTTTTATTTTGATCATATGTGTAAGGATATTGATATTGGGCTGATTTGGTGAGGGTGGGGGATCTTTGATGGGAGTGCTGCGTGAAGGAGGTGGTGCTTGTCGTCGCTGGTGAAGAAAAATGCTTTGAATGACTGCTAAAGCAGTCGCATTTTTCTTCAAAGGCGATCGCTTCGCTCTTTCAGCACCGCCTCCTTCCCTCCGCTCGTGGTAGGAGATCATCCACTCTCACAAAATTGCAGGAAATTTCAATAAGGTGGTGGGTAGTGGGAATGGATAAGAACCAAAAAATGAAATCAGTAAAAGAGATGTTGACCTTTAGAGATATTCCTTTATCTGGTTAACACTTTACACAGCAGAGCAAATGGAATTGTTCTATGGGGTTAGCTGACAACAGTGATCGTAATAATAATCTATTTGTGGAGCGTCCAATACCTATATTGTGCAACCAAAATATCTGAAGTACTTTGAATTAAAGGCGGTGAAGTCAGTGATTCAGGAGCAATTGCGGGAAGAGTTAAAAGAAAATCGGATTCATGGGAGTCTGATGTATCCGGTGAGTGTGTATCCGATGGATGATATTGAGGAAGAGACTGTTTTGGAGTGTCACTGGCATGAAGAACCAGAATTGATTTTGGTGACGAAAGGTCGTGCTTTGTTTCAAATTGGAACGATTCCTTATGAGGTACATGCGGGTGAAGCGGTGTTTGTGAATAGTGGTGAGATTCATACTGCATACCAGATGGAACATGAATCTTGTAGCTTTGTAGCTACAGTTTTCAGTATGTCTTTGTTAAATAGTGCAGGCTATGACATGATACAAGCGCGATTTATAGATCCATTGTTACGTAAGCAAATGGTGTTGCCTGTTCATATTCGTGGGCAAGAAGTCTGGGAACAGGAAGTGTTGACATTGCTAAATCAGATTGTGGATATCAATAAACAGCAGACCGTAACATGCGAACTGACTACCAAAGCGTATCTTTATCTGATTTTCGCCCAAATGATTGAGCACATGGATACTCAAGTGGCTCTTATTCCTGCGCCGAGCGATAAAGTACAACGACTCAAAACAGTACTCGGTCATATCCATGATAACTACCAACAGCCATTACGTTTACGTGAATTAGCAGAACAGATCAATATGAGCGAAGGACATTTTTGTCGCTTTTTCAAAAGTTTAACTCAAAAAAGCCCTATCGATTATATTAATCGCTATCGGACTCAGCAAGCTTGTCGACTGTTAGAAAGCAGTGATCGCAAAATCGTTGATATTTCGCTTGAAGTTGGATTTGATAGTTTGAGTTATTTTATCTCTGTCTTCAAGCAACATCGAGGATCGACTCCTTCACAATATCGCAAACAGACCAATGGTGTCTCCAATTCGTTCATTACTGAATTGCAAAAGAATTCTATTGAGTGACAAATGCTAATGAAATAAGTAGATGTAAAAAAGGAGAACCTCTGCGAAATAACACAAAAGTTCTCCTTTTTCACTTACTATCTATTAACCACGATGATCATTGAGCACATAGCGATCTGCATCCATATCGGTAATAAATGGAGTCACTTCATCAATCGCATATAAATGCAATACGTGCATCGCCCGTGTACAAGCCGTGTAAAATAATTTGCGTTCGGCTTCACGATGATACTGTTGACTGGAAGCATCATATAATACAACTGCATCAAATTCTACACCTTTAGCTAAATAAGCAGGAATAATAACGGTTCCTTTTTCAAAAGCAGGTGTGTTTTTAGTAATCTTACGCAGTGTGATCTGTTCTTTAAGCATATGATAGGCTTCTTCGCATTCACTCTCCGTTTTGCAAATAATCGCTGTATACTGATAACCTTGCTGTTGTAGCCCGTGAATATCTCGAATAATATCGGTATGCATCGATTCACGATCATCATAGAGAGATACTTGCGGCTTATCTCCACGACGATTAAATGGAATAATATGCTCTCCACCTTTAATCATGCCACGTGTAAAGTCTACAATTTCATACGTAGAACGATAACTGCGGGTCAAACGAATAATCTCACTATTTTCTTTACCATACAATTCTAACAAAGGATCTTCTTCATCAAAAACAGAATTATGGCTATAAATCGCTTGATTAAGATCGCCTAAAGCTGTCATGCGAGCACGTGGAAATAATCGCTTCATAAATTCCAACTGGAATGGTGAATAATCCTGTACTTCATCGACAATTACATGCTTAATCGCATGGTTAGAACGGAATCCTTGCAGTTGCTCTTTTAGATACAGATATGGTGTAGCATCTTCGTATCCCAATTCACCTTGATCTAGACGACTAACGGTTTGTTTGGCAAAGTCTTCCCAACCTTCAGGCAATTGACCGTTGTTGATTTTGGCAAATAATACTTCGTCTGTGAACATCTTACGATAGACTGCTTTGATATCTGCAAAGCGAAGCCTTTTCACCCATTTACGTAGTGGTTTGAGCCAATCATTAACGACCATTCGAGCAGCCAATTCGGCTTCTAATTGGAAATCATCAAAAGAAGGCATTTTCCCTTTTTGCTTCCGACGCATCATGGTATAGGCACGATGATAATCATCGGTACTCATCAATTGCACTTGTTCTTCTACCCAAGCTTCTTTACGTTCTTTGCGTCCAAATAAACTTACTTCTTTAAGTAGCCAATCCCGCATTAATTCGATACGATTACCTAATTTGACAGCAGAATCGAATCCATAAAATTTATCTAACATCTGTTCGCGGGTCACGATATCTTTACCTTGAAAACGAATCGGACGGAATGCCATCCCTTCAGTTAACAACAGCTCTGTATATCGCCGAATCGCTTTGAGATAAGTTGCTGATGATTTATAGCGAATCCCTTGTACACGTGCATCATGCTCCAGATCATCTTTCCATGCTAAAAGATATTCCATTTGTGAAAAAACATCTTCCAGATCAAATTCTCTTCCGATCCGCCGTTCTAGATACGCTTGAAATGTTGTCTGTAACATATTCTCTTCGCCAAGTTCAGGTAATACAGTAGATACATAACTGTTAAACATAGAGTTCGGGGAAAAGAGTACCATCTGATCCGCGCGCAAGCTATCACGGTAACGATACAGCAGATACGCTACACGTTGTAACGCTGCTGATGTTTTACCACTGCCTGCTGCTCCTTGTACAACCAGTAGACGACTACGATCATTACGAATCACGCTATTTTGTTCTTTTTGAATGGTAGCTACAATATTTTTCATCTGATTATCTGCGGTATGACTAAGTACTTGCTGTAACAATTCATCACCGATCGTAACCCCTGTATCAAATAAAACATCAATCTTGGCATCACGAATAACAAATTGACGTTTTAATTCCATATTCCCTTCAATATTCCCTACAGGTGTACGGTATGAAGCTGGCCCGGGAGCACCATCATAATAAAGACTCGATACTGGAGCACGCCAGTCATAGATCAGAAACGTTTCTTCATCATCATCGAGAAAAGAACCAATACCTAGATAAATATGGTCGGTTGCAGGCTCACCCACTTCTTTGAAGTCGATCCGTCCAAAATACGGTGATCCTGATAAACGACGTAATTTGTCTAAGGTTACACTGGAGCGCTTGTGAGCTAATTCAATCTCGGTTAATACCTGTGATTGCTGACGTAAACTGGTTGAAGTTTCACCTACATCATCCGGTTCACTAAAGTTAACAGTTACTTCATCCCAGAAGTCTTTACGCATACCGACAACATCGCCACGTGCTGCTCCTACTTCTTGTTCAAGCACTGCCATTTTGCGATTAATCTGACGGGTTACGTCATCTACCCGTGCTTGTTCGTCTTTCCAATCTTGATCATCTATCGCCATATTGGATCATCTCCTTTATCTATCTCTGAATGTTCTATGCAAATATACATTTGACAATATATATTAATTATGTTATGTTAATTCTATATTGATAATTTTGGTATATTTATGTTCTTTTGCAGACCAATTTTTATTGTACGCTCATCTATTACAAATTGCAAATACCAAAGCCGCATGTCTGGAGTTGTCCAGCAATGCGGCTTTTTTTGATGGTTCTATTTGATTTAAAATGATTTATTTGGTTAAGATAATAGGTTCGCCTTTAGTGATAATCATCGTGTGCTCATATTGAGCTACAAAGCTACCATCATCTGTTTTGAGTGTCCAACCATCGCTACCTTCTGCTACTTCTTCTGCTTTGGTCGATACGAATGGTTCGTAAGCAATCACAGAGCCTTCTTTCCATAGACCATTATCTGTTGGATCATAATAACTCAAAATATATTCAGGATCATCATGTAACGATAGACCAATCCCGTGTCCCGTTAAGTTGGTAATAATTTTAAATCCTAATTTTTTGGCGGTATTATATGTTGCTTTACCTGCATTGCTTCGCTTAGAACCTGCACGAATTTTTTGAGCCCCTGCTTCAAATGCCAAAATCGAAGCTTCACACAATTGAGTCAGAAGCGGATCGCCTTTACCCACAACGAAAGATACGCCTGTATCAGCAAAATAGCCATCTAATGAAGCAGACACATCGACATTCACCAGATCGCCTTCCTGAATCACACGATCCCCTGGAATACCGTGAGCCACTTCTTCATTGACACTAATACAAGTAAAGCCTGGGAAATCATATGTCACTTTAGGTCCAGATAGTGCGCCATGCTGTTCTAACAACTTAGCTGCATGCAAATCAAGGTCTATCGTACGCATCCCTGGTTTTGTCATATCTTTCAGTTCATCACGGATAATAGCGACCACTCGACCTATTTTTTTTAATCCTTCGATATCTTTTTCTGTTTTGGCAATCATATCTTTTTCTCCTTTGTCGTAAACGTCAGGAAACGCCGGCAAATAAGCAGGTGTGATTTAACCCGTTTTTTGCCGGCGACTTCGTGTCGCACTTCTGTATATTTCCTGATTCATCTTCTAGCTCATATTCTATATTGTATAATTAATCTTCACTCGTTACAAATAAATCTACTACTTTTCATCATTGATCTATTCATTCTTATAATAATTATGAGTAAAAGAGCAACGCAAAAAGGAGAGAATCACTCTCTCCTTCTTGTAGATATTTAGTATGACAATCGTTTGTCATGCAGCCATACTCCGACAAGCTTCAGCGCAATGACGGCAGGCTTCTGCACAACGTTGACAATGGTCATGATCATGTTTGGCACACTCTTGAGCACAATCTTCACAGATTTGCGCGCATAATGCACAAATTTGTTGCATATATGGACTTTGAGAAGTCATAGCTTTGGCAGCATATTCACATATATCTGCACATTCACGATCCAGTCGTAAACAGCCTCTCATCATATCCAAATCTTTTTCTTCCAGACAAGCAGCATAACATTGATTACAAGCTTCCATACATTCCAGACAAGCTTCTAGACATTTTTGTCTTTCTGCTACAGATATCATTGTTAATTCCTCCTTGGTATTAAGTTTCGCTCTACTATTTATTTAACCTAAATAGAGAAAACTAATACAAAATACAGGAATTAATCCAAATTATCGATAATACGGTCAAGCATTTTGATGGTGATATTACGTTCTTCGACTGTAAAACCATTAAATACATCTTCAATGGTCTGACTGGCTTTATCACCTAGATCGTCAACAATACTACGGCAGTAGTCTGTCAAATAAATTAGATTGGTACGACGATCGTCAGGATGAGGTACACGTACCACCATCCCGCGTTTGATCATATTATCGATCAATCTCGATACGCTAGGCTGATCTTTACGAGATAGGCGTGCAAGACGGTTCTGTGTCTGCCCGTCCCGTCTCCATAAAAATGAAATCAAAATCCATTGTTCATGTGTGACCGGATAGCCACCATCACGGAAATATTGATTTAAGCGATTGTGTGCAAGACGTGTAGCAATAGAAAGTTTGTAACCGATTGAGTTCTCTAATGTGTAGGGGATATTCGTCATTCCCATAAGTCTCCTTTTAAACAGTCATCTTCGATGTATCGACTTGGTGATTATGATTTCCAAGGCCAAGTCGGGAAATTTCTGCGGTCCTGTTTCTCTTCATTTTCTTTTTCGATAGTATCATGCTTAGAACTGGTATGATCTACTAAGCGATTAAGGCGTTCTAATTGATAGCCATAATCATACATCACAGCTGCTACAATAGACAACCTTAACACGCCACTAAAGTTTTCTTGATAGCGATCAATCATGGTATCCAAAAATTGATCATTGGCTTGCTCAACTTCTTCAGCCTCATGTCCATCATTTTTAATCTTATTATCGAGCTTCAGCAAAATATGCTCATGGAACTTAATTAACTGTTCCAGATGATTGTCAAAGTAATCATCTAACTGTGGAGTTCGTTCTGCTTGAAAATAATGTTGCTCTATAGCAGTTAGTACATCTACCCCTTTCCTAAGCGCTGTTAGCATTTGTTTATTGACTACAATGTGTCGATGTCGACTGAAAGAAGCTCGTTTTAATTTCTTCAGTTCCTCTTCCATCAAATTGTACTTATCACTTAAAGACTGAATTGAATTTTCTAGCGCTTTTTTTTCTTCACGGAAAACAGACTCTTTAATTTCATCTGACACTGCTGTTCGTAACAACAAAGATAATTTAGCGAATGTATTCTCAATCTGCCCTTTAAACTGTTCTAATGGCTTCGGTGGTGCAACCAGTATATTAATCAAAAAGGCAGACACGATACCAATAATACTGAGTGAAAAGCGATTAAGTGCAAATTGCCATTGACCGGAAGCTTCCATTACCGAAATAACAGTCACTAATGTTAGGCCAATCGTATCTCCCATTTTGAGACGCAAACAAATCATAATCACCACAACACACATCAAGCCAATCGCAATTGGCTCATTGGAGAAAAACATTCCTCCAAGTAGTGCTAGTATGGCTCCTAATGTATTGGTCTGAATCTGATCCAGAAAATAACGGAAAGAGCGGTAAATAGATGGTTGCATTGCAAAAATAGCAGCAACCGCAGCAATCACCGGTGGCGTCAGATCAAGCCAGGAGCTAATGTACAAAGCAAGCGTAACCGCGATTCCGGTTTTGAGCATGCGGGCTCCAAAATTCACATGTGTTCCTCCTTCTGATAATACGGGTTCGAGTAGATTAATCTTTGAGTATAATAGTTGTAAAAATAGTGGAATATATAGTATTACCCCAGATTAGTCCTTTTGTGAAGCAGAAGGTTGAACTTTTTTACCTCGCAGTCTACGCAGTAGCGGTACACGATACTTTACCATCACCCATTTGATCACAATATAAATAATAATCGCAAAGATAATGCTGTTTACAGCGGCTCCTGTAATAAAATCAACTCCTGCATCCCGCCAATGATGAGACTGATGGATCGGCTGCATATAATCTTCGGGCCAGTCTGGAATATCAATATTAGGCATACTTGCTGGAAGACGCGCAGAGCGCCATAATGTCACTAAAAAATGTCCTGTATGATAATTCAGAAAAAACGTTAAAGGCCATACAAAAGAATCCAGTGAAGCGGCGAAAATAGCGGCTGGCATCGCTCCTTTGAATAAACGAGTCAATCCCAATGACAGTATGGGACCGATACCAATTAAGGGATACCAGCTTGGAAATAGTCCTACTGAAAAACCAATAGCTACTTGATGTGCTCCTTTTTTTAAGCGAAGCAGGCGAATCATGTTTAATTTCAGAAATCGTCCCGGGTGAATTTTTTTCATCAGGACCTCCAATCAGTGCCTTATCCATGTCAGTATTCTTTATTGTAACTGGTTCTTTTACGTAAAGAAAGTCTGGCTTCATGGAATTTGTCGAAATATGACAAAAAGCGCCCTTCCGTATGATAACGGCATTAGGCGCTCTGAAATGTATAGCTATAGAGGTTACATTTATATCATAATTTTCTCTTTTAATAATTCTGCTAAAATATCAGGGTAATCGGTGATAATACCACCGACTTGCATGTCGATCAGTTCGCGCATAACGATAGGATCATTGATCGTCCATACGTTATATATCACTCCGGCTTGCTCTGCCTGTGCTACTCCGTCAGATGTAACTGCACTGTAATGAGCATGTAAAGCTGAAGCGCCAAATGTTTTGACATAATCCCATGGATGGACTAGATTTTCCATATACAGAATGCCTGTTTGAATCTCAGGTGCTAATTGATGACATGTCTGTAATGTATAATGGTTGAAGCTTGAAATAATCACACGATCAGTCAAATTATACTCTTGTATCATACGTACCAATTTTTCTTCAATACCTATATAGGGTTCAATATTGTTTTTGATCTCAATATTAAGCATCATCTCTGTCGATGCGATCCAGGACAATAACTCACTTAATAACGGAACATGTTCATTGGCAAATTCCTCGCTATACCATGAACCTGCATCTAATGTTTTAATTTCATCGTATGTTAAATCTTTAATCTGACCTTCGTACCCTGTAGTACGCTTCAAGCTCTCATCATGAATCAAGACAAGCTGTCCGTCTTTGGTCATTTGTACATCAGTTTCAATCCCGGTTGCTCCCAATTTCCAACTTTTCTCAAAAGCCGCCATTGTGTTTTCTGGGCAATACCCGGAAGCTCCTCTGTGCGCGTAATTGATAATCGATTTCATGGAATAGCTCCTTTTCGATATAGCTGATTTGTAATCTACATATTCTACTTTACCAATTATACACATTAATGATTAGGAGAATATAAAAAAACCACTTTCTTCAATGATCCAGAAAGTGGTTTTTTATTCATTATTATAGATAAATTATTTGTCATGAGTAGATCAAACTATTACTTCACAAGTGCTTTATTGGCTAAAGTCTGTGTATCAGCCAGCATTTTCTGCATATCCATTCCATAATGATTACCTAGTAAAATAACCAGAACATCATCATCCAAATTATGCGTAAATCCTGTTGCATATCCTGTACCACTACCATTGTGATAGATGGTGCGTTTGCCATCTACATTTTTAATTAAGAATGCATAACCGTATGGCTTCAGATCGGAATATGTTGTAAACATTTTATTGACGGTATCTTCACTTAGAATCGTATGATTATCAAATGATTTGTACCATTTCATCATATCATCCAGTGTTGAATAAAACGTACCTGTACCGGATTGAGATACATAATATCCTGCTTCATCCCAAGTATCGCCGTCTTTGACATATCCAGTGATTGTTTTGGTTGCTGGTGTTGTCTCGCCAGTGTCTTTCATATTTAAAGGATCTAAAAATTTCTGTTGGATATACTCTCCATACGATTCACCGGATACCTGTTGAATGATATAAGCTAGCAATACATAACCTTGATTACTATAGTTAAATCGTTCTCCTGGCTCAAAGCGTAACGGCTTGGTTTTGATCTCATCTACTGTCTGTTCTAACGTCATTCCTTCTGTACGGGTGAAGTTAGAGTTAAAGCCTGCGGTATGTGATAACAACATATGCACTGTAATCTCATTCCCACGCGGGAAGTCTGGAATATAATCGGATAGATGATCGGTTAACTTCACTTTACCATCTTCGATTAATTTCATCACTGCGGATGCGGTAAATGATTTGCTCAATGAAGCAATACGAGATTTACCATCAGGAGGTGTTGCTTTTTCGCCACCAGATAATCCGTATCCTTTACGCATAACCACTTTACCTTTGTATGCAACAAGAGCTAGACCTGAATAATTTTGAGATTGTAAATACGTATCTACCGTTCTGGCAGAGCTTGCATATACGGTCGATTGATCGGGTGTCAAATTAATCGTCGTTACTTCAGGTGTAGAACTTACGGTCAAATTCGCTTTAAGTGAATCCGATAAAAAGCGTGCTGGAACCATCATCGTACCGTATACGTTACGAGATACTTCTGGCATTTCAATCTCATATCCATCTAAAGTAATCTTATTCGTATTGGGTGTATGTACAACCTTGTCTCCATGACTATACATAACAACAGAACGAGTTGACGCATCCCATTGTGCTGTGGCTCCTAATTCACGAGCAGCTTGACGTAAAGGAACCAGTGTTGTTCCTTTGGTTACAAATGGTGCTGTATCCCAAGCGACTTCTTTGCCAGCAATCGTAATTACTGCGGGCTTTTCTGTACTTGCTGCTTGAGCTTTGGGTGCGATATGTGAAGCTGGAACAATAGAAACGGTTAGTGCAGAAACGATTAACAATTTGGTCGCTAACGATACCCAATTGCTTTTTTTAACAAATGTCATAACGGTAAAATCCTCCTAAATCAGATGTAGCATTATAACGCATGCTCACGTAGCCGATAATATGCAGCACTATCTATTATAGTAGTTCAGCCTTCGTACAAGCAAGGCGAATACACATCAAATATGCGATTGATCGAAAAACACAGTCATAGTGTGTACGCTTTGCTCGACCTAAAAGTTGTGCTCCTCTCTGATTTTGTTGAGGTTATGACGAGGTAGTTAGCTGTTTGACAGCATCTTTGATTTTCAATTCATCTGCAATCGGACCCGTACTGATCCAATACTTGGCATTTACAGAATACAGATGATGGTTTTGCACAGCGGGTAGTGCTTGCCAGATCGGTGATTTTTGCAATTCGGCAAATTCAGACTGATCTTTCTGTAAATCTTCGCTTGTTCCTCCTGCACTGCCTGATGTGACAAACACATAATCAGCTTTGACTTCAGGAAGTACTTCTGTCGATAGATTTACATTTTGCTTATCTGGATTGTCTTTCTGCAATTGATACACCAGTGGCATCGGTAGTAATCCAAGATCGTTGTATAACATCCCTGCATAGCCAGGTAACGTTTGACCTTGTTTATTTTGATACCCTGGCAGATACAGACGTATATCTTTACTTGTTGTCCGTAAAAAAGCGATCGTTGCTTTATCGCCGACAGCCTCCGTAATAGTAGCTTTGGCTTGTTGAACCTGACGATTATGATCGGTAATGACTTGGTGAGCTTGATCTTCCAGATCCAATGCTTTACCTATTTTGACAATAGAATTTTTCCAATCTTCACGATCATACACAATGGTAGGAGCGATTAAGCTTAACTGATCATATGTAGTTCGATCAATCGTGGCACTGGCTACGATCAGATCCGGCTGTGCATCGGCAAAAGCTTCTAGATTGGCTAAGCCACTATCCATATTTAAAATAGATACTTGCTGCGCTTTGAGACGATCTTCTAAATAATAATTTTCACCAACAGATACTCCTAATACTAATGGAGCTTTGAGCGAAAGCAACATATCTTCAAGATTGTATGAAGCGATACGCTTAGGATGTAATGGAATCGCTGTCGTTCCGAATAGATGCTCTACCGATTGAGTCTGTGTAGCATCGGTTTGACTTGTAACCATTGATGATTCAGATGAGCTTGTAGCACCGCAACCTGCTATACATATACACAGGATAAGAATGAATACAGGAAAGACTTTGCGTAATGATAATAAATACATATTTTCACTCCTTTTATTTATTGAGAATAATTCTCATTTATAAATATAACATAGTATTTGCTTTTATGAATCTAAACGCTTCGATTTTCATTTTTTAAATATATATCTGCACCAAAAAGCCTTCTATTCCTTTGAAAGATAACTGTCCATCCAAAGAATATAAAAAGCTTTAATGATGATCAGATAAATAATCTATAGGTATAATCCTCTGATATTATAAAAATTCATTATACTGGATAACCACTTGTCTCAAAAATTGTAGTGACTTCTCTGTATTAGACGACTCCAAAGAATGATTAGCTTCTGGCAATACAATCGTCTCCATCTGTTGCAAATGTTTTACTTTTTCACGACTGATCTGACTGAACATCGGATCATCGGTACCGTATAGCAATAATCCTTGCGACTGAGTAATATAAGGCAATGTCTGATCGAGCGGAGTTAGAAATAGATGACGTACAGGTAATGCTTTGTATTGGTCAAATACGCCTCCTGCTACTACCGTCCCCAGACTTTTGCTAATACTGGTGTAATTGGTGTAGTTGTATGCATTGGATTGACGGATCACTTCTGTACACTCTTTAACCAAAATATCCATTTGGTCGGATTCCAGTTCAGTTCGAGCTGCCTGATAACCATACTCTAATTGAAGAACATCGTTTCCTTTTTCTAAAGCACTTTGGGTCGCATAATACAGTAAAGAACGATCACAAGAATAGCTTTTACCTGGAAATAAAATAACAAGTGTAGAGGAACCTTGTGTAATATGTATATGTCTGCATGTTGTTCCCCAATGAGACTGGTTTTCAATAATCTTTCGTTTCAACAACACTATATTCCCCCTATACCGATAGCTTGATCATAGAACCAACAAACGTAGACATGCTCTGTTTATTTATCCTCAAGAAGTCTATACATTAGCTCCTTTATACCGTCAGCCCCCTACGAATCAGATTGGCACTGACAGGCTCACGTCCTAATTCTCGTGCCCAAATGGATAACTGACCGATATGATGAATCTCATGGGCAATCACATGACGCATCACCTCACCATAGGTCAATGATTCGCTTGATCCGTCTTTGCGTATATTGTGAAGAATATGATTTTCTTGATCGGATGTCCATGCTTCTACATATCCGCCTACTTCTACATGCAATTGATCAGACAAAGCCCGTAATTGAGCGACTGTATGGTAGTCTTCAAAATCAGTGAGTAAGCTATGTTGATCTCTAAGGTCATTAATCCAGCTATATTCTACATCTACAATATGATAGAGCGTATACAAAATACTGCCTACGCCACCGGTACGTTGTTGGAGCAATTCTTCTATTGATACGGATTCACACCAATCGAACCACTCTTGACGTACTTGCCAGTTATAGCGAAATAACATTTCCATCGGTATACCTCCATTTTCCAGATCGTTTTATCTATTCAAAACAATGATATAGATAGGTCTTCCCGTTCATACTCCGTTGGTCTGGATCATAAATATGAGAAGTGAGTAATTGTTCTACCGTTAATGAAAGAATAAATTTCTGCAATTGAATCTGATCGTCAAATTGCAAACGCAGTACCTGATCATGTTTATCGTCCTCTAGTGTAATATCCCAAGTTCCTATATTAGCGTTTGTCATTTTCAAGCACTCCTTGTTGATGTGTTATCCCTTAGTATACATGACATCGCCCTATCTTTCCTATCCTTTCTCTATTGTTCATTATCGTTCTAGCTCACTATCTGTAAAATGGCGAATGCCTTTTTCTTGTTTAAATTTGTTCTGATTATACGTGGCAGAACTTTGACGTGGGATCGATAAGCTATTCCATTCACTGGTTTTGAGCATTTTGGCAATATATACAATCTGTCCAACATGATATGGATAATGAGCAAGCTGTCGATTGATCGCTTCAAGTAAAGTATGCCCTTCATTACGAATATAGATGATCTGTTCTAACTGCTGAGGTTCAACTTGATCCAGCGTATCTAATAAACATTTCCACCCTTCTTCCCACTTGCTGATCACATCAGCCGCTGTAGCAAGATCATTTTCAAACTCAGCATCTCGATTACGCCATTCCTTTTCACCATCGGTTGTAAATATTTCTGTCCATCGTGAAAGCATATTGCCCCATAAATGTTTTACAATCATCGCAATACTATTACTTTCTTCACTGGGAATAACAAATAACTGATCTTCTTCTAATTGTGATATCGCTTTATCACCGAGCGTTTTGTAATATAAAAACTGCTTACGTGCACTGGATAAAATGTTAGTATATATTTCCATAACATCAGCCTCCACTATTGGGATAGGATCATATTCGTCTTATAATGGTATTTTAAAGCAATATCGACAGCACTCCCAATTATTTTTTATCATGTAAGCGATTAAATATTTGTATAAGCTTCATTTATCACTTTACAAATGTCGATCATATGCCGAAATATACATTACTACCTTTGTCATTTTTTATCAAAATATAGGAGATTTACAGAGTTGCGATTGGCATGAGTGTGATACATTGCAGTATGATAGATAAACCGTAGCCTCTTTTTCTCGAAAAATATTACTGATTAATAACTTTTTATTTTGTTTAACCATTTATGTACTACATTTGTATAGCTAACTGTTATTTTTAGAAAGGAATTAAACGATCATGAAGCACCACGCTAGAAGAGAACGAGATAACGAACAATTACGAAGCAAAATTATGGATGCGGCACGTACTCTTTTTGTCACTGAAGGATATGCTCACGTATCAATGCGTAAAATTGCAGATCGTATCGAATATTCACCGACCACTATTTATCACTATTTTGCGAATAAAGAAGCCATTGTGCAGGAGTTATTGCGTGAAGTCTATTCTCAATTTTTTACTGTGTTAACGAAGCAAGCGAATCAATTAGAAGAACATGGTTACGATATTCCAGCACGCCTATTTCTAGTATCCAAAACGTATGTAGAATATGGGATTATGCATCCTGATCATTATGATATTATGTTTATCAGCAATCTAGAATCCGTATCAAATGCAGAACTTGATGTGAACGATCGACTCAATGGATATACTTTTCTCCATGAAGCGGTACAGATCGCAATTGATCAACAATATATTGTAGATGTCGAAGCAGATATCATTGTACGCTCACTCTGGGCGATGTTACACGGATTAACTACGACATTATCTAGCTTTTCCGAACGGATTGGTCAAGAGCAAGACGAATCACAAACACAGCAAAAGGATACACTGTCTAAAAAAGACAACAGTATATCCCCGTACAAACAGCACATTATTGACTTTACTCTTCGGCATTATATGAAGAGTATTCTACAACCAGGTACACCACTACCTGAGTCTGATCCTGAACTATAATTCTATACGGTAAATAGCAAATCCTTCTCCGTTCATTCCAGAGTACGTTAACTGTGGATGAGCGGATAGGATTTTTTGTGCATCCGGTGAAGAAGGAACAGTAATGATCGGCTTGGATAATACCAGTTCTTTATCAGAGGATGATCCTAATGTAAGCGACCAGTTATGATCTGCTTCTGGATGAATCACCTTTTGTGCACGAATATACTGAATCAATACTTCTCGATTCTCTACAGGCACATCTAAAATAACACGATTTCCATCAGGATTAGCAAATGGAGTCGAATATGCCCGGTATTGATTGGTCACCACGATATACTCTGCATGATCCTCTACGTCTTTGCCTTCATAACGTAACTGTTCAATACGATGGGCATCTTTGTTCAATAATTGTCCTGCTGCACTATACCGTGGTGGCTGACACACATTGATCTGATACGTCATTCCGTCAATGATATCGAAATTAAACGAAGGAAAATCGGGATGAAGCAATGATTGTTCTTCAGTAACCTGTGGATCAATATGCTGATAAAGCCCTGCTGACCATTCTAACCATTCACGAATCTCTGCCCCGGTTAGACGTACTGCGCATAACGTATTCGCGTAATTATAAATATCCGATGTATGTTGTAGTGTCATTTTGCCAGCTTCAATATAAGCGTAATATTGTGGTCCATAACGTCCACCTGTTTTGAAAGCAGAAGCAGCCGACACGATAGGAAGATGACTGTACAATGTATCTGCCAATACTTGTTGTGCATACCAGATTTGAGCGTTATTAATAATTTGTACATAAGCACTGTCCATTACTAATGCAAAATAACTGTATAAGGGAATCGTACTTTCTCCTACAGGTGTATGAATATGATCCAATATGATTTGGTGCGGAATAGCAGCAATCTGTTCTAATTCTAGATCTGGTTCTACAGTAGATACTCCTTGTTCACGATCATAAATCGCACGCAATTGAGATACACCTTGTTCTACACTCCACACATCATTCTTATAATGCAATTGCAGATCGATGATGCCTAGATGACTCCCCCACACGCCTGCTTCTACCGCAGGCACACCGTTAATCGTACCTTGCTCAAGATCCACTCCTTGTTTACCAGCAAATTCATTGCCCGGAAATAACTTATGCGCATGCCCGAAAAAGATCGCATCGATCCCTTCAATCTCACTTAGCGGTAAAACAGCATTTTCACTGAGAACTGTTGTATCGTCAGAGTCTACATATCCAGTATGAGCAAGCATCACAATCAGATCTGCTCCTGCTGTACGCATCTGTGGAATCCAATACTGTGTCGCTCTCACCATATCTTGCACTGTGATTTCACCTTCTAAATGAGCCTTGTCCCATTGCATAATCTGAGGAGGCACTACGCCTATCACGCCGATATGAATATTATGTATATCTCCATGATCGTCTACAATTTGTCGTTCTAAAATTAAGTAAGATGGCAACAATGTATCAGGTAGCTTATCTGATTCTTGAGCTGTTGCTGAATCCTTAGAAGCATGATAAATATTAGCATTCGTATATGGGAACTGGGCACCTTCTATACACTGCTGTAAATAATCCAATCCATAATTAAATTCATGATTGCCTACGGTTGCTGCATCATACGATAACGTATTCATTAATTGATGAATCGGATGTACTTTGTCTGTTGCTTCTATATAAGAATCTTGTTGCCAGAACAGACTAGAAGCTGCGTAATCGCCTAATGGATTCCCCTGTAAAATATCTCCGTTATCAAACAGCATATGATTTTTCACTTCTTTACGTGCTTGATGAATCAAAGTCGCTGTACGAGATAGCCCAATATCTACAGTCTCTTCATTACGATAGTAATCATATCCTGTCAGACTCACATGCAGATCGGTTGTTCCTAATAAACGCAATTGAGCTGTGATCGGTTGCTTGGTATTCATTCTATACTCCTTCTTTCACACTCATAATAGTAACCATTTTACAAAACATTTGACCACTGTTTAATATTTTACAAATAATTGACAGAAGTCATCATTTGCGCTGACCCTTCTTTCCCAATAAAAACGTAGAATAAATTTTGTGGGTTGTTTATCGCCATTTACAAATGTATAACAACTTTAAAAGTGATATTAACTATCATAGTTATACCTTAGCTTATCGTAAATAGTAAATATCTAACCTACAAATGATTACATAAGGGAGTTTTGCATACTTCAAACGGTGCCTACAGTCTATATCATGCACAGCTTTACCTACACAACCAGTAAGACTACTTTTCTAGGGGGAAATAAAAGTGTTCAAAAAAATATTAATGTTAAGTATGACCGTTGCTCTGGCAACAGGACTTGCAGCTTGTGGTAATCAAGCGGCATCTACAGGAACAGGTAATGCAGCAGAGTCTTCTAGCTATGTGCCGACTGAATTGAAAGTTCAATTCGTACCTTCACAAAATGCAGACACGCTTGAAGCCAAAGCCAAACCACTTGAACAATTACTAGGCGACAAATTAGGGATTCCTGTCAAAGTAACGGTATCTCCTGATTACAATACAATCGTAGAAGCAATGGCTTCCAAACAAATTGATGTTGGATTTTTACCACCGAATGCTTACGTACTTGCTCATGACAACCGTAAAGCAGCAGACTTATTGCTACAAGCTCTTCGTTTCGGTGTAAATGATGAGACAGGTCAACCGACTACAGATAAAGTAAACTTTTACAAATCAATGATTATCGTTAAAAAAGATTCAGACATCAAAACACTTGCTGATCTAAAAGGTAAAAAAATGGGATGGCAAGATGTGACTTCTTCCGCAGGTTATGTATTCCCGGCAGCTGAAATGAAAGCAGCAGGTATTGATCCAGATACAGACGTACAAGGTATCACGATCAAAGGTCATGATGCGGCTGTAATGGCTCTGCTTAATGGTCAAGTTGATGCCGTAGCGATCTTCCAAGATGCTCGTAACAATGTTAAAAAAGATGTTCCAGACGTATTCGAACAAACACGTGTCCTTCACTTCACTGCTCCTATTCCTAACGATACGATCAGCGTACGTTCTGATATGGATCAAGCATGGCGCGACAAAATTAGTCAAGCCTTTATCGATATCGGTAACGATCCAGAAGGTAGCAAAATTATTGAAGAAATCTACAGTCATGTAGGTTATGAAAAAGGCGACGATAAAAACTTCGATCCTGTTCGTAAATATGCAGAAGCTGTAGGTCAAGCAACCAAGTAAACAAAGAATGTAGTGAGCACTTGGCAGCACCGTCCTTCTTTTCGGACGGTGTTTGCTATTTTACATAGCAATCTGCTTGTTGAGTTCATCTATAGGTACGATGCGACTAATGAAGTACATTATTCTGAATATAGAAAGTTGGCAAATCATGATTACATTCAATGACGTTTCCAAAGTGTATCCTAATGGAACCAAAGGGCTTAACCATATCAATCTAACGATTAACGAAGGCGAATTAGTCGTCATTGTCGGACTGTCCGGCGCAGGTAAATCAACTTTACTTCGTTCGATCAATCGGTTGATCGATATTAGCGAAGGTGATATTCAGATTAACGGTCAATCGATCACTTCGGCTTCAGGTGCCAAATTGCGCCGTATTCGCCGTGGGATCGGTATGATTTTCCAAAGTTTTAATCTAGTGAAACGTTCGACTGTAATGCGTAATGTATTGTCCGGTCGTGTAGGTCATCATTCTACACTACGCACTGTATTCGGTATGTTCCCCAAAGAAGACCATGAACTTGCTTTAGATGCGTTAGCACGCGTTAATTTGCAAGAAAAAGCATATAGTCGTGCAGATCAGTTATCCGGTGGACAGCAACAACGGGTGTCTATCGCACGAGCGTTAGCGCAACAACCACAGATTATTCTAGCTGATGAACCGGTAGCTTCTCTTGATCCGTTAACGACTCGTCAAGTAATGGATGATCTTCAACGTATTAATCAAGAGCTTCAAATTACTACAATTATTAATCTGCATTTTATAGATTTGGCACGTGAATATGCGACTCGGATTATCGGGTTACGGGCAGGAGAAATTGTATTCGATGGAACACCGGAAGAAGCTACAGATGATGTATTTTCTCATATTTACGGACGCCCGATCCATCGTGATGAAGTATTAGGCGCTAATGCACCTGGCGAAGATATCGTGACTGTGATTCCAGATGCGGCAGATATCAAAGCGACTTCTGGAGAACCGTTATGAATATGATGATTGAAGCCCCTGCAGCTCCTAAGAAATACAAAAAAATACTGACATGGCTATTTTTTATAGTCGTGCTTGTCCTTTGTAGTATTCAGACTGAAGTTACTCCTTATCAATTGATACGTGGATTACCACAAATGGGCATTTTGTTAAGTGAAATGTTCCCACCCGATTGGAGTTACTTGCCTACGATCTGGAAGCCGATGGTTGAAACCGTACAGATTGCACTGGTCGGTACGATGTTAGGTGGATTGTTAGCAATTCCTGTATCCTTACTCTGTGCCTACAATATTGTACAAAGTCGTTTGGTTTCTTTGCCCGTACGCTTGATTCTGAATTTAGTGCGTACCATTCCTGATCTATTATTTGCTGCGATTTTTGTAGCGATTTTCGGGATAGGACCATTTGCCGGAATGTTAGCGATTCTATTTTTCTCATTTGGACTTATTGCTAAGCTTACTTTTGAAGCGATCGAAGCGATTGATCCGGGTCCTATGGAAGCTATGACGGCTGTAGGTGCCAATAAAATTCAATTAATCGTCTTTGGCGTAATCCCTCAAGCATTGCCTTATTACATGTCTTATCTGTTGTATGCTTTTGAAATTAATGTACGAGCAGCTTCTGTTCTAGGTCTAGTGGGTGCTGGTGGTATTGGTCTGTTACTGGATCGCTCTCTTGGATTATTCCGATATGATCGCGCAGCTATGATTATTTTGCTAACGCTTGTGATTGTACTGGTTATTGATTACGGAAGTACTGTATTGCGGAGGAAATTACTATGAATCATACGTTACCGGCTAAGCCACTCTGGCACAAAATTCGTCCGTGGTGTTGGGTTATTTTTCTGGTTGTTGTGTATATCTGGGCATTTAATGGTCTCAAATTCGAAGGGATTCAATCCACTGCCAAAAGTGTCTCCCTCTCTATTTTAGATGGATTTATGCATCCTGATTGGTCATTTGTCTATGATCCTGCGGGTGAAGATTTATTACGTGGACTACTTGATACTTTAGTCATTTCAATCTTAGGTACATTTATTTCTGCTTTTCTTTGTATTCCTTTTGCTTTTTGGGCAGCAACTAATATGAGTCGTCGTCGTCCAGTTTCAGGAACAGGTAAGTTCAGTCTTAGTGTAATTCGCGTTTTTCCTGAAATGATTGTTGCGATCTTATTTATCAAAGCTGTTGGCCCGGGTTCTTTTGCCGGTGTGCTTGCACTTGGTATCCATTCGATCGGTATGCTTGCCAAGTTATTTTCAGAAACGATAGAAAGTATTGAAACAGGTCCTAGTGAAGCCTTAACGGCTGCTGGAGCCACGCGATTACAAATTCTATGGTTTGCCGTATTGCCTCAAGTGATTCCTCAATTTCTCTCGTATTCGTTGTATCGGTTCGAGATTAATATTCGCTCAGCTACAACACTGGGTCTAGTGGGCGCTGGTGGTATCGGAACACCACTGATTTTTGCTCTAAATATGCGTAATTGGAATCGTGTAGGTGTGATTCTGTTAGGAATCATCGTACTGGTTATCTTAACCGATCTGATCTCGGGTTGGATTCGGAAGCGTATTGTGTAAAATGGTTGGTTAGCACTACATGATAAGCAATCAGCATATCGTATCCGTTGCTAGATAGAAACAAAATAAAAAGGCATGAGCACTCTGGGATTCATCAGAGTATTTATGCCTTTTTGGTTTGGTATTTTTTGGTATGGATCTAGTATTGTCTATAGCTTACCGATCCAAGTCTAATCTTAATGCTCGATATCTGCTTCATACTCTGCTTTTTGCTGTTCCCAGTATTGCTTATCTTCAGCAGTAATCGCTCGTAAGACTTTGCAAGGATTTCCTACAGCAATCACATTGTCTGGAATGTCTTTGGTGACCACCGAGCCTGAACCGATTATTACATTGTTCCCAATCGTTACGCCCGGGTTAATCACTGCATTTGCTCCGATCCAGACATCATTGCCTATCGTGATTTCTTTACCAAATTCTAAAAGGGTATTGCGTACATCAGGATCGATAGGATGCCCTGCTGTATACACACCTACTCGTGGGCCAAAAAACACATTGTTGCCTATCTTTACTTTGGCAACATCAATAATAATACAATCATAATTGGCATAAAAGTTATTACCAATTGTAATATGACAACCATAATCACAACGGAATGGTGGTTCAATAAATACGTTCTTACCTGCGGATTCTAACAATTGCTGAAGTAATTCAGTCCGATACTCCCACTGCTCTGCGGTTGTGTTGTTAAATAATCGAGTAAGCATCCGAGATTTCTTATTATCTGTTGCTAATTCGCCTACACCAGCCATATATAATTTCTGGGCTAGCATCTTTTCTTTGTCTGTTGCCATGTATACGATTGCCTCCTTGAATATCCACCTGTATCTGCTTAATTCATTAGACAATGATGGGGTATTAAATTATAATATTACTTATTATAATACTTTTAATAACTATTATCAAAATTCGATAGAGGTGATACTCATACAACCGTTTATCCATAACACGATACATGTAAAACAAATCAATACAGAAGTGATTAAAAAAACTCTAAAATCGCTCACTTCAGCGACCAAAGCTAATCTAGCTCAAGCTACAGGATTAAGTATCGCTACCTGTGGAACAATACTCAATGAATTACTAACAACGGGCGAAGTATTAGAACATGAACAAGAAGATTCTCATGGTGGTCGTCCTGCGAAGAAGTTTATGTATAATGCTCACTTTTCTTATATTGCTTGTATCTATATCAAAGCAGAAGAAACTCGGCACTCGCTGACATATACTGTAGCTAATTCCATAGGTGAATATATCGAAAGCGGGCATGAAGAGGTGTCTTCTGTGAATGCGACAATAATTGATCATTTGATCGAACGATTGATTCATACCTATGGCAATATCAAAGCAATCGGGATAGGGATCCCGGGTGTAGCGCATCAAGGGATGATACAGATCTGTGATGCTTCAGAACTGATTGGGGTTCCTTTAGAATATCAATTGAACGAAAAGTATGGCATCGATATTATTATTGAAAATGATATGAATCTGACCGCTTATGGATTTTATCAAAAACAACAGTATGATCAAGATAAAACGATAGCAGTAGTAACTTTTATCAAAGGAAGCTTCCCCGGTGCAGGATTAATGATCGATGGGCATATTCACAAAGGAAATACTCGATTTGCAGGTGAAATTTCTTTTCTCCCTTTCGGCATAACACGAGAAGAACAATATGCTCAACTTCATCAGCCTTCGACTTTTATTCCTTTAGCCGCCAAAATGCTAATCAGCTTAATCGCTACAATTAATCCGGAAAAGATTGCTTTAACAGGCGATCAAATACACTCAGAACAAGTTAAAGATTTGTACAACGCTTGTCTGGAATACATTCCTATAGAACACATGGCAGAACTTCACATGTTGAAAGAGCCTGATCAAGATTATATGCATGGGCTGGTGTCTATGACTTTAGAAAGTCTTGATTATGCATTACAGTTGGTTGAAAAGCGAAGATAAATGATTAAATGTTGATGACTTTTGGCTTCTTGAAGATCAAAAAAACTATTCCTTAGAAAGTAGGAATGGTTTTTTGATTTGATATTTAGCGTTACCCGCAGACATTCAATCATCCACTTATACTTTCCTTTATTCATTTACTTTTTTACCGCTTTGAACAAAATAAAAGAAGGCTTGCGACGCTCTTGTGTGAGCTTGGGCATTTTCTCCAAACCTTCTGGAATAGACTCCGGTTCATCAATGTGTTGTACGATCAAATCATGAGCAATCATACCATTTACCAGTGTAGATACTTTCCGGTGATACTTAATCACATTATCAACAACCCAATGAGTGCTACGTTGCCCTTCTTCCCCATAATTATCTATCGCATAATGCAATCTCTCTCCGTGCTCATCTTCTACCCAACCTTCCATATCTAACTTGGCTGTGGTAATCGGGTGCTCGGTTGAAAAGACCAATGTTCCTCCGGAACGTAACCATTTCGCAATCTGCGCCATCAGGCGATCATAATCAGCGACATAATGAAAAGCTAAAGAGCTGACAATCAGATCAAACGATTCAGCTTCAAAATTCAATTCTTCTATCGGTGCATGAATATATGTAATCTCTGGAAGCTTGGGTGCAATACTTAACATTTTGCTTGAGATATCTGCGCCAGTCACATGCGCTGCTCCCTGTTCTACCATATAGGAAGCTAACTTACCGAATCCACAACCCATATCAAGTACTGTTAATCCTTTTAAATCCGGCAATAATGCTTTCAAAGCAGGTTGCTCCACAAAATCATTAAAAGTAATCCCTGTGCTCCGTAACTCTTTATAATATTCAAAAAAAGTCGGGTCATCATAAATATTTTGGCGCATCACCTGTAACCTCCTCGACGCATTTACTTTTGGCGACAAACTACAATGTTCTGTCTGTTTAAACTCATTATACAATATAAAGCAAAACAAAAGAGCCGCTCAACACGGCTCTCGTGTATGTATTAATATCCGCCTGTATTCGAAGCCCATACTGGACCTTTGCCAGTAGCATAAAGAACAACGTTTCCATCATCTTGTACAACCAGGCTATCTCCAATTAATCCAGCAGGTACATTACCTTTATAATGTGCATTACTCCATCCTTTCACATCTGCTGTCCAAAATACGATACCTTTAGAAGGATCAGTAACGCGTAGTGTGTTAGGGAAAAGTGTTAATGCTTCTGGATATCGTTGAAATTCACGACCTAAAAATGTGTCATAGTATTTGAATACATCACCATCAGTATTCGTATCCCACATTGGAATGCCAGCATCACGATACAATACCAAGTTGCCATCATTTTGCATGACCAAATTAAATCTACCGCTTGGGGATGATAACATCTGACCTTTAGCCAATGTCTCGCCAACGTTCAGTGTACTTTTAGCAGATGCAGCTGAAGCATGGTTGAACTGAAGCATAAATACTGCAAGTAAAACTAGAACAAACTTTAACGAAATACTTTTCATCACCATTTCTCCCTTTGGATATAATTTTAATTCCTGAAATAATATATTACAATTTCAAGGTATTATCAACTAATTTTTAACATTATATACAATTAAGGGATTTTAAAATGATCGGTTATTTTATACGATTTTTAACACAAATGGTGTATATTTTAATGAAATTATTCTATTATACGTATAATTTTAATACTTATTATGATTATTTAATCATTCTACTATTTTTTTATTTCTATATATTTATACCGATTTGATTCGATTTCGTTCTAATATGTATGTCTTCCCCTTTCTGATCTAAATCGATAACTTATATTTTATTTATAATAAAATGGTTACATATGCTAAATATTATTGTGTATATAGATTCCGGATAACTTTGAGTCCCTCTGCTTACAATGTAATTTTAAGGGTATAAATGTAAAAAGAACCTATTTTAATTACAGGAGGAATAATCGTAATGAAAAAACCTTTAGGTAAAAAACATCTTGTCCTTTCTTTTCTAGGTGGAGCTTTATTTTTTTCAGGTATTTCATTTGCAGCAGATGCTACAACGGTGACTCCGAATACAGAGGCGTTAAAATTTTATGTAGATGGTGAACAAAAAACCACTTCAGCACAATACAATAATCAAGGCAGTATGGTTCCAGAGTCTTTTAGATATAGTGGTACTACATATGTACCGATTCGCCATGTGAGCGATCTTCTAGGTAACAAAATGTACTGGGAACCTCAATCTGCAACGATTTCTGTTAACAGTCCAGTGGTAGAGATCAAAAATAGCAAAGGTGAGTCGATAGGAACAGCCGTCCTTACGCAAGATCAGAATAATGTGAATATCAAAGTGAATGTCAAAAATCTACCCGCAGGCAAACACGGGATTCATGTTCACCAATCAGCTATTACGAATAACGACTTTGCTACAGCAGGATCGCATCTGAATCCAGAAGGACATGAACATGGTCGTCTCAATCCCAAAGGACAACATACAGGTGATCTACCTAACTTAGAAGTAGCCGCAGATGGTACAGCTAATACTACAATGGTATTACCAAATGCCAGTCTAGAAAAAGGAAATGAACACACTCTTTTAGGGGCTTCCATTATTATTCATGCTGCTCCTGATGATGAGATGACTGATCCGACAGGAAATTCAGGAGATCGTATTGCTGGAGGAAATATTCCGCAGTAATCGAATTTATAAGGATAGGAAAAAAATATAGGTTTATTCAAAAACTCTCTATATGGTTTAGAGAGTTTTTCTTTTATGTTTCTTTGGATTGCAGAACTTTATGTTGGATGCCCGTTGTACAGGCAAATTAAAGTTCAAAATGGTCTAACGTAGAAGTATCTTTCGCTATCGACTATACTGGTTATATCTCATTTTTAGGTGAAAGAGGTGATAGATATGCCCATTCTTCGCAAGCCGATCAGACGTACACGCCAGATTATCACATTGATCGCTATTGCGGTAGTGGCTTTGACGTTTCTATATGTAAGCAGTATAAAGACAACAGAAGGTGTATTCCGCGTGGTCGGCGTGACCGATCAAGGTATTGTGGTTCAACAAGGTCAAGACACTGCTAATCTCAAAACAACACCAGATATTATGCAGTTAGTACAGATCGATCAGCTTTATTTTATCCGCTATCATTCAGACTGGATACGCCATCCCAAGTTAGAAGATATTCAACTGGTCGCTCCAAAAAGTGCAGGTTAAAGCATATATGATCACATGCTTACCTGCACTTTTTATTTAAAAAACTTATCTACTAATCCAGTAGCACTAACATATTTGGTATTGTAATGAATCCGCAGTAATGTTTCATCTGTGGGATCCCCTTTCACTCCTTTAAAATAAACAGTGCCTTTACCTTCATCTGTTATTTGACTTGTTTCTCTTTGAGCCTTCGTATCGTTACTGTTAAGTTGGTTATCTTGTGAATACATAAATGCTGTCTCAAACGTTCGATATCCTTTACCAAATACATACATATACTTGTAGCCGTCATTGGCATCTTCTTCTACGCCAATACTAAAACAATAAACCTGATTCTTCTTATTATCTGCACGAGATTCTTGTAGCCATTCGTCTATAAGTTTTTGGTGCTGTGGTTCAATCTTATCAAATTCATATGTATAAATATCTTGTAACAACGGTTTTTGTACTTCTTGCTTATACTGAACTTCAACGCTAGGTTGCGCAGGTGCGGTGCAACTAGCAAGCAAGATCATACTACTTATAGATAAACCACTTATTATTTTACGCATAATGACTCCTATTCTCAGATAAATATCAAAGGAACTTATCTATAGAAATCGCAATAGATGAGTTCCTTTGTTTGTTTATAGCCAAAATGTTGGATATTTTCGATGCTTGATTAAGTTATTGTATAGCAAGGCAACACAGACTACTACGATAGAACCGACTAACACTGGCGTAATTAGAAAAGACCATGAACTCGCTGCGGTAATGACAACGATCGGATTTGCACCGGCAGGAGGATGAGTCGTTTTCGTTAATATCATAAGAGCAATACCCAGTCCAACCGCTAAAGATAAAGCCCAGATGCCGTTCCCTAACCAGTGATATATCACCAAACCGCATAAAGCAGTAATAAAGTGTCCACCAATAATATTTCTAGGTTGCGATACAGCCGCCTCTGGAAGTGCAAAAGCCAGTACACAACTTGCGCCAAAAGGAGCTATCAATAAAGACAAATGCAACCCTTCTGAAAGACTCACCAGTATAAATATAGTGATAAATCCACCGATAAAAGCTAAAATAGCCTGCCACACACTAACCTTCAGTGGAGAACGAGCTTGTGTGGAACTTTTGTTGAAATATAACTTTAGATTTTTGTACAAAATGATAACCCCTCTACAGATGTTTATTTCCCTATAGAAGTATACATCAAAATGAGACATCTTTATAATGAATAATACTAATAATGATTATCTAATAATATGCTTATATTTGAATAATAATTTGTGTTTATTGCGCTCAATCGTAAAAAATTATAAAACCAATAACATCGTAATCGATGTACCGACGACAGCTACTTTTTCAAATCCTAAACGTTCATATAAGCGCACAACGGGATTGCTCGGATCTACACTCAATGAGACTTGAGCGATCTGTTGTTGTCGTAATTCAGTTAGTAATGCTTGCATAAGCGCTGTACCTACCCCTTGTCCACGATACTCATCCAATACAGCTAATCCTAACTCTGGTGTTACCTCGTCAATATAACCATAACCTTGATTGTCTGCTGGTAATACTCTAGCCGTCACAGCTCCAATCAGTTGTTGCTGGTCATTGATTGCAGTATAACCAACATCTCCAGCTTGACCCCAATCTTCTACATATTTAGCCAGATGTGGTTCATAGATCACTTCCCGATCAAATGGTGGTTCTCCTTCACGCACATAAAGAGACAAATATAACGTTTCCCACAAAAAATTCTGATCGTCTGCGGTAACTGCCCGAATACTCCATGTATGCATATCCAACCACTCCTTTATTTATATATGTACTCTGTCTATACCGGCTTATTCCCATACCTGATCTAACTTATCGGCATAAAATAAAATCGCTCGCTGATACCGTTCAATCCCTTTATCATTTGTTGTCTCTGCTAGTTCAGTCATTAATAACTGCATGCCTTCTGCATATTGTTCTAGATTGTACAGCACCATTGCATAAAACACTTTAAATTCTCGTGCCTCCGGATAGTCTTGAATCGCTTGCTTGAAAAGAATCGCTGCTTTTTCATAATGAGCCAATGTGCGGTACGTGCTACCTAGTCCAAGCATCGCTCCCTGACGATCTTCGCCTTGTAGTCCATTAGCAAGAGCTTGTTCATAATAAGGCATGGCTTGTGCTTCTAATCCTAGATTGTCATACGTCCATGCAACCTGATATAACAACACAGGATCATCGGGATCTTCCAATAATAAATGGAGTAATTTCGTGCGTGCTTCTTCTAATTGTCCATTTTGACGTAATTCAATCGCTTCTTGCATCTGAGTATTGGTCATATTGGTTCTTCCTTTCGACTTGTTGTTTCTGTACTCCATTCTGGATTCGATACATCAGCTGTAGTGATAAGATCGCTATCATTATAACAAAAGACCGACAATGATTGTCGATCTTCGATGGATGAATATGAAGTTGAAGTTGTACAGACGTATTTATTGGATTTGCTGAAATGAATCGTAGTGATCAGTTGTTTTGTAGATCAGTCCATCGGTAGAATACAATATCCGATTGGCTCCCCGAAAACCAGATGTATAGTTGATATCGGCTTCATGCCATTTGCGTCCTTTGGAAGCTGGCAGCAGCTTTTCATAATTACTAAAATAATCGCCACCAATACTTTTACCGGGTGCCACTTTATTCAAATTACCTTTCGACGATTCCCATCCCAACGATTCTGCTTTGGACTTGGTGATATAGTTACAAGGTAATTTTTTATACTCTTTCAAATAATCGGCAACACCATCAAAGGTATTGATAACTTTGCATGTATTTGCGGAGTTCGTTTGGTTATTGTTACTCTGGTTATTTGGGGTTTGGCTAGTATTGCTTGTCGATTTATTCGAAGATTCATTCTGTGTCTGCGAATTATTCGAATCAACCTGTGTTGTCTGATTAGATGCTGTGGTACTTGTATTTGTAGACGATCCATCTTGTAACTGGGTGATAAAGATAACACCCAATACAAGGATTAATACAATACCTGATAATATCTTTTTCAAAAAAATGCCCCCTATTTATAAATCTTATTCTAGATGTTTATTTAAATATTCCTTTATACTTCATAAAATTTATATAATTTAAATGTATATCCTATAGATATACATTACAATCTAAATATCTTATACTATATTTATAAAATAAAATGAGGTGATGAGTATGTCCAAAGCTACACTTAGCAAATGGGGAAACAGCAGTGCTATACGTATCCCTACAGATTTAATTAAGCGTTTGAATTGGTCTGAAGGTACCGAAATGGAAATGATTATTACTAATGATAATGAAATTCTTCTACGTCCGATTCTTCAACAGGAAGAATCTAATCAAGATTTGAAAGCTCACCTCAATAATCTTTTAGCTCAAATCAAGCCAGAATCTCCCCGACATAAAGAAATGGATTGGGGTATTGAAGGAGACGAGAAACTTTGAAAATTCCTACTCGTGGCGATTTAATATGGCTTGATTTTGATCCACAAGCAGGTCATGAACAAGCTGGTCGCCGTCCTGCTATCGTATTATCAGAAGAAAATTTTAATCAAATCACTGGTTTTGCTGTCGTATGTCCGATTACAAATCAAATAAAGAATTATCCTTTTGAAGTTGAACTCCCTGCTGGTCTTCGATTTCAAGGCGTTGTTTTAACCGATCAAATGAAAAGCTTGGATATTAAAAAACGTAACTTTTCTATTGTAGATCATTTGTCTATTCAAACAAAATCGATGCAAAATATTTTGCGTAACACACGTTCTATTTTAGCCTAATTACAGTACGAAGCATTTCGGACTTTAAAGTTTTAGAATTCTCTTGATGCAGATATAAGGAGAAATAAATTGAAATTCGTAAAATTAATGCTAATCCTTACTATAGCTTTATCTGCAATAAATATTCAACCCCAACCGATCGATGCACAATCATCTAGTAAGGTCGATTCAGCACTCAAAGATCGCCTGATGAAACAATACGGTCTATTACCTGCTTCATCTGAAAAACAGCCTTCTCTACTTGATCTAAGTCAGGGTAATTTTGGATTCAGTTTTGGAGAAAGTGATTCTGTATCTTCTTCCTTACCCACTGTACTTTTACGTGTTTATTTTCGCTTGATCTGATCTAGTTGTTATATCGACTGCATCGCTCTGGAAATCGTTTTAGCATTTCATCAATTTCTTCAATCTTTTCTTGTAATACTTCTTTCGTAGACGAGATGATAAACTTTTTCTTATATTCATCTTGATCTAGTTTTATTAGCTTTTGCGGATAAAACGCATGACTTAAGCTAAGTTCAATCTGCCCTTCTTCGATATAAGAAATTTCAATTTCTGGTTCCATAAATGCTGCAAATGTCCATGTCATCTGTTTATCTCGCACCGAAACTAACCAATCTCGCAAACCTTTCAATTCCGAAGTCATCATAGACGGACTGATGGCTTCCCACTGAAATCCATTTTGATCTTGAGCGATAATCTGTACGGTTAGCCAATCATCATACCACTCTTCTATAACTTCATATTGATACCCTAAAATCTTGATTTCTACTCTTGCCTTACCATCTATCCATAACATATGATATACCGCCTTATTTTAAAATGTATGTATAAGACATTTTCTACATTGTCTATTGCTTGGTGGAACGCTGTGGAAATTCTACAATCATGTTATCCAATTGCTGTATGAGATCGTACAAAACGTCTTCAGGCAATTCCATAATTAAACTTTTATCTACCGTTTGTCTACCATGCTCCATTAAGGCTTTAGGATAAAAAGACTGAGATATACCTATTTCTACTGTTCCATTTGGAATATATGTAAAGCTTAATTCAGGTTCCATAAAAAAGAAGGTCTGCCACACCACATTCTGTACTCGTATCGAACCGAACCAATCTCGTAAGTCCTGTAACTCTTTAGCAAACATACAAGAACTGCTCGCCTCCCACTGTAATCCATTTTCATCTTGGGCGATCAACTGCACCGTTAGCCAGTCGTCATATAAGCATTCAACTCTTTCTGGAGGATAATCATAATGTAAGATGTTGAGTTCAAATCGAATATTTCCACTAATCCATAGCATGTGATGTACCGCCTTTATTAAATTTAAGTGCAAGTAGTCAGTATACCAAACTTCACGAGTGACATCACTTTGCTATCAGAGTGAACGTATACAGCTAAAAAAAGCGATGCTACGATAATAGCATCACTTTTTTGGAGGTTTTTATTATGGATGATTTTGAAAAAGATTTTAATCAATTCAAGTCAATGCGGATGGAAAGTATAGCGAATACGATTATTTATGGGTCAGACGAGTATAAGAAGTTGATGGTAGAAAGTGATCGGCTTTTTACCGACTTATGTACATATGTGAAGCCAGAAGGAATGAAGTTGTTGAGGGATTATTGTAATGTAGTGACTCTGCTACAAGGAATAGCAGAGTCGGTGATGTATGAGCAGGGGTTGAGGGATGGGATAAAAATTTAAAACAAAATTTATAAAATTAATTATTCTTTATTTTCGTAATCTAAAATCAAGGTGTCTAATTTTTGAATTTTGAATTTTGAATTAGCACACTCATCATAGAAAGAACGAGCAGCCTTAATAACCTTATTATTCTTTTTTAATATAAGATCAACTTCATCCAATATTGCTTTAAAATGTTCTTCTGATTCCTTAAAAAATGCAGAGGTAATAAAACTTTTGAGTGCCTTTTTTATATTTTTTAATTTTTTATATGTCAAGCCTTGTGCATAATAATTAAAATAATTCTCATACAATTGTATTGAAATTGAATAACATTTCAAAGCTTCAGTTAAAAAATATTCATCTTCTAATTTTTCAATATTAATAAGTTTATAATATATATCTCCTATTTTTTTATATACAGCTGAGGAATTTTCATTATTTATTTTTTTAGGATTTTCTAAAACTTTCTCAGCAAAAAATAGTGTTTGTTTAAGATCATTGACTAATTCTTCTTGTTTATTTCTGTTTTTCATTTTTAATTTAGTTATTTCGATATAACATAGTGCTAAAATATAATAGCCATAGCATTTATTTTCCTCTTCATTCAATTTAGTAATAAATTCAAAAGCTAATTTTGTAGAATAAATATAAATATCAGAAGATTCTTCTGTATATGCTAATAAATAAGCATTAATACTTGCGTTAAAATAATAATCAGCATCTATAAACACTTTTTCTCCAAGTTCAATCGCTCTAGTATAATATTTATTAGCTTTTTTGTAATTATTTAAATCATAATAAGTTTGAGCTATTTTAAACAACCATTCATTATCTACAAGTGATGAACCAAGCAACTTCAGTTCTTTTTCTGTCATTTCTTCATTATTTTCTTTTCCTTCTTTAATTAGATCAATAATTTCTTCAGTAATTTCCAATAATTTGTCTTCGTCTTCAAATTCTGGTAAAACATCAATCATTCCGTCTTCAGAAATAATTATGATAACACATTTTTGCCCACTTTTTTTTAATTTTGCAATATAGCGATAAGCTGAATTGAATCTTGCTCCTCTACTAGCATCACCTATATTTTCTTGAGCTTCTCCATCAAGAATTACTCCAATACCATGACAATTGCAATCACTATCAAAGTAGATTGCTCCATCAATAGAAGTTAGAAATTCAATATGTTCTGGATTTATTGGTCCTACTTCGATTACTGTTGACTGTTTGCTAAGCTTTTTAATCTCATTTTTTGCTGTTTCAAAGTTTGTAAAAACTACTATTGTTCCATGTTTCTGCATTCTCGCTTTTTGAACTATCTCATTCAGTTTTTCTATTTTTATCTGCTCTTCTTTATTCTCAAACAGCTCTTTAGATAAGATCCTAGAAAACCTTTCTATGGAATAACCTTCTTCATTAATTTTAGGATTTTTAAATGTGATTGATATTAATTCTTTTTCTTCTAGTTTTAAATCAGAACGATAAAATTTTTGATTTTCTTTTGTAATTAATTGACCTTCTAATATTGATTGCATCTTTAGTTTTGCAAAAGATAGTATATATTTTGAGACTCCATGAAAATCTAACCTTAAAATTAAAAAATCTTTTTGCAAATGCCAATTAACTTCTCCTATTCCATAAATTACGTTATGATCTGCAATAAGGTAAAGATCTTTTTCGATATTTGTCAATTCGAGTAATTTACGTATGCGCTTAGCATCTTCAAGTTTTATAACATCATGCTTAGCAAATCTTATAGCAAATCTTATTAAGTCACTTTCTATAATTAATTCTTTATTCATAAATAAAATTGACCCAAAAGCAATTGAAGATTCATAAGCTCTAGAAGATATGTCATCTAAAGACTCTAATAAATTATTTACATAAAATTGACTATTTATTGAATTTAAAGATTCTGATTTGAGTTTTGGTGATTCAATAAAAGTTTGTATTTTCCCAAAATATAATCTAGCAATCCTACGATTATATTGAGTACAATCTTCGTTATATTTTTGAGAAATTATACTCGCTCTAATAT
>NZ_MDER01000028.1 GCF_001721045.1 Paenibacillus nuruki | reverse complement strand
AATAATTTTTTTTGTTTCTTGATACAGTTATTTTCACCATCACTTAATTTTTATTAGTAAATGTGACATATTTTTTCTTGTCTGCGCTAGCATATTGATTACTATTTGTTGATTCTAAAAAAGATTGATTCCAAAATTTAACTTTAACACCTTTTTTAATTAACTTGGAAGAATCTGTAGGTATTGTAGAAATTCCATTTTTAGAAGCATACTCAAGATTATTAATACGATGAAATCTTAAAAATGCGTTGTCCCAACCATTGTTATACATTTGAAGATTACTTATTGCAGGATTCAAATTTGAAGTAAAAGATAATTCAGTAAATGTTAAGAATACATCCTTTTCAAAATCAGTTCTTTGTTTTTCAGAATCAATAAATAAATTAGAATATACACTTTTTAATTTATTCTCTCTTGCATCAATTACTATAAAATGATGTAACTGTACTAATCCAGATTTATTAGTAAGAGTGATATCAGTATTCATAATATTAGATATATTGCCATTTACATATTTATAATTCGAGATCGTCAACAAATTAGTCCCTGTTGTTCCTACTTCTCTCATTTCATTCAGATCAGCATACTTACTGGCTTCTTGACCTTCAACATCGATATATCTTAATAAAATAGCAGCAACTTCTGCACGGGTTGTCGGTTCTTCGGGTCGTAATGAACCGTCTGCAAATCCGCCTACAATCCCTGTACCTCTAACAAGAGCAAGATAAGGAATTTGAGCTTTAGCAATTTTACCTTTTGTCGCTTCTGGTGTAGGCAATAATGTATTTTGAGTATCTTCAAAGGCTTGCTTAAAGCTGATATTGGACTGCACCAATCCATTACTCATCCATTTCATCATTTCTAAGCGCGTTAACTCTGTATTAGGCTTGAATCCATTCGAATAATCACTGTTATTAATAAAACCAAGTGCTGATAATCTAGTGACTGCATTTTCTGCCCAGTGTCCTTTCATGTCTTTGAAGGATGAACCACCCGTTCCGCTTCCAAGCTTGGTTGCTCTTGTTAACAGTGAAGCATATTCAGCCCGTGTTACTTTGGCATTAGGACGAAAAGTACCATCTTGATAACCTTGAACAAGTCCCATAGCATACGCTTTGGCAATTGTAGCTTCTGCCCAGTGTCCTTTGACATCTTTAAAATTCCCTGAGGAGCTGGCTGCATAAGCCACAGAATGGGGTTGGGATGCTGTAGACGAATGTAACAGCGGCTCTGAATAAGTGATGCCTGCACAAACGATAGATGTTGCCAAAACAGATACTATTAATTTTTTCATATAAGTTATTCCTCTATTCATCAATTTTTAGGTATTTAAACCTAATTTATGTACCACAAGCATCATTATATGGGATAAATAGGATTCTTCCAAGTACTTATTTAGTTAGCAAATAATCAGCTATACCAAGAATTAAACACAAAAAAGCGGACTACTCCCTTGAATAAGGAATAATCCGCGTGCTTCGCGATATTATAGGTATTAAGACATAGTTTTCTTTTGGCAAGAATATCATATCTATTCTCACCTGTAAATAACTTTATGATTATCCGATTGATACCGCAGCAGAATCGCCTTCTATCGGTTGGTCTTCAGGTGATCCAGATGCTGGCTGAATTACAATCTGCAATTCGTTATCCACCACACTCACTACAACAGTCGATCCTTCTGACGCTTCACCAGCAATCATTGCACGAGCAACTTTGGTTTCTAACGCTCGCTGAATAAATCGTTTGAGGGGTCTTGCACCATATGCAGGATCAAAACCTTGTTCAGCGATTAGATTCACGGCTTCATCGGTCAATTGCAGTGTAATCTGACGATCATTCAGGCGTGCTTGCAAATGCTCGACTAATTTACGAACAATCTGTCCAATTTCATTTAAGCTTAATGGTTTGAACAACACAATATCATCGACACGATTTAGAAATTCAGGGCGGAAATGATGACCGAGTTCACGCATCACATGTCCACGTACCGTCTCGCTCCACTCTCCATTTGTATCTAATCCACTAACCAGATGAGCAGAACCAATATTAGAAGTCATAATAACGATCGTATTTTTAAAATCCACCACTCGTCCTTGCGAATCCGTTAATCGTCCATCGTCTAGTAATTGCAATAAAATATTGAATACATCTGGATGAGCTTTCTCCACTTCATCCAACAGCAATACTGAGTACGGTTGACGGCGTACAGCTTCTGTTAACTGACCACCTTCTTCATAACCGACATATCCTGGTGGTGCGCCGACCAGACGAGAAACACTGTGTTTCTCCATATATTCTGACATGTCAATTCGAATCATACCGTCTTCACGATCAAATAAAGAAGCAGCGATCGATTTAGCAAGTTCAGTTTTCCCTACTCCTGTCGGTCCAAGGAATAAAAAAGAACCTATTGGACGATTAGGATCTTTAATCCCTGCGCGCGAACGAATAACAGCATCAGCAACCAATTGTACAGCTTCATCTTGACCGACTACACGCTCATGCAGACTATCTTCTAACCGCAGTAACTTATCTCGCTCTCCTTCAACCAGACGACTCACTGGAATACCCGTCCAGCGAGAAACGATATCTGAAATTTCTTCTTCAGTAACAGCTTCACGTAATAAACGATTGTCTTGATCTTGATAAGCTTCTTCTTCGGCTTGTTTCAATTGACGTTCCAGATCTGGAATAATTCCATAACTGAGTTCAGCTGATTTGTTCAAATCATATTCTTCTTGTGCTTCTAATAGATCATTGCGTGCTTGCTCTAAATTCTTTTTGAGATCCCGTACGATTTGAATCGCTGACTTTTCTTTTTCCCAACGTGCTGTCATTTCTAATTGTTTTTCTTTAAGATCTGCAAGTTCACGTTGTAAATGTTCTAATCGACGTTGACTGGCATCATCGGTTTCTTTAGTCAGTGCTGCTTCTTCGATCTCAATCTGCATAATACGACGTGTCACTTCATCCATTTCACTTGGCATCGAATCGATCTCTGTACGAATCATCGCACACGCTTCATCAATCAGATCAATCGCTTTATCTGGTAAAAAACGATCTGAAATATAACGATCTGATAACACACCCGCCGCTACAATCGCACTATCATGAATTTTAACACCATGATGTACTTCAAATCGTTCTTTTAAGCCACGTAAAATAGAGATCGTATCTTCAACATTGGGCTCATGTACAAGTACCTGTTGGAAACGACGCTCCAAAGCTGGATCTTTCTCGATATAATTGCGATATTCATCCAGTGTGGTTGCACCAATACAATGAAGTTCTCCACGTGCCAACATCGGTTTGAGCATATTACCTGCATCCATGGAGCCTTCTGTTTTCCCTGCTCCAACAATCGTATGCAATTCATCAATAAATAAGATAATCCGTCCATCACTTTCACGAATTTCTTTGAGTACTGCTTGTAGACGTTCTTCAAATTCACCCCGATACTTTGCACCAGCAACGAGTGCGCTCATATCTAATGAAAAGATCGTTTTGTCTTTCAGCCCTTCCGGTACATCTTTACGAACAATTCGGTGAGCTAGACCTTCTACGATGGCTGTTTTACCGACACCTGGTTCACCGATTAATACCGGATTATTTTTGGTTTTACGCGATAAAATACGAATCACACGGCGAATCTCTGCATCTCGTCCGATCACTGGATCGACTTTGCCACTACGCACTTCTGCCACAAGATCACGACCGTATTTTTGCAATACTTCATAAGTGGCTTCCGGTTCACGACTGGTTACCCGTTGATGACCTCGTATCTCAGCCAATGCCGCTAATAAAGGATCACGTGTTAATCCTTGTTGTTCTAGCATTTTGCGTATATCTTGATTCTCACGATCATGTCCCGATACGATAGCCAGTACAGCATGTTCTACCGCTACAAATTCATCTTGCATCTTATTGGCTTCGTGCTCGGCTTGATCTAACACAGATAATAAAGCAGGTGATGCAAAACGACGTACTGCCCCAGAAGACCCGCTGATGGTTGGTTTGCGACGCAATAATTCGTTATTCAGTCTGGTTACTTCTGACAATGAAATATTCATTTTTTGCAATAATCGAGGTAATAAACCTTCTGATTGTTCTAGTAATGCTTTTAACAGATGAGTCGTATCAATCTCTTGATGCCCCATCGTTGAAGCAATGGATTGTGAAGAAGCGACAGCTTCTTGAAGCTTTTGAGTCAGCTTATTATAATCCATTGTTAACTCCTCCTTAGTTATTTTTGATTTGAGGTTGGAACGGGTTAAATTCTGCTAATTGACGATAAAGCTTACGTTCTTGCTCGTCGATATCATTAATTTCAGGAATAATCATTTCAATACGGATGAGTACATCACCATAGTTATGTTTATCTTTGCTTAATCCTTTGCCTGATAGTCGCAAGGTGTGACCAGTCTGTGTGCCAGCAGGTATTTTAAGGCGAACTGTCGATTGATCAGGTAAACGTACAGGTATATCTCCACCGAAAATCGCTTGCCATGGTGCTATTTGAGCCACTGCAACAAGGTTACTTTTTTCTATCGTATACATGGAATGATGTACAATATGGAAACTAATCAATAATTCTTCGTTCGGATCAAGTCCATTGCTACCATTGCCACGGATTTTTAAAGTACTATTATTTTTGATACGGACAGGCAGTTTAAGTTGAATCGACTTCCCACTAACCCGTACAGAGATACGATCTCCCCGGTAGGCTTGTTCTAATGTAATATCTAGATTGGCACGCAACGTTTGAGTGATATTTCCCATACCCATCCCTTGACCACCGGTACGACTATTGAAAAACATATCGAATAGGTCTTCATCAGGAAAACCTGCATTATCAAAACTATCAAAATTGTAAGCTCGACCTGCGTTATTTTCACGGGTTGAATATGCGGTATTCGCTCTTGTACGACGAGCAGGATTTTCTTGAGCATATAGTTGTTGATCATATTGTTCTTTTTTAGAAGTATGACTTAACGTTTCATAAGCTTCTGCAATTTCTTTAAATTTACTTTCCGCTTCTGTTGCTTTATTAACATCAGGATGCCATTTCTTAGCCAATTGTTGATATGCTTTTTTAACCTCTTTGGATGAAGCTTCGCGATTAACCCCTAGAATCTTATAGTAATCTTTGACCATAGGTTCTCCCCCTTTCCTGTAGCTCTAATCTTTCTATTTATTAACGTACTTTACAGGAAAATAAGCGGAATGGCTTCTTTTTACTTAAAAAAGGTGCATCATAGCTGTTTAATCTACAATGCACCTCTGGATATACAATTATTTTACAGCTAACCTGCGAATGATGCGACCTTTATTCAGAAGACGTTTGCTGTCCGTCTTCAAGTCGAGCTGTAGAGGAACTTCCATCATCAATCTGAATTCGTCGTCCTTCAGAGCGCTGTTTTTTCGGAATAGTTAGTAACAATATCCCATCTTTCAGAGTGGCTTGGATCTGATCTTCTTCAATATCTTGTACATAAAATCTCCGGACATATTCTCCATAACGACGTTCTTTACGCACCATACGTTGATCTGTATTTTCTTCTTGGCGTTCTTGTTGCTGAACAGCTTTGATCGTCAGATAAGGAGCTGCATAATCAATGTCGATATTCTCTTTTTGCAAACCAGGCAATTCGGCTTCAACTAGATACGCTTTTTCATTTTCTCGAATATCCGTACGGAAGGACAAGGTCGATCCTTTAAACGGAGTTAACAAATCATCTTCAAATACATCTTGAAAAGATTTCATCCATTGACTCAACATATCCTCACGACGTTTACCAAAAGGAACTAAATCAAACATATACAATCTCCTCCTTAAATGATTTTTAACTGCTTTTGATGTGTTTGACTTTATTTGACCTTATGTCTTTATTATAGTTATGACCTTGGATTTGATCAAAATTGATTATAGACAAAATAAGTTCATTTAGATCGATTTTCAGGTCTTTTTTATATTAAAATTCTTGTTTTCAACTTCTTTTAGCGATTTTGACCTATTTTGACCTTTTATTTAAAAAGAAATAATTTTCAGCAAAAAAAGACTGTTTCTTATCTATCTCGAAACAGTCTTTTAGCAATATATCTATACTTTATCCGAAATGTTTCTGCACAAATTCCATCGTTTTACGTTGATGATATGGACTTACCATATGCCCATCAAACGGATACAAGCACATTTCTTTTTCCGAATGAATCCGGTTATAGACAGCATAGACCGTTTCAGGCATACAGACCGTATCTTTAAGACCACATGAGATCAAGATAGGCACCTGAATACGATCAGCTAGATTAATCATATCAAAATAACTCAACGTCTCTAACACTTGATCCAAATACTCAGGATAACGACTTACCAATTGAGCAGCTTCACGTAGTGAACTTTCTGAATTTAAGATCCCAAAGTCCATATGACTCATATTCGGAATATTAGCGACAGCAATCACTGGAATATCACTAAGTGCAGACGTGATCAGTGCCAGTCCGCCACCTTGACTACTTCCATACACAGCAATCTTGGTATGATCTACATCGGCTTGCTGAGACACCCATTCTATCGCTTTAAGTGCATCCACCGTAATCGCTCGATAATAGAAGTGATCTTTGTCCAACAATCCTTGAGACAACCAACCACTACTCATCCCAAAATCAGAATTCAAATGATTGCCTGTATCTCCACCCTGACCGCGAATATCAATCGCGAATACCGCATAACCCATCGCTGTCCAGTGTGCATAATCTTCAGGATACCCTTTGTTCATCGTATACCCGTGGAACATAACGATACAAGGTATCGGTTGCCCTTTTTGATCGGCAGGACGTACATAAATGCCATGTAAAGGCGTATCGTCAAACCCTTCATAGATCACTTGATACGATTCAATAGCTTTCATCGGTGTCACTTGCTTCGTTTGCTGTGCATGTAAAGGTTTATCTTTAAATTGCTGTAATGTGTATAGCCAAAAATCAGCTAAATCAGATTGTGCTGTGTGCATCGGGGCATATTGTTCCAATTCACGGACTCGTCTCGCAATCGCATGATTTTTCATCATAATGACTCCTTTGTAGGTCTAAACTTTCATTTATTCGTTAAGCTTTACAATCCATCCTGTAATCAAGCGGAAAAAGAAACTAAAAATAGCCGCTGGAATCAGTGCAGTTACAAGTGTAATCAATACACCTAGAAAAGTAACACCATCTGGATTATTTTTCACTTCTAATACAGTCAACAAAATCGCCATAATCACATACCATGTAATAAAATCAGATATTCTAAAATTATTTTTGATCGTATTGATCAATTTCATGCTCATCCCTCTTCATCTGCATATATAATCCATCATTTGAATGCTATCAATAATACAGGTGAAATACAACAATTTACCGCATATCAGCAAACTTTTTACCGATCGGGGTTGTGATGCCATCGATTGTGGTTGAGTTTTTCTGCTTGCGATATTGTTCCAATTGTTCTTCGCCTTTATTGCCTGCCCAATCTATTAATGTATTTCGTTCACCTTCATACGTATAGAAAGGAATACTATACCCGCAAGAAGTCTGCACCCGGTGAATATTCGATACAATAATCTGTCGATATCCGGGATGTAGATCAAATAGTGAGGCATATTGCTCCCATGCAGGATCATCAGGTAAAATAACTTGTCCATCTCCATACAAGCGCAAAATCTGGGGCTTACCTTCTAAAGCGATAAACATATACGTCATTCGATTGTTATCTTGCAAATGTGCACTGGTCTCATTACCACTACCTGTTAGATCAAGATAAGCGACCTGATTAGGAGATAACATGCGAAATGAATCGTAACCTTTAGGCGAAATATTGACATGACCATCTACTCCAGCACTACCTACAAAAAACATCTTCTGTGCTTGAATAAAATTCGCATGCTCGGGAGAGATCGAATCAAATGCTTTAGCCATCATGAACATCCTCTCTATACATAGATGTGATTATTCTGATATAGACATATTATACTCTACTGACTTATAGTTTTTTGACAAACCCTGTGGATAACCCTGCAAAGCCCAATTTACGATAAAATTCATGTGCTCCTGTACGTTCATCACGATTACCACTATTTAGAGCTATCGCTTGAGCACCGACACTGCCTGCCCAACCTTCTGCCGCTTGTACTAAAGAATGTCCAATTCCTGCTCCGCGGTATTGCTCATTCACGACTAATGAACCGATACGTACATGTACACCATCTCGTTCAAATCGAAGTTCACGGATTAATCCAATCATCCCAACCACTTGCTCATCCACTTCAGCAACAAAGATTTGATAATCTTCATGTTGCTCTAAAGCATCCATTCTTATTTTAAAAACTTCTTCTGTCGTCGGATAACCTAATTGCTCCATCAATCCTACTAATGGCGTGATATCTTGCTGATGTGCTTCACGAATAACAACCGTATGATTATTCATTATGACAAACTCCTTTAGATAAATATGTATTTGTTAGCAGTTTAGCAGATACGATGAATGACCACAATAAATACACATTTCAGGTAAGAATGCGATAAGAATACTTATTTTCGTTTTCGTAAGTAGGTAAATTGGATAAAAGTAAAGTAGAGATATAGCGTACATCGTAGCGCTTAGAACGTTAAGCCCCTATTTTATACCTACAACTACACAAAATGGTGGAAAACACTTTTAACAACGAACATATAATCAGCTTGCAGATGGAGGAACAACGATGATACGCAAATGGTGGAAAGAAAATGCTATTTATCAGATTTATCCAAGAAGTTTCAAAGATTCTAACGGTGATGGTATCGGTGATTTTCAAGGAATTATTTCCAAGCTAGATTATCTGCAAGAGTTAGGGATCGGTGCGATCTGGTTATGCCCGATCTATGAATCTCCTAATTTTGATAACGGATACGATATCAGCGATTTTCAAGCGATTATGAAAGATTTTGGAACGATGCAAGATTTCGACGAATTTATGCGAGAAGCTCATGAACGTGGAATCAAAGTCGTGCTGGATATGGTGCTGAATCATACATCCGATAAGCATGATTGGTTTGTAGAATCACGTTCTTCTATCGATAATCCGAAGCGCGATTATTATATCTGGCGCAAAGGGAAAAATGGCGGTTATCCGAATAACTGGGAATCTTACTTTAGTGGATCGGTCTGGGAATATGATCAGGAAACTGAAGAATATTATATGCATCTCTATGCTCGTCAACAACCCGATCTTAATTGGGAAAATAAAGAAGTCGTCAACGAACTTCATGATATGATCCGCTGGTGGATGGACAAAGGGGTCGATGGATTCCGCTTGGATGCGATTGCTCATATTGTCAAAGCTGTCGGTCTCCCTGACGCAGATAATCCGCAAAACTTACCAGTAGTACAAGCTTTTCAATTTTTCTCTAATCTCGAAAAAGTACACACCCTACTCAAAGACCTTAATCAACAGGTATTTGCAACTCGTGATCTAATGACTGTCGGCGAAACATCCGGTCTTGGCCCTGAACAAGCATTAGAATATGTAGGTAATGAACGTCATGAACTGGATATGGTATTCCAATTTGAGCATATGCATCTGGATTGTGTGGGTACAGGAAGTTCCAAATGGGTTGGACGAAGCTGGAACTTACTCGATATCAAAAAGATTATGAGTCACTGGCAGACCGTTCTTCATGGCAAAGGCTGGAATGCCAACTATTTCTCTAATCATGATCAACCCAGACATCTATCCCGATTCGGAAATACAGGCGAATATCGTAAACAATCTGCCAAAATGCTAGCCACTCTTATCCATTTACTGCAAGGAACGCCTTATATTTATCAAGGTGAAGAGATTGGGATGACGAATGCTAGCTTTGAACATATCGAAGATTATCGTGATGTAGAGACGATCAATTACTACAATATTTCGTTAAAAGAAGGCAAAACCGAAAAAGAAATTCTTCAAAATCTAGCTAGACGTAGTCGTGATAATGCTCGTACGCCTATGCAGTGGGACAACACGACCCATGCGGGTTTTACAGACGGTAATCCGTGGATTCAAGTGAATTCGAACTATACCGATATCAATGTTGAACAAGCATTGAATGATCCAGATTCGATCTTTTACTATTACAAAAACCTGATTGCTTTACGCAAAAAATATCCGGTCGTGATCTATGGTGATTATCGTCTACTATGCGCACTTCATCATCAAGTGTATTCATTTATACGCAGTTATGAAGGTACAGAATTAATGGTCATCATGAACTTCTTTGACGATGAACCGACATTCGAATTGTCTGAACGTATTAGTGATGAAGGTTGGGAATTGGTGTTGTCTAATTATGATGAGCATGAACATCATCATCTTCATTCGTTGCCATTACGTCCATATGAGACCAGAGTATATTACAAAGACACCCCATCTGTATTGCCGAAAGCGGCTCAATAAATCTTAACTGCTACACGATCTACTTTATCTTAGATCATGTTGGTTCAAATTTTTATATTCAAATATTATAAATAAACAAAGAGCGCCTTAGAAAATAGGCGCTCTTGTTTATTTCTCCAACAGTACACGATACCAATAACGATAGACTTCCTCAAATCCTAAACCTGCATATAACTGAATAGCCGCTTGATTATTTTCGCCCACTTGTAGATACGTATAACTTGCGCCTTGGGATTGAGCCCATTTCATTAAATGATATAACATCATTTTGGCGATACCTTGACGACGATACGCAGCGCCTGTAATCACATCATAGATACCCATATAATCATGATCTAGCACACCGATAACACAAGCTACAGGTTGATTTGCTTGATATACGGTCATGTATGCTTTGGGCAATGTATTTACACTCATCAACTTGGCGATAGAATGTCCCACACTGTCAGGCCATTCTCCAAGTGCACTTGCTTGCTTAATCCATTCTTCACTCCACTGCTCTTGAATTGTATAGGTCAGTTGCGATAATTTATCTGATCTGGACTCCTGGTACTACTTATATTCTTCCTCTATTCCTGCTAATGATCTGTACTGCACACGGGTCTCATCTTGAATCTGATAATTGTGTAGGTGCAACTGTTGATCTAACTCTGATGGTTGGGTAAAAGGAGTCATTTTGAAGACCACAGGTAATCCTGCCTTGTGATAATCCGCTTCACAACTCACAATCTGATCTTCTAGTGTTACATCGGGATCAATATCTTCTAAAGTGCTGACTGAATTGGAACGTTTACTATATCCATCTGACAAGCGCACATTCCATCCGCCTACTTTTTTACTATGCAGTGCAGGCCAAGTCTCTAAAGAACTTTGTTCGATCTTTTTCCATAATGAATGCATGATTGACACTTCCTTTAGATCTGTATATTCAACATAAAAAATTACAAAATTTGTATCTTAGTACAAGTACGTTTATAATAAAGAAAGAAATTAATATGTAAATAAATATATAAAGGTGGAGGAATATGATGAATCAAGCTACCAAGAAATATGCCAACTACATTCCTATTCGAGAACTAGCGGCGATAGAAAGCCAGCTTTCTCCCTTTAACGTTTATGATGAAATGAGAGAACAGACTCCTGTTCGTTATGATGAAAATCGCAAATGTTGGGATATTTTTCGCTATGAAGATGTACAATATGTACTTAAAAATCCGAAATTATTCTCGTCCCAACGTAACCGTGCCAATGAAAGTATGTTAACTACGGATCCACCCAAACACAAACAATTACGTGATCTAGTCAATCAAGCATTTACTCCACGGGCGATCGAAGCACTGGCACCACGGATTCAAGAGATTGCTGATGATCTGTTAGCCCCTCATTTAGCTACAGGACAGATTCAGATGGTACATGATCTAGCTACACCCCTACCTGTGATTGTGATCGCTGAATTGATCGGTGTGCCTTCATCGGATCGCGAACGATTTAAAGAGTGGTCTGATATTCAGGTTAAAGGTGCTAAAAATGATAGTGATGAAGCTTTTCAAGAGTTAATGGTTGAAAAGGCTAAAAATCATGAAGAATTGTCTTCGTACTTTATGAATATTATGGAGCAACGCCGTGTTCTACCAGAAGACGATTTGATATCGTTATTATTAGCCGCTGAAATTGATGGACAGAAATTAACCGATAAAGAAATCGTCGGTTTCTGTATTTTATTATTAGCAGCAGGTAATGAAACTACCACTAATCTGATTACCAATGCTGTCCGTATTCTAGCAGAACAACCTCAGTTGCAACAGCAATTGCGTGAACATCCTGAAATGATTCAGACCGCTGTAGAAGAAACTCTACGTTATTATCCACCAATTGTCGCTATTGGACGTGTTGCCAAAGAAACCGTTGAATTAGGTGGACAAACAATTCAAGCCGGTGATCAAGTCATCTCATGGGTCGGCTCAGCCAATCGAGATGAACAGAAATTTGCGAACGCAGATTCATTTATTCCTGATCGCAAACCAAATCAACATATGGGATTCGGATTCGGAATCCACTTCTGTCTCGGTGCTCCGCTTGCTCGCTTAGAAGGCAGAGTTGTACTTCAGACCTTATTAAGTCATATGGATCAGATTCAATTGGTTCCTAATACACCACTACAACCGATTCAAAGTGCTTTTGTATTTGGAGTCAAAGAGTATCCTGTCACATTCACACCTCTACACGTTAACGAATAGAAGTCATTATATACGAAGAGCCACTTCAACGTCTACCTGACACGAAGTGGCTCTTTTTGTTGTTTCTACAAGTATGTAAACGGTTTAAAGTAAAACTTGCACACTTGTAACTATATAAGTTACAATCATTTCATCCATACAGGATAGACAATGTTTTTATACAAAGGAGTGTTATTCATGATGAAGAAAACAAGTACGTTAGCGATCAGCTTTACGTTGGTATCTGCACTAGCAGTGACAGGAGTACATGCAAGTCCGCTTACAGGATCAAAAGATAATACATGCACTTCTTCTCCTACCCCAATGTCTTCCACCAGTGTTACAGTAGCTAGTGCGACAACAGCCAAGTCCACTGAAGCTCAACTGGCCAAAAACAAAAAGCTGGTACTCAACATGTACAAAGATGTTTTCAATGATCATGAATTGAACAAAACTAGCTTGTATATTGCTTCTAATTATAAGCAACATAATCCGTTAGCTGGTGACGGTCGCCAAGCTTTTGTGAAATTTTTTGGATCTTATTTGAAGCAGAATCCAAATTATAAATCCGAAGTCAAACGTATTATCGCTCAAAATGATCTAGTGGTTGTGCATAATCATGTAACAACAGGTGCAAAAGATCGTGGAAGTTCCGTAGTCGATATTTTCCGTATCAAAAACAATAAAATCGTCGAACACTGGGATGTTTTCCAACCGGTTCCTGAGAAATCAGCAAATACGAATACCATGTTCCCTGCTAAAGGCACACCGGTAGAAGTGACTCCTCTCAGTCCAAGTGAAGTCCAAGCCAATGCCAAAATGGTGCGAACTTTTTACGATGATCTATTCAACAAACATGATGTCTCTGTAATCAATAAATATGTTGCTGAAGATTATATTCAACATAATCCAAGTGTACCTACAGGCAGAGAACCTTTGAATCAATTCGCTTCTTTCTTGCAATCGAATAAAAGCAGCAGCAACAAAATTATTCGCGTGATTGCTGAAGGCGATATCGTTGTTCTGCATAGCTGGAGTCGTATGGATAAAAATGATCGTGGGTCTGCGGTTGTCGATATTTTCCGTGTAGCTAATGGTAAAATTGTAGAACACTGGGACACTGTTCAAGCCGTCCCTGAGAAATCAGCAAATAAAAACACAATGTTTTAAATCATTAGGTTAAAAAGCTAGGAACACGCAAAAGCCACTTCAACGTATTCTATGTGATGTAGAATAGCGAAGTGGCTTTTGCGTGTATACATATCAGTATATTTATCCTCACATCACTATAACCAATAAGTAAATTATCATTAATAGTTACAGCCTATAAACGAATAGGATATAGGTATTTGACGAACTATAGATTCAGACGTAAATTGATAACATCGTACTGGAAAGGATGAATATCATTTGATCATGAATCTGTTACACACGTTATACCAAGTTTTTTTACCGATTTCGCTACCTGTGATTGGTGGTATTCTACTCAAGCGCTTCCGCAATCTAGATAGCAAACCGATTGCTACGATGTCACTTTATGTATTGACGCCAGCGATTGTTTTTAATACGTTGCTACATGCAGATATTTCTTTAAATGATATCGGCACCACGATTAGTTTCTCTTTATTAAGCCTTGTATTGTTATGGGCAATTGCAATCGGTATGAGCCGTATCCTGCAATTAAATAAAGAAGAACAAGCAGGTCTAACCCTTATTTCTACATTTACGAATTGTGTGAATTATGGATTACCGTTGGTTTTGCTTGCTTTTGGACAATTGGGATTAGATAAAGCTTCTGTCTATGTTATCGGGCAAATGATTATTGTAAATACGGTAGGTGTGTTTTTTGCAGCTCGTTCTCAATTTTCCGTTAAGCAAGCAGGGTTGGCTATATTTCGTCTGCCTGCCATCTATGCCACACTGATTGCTGTGATCTTGAGAGTCACTGATATTGCGCTCCCTACTGCACTCGATTCAGGATTTGCGATGTTAGCTGCTGCCTATTCACCCGTCGCTCTTGTCGTGCTAGGTACACAAATGATCAGTGTAGGCTCTACAAGGGCTACAGTTACTGCTAACCAGACAACACAGTCTAGCAACAGAGCGTTCTGGGCAGGTCTAAGTATCCGTCTGCTGGTCGCTCCGTTGCTGTCATGGCTATTGTTAACATGGTTACAAGTAGAAGGGATATTATTTAGCGTCTTATTAATCTTGACCTCAATGCCAACAGCCGTTAATGCTGTTATTCTTGCAGGGCAATTCAATGCCGCACCTAAGCTTGTCTCACGTTGTATTCTCTGGACTACACTGGCTTCATTTATTCTAATGCCTGTATTGATTGTCTGGTTACAGTCCTAAGCTGATCCTGATGATGGATAGATTTTATGAGTATCAATCGCAAAATACGGTTTTGTGCGGACTCTTCATACAATCAAACATTTTCAACATTTGCTCTTCTGTATTACGTTCAACCGATAAAGGTGGCAATTCATGCGCAGCAAAAAAGCCTACATCGGATGTCTCGTCACCTACAGTTGCTTCTCCACCGACAATACGGCACAAAATAAAAAACTTATACACATGCCACGGAGAAGGTGGATGATTATGAAAATTTTTGTCAGCCACACCAAGCAGACGTACCGCTTCTACTTCAAAGCCAGACTCTTCTCTGGTTTCTTTCACAGCGATCTGCTTGGGCGACAATCCGATATCTCCCCATCCACCGGGTAATGCCCATGCACCGTCCTGCTTTTCACGTACCATTAGTATTTTATCCTTTTGAAAAACTACTGCACGTATATCCACTTTCGGTGTAGCATAACCAGTTTCACTTGCAAAAAGTTCTTGTACTTTTTCTACTTCTACATCGGTGTACTGATGCATAATCTCTACACTAAGTGCGCGTAACTGTTCAAACCGTTCAATATCATACATGTCTTTAGAATATTCTAACCCTGCTTGACTGATTGCTTGAATTTGTTTGGCCCACTCTAGCCACTTTAATTGCATGATTATGCTCTCCTTTGATCAGCCACACTCTGTCCCTTTTAGTCTAATGCTTCAGCTTCAGACGGCAACAAATGCTGAGTACAATTGTATAATTCACAGCTCCATACATGATCTTCATTACAGTGTACAACAGTCATCGACATATTTTCCAGTCCATGCCATTTCGGTTCGTCAGATAGAATCTGATTCAGCACATGATTAAGTAGCACACCATGACTTACAATTAGAATACGTTCATTGGGATATAAGCTTACCAGTTCTTCCAGACAGCTCACTCCACGTGCCGCTCCTGATTCTGGTGTTTCCAGTCCAAGATCCTGACTTTTCCAATCTTCTCCCCAGCGTGCGATCCGATCAGCTTGAGTTGTACCTTCGATCAATCCTCCATCTAATTCACGTAGACGAGGATCCGAGCTAATCTGCAAATCTCCACCTTCTGCAATCGCTTGAGCCGTCTGCTGTGCACGAATCAGATCACTTACATAAATCCGATCCCAAGATTCAGTTTTGATACGTTTGCCCAGTTGACGTGCTTGTTCCCAACCACCTTCATCCAGAGGAATATCTGAACTTCCCTGTGCTCTACCTTCTTTATTCCAAATGGTACTTCCGTGTCTTATTAATCCAAATGTAGTCATTCTTATTCCTCCATTCACGTACGTGTTCTATCTATTTTATCATTGTTAGGTGACGATTCGTAGGCTGATTTTAGATACGATACTGTCACATTTGATTCAAAGCATTGATTTCATGTGTTATATATGGCAATATAACGTAGCGCACTAAAGAGCTTTATTGTAAGATATTTTGCTTTGCATCTTTATCGTTTTCCCGAATGTAGAAAGGGGTTCAACTTGATTATGGCCAATACAGTGTTTCGCCTGATGACCGAGTTATCTTCACGCAAGTGGGTTTCGCGGCTTACAGGAAGCTTCGCTAAATCACGGGCCAGCCGGAAATTTATCCCGAAATTTATTCGGGCATATCATATTCCAGCGGAAGAAGCAGAAAAAAATATACAAGATTATAATAGCCTTAATGAATTTTTCACACGTCGACTTCGTCCGGGTATGCGTCCGATTGATGCCGATCCGATGTCGCTTGTGAGTCCGGTGGATGCTGTGATTACAGCAATGGGTCCACTTCAGCATAATGTTATTCCACAAGTGAAAGGCCAAGATTACTTACTGGAAGAACTACTTAATTATTCTCCACGTATGGAGTCATACAAAGACGGATATATGTTTGTGTTGTATTTAAGCCCAACCGATTACCATCGTATTCATTCACCGGTTACCGGTAGACAAACTGAATCAGAGCATATTCCGGGTAAAGTCTATCCTGTTAATGATAAAGGCATGACCTTTATGCGTTCTGTACTTAGTCGTAATGAACGATTAATTACGTATATGTCTCATGATTGTGGCGAAGTAGCTGTCGTCAAAGTAGGGGCATTAAATGTAAGTAGTATTCAATATGCTGATCCTGAACGCACCTCATGGCAAAAAGGTGATGAACTTGCTTATTTTGAATTTGGTTCTACCGTTGTGCTTCTGGTACAACAAGGAACATTTGTAGCTAATGAGCAGTTACAGATTGGCAGCAAAGTCAAAATGGGTGAGAGTCTAGGTACATTAGTGGATCTACAAGCAACTCGACCGTATCGCCGTGTTGCACCTGAAAGTATAGGATCTATCAAAGAATAGGAATAGAAAGACAGCCCTGCTTGAAAGAATACTTTCAAATAGGGCTGTCTTTCTGTTATGCGTCAACCAATAATGATTGAGTTATGCTATATATAGTAGCTTGCTGAATAGGCATTCAACAAGCTTCTTATGAGTTAAATGAACGGCTTAAGTATATGGTTTGCTTAAAACCATGATTCAGTTACAGTCGTCGATCCTTTAAATCGACGCAGCCGATTGCGAAAAATGTTTTTGCCTGCTGTAGATGAACCGCCTCTGTTACGAATCCGCTGTCTAAAACGCATTAGGTATATTCCTCCTTCCATTTACATTACGTTAACATGACAAGTATTACCCGTTGACAATTATTGTGAAACAAACTGTAATCACGAGTATACTCATATTAAATCAAGCATCATGTAAAATGCAAAGTTCGCAGAATATCCTGATACGCAGTAAATCGATAACTTTATCTAATTTCTGAGGGGCTTTTGCCTGTGTATTGCTTGAATTGACGGCTGAAAAAGAAAATATCACGATACCCCAGTGCATCGGCGACCTCAGTCACATTCATTCCAGTATAGACCAGTAAATGCTCTGCCCGCTCAATCCGCATCTTAATGATATACGATTGCACAGATACACCTATTAACTCTTTGAATTTGATCGAAAAATAGCGTGGCGACAAACCAGCCCGAGAAGCCAAATCTTCTACCCGGTGAGCTAGACTTGGATGCTGACGAATATAATTAGCGATCTCTTGCACTACTTCACTCAGTTGGTTACTGACTTTACGTTCAACGGGTTGACGCTGATCTTCACGCAGTAAATGAATCATTAATTGCTTCAGAATCAACTTCGCTTCTTCTTCTGCGGCAAAAGCTTGTTCAAGAAATAGTCTCACATACCGTACAAGCATATATTCAAAATCAATCCGTTCGTCTAATTTGCGATAACGTACAGGAATCATTTGTGCAGGTTCAGCAATATCGAAGTGAATATAGGTAAGGACTAGCGGCTTTTGCGGATTGTGTGTTGCTGTTGTCTCATCCCCGGGATAAAACAAAAAGCAACTTCCTTGACTGATTGGATAAGCCTCGCCGTTCAACATTAATTCTCCTTCGCCACTCCATACATAGAACAAGTCATAGTTCGGCATCGGTTTTTCTCTTTTGGGCCAGCGCCATTCCGGTTCGCAAAAGATTTTGGCAAACGCTGGTTTTAGTATAAATGAAGAAGGTGACAAATTCAGCATCACTCAACCCTCCTTGGTTTTAGATTTATTTTCAATTTGAATATAAGTTGATGATGAAATAGTTTGTATAGCTATGTTTTAGATAACTTTACTTTATATTGACCAAAAAGTCTGTAATCGTCAATCCTTCTATTGTAGACTTTCCCATGATTGCTGAAGACGCTTAACACCTTCCATGATCTGAGGCTCTGATAAATGAGCGAAAATAAAGCACGCCGATGGAGCGCTAGGCGTTAACTGATAATCAGCAGCATCGCGCCAGATCACACCGTATGTGCGAGCAATTGTCATCCATTGATTGTACCGGGTAGCATCGTGCTTCCATGTGGCATAGGCATGTAGACCACAATCGGTTTGTTGCCAATCAAATAGTTCATCCAATCGCTCTTCTTGAATAGATTGTTGAAAAACATCGTAACGGGAACGATATAATCGCGTCATACGGCGCAAATGACGTACATAATCACCACGGATCATAAATCGTGCCAGCGCTCTTTGTTCTAATCGAGCAGGTGGTAATGGATCATATAATCGCTTGGCAGCCGTTAAAGCTTCAGCAAGCACAGTTGGCAAGATCGCATAACCAAGACGAAGACTGCTGAACATGCTTTTGGAAAAGGAACCGACATAGATAACGCTATCTGTTTGATCCAATGCTTTAAGCGGTTCGATAGGACGACCTGACCAGCGAAATTCGCTATCATAATCATCTTCGATAATCCATGCACTATGGGTATTCGCCCACTCTAGTAGCTGTTGACGACGAGCCAATGGTAAAACAGCACCTGTAGGAAATTGGCGACCCGGCGTTACAAATAACAATCTAGCCTTCCAATCTTGTGGAATAACACCATGCTCATCTAGTGGAGCCGGCTGGATCACTCCTCCGCAAGCTATAATCGCACGCCGCATACCCGAATAACAAGGATCTTCCAGAATCACTTGATCATCTTCATTGATCAACAACTGGCACAACAATGTAATCACTTCCATCGAACCGCTACATAATACAACTTGTTCAGCAGTCGCTGTAATTCCTCTTGTTCTTCCTACATGATTGCAGATCGCTTCACGTAACCCGATATCTCCTTGCACAGTCGTAAGTGCTGAATCAGTAGTAGATTTTTGCAAATCTTTGCTAGCAGCAGACATGGCACTTTTCCAAGAAGTCTGCGAACTTCCTTCTAACATAATGTCTCCTGATTGAAAAGAAATCTGCTCTAGTGGCGGACGAGTGTTACTTATAGCAGAAGGAGTCTGGTCATCTCTCTGATCAGAATGATCTTTTCGAAACTGTATAATTTCTTGTTCCATTTGGATAATACGCTGTCCCCATACAGATAAAGAAGACAAAGGTGCTTTTTCATTTATGTAGGATGATGCTTCAATATGTACTTCTTTGCCAGATACAGTAGGCTGTTCAATTACAAATGTTCCTTTACCGACAGCAGATTGAACATACCCTTCAGCCAGTAACATATCATACGCTTCCGATACACTTCCACGCGATAATCCGTACATCGCAGCTAGATCACGAGTAGAAGGTAAACGTGTTCCACTGGCAAGCGAACCACCTAGAATTCCTTCCCGTAAGGCATGGTATAACGCTAGATATTTGTGCTGATACGTCTGAATAGCACGCTGATAAGCAATAGTAATATCCATAACGTTCTCCTTTATTGGACTACTTATTTTCATTCAAATTGGCTCTTTTGACTAATCCAATTGTAGCATATGCTGAAAATAAGATTTGGTCAACAGAGAGAAGGAGAGATACCGATGAGAAGAAAAGAATTTACGATAGAGGAAGAAGAAGAATTGGCGTTATTTTTGGAGGAAATGAGTTTTGGATTTCTGGGAATGAGTCATGAAGATGGGTTTCCACGTGTGACTCCACTTAATTTTGCTTATGGTAATGGTGTATTTTATATTCATGGTAGTCGTGCAGGCGAAAAAATGAAATTGCTTAAAAATGATACACGTGTGACGTTTTCAGTGGCGAAAGAGTATGCGTTAATCCCTTCTTACTTTACCGATGCTGAAATGGCATGTCCGGCTTCTGCCTTTTTCAAAAGTGTTACGGTACGTGGTCATGCAGAATTGATTACCGATCTGGAAGAAAAAGCAGATGCCTTTTCGATCTTTATGCACAAGCTTCAACCTGAAGGTGGCTATGATACGATTGATGCCAAAGATCCTCGTTATATTCCGCGGCTAAACGGGGTCGCTTTGATCAAAATTGTCCCGCAGGAGTGGACAGCCAAGTTCAAATTTGGTCAAAATGCTAAAGAAGAAGAACGTCAACATATTATGGATGGACTACAAAAACGAGGTCTGGATGATGATCTCACAACGATCGAAATGATGAAAAAATATTGCCCGCATCACCAAAGTTGAGACATATCGTCTTAAATCATTTAATATTCACATCATATTCACAACTAACCCATCAAATTTCACTTCCTACACGGTGACACTTCCGCGCGAAAAATGATATACTAGGGCAGCAGAAATCAGGCGAACTTCTACTGTTCCATTATCATCAGGTGCGGCTGATTCATTATTTAACAGACCTGGAAGGATGAAAACGATGAACCCACTGGCTGGACAATTGAACGCGAAATTGAAAACAGATAGCCCTCACATTTATGAGATGCTATCCACTCTTGGTAAAGAGATTTATTTCCCTAAAGAAGGTATATTAAGCCAATCGGCAGAAGCATCAAGCCAGGCTAAAAAATATAATGCAACGATTGGAATTGCAACCGAAAATGGCGGGCCCATGCATTTGAAGGTTCTACAAGATTCGTTGTCTGCTTTTGCACCTAAAGATCTGTATCCTTATGCTCCTCCTGCTGGCAAACCAGAATTGCGCAATGTATGGCGTGAGAAAATGATCAAAGATAATCCTTCACTACAAGATAAAAAATTCAGCAATCCTATCGTAACCAATGCGTTGACTCATGGTCTAAGTATTGTAGCAGATCTGTTCGCAGATGTAGGCGATGCTGTTATATATCCAGATAAAAACTGGGAAAACTATGAACTTACTTTCGCAGTTCGTCGCGGAGCTGAGATCATCACTTATCCATTATTTACAGAAGAAATGACATTCAATAGTGATGGATTACGAGATGCTCTACTCGCGCAAAAAGAAAAAGGTAAAGCGATTGTTGTCTTGAACTTCCCAAATAACCCAACAGGTTATACACCAAGTGTAGCAGACGGTAAAAAAATTGTAGCTGCCATTAACGAAGCCGCTGAAGCTGGAATCAATGTTGTTGTGGTTACCGATGATGCTTATTTCGGATTGTTTTTCGAAGATTCTCTACATGAATCGTTGTTCGGATCATTGCTTGACTTGCATCCTCGTATTTTACCGATCAAAGTCGATGGTGCGACAAAAGAAGAATATGTATGGGGATTCCGTGTCGGTTTTATCACGTATGGCGCACAAGATCTTGAAGCGATTGTCGCGTTGGAACAAAAAACATTGGGTATTATCCGTGCAACTATTTCCAGCGGACCACACCCATCCCAGACATTTATTTTGAAAGCATTACAAGACCCTAATTTCAAAGCACAAAAAGAAGAAAAGTTCCAAGTGATGAAGGGCAGAGCGAACAAAGTTAAAGAACTGCTCAACACTGATCAATACGCAGACACATGGGAATACTATCCTTTTAACTCCGGTTACTTTATGTGTTTGAAATTAAAAGATGTCTCTGCTGAAGATGTACGTCTACGCTTATTACGTGAATATGAAGTCGGTACAATCGCACTAGGTGCACATGATCTACGTATCGCTTTCTCTTGTATTGCAGAAGAATATTTGGAAGATCTGTTCAACTTGATCTATCAAGCGGTTCAAGATGTGAAAAAAGGCTGATTGATTTATATTTAACTTTTCTTATTTATAAGCAAAAAGCTCCTGTCGAGATCACTACACGACAAGAGCTTTTTTTACTTTGTATCCATAAAGACTACCATCAGTGACAATAAGAACAACGTATTTTCTGTAGCGGTTATATTCAACTATGTTCAAAACCAATGAACTTATGCCAAATAAGCTTCCCTCACCTGATTATTCGTCAGAAGTACCTTCGCATCATCCTGCAAAATAATCTCCCCTGTCTGAATCACATATCCCCGATGCGCAATCTGTAGCGCTTGATACGCATTTTGCTCTACCAGTAGAATCGTCATTCCTGTACTATTCAACTCCTGAATAATCTCAAAAATCTGATCTACCAATACGGGAGCCAGTCCCATCGAAGGTTCATCCAAGAGTAGAATTTTGGGATTCATCATTAGTCCTCTAGCAATCGCAAGCATCTGCTGTTCTCCACCACTCATTGTTCCGCCAGTCTGATGATAACGCTCTTTGAGCCTCGGAAAATAAACAAATGACTTTTCAATTCGCTCTTTGATTAGCTTTTTACTTTTGACTGAAAAAGCACCCATTTCCAAATTCTCTTTCACAGTTAAACGTGGAAAAATACGTCGTCCTTCCGGTACATGAGCAATCCCACTTTGTGCAATCACATGCGGTTCAAGCGAGGTAATCTTTTGGCCATCGAACCAGATTTCACCTTTAGTCTGTACTTGACCGCAGATTGATTTGAGTGTCGTAGATTTGCCTGCACCATTAGAACCGATCAATGTTACGATTTCGCCTGCTTTGACTTCTAGATTGATTCCTTTGAGTGCTTCGATTCCACCGTAAAAAGCTTGTACATTGTTCAATTCCACCAGACTCATATCTGTATCTCCTCCTCGACCGCACTTTTACCGAGATACGCTTCGATCACTTTCGGATTAGAACGAATATCTTCTGGTCCACCTTCAGCAATCTTTTCTCCATGATCCAGTACAAGAATATGATGAGATAATTCCATCACTAATTTCATATCATGCTCAATCAAAATAATTGAAATATTGAGTTCTTGCTGTATTCGGCGAATCAATCCAGTCAATTCAGATGTCTCACGAGGATTCATGCCTGCGGCGGGTTCATCTAACAGTAATACTTTGGGCTTAGCGGCAAGCGCGCGGGCAATTTCTAAGCGCCGCTGTGCTCCATACGATAGACTGCTTGCTTCTTCGTTATACCACTCAGCAAGACCTACGTATTCTAATAATCGATAAGCTTCACGTTGAGCATCATGTTCTTCATGACGGACACGAGGTAAATTTAACAATGTGCCGACAATCCCTGTTTTGAGATGAATATGCATACCGACCTGCACATTTTCAAGAACCGTCATACTCCCGAACAAGCGAATATTTTGAAAAGTGCGTGCAATCCCACGACTGGTAATCCGATCAGGCTTAATATTCACAATCGATTCTCCATCCAGTTCAATATTACCTTTGTCCGGTACATATATGCCTGTAATCATATTGAAAAAAGTGGTTTTCCCTGCGCCATTGGGACCGATTACTGCTGAAATCTGCCCTTTAGGAAAATCAAAATTCACTCCGTTTACAGCTGTCAATCCACCAAAGCGCTTCATCAGATTAGTCACTTTCAACACATTATGTTCTTGGTGATCACTCATTCATATGCTCCTTTCTAATTGAATATTGCCCGATTGATTCGCTATTCCCCTTAGTCCGATCGCCTTTAATCAGGTTGTACCTCTGGCTTGGATAACGGTGGTGACGGATCTTTGACCGCTTCTGGAGGAAGTTTGCGATTTCTAGCAGCAATCAATCCATGAGGACGGAAAACAGCCACCAGAATCAAGATCATACCGAAAATAAAGCGTTGCATTTTAGAAGGAGATAACGCATTCGGCACTTCAAAAATCCCTTGCTGAGACAATTGATTAAGCCAGCTTGTAAATTCAGTCAATACCTGCAAATTCAGAATCGTCACTAGACTTGCTCCTAAGATCACCCCGGGCACACTCCCCATTCCGCCCAATACGACCATCACTAGAATCGTAATCGACTCAATTAATGTAAAGCTGGTCGGATCAATAAAGGTCTGCTTCGCTGCGAATACCACACCCATCATCCCTGAAAAAGAAGCTCCAATTGCAAAAGCCATCAACTTGGTACGGATGAGCGGAATCCCCATCGACTGAGCAGCAATTTCATTTTCACGTACTGCTTTCCATGAACGGCCAAGACGTGAATGTTCTAATCGCCTTACAGCAAAGATCACAATCAACAATATCCCGATCACAATAAAATAAAATTGATGCGGAAAGGTGAATTGAAAGCCAAACAAATCAGGCGGTTGAATCGAAGACAAGCCCATGGCGCCATTTGTAATATTGACCGGCTTTTCTAAATTGTTAAAAATAATACGAATGATCTCCCCGAAGCCCAGTGTCACAATCGCTAAATAATCACCTTTGACACGTAGCACAGGCAGACCGAGCAATATGCCGAAGATCCCTGCAATAAAGCCACCAATAAGAATAAAAATCCAGAAGCTTCCACCGGATAACGGAAAGAGTTCACCCGAGATAAAATTATTGGCTTGCCCTGTCGCAAAAATGCCGTATGTATAAGCCCCTACAGCGAAAAAAGCAATAAATCCCATATCCAACAATCCTGCAAATCCTACTACAATATTCAGCCCGAGTGCCATCGCTACATAGATACCGCACTGGGTCGCCACTTCCATATACGATTCACGTGAGGTGCCGCCTGAAGTGGCAAATGGAATTACAATAACCAATAAAAAAACAGCAATACTCCATTTCATCCCGTTACTAAAAGACGTATAGTACAACAGCAACAGCGAAGCCAGCATCAAAAGAAAGGCAGTGACCGAACGATCGATCAGATAGACAGCGCCTGCGGTTACAAGTATAAATGCGGCTAATAGTAATCCTTGTGCAAGTTTATTCGCTTGCAACATCGTTTGTATCTTTCCCATCGGTGTCACCTACACTTTCTCTTTGATTGCTTTGCCGAATATACCCTCCGGTTTGAAAATCAATACGATGATCAGAATCATAAAGGCAAAAACATCTTTGTACTCTGCTCCAAAGTTACCACCTGTCAAAATGCCCAGATTCGATGAAGCAAACATTTCAAGTACACCCAGCACAATCCCGCCGAACATCGCACCGCGAATATTTCCGATACCTCCCAGCACAGCGGCTGTAAATGCTTTGAGCCCTAAAATAAAGCCGATATACGGATCAATCGTTCCATATTGTTGTGCAAATAATACCCCTGTTGATCCACCCAGAGCAGAACCGATAAAAAAGGTTAATACAATCACTTTATTCACATTGATAGACATCAGCGAAGCTGTTTCTCGATCTTGCGCAACTGCACGCATCGCTCCGCCCCATTTGGTACGATTTACAAAAATATCAAGCCCAATCATTAATACAATCGCAATAGCAAAAATAAACAAAGTATTCGCTTTGACGGAAGCATCGGTAAACCAGCTGGATATCGAAGAAAGAGGTAATTGATAACGTTGATCAAATAATTGCGGAGTGCTGATAATATAGTTACCTGTTTTGAGTTCAGCAATAAATCGAATCACATCTTGCAAAACGAATGAGACACCAAATGCAGAGATCAATAAGATTAACTTGGGCGCTTTGCGTAACGGTCGATAAGCTACCCTTTCGATCCCGACACCAAGCGCACCGGTGACCAGCATAGCAATCAGAATAATCAGTACATACGATAACCATGCCGGCATGTCGGTTAACCATCCTGCTCCTTGAAAAATAAAAAGCACCGCTGTCTCTACAAATGCTCCGGTCATAAAAATCTCACCATGCGCAAAGTTAATTAATTCGAGAATACCGTATACCATCGTATAACCGAGTGCTACAACCGCATAGATTGCGCCTAGCGCCAGACCATCAATCAATACTTGAGGTAAAGTTTGCAAAATACTTGAGAACATTCAGTTACTCCCTTCATACGTTCATCGTCATTTAGCTATAGGATGATTTTGCAAAAATTCTCTAAAACAAAAGCCAAAAGATGTGTATATCACAGCACATACCTTTTGGCTTTTGGTGTACATCAAAGTTTTTATTTGGCAGGTTGAGCAATCTCTGCTTCCAGTGACCCTGGATACGTGGCATCTGCGAATTTGTAAATAAAGACTTTCGCATACGCATTGTCCCCAATATCATCAAAGCTCACTTTAGTTGCGACACCTTCAAAATCTTTGGTCGCACGCACAGCATCTCGTACCGCATCACGAGCAGGTGCTTCTGTTCCTGAACCCATCGCTGTTTTGATTGCATCTAACATGACCGTCATCGAATCATAAGCATAGACAGAGTACCCTTCTGGATTTTTACCAAAAGCTTCTTTATAACGTGCTGTCCATTCTTGTCCATCTGGCAATTTACTAATATCTCCTGCTACTGAACTGTACAATGCCCCTTTAACATCTGTGCCAGCAATATCCACTAATCCTGAAGAATCCAGCGCATCTCCGCCCATAATAGGAGCCATAATCCCTTTATCTCGTGCTTGCTTAATCAATAGACCTGCTTCTGCATACAATCCACCGAAAAATATAAAATCGGGCTTTTGGGTAGCCGCAATATTAAGTACACCATTGAAATCTTTTTCACCGACGGTGATTCCTTCATAACCAGAAATAGTTGCTCCTTGCGCTTGAGCCGCATCACGAAAAGCTTCCGCCAATCCCTGACCGTAAGCTGTTTTGTCCTGTATAATAAAAATGTTTTTGGCACCTACTGTTTTGACAGCATACTCAGCTGCCGCAGGGCCTTGAAAATCATCACGTGCCACAACACGGTTCACCACTTTGAGTTTGCGATCTGTAAGTTCTGTAGCGGTACTTGCAGGGGAGATCATCGGAATGTTGTATTTTTCGTAGACAACCGAAGAAGGGATAGATACACCGGAGTTCAAATGTCCAATAACGCCTAGCACTTGTTGATCTGCACCGATCAATTCAGCATTGGCTACCCCTTTTTTAGGATCACCTTGATCATCATAAGGAACCAATTCAAGTGAGTATCCTAATTTGGTAAACTCTTCTTTGTGATCTTCCATCGACATCTGAGCGCCAAGCTTAATCGCTTCGCCTTGGATAGAGCTACCACCGGACAATGGGGATTGCGTAGCAATTTTGATCACTTTATCACCTGTGCTTGCAGTCGAATCACCAGCTGAACCCGAAGAACTTGTTGCTCCATTTCCACACCCTGCTAGTAATCCTGTAATCAATGCTGCGACCATCAACCCACTCCACTTGCTTCTCATCATAATCCCCCTTTAATAATGTTAACTTTAGTAACATATTAAATTAACTATGTTGCTTATTTCTTACATCAGTATAACGATATCCATTATATTATTCAATTAGAATTTATTTCTTCTTATCCCAAATAATATAATTAATATTGATTATTAACTGATTTATGCTTATTATACTGTGAAATTTTAGGTTATCAATACTTATTTTATTCTTTTTAACTGATTTATGAATTAAAAAGTTATTATTTTATAAGACCTCGCTACCCTTTTATCAATGTGAGCTTATTGTACATAATCATTTAATACCTTTATAAATAAAGCTTAAATAGCTCTTTATGTTATTTTATGTAACATTTAGTTCAGAAAGAAAAAGCCAGAATATGATCTTATCTTCGTGGTATCCAAAGATAAAATAAATTCTGGCTTCACTATAGAATAACTTTAAAAATAACAGCCTCAGTCACACAACAACTTGAGTTTTTTCACATTTGGCAACTTACTTATTATCGATCTGTTCAACCGTACAACCTAATCCACGCAGAATATAAACAATCAGTTCTTCTAGCGGATCGCCTTGTTCTACAAGCTGAATATCTAATAATGTTACTATCGTTAATGACTTGGCTTCATTACTGCCAAATAAAATACTGCCCATTACCTGCAAAAAGGTATGATCTAGCGAATGAAAATGGAATACACCTTGTTCCCGACCTGCTTCTAGGTAATGGCGAAGTAACAACCATACCGGAAGAGTATACTTTTGAATGATATCGATCCGCTCCGAATGTAACGTAAATTCCTGATGTACAATATCCGAAATCTCAGGATCAGATTTACAAAAGCGATACATCTGTTCAATCAATCGCTTCATACCTTGAATCGGATTCATTTCTTCATGGCGAAGCTGTTCTGAAAATACAGGAATCGGGATAAATTCCTGCAACATCGCTTCGAATAAAGGCTCTTTCCCACCATAATAGTAGGACACTAGAGAGATATTCGCATTTGCTTCTTTGCAGATTTCTCGTACCGAAGTCGCTTCAAATCCTTTAGTTGCTGCTAATTTTTTGGTTGCTTGTAAAATTCGCATTTTAACATGGTCTTCACCTTTATCCACCACGTTCACTTCCCTGCCTCTAATTCCTTAAAGCCGAAAATAAATCCATTTGCAATAACACTCTGCAATGTTAACGATTTCCAGCTCATATTCTCTCTATAATACCATCAAGATTCGGCGACCGCTACCAATGGTGAGACAGGCATCTTATCTTTGCGTAATGACGTTGCAATAGCAATCACAATAAGAGCAAAGACCATAATAAGTATAAGTGCCAGACAATCTTTGCCTACACCGGTGCCACCGAATAATAGATTCATTAATCCTTGTACAGCATAGGTCGCTGGAAAAGCAGACCCGATCCACTGGTAAAAGTCAGGTAGTAATTCGCGCGGCATCATCGCTCCCGAAGACACCAATTGTACGGACAAAATCAAAATATTAAATAGCATACCCGCCATATCAAATACAAATAAAAACATCTGTGCAACCAGCATAAATGTTAATAAGAATAGCGCTTGGAAACCCCATAACGCCATAAATCCATGCCCCAATTGCCCACCGAACAAGGCGACGAGAGAAGTACCTACCAGTGATACCACAATCGAAGCACCTGCGGTAACTAACAAACGAACCGACATGCGTGACCAACGTCCAAACCGACTTGCCAGTGCTTTGGATGAAATTTGAAAATTCTGTCCCATAATCATTGCCCCTACATAGGAAGCTAGGATCATCATCATTGGAACCATCTGGTTGTTCATACCTTGTACAGGATTAACCGATTGAATATCCGACACAACACGCTGAGACATCATCGTTGCCACTGTTTGTGCTTGATCATCGGCAAGTTGTCCAGCAAATACACCTTTAAGCCCACTTTCAACAGCCGCTCGATTAACAGTGGCTGTCACTTTGTCCGCAATCGAAGTCATCATATTTTTGATCATAATTGGATTGGATTCATTGATAAAATAATGCAATTGCGCAGGAGTCTGAGATTGTACAGTTGATGAAAAATCAGCTGGAATCTCAATAATCATCTGTACATCACGTTGTTGCAATTGTTGCTGAGCTTCAGCTAACGTCATTCCTGTCTGCACGCCAACAGGTAGTGAAGATTGTAGATTGGTAATCAACTGCTCCCCGTACACTGTATCTTCATTAACAACAGCTACCTTCAATTGATCCAACCGATCTGTTATCCCGTGATAGCCTGTCATCCATACAATTGTAAAAATAAGCTGAAACAAAATCGCTGTGGCAATCCCTACTTTGGTTGTAGGTAATTTCATAAATGCTGCAAAAATAGATTTCATATTTCCCCCTGTATCGGCTATGTCTACCGTTCACTTTATTTTGTACATTTAAACAATCGTTTTAAACGACTGTTTGATAACTATAGATTTTGAAAACGATTACTGTCAATCTTTATTTTAAATTTTATATATATGGTGTTCGGACAATAAAAAAGGCATCTAGCAACTTGCACCAGATGCTTAGAAAATATGTAATTCTATATAAAGAATATACATACTCCTCTACTATTATTTAATCTGTACTGACCTTAACGTTCTCCTTTTAACACCTCTATCATCAATTCTCCACCTAATCGAAATCCATATGTAAATGAACCTGCACGATCCATACTATTTAACTGGTAATACAATTCCCACATGGTTTCCAGTTCTAGCCATTCTTCTGGAGAAAGCTTCACTTTCCACTCTGCCATTTTTGCTGATATTTGCTCACTGATCTGTGTATATTCTGCGCTCTGAGATACAGCTTTTTCACCGGGACGTAAGTTGCCGTAGTAGATACTTTCTAACAGACTGCTCATAATTTTGTATCCTTTCTGTAGTTGAGGATATATTCAATAGGATTGGCTGAATACCTTATAATCATCATATACTACAGAGTGAGCAAGCCTATTTATTTATGCAAAAATCGCATACATTTAGTTTAAGATGACTTTAAATACTATAACTAGATATATCCCAATTGAAGGAGGTATTTATTAATGAAAATGCGTATTCCATTAATCGTTTTATCTTTGGGGATAGCCTTATTCTTGTCCCATTATGTAGGTCTTGTCTGGAATGATAGTGCTAAAAATGTATCTTATATGTTATTTATGGTAGCACTAATATTTGTATTTGAGAAAACAAAAATCAGTGAGAAAAAAGTCAATGTATTTGCGGGGATTGGCGTAGTAATAGTTGGTTTACTTTTTGAAATTGTGACTGAGCCTAAAGACTGGTCTTATCTGCTTGGAGTGTTAACTTAGGATTCTACAAATGTATAATTCAATATACTCTTCTTTTCTTTTTCGCAAATGGAACATATAAATATGTATTGTTGTATAGAAGTTAGGTATCTACAAACAAACTAAAGTAGCTAGCTAACCAAAAAAAGAGCTACCGCCTCTCCCTCGCAGTAACTCTTTTTGATTTATCCAACCCTCAACTCAACGCCGCAAAAGTCTCTACCAACGCTTCATTCACATCCACATGCGTATATCCCAGATCTCTCGCCACCGCCGCATACGTCATACGTCCCGCTGCTGTGTTCACTCCTAATTTCAAAGCAGGATTACTTTCCAAGGCTACTCTCAATCCTTGATTCGCAATCTGTACAACATAAGGTAACGTTGCATTCGTTAGTGCCATCGTCGATGTTCTAGGCACAGCACCCGGCATATTGGCTACTGCATAGTGTACCACGCCATGCTTCATATAGGTTGGTTCGTTATGCGTCGTAATCCGGTCAATCGTCTCAACAATTCCCCCCTGATCGATCGCTACGTCAACAATCACAGAGCTAGGCGACATGGATTGTACCATCGCTTCAGTCACTAATTTCGGTGCTTTGGCTCCGGGGATCAGCACGGCTCCGATCACTAGATCCGAAGCGGCTACCGCTTCTGCAATATTGTACGGGTTGGAGATTAACGTCTGGATCGACGAGCCAAAGATATCTTCCAGTTGACGCAATCGGTCTGGGTTCAAGTCCATAATCGTGACATCGGCTCCCAAGCCAATAGCCATTTTGGCGGCATTGGTTCCGACCACTCCACCACCGATAATCGTCACTTTTCCTTTTTTCACACCCGGTACACCACTGAGCAAGATACCTTTTCCTCCATGAGGACTTTCAAGGAACTGTGCACCGATCTGACTTGCCATACGTCCAGCTACTTCACTCATTGGCGTGAGCAATGGTAAGGTCCGGTTCACTTCTACCGTCTCATAAGCAATCCCGATCACTTTGTGCTCAATTAGAGCAGCAGCCAGCTTCGGTTCTGCGGCAAGATGGAGATACGTGAATAGAATTAAGCCTTCACGAAAATAACCATATTCGGAGGGTAACGGTTCTTTCACCTTTAACACCATATCTGCGGTAGCCCACACTTGAGAAGCTTCGTCCAGCATCTGTGCTCCTGCTTGTTCGTAGACACTATCGGTAAATCCACTACCTGTGCCTGCTCCAGATTGAATATAGACCTCGTGCCCTGCTCCGCTCAATGTCGCTACACCCGCAGGGGTGATGGCTACCCGATTCTCGTTATTTTTAATTTCTTTCGGGACTCCAATTCTCATGCCAGTTCCTCCTTTAAGGTACGTGCTTGCTCTACCTCATCATTATAGGATAGATAAAATGTCATGTAATCGTCTAATTCCCCAAATTTGAAGGTTTTAGTTTGTGTAAAAATACAAAAGATTATCTTATATGTTATATAATCTAACCCGATCATTTTCAATAAGCAATAATACTAAAAAATTGATCAGGAATTTTACATGATAAGACAATCTTTATACTACATATATACCCTTATTGAGATTCTTCTAATAGCAAAAGCTTGATTTCCAAATATAAAGTTACTTTTTGCGCCATACTGTTCAGATCGATCTTGCCTACTTCAGCGATTCGTTTAAGTCGATAATTCAAGGTGTTGGTATGCACATGCAATTGTTGTGCGGCTAATTTGGCATCACTATTGTGATCTAGAAATACAGCTAATGTATGCAGTAAGTGACTATGATGCTCTTGATCATAAGCGGCTAGCGTATCCAGTGGCGAAGTATACGCTGGAAATTGCTCGGCTTCTTGCTTCATTGCATACAGATAACGGTAAAACCCTGCCTGCGGATAATATAAGATCGAAGATGTCTCAGGTAATCGGCGGTGTAACATCAATAGATGCTGTGCTTCGTTATAACTACGACTAATCTCTAGCAATGATTGCACCACACTACCTGCTCCATACTCAATAGAAGAATGTGGCAGTAAGGTATAGAGACGATCTACTAACGGAATAATCGTTTTTTCGACAGCAAGAACTGAAGGAGCTGTTTTGGCTGTACTACATAATAGAATCAATCGATGTTGTTCTCGTACGTGAAGAACAATGCGTACAGCATGTTCGTTAGCGGCTTGAGATGCTTTTTCTAACCAATCGTTTATTGGCGCGCCATCCTCTTGTTCGATCATAAGAATGTATGAATACGCAGGCATTTGAATACCGACTTCACGGGCTTGGATGAGAGCTTCTTGTTCTGAAGTAACCGACCTTTTAATAAACGATTGAAAAAGTCGATACTTTGTTTACGCTTTTGCATTTGAATCATTTTGGATGCGGCGAGGTTAGCACTATATTTTAATTGATGGATTTGCTCGGGGGTAAACGAACCGTTATTTTCAAGCAACCAGATATAACCGATCACTTCATCATAGTGTCGGATTGCGATTGCCATTCGATTATTGAGACCCACCTGACTCATACCCTGCACATGTACCGGTTCCCATGTGTCTAGTAGTTGTTGCATAGCTCCTGATTCGTACAAGGCTTGCACCACATCTGCCGGCACTTTGCGACCCACGATCGTAGCGATGCGTGCAGGATCAGAATTAGGATCATGAGAACTATATGCCAGCAGGCGATGTTCTGCATCTTCTATCGTTACAGGGGTATCCATCACTTCGCTTATTTTTTCGACCAATGTTTGTAAATTATCAATATCCACTTCGTTGATTTTTGGGATCATAGTACACCACCTGTAGTCAGCAATTTTACCCGTTCGATACATGATAGGCTTTATTGAATATACTGTTTTTTTCTGGAATTTACAATTCTGGATAATTAAATTGACATTCATTGCAAAAAAACCTGTTGCTCCTGATCCACCACATGAAGAGTAGCAGATCGAACAACAGGTTTTAGATAGAAATCATATCATTAGATGATTATTAATAATCGTGGAAGAAAGTTCGACATAAGATATTTTTCCTGACAAAAATCACTTTTTGATTATGTCAGAAGAAGTTGTGCTTAGGGTGCGAACCACTCGACGTTAATCAAATTCGGCTTCAGCTTCGATATCTTTAAGCCATTTGCGATTTAGTGAACGGCGATAAAGCCAGACAGCCACTAAGCCTGCGATAAATGTAAGAATCATACGCATCGGATCACCTGCACTTGCAAGTGGTAACCAGAGTAGAAGCGTGATCCATACTTGTGTCTGTGTGATCAATTTCACCGTTTCCAGACGTTGCGATTCAGGTGGAATCGGATAGATCGACAACCAGAGTGTATCGGTATGTTGCTTACGCAAACTGGTCATCTGCATACCTGCTAATAGAATAAATAGCAGATAGACAACAATCCCGAACCACGATTCACGAGTGATCAAAACAAATACCACACCGATAATCACAAAGCGGATTAAGATCGGTAATAATTCTCCGCGCACTAATGTTTTGGAAACGAGAAAACGGAATGATTTGGCTGGCACCCAGGGTACTCGATTCCCGACAAAAGATAACCAGCGACGATGGCTGACTTTACGCTCCCCGTTCGGTACATCGACAAACCAACCAAGTAGACGCATCACACCTGCGGCATGATTTTTTTCAGTCGCAATCAATCGTTCCCAGGGTACCGATGCTTTGCCAGGAATACGCAATAGCGCGATATAGACGAGAGCGATCACGACAACTGCGATCAGTGCAGTCATTAGTGGCAACCAGAGAAATGCCGCCAATAATCCGATAATCAATACATAACGTAATAGACGATAACCAACACGAGCAGCCGCTGTATTCATACGCAATTCTTGCCAGCTTCCATAACTACCGAGCAATTTGGCAATAATTAGCACAATCACAAGTAAACTTAACGACTTGGCATTCATGTCTGCTCGGACGTAGAACGGAAACGCGACCAGTGCTAGAATCAACAACCAGATCATTTTCCCGATCACACTACTACGCCATGCTGGAGCAAAGTATTCACGCATTCGCACTTCGAGTGGCAACATAAAGACAATATCTGCTGTCCGCATATACGTACGCACACTACCGTAAATCGCTAATGGTGTAAATAAAATCAGTAATATCCAGTGTACAGGCAGACCTTGAGGTACATTTTGCAAAAACGTGGTATACCATGCTGCAAATACAATGAGCAGAAAAAAAGTGACGATTGCGAGTCCGCTTTGCATCACATAGCGTAAATAAGGAAGCACTTCTCCCCAAAAAGCTTGTTGCCTCTGCTGACGTAACTTGAGCAGATCATTCATAATTACAGTCCATCCTGAACCAGATCATAGAAAATCTGTTCGAGTGGTACGTTCTGCTGACCCGTCTGCTCACGAATCTGCTCTAATGTCCCTTGAATAATCACTTTTCCTTTGTGCAACACAATAAATCGATCACAATAATTTTCGATAGTGGACAAAATATGTGAACTCAGCAAGATCGATGATCCACTTTCTTTGGTCTGTACCATAAAATCAAGCAATGAACGAATCCCCAGCGGATCAAGTCCTAGAAAAGGTTCATCAATCACATACAATGGCGGAGCCGCTACAAAAGCACACATAATCATGACTTTCTGCTTCATCCCTTTAGACAAATGCATCGACAGACTATCTTCTTTGTCTCCCATATTAAACAACTTGATCAAATGAGCGGAACGTTCTTCATAATCCGCTTGGCTCACATTATACGCACGAGCGGTAAATTCAAGATGTTCACGCACCGTCATTTCTTCGTACAATTGCGGAGATTCTGGTACAAAAGCAAGAGAAGCACGGTACTGCTCGGTTTCTTTTGCCAGTGTAGATCCTTGAATCCGAATCTCACCTTGTTGCGGCGTCATCAATCCCAAAATATGCTTCATGGTTGTGCTTTTTCCTGCACCATTCAGACCAATCAGTCCAATCATCTCACCGCGACCGACTTCAAAGCTGATATCATGCAGGACAGGCTTACCACGACTGTATCCACCACTCAGGTGATCCACGTTAAGTATAGCTACCTGTTCCATTATTGTTACCTCACTTTTCGTCTTGGGATGCAGCCCGTTTTTCTTTTAACCATTTCGGTGCACCTTTACTTTTGGTATCTACTTTTGGTTTGCGTTTCTTTTTATCTGTTTTCGGATTCACTTTAGCCGCAGGTGGCGCTGTTCTCGGTTTAGGTGAACGCTCTGCCGGGCGAGCTGTTGGTGTACTGCTATTCATATTCGATTCTGTCGTCACAGGAGATTCCACCGATGAACGAGGTTCAGCAGATTTGGTTTCTTTTTTGACCGCTGGTGTAGACGTAGGGCGAACAGAACGAGCTGCCGCCGCTTCTGCACGCGAAGCACGATACGATTCTTCACGTTCTTGTTGTTGCTCCAGTGTCAGTACAGCTCCACCTTTTAATACATGCTCTTGCAGATCAATATGAAGGGCATCGGCAAATTTACGCATAATAAACCGTTCACGTTCGGTAATAATCGAAGCCGCTACCCCTTGTTTACCCATACGTCCTGTACGTCCACTACGATGTACATAATGATCAGTGTCAAACGCAGGATCAAGACTAACGACCAGATTCAAGCCTTCAATATCCAATCCTCGCGCTGCTACATCTGAAGCGACAAGCACTTTGATTTTGCCTTCTCTAAATTGAGACAATACCGTACTACGAGTTACCTTGTTCGCATCTCCATACAATACGCGCGCAGATAGACCCAGATGGTTCAGCTTCGCTTCCACTTCTGCAATATCATTGGTATCGTTCACGAATACCAGTGAACGTGGAGAATTGTAATGGCGTAATACACGTCGTAGAATTTCTAACTTATCTCGTTCTTCAGCTACAAAATACACATGTTCAATCCCTGCGGATGTACGTGTATCTGGTTCAATACCGATTTCGAGCAAGTCATTCATTTCACGATTCGCTAGTGTCAAAATCTCTTCGTTCACTGTAGCGGATAAAAACACCAGTTGACGATCTTTGCGTGTACTGCGGATAATTTTCTTCACATCTCCGCCACCACCAAGTCCAATCACTTGATCGACTTCATCGACAATCAGTGTGTTCACAAGGTGCATTTTCAACTTACGTAGATTGATCAATTCACTAATCCGTCCAGGTGTACCGACAACGATTTGCGGATGACGTTTGAGCTTCTCGATCTGGCGCTTCATTGCTGCTCCACCGATCAGACCCAGTGTCATAATGCCATGTTCTGCTCCATAACGTTCACTTTCACGTACGATCTGCATTGCTAATTCTTGCGTAGGCGCTAAGATCATCGCTTGTAATTGCTTGCGCTCTGGATCGACCTGTTGTAACACAGGTAACAAATAAGCCAGTGTTTTACCACTACCTGTTTGCGATTGAGCGATAGCATCTTTTCCTTCAAGCAAATGAGGAATAGCCTCTGCTTGTACTGGAGACGGCTCCGTAATTCCATAACGTTCCAGCACATCGTTCAACCATTCATGGATGCCTAGTCCGAGAAAATTCACATTTGATTCCATACATTTCATCCTTTCAAGCCCTTGAATCATTTCATAAGTACAAACTATTCAACACTTGTTTATATTCTAAAACATTGTAAACAGACAGAGTACAACACTCTACTATTATATGCGAAAACAGAGAGGACACCAAATATAATCATAACGCACCAAAAACCGGTTCTATGCGAACCGGCTGGATCACTCTTTTTAGTGTAGAATGCCTTTATTTTCGATCAAACAAACGATATGTTAACCGATCAATAAATCGTGGGAAAAGTCCGTATATACGCATAGCAGGAATCGCTATTCGTGGTAAATCCAGTTCTTCTTTGCGCTTTTCCATCACTTTCACAATATCCCGAGAAACTTTATCTGTTGTCATCATAAATTGGCTCACATTTTTGACATAATCCCCTGAAGGATCTGCACGATCAAAAAAGGCTGTCGCAATCGGCCCTGGATTAATAGACGAAATTTTGATCTTTGTTTCTCTTAATTCTTGTCGCAAAGCATTGGTAAATCCGAACACCGCATGCTTAGTTGCTGTATACGAGGTCGATTTGGCTGTCGGGAATTTACCCGCCAGTGAAGCGATATTCACAATCTGTCCTGTACCTGCGGCTAACATATGAGGAAGCACCGCTTGTGTACAACGTACAATACCTAGATAATTGACATCGATCATCGTTTGGTAATCTTCGATCGGCATTTCAGCTATCGTTTTGAATTGTCCGTAGCCAGCGTTATTAAGCAAAATATCGATCTTACCGTATTGCTTAATGACTTGTGCGACTACACGCTTCACATCCTCATCTTGCTGAACATCCATTCGAATAATCTGATGCTCACCTTTCAATTGTCTGGATAACGTCTGAAGCTTATCTTCAGAACGTGCTGTCAGAATCGGAATCGCTCCTTTTTCGACTAATAATGAAGCAACTCCTGCACCTAGCCCGCTAGAAGCACCTGTGATAAGAACAACTTTATTCGCAAGTTTTACCATATTGTCGCAGTAAACATACTGCATTCCTCCCTTTTATCACCAACCCGAAATCTATAAATTACCAGTAACCTCTATACCCTCTGCTGACTGTAACCGTTCACTAATCCATGTATGAAATTGTTGCAAAAAAAGCTGTAGTTCTTCCTCTTCTACATTCTGTTGTTGCAATTCTGCTAAGATATCCATCCATATTTCTTTACCAATAGGATTATCCCAACATGGATCGAATTGATTCATCGTTTCCATCGTGTATGGATGTATCAGTGGAAATCGTTTGTCCAATAACGGACGAATATAATTAAAATCTTCATTATATATAAACAACATATCTTTGAATGAAATCTCTGTTTGATTTTCTTCCTTGTTAAAGGGGGATAAATGAAATCCTATATTTCTTTTGGGCCCTTGATAACGGTAGATCAGTACAGGTATCGAATTGTTCGCTTGCTTTGCCATGTTCCTCCTCCTGCATGTCTTGATGGTAAGACTTTACAAAATTCTTTTTCATTATACTTTGATCCGTCTGAACTGCCAAATCATCTAAAGATCTATTGATTTACTTATAGGAAATTATTTCCTAAACATCAAGAAAACATGTTATATTTTAGTCAGTTATTTGGCGATTATCTTAGTGATGGAAGATGTTGTGATAATACTGCCAAGCGCTGGAAGGTAAGATATTTTGCTTGGCAAAAATCATTTTTGACTGTACTAGAAGAAGTCGCGCTTATACTGCCAAGCGCTGAATGTAAGATATTTTGCTTGGCAAAATCATTTTTGACTGTACTAGAAGAAGTCGCGCTTATACTGCCAAGCGCTGAGGAGGGGTTATATATGTATTGTAATCATTGTGGGGCAAATCAGCCGGATCATGCTGTTTTTTGCAGTCAATGCGGAGCCAAGCTTCAGACGCAATCCGAATCCACAGTACCGAGTGAGCAGGAGATAGATAAAGAGCAGACTCCTGTCGATTATTTAGATCAACTTCGTTCTGATCAATCTTCAAATCATACCGATTCCGAACCTACTCTTCCTATTGCTAATAAACCGATTCATCGCGCAGAACCTGCATCATCGACTGTATCTGTACCACCATCAGGATCACCACCCTATCGGTCTACTTCTCCAGCCCGTCATCTTACATGGATTATACCGACTGTACTTTTGCTGGGGATTGCAGGCACTTTATTTTGGTGGTATCAACATCAACAAGATATCAATGTACAAGTCACTCAATTGCATCAAGAAGCCAGTCAGCTTGCATTGAAAGGGCAATATGAACCAGCTCTTGCCAAAATCACGCAAGCGACTACATTACGACCCACCTATGCTGTATTAACAAAAGATCAGACTATGATTGAGACAGCGAATCGTATTCATACTAAATTGGAAACGGTCTCTTCTAACCTTAAGCAAAATCAACTTCAACCTGCTGAGAAATCATTAATCACTTTGCAAAAAGCCTTAGATACTCGTAAAGAATCTATATTTGAGCAAGAAAAAACACTAGCTAATCGCAATCAAGATTTGTTAGCTGTCCTCAAAGTGAAAAAAGAATTGGATCAATTAGATACGATTGATGCGCTGGCATACAAGCTAGACGAAGTGGATCGACTGAACAATCAAGAAGCCAAAGAAGTACATCAACTGATTATTAACAAAATCATCACGATCAGCATGAAAAATGCTGAAAAACTTCTCCAACAGAATGATTTTAGTCAAGCGACAGCAGCCGTCAAAGCAGGGCTACAATATTCTAGCAAAGACGAAAAATTGTTATCTTTACAAAAACGTATCACTTCTGAAAAAGAAGCTTTTGAACTGGCTGAAAAACAGCGTATTGAACGAGCGATTCAACAAGCCGAAGAAGAAGATTTAAAAAACCGAACAGCCGGCGTAGAATTATTGAATGTAGATACACAACTGAACGAATACGGTGATATTGAAATCTATGGCGAAGTTAAAAATGTAGCCACCAAACCGATCTATTCAATCACTGTCTATTATTCCGGTTATGATGCGGCAGGCAATTATCTATTCTCTTCTTCAGCGTCAGTAGAACCTTACGATTTAGAACCCGGTGCAACCGGATCTTACAGTGCTTATGAATATGATTGGTATGAAGAAGTAACTGTACAGATTGATAATATAACATGGTATCTGGAATAAGGAGGAGCCTATATGAATAAAGGATGGATATTTAGCAGTATTGCCAGTGTCGTGATTATAGCAGCAGGTATAGGTTCCTTCTCGTATATCAATCGTACAGTGCCTACTCAATTACCGAACAAGCCTTTGTTAGCGAGTAAGACTGCCCAAACAGCCAGTCAAACAAACACAGGCACTTCGACACTGAAAGATGTTATTTTTAAGACTCAGAAAAAAGTAGTGATGATTGAATTGGAAGATGGATCACTAGGATCAGGATTTCTGTATAACGATCAGGGAGATGTTATTACTAATGCGCATGTCGTGGCAGGGGCGCTGAATGTTAAAGTCAAAACAGCAGATGCTCGCACCCTAACAGGCAAAGTGATTGGTATCGGAACAGATACGGATATTGCAGTGGTTCGTGTACCAGAACTGGTAGGCACTGAACCTTTAAAGTTAGCTCAAAAAGGTTCGGCGGATGTAGGCGATAATGTACTGGCACTGGGTAGCCCGCTTGGCTTACAAAATACGATTACTACAGGCATTATTAGCGGAGTTGGACGTGACTTTACGATCGATCCTTATGTGTATACCAATCTGTATCAAATCTCTGCACCTATCGCTCCCGGTAATAGCGGAGGTCCACTGATTCATGCAGACACCGGTGAAGTGCTGGGTATCAACTCAGCGATGGCAAGTGAATCCAATACGATTGGATTTAGTATTCCAGTAGCCGAGATCCAAAAAACTGTACAAAACTGGTCTAAAACCCCAATGAAAGATGTACCAACTACTTCTGCATCTTCTGAAAATGTCGATGATGAGATGCCTTCTGTCCAAGATGAAGCGCAGTATATAGTCAGTTACTTTTATGAAAGTCTAAGTATGCAAGATTATGTAACTGCCTACTCTTTACTCGGCAGTCGCTGGCAAAGTAATCTATCTTATGCTGATTTTCGGCAAGGATATATCAATACAGGGGCTGTCTCTATTGATTCGATTATTGCCACCAAAGACGGAGACCAGGTGAAAGTCACTGTAGAGATCACCGCCGAAGAGCGCAAAGATTCTGGTACTGTCTACAGTTCTTATAAGCTCCATTATATTTTGGCATATGAGAATGATATTTTGAAAATATTGAGTGGTGAAGGTAAAAAAGTGAGCTCTTAACGCCATATAGCCTATGTTATCCGTTGTTACACCTTTTTATACTACCATACCAAAAAACCTCTTTAACCATAGTGACTATGGTCAAAGAGGTTTTTTGATTCTCTTGTAAAGATAAGAGATCGTACTTGAATAGCTTCCCGATTAAGAGATCATTACTTGAATATCGAGTTCTCCGATTCCATCCATTAACAAAGGAATTGTTAATGCTTTGGTGGACACAAATCCAGTCATGGCACTAGTCTTCATTACCTTTGGAGGTGTAATGTCTACTGTAACGCCTTGATTAGACAAAATGGTACTTGCATTACCACTAATCATATTACCTAACTCTGAAATAGCACTTTGGCTCATCTCATCCATTTCTGTAATGACAAAGCCGCCCATCATTGCTGAAACCATACGTAACGCTACAGCTTCTTCAATTCCGAACATAATATCACCACTCATTTGCCCGGTCATTCCGATTTGAATCCAAATATAACCGTCTACTAGTTCCATATCCTTGATACCAAGGCTTCCTGTAGAAGGAGCCACTTGTACTACTTGTCCAATGACGAGTCGAGCAGCTTCCAAAAATGGATTGATTACTTCCGCTTTCATAATTCGTTTACTCCCCTTTACAATTGGGTTCATATTTAAATACAACTTTTGACCTATGATGTTAATGGATATTATACCTTATAACCTAGTTCAAATCATCTAGAATCATTGCTGTATATTCCATTTTTTAAGTTTTTTTGTAAATCCACTACTAATAATCTTATGAATCGACATTTTCTAGTAAATTTGTTGCTCTTTTTTTATGGATCTTAGGTCTTTTTAACTGTCTTTATCTATTATCGGTCGCAAGCACTGATTTATGTACATTTTATATGAATAGATTTTAAACATTTCTTAGTACATTGATGCTTTTTGTGTAATCCCCTATAATTTAAAATAGGTATCGATTGTTGAATACTTCATCAGTTAGGCAAGTATTTAACAATTTGGCATACATAAGGAGGAACTCATGAATATCAGTCAATTGGAAACCTTATTGACCATTTCGAGGACAATGAGCTTCCGTAAAGCAGGAGAACTACTTAATCTGACTCAACCTGCGGTATCTGCTCAGATCAAAAGTCTGGAAGATGAATTCAAAACGGTACTGGTCGATCGTAACCAACCGGTTACATTAACCGATCAGGGTGTTGTTTTTTTAGAGCATGCTGAACAGATGTTAGCGATTGTTGAACAATTAAAACAGCGGTTATCCGACTTGGATGAGACTCCGCAAGGGCGGATTACGCTTGGCACTCCAACTTCGATTGCAATTCAAATTTTACCGAGAGTGCTTTCATATTTCCAGGATCAATTTCCACTGATTCAGACGATGATTCATTCGATGTCTTCTTCCCAGGTCTATCATAGTGTGGAAAATGGTCTGGTTGATGTAGGTATCAGCTACCTGATCGAACGCAATCCGAATTTGAATACTTCGATTTTGTATTATGATATGTTTGAGTTAGTCGTTTCTCCACAGCATCCTTTAGCTCGTACCAAAAAAGCACATATTCAAGATCTACAACAGTTACCTCTTATTATGTTATCTCCAGATACGGTAGGTCGCCGATTTGTAGATGAAGTATTCAAAGAACATGGGATTGAACCTCAGATTGTAATGGAGCTGTCTAGTAGTGAAGAAGTAAAACGGATGGTTGAGATTGATCTTGGTGTCGCGATTATCTCTAGACAGTCGATTACCAGTGAATTGCGTCATGGTACACTGGTGATGATTCCAATGCCAGAATTCGAGGTAAGTCATCCTGTAGGTCTAATTTATAAATCAGGTCGATATTTGAACTCAGCCATGCGTCAATTTCTAGATGATCTCAAAGGCATGCCAGCCGATCAATTTATCAGTACAGAGTAAGATATTTTGCTTTGCAAATATCATTTTTGATTCACTATACGAAATTGCGCTTATACTGCCAAGCGCATAAGGAGCGATTTTTATGAAATTTGATCTTCATACCCACCATTATCGTTGTGGACATGCGGATGGCGATATCCGTGATTATATTGAAGCTGCGATTGCTGCGGATATTCAGGTGATCGGAATTTCAGATCATACCCCTTTTTTCGGCAGTGACAAAGAACAAGCTTTCCCGCAGACTGCTATGGGCAAAAGCGAGCTTCAACATTATGTACAAGAAGTATTGGATCTCAAAAAAGAATACGAAGGCAAAATTGATGTTTTATTAGGAATCGAATCCGATTATTTCCCTGATTACGCCAAATTATATCAAGACATTTTGTCTCAGTATCCTTTTGATTATATTATCGGTTCGGTTCATTATAGTAGTGGTTATAGCATTTTCGATCGTTCTCGTTGGAAAGGCATGAATTCCGCCGATCAGATTGCGACCAAAGAAGAATACTTCCGTATGATTGCTGAATCTGCACGTAGTGGCATGTTCCAGATTCTTGGACATATCGATGCAATGAAAAGCAATTATCCTGACTTTACTCAAATTGAAGCTCCACAAGCGATCGACCGTACATTACAAGTGATTGCCGAATGCGGTGTAGCGATTGAAGTGAATACCTCCGGGAAGATCAAAGTCTGTGGACTCTGGCATCCTGTTGATGAAATTCTAGAACGTGCTCATCATTTTGGCGTCGATATTTCATTTGGCTCTGATTCGCATATCCCTCAGCGTGTCGGTGATGATATTGATAAAGTCGCTCAAAAATTGCGTGAGATTGGCTTTACTGAATGGGTTTATTATAAGCAAAAGCAACGTCATGCTGTAGCGCTTTAAATATTTTCAATTCATTTTTATAGCCATTTTTGATCATCTTTTTTTAAACAGGGAATGTATAGATATTAAATGATAACTGTACATGTCCGATAGATTTTCAACTTACTCCAATCTTTTGCTATATGCCGCTTAGCCGTACAAGTAGTATATCCAGTATAAAGATTGGAGTTTTTGTTATGTATTTCTTTAGTTTTTGCTTTTATTCGGCGGGATAATAATATAAAAGCGCAAAAAAAGAGACCTGCACTCACGCAGGTCCATCATATATTCAAAAAGGGGGTCTTGAGAACAATCTTACCTTTTCTCTATTGAGATTGAGTTGCAACACGATTGCAGTTGTATAACAAAATCTTACTCTTTATGTACAATACGTTCTCGATTGACCAATATAATACCACTTGCTACTAAAATTAGAGCAAGCGCCGCCCAGATTGATAACTTTTCATCTAACCAGAGAGCCGATAAGACTACTCCAAACAATGGCGTTAAAAATAGATACATCGATACTTTGCCTACTTTATTGTATTTCATCACTGTATTCCAGAGAGCGAATGCTCCAGCAGAGAGTACGACAAGGTATAGAAGCATCCCTACAGCCGCTAGATCCCAGTGGAAAGGAAAAGGATGTCCTGTTAAGGAACCGATGACAACCAAGCCTAGACCGCCCCAGAACATCTGACGACCGGTAAGACTCAGTACAGGTTCAATCCCTGCTTCACGGCGTGCTAGCACATTCCCCCAGCCTCCTGTCAGAGCAGACAATAGCATCAGCAGTTCACCCAGTCCAAAACCAAAATGTACATTGCCTCCACTTTGCCCAAAGCCCATGACCGCAATCCCTGTAAATCCTAGCAACAACCCGAACCATTTGCGCATCGATAATCGTTCGGTCTGATCAATCCAACGAATCGATAACATTTGAAATAGCGATACAGAGCCAGCAATAATCGACATCGTCATGCCTGATCCCAAGCCAAGTGCTGCATATACAAAAATATACTGTAATAATGTCTGAAACATTGACAGGCTGATTAATCGCTTAGCCGGAATATGAGGAATCGGTTGCCCTTTGGGATTTAAGATTTTGGCTAATACTATCAACAATAGCCCTGCCAGTGTAAAGCGATATCCTGCAAATAACCATTGCGCAAAAATATCATGACTTTGTATCCCCAGATGAGCATAGCTTAACTTGATAAAAGGCAGTGCACTCCCCCACAAAATGGTAGCGATCAGTGAACTGCTCCAAATACCAAGCGGACGGGTGAACCACTGTTGTCCGTTCATGAAGAGGAAGCGCCTCCGCTTCTTTCCTGACTGTGTGTATGAGAAGCGGCACGTTCTTTGCGTAACAAGTATTCCGTATGAGCGATAGAATAAATCATAATGCCCATCTCTTCCCAGTAGCTCTGAATCCCTGCATTAGAAGATGGTTGTTGCGGACGCATTCCATTTTTCTCAAGCACCCGTTGAGAGAGTGCATTATCTGCATGACAACGCCCCACAATATGCGATAGACCCATATCTTCAAAGCCAAAATCAACCATGCGACTGGACGCTTCAGCAGCATATCCTCTTCCCCAATGACTACGACAAAGAGCAAAGCCGATCTCTGCCCGTGCTGCCCGTTCATCCCATCGTTGAAAAGAACACACGCCGTATAAAGTACCATCGTCTTTGGATGTGATTGCAAAATGCATCGAGCTGAGACTGCGAAAAGCTTCTTCGACTCTGCGCCCCAGACGGTCTGGCTGTAATGACTGATATTCCTTACTCTCTTTCGCTCCGTACAAATATTTCATCACTTGTGGATCACTGGCACATTCCCACCAGATCTCCACATCCTGTGCAGTTAGACGGCGTAATTTGAGTCGATCTGTATACAGATCAGGAAAGCCCTTTTTCAAATCCTGTTTACTCAACATCGCCATTCCTCCTATAGTTAGTCTTGCTGCATCGCACGGTATACGCCGGTGCGTAGTTCTTTGATATAGTAATCCAGTGCTGGAATATTCGCATCACGGGCATCTTGTACCGCTTGTTCGATATCATACGGCACACGAGCAAATTGTAACGAATAAGGAGCTATCTCTTCCGATAAATATTCCCCTTCTAGAATCGCATAAGAAGCTGCGGGTATATCTAGTGGATTCCCTACACTCCCTGTATTAAATAATAGTCGACCTTCTAGATGTTGCATATATGCATTATGGATATCTCCATAGCCTACGATATCGGGAATAATGGATTCTTGCGTCGTTGGATTCACCACAGGTGCAAACATACCTAAACGGCGTTCTAGATCATCCCATGGTTGTACACGATGAAATACATTTTCAGGCGATGCATGGACTAGCGATACCCATCGTCCACTTAGTAAAAATTCATGGCGAAATGGTAATTCTTCCAAATACTTGACTCGCTCCGGTCCCAATTGCTGAGCTTGCCAGCCAAATAATTCATCATCACCGCTCATCCGAGCAACAAGCTCTTCCCAATTGCCACGAATAATCACTTCACAACGTTGCGCAACTTCATCCGTAATTTTGACAGCATCAGGTCCTTTACCCACTAGATCGCCAAGACAAAAAATACGCTTAATCCCTCTTTGATCAATATCCGCTAATACCGCCTGCCATGCTGGATAATTACCATGAATATCAGACACCAAAGCAATACGTTCCATCCTTCATTCCTCCTAGCGCTTGGCATGATAAGCGCGACTTCTTCTACTTCAATCCATCATGTAGTTCAATCTATCGTGATTTTTGCTTGCAAAATATCTTTCTTTCAGCACTTCGCATATAACTGCAACTGCTTATTTTTTTATTGATCTGCTCGTCTAAGCGTAAATATCGTTAATTCCGGTCGACACATCAATCGAATAGGGACTTGAGACGTTCCGATGCCTCGATTAACATAGAGTGGTAGCTGACGCTGTGGCCCTGCTTGATACCAACCCATAATATATTTACGTGAACCACGAGGAGTAATCACAGCGCCGAACCACGGTAATCGAATCTGCCCGCCGTGACTATGACCTGATAATTGTAAATGAAAACCAAAGTTAATCGGAATCTTATCCGCATAATCCGGTTCATGCATCAATAAAATGCGACAAGCATCTTCAGCAAGATCTGATGTTGCTTTGTTCACATTCGGCTTTCCTAATAACTGATCATCCAGACCAATAATAGCAAGCGTTCCATCTGGCCGCTTAATCTGTATATTTTCGTTGGTTAACATGGTGAATCCGCCTTGTTCCATCATCTCCGAAACAAGCAGTACATCGTTTAAATAATCATGATTACCGAGAACTGCAAATTTACCTAATGGTGCAGACATTTTCTGAAGCGCTCCTACTCCTGCACGTAAAGGGGTCGGATCATCATCTACCATATCTCCAGTAAAACAGATCATATCTGGTTTCTCCGCCATAATGATATCGGCTAACTTTTCCAGATCGGCAGCTTCTTTTCCCATCCCTAAATGAACATCGCTGAATTGAATCAATTTCATTCCATTTAGACTTGGAGGAAGCTGAGGTAATGCCAGATCAATATAGACTTTATCTAACCAGTTGGGTTCTCCTAGCCAGCTGTATCCGGCTGTTCCTAGTCCAAGCGAAGCCACGACCAACGTACCTCGCTTGAGAAATTGCCGACGTGTAATTTCATATCTATGCTTAAAATAAAAAGGAATTCTTATCGGATTGTAAAATGTGTATAAAGAGCAATAGGCATTCAGGCTAAAATTCCTCCTTTGGATTCGGCTGCCCTCAGGCGGTTGAATATATTATGTTTATTGTGCCGAATCCAACAGCTATCGTCAAATTTACGATAGTGGACTACTCTTTTTACAATCAAATACGTATGTAAAAATGTATCTCTTAATAGATATATATCCTTTCTTCATCATTAAGAGATACCCCTAGCAATAGATCATCAATTAGGATTCAGCAGGAACAAATGCAATCGTCTGCGTTTGTTTGTCAGCATCGGCAAAAGCTTGTGCTAGACCGGATTGTTGAATATGTGTTTTGCTAACTTTGCGATAGATCAATTCCAATTCAAAAGGAGCTTCAAATGGAAATGGAGCAAGGCTAATACTATGCTCATCTACCCATCGTGGCATAATCGCTTGATCGTTAGTGAACGCGAACTTTTTCCCGACTTCAAATCCTTCTTTCCACCATTCTTGCTCATTTTCTTTGCTCACTCCAGGATCATTCAAGCAGACATAGAGTGAAAGATCATCGCATAATTCCAAGATCGATCGGTGAAATTTGAGTGCTTTTTCGTTAGGATTCAACTGTGCTTTGATCCGTTCCTGACGCTCTTTCTCTTCTTGCACAAAAGCGATCCCAAATGGATCTTCTTCACCATAATGACCGACTAGCGCGGCATAATGATAACTGGCAAGCATTCCTCCGTACGGAGTCATATTTTCCAATTCGTTAATTCCATATCTGTAAAAAACCAGCTTCGCCGGTTCTGGAAAATGCATAAACGAAAATGGAACTTGCTTCGCATCATCCCATAGTGGAATTTCATCTAATGGAATCCAACCACGATCATGTTGTTCACAGCCAATAAGCACTTCATCCCAGCGTTCATCTTGTTCAATATATTCAGGCTTCCAATGACGAGCAAATTCTCCCGATAGCTTCGCATGATCATGTTGACGAATCATAATAAAAGCATCTTCATTCTCTCTCCAAATCATAAGTATACCCCTTTCGATATCAGTCATTTCTATAGGATGTAACTTCTATTATTCATTATTTATCCTTAACGATGCGTTTCCAACCATCCTGAGGCATAATCGACCAGTCCACGCTGCTGAATCAACTTCGTTTGCGCTTTGGCAATCGTGCCTTGAATGAATAAATCTGGGCAATCTTGTTCAAAATCGGCTCCGATCTCATCGAAATCATCAGAGTCAAAATTCAAATCTTTGAATTTCACCCACTGTTTACCGTTATCCGTCATCATTGGTGCTTTCATCGTAATCTCTTTTTTACCATGCCATTCTGCGAAATATTCTGCTAAATGAATCGATGTATTCGTATGATAAGTTGTCCCTAACATCAATATATACCCATTTGCATTGTATAAATCTTGCAACGGAGAATGACTTCCTAATCCAAAATCCAGATCGTGATCGCTCATCCATTCTTCTGCATGTTTGCCCCATGCTGCAAAAGAGACTTGCGGATGTGCACTTCGATATACTCCTTTTTGCTTACGGAATGTCTCCGCTATAACACCCATCCCTGTCGTCACTGTAAAATCAGGATCATAAGGCGGCATACTGTCACGAATCAGATTCCACCAACGCTGTTCAGCAGGTGGATACATCCACCCTTTGGGATCGGTTAATTGCGAAGTCTGCGTCGGCATAATTAATGTACCTGACTCTCCCAAAACAGCCTCTAACGCTAAGATAACGGTTTCAGCACTGCCGGGAATCCATCCTCCAAGACTTTTCAAAGAAGAGTGAACTAGAATATTCATCCCTGCTGTAATCCCTAACGCTTTAAATTCATCGACTAATTGATCATAACTTATCGGTCTTTCACTGATCATCAACATCACTCCTATCGATCACCGGCTCAAGATAAAAGGCGGGTTTCCGCTTTTACACGGAACCCGCCTGATTAGTGGCTTACTATCAACCCGGTATAATCGTATATACGACTATACTATTATACACCCAACCAACGTTTGAACATATGCTTGGATGTGTCTTTATTCATTTCAGCAATCGAAGTTGTCAAAGGAATACCTTTTGGACAAGAGCGTACACAGTTCTGCGAGTTACCGCATCCCTCAATACCACCCGGCTCCATCAATGCATCTAGACGATCTTCTTTATTCATCTCACCTGTTGGATGAGCATTGAACAGACGAACCTGAGACAATGCCGCAGGGCCGATAAAGTCTGTTCTGTCATTCACATTCGGGCAAGCTTCCAGACATACACCACAAGTCATACATTTCGACAATTCATATGCCCATTGACGTTTTTTCTCTGGCATACGTGGTCCTGCACCCAGATCATACGTACCATCAATCGGAATCCATGCTTTTACTTTTTTCAGTGCGCCGAACATACGGCTACGATCAATAACAAGATCGCGTACCACTGGGAAAGTTTTCATTGGAGCGATATGAACGGGTTGCTCTAATTTATCAACTAGAGCAGAACATGCTTGGCGTGGCTTACCATTGATCACCATCGAGCAAGCTCCACATACTTCTTCCAAACAGTTGGATTCCCAACAAACAGGTGCTGTTGCTTTACCTGTGTTGTCTACAGGATTACGTTGAATCTCCATCAGCGCACTGATGACATTCATCCCTGGACGATAAGGTAATTCAAATTCTTCTGTATATGATGGGCTATCCGGCTTATCCTGACGGGTAATAATAAACTTGACGTTTTTTTTGGCCGTTACATTAGCTGGGTGACTCTGTGTTGAGACTTCCGCCATTTCTAATGCCCCCTTAAATTAATCACTTTACTTGAGAATGCCGTCTTGGTGACTTAATCTTTAGAATAATCACGAATACGTGGTGGAATCAAGGATACATCCACATCTTCATAAGAAATCTGTGGACCATCTGGTGTCCATGTCGCTTTCGTCGTTTTGAGAAAATCTTCATCATTACGTGTTGGGAATTCAGGCTTATAGTGAGCTCCACGACTCTCATCACGCATTAATGCTCCAAGTGTCATTGCTTCAGACAATTCAAGCATATTCCACAATTGACGAGTAAACGCTACGCTAGGATTATTCCAACTGGATGAATCATTCATATTGATTTTGGTATAACGTTGCTTCAACTCTTTGATCTTGTTGATCGTAGCTTGAAGCTTATCGTTATAACGAACAACTGTCATATTATCAGTCATCCACTCGCCTAATTCTTTATGCAAAACATAAGCATTTTCATTGCCTTGCATATTCATCAGGTGATTATATTTATCTTCTTGCTGTTTGCGAACTTGATCGTACATCGTTGTTGGCATATCAGCAGCCGATTTTTTCAATCCTTTAATATATTCCACTGCTTTTGGACCTGCAACCATACCACCGTAAATCGCAGATACTAACGAGTTAGCACCTAGACGATTTGCTCCATGATATTGGTATTCGCATTCTCCAGCAGCGAATAGACCTGGAATATTGGTCATCTGATTATAATCTACCCACATACCGCCCATGGAATAATGGACTGCCGGGAAAATTTTCATCGGAATCTTACGAGGATCATCACCCATGAATTTCTCATAGATTTCGATAATTCCACCTAATTTAACATCCAGTTCTTTTGGATCTTTATGCGAAAGATCCAGATATACCATGTTTTCACCGTTAATACCCAATTTCTCATCCACACACACTTGGAAAATCTCACGTGTTGCAATATCGCGGGGAACGAGATTACCATAGGATGGGTATTTTTCTTCTAAGAAGTACCACGGCTTACCATCTTTATACGTCCAGATTCGTCCACCTTCACCACGTGCAGATTCAGACATCAGACGCAATTTGTCATCGCCCGGAATCGCTGTTGGGTGAATTTGAATAAATTCTCCGTTCGCATAATGTACACCTTGTTGATAAACAGCACTTGCAGCTGTTCCTGTATTGATCACCGAGTTGGTTGTTTTACCGAAAATAATACCCGGGCCACCAGTTGCCAAAATAACAGCATCAGCCGCAAAAGTAACCACTTCCATATTGCGAAGATCTTGCGCACAAATTCCACGACATGCGCCTTCATCATCCAATACAGCGGAAAGGAATTCCCAGTTCTCATGCTTGGTTACCAGACCTGCGGTTTCCCAGCGACGTACTTGCTCATCAAGGGCATACAACAATTGTTGACCTGTTGTTGCACCTGCATAAGCAGTACGGTGAAACTTCGTTCCGCCAAAACGACGGAAATCAAGCAATCCTTCTGGTGTACGGTTGAACATAACGCCCATCCGATCCATCAAGTGAATAATACCAGGTGCTGCTTCACACATTGCTTTGACAGGTGGCTGATTCGCTAGAAAGTCACCGCCATATACAGTGTCATCAAAATGGACCCAAGGTGAATCGCCTTCACCTTTTGTATTTACAGCTCCATTGATCCCGCCCTGCGCACATACGGAATGTGAACGTTTGACCGGTACCAATGAGAATAAATGTACATGAACGCCTGCTTCTGCTGCTTTGACAGTAGACATCAATCCAGCCAGACCACCGCCCACGACAATAATATTGGATGTTGCCATAACGAGTTACCCTCCCCTTAGCCTACTGATCCTTAGATCCTATCTACCTTAAACGAACAGCAGAACGGTTCACTTGCCACCGTTCATTCCTTTAACTCTGTTCGACTACGAGCTGTACTGTGCATCATTTTGATCAATGAGACATCTGCTGTGCCATCCACTGTTGTATTGAACAGTGCCGCACGGATCTTGCTATATGCTTATGCTACAAAATGACGAATCGTTTGTAGCGCAACCGTTGGATCTTCGAACTCCATATTGCGGAAAGCAACAAGAGATAGAATAAACATAATTGACACAATAACGAAAAGCGTCATACACACGTATGAGGATACACGTTGTGCTCTCGGTCCTACTGTAATTCCCCAGCTTACAAGGAAAGACCATAGACCATTTGCAAAGTGGAACGAAGCTGCCAATACACCAATAGTGTAAAGAACGAAGGTTACCGGGTTGGTCACGATATTGTACATAACTCCGCCGAGCTGTTCATGAGTGACATTACCGAGTGCAACTTGGAAACGAGTCTCGAATACATGCCATACAATATACACAAACGTGATTACACCTGTAATCCGTTGAAGTGTATAACGCCAGTTACGTTCGTAACCGTAATTCGCATTGTTTGGCTTCGCTTGATAAGCGATATAAAGACCGTATACTCCATGATAAATCAGTGGTAAAAAGATGAATAAACTTTCCAAAACCAATACAAGTGGCAAGTTATTCAAAAATGCCACACTTTTATCAAAGGATTCTTTTCCGCCTTCATATGCAGAAAAATTGGTAATCATATGCTCAATAAAAAAAGCTCCGAGCGGAATGACCCCTAGCAGTGAGTGTAACCTTCTGGCGTAAAACCCTTTCATGAATGACGTTCCCCTTTCATAATAAGAGCGTTTTCATAGTGACAGTCATTGGTTAATGCTGTCCCAGACGTGGATCAACGAGAGATATTCGGACCTTCGTTAATCTCCGCGTAGGAAGTCCCCATCTTCCGTAGCTTTACAATCTGTTCACAATGCTCTAAGACTGTGAACAACTTGTGTCACTTTTTATGTTACTCTACTTTGACTTATAATGGAATTGCAATATAATTATTAATTGTTATAACTAAAACGCATAAGAGGAAAGGAGAAATTCCAGATGCTTGAAGATATTGATATATTTGCGGTCGTTGTGGAACAATCTAGCTTAAATCAGGCTTCCAAATTATTGAATTTATCTCAGCCTGCTCTTTCTCGTAAAATTTCTAAATTAGAAGAAAATCTAGGTGTATCATTGTTCAATCGTAATGGAAAGCGACTTGAATTGACTTCAATTGGACGATTAACCTATACATTTGCATTAGAACAGCGTCAGCAGAACCTCAAGTTCTTGCAGAGCCTTAACCGCTATAAGTCTGAAGATCAGACCACAGTGACCTTTGGCGCCAGTCTGACGACCTTACAGACGACGTTGCCACCACTTGTTAGTAGCTTTACTCGTAAACACCCTTATGCAGAGCTCAAATTAATTACCGGCAAAACGCATGAAATTGTAAATGCCGTCCGTGATAAAAAAGTAGATGTCGGTATTGTAGCGTCCTCGATCCATGAATCGGGTCTTACTTGCGTGCCTTTATTTGATGATCACCTTGAATTAGTCGTCCCGAGCAATCACCCGCTTGCAGATCATCAAGAGACTACAATGCAGGATTTACAAGGTTTGGCTATGATTATTTTCTCAAAAGGCACATGGTATCGTAAATTAATAGATGATGTATTTCATCGGTATACAGTGATGCCCGACTTGCGTATGGAAATTGATTCTTTTGAAGCGATTGTACGTTTATTGCCTATTTGTATGGCTGCTGCATTATTGCCCAAATCCTATGTTGGGAAACAGTTGTTATCAGGGAACGAGCTGGTCTCTCTTCATATTCCTGAACTAGAGCAGACACGCCGCACCACCTGTCTCCTTTATAGTGAAAGTTCTGATCTAGGCTCAGCAGCCAGACAATGGATTATTGATACCAAAGAACAATTTGAAACGATAAATGATCCTATTCGTTTAGATGAATAAACATACACTTTTAACCAATCATAATCTTACCTTCAGGATAGCGATATAGTTCTTTGTCTTGTTTGGGAGCGAGTGCCCAGACCAGTGTAATCATGCCTACCCGTCCAGCAAACATCAACAAACAGATCACTAATTTACCAGTCGTACTTAGATTGGGAGTTAATCCAAGAGACAATCCAACCGTACCGAATGCAGAAGTGGCTTCAAATAAAACACTCATAAAGTCAGTCGCTTCTGTCATCGTAAGAACCATCGTAGCCACAATCACTAACGATAATGAAAAAACTGTAATCGTTAATGCTTTATAGATCCGATCTTTGTTGATCCGAAAATAAAATAGAACCACATCTTCTTTTCCTTTGACCATACTGATGACTGCTCCAACAATCAGTAGAATCGTTGTTGTTTTGACACCACCGGCTGTTGAACCCGGCGAACCTCCAATAAACATCAGAATAATCGTCAGGAATAAAGTAGCTTGTCTTAATTGAGTTAGATCCAGCGTATTCGCGCCTGCTGTTCTTGTGGTGACCGATTGAAATAACGAACCCCATATCTTACCATCCCAACTCAAGCTTCCAATCGTTTTTAGGTTCGTAAATTCAAATATGAAAACCAGTACAAACCCTCCAACAAGCAGAATAGAAGTCATCCATAATACAGCTTTGGAATGTATTGATAATTTACGATGTTTGCGATATTCAATCAGATCAGACAATACAACAAATCCGAGTCCGCCCAATACGATCAAAGCCATAGATATGATATTGAATGCTGGATCGGATACATATCGGGTAAAGCTACTATAATGACCGAACAAATCAAAACCTGCATTATTAAATAACGATACGGCATGAAAAGCACCATAATACATGGCTTGTCCAAGTGGAAAATCTGCCATTAAGCGTAGCGTAAATAAAAATGCAGCAATCAATTCAATAGCAAATGAATAATAAATCACTTTTTTTATTAAACGAACAATACCTTCCATATCTCCTTGATTCATGGCTTCTTGCAACACCAGACGTTCTCGTAAAGAAATACGTCTTCCAAACACCAAAGCAAATAATGTAGCAATCGTCATAAATCCGAGTCCACCGATTTGAATCAGACACATAATCACCACTTGACCAAAGGTCGAGAAAAAGGTTCCTGTATCCACAACGACTAGACCTGTTACACAAGTCGCTGAAGTCGCTGTAAAAAAGGCATTTAAAAAACTCAACCCTTCTCCACCTTGATGCGCAACAGGTAACATCAATAAAAACGTTCCTAATAAAATACAGATAGCATAGCCTAAAGCGAGAATACGAGGTGGTGTCCAAACTTTTATTGCAAAAACATTTTTCAAAATCTATTCAACCTCTCTATTCTCTAAATATGACTTATTCCAATCTGTTCACTGCTTCTGATTATAGTGGCTCTGAAGACAGACGGCTATAGCGTTTTGCAATCAAAAAAAGATTACGTTACACTAGCATTTAGTAGTATACATGCGAATAGCTTAAGTATAAAGAATTTGTGTACACCAAAATATCTTTCTCTATGCTAACTAGGTGTTTTTAAAATTGAAGGAGGACATTCATGAACCCCACCGGACAACCCGTACAGCTCAAACCGAATTACAAAATTCTCAGTGTACTCGCTGCTGTCGGACTGGTATTATTTTTGCTTTTACAAGTATTCCCTTCCACTGCTTCAGATACGTTAGAAGTGCAACAAGTGAATATCATCAGTCAGGAAAAAGCGATCGAAAGCGCTAGAGCGTTTGCCAGTGACACATTGGTATTACCCGATCTTCCCGCCCCTTCAGTAACGTATCATACGAATGCTGAATTAAGCGGTTATGTAGCCAAAGAAAAATTAACACAGACGTATATGAAGAAGTTAGAAAAAGTAGCTCCTTATGATGTATTCCGTGTTCATTATCCAGATGTGGGTACTGGAGATGCACTTGATATTGATGTACATATGAATACCGGTAAAGTGGTTGCTTTTTCTATGTATGACAACCAGACAGGAGCATCACAACCGTTCAGTCTAGATCCTACGGCAACTACGGAAAAAGACGAATCCGTTACACTGGCTGAAAAGCAAGAACAAGCACAACCTATTTTAAAAGCACTAGGATTTGACGCAGGACAATTAACATTACAGACTAAAGGTAATGAGCAAGATTTACTGTACACTGCCGCAGATGGCAAATTAGGTGATAGTCAATTACAACTCAAGTTCACCTATGAATATGGACAAATTCGTTCCTTCCAACCGGTATTGACTCCACCGGATACGTATACGGCTTATGTAAAAGAACAGACTGCTTTAGCTGGCTGGTTAACAGCTTTGGGTTATGGATTGTTCACTCTTGTACTCGGTGTACTCGCGATTGTATTCGGCGCACTCAAACGCAGACATACTTCATTTAAACGGGGTATTGTGCTAAGTGTAATCTATTGTGCAATTTCTATATTTAGCGTTGTGAATATGTGGCCTATTTTAGTAGATATTACTTTAGGTGAATCCAACAAAATCGTTTCTTATGTGATTATTGGTCTACAATTAATATTAAATATATTGATGGCAGTTTTACTCTACTTCTCTTTTGTAGGTGGAGATGGATTATGGAGAGAACGAGGAATCAATATCTGGCCACGTTCCAAAGAAATCGGTTATGGTAAATATGTATTGCATAGCGTAGCTGTAGGTTACTTGTATGCACTTATTTTACTAGGTGTACAATCCATTATTTATTTAATCTTAGAAAATGCGCTAGGTGTCTACTCTGCTACCGATGATACGAGTTCGCCTTATAATATGATCTATCCAGCCTTATTCCCATTATTAGCATGGATGGCAGGGATTGGCGAAGAAGCGGTTTACCGTCTATTCGGAATCGGCATGTTGAAGAAACTGTTACGCAATACATTTGTAGCTTGCTTTATCACGACGATGATCTGGGCGCTTGGACATACGTTATATCCAATCTATCCAATATATTCACGTCCGATCGAGTTACTATTTATCGGTTTATTGTTTAGCTTTATCTTCTTACGATATGGTTTTATTGCAGCCGTATTTGCACACGTTATATTTGATAGTATATTGATGTCGCTCAGTCTGATTAGTATGGGTGGAATCGTCAATATCTTGCTCGGTGCATTCTATATTGTTTTACCCGCTATTGTCGCTATCATCATCTATACTTTTACCAAAAATAAAGGTGTCGAAAATGCTTATCCACCTTATGTACCGCCTGCACCTATCCCTCAAGTGTATTATGATCCTACACAAGGACAGCAGCAGTATCCAGATCATCCGCAACAATTTCAACAGTATTCTAATCCAGTGCCACCGTCTGAACATGACAATAAACCAAAAGAGTAGCCATTAGGCTACTCTTTTTTTATCTATATTTTGTTGATTGTAGGGAGCTATTATAATCATTGTATTGATATTGTTGGTGCATTTATTCTTCTTTTAAAGCATCCAAAATCTGCTTCGCTAATTTGTCCCCGATACCCAACTGGCGGAAATCGTCTACACTGGCTTCTCTGATTTTTTTGAGTGAACCAAAGTGCTTCAGTAACAACTTACGACGTTTGTCTCCGATTCCTGGGATACTGTCCAATTGCGAAGTAATCATCGATTTGCCCCGTTGTTCACGGTGGAATGTAATCGCAAAGCGATGGACTTCATCTTGAATCCGTTGCAATAGATAAAATTCTTGACTATCTCTTGCTAAGTTCACCGGTTCTGCTGGATCGCCCACCATCAATTGAGAGGTACGGTGCTTAGAATCTTTGACCAATCCACAGACTGGAATAAATAGACCTAGCTCATTTTCCAATACATCGGTTGCCGCTGAAATTTGTCCTTTACCACCATCGACAACGATTAGATCAGGCATCGGTAGATTTTCTTTTACCACACGTTCGTAGCGACGGCGAATCACTTCACGCATGGTTCCGTAATCATCTGAACCTTCAACGGTACGTACTTTGTATTTACGGTATTCTTTACGAGCAGGCTTACCATCTATAAATACAACCATCGCAGATACCGGATTGGTTCCTTGAATATTCGAGTTATCGAATGCTTCAATACGTTCCAAACTTTCTAGACCAATCGCTTGTCCTAGATTACCTGCGGCTTTGGACGTACGTTCTTCATCACGTTCAATTAAGCGGAATTTTTCGTCCAGAGACACTCTAGCATTATCTTGTGCCATCGTTGTCATCTGCTTTTTGAGTCCACGACGAGGGATCAATACTTTAACCCCTAGCCATTGTTGGAGAGCGGCTGCACTGCTTGAAGGATCAGCTTGTTCGCCACTTTCTGCTTGTGCATCCTGTTGTTCATTAGCAAGTGCTGCTTCAGAAGCATTAGCAGCTTCTGCTTGCTCTACAGACTGTTCTGTCGTATGAACAGCATAAGCGGTTCCTTCTTCTGCTACACGGTCACTCATTACTTCTGAGGTCGCTTGCTCGCTATCATCCAATCCTGCTTGTTCTGCATGATCTACAGCTTCATCCTGAACATCATTTTCTTCATCCACAATCACTTCTTCAACAGGCAACATAATCTCCTGTGGCATCGCTGGATTTTCGCTATAATACTGAGTCACATAAGACATAAAGTCATTATACGGCTCTCCATAAAAAGGGAACACAGAAGCATGACGTTCAATCATTTTACCTTGACGCATATACAGAATCTGTACACACATCCAGCCTTTATCGACAGCAAAACCAAATACATCACGATCTTTAGCATCTGCCATGGTGATTTTTTGTTTTTCCATCAGAGCGTCGATATTGATGATCTGATCACGCAATTCTTTAGCACGCTCAAAATACAAATCTTCAGCGGCTTCTTCCATTTTACGTTGCAACTCTTTTTTGATCTCTTCATGACCACCACTCAAAAACTTGCTGATTTCTTGCTTAATCTCATCATAGGATTGTTGAGGCACTTCGAACTCACAAGGTGCCAGACATTGCCCCATGTGATAATACAAGCAGACTTCTTTAGGCATCACTTTACATTTACGCAACGGATACATACGGTCTAACAATTTTTTGGTCTGTTGTGCTGCAAACGCATTAGGATACGGCCCAAAATATTTGGCTTTATCTTTTAAAATACGTCGCGTGACTTCCAGACGTGGATGCGCCTCATTGGTAATTTTGATATATGGAAAAGTTTTATCATCTTTGAGCAGTACATTGTATTTAGGCTGATGCGTTTTGATCAGATTACATTCTAAAATAAGTGCTTCCATATTGCTTCCAGTCACAATATATTCAAAATCACGAATATCAGCAACAAGACGTTGCGTTTTACCATCGTGACTTCCTGTAAAATAAGAGCGAACTCGATTTTTGAGTACTTTCGCTTTTCCTACATAAATAATTGTACCTTCACGGTTTTTCATTAAATAACAACCCGACAGATCGGGCAACAATGCTAGTTTGTTACGAATATTGATCATCGCTTGTTCTTGCTCTTGAATAAGATCCATATGAGAGTCCATAAATCTCTCCTTTCTAACGATATAGAACAAATGTACCCTAATTATACAACTAAAAAACCCCCGGTGCATGACCGGAGGTTTTACATAAGCTAGTTGTATACACTCACTTATGTCTATTGGTAATTCATATGACTTATGATAAAGACTCTTGATGAGTAAATCGGCAGGATTTACGTGTATATGGAATTACTAATTATTGGTGTTTTGCAAGAATAGATTTAAGAGCATCTTTAGAATTCAAACCTACTACTTTATCTACAGGTTGACCGTCTTTGAAGAAGATCATTGTAGGAATACTCATAACACCAAAACGTGAAGCTGTTTCAGGGTTTTCATCTACGTTTACTTTAGCGATTTTAACACTGTCGCCTACTTCTGTAGATAACTCGTCCAAGATTGGAGCAAGCATTTTACAAGGTCCACACCATGGTGCCCAGAAATCCACCAATACTGTTCCTTGTCCTTCAACTTCGTTTGTGAAAGATTGATCAGATACATTAACGATAGCCATGTGAAATATCCTCCTTGAGTAACTTTTATTTTGAATTAATATTATTTAAACATTAAACAAGTATTGTCATTGCTGACTCTTTTATTATAACACAACATTGGTCATTCCGAAACAGATGTTACGATTTATTCATAATTATCTTTCAATTAGTAAGTATTGTATCATAAATAACGAAATAGGCATACTAGCTATTGCTCATTCCGCCCCGTTTGTTTTCACCTTCAACCCGGATCACTTTTACAAAAGGACTAATTCGGTTCATCAAACGTTCCCCTTTGTAGAACTCTTCACCATCTTTATTCGTAAAACTCAAATGCTTTTGCAGATCAGCTAATGAATAATTAGATGTGTAAAAAGTAGGTTTGCGATTCATTCGATAATTCAGAATCGAACCCAATACATGATCCCGTACCCATGAACTTAGATTTTCAGCTCCAATATCATCAAAAATCAACAGATCGGTATGCTTCATAATATCCATCGTTTCTTTCATCCGATTATTATCCTGGAACATTGACTTCAAGTCTTCTACAAAGTCAGGCATATACACAATAACACCGGTATGACCCACTTTGGCTAATTCATGTAACAGATACGAAGCCAAAAATGTTTTACCTGTTCCAAATCCACCTTCTAAATATAAGCCTTGTGGCGATAATCCATTTTGCTTGGTTTCACTAATATATTGAAAAATCTGTACCACAGCAGGTACACGATTCGAATCTTTAGCTACAATTTCTTTGGGATTATACCCTTCATTCAGCGCGCGTTCATCAATATAGAAGCTATGAATACGCTGTTTGACCTGTTGCTCATGTTGTCTTGTCAATTGTTTATGACAAGGTGTTTTGCGATCGTATAACTTGGGTCCCGACTCTGAAGGCTCTACACTTAATTTGGTGTAATGTCCTTGAAAATCATTGGGACAGTTATCTAATCCCGGGCAGTTATCACAATGACCACGGTCGCCTACATATTGATACAGCTTACTAAGGTTCGTCATGAGTTCCTGATCGGTAAGCTCTGGATGCTCTGCTCTTAGTTCCAGCACAAGCGGATCACTGAGTAGACGCGCAGCAATCTTTTGTGACTCTTCCCGAAAGCGCGGACTTTTCATCTGCCGTAACAGATCACCGAGGGATTCCATGGCAGTTTGCCCCTTCCTTTTACATTCACTCAGCTATTGGTCTTTTGGACACGATCTTGTCCAGATTGCATTTGTTCAGCTAACCGCATCGCTTCTGCAATTTCTTCATCAGACACGATACTTGAACCTTCACGCGCACTTTTGACAATCGGAATCTCCGGTTTGGCATTAGGCGCTCGATTGTATGTTCGTGTATTGGTACGTTTATTACCGCCAGCGGTTCCACCTTTGGCTTGTGATTTCGCTTGATCACTGATTTTGAGATCTAGCTTATTCTGTTCTCTTACATAACGAACCGCTTTTTCATACGTATCGACTTGTTGATTAAGCATATTCGTCACGACCCAATCGACAAATTTACTACTTAAGCGTTCCCCGGGTTGAGACATTTTGATTGCCAATAAATAATGGATCAGTACATTAACCACTTCTTCAGACAATTTATAATTAATATCGACATGTTCGAATATATCATTCACACTATTAGGCACGCTACCGGGATAGAACATTTCCAGAACGCGCGTATATGGTTCATTGCGTAGAATTGTATTATATTGATGAATATCGCATTTGCTTGTAAATTGACGCGGTACTTCCAGATAATACTCCATTTCGACTGCATATTCTACAGGTAAATCTTGAGATTCTTCTTTTTTCTCTTCTCGTAATGAGATCACTTTAGCTTCGTGAATCTGGCGTTCTTCTTGACGCTTTTTCCCTTGACGGAATTGCAGATTAGCACGGCGCTGAATCTCATCTTCAGCCAGCTCACCTTTGGCATCAAAAACACCATCTTCATCTAACATCCGGCAAATATCTTGAATATCCAAACGATATTTATAAGCAATATAACTCAGTACATTCATCTGCTCTGGAAGAAAGCGTAATTTTTCTACATATATACGGTTACGAGAACCACGCGGGAAATAACGAATAATATCTGCATAGTTAATCAGATCATCTTCACTTAGCTTCGGCTGACTGCTACGCTGTTGTGCACTCACTTCAGTTAACGCCTGTTCTAATTCATAATCGATCACATGCGTATTTAATTCAAAAATATCATAAAACGGTTGTGAAATATTTTCTTTCTGAACTGTACTATCACCCCAGCCATCAGGCTCTTTAGCTAAAAAGCGTTCCCGTAAAGACAACACAGCGAATTTGCCGATTTTGTCCCGTAATAACAATGTTAAATGTTGTGTGCGGAAAAACTCACTTGGTGATAGCGGCTGTTGTAATTCATATTCATATATATAATCATCCTGATCGGGAAAGTATACTCGATTGGTCTGTAATAAGCCTACAGCTTCTAATAAAGAAGTCTGTTCAACCAAAAATTTACGTCCATGTTCCCCCGGTTCAAGCCCTAAAGTTAAAAATAAACGACGCTGTTGTTCTATAGGCGAATAACCGACTTGCTGTGCTTCGACATGTTCACACAATAATCGATACACACTAATCGCAAAAGCCCCTGTTAACGGTTGATAAACTAGACTGAGCATCCGTTCATCCAGCGCACCTATACCGAATTCGCGGTATACGCAATATCGATGATTTTCAGTAAAATGAAGTAGATTCTTAATGCGCATGATCCGCCCCCTCTCTTTTTGCTCCTGTGCATGCGGAATTCTATTCTAACACAAATCTTGAAATTTCAATGCTGAAAAGAAAGGTGAATTTGGAACATAAACACCCTCGATCTCCATAACAATCATCCTTTTGCGCCATTACGCTAGAAATGAATATATTTTATACAATGATCGATTGAAATAAATATAATGATGAAGTAACCATGAACAGACTGTGAAGTCAATTGCTCTGTATCGACTCCTTCGGTTACAATAGATCAAGATGTGTAAGCACGATATGACCTAAAAACGGATTCCACTAATATATAGGAGTGATTTTATGAATGAAGCAGTAGCAACGCTTGAAGGCTGGTATGCATTACATGATTTTCGCACTATTGATTGGCATGCTTGGAAAGCAGCAGATGATGAAGAACGTGCCGGTGCAATCGACGAGTTAAATGCATTGATTCATGATTGGCAAGCTGTCAGCAACGATGGCAGTGGGAGTACAGTTATTTATACTGTTGTTGGACAAAAAGCTGACTTTATGATGATGCATCTACGTGAAACGTTAGAAGATTTAAATGCGATAGAAAATGAATTTAACAAAACCACTTTCGCTAGCTTTACGAAGAAATCATATTCGTATGTAAGTATCGTAGAACTTAGCAGCTATATGGCTAGTCATGTGGAAGGCGATCCGATGGAGAATCCACATATTCTGGCTCGCTTGAAGCCAGCTCTACCTGATTCTCGTTATATCTGTTTCTATCCGATGAACAAAACGCGTAATCTAGGAGACAACTGGTATATGCTTCCGATGGATGAGCGTCGTGAAATGATCCGTAGTCATGGATTGATCGGACGTAGTTATGCAGGTAAAGTGAAGCAAATCATTACGGGTTCTGTTGGATTGGATGATTGGGAATGGGGCGTAACGTTATTCGCTGACGATGCACTTCAATTCAAAAAACTAGTATACGAAATGCGCTTTGATGAAGCAAGTGCTCGTTTTGGAGAATTTGGTTCTTTCTATGTCGGTAGTATGCTAGACACCGCTAAATTCGAAGAAATGCTCAAACTTTAAAATAATTCAGTCTACATCACAAAATAAATAAGTGTAGAATTAAAAAACCTTTTTGCTATCTTTATGGATAGTAAAAAGGTTTTTTATTTGAGCATTTTTAGAATATATACCTATTTATTAGTGCTCAAGGCTTAAAAAATAAATAAAAAAATCCCTAATCGAAGATTTTCGTGTCGAAAAATATACATAAATGCAGATTAACTGTCGATATAAGGAACAATTACAAATCAAATTTATCCAAGAAAGTCATTTTATATACGTATAGAAAAGAGGGATACTTATGACGTTAAAAGTAAAATTGATCTTGTTAGTAATGGCTACTGCGATTCTAATCGCTGTTCCGATTGGATGGTCAGCGCTGTATATTATCAAAAATGAATCCACCAAATCGATCAATGCTACGCTTCAAAATACAGTATCCCAAGCAGTTACTCAGGTAGATGGTTGGATCAATACCAATAGCAAAGTGATCGAAACTTTGGGTTCTGTAATCAACAAAACGGTTCCTATCAATCAGATTACTTTAAAGCATCTGCAAGTCTATCAAGACCCTTCTAATGCAGGGAGTATATCTGATGTTTATTTTGGACTGGAAGATGGCACTTTCCTAGATGGGAGTGAATGGATTCCTGACGCTGGTTATGATGCAAGACAACGTCCATGGTATCAAAAAGCCAAAGAAACCAATGCCTTGTCTATTAGTGACCCTTACCTTGATGCCACTACCGATGGTTATGCCATTTCGATTGCTGTTCCTTTAACCAACAATCAAGGTACATTTGTTGGCGTATTATCTGAAGATATTTTACTTTCAACGATTACCGATTATATTAACAATATTAAAGTCAGCGGTGGATTTGCGTTTTTACTCGATCAACATGGTAATGTAATGTCTCATCCTGATGCTACTTTTATCAATAAACCTCTTAAAGAACAAGCCGACTATAGTGCTATTGCCGATACATTAATCAGTCAACCGTCAGGCAGTACCGAATACAATTATAAAGGCGAGCCTCAATTATTATATTACAGTAAAATTCCGGGTACCAACTGGATCGTTGCTTCTTCTACCTCCAAACAATTAGCTTTTGCTGAATATACACAATTACGAAATCAATATACGATTGCTATTATTGCATTGACCTTATTATTTGTAGCCTTTGCATTCTGGGTAGCAGTTCGAATCGTCAAACCGATTATTGGACTGAAAAAAAGTGCTCAACAATTAGCAGAAGGCGATCTTACTGTACATGTTCCAGTCAAAGGAAAAGATGAAGTTGCAGAACTCGCTATTGCGTTTAATACAATGTCTACAGCGCTTCGTCATTTGATTCAAACGGTGTCGCAATCGGCTCATGGAGTTAATTCTGCTTCTCATGAAATGTATAATAATGCTTCAAATTCAGGCGATATTGCCGGACAAATTTCTACCGTTATTGAAGAAATTGCTCGGGGTGCTGTTGAGCAAGCTGAATCGATTCAATCTGGTGCTGAAATGGTGATGACGATGACCGATTCACTGGAAACGGTAGCGGCAAGTGCTGACCAAGCGGCTCATATGATTAAAGAAGTCAACGAAGCGATGGATCGAGGCACCCAAGCGATAGCGCAACAGACGATGCTTTCACAAGCAGGACAAGCTTCAACCGAGCGTGTCGAACATTCCAATAGTATCTTAATTCAGAAATTAGATGAAATTGCTCAGATCACAAATGTCATTCGAGCGATCAGTAGCCAAACGAATCTACTTTCTCTGAATGCAGCGATTGAAGCAGCTCGTGCAGGGGAACATGGCAAAGGGTTCGCTGTTGTGGCAAGCGAAGTCCGCAAGCTAGCAGAACAAGCTTCTCACTCGGCTTCGGATATCGATAACCTATTGATTCAGTTAAATGAAGCAGGCAAACAAAGTTCATTAGAATTGTCTTCATTCCGTACTACAACGACTCAACAGCAACAGTCTGTCGATGAAACTAAATATTCATTTGAACATATTCGCCAATCGGTCGATGGGATTATTGCTCGTATAGGTCATGTGTCTGAAGGGGTTACGACGCTTAAATATAGTGCTAATCAAGTATCTGATGTCATTACAGGGCTTGCAGCTGTATCGGAGCAAAGTGCAGCTTCTACAGAACAAGCAGCTTCTTCTACTTTGGATCAGACTCAGTCGATTGCAAGTATCTCTACTTCATCCAAACACTTATCTGAAAGTGCTAATCATCTATTACAAGAAATTGGACAATTCAAAATCGAAACCGATGACTCATCCTCTACTTCTTCTCCAATCCATAACAAGTAAATATAGTGTTCAATCAAGAGCCAAGTTCTATTAATGAACTGGGCTCTTTTATTATATGTAAATTCATGCACTCTTTACCTTCCCACCATTTTTATCCATTTTAAAATTGAATCATTAATTATTAGGTACAAAGAATCATTTATGTGACAAAAATAGCAAATATGGGCAGAAATTTGTCGGAAAAGATAACCAAATGCAGTTGGCATGACGATATAAATAACAAGCAACTAGACGGTATTCATATTCGTTCATTATTTTATATACGTAGAGAAAAGAGGAGTATGTATGACTTTAAAGGTGAAATTGATTTTGCTTGTTATAGCCACTGCGATTCTTATTGCTGTTCCTGTAGGCTGGTCTGCACTGTATATCATCAAAAAACAAGCAACTCAATCTGTAGATGCAGATGTAAAGAAAACAGTAACTCAAGGGGTAACCCAGATCAATGGTTGGATTAATACCAATAGTAAAGTAGTCGAAACATTAGCTTCTGTGATTAATACTACTGTTCCTTTAGATCAAATTACATTAAAACATCTACAAGTCTTTAAAGATGAAAGCAATGCCAAAACAATCTCTGATATTTATTTCTCGTTAGAAGATGGTACTTTTCTAGATGGTAGCGATTGGGTAGCTCCTGAAGGTTACGATGCTAGAACAAGACCATGGTATCAAGAAACCAAAAAAGCTAACAAACTATTTATCAGTGCTCCTTATGAAGATGCCGGTACCAAAACGTACAAAGCTATATTTATTGGCGCTCCTCTGAAAGATCCTCAAGGTAACTTTGCTGGTGTTATTGCGGAAGATATCTTGTTATCTACAATCACCAGTTATATCAATACACTCAAAACAAATAACGGCTTCACATTTTTGATCGATCCTAATGGTAATGTAATGTCTCATCCCGATGAATCATTTGTAAACAAGCAATTGAAAGATCAACCGGATTATAGCGGTATCGCCAATACATTGCTTAGTCAAAATTCAGGTAGTGTTGAATATACTTATCAAGGTGATCCTCAATTACTATATTATGAAAAAATTCCAGGAATCAATTGGGTTGTTGCTTCATCCACTTCCAAAAAATTAGCTTTTGCTGAATATACTCAATTACGCAATCAATACACAATCGTGATTATCGCCCTTACTTTATTATTTGCTTTACTTGCTTTCTGGGTAGCGGTTCGGATGGTTAAACCTATTATCTTGCTTAAGAAAAGTGCACAGCAGTTGGCTGAAGGTGATTTGACAGTTGTTGTAGCAATTAAAGGCAAAGACGAAATTGCACAGTTAGGAACTGCTTTTAATACCATGTCTGCCGCTCTTCGTAACTTAATTCAGACCGTTGCGCAATCTGCGGTAAGCGTGAATAAAGCTTCTGATGAAATGTACAATAATGCTTCTAACTCGGGCGATATCGCCGGACAAATTTCTACCGTTATTGAAGAAATTGCTCGTGGAGCAGGAGATCAAGCAGAATCGATCCAATCAGGCGCTGAGATGGTTATGGATATGACCGGATCACTTGAAAAAGTAGCTGCAAGTGCTGATCAAGCGGCTCATATGATCACACAAGTGAACGAAGCGATGCAACGGGGAACACAAGCGATTTCACAACAGACTGCACTTGCTCAAGCAGGACAAGAATCGACACAACGGGTAGAAGCATCGAACACCATTCTATTGAAAAAATTAGACGAAATCGCACAAATCACGAATGTTATCCGTGAAATCAGTAACCAGACTAATCTATTATCTCTCAATGCAGCGATTGAAGCGGCACGTGCAGGTGAACATGGAGCAGGATTCGCGGTTGTTGCAAGTGAAGTGCGTAAGCTAGCAGAACAAGCTTCTCACTCGGCTTCGGATATTGATGCGCTATTGATTCAGTTAAATGAAGCAGGTAAACAAAGCTCGTTGGAACTTTCTTCATTCCGTGATACTACCGTTCAACAACAACAATCGGTAAATGAAACGAAAGATTCATTTGAACACATTCGTTATTCTGTAGACGATATTATTTCTCAAATTGGTCATGTATCTGATGGCGTGACTTCTCTCAAATCAAGCGCAAATCAAGTATCCGATGTTATTACAGGGCTTGCTGCGGTATCCGAAGAAAGTGCAGCTGCTACCGAAGAAGCTGCTTCATCCACTATCGAACAGACTCAATCGATTGCAAGTATCTCTACTGCATCCAAAAATCTGTCTGAAAGTGCGAATCACTTATTAAAAGAAGTCGGACAATTCAAAATTGAAAGCGATTCTACTCCATCTTCTTCAGCACCAACTTCAAATCAATAAGTTAGATAAAAAAACAAAAAAAGCGAGGTTCCTCAACAGGAACCTCGCTTTTTAGTTAGCATTTCAAATCAGACTTCTTCAGACAAATCCTGATCACGTTCTAATGATGCCATATATTCCTGATCATCACGATCTCGTGCACGGCTTTTGTCTTTCAAACGTTCGATCGCTGGTAAGATTAGAATATCGATTTCTTTTTGAACAGGATAAGCAAGGTCATAGCGACCCTGCTCTTCCAAAAATCCACCTACTTCTATTAATCCATTATACCGATCCAGCTCTTCACGCGTAAGAAGCCCACGTACCTGAACGCTACAATGACGCATCTTATAAGAATTTTCCTTTTTTCATAACAAGCGATACGCCGCCAATGATAAACAAGTAACGGATATCGATTACTTTTTTCAATTGAGCTGCTACAAAACCTTTAAGTTTGCGATCTCCAACAACACCTACTGCTTCGCCTTTACCAAGCGATGCTACAGTACCTTTGTTACTGAATACAAATTTCTTAGGTTGTTGTCCACGAATAGCTGCTACGATGTTTTGTGCACAAAGTACACCTTGTTGCATCGAAATTTGAGCTGTTGGTGGGTAAGGACGACCTTCTTCATTGAACATCAATGAGCTATCGCCAATGATGTATACATTTTCGTGTCCTGGTGCACGCAAGTATTCGTCAATTTTAACGCGTCCGCGCATTGCTTCGAATCCAGCTTGTTCTACTAGACGGTTACCACGGATACCACCTGTCCATACGACAGTGTTTGCATGGATTTTTTCAGAATTTTCACCAACGATAACACCGTCAGTTAGACATTCTTTGATCGCAACACCAATTTTGAATGTTACGCCTTTGTTTTGTAGAACTTTCATAGCATATTCAACCAATTCAGGATCGAAACCTGGCAATGCTGTTGGAGCTGCTTCTACATTGTACAATTTAACTTCAGAACGGCTAATGCCATGAGTTCTGCACAATTCTTGTAGACGATCAGCCAATTCACCGATAAATTCGATACCTGTGAAACCTGCGCCACCGACTACGAAAGTCAAACGCTCTGGTTTTTTATCTACTTTGTAAGCTGTAAATTGAGCTTCAATGTGATCACGGATTTTACGTACAGAGTTGATACTGCGAATAGTCATCGCATTTTCAAGCATACCCGGGATACCGAAAGTTTCTGGTTCGCCACCTAGGCAAATGATCAAGTGATCATAAGACAAAGTTCCGTCTTCCAAAATAACTTTTTTCTCTTGTGGGATGATTTCTTGTACGTTTGATTTTACAACATCAATTTTGAACTCATCCACCAATTTGGAAATTTGCTCACGCGCGTTATCCAATTTGTCTGTACCTGCTGCTGGCATGTGCAAGTGTGTTGTAAAGTAATGATAGTCATGGCGGTTAACCAAAGTTACGTCAGCCTCATTATAATTTAGATCTTTTTGCAAACGTTGTGCAGCAAGAATACCTGCATAACCTGCACCCAAAATAACAATTTTAGGAATGCTACTCATATTCATCTTCCCCTTCCAATGATTCACTTAGAATGTATTTCATTGAAGTACATCGCCTACATTAATACTTGGTAAAGATCATTAATAATAGACTTTGCACTGAAACGATAAAATCAGTTAAAATAGTTAATACCCATATATAACCATGATTGCTCCGTATACCTTCATAAAATTGTGAAAATATACACAACAGTAGACAAATGATTATATTCACCTATAAAAGTGCAATAGGATATGTCACATTATATTGTACTCTTTCTAGCGGATATGTTCAAAAAAATTTATGTTTTCTGAAAAAAATGTTTTATTTTCGTCACAAAACATCATTAGCCCAACTGAAATGATATCTATTTTTCTTTGAAATATCAAGAGTAAATTTAATTTTTTATCTATCTTTTTATATATTTTTGTGCATACGAAAGATATTTTTTGTTTACTTTGCGCGTTCCAATAAAAAGGATATGAGCTGTTTTGAGAATTGTCGTTTTAAAAATATTCTCTTTATGATATATAATTGGGTGAGATCGAACTAATTTACGGAGGTGCTTGTGAAGTGTCATCTACAACAAACAACGAACTAAGCGATATTATTATTATTGGTGGAGGGCCTGCCGGGATGTTTGCTGCTTTTTATGGCGGTATGCGTCAAGCGTCAGTGAAACTAATCGAAAGTATGCCTCAACTAGGCGGACAATTAGCTGCCCTTTATCCTGAAAAATATATTTATGATGTAGCTGGATTCCCGAAAATTACAGCGCAAGAGCTGGTAAACAACTTACAACAACAAATGAATCATTTTGATTCTGATATTCGTTTGGAAGAAAAAGTACTTAATGTAGAAAAGAAAGCAGATCGTCATTTTGTAGTGACTACTGATAAAGGTACACACGAAAGTAAAGCAGTGATTATTACAGCAGGCGTAGGCGCATTTGAACCTCGCCGTCTTGATTTACCGAACGCAAGTCATTTTGAGAAAACAAATCTACACTACTTTGTCAGCGACTTGAGCCGTTTTGCAGGTAAAAAAGTATTGATCAGTGGTGGAGGCGACTCCGCAGTCGACTGGGCATTGATGATCGAACCGATCGCTGCTGAAGTATACTTGATCCATCGCCGTGACAAATTCCGTGCCCACGAACACAGTGTAGAGAACTTGAATGCTTCTGGCGTCAAAATCATTACACCTACAGAAATTACTGAACTACACGGTGAAGATACGATTGAACGTGTTACTCTTTCTCATGTAAAAACCAAAGAAACGCAAGAAATCGAAGTCGATGATGTTATCGTCAACTTTGGCTTTATCTCTTCATTGGGTCCGATCGCTGAATGGGGCATTGAGATCAATAGTAACTCTATCGTGGTCGATTCTCGTATGGAGACCAATGTAGAAGGCATCTTCGCTGCTGGCGATATCACGACTTACCCTGGTAAGCTCAAATTGATCGCTGTCGGTTTTGGTGAAGCGCCTACCGCTATTAACAATGCTAAAGTCTATGTAGATCCTGATGCAAAATTGTCTCCAGGACACAGTAGTAATATGAAAATGTAGTTCTATTTTATCCCTGCTCTTTTCTTCACTGGATCAAGAATCCATGGGGAAAAGAGCATTTTTTTGTGGTTTTGCGAAATGTTCACCTTTTACTTGGATTACACCCCTCAATATGTCGTATAGTAAACATAAGATTATTTAAAATTTGCAGGAGGTGCCCTTCGTGAGTGTTGGTGTGTTTATTTTTCTTCGTATTATTATCGTGCTCGTATTATTAGCCATTGCTGGACTTGTATTTGCATTGAGTCGCAAATTTTTCAAAGAAAGTCGTAAAGGAGCAGGAATCGGCTTTTCTATTTTTGGACTACTGATTATTTCATTGATTGTACAAACGATATTTAACTTTAGTCTGATGAAGTAAATTAAAGGAGGTATGCCTGTGCAGTGGTTAGCGATGATCACGATGCTAACCGATCATTTGGGGTATGCTTTCTTTCCCGATGAACGGTATTTGCGTGTTATTGGTAGAATAGCTTTTCCGATCTATTGTTATTTTCTAGTACTCGGTTATCAACGTACACGAAATGTACGCAAATATACGATTCGGTTACTTCTAATTGCAGCTTTATCACAACTTCCTTTTATGTATGCTTTTGATATCACTAATTTAAATGTGGTCTGTACATTATTTATTTCCTTGCTTTTAATGATTGTAATTGATAAACTATCCCTGAAATATTTTCCGGTTTCGCTTCTTCTAATTCTTATTGTAGGTTGGTTGGCAGATCAGCTACATATGGATTATGGGATGTACGGCGTTCTGCTTGTATTGGTATTTCGTTACACGACCGGGTATTGGGTGATTGTCGCTCATTTGGCACTCACTGTTGTTTTTGTCCTGTTTGGAGGGTTTTCAGATATTCAGGTATTTAGTGTGCTGGCTACGGCTTTAATTGCTATTCATCTAAATTTGTATCCAAAAACAAAGCTTTATTCACCTCCACGCTGGATATGGCGTTCTTTTTATCCCGCACATTTAGCTATTATTGCGATCATACGTTTGGTATTTTAACAAATACAAATCGGGAATATATCACTTCCCGATTTTTTTCTGTCTTTTCGTAAAAAACCATCGCCTTATGAGTGCATCTTAGAGTATAATCGTTAGCGGAAGTCATCTGTCGGCTATAGGCAGTTTTAAATATAGGAAGGGGAACCCCCATGAAATCGAACAAGAAACACACACTTACTGAAGATATGGACTTTTTCACCGCTGGACTGTCTGGCAGTCTTATTACAGTATGGCAGGAAGATCCTGCTGGCGTATATTGTGAAATTGGACGTGGTTATGTAGAAGCTTATACGAACGAAGCTGTTCGCGTGCGTAACTTACAATCTGGAACCAAAAGCTTGTATTCTCGTGAATCAACAATGTTTCAAACCGATTGATTCATACTTAATATGATATCCAAAAGCCAGTTATCTGCTTTTTCTTTATGAAGAGGAAGCGAGAAACTGGCTTTTTTGTGTTCTTAAAGTGAATGTTCATTTGCAGTTCATATTCTCCTTTTATACTACGTGAAGAGGCATAAGATATCGTCTGAATCGTTTATCTAATGCTCATTCACTTTAGGAGGAATCTATTGTATGAAAACATTAAAAGTACTTTCGAGTGTCGCTTTGTCCGCAGCTTTATTGGTGGGATCGATATCTATAGGAGCAACAACTCATGCCGCTACAACGACCCCATCGACCACGACTGCTACCAAAGATGCCAAAGCCATGAACAATGTATTGATCGGTAAAATAAAATCAATCAGCGGTAGCAAAATTACATTGTACAAATCCTCCACTCAACCGGATATTCCCACAGGAACAGCAGGATCAAAAGCTCCAGTAGCAGGAGAAGCTCCTCCAAGTGGAACAGCTCCAGCCGCGCCGCCTACAGGTTCCGCTCCAACAGCAGGAACAGGTACTACTCCACCTGCTCAGACGTTTAGCACAACAACGACAAGTGTGACTGTAAGTAGTGCTACAAGTATCGTAAGTGTGACACGTTCTGCGGGTAGCACCAAAGCCACTCCAACGAAAAAAGCATTATCGAGTCTTAAAGCAGGTGATATTATTTTCGTTACACTCGCTTCTGGTACTACTAAAGCCACCAAAATTGAAGTTATGCCTGCTACTACTAGCAAATAATCGATATATTGATTCATTTAAAATATTTTTCATCTCTATTTTCCCACAAAATGTAAAGAGTCTCTTGTTGAAACAAGCAGGCAGTGAACCGTTGAAGTCAGCGGCTCGCTGCCTTTTTCTTTGATTTACTCTTGTTTAGACAATAATGTGGAATATCTTACTTTTTAAGGTTTCATTCATTTTTAGTTCACATTGAGTTCACAATCGCTCTCTATACTTCCGTTTATAGGACGTGCCTTTTGAAATGTCCTTCCAATCCAAAGGAGGTTTCTTTATGAAGACACTTAAAGTATTATCTAACGTCGCTTTTTCAGCAGCTCTCATTGCAGGTGCTGTAGCAGCCCCATCGGCATTTGCAGCATCTTCTTCCGAACAATCTACATCAGTACAATCTCAACAACGTCAGGTACTTGCAGATGCACCTACACTACCAGATGGAACCACTCCAGTCCTTCCCGCTCCACCTGCACCAGGTAAACTAGATGGCCCAGGACTTAAAGGAGAAAGAGCCGATGTTATCGGTGAAATTAAATCAATCAATGGCAATCAAATTACGATCACTGCACCTGAAAAACCACCACTACCTGCAACTGATCGCAAAGCGAACTATAAATCGGGTTCTAAAAATACGAAATCTTCTAGTCGCTCATCGGTTAGTAAAGATACGTATAGCAAACCACAAGGTCTTTTGCCAGAAGGAACAAGCGTCACGATCAATGTCTACAGTGGTACCGATATTGTGAAAACTTCGCACAGTCCAGAAAAAGGACATGTGGAAACGACCATCTCCTTATCGGCTCTTAATGTTGGAGATCATATCGCTGTGACACTTGCATCCGATACAAGTAAACAAGCGACTAAAATTGAAATTCATGAAGCTCCGCAACCACCAGCAAATGGCGGAACTCCACCGACACCTCCTGCACCTAAAGACGGAAGCACTCCGCCAGCTCCACCTGTACCAGCAGATGGAAGTACGCCTCCTACACCACCTGCTCCACCTATAGATGGAAGTACACCACCGACTCCACCGGCAAATGCTTCTGCTCCAGTAGCTACCCAAGAATCGTCTTCATAACGTAAAAATAATGATCTAGATTTAGTTGTATAGCAAAAAGAGTGAACCATCGTGTTCACTCTTTTTTGCTGTATTATGAATGATCTGTAGATGTTGTATCTGAGGAAGTATCTTGACTCGAAATATCACCTTTCATCTGACCACTACGCATACCGCCGCCCATACCATTAAATAGTTGAATCTGATCGGCTACGGAAGAATCATCTGTATTCAACCAAACGTTGATGACATCATCTGCTTTGAGATCGGAAAGGGCTTTGGTCGTTGTCGTCATTTCATTATTCTCCATCGTCATTGTAGAGAACGTTGTACTGTCGGATACTGTAATCGTAACGGTCTCGTCCGAGAACATATCTTTTCCACCCGTGCTCGCTTGTTCAGAAGAGGCTGGAGCTTGTGAACCTTCATTGACGGGTGCTTGAGCAGACTCTCCATCAGGCGTAGCTGGAGGGGATTGTCCGCCATCTGCTGGGGAAGCACCTCCATCACCGGGTTGTCCTTCTGGTGGAGCACTCATACCTTTGCCTCCACCTTGCACCATCTGAGAAGGATCTATTGTAGACTTGTAGATGGTAATCATATTACCGTCAATAGATTTGATTTTGCCCATTAGATCAGCATTCGCTTGTGCCGTGCTATCTCCCGAAGAAGATGATGTGTTGGTAGATGTTGCTGTTGCAGAAGCATCTGCTGTATTGGTTGTTGGCTCTGCTGTTGATGACGTTTCACTATTTGTACTGCATCCCGCTAACAGAGCGATCGTCATCGTGGTTCCTAAAAGGAATGTCCATTTCTTCATCTGAATTGCCTCCTTGTGTGTAGCCTGCCATCTGATCATGATGTGTGGGCTGTAAAACTATTGTAAAAGAGGCATGTGAACTTCTTATGAATAGTTGCTAAATAGATGTTAACGTTTCTTTTCATGTATAATTTATATACGATCTATCAATTCTATACATAACGATGCAGAATGGAGTGTTAACGATGTTAAACGTATTGAGTCCTACCAATATTGCAGAAGAATTAGCCAAAATTACAGAACACTGGTCGCCACGAGTGATCGGGCAAGTAAACGATCAATATGTCAAAGTGGCAAAAGTTAAAGGAGAACTGGTCTGGCATCAACATGATCATGAAGATGAATTATTTCTAGTTGTTTATGGAAAGGTTATTATTCGTCTACAAGATGCTGAAGATATCACTTTAGAAAAAGGAGAATTTTATGTTGTTCCCAAAGGAACGATGCATAACCCGTTCGCTGAAGAAGAATGTGGATTAGTCTTAATCGAGTCGGTAAGTACCAAGCATACCGGCGATGTAGAATCTCCGTTAACCAAGTCGATCGAAGATCAATTATAAGATCAATGAAGATATCTATACACACATCAAGGAGCTGTTGCATATGTGGAGTAAAGACGGAAGTATTGCACTGATTGGAACGTTTTTATCGATCATTGGCAATATTATGATCATTGCTGAACATCCTTATGGCAGAACCGTATTGCTTGTGAGTATTTATGTAATGATAGCAGGATTAATCTTCTTAATGATTCAGAAATACCGTAAACGAAAAGTGAAAATGTAAATACAAAAAGCGAAGCCTATGAAGATTAGGTTTCGCTTTTTTTGTATCTATTGCTAGCTATACATCTTGTATACAAAAAAAGACCCTGAAATACGTAAATGTACGCTTTCAAGGTCTTCTCATTTAATGATTATTTACGAAATGATCTTAATCTTCACAAGGTTGAGCCAATACTTCGTCTTCTTCGCGTGTACGGAAACTTGATCCGCAACCACAAGTTGCTACAGCATTTGGATTATGAATGGTAAATCCACCACTCATACCGGATTCTTCAAAATCCACTTCCAAACCGTTCAAGTATTTCAGGTCTTCTTTATCCACAACGACTTTCATATCTTGAATAGTCATATATATATCTTTATCCGTTTCTTCGCTATCAAAGCCCATGGCATAAGAGAATCCACTGCAACCACCAGGGTTTACGCCAATACGTACGAATAGACCGGGTATGTCTTGATCTTCCATAATGCCTTTCATACGTGAAGCTGCTGAATCACTAATTGTAATCAATGATATCCCCTCCTTTTCTTTTTCATTATACTCTTCTGTTCCACTGCACTCAAGGCTTATTCATTATGCACAATCTCTCATTTTTTAAGTAATTGTATTGCCCGCGTTACATGAGAGGTTTATAATGGGTAAGTGAAGGATGACAGGAAATGTCGAAATTCTGTCAAAAACCAAACATCGTTACACCTTATGTGCCGTTGTAACTTTTTTCACATTAATTCTTCAAATCAGGTGACTATGTTATGTAATTTGTTGTATATTATATAGTATGCGTTCAAAGATGAAGTTATTTTGGCATTTTTATTGTTAGGATTGACAGCATATATGGTGTGCTTTTTTTAATTGCTATTATTCATTGACTCCTTATTGGTGTAAGACAATGACAAGCACGTCTTACAAGATTCGGACATCACAGAAGATAGACAGAAGTTTTAAGGAGAACAGGAGGAACCTAGCATGTCTACTATTATTACACCACAAACCGATACCCGTATGGCAGAAATTTTCCATAAAGTACGTACAGGTGAGCGTTTATCTATTGAAGATGGGGTATATCTATATGAGAGTGATGATATCCTCACCATCGGACAAATGGCAAATGAAGTGAACTTACGCAAAAATGGTAAAAAGGTTTATTTTATCGAAAATATGAGTCTGTATTTTACTAATGTATGTGAAGCTCATTGCGCATTTTGTAACTTCCGTAAAGACGAAGGCGAAGAAGGTTCATACACATTAAGTGGTCAGGAAATGGTTGATTATGTACAACAACATTACCATCCTGGCGTTCGTGAATTCCATATTGTAGGTGGACATAACAACAATGTACCTTTCCAATATTATGTTGATTCTCTTCAAGCGCTCAAAGAAGCTTTTCCAGAAGTGGTACTCAAAGCATACACAGCAGCTGAGATTGACTTCTTTACTCGGATCAGCGGATTGAATATTGAACAAGTACTCACAAAGCTACGTGAAGCAGGTTTGCAATCGTTGACCGGTGGTGGCGCAGAGATCTTATCTGATGAGTATCGTAAAAAAATGCGTGTCGACAAAGCAAACGTTGACCGTTATCTAGAAGTGCATCGTACTGCTCATAATATGGGTATGCGTACACACACCACCATGTTATACGGTTCGATTGAAAGTTACGAAGACCGTGTACGTCATATGGTACAAATTCGTGAGTTGCAAGACGAAACAAATGGATTCCTTGTATTTATTCCATTGTCTATGCAACCGAAAAGTAAAAATGCAAGTATTATGCGTCGTAACTCGGCTTATGAAGATTTGAAAACAATCGCAATCAGTCGTCTGATGCTTGACAATATCGATCATATTAAAGCGTACTTTATCAATATTGGTACTCAGTTGACTCAAATGGCTCTAACTTTTGGTGCTTCTGATGCTCACGGTACAATTATCAAAGAACGTATCAGTCATGCAGCAGGTGCTTTGACTCCAGAAGGTTTGACTCGTAAAGAGTTGATCTGGTTGATTAAAGGCGCAGGTCGTATTCCTGTAGAACGCGATACATTCTACAACGAAATTAAAGTATACGAATAGTCTTTAGATCTATTCAACATCTCATCATACCCCGGGCTTTACTTAATCATACAGTGGATTCGTTTTAGATATCCTATCGCTGTATCTTAGAAGTAAAGCCCGTTTATACGCCTGTAAGCTGGCAATATGTGGCTTTTTGGGCAAAAAAGGCATCACCCGGCTCACCGCTTTGCCTTCTCTGCGCCGGATGACTTGCCTCTATGTTTATGATTTTTGAAATCATTATGACTACGGGGATCATGTACGATTCTCATCTATTTATTATCTACCAGAAGGAGAAGATATCATGAAAAATTTAGTTATACTCGGTGCAGGTTACGGTGGCGTTACATTAGCCCACGAATTATTGGATCATAAGATTCCAGCAGACACACAGATTATTTTAGTAGATCGTATGCCTTTCCAGGGACTTAAAACAGAATATTATGCTTTAGCAGCAGGAACAGCTTCTGATCTTGAGTTGCGCGTTAAATTTCCTACACATGCCAAAATGACCACTAGATATGGTGATGTAACAGGCATTAATTTAGAAGATAAAGTGATTTCATTTGAAGATGGCGAACCGTTGAATTACGATCAAATGGTAATCGCTTTAGGTTGTACCGATAATTTCCATGGTGTACCCGGTGCTGCTGAATACACAAGTACTATTCAATCATTCACAGCTACTCGTGATACGTACTTAAAAATAAATAATTTACCTCCTCAAGCTACAGTGAATATTGTTGGCGGAGGATTAAGCGGAATAGAGATTGCGGCTGAAATTCGTGAAAGTCGTGAAGATTTGAATGTGCGTATTCTGGATCGTGGTGAGCGTCTATTGTCTTCATCTCCTCCACGCTTGTCTAAATATGTAGAAGAATGGTTCCGTGAGCATAATGTAGAAGTACGTAACCATATCAATATTAGCCGTGTAGAAGGACATTGTGTCTATAACGGTGAGTCTGAGCGCATTTCAGCAGATGTAACGGTCTGGACAGCAGGTATTCGCCCTGTACCATTGATCGATGAGTTAAATGTCAATCAGGATAACTCTGGACGTGTCATTTTGGACGAGCTGTATCGTATTCCAGGTCGCCCGGAAGTATTTGTATGTGGAGATTGTGCTTCCCTCCCTTTCGCAGCTAGTGCACAAGCAGCAGAAGCTCAAGCAGAACAGATTGCTAATGTGATTGTAGCCGGTTGGAAAGGGGAACAACCGAAAGTGCAACCACTGAAACTTAAAGGAACTTTAGGAGCATTAGGTAAAAAATCTGGTTTTGGTACAGGATTTGGATTCGGTGGTAAAAGCTCTGTTACAGGTAAAGTGCCTCGTCTACTGAAAAGTGGCGTGCTCTGGATGTCCAAACATCATTTCGGTTAGAATCCTATCTTCATGATGTACTTTGTGATAATGAACTATTCATTGGTGCTTGAGCATAAAAAAAAGCTGATCTCAGTCTAAATCGAGATCAGCCCAAGCATCAGCTTCATTAACCTTTTCTAAAATTAACGTATATAGTGTATCCGCATCTTCCGATGCAACGATTTCTCCGTTGACTAAAGCATAAGGCATTGCATAACATTGACCACAATTGCCCAGACAACCGTATTCTATAATATCATAATCAGGATCTGCTTCTAACTTCTTCATCACCTGATCTGTACCGGTATGCATATTACTCTGGCAAAACTCTATAATCGGTCTCATATGTGTATTCCTCCAATCGTTGTACCTTGAACATCATACACTAAAATGTGTCTGAATATGCACCTATATTGTCATTTTTAGAAAGAAATTTGAAATGAGTATAAAAATCATTGCGTAAATGCTGAAATTTTGGTGTATTTATACTATAATATAGTTACGAAAGGAGTTGAACAATATGAGTGAAAGTGTACAGGTTGAAATGTACGATGAAGTATTGGAAGTTCTGGACAAATTGCGTCCATTCTTGCAACGCGATGGCGGCGACGTTGAGTTGGTAGACGTTGAGGATGGTATCGTTAAGCTTAAGTTGATGGGAGCTTGCGGTAGTTGCCCAAGTTCGACAATCACGCTAAAAGCGGGTATCGAGCGCGCCCTTTTCGAAGAAGTTGAAGGTGTGCAAGAGGTTGTCCAAGTATTCTAATTCAGACTTTTTTATACAGAGGCAACGATTGATTGCCTTCGCTTCATAACAAAAAGCGTCTTGTCTTCCTTCGGGAAGCAGGACGCTTTTTTTGTGCTTATACATGTATTCACCTTTTACTGTAAGCCCTATCTATTCGGTTCATCCTTTGATATATGGACGAATCGGATCAAGTCCACCCGAGATATCCATGATATTACCTGTAATAAAGTCAGAATCGGAATGACATAGATAAGAAATAACACGCGAAATGTCTTCTCCACTACCCGGTCTACCTCGCGGCGTTTCTTCATCACCAAGATGAAGGACATCGGCAATCCGTTTTTCTTTGTTATCCCCGCGAATATCACCCGGACAGATCATATTAACAGTAATCGCATTTTCTGCTTCTTCTACAGCCAATGTTTTGGTAAACGAAACCAATCCTACTTTGGCTGCGGCATATACAGCACGATGAGGCCATGATCTCGATTCAGCTGCATGTCCAAAACCAAAATGAATAATGCGTCCCCATTTCTGCTGACGCATATGAGGTAATACACGGTGATCTAGCAACATCGCACCGATCAGATTTCCTTGCATTAACGACATGATTTCTGCACGCTCATAATCAGCAAATAGACGGCGTTCCCGGATAAAAGGTCCTGCGTTATTGACTAAAATATCAATACCACCCAGCTGTTGTTCCACTTCGTCTACAAGGCGATCTATATCGGCTTCAAGCGAAATATCAGCTTGTACAACAATACAGCGTACTCCCATTTTTTCAATACGAGACTGTAAATGTATAGCTTCTTCATGACTATTCATATAATTTAGAGCGATATCACAGCCTTGACCCGCTAGCGTAAGCGCCGTCATTTTACCTAATCCTTTGGCACTGCCTGTAATCAGGGCAATTTTACGATCCAAAAAAGTTCCTCCTCTAGAACATCTATTACATCTTTTCGATTGTTATGATCTTTTATAATGGTATACGTTGGAATCATAGCTTTTGGATGATACCCATTCTTATATAGTGTACAGACCCTAACCTATAGATGTCAAAAGGTTCAGTACATCAAGCTTTGACACACTCTACGAAATCTCAAAAGATCGTTTATAATAGTAGTATTCAGCTTATGAAGTAGGGGGTATTTGAATGAATACAAGTAAGACCAATGCGATGCGCATTTTAGACAAAGCCCATATTCCATACACCATTATTGAATATGATAATAAAGACGGCAAAATTCACGGTAATGCGGTTGCCGTCAAAATCAATAAGCCACCTGAAATGGTGTTTAAAACCTTAGTGACTCAAAGTAAAGATAACTTATTTATTTTTGTTATTCCGGTTGGCGCTGAATTAGATCTTAAAAAGGCAGCCAAAGCAGCTGGAGAAAAGAAATTAGAGTTATTGCCTGTGAATGAGTTGCAGAAATGGACAGGTTATATTCGAGGAGGCTGTTCTCCGATAGGTATGAAGAAATTGTATCCTACCTTTATCGATCAAGATGCTATGTCACTTGAAACAATGATCGTTAGTGCAGGCAAAATAGGCATGCAAGTAGAGCTTTCTCCATCACAACTTGTGGAAGTGACTCGTGCGATATCTACATCTTTAGTTCATGATACGGAGAGCGTAGACGATCATGGAGATACGATATAAGTTATTTTTTTACAATAAATATACATTTCTAAAAACGCAAAAAAAAAAGAGCCTAACTTCTGGAGTGAAGTTAAGCTCTTTCTGTATACTTTCAGTGAGGATATGGACTTAAAATGCTGGAATAACAGCACCGTTGTACGTATCTTCAATGAATTTTTTTGTATCATCAGATGTTAAAGCTTTTTTCAATTTTTCGATAGCTGCATCGTTTTGGTTATCTTCACGAGTTACCAAGTAGTTGGCATAAGGTGCGCTACTTGTTTCTGTCAACAATGCTGTTTTAGGATCGATTTTAGCTTCTAATACATAGTTCATGTTGATCATACCCAAGTCTACTTGACCCAATTGTCGAGTGATAAAAGCTGCATCCATCGGTGTGAATTTAAAGTTTTTTGGATTCGATGTGATATCTTTGACAGAAGAAGTGATGTTTGTTTTGTCTTTCAATTCAATCAATCCGTTGTTCGCAAGCAAAATCAAAGCACGTGCTCCATTGGATACTTCGTTAGGAATAGCGATATTTGCGCCATCTGGCAATTCATCGATAGATTTATACTTTGTAGAATAGGCACCAAAAGGTTCGATGTGTACAGGTTGTACTGCTTTAAGTGTCATACCACGTGATTTATTTTGTTCTTCAAGGTAAGGCAATGTTTGAAAATAGTTAGCATCTAGTTGTTTACCGTTCAATTGAACGTTAGGTTGGATATAATCTGTAAATTCAACAACTTGTAAATTAACGCCTTCTTTAGCAAGTGCAGGTTGAATATGCTTTAAGATTTCAGCATGAGGTACAGCTGTAGCACCGACTTTCAATGTCACTGCCTCTGCTCCACCTTCAGTGGTTCCTGTAGCTGCTGTGTTATCAGCGGCTTTATTACCACAAGCCGATATAATAGCTACCAACATAATACTTAGTACAATTAGAGTCCATTTTTTCATCTTCTCTACCCCTTTATTGGTTTGGTATTTTAATTCATGCTATTGATATGCTGAACATCTTATTGTTGTCGATCTGACCACCTGAATATTCAGCAGAATTACCACATATAGACGATTCTTTATCTATATTTATCTTCTAGAGAAATGAACCACTAGACGATCGCCAAGCATTTGTAGAATCTGAACAATAATGACCATGATGACTACAGCCACTAACATAATCGCCGTATCATAGCGATAATAACCATAGTTGATCGCAAGTGTTCCGAGTCCTCCAGCACCAATCATTCCTGCCATCGCTGTATTTGATACTAGAGCAACAACAGTCACTGTCAATCCGGCAAGTAGTCCTGGCATAGCTTCGCGTACAAGTACACGTGTGACGATCTGCCAGAGAGAAGCTCCCATAGCATTGGCTGCTTCAATCACACCACGATCCACTTCGCGCAGTGCTGTCTCCACCAATCTGGCAAAAAACGGGGCAGCGGCAATGACTAACGGTGGAATCGTTCCCAGTACTCCGATTGTTGTACCTACTAGAATTTGCGTTAATGGTAATATGGCTACGATCAAAATGATAAACGGAACCGAGCGCAAAATATTAACGATAAATGCAATCACCGCATAGAAATAACGTACCCATGCTACCGTAGAACGTCCTGTAATAAATAGTAATATACCTAGAGGCAATCCTAAAATTAAAGTAAATAACCCGGAAGCACCTACCATTTTGAGTGTATCTAGCGTTGCTGTACCGAATTCATTCCAATCGATTTGTGAAAAATCCAATTCACCCATCAGTTGATCACCTCCACATCCAGACCTTCAGCAGTCAATCCATCGAGTGTACGCTTAATGTCTCCTTCTGTTCCTTCAAAGCGAACAATCAGTTGTCCATAAGGTACATTTTTTAATGTTGAAATCGTTCCTTGCAAAATAGCAAAATCGACACCTGTATGACGTACCGTTTGCGAAAGAATCGATTGATACGTTTTGTCACCTAAAAATGAAACTTTAACAGTTAAAGAATTGGGAACATTTGGTGCTGTCCAAGACGTGTTCAATAGTTCAGCATTGTTGGATTCATTTAAAATAAAATCACGTGTCACTTCATGCTGTGGCTTCAAAAAAACGTCAGTGACAGGACCCTGTTCTACAATCCCACCACGATGAATAACAGCTACTTTATCGCAGATGCTCTGAATCACATGCATTTCATGTGTAATCAAAATGATTGTTAAATTAAAGCGCTCATTGATATCAACTAACAATTTGAGAATCGAATTGGTGGTCTGAGGATCAAGTGCCGAAGTAGCTTCATCACAAAGTAATACATCAGGGTCACTTGCTAGTGAACGGGCAATTCCTACACGTTGTTTCTGTCCGCCAGATAATTGCGCAGGATATTTATTTGCATGATTCTCAAGTCCAACCAGAGCTAATAATTCTTTCACTTTTTCTTTAATTTTACGTTCTGGTGTTTTGACCAAGCGTAAAGGAAAAGCGATATTCTCATACACCGTTGCCGAAGATAATAGATTGAAATGCTGAAAAATCATTCCTATTTTACGTCGTCTCACTTGCAACCGTGCTTTGTTAAGCTTGGTCATATCAACGCCATCGATCCATACTTCACCGGAAGTGGGACGTTCGAGTAAGTTGATACATCGGATTAACGTACTTTTACCTGCACCCGAATGTCCAATCACACCGAAAATCTCACCTTTTTCGATCTTCAAATCGATACCGCTTAACGCAGGACTTAGATTTTTACCTTTGCCATACGTTTTAGTTATATTTTTTAACTCAATCACAGATGGGTGCTCCTTCCTTCTATCTCTTCATTCCTCAAGCGATATTACATTAATCATATATAAACCATCGAATAAGTCGGATATATTTTCATTATAATATATGTCGGTATTCGCTTCTCTCTTCTTTATACAAAAAAAGAACCCTTTCGCAGAAAAGGGTTCTCTATTATTAGAGATACTTCCTTCTCATCTGCCAAAATCACATTGCATTGACTGCACATGCCATTTTGAAGGAATTAGCACCATGACATTTTAGAAAGTAGATTGCTACATTCACTGCAATCCATTTTCTAAAATCGGTTGCCGGGTTTCATCGGGCCAGTCCCTCCACCACTCTCGATAAGAAAATATGAAAAATTCGAATGAAAATGAAAATCTTTTCTCAGTATATTGAACTTCACACGCTTTGTCAAAGCAAAAATAAACATTTCCTAAGGAAATTAGAAATCTTTTATTATTTAATAAAGTCGTTATACACAATCAGTATTGATTTTAAAGTATCCAGAAGCATATTAATAGTGTTGCTTTTATAGATCCTGTCCTATTTTACCACGTGTACCACGACTTAATTGCCATACTCGTACACTCATATAACATAACACACCGAACAAAATCTGAATCAATAGCGTATGCAACATACTGGAGAAGAAATACCATTCAGGTACTTTCATCGTTACAATATTCAACATTCCGCTTAGAATCTGCATAATGATAAAGACGATAGCTGTTACACCTAACTTACGAATACCCGGATTATACGGATGACGACGGTAAGCATAGTGTGCTAGAACCGCAATTACGATTAACAGACTATATGCTGCTACACGATGGAAAAAGGCTACAGCTACCCCACCGGATAATTCCGGTAAGATTGAACCGTTACACAGTAGTACTCCTGAACAACCACCTCTAGAATCGGTATGAGTTACAAAAGCACCTGTATACACTACCATATACGTATAGATCGTAGCAAACCACGTCAGATTACGCATCCCTTTACTCACCGGTGGTTCATCAGGAATCGGTAAATCTCCTTTTTGCTGATCCATCCGTCTTGCTCCAAGTGCCATCATCGACGAACTTGCAAAAGCAATCATCGCAAATCCAAAGTGGAGCGCCATAATAGGAGCAGATTGTGAGAATACAACAGCCAATGCGCCCATTACTGCTTGAACTAACACAAATAGTAATGTTAATGATGCATATACTTTAAGCTCACGATGCTTATTAAAAAAGATAAATCCGATAAAAGAAAATAATGCTGTTAAGCCCGCTAAAGCACTAATTGCCCGATGCGAATACTCGATAAGTGAAGAAATCGTATACGCTGGTACAAATTTGCCATGACATAGCGGCCATTCTGTTCCGCAACCGAGCCCTGAACCTGATTTCGTTACTACAAGTCCCCCCATTGTTGCTAAAAACATAACAACACAGGTGACAAAGCTCAACCATTTTAGATGTGTAGTTGTTATTCTGAACTTTCTTGCCATTTAGAGAATCACCCGCTATTTTATAATAGTGACATTGTTTATAGTCACTATCTATTATAACGAATCACCAGTAATTACTACCGCATCCTTTGTGACAAAAAATGATCAATATCTACACAATACTATGTAACTAACTTTTATAGATATAATGTGTTCTATCTAAGATAGAATTATAGACTATTCATGTTATTTTACTTGATGAGATGCTTGGAAGTATTTCCACTATATCCTTCTTGAGCAATATGCCCATCTTTAAAAATAGCATAAGAATATGTGGTGTTAGGTTCATCTTTAAAAACTACATTAGCACCATAAGGCGCATTGGATGATGTAAATGAATATGTACCTTCAACTTTTTCAATGTTGTATCCTTTATCATAAACTAAATAAGCTTCAATTTTTTGTCCTGCTTCTTTTTTTGTAAAAGGATTGCCATGTAAACCTAAATAAACAGCGGCTACTCCAACAATAACAATTACTATTAAAAAACTGGTAATAATCATTCCTTTTTTTGACATGATATCCACCTCCTGAATGTATCGTAACAAATGAAAAGTCAGGTAAGCAAATATTGACATAATTTATAAACCAGTTCGCACTAAAAATCAATATACAGTCAAAATAAAAAGACGTACAACGATAGCTGTTCAAAGCATATCTTTGTACGTCTTTACTTATAAATATAGATGTACTTATAGCAACATATAGTTATTATATATTTCTATTTCAACAAAATCTTTTTATTCTGCTGCTGTTGTAGCCAATGTCTCATACACAGCGACAGCACGATCTAGAAATTGTTCAATTTCCTCACGAGATTTGCGTGCTTTGTTAACGAAACGGACTAATTCTTTGCCATTCGCATACGCGACAAAGCTAGGGATACCAAGGATATTCTGTTCTTGGCTCACATCACCTGTTGCTTCTACATCCACTTCAACAAGCGTTAGACGATCCGCATATTTACTTTCTACTTCAGGCATAAATGGATCAATATATCGGCAATCTCCACACCAGTCTGCTTTAAATACAGCGACAGTTAATTGAGAAGAATGAGTGACAGTTATAAAATCTTCTTTGCTATTAATCATTTGCATAATGATATTCCTCCTAATTCTTTTGTAGACGCATTAATGGACGGAAAACTTTTCGTAATACTTTAGGGTATGAATCCAATTCATTGGCTTTAACCACTCTTAGTAAAACAAGCATGACTGGATATACCAATAGTATCGCTATTCCTACCATACAACAACCGATAAAAAATGCAACTCGATCATTCATATAACCTGTTAATAAAATACCTACTTGGTTAAGTAATAGACCGATTCCGCCAAGCACTACTACGGTAATCAAGAAGCCGATCCAACGATTGCCCAAAATAGAGAACGTAACGATCTTTTGAAGCGAACGCATATTCATCCATGTGATCGTAATAAAACATAACGAAGTACCTAAAATAATGCCGTAAATACCAATAAATGGTGCTAATGCAAAACTAACAATCAATTTCACGACAATTCCGATTAACACATGTACCATCGATTGATTCGCTTTATTAATACCTATTAACATTGAATTGGTTGTCATCATCGTAATCTGGAAAATTGTTCCCAGCGTCAAAGCAGCAATAATGCCTGCTCCATCTTTACTACTAAATAACAATCCATTTAACGAATATGCAGAAGTACTAAAAATCAATACAATCGGTATACCCGTTAATATTGAAATCCTTAATGCTAAAGTGATCTGATTTTTCAAATGTTCCATTTTGTTACTGGCAAAAGCAGCCGAGATAATCGGAATCAGTGATTGACTCAGTGCAATCGCTAGAATCGGTGGGATTCCGGCAACACTTTGTGCTCTTGAACCGAGAATAGCCAGTACTCTTGTCGCCATCTTATCTCCAATTTCGCCCATCAATAACGGCTTAACAAGTGTACTATCAATATAATACACAGCTGGAATCGTCAGAGACGATATAACAATCGGAATTGATAATTTGAAAATATCACTATAAATTTGTCGCAAAGGAATCACAGCATGCGTTGTGTCTGACTTCGCATCCAATCCCTCTAACTTATCTTGCTTACGCATTTTGAACGCATAGTATAACATCACGGTAAATGCACCGATACTACCGAGTACACTACCAAATGAAGCTCCTGCTGAAGCTTCGACACCGCTATAACCCAGATGCAAAATAACATAAGCTAACAAAATGGCTGTAAATACGCGTGCAATTTGCTCAATAATCTGAGAAATACCGCCTGCAATCATCAAGTTACGTCCTTGAAAATAACCGCGCATCATCGCAATCATCGGGAATAATAATAATGATGGTGCAATCGCTCGAATAGAGATAACCGCTTCAGGTACTTTCGAGTTATAAATTGCAAAAAATGGTGCTAACGCATACAACCCAATTGTCATAATAACACCGATCACACCTGCAAATAACAAAGCGGCAAAGTAAATACGTTGCGCTTCTGCCGGTCTACCTAACGCATAACGCTCAGATACCATTTTACTCAGTGTACTAGGAATCCCTGCTGTGGCTACAGCAAGTAACATCAAATATAGATTGTTAGCAACTGTAAATGAAGCATTTCCTGTAAAGCCTAACATATGCTCTAATGGTACACGTTGTACCAGACCTATCACCCTTGCAATCAAAGCAGCAACGGCCAAAATCACGGTTCCTCTGACAAATGACTCTGTTTTAGACAAAACGGCTCCCCTTTTCTCACGCCCGATCTCAACCATACCAAAAAACCGGAAGGCTGAAAGGCCTTCCGGTCTTGGGCTTTTTCAACAACCTCTATTATAGACAACCTATAGTCATCTAAGCAATGCGGGTTATTTTTTTAAAATACAAAAATCCAGAGAAAGAAGATAACGATCATCGCTACTTGTAAAATAATCTTCACAACCATGCTGGTGAATAATCCAAGCATCGTGCCCCATGCAGCTTTAAGCGATTGCTGAAAATCTTTACCTGAAATCAACTCACCGAGAATTGCACCGATCAATGGACCCAAAATCAGACCAAAAGCAGGAATAACAAACGGTCCAACAATCAATCCAATCGTTGATAAAATGACGGTGAGCTTGGTTCCTCCAAACTTTTTGGTTCCATAAGCACCTACGACGTAATCGGCTACAAACAGCACAATCACAATTAACGTCTGAATAATCCAGAACCAGACATTATATTCAGCGAATGAGAAAAACCATCCGTACACAAAAAATCCGAAATAAATAGCTAATGCGCCAGGTAATACAGGATAAACCGCTCCTGCGATCCCGACTAAAAATAAAATAATGACTAAACTCCAACCGAGAATTTCCATCGGTGTGGTTCACTCCTTCCAGTAATCTTTCTATACCTATATACTCGAAGAGAGCCTGATCCGTTGCAACTTTTTTTAGATCAGAATATAATCGCGAATGACTTCAACAATTCCATCATCATTATTAGAGCCTACAACCAAATCTGCCGATTCTTTCACAGGTTCTTGAGCATTACCCATCGCTACACCTAATCCAACAGCTTGAATGACAGCGAGATCGTTTAAGCTATCGCCTACAGCAACCACTTCAGACATATCAATATTAAGCAACTGGCATACTTCGTTAATGCCTGCTGCTTTGTTAATTCCGAGTGGATTGATCTCTAGATTATGTGGAGACGAATTGGAAATCTCAAGTCCACCCATATCTTGTAATGCCATAAGAATCTGGTAACGCAATTCATCATTTTCGGTATTATAGCCAAATTTGAGCCATTCAATACTTGTAAGGTCTGTACCTTCTTCTAGCCAGTTATCACGATTGTGTAAACCGTTCACTGTATATGCCCAGAACCAGACATCTTTTTCGATTGCCAATTCGTACATTTGACGAATGAGATCAGGATCAACCAGTGTACGTCGATGTAGCTCATGAGGAGCTTTCCAGACCTCACTACCATTTACAGTGACCATAGGAGTATCTAAGCCTAATTGCTCGGCATAAGGCATTGCACTATGAGCTGCACGTCCTGTAGACAAACACACATGAATACCCTCATCCATCGCTTTATTAATCCATTTAATCGTTTCGAGGGTAATCTCATGATTATCGTTTAATAATGTTCCATCCATATCTAAAGCTAATAACTTATATTTACGTGTCGTCATCTTGTCGTATCGTTCCTTTCCTGTTCCTATTTCTATAGTGGTGTTTATTGAATCTACTGTAGCCAGTCAGTGAGCTTATTGCGATAACAGGCTCATTTTATCATAGATGTTACATCGGTCACAAAAGCTTTTGTAAATTACATGTGAAAAATAATCAAAACACCCTGCAAGATTACAGGATGTTTTGCAAATGGTTTACATTCATGTGTAGACCTATCATGTTGTTTCACTTTCAACAAAGACAAGATGGTTAGAAAGTCTATATTTATACTTTTCTGGTAGGATTCTTATTCAGCGATTGCTGTTCCTTGAGAACGGCGTTGACGCAGACGGCGAATCAATACACCATGCTTTGGAGAAAATACAAAAGCAATTCCAAACAATATACCTGCTACTGTAACAATACTGCCTGCAATCGAAGCATTAAGTATATATGCTGTATAATAACCAATAATAGAACTAACGACTCCTGTTAGTACACTATACATTAGCATTCTGCCTAGACGATCTGTTAACAAGTAAGCAGTAGATGCTGGAATAATCAACATACCGACCACTAGAATAGCTCCTACACTTTCAAAAGAAGCCACCGAAGTCATCGACACCATTCCCATTAATAAATAATGGAATAACATCACTGGAATCCCACAAGCTACTGCCATCGCTGGATCAAATGCTGAAATTTTGAATTGTTTATAAAATAATGCAAGTAACAGTAATATAATCAACAATGCCGATCCTAACATCCAGACCGAACGTGGTCCCATATCTATCCCGTTCGCTGTCCACGTATCCCACTGTACATAAGCAATCTCGCCGAACAATACACAGTCAAGATCCAGATCAATATTACGGGCATTGAGACTGATAATAATAACGCCAATCGCAAATAATGCTGTAAAAATAATGCCGATTGACGCATCCGATTGAATACCTGAATTTTGTAACCATTGAATTAGAAATACAGCAAGCAATCCGAGAGCAGTTGCTCCAATCATCATCGCTAACGAATCTCGTGTGCCACTCAGTAGAAAAGCAATCGCAATGCCGGGTAATACGGCATGACTAATCGCGTCCCCAATCAGTGCCATTTTGCGCAAAATAAGAAAACAACCCAGTAATCCACAAGCGGCTGACATCAGACAAGCCGTTAAAATAATCCAAAAATCACTACTCATGGCTTATTCCTCCTTGACGCTGCCACTGCTCTTTGGTCTGCTTACGCGACCATAACTTGGCTAACCATCCACGACGCGGAGCACATAGTGCCGAGATTGCAAAAAATACAGTAGCCGCAAGTACTGTCACTGGACCTGTTGGCAATTGAGACACCATTCCACTCCACAATGTTCCGATTAGACCACTTAACGCTCCGAATATACCGGATACCATCACCATAATATGCAGACGATCTGTCCAGAAACGTGCTGCAATAGCAGGTGTAATCAACAACGCAGACATCAATACTACGCCTACTGCTTGAATTCCTGCAACCACAATAATAACCGTCAATAGTAGAAGAAGTTGCTCCAAAAAGGCGACAGGCAAGCCCATACCTTTGGCAAATCCAGGATCAAAACTGATTAGTTTAAATAATCGGAATAAAGCCACACAGATAACAATCATCAATAGGCTAATACCGGCAAGAACATAGACATCACTTTGCATCATAGAAGCCGCTTGTCCAAATAGGTACTTGTCTAACCCACTTTGTCCACCGTCTCCGCTATGTTGAATATGAGTCAGTAACAATACGCCTACTCCGAAAAAGAAAGATAAAATAATGCCCATTGCCGCATCTTGTTTGATTCGTGAATATTGTGTAATCCATCGAATCCCAAAGGTCGCGAGTACCCCTGCAACTAAAGCTCCAATAAAAAATCCACCTGTTGATTTGACACCACTCAACATAAAAGCAATACAAATCCCCGGTAATGCCGCATGAGCCAGTGCATCTCCTATCAAACTTTGCTTCCGCAAAACCATAAACGAACCAATCACTCCACTACTTAATCCGAGTAACATACAACCGACAATAATCCAGCGTACATTCGGATCAAGTATCAAAGCCCCTATCGTATTCCACATATACTCTCCTCACCCCCAGCACTTGGCACTATAAGTGCTTATTTCCCTGCAAGTACAATGCCTTCTTTACCTTGTAACACCGCCATTTTGCCACCATATGTCTGCTGTAACATGTCAGCATTAAATATATCTTTGACTGCCCCTACACCAATCAGTGTACGATTTAGCAGTAATACATCATCAAAATACGCTTCTACGGTAGAAAGATCATGATGAACGACCAGAACTGTTTTACCTTCTGCTTTGAGTTGTTCAAGCAATGAAATAATGGCTTTCTCTGTCGTCGCATCGACCCCTGCAAAAGGTTCATCCATCAAATACAATTGAGCTTGTTGCGCTAACGCTCTAGCTAAAAAAATACGTTGTTGTTGTCCACCAGACAATTGGCTAATCTGCCGTTGTGCATAATCTGCCATCCCTACTTTGCGTAGACATTCCATCGCTGTTTCATGTTCATGTTTGCCAGGGCGACGGAACCAGCCTAATCGTCCATAGGTGCCCATTAATACCACGTCTAAAGCATTCGTAGGGAAATCCCAATCTACTGATTCTCGCTGTGGCACATACCCTATTTTTTTACGGTGTTGTTGATAGGTTTTTCCATAGACTTTGACATCCCCTGCGATCGAAGGGACTAATCCAAGTGAAGCTTTAAGTAAAGTGGATTTCCCTGCACCATTCGGGCCGATTAATCCAATCAGTCTTCCAGGAGCTAAAGTGAATGATACGTCCTGTACAACTGGTTTTTTATGATAGGCTACAGTCAGCCCTGTTACTTGCAGAGGCATAGCCATCGCGTTGTTGTCTGTAACGGCTATAGGATCAGATAGAGATAAATGGGTCATAAATAAACCTCCTTGTATAATGTATGATGAACAAGTGTATGCAATCATTTATTATTTCAGCGCTTCTACAATCGTATCTGTATTGTGACGTACCATTCCGATATACGTTCCTTCGGTTGTTCCTGCTTCACCCATAGCATCCGAGAACAATTCTCCACCAATACGAACCGTGTGTCCCATTGACCGAGCACCTGCGATAATAGCTTCCATCGATCTGGAAGGCACACTAGACTCTACAAATACCGCTTTGATTCCCCGCTCGACTAATTCATTCCGTAGATCACTTACGTCTTTAGAACCGTATTCTGCGGCTGTGCTGATCCCTTGTAACCCTTTAACTTCAATATTATAAGCATCACCATAGTATCCAAAAGCATCATGAGCTGTAATCAACACTCGACCCGACTCTGGAATGCTCGTTATTTTACTCTGTACTTCTTGATGTAACGTATTCAGCTTTGCTATATAAACAGAAGCATTTTGGCGATAATCTGCTGCGTGTGCAGGATCAGCTTCAATCAATGCCGCTTCAATCGTCTGAGTCACATTCACCCAAAGACTCACATCGAACCAGATATGAGGATCATATTCGGTTGCTCCATCTTCACTGTAACGAAGCTTGTTAGGATCAATATTTTCAGCTACAGCCACCACATGGCGAGATTTGCTCATTTTCTCCATAATCTTGGTCATACTACCTTCCAAATGCAGTCCGTTATACAACACTAGATCCGCATCGTCTAACTTACGAATATCTCCTTGCGAAGCTTTATACATATGCGGATCAACACCAGGTCCCATTAATCCTACAACGGATACATGCTCCCCACCGACTTCCTGAGCGGCATCAGCAATCATACCGGTAGTTGCTGTTATTCGTAATGCTCCCCCTTCTGCAAACGAAGGCGATTCGTCGGTTGCCCCTTGAATAGTTGTACATCCACTAAGAATAAGAACAATCACAGCGATACTAATGCTATACAGCATGCGTTGATATAACGGAGACGATGTTGCGGATTTACGGTTATGTTTATTAATAAGATATGCTTTTGCCCATGTTGATTTGGAACGATGAATCGACATATATGATCCTCCTGTACTTTCAAAATAGTCTGTTTCTATATACCAATAATCTACACTTTAAATATTACATTGAAGCAATTATTTTTCTCATATGACTATATTTTTATATTAGGAAATAATGTTTCCCTAGTGCAAATTTTAAAGTAGAAGGCAAAAAAAAGCAAGAGGCTATTTTCCCCCTTGCTTAATGTTATATTTAGACTCATTTATTTAATCATTTACTGTATATTACTCTGCACTATTTTCAGTAGCGGGTTTCTTTTTGGGTACACCATCTAATCCATATTTCTGATCATAGGCTTCAAAAATCTGACGTGCAATTGGAGCGGCACCTTGAGCACCATATCCACCTTCAGGTACAACAACAGCCACAGCTAGTTTAGGATTTTGTGCTGGAGCATACGCGATAAAGACAGCATTTTCAATCGTTTTACCTGTAGCCATCCGCTGTTGTGAAGTTCCTGTTTTGCGACGATAATCATAAGGGAATCCTTTGAACGCATCCACTTTACTTTGCATTCCTTGTTGTACAGCATCCCAATACTCTGAAGGAAAATCTACTTTATTCAGTACTTCTTTTTTAAATTTCTTGGTTACTTGTCCATCTGCATTACGAATCTCATTCACAAATTGTGGCTTCAAACGTTCTCCACGATTCGCTAACATCGTTGTATATTGTGCTAGTTGTAGAGTTGTATATTTCCCTTGTTGTCCAAAAGAAGCATATGCTAGAGCAGATTGAGCACTTCCTGATTCCATTTCATGTATATACTCTTTGTATCCTATATATTCTGCGGCAAGTCCACTTTCTGTAGATACTCCTAATCCAAATTGCTCCATATATTTATCCCATACATCTACACCAGGTTTACCTTCATACTTCTGATATAACCGTTTACCAACCATATCCACCATAAAGGTATTCGATGAATGAGAAATAGCGTCAACCGGATTAAGCATTCCATAAGCATGACTACTCGCATTTCTTACTTTAGTACCATATCCTTCTTTACCAAGTGTAGTCACACCACGATCATTATAATAATCATATCTTGTAAATAGATGTTCATTTAAACCGAGCAATACAGATAAAGGTTTCATCGTTGAACCTAGCAAGACAACCGAAGAAGGATGATCTCCACCACCCGGACGATTCACCGAACGAATAGCGCCATTCATATAGTAAGGCTCTATATTTTTCCATTCACTTTCAGTACGTGTATCTTTACTCCAAATATTACTATCATAATCAGGCATACTTGCCATAGTAACCACTTTACCTGTATCTATTTCCATTGCTACTGCATACCCTGTTACAGCATTAGGAGCACTAACTCCGCGTGTGCCTGAATAGCGTATTTTAGCCGTATGCTCTGTGATTGCTTTCTCCGTCGCTACTTGTATCTCTTTGTTGATCGTTAGTACAAGATCCGATCCTTTGACAGGTGGAATCAGCTCTGTCGGTCCAGAAGCCATATTTTTAGGATTGATTGGCACTCTACGATAACCACTTTTTCCTCTTAATTCATCTTGATATAACAGTTCTAATCCATCAAATCCTACATTTTCGATAGCCGAATATTTCATAGCTGGATCTTCACTTGAATTGCGTTGAATATTTTTATATTTATTTCGACTCATAGAAGATACGAAAGGACGCAAATATCCTACCGTCTGAACAGCAACCGTATCTGTATCATAATGTCGTATATTTTCTTCTACAATTTCTATGCCTTCGAATTCATCTCTACGCTCTAAAAAATAGGCAATTTCTTTATCAGATAATCCTGTTTTGATACGTCGAGGTGTGTAGCCATTTCCTTTAGCATATGTAGTATCCATCGCTTTAAAAATATCGACTGTTGTTAACTTCTTAGTATTTGGATCGCCATATTGATCAAATATCTTCTGTAACTTTCTTGCTAACTGCTTCGCTTCTTGAATACGATCTGCTCGATTATAATCTTTATCTAGGGTCAAATATAAAGACTGCGTAGGTTCTGAATAAGCAATCGGATGCATACTTGAATCGTAAATCGTTCCTCGTGTCGGTAAAAGAGGGACTTCTTTAACAATATCGCCTTCTGCTACTTTACGTAATTCTGGCCCTTCAACAAATTGAATAATAGCTAATCTAACAACAATCACTGAAAATACAGCAAACGTTATAAAGAAGAAAATATTGAGTCGAATAGCGAACTGTTTACGGTGTTTTTCCTGCTCATTTTCATGAGCAGGACTTTTGTTCAAATTCATAGATATCCACCTTTTATCAATTGTGTTTATTCTGTTGTTGTTTCTTCAGTTACAGCTTTACCTTTAGGGACTCCATCCAAACCATAGTATTGATCATACGCATCAAATATTTTTTTGGCGACTGGAGCTGCACTTCGAGAACCAAAGCCACCTTCAGGAATCATTACAGCAATAGCTAACTTCGGATTATTACGAGGAGCAAAAGAAATAAATACACCGTTATCGACTAATTTACCATAGATAGATTGCTGGGATGTACCTGTTTTACGTGCTACATCATAACGATAATTTTCAAATACAGGTACTTTACTTCTCATCCCTTGAATAACAGTATTCCAATATTCGTCTGGAAAGTTTACAGTATTTAATACTTCAGGCTCGATCTTTTTCACTAGATTTCCTTGAGCATCTGTAATTTTACTTACAAATTGAGGTTTGAGGCGTTTACCACGATTAGCTAGTGTTGTTGCATACTGTGCTAGTTGTAAGGTAGTATAACGACCTTGCTGTCCAAAAGAAGCATAAGCCATCGCTGCCTGCGCACTACCTGCGGCTTCAAGATTTAGATACTCTCCCCGACCTTCATTCTCGTAAGGAAGTCCGCTTCCTGTAGTTACACCTAGACCAAATTCTTTCATGTATTTGTCCCAGACGTTGACGGATTCGGCACCATATTTGTTATACAAACGCTTGCCGACCATATCGACCATAAAAGCATTGGAGGATTTTCGAATCCCTTCAGTCGGTGTTAAATAGCCTAGAACTTCACCTAATGCATTACGTACACGAGTCTCATGACCTGCTTTACCAAATTCAGCATATCCGCGGTCAGAGTATCCTGCATACGGCGTAAATAGTCCTTCTTCCATTCCGATCAATACACTTAAAGGCTTAATAACAGAACCCATCAAGACCATAGATGAAGCTCCTTTACCCCGGTATACTTCTCGAATCGTACCATTAGCAGAGCGAGATAGGATCTCGTTGATTTGGTCTTGACTAGGTGCATTTCCCCAGATATTGGAATCGTAATCTGGCATACTTGCGATAGCCACTACATTGCCTGTTTCGACTTCCATCGCTACTGCATAACCCGTTTGAGCATTAGGTGCATAAGCATTACCACTACTATAAGAATGCAAGTATGAAAGCTGATCAGTGATTGCTTGTTGAGCAACCAACTGTAGATTTTTATCAATCGTCATCCAGAGATTGTTCCCTTTAACTGGTGGTGTTAAAGTAGCACGTCCATTCACACGATTTAACGCATTGATTGGCGTTTTCTTCACACCATTTTTTCCACGAAGTTCGTCTTGATACGTATATTCAAGACCATCGACACCGACTAGTTCGGTATCAATATAACGAGATTCCTCATCTGATAGTCGAGCACGATTTATATATTTATTCATTGAAGTTTTCACACCATAAAAGGCTTTCAAATAACCTACCGTCTGTACAGCTAACTGATCTTTACTGTACTCACGCACACTTTCTTCTCTAACTTCAATCCCTTGGAATTGATCTTTATGTTCAAGAAAATAAGCAATCTCGCTGTTACTCAAATCTTTTTTGATTCGACGCGGTGTAAAGCCATAGTTTTTAATATATTTAATATCCATTTCTTTTTCAATTTCTGCGGCTGTCATTTTACGATCAGGATCACCGTATTTATTAAATACACGCTTGAGGTCACCAATAATTTGGTATAATTCTGGTTTATTTTTATCCAAGCGATAATCTTTACTCAATGTAAAATATAACGATTGCATCGAAAGGGAATAAGCAACTTTGGTTCCTGTAGCATCATAAATATTCCCACGGGTCGGTACAATCGGAGTGATATCGTTGGCAACATAGGCTTCTTTTTCTTTCAACGTTGGACCTTCTACAAATTGTAAAATAGCCAAACGTACAATAAGCACGCTAAAAATAACAAATACAGAAAAAAAGAATATATTCAAACGCACCGAAAATTGCTTACGGTGACTGACTTCGAGGTCCTCTGATGATTGTTCATTCCACTTTTTCATTCGGGTTGTTGAACCTCCTATGTATTTTGTTCCATATAATGTTGTTCTTTCTTCATTTTAACATATGTAAGCGCTATGTAGACTACAAAAAGATAACAAAAAAGCAGGTTCCTTATCGAAAGGAACCTGCTGACACATATTTGGAACATACACATCTACTTTTACAATTAATTATTACTTGTAGCTGCGGTTTGATCTGTTGTTTTTGCTTCAGATACTTTTTTCGGAATACCATCTAAGCCATATTCTTGATCATAAGCATCAAAGATTTTACGAGCTACTGGAGCCGCACTTTGCGCACCGAATCCACCTTCTGGAATCACTACGGCAACAGCCAATTTCGGATTATCTCGTGGAGCATAAGCTATAAATACACCATTATCCACAAGATGACCATATACTGATTGCTGAGATGTACCTGTTTTACGAGCATAGTCGTACGGGAATCCATCAAATCCAGATACTTTACTCTTCATTCCTGACTTGATCGCAGACCAGTAAGAATCAGGGAAATCAATTTGATTAACTACTTGTGCTTTGGTTTTCTGTACAATATTACCTTCTGAATCTGTAATTTTGCTTACCAATTGAGGTTTAAGACGTGTCCCTTTGTTGGCTAAGGTCGCTACATACTGTGCTAATTGCAAAGTCGTATATTTTCCTTGTTGTCCGAAAGAAGCATATGCCATTGCGGCTTGCGCACTACCAGCGGCTTTAAGATTCATATACTCCCCTGAACCATCACTCTCGTAAGGAAGCCCACTTTTCGTAGAAACACCCAGACCGAATTCTTTCATATATTTATCCCAGACATTGATCGATTCGCCACCGTATTTGGTGTATAACTTTTTGCCGACCATATCGACCATAAAAGCATTTGATGAATGTTCGATCGCTGTAGAAGGAGTTAAATAGCCATATACATGATTACTGGAATTACGTACTTTGGTCTCGTATCCTGCTTTACCAAACTGTGCAAATCCAATATCTTGATAACCACTATAAGGTGTAAACAATCCTTCTTTAAGACCTACTAGAACACTCAAAGGCTTAATAACAGAACCCATCAACACCATTGAAGAAGCATGCCCTTCACGATACACTTCACGAATCGCTCCGTTCGCATAATAATGCTGAATGTCTTTATATTTATCGTCTGTCATACTTTCCCATACATTAGAATCATAATCAGGCATACTTGCCATAGCGACAATATTTCCTGTATCGACTTCCATCGCTACTGCATATCCTGTTTGTGCATTAGGCGCATAGGATGAACCGCTACGGTAGGAATGAAGAAACGACAATTGATCGGTAATCGCTTGTTGCGTTGTTTTTTGTACATTTTTATCAATCGTCATCCAGACGTTGTTCCCTTTTTCAGGAGCAGTCAATTCAGTACGCCCGCTTGCAATATTCATTGCATTAACAGGGGTTGTTTTAAGACCATTTTTACCGCGTAGATCATCTTGATACGCATACTCAATACCATCGACACCGACAAACTCTGTATCTAGATATTTTTCTTGAGCATCTTCTAATCTCGCTTTGTTTTTATAATGATCCATCGTATTACGTACACCGGCAAAAGAAGACAAGTAGCCGACGGTCTGCACAGCGACACGATCCGTATCATAATGTCGAACACTTTCTTCTACAATCTCAATCCCTGGAAATTGATCTTTATGTTCAAGGAAATAAGCAATCTCTTCATTGGTTAAATCTTTTTTGACACGGCGCGGAGTGTAACCGAAATTTTTGCGATATGTAATATCCATCGCTTCAATAATCTGATCCGCTGTCATTGTTTCATCTTTACTTCCATATTGATTGAATACTTTTTTGAGTTTGCTTACGATGCCGTACAATTCATCTTTATTTTTAGCTAAAGAATAATTTTTTTCCAATGTAAAATAAAGTGACTGAGACGACGTAGAATAAGCAATTTTTTCACCGGAAGCATCCATAATATTGCCACGGATCGGTGGAATCGGGGTACTTTTACTAGAAATACTTGCTTCTTTTTCTTTCAACGTTGGACCTTCAACAAACTGCAAGACCGCCAGACGAACAATTAACACACTAAAAATGACAAAGGTCGCGAAAAAAAATACATTCAGTCGAATCGAAAACTGACGCTGATTTTTAATCTCGCGCTTTGACGGATCGTCCATACCCGATTTATTCATGTTGTAACATTTCCCTTTCTCTTACGGCACTACATGAGGCCTGTCATTCTGTACATCAACTATAAAACGAGACGACTTTTGAACTTTTTTTATCATACCATAGACAACCTGCTGTTGAATATTTTCGCTCTTTTACAACACGCTTTGCTCGATATGTGTTTCTGCAAATTTGGGAGGATTAAACCAATCACCCGCTGAAGCCCATGTTGGATCAAGTGGAACCCATTGCTCTGAATCTGGCAAATACACTTGATTCCAAGCATGCGGACCATAACCACCTTGTCCGTTATAACCAAGCCCTGTGACGACTCTTACATCTATCCCTTGAGAACGAGCCATCACCGCATATAAGCGGGCATAATCAATACATACCCCTTTACGAGTCGCAAAGGTTTCTTCAGGATTCTGCTCATGCCAGATTCCACGCTGTTCATAATTTTCGACTTTACTATAGTCATAAGTTACTCGAGATCCTACCCATTCGTAGAGCAGACGAGCTTTACTTTCTGTACTTGTTTCTTTGGCTACAATCGCTGCCGCCGCATCTTCGATATCAGATGGGATACTGCGATCAACGACATCGTATTTACGTTGAAAAATACCGGTCAGCTCTTTTTCCACTGCACTGGTGAATACAGGTAAAGTATCCGCTACAAACGAACCGGTTAACGGCTTAATCACAGTAGACACACTTTTTTGATACAGAGAGGAACCTTCTACATAAGCAGTGACCGTTGTACTTGGATACAGGCTGACCACGATAAATAAAATTAAAATCACTATTACGGATCGAATCGCTCCATTCAAAAGCCCAATTCCTCCACCTGCTAGACGATTGACCCATGAAGAACGCTTCTCATTCACCACGATTGTTCCTCTGCGCCATTTTTCAGGTAAAAGCAATACGGTTAGCAATGAAAAAGCAATACTAGCTACTACATAACTCAGTACAAATAGCACAATAAAACGCAATAATGAAAATTCAGAAATTAAATAAATGGCTGAATAATACATTTCAGTCCACCATTTCAATTCACCTTCTGGTGTAACCGAAGATACACTTTGCGCCCATGCTTGAACATGAGGCGATGCCCACAAAGCAAACGGAGCGGCTAGTACAAGTGCAAGTACTGTTAATAACGTACGACCCGCCCACGAAAATAATCTTCCTGCTGAACGTACAGCTCCATGACGTATTCCCTGAATAATCGAAAATAAAACAATCACATAAATCAAAACCGATACTGGACTGCTATCGAAAAACGTGGACAGCTCATTGAATGTCATACAGGTCCCCCTACATTTTGATCACACGGTTTAAGAAGGGTTACCTGATGTGCCAGCGTTCGATTTAGCTTCATCAATAAAAGATTTCATCGTTCCCTTCACATCCCATTCCCCTAAAGACACACCACGGAAAGTAACACCCACTGTATTTTTGCCAGGCGTTCCTAGCACTTGAAGATTAGTGGTACGAATCGTATAGCTACCATCTTGATTTTTTTCAAACTTCGCATCAGCGGCTTCTTTTTTCATCACTTCTGTTGCTTCTTGTTGTAATGCTGAAATCGTCTGTTCCGTTACTCCAGATACCGTATCTTTAATTTGATCCATTGAAATCCCACTGTAGATAAATAAAGCTACAGCAATAATAATAACAATCAACCATTTGATCACCGTTTTGACCAGATTGATAACGAGAAAGAGTATAATTAAGGCAACCAAAATGATTAGCCAATTTTGTTTAAAAAACTCGCCCCATACTTGCCAATCCATACATATAACCTCCAACTTTCATTTTTCATGATGAATCCATTTGTGTAATAATACATACCCTACCTGATAACCTTTGTTCATTATACAAGATGTATAGACGATATGTCAGCAAACGCCCGATATCATAACTTTTATAACATCCACTTCGAATATATTACAATAAATGGAAGGAGAACGATACGATGTATATTATTGTTGAAGGTAAAAATGATCGTAGTCGATTACGCCGATTGTTAAAAGAAGATGTAAAGATCGAATGCACATTTGGAACACTTAACGCCTTAAAATCAGAAAAACTTCGCAAACAAATCGGGCATGATGAAGTTTACTTATTTATGGACAATGACCCCGCAGGCAAAAAAATTCGTGGTGTGTTACGTGATACTTTCCCGGATGCTGTTCATATATATACCCGGCGAGGTTATGCAGGGGTTGAAGGCACACCGGATGAATATCTAGTGGCTCAATTAGAAAAAGCAGGCTTAGAAGAATACATTATTTATCCCATCCTATATTAAAAGAACACCGCATAGAGATACTCCTCTTGTGGTGTTCTTTTTTATGATTTTAATACATGTTTAGGAGTGATGAACCGTATCTATAATCATCATAATAAAGCTAATCGTCAAATAATTAATGGAAAAAATAAAAGCCGTTTTCGCCCATTTATCATTATCTTGTTTTCTAAATCCTGCGACTGCCATCCCGAACCATAGTACTGATAAAACAAGCGAGACGATCATAAAAATAATACCTGTATAATTGTAGACATACATCAAGATAGGGATAGGAATCAACAGTGCAATATAAGGAAGCATTTGATACTTTGTGCGTTTAATACCTTTGACAACAGGTAAAAGTGGAAATCCTGCGGCACGATATTCTTCTACACGGCGAATCCCGAGTGCCCAAAAATGAGGAGGTTGCCATAAGAATAACATTGCAAATAATAACCATGCTCCTAGATCCACTTGATGTGTAACGGCTACATAACCAATAACCGGTGGCATTGCTCCTGATATACCACCAAGTGAGGTGCTCCATGTGGATGAACGTTTTAACCACAACGTATAGATCACCACATAGACAAACATTCCAAGTATACCGAATGCTACTGCCAGTAATCCTACAAATAATGTCAGTACAGCCATTCCAAGTACGCCTAATATGATCGCATACCAGAGCACGATATGAGGCGAGACGCGGCGTGTTGCTAGTACACGATCTTGGGTACGTGTCATTTTGGTATCGAGGTCACGATCAAAGTAATTGTTAAATACACAGGAAGATGCCATGACTAACATGGTTCCCAGCAATGTCCATATTAAATGAATATAATTGACATTCCAGCCGGACGCTAACCAAAACCCACCAAATGTAGCGATCAGATTAGATCTTAAAATCCCGGGCTTCGCTAACGTCACAAAGTCTTTCCAAGTCACTGGTTGATCTGGAAGAGCAGGTTCTGTAGAGAGCATTGTAGCCTCTGAAGGAGTAGGTTGACTGAATCGATTGTCCACGTTGATAAGTTCCTCCTCAGCGCTTACTTTGGCAAGCGCATTTTGTTATCAAATGAGCTAACTAAGATTCATCTTTTTGCAATTGGTTTATCATAATCTGAACAGGCAATTATTACGTATATCATGTAAAATAGCTATAATCCATTCGATAATGTTGCCGATATCAATAAAAGATGGATCTTTTTTACCGCACTAGAAGATGTCGCGCTTTAATTGCCAAGCGCTTATCGTAAGATATTTTGCTTTGCAATCTTCCCCTTCTACTGACTTCAA
>NZ_MDER01000027.1 GCF_001721045.1 Paenibacillus nuruki | reverse complement strand
CTTTAACACAATCAATCATTTGAATTATATTGAAGAAATCGAAGAATCAGGGGTCTATTTTAGAAACTCAAAAATAGATCAATATGATTATAAGGAAAATGAAATTTTATTTAAAGAAATATGGGCTTTAATTGATTTGAAGTAATGTATTTTAGATAACTTTTATAAAATCAATACAAAAGTCATGAAAATTTGTAGTTTTCGGAAACATTATAGTACTTTAAATTCAATAAAATGATAATAGTAAAACTCTTAATTATGTCGAGATAGAAATGAAGGATATCTTATATTTTAGGAGGTTTTAGTTTGGAAGAAATTTGTTTTAAGCAATTTCAATATTTTATCTAATGTTATTTGGTAATGGCAGAGAATTATAGTGAAGTTATTAAACTATCTTGTGAGTTTAAAGAAACTGAATATCAACAATATATAGATAAACTTTTAGCAGAAGTAACAGAAATAAAACAAATCGAACAGTGGGATACAGTACAAGGATATGTTATAGAATATGGCATGAGAAATTGCAATGTAGATCAAGCTAGATATTTAATTCAACAAATTCTACTTGGATTAGAAAGCTGAATTTCTTTTATTATGTGCAAGATCTATAGGTATAATAAAAATGTAAAAAATCTTATACACAATTAATAATTTTTCGTAGTATGTGGATGCAATCAATCAATAAAATCATAAAATACAGATAATAAAAGTAATCTTAACGGGGGTATTTCTTTGAAAAAATATATGATATGGAGCCTTGTGCTCCTTCTTTTCTTCATCCAGTTACCGATGTTTCCTAATGAAGCATCAGCAGATTTTTCTCCAGCTGCTGGAGTTCAAGTGAAGGGCATTCGCGGTGCCAATGGAATTTATTATGGCAAGATATCTGTTGAATTTAGTAGTGGAATAGAATATACCAGAGATCAGGGACAGAGTTGGCAAGCCTATAATACTCCAGTCCAATTTGCTCCTCCTAAAGGATACAGTGTCTTATATCGCACTATAGGAAGTAGTGAATACAACACTTTAAATTTAACAGTAAAGTTGGATAGTATAGCACCTCTGACAACAGCAGAAATGGTTGGTGCTGGTAATAGCGATAGTTATTACAAAGGATCGGCTCAAGTAAAATTGAGTGCTATTGATCAACAATCTGGAGTGAAAACTATTCAATATAGTACTGATTTAGGTATGAATTGGTTAACTTATTCCGGTCCAGTTACCATCACTGAAGAACAAGCATCACAATTTTATTATCGTTCTATTGATTACTATGGAAATATTGAAAAGAATCGTATCTTAACTGTTTTAGTAGATTCTACACCACCTGATGTCCCTACTGTAAGAATAGACCCTATGTATTGGACAACTCAAAATGCAACCGTTTCAATCATAGACGGGACAGACGAGAACAGTGGAACAGCCAAAACAGAATATAGTATTGGTGAATCGGGTCAATGGATCACTTATGAGAATCCATTTGTAGTATCTACTGAAAATGAGACTATATATGCTCGCTCTGTGGATGGAGCAGGTAATATAAGTCCTATTGTTGAGACTTTTGTTCCAATAGATCGTACAGCACCTCAATCGCCTAAGGTGGAAATGGATGAGGAGTGGAGCTGGCTTCCTGTAACGGTTTCTATTAATACAGAACAAGATCAAAATGAACGGAATCGTATTCGTTATCAGTTTAAAATGGATGATTCTCTTGAATGGGAGACCTATGTAGATGAATTATCTATTGAAAAAGTAGGAGAGAATCCTATATCTTTCCGGTCGTTTGATGAAGCAGAAAACTATAGTCCGATTGTGACTAAAGTTGCTCGCTTTGATGACATCCCGCCTACAGCACCAACAACGTTTAAAGTGGATAATTTACGATATAACCAGTTTGATCTCTCTTGGTCTGGTGCTACAGATAATATTGGTATCAAAGGATATGATATTTACACTGAAGATGATCAATTTGTAGCTACTGTGGATAGAGATCATTATCAAATCACAGGATTAAAAGCAAATACTACTTATCGGTATAAATTAGTCACTTATGATCTTGCTTATAATGAATCTGATTATAGTGAAGTATTTGAAGTGACTACTCATAGTAGACCTGATTTTAAATCTACAGATAATTCCTTAATTGCTCTAAGAGGGGATGGAACTGTATGGACATGGGGAACAAATGCCGAGGGTTCTTTAGGAACTGGAAACAACTATGCCAGAAGTATACCTAAACCTATTGCAAATTTGAATAATGTTAAATCAATATATACAGGTAGTGGTTTTGTAATAGCTCAAAAAGTAGATGGAACTGTTGTGGGTTGGGGAGGATTTCCTGTTAATAGTACAATGCCTAAAGAAATTAAAATACTGAAAGAAGCTAAGAAATTTTTTATTAAAAATAAAAGAATATTTATTATACAAAAAGATGACTCCTTATGGGCATGGGGTCAAGATCCATTTTTTGAAAGTGCAGATAAAGCTTTTGAAACTCCTGAAAGTATAAATTTAAAAGATGTAAAAGATTTGAAGTTTGCGGCAAAATCTGTAGTGGTCTTGACTAATTCTAAAGATTTATGGACGTGGGGAAAATCAAGCATTGCAAATAGTTCTAGACCAGCTAGACATCCTATTTATATTGATGGTAAAGGTGACAATGTCTCAAGCATTTCAAGTGGTGGGGAATTTGCTATCGCTTTATTAAGTACCAAAACATTGAATACATGGGGTTATGATAGAAGCGGAGAACTAGGCAACAATCCCAATAATAATTTTTTTGAACCAAAACCTTTGTATGAGATGGGAGATACATCTGTTCAAAGAATGTATAGTGAAGGTTCACTTGCTTATTATATACTCGAAAATATTGACAGAGCTTATGCTGCTGACAATTATGGTTTTGCAATAAATGAATTAGGTGAATTATGGGGCTGGGGAAATAATGATCAAGGACAATTAGGTAATTCTTTAAATAAAAACTTCTACCTTGCCGAAAAATTAAAAATAGACAATGTTTTGGAATTGTTTACTCCTGGCTATGGTATACCCAATTACGTATTAGCTTTGAAAAAAGATCATACTTTGTGGGGTTGGGGAGACAGTAAAAATCTCACAGGAAATACTCAACCTTCAAAAAATTCACCTCCAAAAATGCTTCTAGACAACGTAGATATGATTAATTACCAATACAATTCTATAACTGCTGTAAAATCAGATGAAACATTTTGGATGATGGGTCAAGATTTTTGGAGCGGAGTAGAATATAGTAGATATGAATCTGCACAAAAAGTTAATTTTGGTGAAAGTATTTCTTCAGGGCAACCTGCCATTGAAATTCCTAGTACACCTGATAAATTAAATTTGTTGGAAGCAACTATGGACACTATTAAACTAAATTGGGCTTCTTCATTAAGCAAAAAAGATATTAAATATTATAATATTTATGTAGATGATCAAAGAGTAGGAGTATCTTCTACAAATGAATATACAATTACTCAATTAAAACCTAACCAAAATTATAAAATTACTATAATGGCTGAAGATATAAGAGGATTTGTATCTGAAGTAAGTGAGCCTTTATTAGTTACAACAGTAGAGGATAAACCAAGCAAAGTAACTAATTTGAGTGTATCTTCTAAATCATTACATTCTGTTCAATTTACTTGGGGTAACTCAAAAAGTGCTTCTGAAATTTTGGAATATAGAATATTTATGGATGATAAACAAATTGCAACTACTACTAATACGATGTATATGGTGAAAAATCTAAAGTCTGGAAGTACGTATAGTTTTAAAATTCAGGCTCTAAATAAAAAACAATCATTATCTGAGCCTAGTGAATTATTAAAGGTTACCCTTAATGAAGATATACCTACTATGCCATCAGGTTTGACTTCAAATAAGCAAACTTCTAGTTCCATTCAATTAAATTGGTTGCCTTCTCAAAGTGAATCTATTATTAATAAGTATGTAATTTTTGTTAATAATATAGAGATTGGTACATCGAAAAAAGAAGAATATTTAATTGAAGGTTTAAAAGCTTTAACTGCCTATAAAATCACAGTAAAAGCTGTGTCAGAAGAAGGATATTCATCTAGCTTTAGTGTTCCTTTAGAAACTATGACAAAAACTGATGAAATAATTGCAATACCAACTGAATTGAAAATATCTGGGATAGAGGGAACGAAAGGTTATCTAAAATGGGATGTTATAGGCGATGATACAAAAATAAAGGGATATAATGTTTATTTAAATAATATTTTATACAAATCAGTCAAAGAGAAAAATGTTATTATAGAAAATTTAAATTATTTTAAAAATTTCGAGGTTTATGTGAAGTCTGTCAATATGCCTGGATATGAATCTGAGCCAAGTAAGACTATTACCTTTAAGTTAGCTACCTTAAATAATATTTCTATTATTGAAGCTGGAAATGGAAATCATATGTCGTTGCTAAAACCAAATGGAAGTGTTTGGATGTGGGGAAGTAATAATTATAAACAAATTTCAAACACATCAGTTTCCAGCTATAAAGTACCAGTATTAATAAATATAAATGATGCTCAATTAACTAGGCAAGATAGTATGTATAGTTACATTATAAAAACCGATGGAAGCCTATGGTTTGCTGGTAATAATAAAGCTATGGGTAAATCCTGGTATATTATTAATGTAGTAGATTTAGTTTTACCAAATGAAGGCACAAACAATTATGCATTAAAAGGAGATGGAACAGTTTCAAGACTTTCTAGAACGAACCCGGATCAAGTATCTGCTAAAGTTATTGATTCAGTAATTGGTTTGTCTGCTAATAAGGATCAAGTATTAGCATTGAAAAAAGATGGAACAGTTTGGGATATTTCTAATGATCAACCTAAGATAGTCTATGGGATAAGTGATGTGAAAGAAATTGATTCTAATTATGATGGTAATTTTGCTTTGAAAAAGGATGGAACTGTATGGAGCTGGAAAAATAATTACAATCCTACACAAGTGCCAGGATTAGATGAGATCCAATCCATCTCAGCAGCAGCTAGTTCAGCTGCTGCCTTGACAAAAGATGGAAGAGTTTTTGCTTGGGGAAGTAATAATACAGGACAATTTGGAAATGGTTTAATTTCAAATACAAAATCTTCAGTCCCTCTTTGGATATACAGAATTACTGATGTTAAACAAATATCTGTAGGGAATGGATATATGGCAGCAATCAAATCTGATGGAACAGTGTGGACTTGGGGAAGAAACACAGAAGGACAATTAGGAGATGGCACCCTAGTTAATCAGCTAGTTCCAACAAAAATTAATTTTTAACTATTTATTTTAAATAAACAATTAAATAGTTGATCTAAAAGAGTAGTAAGTTTTAAACTTACTGCTCTTTACATTAAGAAATCAAACCATGTTACAATAAAACAAACAACTGATTTTCATCAATAAAGGAGAATACACAATGAATATCACGATACGTAATGCTCAATTGGAGCAAGTGCCTGAGCCAGAGAGAGGGTATATTGGCAAAGTGGAATTAGTCGTCGAGGGGCATGCTGAACCGTATGAAGTAACTCTGTTCACCAAGCGTGGCAAAGAGTGGGATTATAGCTTACACTTTCTAAATGAACCGGGCAAAGAAGAAGAAATTCTAGCGCTGGAAACACTCATCAGCGAAGATGATGATATGTTTGATCGTATTATTGATGCAGTTTGGGATTTTTATGAAGCGAATGAAGAACAGTCAGCTTCGGAGTAAATGATATAAACAGTACTACAAAGTAGCTAATATCCGTCATGGTTAGACAGGATATTAGCTATTTTTTGTTATTTTTACATGAAAAGGAGTTATAAGACTTGGCGTAAAGGGTTATTATAGGATAATATGCAAATGAAGAATACTGTACTCTTCATATATCTAACAACAGAAAGTAGGAATTCTAGGCCGCATGATTTCATGCCGCATTGATTGCACACATCGTAGCTGATTATAGACACAACAGATCGAAGGGAGATGTATGATGATCGGTTTTTTTCGCAATAAAACAGTACCTTTAGCAGATCAATGGACACGCCTCAAAGAAGCAGGAATTGCAGTGAATGAGGGAATCAGTCTCGAACATTTAATGAATGGTCAAGATAAAGCGTGGTTTGAAGAAAAGCCTTATGTGCATCTATTAATTGCACTCGGAGGTCAGACACTGATCGAGGAAGAGTGGGTTAATCATACAAACAATATTTGGTATGTGGATCTCAAAGCTGTAGATAATACAGATATTTATACTCAACTGGCTGAACGTATGGTTCAAATGACAGACGGAGCGCTTGAAATGAAGCATATTCGTAGTTGTGTGGATCATGAGAAGCGTAATGTATTGTTTTCTTTTATCTATCATGGAGAACGTATCGAATGGAATTTGGAATATAAGAATGAATGGATTGATAAAAGCTTTTTCGATTATATAATTGCGCTTGATCGTAAACGTAATCCTGAAAAACAATTTGTAGCTAGTCCACAAGACCATCATCTATTAATAGCGTATATTGATCAGAAGCAGTTCAAACAGCTCAATAAATGGGTCAAACCGGAGTTCGAATTATGGGATAATGGAGCTCGGTAATTACAAAATGGATCGACTGGCTACCTGATTGGATAAGGTATGCTAATCGATCCATTTTTGTATAGTGGACTATTTGATAAAAATGCCTCCAAAAGGAATCACTTCACGCAATACACGTTTGAATAATCCATCGCCTTGCAAATGCTTTTCCAATTCACCGCTATCGTGTCCGCTTTGGATCAGTACGGAGCCACTACCAATCATCTGCCATTGATAATGCATATGTTGACTGGCAAGGTGGTTACCATAGACACTTAACTTCAGTTGAGCATTTTCTGGATACGCAAGTAGACTACGAGCATCAACATACAGTGGTTCTGTAGGATGAAGTTTCATTTCCACCACAGCCCCTTTAGTCAAAATACCAATCTCACCTTCACCGCTAAATTTAACTTTGATGGCATCACGAGTAATCAGCATATTTTTGAATTGTAACAGTCGGGTCTGCATTTTGATGCCATCGGTATAATAAAATAAATGACGAAAATCATAGAGCAGATCACTGCCACCACTAATCGGAATAGGCATTAGATTAAAGCCAGGCGGAAGAGAAGCAATAAAGCGACAGGTTCCTGTAAAATCGGCTCGAATCAGATTCCGTTTGCGGTACATGCCTTTGACATCCATAAAGCGATCGCTACGTCCTCCAGAAGGGCCGGTATAAGCAATCACTTGTCCGGGATGCAGCATATGCAGTTTTTCAGCTTCACCGAGTACGATCGTAACCGCTTGACCGGACGCGGGCATTTTAGTTGATTGTTGCCATTCCAATTGCAAAAGGATTCCTCCTGAAATGTATACTCAAATTTGTACGGGCAGATAGGATGATCTATTCTATCGTTGTTAACGACGACGTAAGCCAAAGCGGATCAGACGGGTAGATACAAAGAAAAGGACGACTATCCCTATAGCAGTAAAGACTAATGCTTTCCAAAAGCGAGCGCTTTGTGCACGATTAGCTTCAGATTGTTTGAGTTGTTCTACTGTTTGAGCAAGTAGAGCATTTTGTTCAGCCAAACGAGCATTTTCCTCGCGATACGATTCTATATTGGATTGCGCTTGGTTAAGTTGAGTCTGAGCTTGATCGAGCTTGTTGAGTGCTTGATCATAGCCTTCTTTTAACTGATTGACTTCCTGGGGCAAATTCGTAAAAGTCTCAATCCCATTTTTGTAGTCTTCCCACCAACCTGCATGGGCCATTGTCTGACTGCTGAATACTCCAGACAATACTAACAATAAGACCAAAAATGTGCGTAACGGTTGAGTCCTTTTTGACATCGTAATCCCCCTTCCATATAAATAGCTATTGTTTACCTATTCATCATAATAGATATACCCTAATATTACATGGTTTAGATACAAAAATACATTTTGATCTGTACTTTATCATGTATTCCAAAGAAAAATAGTAGAAAAGTACAGATCAAATGTTTAGGTTGGAAAATATATGGGTAATACTAAGACAGGCTGAACAAAATAAATATTCTGGTTACACCACATACACCAAGAAGATTAACTATACTAGGAGTGAAATATAATATGTACAATTCAAATTTTGATAACAATTACAGAAAGATTCAAATTACAGTAAATGGCGAGCCTGTAGGCGATGGTCTGGTACTAGATCGTATCACTTATGCTCCTTTACGCGAAGAAGACGACAAAGCAGATAAAGCAACTCAACATAACGCTATATCTTCTATCTAAATACAACTTGTATACAAAGTATCACCGATAGACGCGGAGATCCACGACCCGCGGCTTTTTTTATATCTAAAATAGTGGCTATCGAACGGATATAGAGAGATATAAGCCGGATAACTGTTTTTTCGATCTACAGGAAAAATAGCTATACGGTTTTTTTATAAATAAATATTGAGTTATATTTGGTATCTGCTACGTATCTATTATAATAAGTAAAACAAAGTATTAATTATGGATTGAAGGAGCTCAATACGATGAACACTATGGAGAGTCAGGCTGAACTGGAACAAGCGTTACAACAGATCAAAAAGTGGGAAAAAGATCAAGGCGGCATTATGTTTTGGGACAAATTGGGACGTATTCCTTTTATGATTCTGGACAAAATGACACCGAAAATGATTCGTAACAAATTAGGCGTAGTATTAAATGAATTAGGACGTTTTATTCAAAGTGGTGGAACCTATCTTATTTCATCCAAAGCGGTCATGCAGCGTCTAGCCAAAGAACAAGGGCAAGCGGATCAAGAGTTGACGATAGCACAAGCTTCTCAATTGCCTCTTCAAGTGATGAACAAAACAGCAGATTCTTTATCCAAAAATCGCTCTAACTGGGCAGCACTTCAAGGCGCAACGACAGGCATTGGTGGGATTTTTACCATTTCAGCCGATATTCCAGCGATGATCGGAATGTCACTCAAAATTCTGCAAGAGATCGCTTTATGCTACGGTTACGATCCTAAAGATCCCAAAGAACGTTTGTTTATTATGAAATGTCTGCAATTTTCTTCTTCTGATATCGTTGGCAAAAAATCAATCCTATCTGAATTGTCTGATTTTGATCATGCAGATACGTCTAAAGAAGTCTTTTCCCAAATGAAAGGATGGCATGAAGTCATCACAACTTACCGTGATAATTTTGGGATCAAAAAATTATTTCAATTGATACCTGTTGCAGGAATTGCTTTTGGTGCATTTACCAACCATACAGCACTTGAAAGTGTCGCAGAAGCAGGCAAAATGTTATATCGCAAACGTCGTGTTCAAGAGCGTCTGCAAGAATTACAACAAGCCGACTCAACTGCTACTTCTTTAGAAAAAATGTAACTGAATAGATACGATCACATCGATTCTATTTTACCTATATCGCTAGCTTATAAGTATAAAAAAAGACAAGCCTTCTCCTTTTGAACATGGAGATGATGCTTGTCTTTCTCTTTTATACAAAAGCGAACATACGTGCTATAATGAGGGATGCATAGTCTCGCCTTGAATCGGTGAAAAGTGATTCGCAAACTGTACAGGTAACGAAGTGGATGCTGCCCAATTCGCTTGATCCATCACTTGAAAATGGATATGAGGTTCGCTAGAATTGCCAGAATTACCACATTGTCCGAGAACTTGACCACGCTTCACCGTATCACCGACTTGAACATCAATCGAGTGTTGTCGGAAATGAGCAAGCATACTGTATTCACGATCAGCATGTTGAATGATAACGTAATTGCCAGCAGGTTGTTGTTCATTTGTTGAACCTACAGGCTTGTTATCAGCAATATTGTTCACGACTTTAACGATTTTGCCATCAGCAGGTGCAGTTACAGGTCTACCAAAAGCAAAATAACTTTTGTTCTTTTTCGGATTGCCCCGATAAGAAGATCCATCCTGAGTCACGATTAGATCATAAGCATACCGTTGATTAGGATATTCATAATGATAATTGACCAGTGTATTCGAACCACCCCAGACCACTTGCCAATTTTGCTGAACAGGTGGGCTAAATATCGTCTGTGTCTGAATATGATCGGTTGCCGGGTACTTTTCTAGATCATTTACACGTAATCCTAAAATCGTATGATCTGGATAATCAGGAAGCTGATCTGCAAAGACAGCAACGATTCCACGGCGTTGTTGTTCATCGATCCATACTTTGCGAATCGTATGATCGTGCTTGAGTTCGGATATCGATTGATAACCTTGTACACCATCGCTAAAAGAAGAGATCACTTTTAAAAAAGTATCCCATGAGACTTCTTGTTTGAACGCTTGTGAAGTCTGCGAATAAATTTGCTCATAATTGCCTTTCATTAATTCATTGGTAAGATGATCGGGATGAATTGGATATTCAGATGTATCGCTAGGAGTGACACGTACAGATTGTGAAGTTTTAGTTTTATGCATAAGACGTTCTCCTGACTGTATGGTAAAAGATGGCGTAGCTACAGATGAAGAAGCAAGATGATCTGGATTACAACTGGTAAGAATGAGACTCATAAGTGAACCATATACAGTGATACGGAGCCATTTTGATAAGGTTCCCATAGTAACGCTCCTTTGAAAGATGGTAAGAAAAGGTTTTTCTATTTTGAACTATTGGCTTGTTTATAGCTATTTTACTATGGATTAGAAACATAAAAAGATGAATAGCAAAAAATTAACATTCACCGAACAAAATAAATCGTTCATTTACAAAACAACAAGAATAACTTGATGGCTCGGCAGAAAGGAAGATTTTTGTATTATGATGGGTAAATCGCATTTTATTATTAGTACTGGAGTCACTGTTTCTTTGATGACACTTGCAGGTATACCTGTGACATCAGCAGCTGTTGTAGCAGCGGCTGTTAGTTCTTTATTACCCGATATTGATGAGCCTAATTCACTACTTGTATCCAAAACATTATCTGAACCTCTGTTACGTGTATTGCAGACGGTTATGCTTGTAGCTGTTGTGTGGATTTTGTGGAAAGGGTTATTTGGAATGCCGTGGGATATAGGGATCGCTGTAGCGGTGGTCTTTATCGCTTTTTTACCAGTGCGTTCGTTACGCAAATTTGTAATGTTTATGATTGGTGTCGGTATGATTATTTATGGTCGAGACATAGCTCCGTGGAATTATATGGCGGGATGTTTGCTGATTATCTGTACATTTTTACCACACCGGGGATTAACGCATACGATTTATGGAACAGCCGCATGGTCAGCATTGTTATATGGAACAACCGCTCATTTAGGGAAAAGTATCTGGATTGCAGGTGGAGTCTCTTATTTTCTACATTTATTGGCCGATTCGCTTACAAATCGAGGAGTGAAGTTATTGCCTCCTTTGAAATGGAGATTGCGTTTTAATCTAATGAGCACAGGGACTAAAAAAGGAGATAAATTTGAAAATATCTGTATAGTACTGACACTTATTTTGCTTGGAATTGTCTTTTTACCAAAGTTATCAGGCTAGAACGAAAAAAAGTATACACAATCATAAAAGAATCATGCAGGAAGTTCCCTCTGTATCGCTAATTGATATAGTAAGCACGGAATCTATGAATAAGCGACAGGGGGAAAAGACAATGAGTGAGCAACCGATGAATGAACAAGAACGTGAAATGATGGAAAAGCTGATGGAAGTACAGGGTGGAGTACATAATTACAGCAGTGAGGAATCTTGGGTTAAGCCAGAAGATCCGTACATTTTGGAACGATTAGAATGGTTCAAAGATCAGAAGCTAGGGCTGATGATGCATTGGGGTCCTTATTCGCAGCTCGGCGTAGTCGAGTCCTGGGCGCTTAGTGATGATGATGGTGATTGGTCAAGAGACGGCATCGATTGGCAATCGGATAAAGAAGAATTAAAACGAGAGTATTTTGATCTTAACAAAACATTTAATCCGATTCGCTTTCAACCGGAAGTCTGGGCAGAACTTGCGGCAGAAGGTGGATTCAAATATTTAAATTTTACAACTAAGCATCATGATGGATTTTGTATGTGGGATACGCATACAACAGATTATCGTATTACAGGAAAAGATACTCCTTTTCACCAGCATAAATATGCCGATATTGTAGGTAATGTGTTTAATGCTTTTCGAGAAAAAGGGTTAGCGATCTCTGCTTATTTCTCCAAAGCTGATTGGCATACTCCGTATTACTGGGCAGATGGCATGGAGCGCGGACAAGATTCATGGCGTGGACCTACGTATGATCCTGCTGAATATCCGTGGTTATGGGAAAAGTTTGTTGAATTTACACATGAGCAGATTTTGGAGTTATTGACCAAGTACGGACGAATCGATGTCTTGTGGTTAGATGCGGGTTGGGTTAGACCGGGCAAAGGTAATCAAGATATTCGTCTAGGTGAGGTGGTAGAAAAAGCGCGGGAACAGCAACCGTGGTTATTATCAGCAGACCGTACCGTAGGCGGCGCCTATGAAAATATCGTGACTCCGGAACAGACGGTTCCTGAGCATGCGATGTCGATTCCTTGGGAAAGCTGTGTCACGATGGGAACTTCTTTTTCTTTCCGATATGAAGATAAATATAAATCGGTACGTGAATTGGTGCATATGTTGATGGAGATTGTAGCCAAAGGTGGTAATCTAGCATTGAATGTAGGGCCACAACCCGATGGACGTTTGCCAGAAGGGGCTATCGAGCGCATCAAAGGATTAGGCGCGTGGCTCAATATATATGGAGAAGCAGTCTATGGAACACGTAGTGTTGCGCCAGTCTACACACAAGGTTGGGCATTTACAGGTAAAGCTGCTCAGAAGACAGTCTATGCTACTTATTTATATACCAATGCAGCGATGGTGATTCCATCTACGATGAGTATCCCTTATATGGAGCAGATCGACAACATCGATTTGTTAGGCGAAGAAGTAATTGAAGGGCTAGACTTTGAACAAAATGAAGAAGGTATTATTGTGACATTGCCTGAATTGATCACCGATGTTACGACTGCACCAATCGCTCATGTATTTCGTATTCTACAATCATAAATTAATAATGAATCTATACGACAAAAAAGAGTGGTTATCGCAACCACTCTTTTTGTTTGGCACAAAGTAAACGTAAAAGCGCTAAAAAGAACGTATGTTCGATTAATAGTCAAAAAAATAATACATCTCTGGTGGGATGCCTGTTCGTTTGGCAAAAGCTTCGGTCGTTTCTCCGATCCGTTGCTCTTGCCCGGCAGTCAATAATGTAATCGCAAAATAGTTAGCTTGTCTTTCTAATTTACCCGGCCAAAAATAAGAATGTTCTTCTAAAAAAAAGCGATTAATGCCTTTATGCAACCGATCATGTCCAAGTTCGTGTGCACATACGAATCGCTGCCATTGATCCGAAAGCCCTTCATTAATAATAATAAAGCGTCGTCTCAATTTTTTGTAGTATAAACCTTTGGTGGATTTACCAAGATCCATGTAGCGAATATGTATGCCGAGCGCTTCAGCAATTTCAAAAGGGCAATTCGTTTTATATTTGCGGACCAGATGAGCTGCGTTCTCTTCCATCGTTACAAGCCACCTCCGAGCGCTTAATCGAATAAGCGCGACTTCTTCTAGTCTGATAAGAAAGTGATTTTGGCAAAGCAAAACTTCTTTCAATGAAGCGCTTGGCAGTAAAAGCGCATTTTTTCTATTGATATAATTGCTTACTATACATTAGATAAAGTGTTTACTTGGATGTAGAATCGTCGGAAGAAAGAGGTTTACGTTTATTCATATGTTTGGCTTCCCAGAACAAACCGGTTAATACATCTTTGATCCGTTGCTTATCTTCATCATCCAGTGGCACTCCATCAAACATTAATTCACCATCTTCCTCTAACATCTTTTTAAAATCTCGTTTATCGCGCGAGCTTGCCCATTCTGGGATTTGCTCTGCTTCTTCAGGGCGCAGGTAACCTGCCTGATCCATCATTTCGGAATAAGAAACAGCCAGCGCTTTCGCTAGCTTTTCGATCGTTTGCGGTTTGGGCACACCACGTCTACCATTTTCGATTCGCGAAATTTGTGAAGTGCTGATGCCGGCGATCTCTGCCAACTGATTAATACTCCAGTGTTTTTGCTCACGTATTTGTTTCAAATATAGACCAAATGAAAGATTATCCACCGACAATACACCCTTTCTATAGGTACACTTACGAAATATTCAATGAAAGTAAGAACACTTATAATATACCCTAGTATTGCCATTAGGTAAACATTGTCTTTTACTTCTTTGCCAAAAGGTATGGGTTTGTAAGAAAAAGCGAGATAATGTATCCTTTTTGCGCAAAAATCGCTTTATTTCCGGTTTTACCAATATTCTCCGGTGTGTTATTGTAAAAATATAAAATACGAACAAAATACGAACAAGATCAATAAATTGGAATTTATAATGGTTTATTGATTGGAAAAAGATGTTTTATTTCTTGATTTATTGCCAAAAGGTAATGAAGAGAAAACCACTTTTATTGCCAACTGGTTGTATCTTTTCAGTGTCTTTCTACTTTATATCTATACTAACCCTATTAAAGGAGTGTTACCTCATGAATTTACTTACTGCTTTGCCTGAATTAGATCGCCGTCAAACACGTACTGCTGTAGAAGCTGTATTTGAAAAATATCGGATTTATAAAACTATTACTTTTGAAATGCGTGAAACGTCGATGACCGCTTCTTATCAAGAACGGATGCATGGACCAACCAATGTAACTAGCGATTCAACTGCGAATGCAGCTATCTATAATGTAGATACTCCTGCGGCACGACGTGCCTATTGCGAACGAATTGAAGCCATTGTAGAGCGGTTAGGCGAACGTGAACAATTACTATTAAAAGAAAGATACCTCAAACACGATGATGTATTCGATTATAAAGTGTACAGCTATCTGTTCGATCCACCGATTAGCAAAGATACGTATGTTAAAGTAAGAACCAAAGCTTTTTACAAAATGGCATTGGCGCTTGCCGATACAGGCATGATTAAGTTAGATGAATTGATGCCTAAAAAAAGTCGTACACGCCGAAGTACAGAAGTTCCTTATAGTTCTTAATCGTTACATCGTTGATATAGATTAATTCAATCATGTTCATGAAGATAAGAGCCCAATGCTAAAGTGGAATAGAACTTATGTATTATGTTACGGTTAGACAGATATCAATAGAAATGAGGCGTAATGATGAGTCTAAAATCAAAACCTGCATGGTGGATCAAAGTCGCAACAGCATCCGTATTGCTTTGTGCAGTCGATATCGTACGTTCTCGCAAAGTAGTCAGCCAACCTTTTCCCAATACTGTAGATCCATCAACAGACGACGATCTGGCGAAATGAATAAATGTCCAATCCTATATCAATTGTCCAAAACGTTTGCTTACGAGCAAGCGTTTTTTTGTTTTTCTCTTATCTGTTGGACTTTATCTTCTATAGAAGAAAAGCATTTCCAGAGGCGTAAAATCCTTTGTAAAGTCGTTACTATCCGCAAAAACCAAGCAGAGCAAGCCCTAATCTAAAGGCTCTTCTTTTTACCGCCGTAAGTCCCCTATTAACCGTCCTTTTTTCGTCCGATACACCGTCTCCATTAGGAGAAAAACGAGGTAAGATTGTATTATCGGAAATGAAGCAAAAGGAACACCGCAGGAGCATGAATGCTCCAGAACCCACTGCCTAGGAAAACGGCATGCTTGTTATCAGTACTATAGATAAAGCTAAAATAGCGGTGTAAAAATTCCTTATTTCATTTCCGACAGTTTATAACCGAAGGAGGTGAGCATCCTTCTCGGTAAAGGAGGAAAAGAATTATGGATGCACAAGAAGTCATCCATCAAGTACAACTGTCTTTGACAACGAAATTTCCTAATGTACCGTTCTATCGTACGGATCAGCATGAGACAGAGCAACCACGTATTGAATATCGCTTAGTCTCTGTGGATTTTACTAGAGAGCGTAGCGATCGCTTTGTACGTATGTATACATTAGAAATTCGTTATATTCCTAAGACAGGCGAATCACATGATTATCAGACTGAATCTTTATTTGAAGCTTTAGAAACGATTGGACATGAAGATACTTTGTGTCGTGCTAGTGAGCTCCGTTGGGATACAGATGATGGAATACCTCGTATGAGAGTTAATTATCCTGTTCGTACAGTTAAACCACCATTACCAGGTGTATTAATGGGAGAATTAGATCAGCATCTTCGAGCTGTACCACAACGCTGAGCGAATATAGCGAAATCGTTCATTAAATAAAGATATAAAGGAGAACTTTTTATGCCAACAGAAACTACCATGTATCGAAAAGAACAATTTATGCAGGCAAGTCAGTTTACACGTTTAGAAAAAGATGTATTAGAAGGTCTTTTGGAAGAAGAAAGTACCTATACGATGGAACAAGCAAAAGAACATTTAAACCAATTTATGAATGAGGAGGCCAAATAAATGGCTGGTGGAACATATACTACACAAAATAAAATTCGTCCAGGTGTCTATATTAATTTTGTATCAGAGGGTCAATTACCAGGTACTTTAGGAGAGCGAGGAACAGCAAGTATTGCTTTGAATCTTGACTGGGGCGCTTCCAAAAAAATGGTAACTATTGTAGCAGGTGATAATACTCAAAAAACACTGGGCTATGATTATACTTCTTCTCAAATGATGTTGATTCGTGAAGCGCTTAAACGTGCACAAAAATTGATTGTCTATCGTCTAAATGATGGAGAAAAATCAACAGTTAAAGCAGGTGTATTGACTGCTACTGCTCGTTATGGTGGTATTCGTGGTAATCAATTAACAATTACTGTCGAAAAAAATATTAACAATGAGACTTTATTCGATGTTAGTACTTTGCTAGATGGTTCTAGTGTAGATAAACAAACAGTAAGTAACGCAAAAGAACTGGTAGCTAATGATTATGTTGTATTTGCAGGCGAGGGTGCTTTAACAGCTACTGCTGGGGCTCCATTGGTAGGTGGTACAAGTGCAGCAGCAACAAATGCTGACCATACTGCTTATTTGGCAGAACTGGAAGCATTGGAATTTCAAACGGTTGGTTTAATTTCGGATGAAGCTTCCCTTAAATCGGTTTATGCTGCTTATATTAAGCGTCTACGTAATACAGAAGGTAAAAAGGTACAAGCTGTTCTTGCTAACTATCCAAATGCCGATCAAGAAGGAGTAATTAGCGTAAAAAATGGTGTTGTGCTTACAGATGGAACAGTACTAGATGCTAAAAAATCTGTAGCATGGGTAACAGGAGCAACAGCAGGAGCGGCAGTCAATTCTTCTTTAACCTATACAGCATATGATGATGCTGTCGATGTAAACGGCAAATTGACACATTCAGAAACAGAAGCGGCATTGCAAAAAGGTGAATTTGTATTTACGGCTGTGAATGATCGTGCTGTAGTTGAGCAGGATATCAATACCTTTGTATCCTATACACCTGAGAAAGCACGTCATTTTGCTAAAAACCGTGTTGTACGCGTATTGGATAGCATCGGTAATGATATGAAGCGTATTTTCGAATCGTACTTTATTGGTAAAGTAAACAACAATAACGATGGTCGTAGTCTTTTCCGTTCGCAATGTATTGCATATCTAGATGATCTGCAAAATATTGGTGCAGTTCAAAACTTTAATGCCCAAACTGATATTACAGTGACTGCTGGCAATGAAGTAGATAGTATTGTTGTTGAATTAAATGTACAACCAGTAGATTCCGTTGAAAAAGTATACATGAAAGTGAAGGTGGTTTAAGATGACATTCTTAAAAGCAAAAGATACCATTTCAGGGCAAGAAGGACGCGCATTTGCTACTATTAATAATCAGGTAGAAGAAATGTTTTATATCAAAACATTAGAAGCTACGGTAGAAAAGCAAAAAGCAGAAGTGAAAACATTAGGTCGACGCGGAGTACAGCATAAAGCTACAGGATGGTCAGGTTCAGGTACAATGACCATTTTTTATATGACTTCACGTTTCCGTCAAATGATGTTGGATTATATGAAAACAGGTGTGGATACGTATTTCGATATTGAAGTTACGAATGAAGATCCTACATCTAGCATTGGATATCAAACTATTACTTTGCGTGATGTTAACTTGGATAGCGTAATTATGGCTTCGTTGGACACAGAATCAGATGCGCTAGAAGAAGAAGTAGCATTTACGTTCGATGGTGTAGATATTAATAACAAATTTGGTACGCCTGCTCTATAATTGATTAAATTAATACGGATAACAACTTATTAATAATATATAAATAGATGCCTGATCTTCTAGATGAATGATTCTTCATGGAATCCTATTCTTAAGAAGATCGGGTTATTCTATATTCTGTTATGAATCAACTAAACTATTACCTAACTTTCAGGAGGAATTATTCATGAGTGAATTAAGCTTATTTTTTGCACAAAACGTATCATCTGACGTGGTAGAAGAATTTATTGTATCTTCACGATTTAAAGACGCAGAAGGGAAAGCTGTATCTTGGAAATTGCGTAGTATGAACGAAGATGAGAACCAGGAGTGTCGTAAAGCCGCTACACGCAAAGTCAAAGGGAAAAATGGAGTATATACACCCGAAATTGATCCTAACGAATATATGGCTAAATTGATGGCTGCTAGTGTAACTTATCCTGATCTTAAAAATTCAGATTTGCAAAAATCATATGGTGTATTAGGAGCAGAATCATTACTTCGTAAAATGCTATTACCCGGTGAATTTGCAGCCTTGGGTGAACGTGTACAAGAATTGAACGGTTTTAACCGCGATATGAACGAACTGGTAAATGACGTAAAAAACTAATTAAAGAGGGCGATAGTGAAGCAAACTTTGCCTACTACGCCCTCCACGAACTCAACATCCTTCCACACGATCTGATGAAGATGTCCCTATACGAACGTGCCGCTATCTATGCAATGATTTCTATTCGTGTAGAAGCGGAAAAGAAGGCTCAGAAAAAAGGAAAGAGGCATTAGTGTTATAAGTTAAGGAGGTGGAAAAGTGTTTAATTTTGATCCTAATTTAGCAGCAAATCGTATAGCAGAAAGTTTTAATACAGCAGGAATGCTTCGAGAAAGTATTAATAAGTTTATTAAATTGAATTCTGTATCTATGTATACAAATTTTTGGGATAGTGCTACAGCAAGTGCTGCCAAAACAGCCATTAAAATTAGTCAAGCGAAACAAAATCAAGAAGAATTAAATAAAAAAGTGGTAGAAGGTACTGGAAGTGCAGTCAAATTAGGAGAAGCTTTGAAATCAGTAAGTGCTCAAGCATGGACAGGTTTAAAGTTTGTTGGAAGTTATGCTAAAGATGCTTTAATTAGCGCGGGCGAAGATCAATCCACAAAACAAATATTTATATCACGTGCTGGAAATCCTGAAGTTGGTGGAGCAATGTTTGAGCAATTCAAACAGGATGCAATTGATTCCGGAGCTAACGTAAAAGAAGCATTAAAAGGTTCTCAAATATTTATGTCTGGTACTGAAAACACGGATCAGATTAGAGATTTGAATAGTCTAACAGTAAGACTTCAAAAGCTTTCAGGAACTGAAAATAGCGAATCAGAAATTGCTAAAATTATTTATGGAGGAATGAAAGGTAGAGAAGCACCTTTAACAGCTTTTAATATTCCAGCAACTGCAGCTGAAAATGATAATTTAATGGAACTTGGTAAAGCAGGAAATATTGATGGTTATATCACTGCTATGAACGAAATTATGACAAAAAGGGGTATGACTGAGGAAGCTTTAAAGACAATGATGGATGCACCAACCGAACGTTGGGGAACTTTGATGACTAATTTCAAAATGACTATGATTGATATTGGTTTAGGAGCATTAACAGCATTATTACCATTATTGGATATGTTAAATACAGCTTTTCAAGCAGGAACCTTTCAACCTTTCTTTGATATGCTTACAAATGGTTTAGCGCTTGTATCTCAAGTATTTGTATGGCTAATAACTAATTTGCCTGTTGCATGGCAGGTCATAGTCGATTCTATATCTGTACTTGGAAATGTTTTATATAATATTATGGTTATTATTATTGGACTTATTCCATTTATTCTTGCGTTAGCAGTAATGTGGTTATTTTTAAATGCAGCAATGATTATGGGAAGAGTCGCTGCTGTAGCATACGCTATAGGTGCAAATATTGCAGCAGTTGCACAAAGAATTTTTAATTTAGCAATGAGTGCTAATCCACTAGGTATAATTATCGCTTTAATATTGGGAGTAGTTACAGCATTTTTTACACTAGGAAGCATAGCTGGTGGTGTCAAAGAAGTTTTAAGTAATGCTTTTGGCTTTATTATGGATTGTGCCGAGAATGCTGTGAATTTTATACTCGCTGTTATTAATGCAGGAATTAAAGGTATAAATGCAGTTTCTGGATTTTTCGCTGATTTACTTGGAATAGAATCGAAAGAAATTCCATTGATTGAGGCTACAGCAGATTTTTCAGGAATTAAAAAGTCAGGCCAAAATTTTATTAAAGATTTTTCAATGGATAAGCTTACAAATTCATTAAATCTTGATAATTTGCTAGGTAGTTCTCCAAAAGCACCCAAAGATACAAGTGCTGCAAGTCAATTCAAGCAGGAATTACCAAAAGGAGCCGGAGCTACTATGCCATCTGCAGGCATGCCTTCGACTTCTAGTGCTATGCCAGCGATATCCTCACCAACAATGCCAGCAACAGTTGATAATGTAAACAATGTAAATAATGTTGGTAACATTGAGGGAACTGTTGACATTTCAAGTGAAGATCTCAAAATGATGCGTGATCTAGCAGAACTCCAAGCAATCCAAAATTTTGTAAGTCTCACTCCTACTGTCCAAGTCACTACAGGCGATATTAACAGTGGTGCTGACCTGGATACGATTGTTGGACATATTGGTCGAAAACTAGAAGAAGAATTTGTATCGACCGCTCAGGGGGTGTATATCTAAATGGAGGAGTACGGTTTTTTTCTGAGTTTTAATAATGAATCTGAAGCAATGCGACTTCCTGTAAATCCAGAAAAATTAGAAATTAACGCATCTGGAGATGGAAAATCATACAATATTGTTGATCTGGGAGAAATTAACTCGATTCAGCCTAATAAACTGCGTGAAATTACAATCGAAAGCTTTTTCCCAGGACAACGCTATCCATTTGTAGTAGGTAATACTTTATATACTCCTTATCATTATGTTGAAATGATTCAAAAGTGGATGGAGAAAAAGCGCCCCCTTCGTTTTGTATTCTCAGGACTGAATGTACCTGAATCCTCTCTCGATGAGAAAATAAAATTAAACACACAGATTGGAGACATCGAATCTGAACGTTTTCGATCAAATGAAGCATTTATGGCTATCAATATGGCAGTCAGTATTGAAAAATTTGATTGGTCAATTGTAGCTGGGGATTCAGGAGATATTCAATTTAAGTTATCTTTGAAAGAATATGTTTTTTATCAAGCGCTAAAACTTAAATTTAAAGAAGCTAAAACAGAAGTCAAAAAAAAGCGTGCTGATACTAAAGAAGCATCAAGTACGTATACAGTGGTAGCCGGTGACTCACTCTGGAAAATAGCTAAAAAGAAGCTAGGTGATGGTAGTCGTTATCGAGAAATTCAAAAATTGAATAAGATCCCAGATAGCGAACTTCGTAAACTTTCTATAGGTAAAGTCATCAAATTGCCACAGAAAGAGGCAGCTAAATGATTAAACTATATATTGATAATAAAATGGGTAAAATGTGGGATGTTTCTAATATTGTAACTGATATCACTTGGAAAACTAGTCGTACAGGCAAACCAGCTACTCTTGAATTTACACTTGTTAGTGATGGATTATATCAATGGAAAGATTTTGATGTGCAAAATGGATATATTGTTCGATTTAGTCACAATTTAAAAAATCTGTTTTATGGGTATGTTTTTTCAGTGAGCACAGGTACAGATAATGAAATTAAACTTACCGCTTATGATCAAGTAAGATATTTACTAGGAAACGATACTTTTGTATTTACAAATGTAACAGCAGACGAAGTCATACGTACTATTGCGGTTAAAAATAATTTAAAAATAGGTACACTTGCAAAAGGTAGTTATATTATTCCTTCTATGATTGAAGATAATAAAAAGCTGCTGGATACGATTATGAAAGCTCTAGATTATACGTTAGCTTATGGTACACAATTACTTGTTTTCTATGATAATTATGGACAGCTTACACTAGAAAGTAATACAACCACTGAACCTGTTGTTGTGTTAGGGAAAGGACACTTTTTATATGATTATTCTATAAAAAAGAGTATTGATTCCGAGACATATAATCGTATCAAAATGTATAAAGATAACAAAAAAAGCGGTAAACGCGAAATTTATATTGATCAAGATAGTCACAATATTGCAAATTGGGGTTTGCTGCAAAAATATGAGAAAGCCGAAGATAGCTGGAATGATGCACAGATTAAAGAAGCATCAGCTAAGATGCTTACACTTTATAATCGTGAACAGATTAGTTTATCTGTAGAAGCATTAGGCGATCATCGCGTAAGAGGTGGCAAGTTCGTATATATTTTGCTAAATGAATTTAAAAACCAAGTGTATCTTGTAGAAGGATGCAGTCACAAATTTTCTGGGGGCGAACATACTATGTCTCTTGATGTGAAAGTGGTGTAAAGATATGTTAGATATTATTCGTAAAGCAAGTCTTGGAGCAGTATCTAATACGAATCCAATGGCAGCTTTGTACGGGACCGTTCTTAGTATTTCTCCACTAGAAATTAGTGTAGAACAACGATTCAGTTTGCCTGCTTCTGCCTTAGTCATTCCTGAAACTATTGTTAAGCTAGGTTTACAGCCAGGAGACCGAGTATTGTTACTTCGTATTCAGGGCGGCCAAAGTTATGTTGTATTAGATCGTGTGGTGGACAGCCTATGATTCCTATTGGTTTACAATTACCTCCTGAACAAGCAATAGATACCGAAACTGTTACAATGCCTGGTTTAACGTATCAGGTAGGTTGGGAACGTGGTGTAATCACAGGTATGATTGATGGATTAGATTCTATTCGTCAGGCTGTGTTGAAAATACTCAATACAGAACGATATCAATATCTTATTTACAGTGAAGATTATGGTACAGAATGGCAGCAGATTCTAGGACAAGACCATCTTTTTGTCCGCGCTGAGATTCAACGTATGATCACAGAAGCATTACTTCAAGATGATCGAATTGAGCAAATTGTGGATTTTCAGACGTATTGGACATCTGGTGAAGACATTCGAGTGAGCTTTACGGTACAGACACGTTATGGATCATTTCAAATTAATGAGGAGGTGAGTTAGATCTATGTATGAATCACAAACGTACGAAGTTTTACTTGAACGTATGCTTGATCGAGTCTCTGATAAATTAGATAAGCGTGAAGGTAGTATTATTTATGATGCATTAGCACCTGCTGCTATTGAGTTAGCCCAAATGTATGCAGAGTTAGATATACAAATGAATTTGTCTTTTGCAGATACAGCAAGTGGTGAATATTTGGAGAGACGTACAGCAGAATATGGGATCAAGCGTCAAGCTGCTACGTATGCTGTACGTAAAGGATTATTTTTTGAAGGAGACGGTAGTAAAGTAGACGTTGCTATTGGTATTCGTTTGGCAAGTGGAGATTTAATTTATATGGTTAGTCAAAAACTTGCACTAGGTGAATATACATTGACTTGTGAAACGGCAGGTGAAGTAGGGAACTCACCTTCTGGAACGCTTCTACCACTAGACTATATCCAAGGTCTTGCTGTAGCAGAGTTAGGAGAAGTTCTTGTACCTGGTGAAGACATCGAAAATGATGAAACGTTACGTGCCAGATATATACAAGCGATCAATGAGCAACCTTTTGGAGGTAATATCTCAGATTATAAGAAAGAAATTAATGAAATTGAGGGTGTGGGTGGAGTAAAAGTATTTCCAGTGTGGCAAGGTGGAGGTACAGTGAAATGTACGATTATAGCAAGTGATGGTCGTGCTCCTTCTAGTGAATTATTAAATCGAGTTCAGACCATTATTGATCCTATTGTAAATCAAGGCACAGGAATAGGTATTGCTCCTATTGGTCATCGAGTGACTATTACTGGAGTACAAGAAGTTCCTATTACTATTAGCACACGTCTTATATTGGATACTGGAACAACAGTAGGACAAGTACAAGCAGACCTTAATGATATTTTGTCTGCGTATATCAAGGAATTGACAACATCTTGGAAAGATGTAGAACAAATTATTATTCGTCTAAGTCAATTAGATGCGCGTATTGTGAGTGTTCGAGGAATTGCTGATGTGAATAACACCAAAATTAATGGAAATGCTAGTAATTTTACTCTGCAACCTGAACAAATAGCAATTTGGGGAGGAGTCGATAAGCTTGAGTAAAAGGTTAATGCAATATGAGCCCGAATATTATCATCAAGTACGTGAATTTATTGCTTTACTTGATGCGGAAGAACCAGAATTAGATCTTTTAGAAGAGAAAAGAATTCGTTTGTTAGAAGATCAATTTGTTATGACTTCAAGTGAACTTTCTATTCGTCGTCGGGAATTGCAATTACACATTCAAGCTGATCCTGTACAAGAATCTTTAGATTTCCGTCGCCGTCGAATTATTAATCGTTATACAACCAAACCGCCCTTTACCATTCGTTATTTGCAACAAAAATTAGATCAATTGCTAGGTACAAATAAAGCAGTTGCAACCGTAGATATTCAGAATTTCATTTTAAAAATCACTGCAAATCTTACAGATGCATCCGTATTTAATGAGGTCAATTATACGGTACAAAGTATCAAACCTGCTAACTTACTATATGTACAAGGAACTTCTTTGCAAGAATCACTGGTTTTAGCAGAAAAAGCTTATTTCTCAGGGACAACACGTAATACTAAATTATCTACACGTTGGAAATTAGGAAGTACTCCGTTTACCGAACAGGGAGAGGAGATTCGAGTAATATGATTACAACTAAATATTTACAAGAGGTAGCTGCATATACAGATCGCCGTATTGCAAAAGTTACTCTCAATGGATCGTACGATATTACAACGTTTACTGTTAAAAAAGTATCTACTTCAACCATTGAACTTGAATACATGATTAAGGCTGCAGATATTAATGCGGTCTCTTTGCTACAGCTAAAAGCCAGTAATGGAGATATTATCAGTAGTAATGAAGTCTATATTCCTGTTATTGCGGATACTGTTATTAAACAATTTATTGAAGTGAAAGGGGTTTAAGCATGGATTATCAGGCAAAAACAGATTGGTCTTATAACGATACAGTAACAGAGCAAGATATGAATCGAATCGAAGCTGGTCTTGGCGATCTGCATGAGCGTTTGGATGTTGATTCCTATGAACAACTCACCTTAAAACCAGGTCTACAAATTATAAATGCTAAAAAAAATTCACCTTTCCAATTAACAGGCTTAAAAGGTCGTACTTTGTTAAACTTAAGTGGATCTGATTGGACACCGACTAAAAACATCACAAGATTTATCAATTATCAATCTACATTGAGTATAGATAATAATAAAAGTGTAACCAGTGGAAATGCTCTTAAAATTACAGCAGCTGTAGCGAATAGCATAGCAGATGGATTTGGTAAAAATGCAGTCAATTTAATTTCAGGAAAAAAATATATTGCTCTAGGACATTTTTATAACGAAACAGGGCAAAGTATGAAGCTAGTTATTCAAAATACTGCGATAGAAAGTCCAGTGACTACTTCTAAAAACAAATGGGAGTTTGTATACGTTTCATTTGCTGCTGGAGGGAATGTTAGCAATGCTTATCCGATTGCAAGGCTAACTGCTAGTGCAGTTGGAAATGCAGGATATGCAGACGCATTACGTTTATACGAAATTTCAGATACAGAATACGCAGCTCTTTCTACAATGACATCTGAACAAATTGCTGCTACGTATCCTTATGTAGATAGTCTTTCACCTGTATGTAATCCCTATATGATTGCTTATGGCGAGAATTTGTTACCTACTTTGCAAGAATGGACAAATACAGAAGGAACGCCAAGCATTAACAATCGGTATAGTGTAGATGTAAGTAGTACTAACAAAATGATTCATAATTCTGTAGCTGTTGTACCTGGAGCTACGTATACGTTATCTGCTGTTTCTAGTGCTTCGACCGGACGCATTTTTGTATACAACACTAATGGTGCAGTAGCTTTAGCAGATAGTACAGGTAGTGGATCAATATCTGTAACATTTAAAGTACCAGTTGGAGTAAACGTAGTTGAAGTCAGGTTGCTAGGTACTGGTACAACTCCTGTTAATCTTTCTAATGTAATGCTGAATGTAGGTAGCACAGCTAAATCATTCAAACCACGAGAAGATACGATGTTAGCATTACAAACAGATTTATATGCTAATCCAGTCACTGGAACAAATGCAGATGAAGTTTTTGAGCGCGATGGACAGTATTTCCGATTAGCAAAGTGGAGAAAAATTTCATTAGACGATAATTTACCATGGGAATTATTCACATCTTTAAATGGTATGAAAATTGTCAAAGTGGATGCTTCAACTTTCAATGCTACTTTGGATGATACATCTAGTTATTTTGCTGTCAAGCACGATGGATCCATTTTAGATTACAAAACATCATCAGATCGGAAAGATCAAATACAATTAAATAATGCAACAGAAGGTAAACGTTTATTTGTTTCTATTTCTTCAATAGATAGTGGTTGGGGAGATAATTATACACCTACTTCAAATGAGATTAAAGCTTATTTTTTAGGATATAAAATGTTCGATGTTTCTTTAAATTCTGGAGATGGGACATCAATGTATAATGGGTCAAATGAAACGAATAAACGTTGGACGCCACTTGATTCTTTTAATGGTAATCGCTATTTCGGTTCTATAACTTCAGTACCAATAGAAACACCAAATAGTTCAAATACTCAGGTATATACAAAAAATCGAGAAATTACTAGTTATCAATTAGTATATCAATTATCTACACCTAATATTATTCCAGTCGTTTCAGAAGGGAATATCAGATTATTTCAAGGAAATAATCAAATTGAAGTAGGATCAGGGATAATTGTAAGAGAAGCAGTTAAACCTGAACTTGGAAAAATTGGTATAAATGCAGATCGCGCAGGCTATAATATTAATAATCCAAGTTCAAGTACATCTTCATTAACTAAGAATAAAATTGATCACTTTATTACTATCTACAAAAATAATAAAAAGGATCAATGGACTTACTATGATAAAAATCTTACTGCAGCTGGAGCTATAGCACAAAAAGAATATATAGAATATGATCAAACAGCTTCATATTCAGTAACCTATATTATGCTAAATAAACTACCTTATACTTCTTTTACTGGTAAGCTTTCTTTAAATGAAAATACATTACTAAATAAATTATTAAAAACAGAAAGTGAAATAGATACTCGTCTATCAGTAATAGAAAATAAAAAATCTAATATAGAAGAATCCTTAATATGGGTAAATCCTACGATGTTAAATGGTTGGGCTAACATATCAGGTCGTTCTCCTTTGGCTTACAGCATTAAAGGAGATATTGTCCGTATACGTGGAGAGATTAGATCTGGATCTATAGGTACAAGTGTATTTGTACTACCTACTTTAATGAGGCCACAAGCTAATGCGAGTGAATATATAGTATATAGCTATGGGAAATCTGGTATCGTTGGAGCAAGCATTGTTATATTTTCAGACGGTAGATTTGTTGTACAAAATGGTAGTTCTGAACAGATTTCTTTAGGTAATATCGAATTCTCATTATAAGGAGGTTAATTCCATGAAAGCTGTACCCAAAGTAGACGCAACTGGTCTATATATCGAAGATGTTATCCAGGACGATGCCTTTAGTGGTATCGTCCCTTTTTATACCGATCCAGCAGATACAGAATCTCCTATAGTTAGTTATCTAATCGGAACTGCTGTTCCAACTGGATTGTATCAACCGAAATGGGACTTGGACAATGAGCAATGGGTGGAAGGATTAACACAAGCAGAGATCGATGCATTAAAAGAATTATCCAATAGTCAACCTGTAACACATCTAACACAAATGCAACAAGAACTGACGAATACCCAGTTAGCCCTAGCCGATACGTTTGAACAGTTGGCTACTTCTCAACAAGAAACGACTAATCTCCAGCTGGCTGTCGCTGATCTGTATGAACAACTCACGAGCGTCACTTCAGCTCAAGGGGGTGGCAAGTAATATGGCTGCAGTTTATGTAAGTCTAATTCAAAAAGGCTTAAAAACTATTGAAGATGTACCTACGTATCAGGGGATGCGCAATCAGGTACAAGAATTATTGAATAGTGTAAAAGAATCTTAAATCTTTTCCCAAAGCCTCCGGCATTATGCCTGGAGGCTCTTTTTTAGCCTAATGAAGCAACATACTACACAATAACAGGAGGAAAGGTCCATGGGTGGGGAGGTTGAAGCCATTGTCAAATCGGTATCGACTGGTGCGGGGGCCATGATCGGGTACTTTTTCGGGGAGTGGAGTGTAATGATCAATCTACTATTGATGCTTGTCATCGTCGATTGGGTAACAGGATGGGCAGCTGCATGGATTAATGGAGAGTTAAAAAGCAGGACAGGTTATAGAGGGATCGCTCGCAAAGTCGCTATTTTCGTGATGGTTACGATCGCTCATTTTATCGATAAAGCGGTAGGGGATCTGCATTATTTTCAAGATGCTGTCATCTTTTTCTATTTAGCGAATGAATTGTTATCTGTGATCGAAAATATGGGACGGATGGGTGTTCCAATGCCTAAAGTATTACGTCATGCTGTGAAAATATTCGAATCGCACAGTGGAGAAGATGAACCCAATGAAGATACTAATTCTTCTTTGAATCGATCTAACTCTTCAACAACAACTATTAACTCTACAACCAATAGACAGATTGAGCCTGATATAAATGGAAATGTAGAGCCTAACGATTCGCACAATGACCCATCTCATCCAACAGCAGACGATAAGCCAAAGCAAGATGAAGATACAACCGTTACTGACGAACTGTCTCCAATGACACAAACTGAACGAGATCAGCAATTTGTACGTAAAGAAAACACGTTAGAAAATTTCATTTTTCCAGAGTGATATTATTGCTCATTGTAATCTATAAAGAACATGAATCTCACACCAAATCGAACCGCAAATAAAGCTGAAAGAAGGTGAATCTATGCAACCCAAAACACCTGATGGTGCGCAGGGGATTGATGTATCTCACTGGCAAGGAAGCATCGACTGGAACAAAGTCAAAGTGGATGGGAAACATTATGCGTTTATCAAAGCAACAGAAGGTACCCGGAATAAAGATGCTAAATTCATTTTTAATATCAAAGGTGCTAAAGCTGCTGGATTGTTAGTAGGGGCTTACCATTTTTTGAATGCTACCAGTCCAGCAGTAGCCAGACAAGAAGCGAACCATTTTGTGCAAAGACTGCAAGAGATCGGTGGAGCCAACGTATTGGATTTTCCGCCTGTACTCGACTATGAGAACAATCCGGGTCGACTGGATAAAAGTACGATTAGCGCTATTGCTAGAGCTTTTTTGGAAGAGGTAGAGCGCTTAACAGAGGTCAAACCTATGATCTATACAGGTAATGCTTTTGCGGCTAACTTTGATACCTCACTAAGCTCATATTCGTTATGGATCGCAAGATATAGCACCACACGAATTCCGGATGATTGTACTGCATGGAAGTCATGGGATTTTTGGCAATATTCTGATTCTGGATATGTTAGAGGAATCGGTGGTAATGTCGATCTCAATATTTACAAAGGAACACTAGTCCAATTGATCTCTACGTATGGCAAAAAGCCAGAAGAAAAACCAACCGACAAAGGAGATGAACCGATGACAGCCGAAGAGAAAAAAGCATTTCAAGCTTTAGAAGCTACAGTCAAAGCACAAGCTGAACGCATTGCTGCATTAACAGACAGTCGGGATTTACTCAAAACCAGTATTAACAAAGTAGATACTCGTATTCAACGTATCGAACAAACGCAAAAAATGGATATCCCTACATGGGCAAAAGAAGCAGTAAGTAGCGCATTAGCTACAGGTGTTATTCAAGATCCAGAAGGCGGTAGTTACGACTTTTATCGCTTGTTAACTGTATTGTATCGCAAAGGTCTGATTTAATACCCTCTGCGTAATATGAATATTTCTATTCATGAATAGCTATAAACAAATAAACAAAATAAAAATGATATTAATAAACTTTTTGGGAAATAGAAAGGAGAATAACGATGGAAGAATTAAATATTGTTTTAGCCTTTGCATCTACTTTATCTCTGATCATCTTGGCACTTGTACAAGCACTCAAAACAGCAGTAGCTATTCCTAAAAATCTAATTCCAGTGATTGGCATTGTGATCGGTGTAGGTATTGGCGCGGCGGCGTATCCGTTTACAGAATTGGGATTAGTTCCTCGTCTATGGGCAGGTGGACTTGCTGGTTTATCTGCAACTGGATTATTTGAATTAGCTTTTAATCCGAAAGTAGGAACCAGTAAAAGCATCTAATAGTGTAAGGTACAGATCCTATGATTTTTAAAATGTATATACAATAAAAAGATCCTTGGTATATCACTATATTGGTAAGTGAGTACTACTATCTAGTTTACGATATAAAAAGCATGTCTAGATCTATAAGAGAATGAAACGATGGAAGCTATTTGACTCATTGTTGAATATTGCTGCTATTCATACTATCTTTTATTTTTCTAAATGGATAACAAAAAAAGGATCTGGAATAATCCAGATCCTTTTCAATTTGAAAGTTACCACATTTACGTTGAAAGCTACCAAATTGCATGATGGAATAACTTCTTTATTTACATATATCCGATGACTCTTATAGCATCTTTATGAAAAGGTTAGCTTAAGATGCAGCTGTTGCAGTCATAGCAGGTAATTGAAGTTTTTGACCTGGATAAATCCAGTGTGCATTTGTAAGGTCGTTAAGATCACGTAAAACTTTCCAGGTTGTACCATGATCTACAGCGATTGAATACAATGTATCTCCCGCTTTAACAACATAAACATCGCTAGCTGCTGGAACCGGTTTGGTAGGAACTGGTTTTACAGGCGTTGCTGGTTTAGTTGTAGATGGCTTAGCAGGAACTGGTTTGGCCGGAGTTGCTGGCTTGGTTGTAGATGGTTTAGCAGGAACTGGCTTCGCTGGAGTTGCTGGCTTAGTAGCTGCATCTTTAGCAGGCATTGTTGCTTCGCTAATTCGTCCATCTGTTTTGATATTGACTTTGCCTAAAGACTGCATATATTCGATCAATGCTTCGTCTAATGAACCATAAATACCTGTTTGTGCTTTTCCTTTGAACATCGTGTATTCGTCTCCGCCTACAGCCATAAAGTCGTTGGTTGCTAGACTATACGTAGCTTTCAAATCAAGTGGTTTACCAGCTACAGTGACAGAGTGGACACGATCGCCTTTTTCTTTCGCTGTATCAATTTTGTAAGTCATACCTGAGACTTGAGTAAATGCGCCTTTTTCGTTCGGAAAATCGCTAGCACCGTTATTCAATGCTGCTAATAGTTCAGCACCGGTTACATTGATCGAAACGATTAGATTACCAAAAGGAAGAACAGTGATCACATCACCTTTGGTCACTTTACCGGCTGCGATTGAAGCACGGATACCACCACCGTTAGTAATCGCTACATCTGTACCCGCTGTTTTGCGCATAGCATCTGTTAACAGATCACCAAGATTTGTTTCACCTGCACGAACTTGAGTACGCTCACCGTCTAATTTGACAGAAGATTCAGCAACCGTTTCTTCAAGGATCGACTTTTGTGATTCTTGAATAGAACTTACAAGTGCTGCTACTTTAGGATCTGGAGTAACATTTGCTGCTGCTTTTTCGTCTAATACATAAGCTTGTTTCTTCTTGACTTTACCACCATCTACCCATAGATCGATAACACCCATATGTTCACCGTATTCGCCTGTACTTGCGATCAGTGTTCCATTTTCGGTTTGACCATTTTCAAGCAAAGTATGGCTATGGCCATCGATAAATACATCAATACCTGGCACTTCTTTAACTACTTTCAAGCTTGTGTCTGTACTGGATTGGTCCATACCTAAATGTCCCAAAGCTACAATCACATCCACTTTACCTTGTAGTTCGGCTACCATTTTTTTAGCAGCCACCGCAGGATCAGTAAATTCAACATCGGTTACATTTTTAGGATTTGTTTTGTAAGCTGTTTCAGGCGTTTCTAATCCGAAAATACCAATTTTGACTCCGTCCAATTCACGGATAATATAAGGTTCGAATGGAGAAGTTCCATCTTTTTCAACAATGTTAGAAGAAATGATAGGGAAGTTCGCCATTTTGGAAAGTTCTAGCAAACGATCATAACCATAATCAAATTCATGATTACCCGGCTCCATTGCAGCATAACCCATAAGGTTCATCGTTTGAATAACGCTTTCACCTTTAACCAGTGTTGCAAAAGAAGTACCATGAATCTGATCTCCGTCATCTAACAACAACGTATTCGGATTCGCTTCGCGATACAGATTAGCAATTCCTGAAAGTTTGGCGTATCCCATATAAGGAGTAGCCTCTGTAGCATGAGCATGAACATCATTCGTATGTAAGAGAGTGATATGCTTCCCAGTACCAGCATCTTGCTGTACTTGCTGATTAATACCTTCTACCGTAAGTGATGAAGGTACAGCCGCAGACATGATGCTTGAAAAGCTCAAAGTCAGCAATGCTGACGCAGCTATTGATAAAACCGTTTTCTTTTTTAACATATGAATAATATGCCTCCCTTTTGATTGTATTCTACTTATTCTATCAGCTAATTGTTAACAGTGTCACTAGGTTTCCATAAACTATTTGTAAAAAATATAATAAAAGTTAGTTAATATGACATTATGTATATAAACGTAGTCACAGCAAAGGAAATTAGAAATTTAAAATCAAAGTATATTGCGAGAACAAAAGAAAATAGAACTCAAATAAAAGAAACATCTATATAACAAAACCGCAATAAATCGATATTACTGTCGTATGATGTAGCCTTTTGTAACAAATAAACGTTTTATGTGAAAAAACATTGCCAAACAAGTAACAATGATGTAAATTAAGTTCAACCTGTGGTCAATTCCAATTTTAGCCATCATTCTCAAAATACATATACAAGAGAATATGTTGGATAAAAAGGATTGAGTACGTATCCATGATTTTCCAATTCAGAAGGGAGTTTGTTGCTTGTGAAAAAGGGATTATTGTTAATGTTTACGTTGATGCTTACGTCTGTTTTATTGTTGGCAGGTTGTACCGGAAACAAATCAGCTACAACAGCACCAGAAGCAAATGGAACAGAAGAAACCGCTGCTACAGGAGGCGGAACATTAATTGTAGGTCGTGGTGGAGATTCAGCCGCACTCGATCCAGCCATTGTTACTGATGGCGAATCACTTAAGATTGCACAACAGGTATTTGATACACTATTAGATTACAAAGAAGGAACAACTGAAGTTATGCCATCTCTCGCAGAAAGTTGGACGATTTCAGAGGATGCTTTAACGTATACTTTTAAATTGCGTGAAGGTGTCAAATTCCATGACGGTACTGATTTTAATGCAGATGCTGTTGTGTTTAACTTCGAACGTTGGAGTGACACCAAAAGTAAATATAAATTCGAAGGCGATTCCTTCGATTATTATGATTCCATGTTTGGACCGGAAGAAGAGCGCGTTATTGCAAGCGTAACCGCAACTGATCCAACAACGGTTGTATTCAAATTAAACAAACCTCAAGCTCCATTTCTCCAAAATCTAGCGATGACTTGTTTTGGGATTGCAAGTCCTAAAGCGATTGAAGATGAAAAAGAAAATTTCAAATCCAATCCAGTCGGTACAGGTCCATTTGTATTTAAAGAATGGAAACGTAGCGATTCAATCACACTCGACAAAAATCCTAACTACTGGCAAGAAGGATTGCCAAAAATGGATCAAGTCATTATCCGCTCTATTCCCGATAACACTGCTCGTTACAATGCCCTTCAAAACGGCGAAATTGATATGATGGAAGATTTAAGTCCAGATGATTTAGCAAGCTTGGAAGCCAATCCAGCTCTTCAAAAAATCAATCGTCCACCATTCAATGTTGCTTATCTCGGTTTTAATACAACCAAAAAACCATTTGATGATCCTAAAGTGCGTGTAGCACTAAATCATGCTGTTGATAAACAAGGTCTAATTGATGCGTTCTTCGCAGGACAAGCAGAACCAGCTGTCAATCCAATCCCACCTACATTATGGGGATACAACAAATCAGTAGAAGATTATCCATATGATTTAGCCAAAGCGAAGCAATTGCTAGCTGATGCAGGCTACCCAAATGGAATTGAGCAAGAATTAACGTTTTATGCAATGCCTGTACCACGTCCGTATATGCCAGATGGACGTAAAGTAGCAGAAGTCATTCAAGCAAGCTTTGAACAAATTGGTGTCAAAGTGAAAATTGAATCTCCAGAATGGGCAACGTATCTGGAAGATTTGAAAAATGGTACTAAAGACGATCTATTTATTATTGGTTGGACAGGTGATAACGGTGACCCTGATAATTTCTTCTATCCATTACTTGATAAAGATTCTATTGGTGGTAACAACTACAGTCAATATGATAGTAAAGAATTCCATGACTTGGTGGTTAAAGCTCAACAAGAGACCGATCAAGCTGAGCGTAGTAAGTTGTATGAACAAGCTCAAGTCATTGTGAAAAAAGATGCACCATGGGTTCCATTGGTACATTCTACACCGCTACTCGCAGCTAAGGCTGAATTGAAAGGTTATGTACCTTCACCAACCGGCTCAGAAGCATACACCAATGTGTATATCGAACAATAAAAGCATGGTAGGTGATCAACGACATGGGTTCTTACATTTTGAAGCGTCTGATTGTACTGATTCCAGTATTGTTAGGAATGACTATTATTGTATTTTCGATTATCCATGCGATTCCAGGTGATCCAGCAGATACAATTCTAGGTGAAAAAGCGACAGAGCAATCTAAGCAAGCTTTGCGTGAACAGTTAGGATTAGATCGTCCGTGGTTAGAACAGTATTTCGCTTATTTGGGTGATTTACTGACAGGTGATCTAGGAAGTTCGATCCGCACGAAGGAGCCTATTTCGCAAGAAATAGGTCCTTACCTAGCGGCAACGATGGAATTGACGGTAGCTAGTATGTTATTTGCTATCGTTATCGGGGTAAATGCAGGAATTGTCAGTGCTTGGAGACATAATTCATGGTTCGATTATATTTGTATGATTATTGCTCTTGTAGGTGTATCGATGCCGATTTTCTGGCTAGGCTTAATGGAGCAATGGATTTTTGCAAATAAACTGCATTGGTTACCTTCTATTGGGCGGCTCAATGTACGTGAACCGTTAGAAGCTGTGACAGGATTCTATGTGATTGACGCTATTATTTCAGGGCAGACTTCGCAGTTATGGACAGTCATTAAGCATCTTGTTTTACCTTCAATAGCACTCGGAACGATTCCGATGGCAGTGATTGCACGGATGACACGTTCCAGTATGTTAGAAGTAATGCAGTCTGATTATATTCGTACTGCCAAAGCCAAAGGATTATCTCAATTTTATGTCGTTTATCGACATGGGTTGAAAAATGCGTTTATTCCAGTCCTGACCGTTATCGGTCTTCAGACAGGAGCACTTCTGGGTGGAGCCGTATTGACCGAGACGATTTTCGCTTGGCCAGGCGTAGGCAGATATATTTATGAAGCAATTAGCAATCGTGATTATCCGGTAATCCAATCAGGCATTTTAATTATTGCTATCATTTTTGTTGTTATTAATCTGCTGGTGGATCTGCTGTATGCCTTATTTGATCCACGTATCCAGTACAAGTAAGAGGTGATTAGATGACACAAGCATCCCTGAATACCGGATCAGGTGGCAACGTCAAAGAAGTAAAGTCTGGTCCCTGGCGTGATGGTATACGTTCATTTATGCGTAACAAAACAGCCGTGGTCGGATTCGCAATTGTGGTGTTCTTTATTATACTGGCTTTACTTGCGCCGCTTATTTCGCCTTACGATTATAAAGCACAGGTATTGTCTGAACGTCTGCAAGCTCCATCCGCTACACACTGGTTTGGCACAGACGATTTAGGCAGAGATATTTTGACCCGTACACTGTATGGAGCACGTATTTCATTATGGGTTGGTTTTGTATCGGTGATCGGTTCTATTATTATCGGTACTTTTTTAGGGATACTGGCTGGATTTTATGGTCGCTGGGTAGATATGATTATCTCGCGTGTGTTCGATATCTTGCTCGCTTTTCCAGCTATTTTATTAGCTATTGCGATTGTAGCTATATTAGGACCTTCTTTGCAAAATGCGCTTTATGCGATCGCTATCGTCAATATTCCGACTTATGGTCGGTTGGTACGATCGCGTGTGCTTTCATTACGGCAAGAAGAATTTATTACAGCGGCTCGAGCGACAGGTGTTCGAGATGCACGGATTTTGTTTAGACATATTTTGCCGAACAGTCTAACACCGATTATTGTACAAGGTACTCTAGGTGTAGCGACAGCGATTATAGAAGCCGCAGGATTAGGCTTTCTAGGAATGGGTGCGCAACCGCCCGAACCCGAATGGGGCAAAATGCTATCCGATTCACGTCAGTTTATTCAGACGGCTCCGTGGACTGTTATTTTTCCAGGGGTATCGATTTTGCTGACTTCTCTTGGATTCAATCTTATGGGCGATGGATTACGGGATACATTTGATCCACGAATGAAGCGTTAATCTTGAGCTAACTGTATAAAAGGAAAAGAAGATATACGAACCGTTTGTAGGCTCGTGTATCTTCTTTTTTGATTATAAATAGAGAAGTGCTAAATTTTTTCTTCTATAATATACTGTCATTTTGTATCGTATATTTTTCAGTGTAAAATGGGTATAAATAGTTTACGATCTAGATAGACATGGATTCGCAACCGTGCTTTACTTTGATAAGTGAGCAAAAATGTGTATAATCACTCCAACCATGTATAGACAATCGATATAGAGATATAGGAGAAACCATATGGAAAATAATTTAAAATCGATGCGTGAACACCGTCAATACACCGAAGACAAACATGAAGCTTCCAGAGAAGCATACGAACGTGATTATTCACGTCTTATCCATTCACCCACTTTTCGCCGTTTACAAGGAAAATCACAAGTGTTTGGAGCAGGTACCGGTGATTATTACCGTACACGATTAACGCATTCTTTGGAAGTAGCGCAGATTGCAAGACAAGCCGCCAAAAGTCTGCTTAGTCGTTATCCTGAAATTGATGAATCGGCTGCCAGTAATCCAGGTCTGATTATTCATCCTGAAGTGGTCGAGTGCGCTTCGATCGCTCATGATTTTGGACATCCTCCGTTTGGACACAAAGGAGAAGAAGTACTGGAAAGCATTTTAGAAAATTTAATTACAGAGAAAACGCAAAAAGCGTTGAAAGGCAAAAAAGTAACGCCTGCTGAACGTGAAGCGGTGCGTCAGCAAATGCGAGAGAAATATGAACATTTTGAAGGCAATGCACATAATTTTCGTTTGATTATGTTTTTGGAAAAGCGTGAAAACTTAGATGGGCTTAATCTGTGTGATGCAGTACTACTTGGAATTAATAAATATCCGTATACCGGTATTGTTAACAAAAAAGGGCTGTATCATCGGGAATGGCAATATATCCATGAGATTCGTCAACAATGGAAAATTCCTGATCGCAAAATTACACTGGAAGCGCAATTGATGGATTTGTGTGATGATATTGCTTATTCTGCTCATGATCTAGAAGATGGGATCAAAGCTGGCAAGATTGAAGTGCATGAACATTTTATGCATGATCCGTATACACATAAATTAATTATTGAAAAAATTATGACACTTGAAGATCGCTTCTGGTTAGGATGGAGTCGTGAAAGTATAGCGGCTAAAGTGGATGAAGTGCTTACAGCTTATTTGCGTATTTGGCGTGAAAAACTGCCTGTCTGTGATCATGATTTTTCCCGTACTCGTCGCGAAGTGAAGGCGTACTGGGTCAGTCATTTTGTCAGTCATCTAGGTGTAATTGATGATGGAGATTGGAGAAAGGTAACTTTTATCAACGATCAATCAGAAGATGAAGATCTGTTACGAACTGTAAGTGTACTCAAAAGTTTTGCATGGGTGACAATGATTCGTGATCTACGGGTACAACGATTGCAAAAACGCAGTGAATGGATTATTCGCCGCTTGTGGGATGCTTTTCTGGATCAAGAATCGTCCGTTTCGATTATTCCTTCCGATTGGTTACAACGATTTGAACGTGATCAATTAAGTCCTAACCCGGTATGGACATGGGAACGAATGGTCATTGATTATATTGCGGGAATGACTGATGCTTTTGCTGAGAAAATTTATAATGAATTGTATGGGCTCAAAGTGGGTTCGATATACGATCTTGATTAAATCGTATTCTGTCTACCGAAGCATATATATAGAAGAAACATCATAGAAGAGGTGAGACCATGAAAGCAATATCCCTTGGTATTCTAGATATGTCACCTGTATTAGAAGGCGTATCGGTTGAAGAAGCTTTACAACAATCTGTACGATTAGCACAAATGGCAGAAGAACAAGGTTATGAGCGATTCTGGTTATCTGAGCATCATGATATGGCTGGACTTGCTTGTACAGCACCTGAAATTATGATCACTTATATAGGAGCACATACGTCTACAATACGTCTGGGTTCTGGAGGTGTATTATTACCTCATTACAGTGCACTCAAAATCGCAGAAACGTTTCGGATGTTATCTGCGCTTTATCCGGGAAGAATCGATCTGGGTATTGGACGTGCACCGGGAGGATCAGCCCATGCATCGATTGCGCTAAGTGGTAATTATTTAGCGCATGTTTCCCAGATGCCTTCATTAATGCAAGACCTTACTCAATTATTGCAAAATAACTATGAGATTGAAGGCGGACAAGTTCAGGCAAGACCGATTCCTGCGCAAGAGCCAGAATGTTGGTTACTGGGCACGAATATTAAAAGTGCAGGTTTGGCTGCTGAATATGGAACAGGATATGTTTTTGGATATTTTATGAGTGATAATGATGGTCAAAAAGCGATACAACATTATCTTGATCAATATCAATCTACCTCATTGCAATCTCATCCTAAAGTCATGATGGCGATATCTGTTATTTGCGCAGATACGCAAACAGAAGCAGAGCAATTATATGAGAATTGGAAAAGTAATTCGCAAGCACAGGGAGGAAGTACCGAAGAATCGCCATCTCCTATTGTAGCGAGCACCGAAAATATTATTCAGCAACTTCAACAATTACAGACAGAATATAAGGCGGATGAACTATTAGTGATTTGTCCATTACAGACCTATGATGAACGTATCGGCGTGTATCAAAAAATTGCTGAAAATTGCTGAAGCGAATCAATCGGTATCTTCATTTTTAGCACAATAAACTACTAAAACTGGAAATTATCATAGGGAACAATGTGATGCGATCAATTGAATAAATAATCGAACCGTTGAATAAATGATACTTTTTTACACAACAAAAAGACTCGTCCTTTACTGAGGAACGAGTCTTTTTGTTATTTTATTTAATACTTTTTACCATAATCAACCAGATTAACAGGAAGAGTCTGATTTTCTTGATATGATTTTAAATTGGTTAAAAAGATATCTAAAACACGTTCTGTATAATGCTCATTACTGCCAGCAATATGAGGAGTAATAATGACTTGTTCCATATTCCATAACACATGATCTTCAGGCAAAGGTTCTGGATCGAATACATCAAGTCCAGCGCCTGCAATCACTTTTTCTTCCAAAGCATGAACCAATGCATCGGTGTCCACTGTAGAACCACGCCCGACATTAATAAAAATAGCATTTTTCTTCATCGCTGCAAAACGTTCTTGATTGAACAATTGCTGTGTCTCATCGGTCAGTGGCAAAATATTCACCACATAATCAGCTTCAGCGAGAGCTGTATCTAATTTATCCATTGTATACATCTGTTCAATATATTCTGTTGCTTCACCAGAACGCCGAACACCGATTGTATGCATACCGAATGCTTGAGCAAGTCGAGCTGTTTCTTGTCCGATATTACCAACACCTACAATAGCGATCGACTTTCCTTTGAGTTCAGTAAATGTTCCACTGGTATCCCAAGTCTGTTTACTTTGCTGACGAATAGCTTGATGAAAGTTGCGAGAAAATGCAAGCATATATCCAAAAATCTGTTCGGAGATAGGAACGGTATGTACACCATTCGCACTGGTCAACTGCACTTGTTTATGATGCAATTTTTCTAAAGGCATATTATCTACACCGGCTGACCATGTTTGAATCCATTTAACCGGACAGTCCTCTGCTAGAATATAATCGGCTAACTTTTTAGACCATCCTACAATAATTTCTGCATCTTTAAAAAGAGAGGCATCGGCTTGTTTAGCAGGAACTGCTTTTAATTGGTATTGGGGTGCTGTGGATTGAATCTGTTGTTGTTGAGCTTCATCTAGTTCTTGTAGAAATAGAATAGTAGACATCGTATTCCCTCCCTGAGTGATCAAGCTGATCGATCTATGACCTTTTTAAATCATATCAAATAATAACCCGCACACCAAATCAGAAACTACGCATTACTGTAGTGTTTTGCAGATTTGGAGCAATTGGTGTATACTAGGTGGAAGTAATGATAGAACGTGTGTTCGTTAATAAGAAGATTTGAATCAAGGAGGTGATATGAATCATGGGTACACAATTAGGACAAGAACGTATTTTTGTTGCTTTGCGAGTAGGTCAAGAAGCATCAGAATCGTTAAGTCATTGGAGTGCTTCTATACGTGAGACATATCATTTTCGTAAATGGACACATCCACAAGACTTACATATCACGATTCAGTTTTTAGGTGATGTGTGGGTAGAAGAAATAGAAAAAATAAAGCATGCACTTTATCAGGTCGCCAAGCAGAATCATTCCTTTGCTTTGCAGTTAGGATCATTAGATACATTTGGTCTGATCGAAGCGCCTAAAGTATGGTGGGTACAGCCTGAAGGTGATCTTCAATCTTTAGATCATCTACAAAGTGAAATTGGGCACACTTGTACAGCATTAGGGTATTCCCCGGCAGATCGTCCGTATCGTCCGCATATTACAATCGCTCGTAAGTACAAAGGTGAGATTCCTTTTTCAGAGCTGGAACATTCTTTTGAATTGCCGTCACTTTCATGGCAAGTTACAGAGATTGTATTGTGCAAAATACGAGTAGGATCTCAACCGACTTATGAAAATTTAGCAGTATTTCCGTTGTTGACCAAGTAACCTATACCTAATATTGCTTATTTGTCAATTTGACAAAAGATAAGTAACTATACTACTATACGTTCTGCTGCAATTTTGTAGTTGAAGGCGGGATGGAAATCGAATTTTCATAGAGCTGAAAATTCAAAATTAGGTTAGTCACTTCGACTTGTAATCGAATATTCGAGTGAATCATAAAATGACAAAATGATTCAAAATTTGATCGTTGGTGTATTCAAATGAAATCGGATAGGTTACATAGAGGATGGAGTAAGCTAACAATATTGGAGGAAAAAAATGGAGTTTATTAAACGCAATCAGTGGATTACGCCGTTGCTAGGCGTGCTTTTTATATTTGTAATGTCTATGCCTTTCTGGATGGATAACCGTACAACCCAAGAAGAAACATTTACCGAGTTGCCTATGTGGGGAACTAAGCCTGTAGTAGCTTCTGCATCTACACTAGAAGCAAGGACAAATATAAATTTTGTCACCTGGAATAATACCCATACCAAAAAAGTCGTCAAACAAGTCAAAGCAGAAACTGTGGCCGCTCAAGCAAAAGTGACAAAAGCTAAAAAAATAGCAGAGCAAGCCAAAATAAAAACAGCCCATGCAAAAATTAAAGCAGCGAACGCACGTTCAGCCAAAGCGAAAGCATCGTCAGGCATTGTAACGGCAAGTTCGTCTATTAATCATTCAACTCCAACCCACTTATACTTTACTCGGACCGAGCTACTTAACCAGAAGGAGAAATCCGAAGCAACCTGGACCTACGCGCTGTCTAGTAAAGATCGGCTACTGTTAGAACGTATTGTTATGGCAGAAGCTGAAGGCGAACCGTACGAAGGCAAAGTGGCAGTTGCCAACGTTGTCTTGAATCGGCTACGGTCAGCTAATTTTCCCAAAACTATCAAAGATGTTATTTATCAAAGATACCAGTTTTCGCCTGTAAACAACGGTAGATTTGATCGTGTTCAGCCTAATGCTGACTCTGTTAAAGCAGTAAGTGAAGCTCTATCCGGTCATAAACAAGTGCCTGATGATACGTATTATTTTGTATCTTTATCTCTAGCAACTGACGATACGATTGAACGTACACGTACCAAAGTGGTGCAAATAGGGCATCATACTTTTTTTAAATAAAACCACGAAATATGCTGGTTTGTTTTATTTTGCTCTTTTCTAGTTTATAAGAAGTAGAGGAATTATACTTTCATGTATGAGAATGATAAGATCAATTCTGAAGCATATGAATCTATTTCGGAGGTGCATTTATTTATGAAAATCACATATTATGGTCAGTCTTGTTTACTGGTTGAACACGATGGGAAAACAGTTATTATTGACCCTTTTCTTTCAGGTAATCCGCATGTAAATGTTTCTCCAAAAGATATTAAAGTGGATGCGATTATTTTGACTCATGGTCATGGTGATCATTTTGGAGATACAGTAGAAATCGCTAATAACAACAATTGCCCTGTGATTGCAGTCGTAGAATTGGCTCAATACACAGCAAGCAAAGGTGTTGAACATACAGTAGGAATGAACCTTGGGGGTAGCAAACAATTCGATGGGTTCAAAGTGAAGTACACGTTGGCATTCCATTCTTCCTCGATTGAAGAAGGCGGTCAAAATATTTATCTTGGAGAGCCTGCCGGTATTTTGTTAACAATGGGTGACAAGACGTTGTACCATGCAGGAGATACAGCGCTATTCGGAGATATGAAGCTAATCGGCGAATTGAATCATATTGATGTGGCTGCATTGCCAATCGGAGATTTCTTTACGATGGGACCTGAAGATGCTCTTCTTGCTGCTAAATGGATCAAAGCGAATCAAGTGATTCCGATCCACTACAATACATTCCCGCCAATTGAGCAGGATGCTCATGCCTTTGCAACAGAATTGCAACGGGATAATATCAAAGGATTACCACTAGAGATTGGTGAAAGTGTAGAGATTTAAGTAACGTCTACATGTTAACTTTGTAATAAAAGAATGAATCTTTAGATAAATAGTATAAACCCGTATCCAAATCGAAAGCCTACCTTTACTATAAAAGGGTAGGCTTTATTTTTTATCAAAAAAAGAATAAAATAATGAACCTACATATATATTAAATATTAATTTTAATGTATAATAATACACTATATTATTAAGTAGCTTATACGATACGTTATTGCACTAATGCTTTGACGCAAAATAATATTTTATCAGAACTATAAAAATTTTGAATTGCCACGATGTCAGGTCAGTGTTAAAATGAGATAACTAATCCAGAGTAAGAGCATAAACACTTGTGCTATGTATAATCTCTCTTAGTAGAGATTCGGATAATTATACTACTACTATTCATTTCTAATATCATATTCAGAGAGGCTGCTTCCAACCATCTGTATCGTAAATGTACGTATACAGGTCGTGATGATTGGAAGAGCAGCCTGTTTTGTATACCCTGTCTTTGAGCTTGCGATCTTCAATGTCGTCCTCGTAGTGCCGTCCACTGGCTGTTCTCTTGACATCTTATTTCATAATAGAAAGGTTGCGTATTATGAACATTACAGGTTTGCCTCCAAAACAGGGGCTTTATGATCCTCAATTTGAAAAAGATGCTTGCGGTATGGGTTTTACTGCACACATCAAAGGAACACCTAGTCACCAGATCGTTAGCCAGGCGCTGACGATGCTTGAAAATATGGAGCATCGCGGTGGTCAAGGTAGCGAGCCGAATTCCGGTGACGGAGCCGGTATTATGGTACAGATTCCTCATCGCTTTTTTGTTAAAGAAGCCAAAGCACTTAATTTTGAATTGCCAGAAAAAGGTCAGTATGGTGTAGCGATGGTGTTCCTCTCCCGTGATGAAGAACTACGTAACCGTCATGAAGACCTGTTGAAAGATATTATTGCTCAAGAAGGACAGGTTCTTCTAGGTGTACGTACAGTACCGACAGATGACAGTACACTTGGCAAATCCGCCAAAGATGCGAAGCCAGTCGTTCGCCAATTTTTTATTGGAAGAAGCTCAGAGTTACAAGCTCAAGATGAATTATCTTTTGAACGTAAATTATATGTGATCCGCCGTTTGGCAGAACGTCATATTCGTTTTGCTAGTGAACCGGGTGGAGAAACATTTTATATCCCAAGTTTGTCTTGTCGTAAAGTCGTATATAAAGGTATGCTGACAACGATTCAAGTGGGCGAATTTTATTTGGACTTGCGTAACGAAGAATTCGAATCAGTGATGGCATTGGTTCACTCCCGTTTCAGTACAAATACATTCCCGAGTTGGGATCGTGCCCATCCTTATCGCTTTATGATCCACAATGGTGAGATCAACACGATGCGTGGAAACGTAAACTGGATGCATGCTCGTCAATCTCTGTTCGAGAGCGAAGTATTTGGTGATGATATCGATAAGATTCGTCCTGTTATTAATCCAGATGGATCCGATACAGCGATGTTTGATAATACACTAGAATTTTTGTATCTGAATGGACGTTCATTGCCACATGTTGCGATGATGATGGTTCCTGAACCGTGGAGCAATCATGACAGTATGGATGCGAAGAAAAAAGCATTTTATGAATATCATAGTTGTCTGATGGAGCCGTGGGATGGACCTGCTGCAATGGCATTTACCGATGGTATTCAGATCGGAGCAACACTTGACCGTAACGGTCTGCGTCCAGCACGTTATTATGTCACTAAAGATGATCGTATTATTCTTTCGTCTGAAGTGGGTGTGCTCGATATTCCGGCAGAAGATATCCTGTACAAAGATCGTTTGCGTCCAGGTCGGATGCTACTTGTCGATACAGCAGAAGGTCGTATTATTTCAGATGAAGAAATCAAAGATAAAATTGCTTCAGAACAACCGTATGGTGAATGGCTAGAAGAGCATTTGATGAATTTGGATGAAATTCCAGATGCGCCAGAAGCGATTCAACCAGACCATAGCAATATCGAACAATTGCAATTGTCATTTGGTTATACATTTGAAGAATTGCGCAAAGTATTAGAGCCTATGGCATCTACAGGTGCAGAAGCGATTGGCTCGATGGGATATGATGCACCGCTTGCGGTATTGTCTGATCGCCCGCAACGACTGTTCAATTATTTCAAACAGATGTTTGCACAGGTAACCAATCCTCCTATCGATTCGATTCGTGAAGAGATTGTAACGTCAACTGCAACATCTATAGGACCTGAACGCAATTTGCTTGATCCACAACCGGAAAGTTGTCGTCAGATTATTCTGAATACACCGGTATTGTCGAATGAAGATTTTGCTAAGATTCGTCATGTTCGTCGTCCGGGATTCAAAGCAATGACCATTCCTATTTTCTACACCGCAGCAGAAGGTGCAGAAGGATTGCGCAAAGCACTGGATAATTTATGTGCAGCAGCAGATCGTGTTATTCGTAAAGGTCATAATTTCTTGATCCTTTCTGATCGTGGTGTGGATAAAGAAAATGCGGCTATTCCTTCATTGCTAGCTGTTGCTTGCTTACATCATCATTTGATTCGTCAAGGAACAAGAACCAAAGTCAGTCTATTGCTTGAATCAGGCGAACCGCGTGATGTGCATCATTTTGCATTGTTGTTAGGTTACGGTATCAGTGCAGTCAATCCGTATCTGGTATTTGAATCGTTGCAAGATATGATCAAGCAAGGGTTACTACGTGGTATTTCACATGAAAAAGCTGTGAAAAACTATGTTAAAGGTGTAACCAAAGGCGTAACTAAAATTCTGTCCAAAATGGGGATCTCAACAATTCAGTCTTACCGTGGTGCACAGATTTTTGAAGCTGTAGGCTTGCAGCAAGATTTTGTTGATCAATACTTTACATGGACAGCTTCTCGTATTGGCGGTATTGGTTTGGAAGAAGTAGCCGCAGAAAGTCTGTCTCAGCATTATCGTGCATTTACAGACAAAGATGGTAACGATAAAGTATTGGATTCCGGTGGTGACTATCAATGGCGTAATGACGGGGAAAAACATTTGTTCAACCCGCAAACGATCCATTTGTTACAACATGCAGTCCGTACTGGTGATTATAAATTGTACAAAAAATATGCAGCTTTAGTTGAAGGTGAGAATGAAGAACGTCTTACACTGCGTTCTATGCTCAAATTTAAGCCTAATGGTGCACCGATTCCTTTGGAAGAAGTAGAGCCGATTGAATCGATCTTCAAACGCTTCAAAACAGGCGCAATGTCGTTCGGTTCAATCAGTCAAGAAGCGCATGAGAGTCTGGCTATCGCAATGAACCGGATCGGTGGTAAAAGTAATACCGGTGAAGGTGGAGAAGATCCTGCTCGCTTTGTTCCTGATGCGAATGGAGATTCACGCCGTAGTGCTATCAAACAGGTTGCTTCTGGACGATTTGGTGTCACATCAAATTATCTGGTCAATGCGGATGAAATTCAGATCAAAATGGCGCAGGGTGCTAAACCGGGTGAAGGTGGACAATTACCAGGACGTAAAGTGTATCCTTGGGTAGCAGAAGTTCGTGGTTCTACACCAGGTGTAGGTCTTATTTCACCACCACCGCATCATGATATTTATTCGATTGAAGATCTAGCTGAACTGATCTATGATCTCAAAAATTCAAATCCACGCGCAGATATCAATGTAAAATTGGTTGCTGAAGTAGGAGTAGGTACGATTGCGGCAGGTGTTGCTAAAGGTCGTGCAGATATTATTTTGGTAAGTGGTTACGATGGTGGTACAGGTGCTTCTCCGCAAGGTTCAATCCGTCATGCAGGCTTACCGTGGGAATTGGGTCTAGCAGAGACACAACAAACATTGATTATGAACAATCTTCGTGATCGTGTTGTGTTAGAGACAGACGGTAAAATGCTGAGTGGACGCGATCTAGCAGTAGCAGCTCTATTGGGTGCAGAAGAATATGGCTTCTCTACAGCTCCATTGGTAGCATTAGGCTGTATTATGATGCGTGTCTGTCAGATGGATACTTGTCCTGTAGGTGTAGCTACTCAGAATCCAGAACTCCGTAAAAACTTTACAGGTGATCCTGCTCATGTTGTTAACTTTATGAGATTTGTAGCGGAAGATTTCCGTGAAATTATGGCAGAGCTTGGATTCCGTACGGTACAAGAAATGGTTGGACGTATGGATTGTCTGGATGCTGTCGATGCCGCAGAGCATTGGAAGAAAAAAGGTCTGGATCTGTCTGTATTGCTTCACGAGCCTAAGCTTGCAGAAGGCAGTGAACGCTATAGAGTTCAAAGACAGAATCATCAATTGGAAGAGACATTGGATATGCAACAATTGGTTCCTCTGGCGACTCCAGCTTTGGAAAATGGAACTCGTATTGAAGCCGATCTTGCCATCTGTAACGTGAATCGTGCGACTGGTACGATTCTAGGTAGCGAGATTACACGTAAATATGGCGCAGCAGGTCTGCCAGAAGATACCATTACATTTAACTTCAAAGGATCAGCAGGTCAAAGCTTTGGTGCATTTGTTCCTAAAGGAATGACGCTCAAAGTGGAAGGCGACTGCAATGACTATGTAGGTAAAGGATTGTCTGGTGGTAAATTAGTGGTTCGTCCAGATGCCAAAGCTACATTTGTAGCAGAAGATAATATTATTATCGGAAATACGGCTCTGTATGGCGCTACAAGCGGCGAAGCCTATATTAATGGTATCGCAGGCGAGCGATTCGCTGTACGTAACTCTGGGGCAAACGTTGTGGTTGAAGGCGTGGGTGATCATGGTTGTGAGTATATGACAGGGGGACGTGTCATCGTTCTTGGAGATACAGGTCGTAACTTTGCAGCAGGGATGTCGGGCGGTATCGCTTATGTGCTTGATCCAGATCGTAGCTTCGTTGAGCGTTGCAATCTTGAAATGGTTCTACTCGAATCCATTGAAGATGCAGCCGAACTAGAAGAAGTACGTACTCTGATCGAACGTCACGTAGAGTACACAGGTAGTCAAGCAGGGCAACGTGTATTGCAGGATTGGAATCAACAATCTCAAGACTTTGTTCGTGTTATTCCAAAAGACTACAAACGGATGACCGAGCAGATTCAAAAAGTTCACGATACAGGCTTAACAGGCGAAGCCGCTTTACTGGCAGCCTTTGAAGCTAATATGCGCGAACTGGCACGTTCCGGTGCATAGTCTATTGTCTTCACTAGGATGGTTGCTGGCACTTTTCGACTTTTTAGAATAGAAAAGAGTTAGATCATTTTATGCTTCAACATTAAAGTTCATGTATCAAAGAACCTGTAGTTACTGGAAGTATTCAGTAAGCAGGTTCTTTTTTTGCCTATATGATGTCTGTTCATAAACTGTGATACACTGGATAAAGATTTAGAGAAGTAGTGCCTATTTCGATTCATACTTAGAGCAGGAGGAAAATATATGGAATCCAACTCCAATCCGGTTGTACCTTCTACCGTACATATCTCCAAAGATCCAATGCCTGATTCCAATGAACATCATGGAGCAAATCATCTCCCTGTCGTTCAATTTCAGAATGTAAGCAAAGTTATCGGTGGCAAAACATTAATTGATCATTTAACTTTAGATATTCCAGCTGGAAAAGTATTCGGTTTTCTGGGTCCTAACGGAGCTGGTAAAACCACAACCATTCGAATGATGGTTGGTTTGATGAGTATTACAGAAGGCGATATTTTGATTGATGGTCAAAGTATACGCACGCATTTTGAAGAAGCGATCGCTAAAGTAGGCGCGATTGTCGAAAACCCAGAAATGTATAAGTATATGACAGGTCGACAAAATCTAATGCAGTATGCGCGTATGTCTCCTGGAGTAGATCCTCAGCGAGTCGAAGAAGTAGTACAATTTGTAGGGCTAACCGGACGTATTCATGAAAAAGTAAGTACGTATTCACTGGGTATGCGTCAACGCCTTGGTGTAGCTCAAGCACTTCTTCATCGTCCCAAACTACTCATTTTGGATGAACCTACCAATGGACTTGATCCGCAAGGTATTCGGGAACTACGAGATTATTTACGTGCATTAACTCGTGAAGAGGGGACTACTGTTTTTGTATCCAGTCATTTGCTCGCCGAAATGGAATTGATGTGTGATGCGATTGCAGTGATTGATGGCGGAAAATTAATCGATGTACGAGAACTGCATACGACTGCTGAAGCCGAAGCGGATCTGATCGCCAAAACAGCAGTTATCTTCGAATTGGATCAACCCGAGCGAGCAGTTGAATTGACGTCAGTAGGACAGGTGCAAGGTAACACATGGACCATTGAAGCAGATCGTCAACAAGTCGCTCAATTCAATATGTTATTTGTAAGCAATGGCATAGCCGTATATGCGATTCGTCCAATCAAGCGAAGCTTAGAAGATCAATTCTTAGAGTTAACGCGGGGAGGGCAATTATAATGGATTTTTGGAGACTGGTGCATAACGAAAATCTCAAAATTGTACTTAAAAAGTCCACATGGATTTTGACAATCTTGATGATTATTGGATCACCGATCGTACCTATTTTTCTCAAATTGATCGATATTCCTTTTTCAGCCCCTGATGTTATTTATCAGTCATTTAACTTATATTTTATTGTGATTATGTTATCGCTTATTATCGCTTCTGAATCGGTATCCAGTGAGTTTTCAAGAGGAACGATTAAGCTACTCTTAATTCGTCCGTGGGATCGTTGGAAAATTTTATTATCCAAATACATTTCAGTGATTTTATTTTCACTAGCGGCTACGATCGTATTTGTTATTTTAAATATAATCTTTGCTTATATCTTATTTCCGGCTTCAGGCAATAGTATTTTATCAGCAGCTTCATCGACACCGGATCTAGTGCTTACTATAGTCTACAATTACATTCGTGCATTAGTATTGATCACTGTTGCTTTTATGTTATCTTCTTTATTCCGTTCCACTGCATTGTCGATTACGATCTCAATTTTGCTTTATTTTTCGGGCAATACATTGAATGGCATTTTCCGTCTTTTTTTAGAGCAAGAACATCGTGAGTTTATTAAATATTTGCTCTCCACGAACTTGGATCTAACTCAGTATTTTGCTTCACCTACAGGAACATTCGGAATGACATCATTAGGGTTCTCTTTAGGCGTATTGCTCGTTTATATGATCGTGTTTATCGCAATCACATGGTTTTCTTTTGTAAAACGAGATGTACGAGCTTAAGTTACACCAAGCTATGATTAGAGATGCGCTATTCTTCTTTTGAAGAGTAGCGTTTTTTATATGGTAATAATTGCATTTAAATTTGTGAATCAACAGACAATGAGTTGGTTATATGGATAGAAGAAGTGATTGGATTATCGAACAAATTTGATTTGAAAGTTCAAGGAAAGGAAGCACAGTATGATTTGGATTGTATTGATTTGCCTTGTTTTTATTTGTCAGACAGGAATTATATTGATTCTTGAGTTTCGTCGCCCATCCAAAGCTGTTGCGTGGATGTTTATTTCATATTGTATTCCGTTTCTAGGATTTGTTTTGTATTATTTTGTAGCACGTAATTACCGGATTCGTCGTACGATTCGTAAAAAAGGAACCATTATTTTCCGCGAAGTTCGTCATCGGTTATGGAGACAATCACATGTAATACGTAAAGCACAAGATATGGGGAATCCCCATTTTCAAACCGAAGAGCGTCTATTCGGTCTTCTTTCTCATCTGACTGAAAATCCGATTACTGCATGTAACAATGTTAAAGTACTGACAGATGGTAAAGTGACATTTGCAGCGATGCTTCGAGCGTTAGAGCAAGCAGAACACCATATTCATATTCAGTTTTATATTTTTAGAGATGATATGATTGGCAAAGAATTCACTGATGTTCTGATTCGCAAAGCACAAGCCGGTGTGAAAGTACGAATGTTGTGCGATGGGTTGGGCAGTTATCATTTGAAATATACATTTGTCCGTCGACTAAAAGCCGCAGGAATAGAGTTTCATTTCTTTTTACCTCCATTTACTTCGTTTATTCAACGTGAAGTGAATTATCGTAATCATCGCAAAATTTTGGTGATTGATGGTGAAGTTGGATTTATGGGTGGATTAAATATTGGTGATGATTATTTAGGCTATGATCCTAAGCTGGGATATTGGCGGGACACTCATCTGGAGACACGTGGTGATATTGTTTATTTTCTACAGACGGTCTTCTTGGAAGACTGGGAATTTGCTTCAGGGCAACGGATTACTGATCCGATCTATTTTCCGAAGCATCAATGTGAAGGCAATGAACGAGCATTGATTGTATCGAGTGGACCTGATCGGAACTGGGATGCGATTCAAGAATTGTGTTTTAGTGCGATTGCTGTAGCCAAGCAGCGTATTTGTATCACTACGCCTTATTTTATACCGGATGCAGGCATCTATACAGCACTCAAAACAGCCGCAGTCAGTCGTGTACAAGTCGATATTATTATTCCGAAAATATCCGATTCACAAGTTGTTCATTATGCCTCGTTATCTTATATGCAAGAGTTGATGCGTGCTGGAGTGCGTATTCATCAATATGAAAAAGGATTTGTGCATGCCAAAGTGATGGTGATCGATGATCTACTGGCTTCAGTAGGTACAGCAAATATGGATATGCGTAGCTTTTATAGCAATTTTGAATTGGTAGCTGTTTTGGTAGAACCGTCGACTATCGAGCGCTTAATGGAGGACTTTGAACGTGATCTTGGACATAGTCGTCTATTGAATTATGAGCAGTTTATCAAGCGATCTCGTGTTCAGAAAACGATGGAGACGTTATCACGCATGTTATCACCACTTCTATAAAATAACCTACTGATTGCTGAACGTATTTCTATAATCGTCTATCATCTTAACAAGGAATGGGATCAAGAATATGGTATAATCGCTCTATCAAACGATTTGGCAGACGATAGTTATTAGATATCGTATCACTTGTCATTTTATATGGAGGAACACATGTCTGAACGATTACCAGCAACATCATATACATTTACCAGTCAAAGCTTGGAAGATACCGATCAACTAGCTGCTTTTTTAGCCAAGCGTTCATTGCCTGGCACTATTATTACACTAGACGGAGATTTGGGAGCAGGGAAAACTCATTTTTCCAAATCATTTGCCCGTTATCTAGGTGTAACATCATTGGTGAATAGCCCAACATTTACGATCATTAAGGAATATGAAGGAAATATGCCTTTTTATCATATGGATGTATACCGGATTAGCGAAGAGGAAGCGGCTGATCTGGGGTTAGATGAATACTTTTATGGACAGGGTGCTACATTGGTCGAATGGGCGAGTATTATTCCTGACTTATTACCTGCTCAGCGATTAGGGATCGAGATTACAGTCAATGAAGACAACACACGCAAGTTCGTCTGTACAGGTTATGGAGAACCTTATTCAGAGTGGTGTCGTGAGTTAATACAGAATGGAGTTAGTGACAATCAATGAATGAAATCAACGAACAGCCGCGCAAGCGGTTTTTGGTTTTGGATACATCTACAGCTTCTCGAAATGTAGCTGTTATGCAAGAAAATGAAGTACTTGTAGCTGAAAATAGTTATGCTGATCGCAATCATTCCGTTGGTCTGGTGAATGGAATCCAGAAGCTGATGGAACAGTCTAATACATCTCGCAGTGAATTAGCAGGTATTGCTGTAGGTGTGGGTCCTGGTTCATACACAGGTATTCGTATTGCGGTAACAACAGCCAAAACATTAGCATGGACATTACAGATTCCAGTCGTAGGCTTTTCCAGTCTAGCAGCGCTGGCTTGGAGTGGATATCGTGAGTATCTGTCTACCCATATAGAATCATCTGAATTATCTCAAACAACAGCATCCTCTCAGCCGTCCGTATGGATTATTCCACTGATGGATGGTCGCCGTGCTCAGGTATATACTTCGTTATTTGATATTCAATCTACGTCTACAGAATCTACAGCAGAGATAGTAACTTTGCCAAAGCGTATCGAAGAAGATCGGATTATGCTTATGGATCATTGGATGGATCAGATTGCTGCTCAGTATCAGGGGTTGTCTGAACAAGAACGTCCACATCATATTTTGATCGTCGGAGAAACAGCTAACCATCAAGAGCGAGCAGAGCGTTTACAGGATGTTGTTGAAGCGAAGATCACCATACTAGCATGTGGACTTGATGCAGGATGTGCAGGAGAAGTCGGAGCAAGTCTACTTTTAGATGGCAAATATGATGATACGCATCATTTACTACCCAATTACACACAACTGTCAGAAGCAGAAGCGAATTTGCTACGCCAGTCAAAATAGAAAGGAAGTGTGCTCATGGCATTACGATACGAGCAGAATCAACAACAACCTGTGCTACGTAAAATGACGATTGATGATATTCCAGAAGTGATGGAGATTGAACATGAAGCATTCACACTCCCCTGGACAGAAGAAGCATTTCGTAATGAATTGACGATGAATCATTTTGCTCGTTATATGGTGATGGTAATCGATGGACGAACGATCGGTTATGCAGGCATGTGGACGATTATGGATGAAGCTCATGTTACCAATATTGCGATTCGGGAAGCTTATCGTGGACGTAAGCTTGGAGAAGCTTTATTAGTCGAACTGATGAACTGGGCATTAGAATTAGGAATGTTACGCATGACACTTGAAGTACGTGTCTCCAATGAGATCGCACAGCAATTATATATGAAATTAGGTTTTAGTAACGCAGGTATTCGTAAAGGGTATTATTCGGATAATAATGAAGACGCCATGATTATGTGGTGCGAGTTAGCCGAAGCGCAAGGTCATCTGGAAGGAAGCGTGGAATAAACATGATGCAACAAGATATACAACGTGAAGGATGCCATATTCTAGCGATAGAGACGAGCTGTGACGAGACGTCCGTGTCTATTGTGAAAGATGGTAAAATCGTGCTGTCCAATCTCGTATCGAGTCAGATAGAGACACACAAAGCTTTTGGCGGTGTGGTACCCGAAGTCGCTTCACGCAAACACGTAGAAAGTATTACATTGATGATTGAAGAAGCAATCCAAGAATCGGGAGTTGCATTAGAAGATATTTCAGCTATTGCAGTTACTCAAGGCCCCGGCTTAGTAGGTGCTTTATTAGTAGGCATTATGGCGGCAAAAAGTTTGGCATTTGCATTAGACAAGCCTTTGATCGGAACCCACCATATTGCAGGTCATATTTATGCAAATAATTTAACCGCAGAGATACAATATCCTTCGATGGCATTGGTCGTATCAGGTGGACATACTGAACTGGTATTACTAGAATCTGAAGGACAATTTCAATTGATCGGTAGCACTCGTGATGATGCAGTAGGGGAAGCGTACGACAAAGTAGCACGAGCATTAGGATTCCCTTATCCGGGTGGGCCTTATGTAGATAATCTGGCGATGGAAGCAGAATCGGCAGTATCTTTGCCACGAGTATGGTTAGAAGCCAATTCATATGATTTTAGCCTGAGTGGATTGAAGTCAGCCGTTCTGAATGTAGTCAATCAGAAGAAGATGCGCGGCGAAGAACCGATGATAGGCGAGATCGCACGAGGTTTTCAAGAATCGGTAGTTGAAGTACTGGTGGAAAAAGCTGTTCGTGCAGTGCGCCAGTATGGAGCGAAGCAGTTGTTATTATGTGGTGGAGTAGCTGTTAACCGCGGGTTACGAGCGAATCTAACTGATCGTTGTGAAAAAGAAAAGATTGAGTTGTTGATTCCGCCGTTTGAGTATTGTACCGATAATGCAGCAATGATCGGAGCTGCTGCTTATTTGAAATGGAAACATAGTCAATTCACTACATTGGATATGAAAGCAGAGCCATCTCTTTCACTTGAAAAATGGTCGGTCACGTATCAACCTGTAGAACAAACTGAAAATAGTATTGACTAATGCAACTCGCGCTTTTATAATATCAATAATTCGTTATCTATAATGATCTTCATCTTAAATAGAATAAACGCTTGGAACGGGATTAGTAGGGAGATTCGCTTGAATCCAGAGAGCTGCGGGATGGTGCAACGCAGTATGAAGGCAACCCTGAACTCACCCGGGAGCGGAATGATGGAAAGTCTAACGAGTAGACAGGTACATCATTACGGTTGATCCCCGTGATCGGATACCATTATATTGTATTTCATATAATGCATTTTAATGGATAAAGCGGGACGCCGTTTTGAATGATTCTAATCAGCGTCCAATAAGAGTGGTACCGCGAAGGTAAATCAACCGTCGTCTCTTTTACAGAGATGGCGGTTTTTTGGTATTTTCATAAAGAGATACTATCGCTCTATTGGAATAGATAACGAACTGTGAATTCACAAACTTACTAATAACATCATATACACACACGCAAAGAACAGGAGTAGTAAAAAGAAAGCTACCACAATCAGAGAGTTGCGGGAAGGTGCGACGCAATACGGTAGATGGTCTTTTGAACTCGCCTGGGAGCGGAAGTAGGGAACATGATGATAGATGTCATCATCGTACTTACTTACGGGTCATTCCCGTCATCCAATGCTGATCCAGTACATATGCTTATTATCTATGTACATGTACTGGATCAGATTAAGCGGGAATCAATACGATTCCAACAAGAGTGGTACCGCGACAGCATCGTCTGGCGTCTCTTACATTAGTGAGAGAAGTCAGGCTTTTTTTGTATTCTTTTTTCTTGAAATGTATCTAATCATGTATGCAAATAAAGAATTTGGGAGCGTGAATGAGATGAGTCAGATCAGTCAACCAAGCTACAAAAAGATTGCTATTTTAGATACCACTTTGCGTGATGGAGAACAAGCACCGGGAGCGACACTACAATGGGATCAGAAAATAGCATTGGCAGAACGGTTACAAGCGTTAGGTGTCGATGTGTTAGAACCTGGTTTTCCTATTTCCAGCCCGGGAGAGTTTGAAGCCGTACAGAAAATAGCTAGAACATTTCAGCAATTTGAAATTTGTGGATTTGCACGAGCTGTAAAAATCGATATCGAAGCCGCCGCCAAAGCAACAGAAGATGCTGTTAATCGCAGAATTCACTTGTTTTTGTCCTCTTCCGATATCCATTTACAACATCAATTACGCAAAACAAGAGCAGAAACGGTGCAGATTGCGCATGATATGGTGTCTTTTGCCAAGCAGTTTACCGATCGTGTGCAATTTACAGCGATGGATGCTTCTCGGACAGCAATAGATGATCTGATTGAAATGGTAGAGGTGGCTATTGCCGCAGGGGCAACGATTATTAACTTGCCTGACACTGTAGGGTATGCTTTACCAGACGAATATGGACAGATGTTTAGAGCCGTTCGTCAAGGAGCACGAGGAGCTGAAAATGTTCAGTTGAGTGCACATTGTCATAACGATCTAGGATTAGCAGTAGCGAATAGTCTAGCAGCGGTTCAAGCAGGTGCAGATCAAGTAGAAGTCACTGTTAACGGAGTCGGTGAACGTACAGGGAACTGTGCATTGGAAGAATTGGTCATGGCAATTGAGACACGCCGTAATAGTCTAGATGTAACAACGAATATACGCGCAGAAGCATTATATGAAATTTCACATGAAGTGAGTCGAGCGATGAGATTTCCAGTAGCTTATAACAAACCAGTAATCGGTAGAAATGCATTCCGACATGAATCAGGAATCCATCAAGATGGATTATTAAAAGACCTATCGACGTATGAAATTATGAGTCCAGAACGATTAGGTATTCCGCGTACGATGATTATATTAGGAAAGCATTCAGGTCGACATGCTCTTTCTAATCGTCTAGCACAATATGATATTTATCCTGAAGAGCAACAACTTCATCAATGGTATGAAGATTTCAAAAAATACGCCGATCACAAACATCATGTGACAGATGAAGAGCTATTAATGTTGACAGGAAATTCAAACGCAATCACCCAGTCTCAACTTTCGATTGAAGATATTCAGTGGAATGCTCATTCAGATGGAACGATCGCATCCAAAGTTACCTTAAACAGTCATGATCATCCATATACGACTCAATCGATTGCTATTGGAGCGATGCAATCGGTGATGAATAGTCTTCAACAAGCCGTTCAACAATATATGGGCCAAGAGATGATTGAACACTCAGAAGATGAAATAGAAGGTATACAATTGGAAGATATGGAAATGCAATCGTTCTATACGAACGGTATAGCATACACAGATGCTGTGGCAACAATCTGTTATCAGAAACAGACCTTCCGTGGTACCGCTTCCGGACAAGATTCGTTACAAACGGCAGCGATTGCTTTTGTATCTGCATGTAATCAGGCGTTTACAGAAACCATTAGAATGAAGAATGATTTGTCAAGATGTTAACAAAGTTATCCACATATCCCCCACAAAGTGTGTATAAGTACAAAATAAGTGATTATACGAAGCTTTTTCAAAATGATGAAATAGGGGATATGTTTATCACCTGATTTGCTCGAAATCTGTGGATAATGTGCATAACTCGGTGGATAAATATGGATATGGATAAAAAATAGTAGTATAACAGTGAAAAATGACCCTAATGGGTCATTTTTTGTGATCAATAAATCGCTAATTTTGTGGATAACTTTGTTTGTAAACTTTTTTACTTGCTTAAAATAAAGTTTTTGATCTTTTACAATCTCGTGTACAAGTCTTGACAAAACGAACTACTATTCAGCAGCTAACGTTTCCCATTCTTCATAAGCCTCTTCTAATGACTGTTGCAATTGAGCAATTTCCTCTTGATGCTTTTGGACAGCTTCATAGTCTTGGTAGACCTCAGGAAGTGTTAATTGTTGCTCCAATTCACTGATACGTTCTTCCCAATCGGCAATATCTTTTTCCAATTGTTCTGTGCGTCGTTGACGATTACGCTCATCTCGTTTGGCTTGTTTGCTTTCTTCATACGAATTGGCAAAGGGTTCTTCTGTTGTCCCTGTTGTAGTCGTATTATTTTTGGATTTTTGGAGTGCATTTTCAGCAGCGATTTCGAGTAATTCTTGTTTTTTAGCTGTATAATCATCGAAATTCCCAAGATAAGCCGTTAATCCTTCAGGACGCAGTTCTAAGATTCGTTCTGCCATTTTATTTAAGAAATACCGGTCATGTGAAATAAATAATAGGGTGCCTTCATAATCCATCAGCGCGGATTCCAACACTTCTTTGCTCATTAAGTCCAGATGGTTGGTCGGCTCATCCAGAATCAGCATATTGGCATCCAGTAACATCAATTTGGTCAAAGAAACTCTGGCTTTCTCACCACCGCTAAGCGCAGATATTTTTTTGAGTACATCTTCACCACTGAACAAGAAGTTACCAAGCACTGTACGAATACGTACTTCTTCTAAATGAGAGAAACTACCCCATACTTCCTCAAGCACAGTATTGTTGGGATTCAAATGACCTTGTTCTTGATCATAGTAGCCAATTTTTACTTTTGCTCCCCATTCGATCTTACCAGTGTCTGGCTGATGCTCATCAATAAGTGCTTTTAGCATGGTGGTTTTACCAGTTCCGTTTGGTCCGATAAGTGCAACCATATCTCCACGTCTTAATTCAAATGAGATCGGTTCAAAAAGCTTTTGCTTATCTTCATACGAAAGAGTCAATTGATGTACACGCAACACTTCTTTACCAGAAACGACAGATACACCGAATGAGAAGTTTGCTTTTTTGAGGTCACCTGCAGGACGATCCAAGCGATCCATTTTATCAAGTGCTTTACGACGACTTTGTGCACGTTTGGTCGTGGATGCGCGTACAATATTTTTTTGCACAAAAGCTTCCATACGTGCGATTTCACCTTGTTGTTTATCGAACTGTTTCATTGCCGTTTCATATTCAGCGGCTTTGATATCAATATAACGACTGTAGTTACCGGTATAGCGTTTGGAACGATGACGCTCAATCTCGACAATTGTAGTCACTAAGCGATCTAGAAAATAACGGTCATGCGATACAACCAGTAATGAACCCGAATAACCACGTAAATAATCTTCTAGCCATGTCAGAGTATCGATATCCAAATGGTTGGTCGGTTCATCCAGCATTAATAGATCAGGTGCTTGTAACAGAATACGTGCCAGTGCTAATCTTGTTTTTTGCCCGCCACTTAGCGTCTCGACAGTCGTTTCTTGAGAAAAGTCACCAAATCCCATACCATGCAAAATACTGCGAATCCGTGTATCCATTTCATATCCGCCTTGTTCACGGAACCACTCGGAACGTTCTGCATAACGAGCGAGAAGATCAGCATATCCTTTGTCATCTTCCATCATGGCAGGATCAGCAATCTGTTGTTCCATAACACGTAATTCTTGTTCAGTATCAATTAAGTTAGCAAATACAGAACGCATTTCTTCGCCGATCGTATGGCCATGATGTAATCCACTATTTTGCGCTAGATAACCAAGTGTCATTTCTTTATTGCGGAAAATCTGCCCACTATCATAAGACATTTCACCTGCAATAATTTTGAGCAAGGTTGATTTGCCTGCGCCGTTTACCCCGACCAGACCAATCCGTTCTCTTTCTTCAATTTGCAAATTCAAACCTTCTAAAATAGGTGTAATTCCGTACAGTTTAGTAATTCCATTTGCTTGCAGTAACATTGACTGATTGAGCCCCCACATCATATATATAATTGAAAATCATGAATTTGTATAAAAAGTTATTGTATTTAGTTTACATGAAAGGATGTTAATTTGCACCGTAGATCATTTTTAATAGAGGGTGAAGTTGGTTTTTGGAAAGAACAATGATACACTGTCACTATCGGGATTTTTGCGAAATTTGCGATGATCATACAGGCTTATTATTCCTACAACAGCCTGGTCTGTGCAAGGAGGTAAACCATGGAAATCGTCTCAAATAAACAGCGTTTACGACAAGAGTTGAAACGTAAGCGAATGGCATTAACTCCTGAACAACGATTACAAGAATCAGCAGACATTTGCGCTGCTGCTGCCTCATATATGAATCAATTGCGTCAACAAAAACAAAAATCAACACTAACTTTATTTACTTATCTGGCGTATCGTGATGAACCAGATACAATGCCCTTATTGCATCAATGCTGGCAAGCAGGAGATACTGTTTTTGCCCCGCGTATTGATGCAGCGCAAGATGCTCTTTTTCATTTATACCCAATTACAGGCATTCATGATATCGAACCTGGAGCTTTTGGTATTCCCGAACCTAAGCACGACCTGCCAATAGTACCCGAATCAGCGTGGCAAGAGATAGATCTTATTCTTGTTCCGGGACTTGGATATGATAAGCAAGGTGGACGTATTGGTTATGGTGGTGGATACTATGATCGTTTTATGTCCAGATTAGAGCAGACTTCTTCTCATCTACCTGTATGTGGAGCATTTGTTTTTGGCACGCAAATCACGGAAAAGATTCCGATGGAATCGCATGATTTCCGTATCGACGTGCTGTTTATGGCGTCTGAATATAAAGTAACAACAAAAAGCGAGAAGTAGACACAATAGGTGGGATAGATAACGATGAGTAATCAACATAATCAAGAGTATGAAGGTCTACCAACACCGGCAGGGAAACTGACTCATTTTAATGAGCAAGGACGTGCGCGGATGGTCGATATTTCAGATAAAGAAAGTACATCACGTACAGCGATTGCAGTAACTACCGTTCAGATGTTACCAGCAACACTGGCTGCGATCAAAGCAGGACAGGTAGGTAAAGGCGATGTATTGGCTGTTGCACAGGTAGCAGGTATCCAAGCTGCCAAGCGTACATCAGATTGGATTCCAATGTGCCATCCTTTACCTTTAACAGGTGTAAATATTACCTTTGGAGATAATGATCATGATGAGCTTCATATTGAAGTTCAAGTGAAAACAGAAGGTAAAACAGGTGTAGAGATGGAAGCTTTAACCGCGGCTTCTGCTGTTGCTTTGACCGTATATGATATGTGTAAAGCATTACAAAAAGATATGGTGATTGGACCGACGATGCTGTTATCCAAAAGCGGCGGAAAAAATGGAGATTTTAAAAGAAACGAATAGAAGTCATCCATATACGTGATAGAGACGAATCCTTATAGTAAGAATAGTGATCCACCTGAATCGATGAATACAGATGTAATAGATAGAGGAAGATGGCAGATAGATGGGGAGGGTGAGAGCATGGTTTGGAGAACGGCTATTCTTACAGCCAGTGACAAAGGTGCACGAGGAGAAAGAGAAGACACAAGTGCACAAGTCATTCGGGAATTAATCGAAGAAGAATTAGGTGGAGAAATCGTTGAATACCGGGTCGTGCCTGATGAGCCTGATGAAATTATTGCAGCATTGATTGAGATGACAGAGTATTTCAATGCAGATCTGGTATTAACGACTGGGGGCACCGAGCTAGCGCAGCGAGATGTTACTCCTGAAGCAACACGGCGGGTGATTCAACGTGAAGTACCCGGAATGGCAGAAGCGATGCGTGCCACAGTAATGAAAAAAAATCGTTCTGCTATGTTATTTCGTGGCATTTGTGGTATCCGTGAACGCAGTCTTATTGTGAACTTGCCAGGTACACCCAAAGGGGTACATGAACACTTAGCCGCTATTATGGATCAATTGCCTGAAGCGCTACTGATGATTACAGGGCAATACAGTAATCCAGATGAGCGTTAAGAACGATCAAGCTTAGCCGTTATAAGAGTAGGTGTACCACAATTTTTTTGAATAAAGAATTGTGTCTTTTTGTCGTTGTTATATCCTATCTCCAAAGATGAACTGTACATTTGAATATGCTATGATAAAAAAGACAAAGCTAGCTTTGTCTGATTAATAAGGAGGAATACCAAATGCTTAGTGGTATAGGACCTACAGGATTTATATTGTTGATAGTGTTGGCGCTTATTTTATTTGGTCCAAATAAACTACCTGAATTAGGACGTGCTGTAGGAAGAACTTTCCGTGAGTTCAAAGAAGGCACACGCGATATGATGAAAGATGATGATACAACATCAAAGACTCGTACCGATTCTATTCAGTCCGCAGAAGTTATTCCACCTGTTCAACCAGAAGATAAACGTTAAAAGGATGCAGACCATTCCGAATCCCTTCCCTACGGAAGGGATTTTCTTTTGAGATAGGAGGAACCTATGGATAATCCTGAAAAGCAGATGTCCTTGATCGAACATATAGGAGAATTACGGCGACGATTGATTATGATTATCGCTGTGTTATTTATAGGTATGATTTTGGGGCTATTTGTCGCTCAACCGATATACCAGTATTTAGTTGCCGCAGAGACTGCACGAAATCTTGTATTTCATGTCTTTTCATTTTGGGATGGCATTGGCTTGTATATGAAGATTGCGATGGTCGTTGCTTTATTACTTACTTTACCTGTCACAGTCTATCAAATATGGGCATTTGTTAGCCCTGGACTGTTAGATAAAGAACGCAGAGCTGCTTTACGTTATGTTCCTTTTGTATTTATGATGTTTTTACTAGGCGTTTTATTTGCTTATTATGTCGTCTTTCCGATGGCGCTCACGTTTACCTCCAATGTCACGCGTAATATGGGATTAGCGGAAACATACGGAGTCGTGCAATACTTTACGTTTATGTCGAATATCGTATTTCCAGTAGCAGCGCTATTTGAATTGCCGATCTTGATTATGTTCCTAACGACGTTACGTATTCTTAATCCAACGGTACTGCGTAAATGGAGAAAAATCGCTTACTTGGTTCTGGTATTTATAGCTATCGTGATTACACCGCCTGATTTTATATCTGATATTTTGGTTGCGATTCCGTTGTTATTTTTATACGAGTTAAGTGTGATTCTGTCAGGTGTTGTTCATCGTAAACAACAACGATTAGATGCTGCACGATTAGAGCAAGAGCTATAAGATTTCAATAGGTGAAGAGTAGCATATATCCAAAAGTAAATACTATCTATAAAGTGAAAAAGAGTATTTTTGCAAAGTAGCTATGATCTGGAAATTCAGGCAAAGCTAGCAAAAATACTCTTTTTATTTGAAGTTTTTATAAAAAAATCACTATCTTTTTTAAACATCAACTATTATAAATAATAGAGAGAAGAAATAGAAAAAATAACTTATTTTAGAAAGGAAAATAAAATAATCGTCAAAATATGACAAATACTGCATAAAAGCATAGATAAAGCAAAAAAGAGAGTGTTTTGTTCAGTATTTGTACAGAGTGGTTGGTTTAAAATGATAAGGTAAGGAACGAAAAAAGGGGATAAGTATCATGAAAAAAATCATATTTTTATTGTCTACATTTGCGTTGATTTTTATTTTGCCATTACTGGGGAGTTTGGCGAAATGGGATGGATTGCCTCCGGGATATGGAGTATTTCCTGTACAAAATAATGTACAAGATCCGGGGTTTAATTTAATTTATTTTATAGGTGCATGTTGTATCGCAGCATTCATACTTATATTTTTATTATTTCCACGTTTGTTCGGATTTAAAAAAGAGAAGATTGTACGTGTCGCCAAAACAAGTGTACCTTTTCCGATCTGGTTCTGGGCTGCTTTCCCAATCTTGCTGATTTGTTGGTTTATTATATGGTCACGTGCTGGATTTGTCAGTTTACTTGAGCCGTATACTTTTGTACCCTTATGGTGGGCATTCATTCTGATTCTGGATGGTATCGTATACAAAAGAAATAATGGTGTATCTCTTTTATCCAGCAAGCTATACATAATGCAGTTGCTGGCAATCGTATCTTGTTTTAGTTGGTTTGCATTTGAGTATTTGAACTTTTTCGTGATGGAAAATTGGTATTATCCGAATAAAGATGTATTTTCTAATTTTGGTAATATCTTTTGGTTTGCGTTATCGTATACCACAGTACTTCCAGCGATTATTGAATGGTATTTGTTACTACAGACGTTCCCAAGCTTGAAAAAAAGATACAGCAATGGACCTAAGATTCATTTGAATAAGCCGTTGTTGATTGCATTTTACATTGTAGGTTTAATTCTTGCTTTTGCGATGGGGTATTTCCCATTCGAATTATTTTTTGTACTGTGGGTAGCTTTAGTACCTATGTTGTCTGCGGCTATGGGTCTGATCGGGTTTTGGACACCGTTTACCTCGATCAAAAACGGAAACTGGTCACCATTACTGCTTATCGCTATTGCTACAGTAGCGAACGGTTTCTTTTGGGAAATGTGGAACTTTGGTAGTGAATGGTTTAATCAAGGGATTCCAGTCAATCCGAATTACTGGAAATATTCTGTACCGTATTTAGATAAGATTCACATCTTCTCAGAAATGCCGATCTTAGGTTATTTTGGCTATCTATTCTTTGGTGTCAATTGTTGGATTATTTGGTTGACAGGTGCATACGTATTTAAATTTGATCCTAATTTTGAAATTGTCGGAACAGGGGATAAAGCGAGGGAACACTAATGATATGGAAAGATCAGAAATATACAGTGGTCGAAGAGATCGCCGATAATGGCAGTAAAGCGATCTATCGTTGCATTGATAATCTTTCCGGACAGACAGTCATTGCCAAGGTTCTAGGAGCCAAAGCATCCACATATGAAGCAGTGATGCGTATCAAAAAAGAATACAAAATGCTATCCGAATTAAAAGGTATAGTTGAAGGGGTTATTCAACCGATTCAGCTGGAAGAACGCGGTGGTTTTTTTGTACTAACTTTGGAAGATATCGACGGGCAATCGCTAAGAAATGTAATCCGGGATGAACAACTAGAATTATCAACTATTTTACGGTTAGCTATAAAGATTGTAGATATTGTCGGACGTATTCATGAGCAACAGATTATTCACAAAGACCTCAAACCAGCCAATTTGATTTGGAATCGTCAAAGTGACCAGATTCAAATTATCGATTTTGATCTATCTGTCAAACTGACCAATGAAAAGCAAGAATTTCAAAATGCAGGTGTGATGGAAGGTACATTATCTTATATTTCACCTGAACAGACAGGACGCATTAATCGGAATATCGATTATCGTTCTGACTTTTATTCGTTGGGTGTTGTTTTGTACGAAATGGTCACTGGTCAAAAGCCATACCCTTCGGATTCGGTTGTCGAGCAAATTTATTCGATTATAGCGAAGAAGCCAACATCTCCTTATGACCTTACACAGGGGCAAGTATCTCGCTCGCTATCAGATATCATTATGAAATTGTTAGAAAAGTCACCGGAAGATCGTTATCGCAGTGCATATGGAATCAAAGCGGATCTTAGAAAATGTTATGATCCTCAAGCTGAGTTTCAAATAGGGCATGAAGATCGTTTAAGTCTATTTCATATTCCACAACGATTGCATGGACGTGATGAAGAATTAGCCCGGATGAAGCACATTTTAACAGAAGGTATTCAAGAGCATGTTCAGCTGGCTCTGGTATCTGGAGAAGCAGGAATCGGAAAGACTGCTTTTGTTAATGAGTTGCACAGCTTTATTTCGAAAGAACGCGGTTATTTTATTCAAGGTAAATTTGAGCAATACAATAAAAACATCCCGTATAGTGCGATTATCCAAGCATTTCGTACATTGCTGGTGCAGTATCTTAAAGGATTGCCTGAAGAAACCCAACAGTTACAATTGGCTCTTCGCAATGGATTAGGGAATAATGCAGGTGTGATTACCAAATGGTTACCAGAACTTGAGCAAATACTAGGCATACAGCCAATGGTCGAACCCCTTAATCCAACCGAAGAAAATAATCGCTTTTTCTTATCGTTTATTCGCTTTCTTGAAGGATTAACAGTAGGGCAACGTCCGCTTGTATTATTTCTAGATGATCTACAATGGGCAGATGTAGCCAGTATTCAATTGGTAGGGCGATTGATGGAAAGTAGCAGTTTGAAAAAGCTGTTTATTATCGGTTCGTATCGTCCCAATGAAGTGAATCCAGGACATCCATTAGCAACTACGTTGGAAGAAATTGAAAAGCAGATGACGATTCATCATATTCAATTGACTACCTTATCTGCTGAACATGTACAATATCTGATTGAAGATACGCTAAATACAACCAATACGGATATTATTGAGCCGTTGCGTGAAAATATTTATCATCAGACCAAAGGGAATCCATTTTTTATTCATGAAATCCTTAAAGATTTGTACAAAAATAAAGCGATCTTTTTCGATGATCAATTAGGCACATGGAACCTGAATCAGACTCAGGTGAAACAGATGACAATGAATGAAGATTTGATTGATTACCTGATTCAGAAAATGCAAACGCTCCCTGTCCATATGCAGCACATTTTAGGATTAGCGGCATCGATCGGTCGTAGTTTTGATTGGCAGATTCTTCATCTGGTCAGTGATGAGACAACGACAGTTATCATAGAATCTTTAATACACGCAGTACAAGAAGATATCATTACACCACTTCATTCGAATTACCAAATGTTAAGCAGTGTAGAAGAAGTCAGTACTGAACTGAAGCAGTTGGATATTCCGTTTGCGTTTGGACATGATAAATTGCAACAAGCTTTGTACCAAATGATAGATCCACAGAGCCGTCAAAGTCTGCATCTTCAGATTGGCTGGTTATTACTAGATCATTGGTCAGTAGATAAAGTCCGCGAAAATAGTATGGAAATAGCAGGGCATTTGAATAAAGGTGTATCTCTAGTGGACTCTGTAGAAGAGCGCGAACGTATAATTATCATCAACCTTCAAGCGGCTAAGCGTGCTAAAGAATCTTTTGGCTATGAGATTGCTTGTCAGTTTTTGGAGACTGCGCTCAGTCTATTAGGCTCCAATAGCTGGACAACGCATTATCAGATTACATTTGATATTTATTATCTGTACAGTGAATGTTCGTATTTGATTCATCAGCTAGAGTCAGGAGATCAAGCTTGCCGTGCACTGATCGAACATGTACAGATTCCGATGGAACTGGCTAGAATCTATGAGATGCAGTCTAATCATTATATGTACCTCGGAATGATGAAAGAAGCGATTGAAGCAGGGAAGTTAGGTCTGGCGAGTCTAGGTGTATACGTGCCCACCAAGCTCAATATGGCGATTGTAGGCAAAGAAATAGTACGAGTCAAGCTCAAGCTCCGCGGCAAAACCACTCATGACTTATTACATGGCCCTGAAGTACAAGATGAGAAGATTAAGTTGGTTATGCGATTGTTAGTAAGCTTTATTCCACCTGCCTTTATTTCAGGAGAACAGACCTTATTCGCATGGGCAGTTCTGAAAAAAGCTTATTTATCTATCCAATATGGAAATGGCCCAGAATCGGCGGGTGCTTATATCGGTTATGCCATGTTGCTCTCTGGTATGGGTGATCTCAAAGGCGCACAAGAATACGGCAAGCTTGCAATGGATATCAACGAGAAATTCAATGATCTACAGTGGCGTAGCCTTGTAAAAGTGCTCTACACACTGTTTTGTTACAGTTGGAGTCATGAGTGGGAACTGCTAGAGGAACAATACAGTCAGGCAATCGATTCCAGTATATTGTCAGGTGATATGCTCTATCTGGCACATGCTTGTTATTATATGAATCTCTGGAATCCAGCACTTGAGATTGAAAAGTATTTGCAAGAAAGCGATCAGATGATCTCTATGATCGAAAATACCAAGTATAAAGAAGCGCTGGCAACCGCTCAGTTATCACGCCAAAAGTTCCGGATACTGGCTGGAGAGTTGAAGCAGACCGATTCTTTTGACGATGACTCTTTTAGCGAACAAGCCTATTTAGCACAATTAACAGAAGCTAATTATTATTCAGGCATCGCTATTTATTATATTAATAAGATCCAGATTGCATTTATTTTTGAAAATTATCGTGAATCGTTGAGTGATATCGACAAAGCGTATAAAGTGGTAGGCACATTAGCAGGTTCAACCTTTTTGGAAGAGTTCTCTTTTTACACATTTATGAACATAGCGGCTTGTTATGAACATATGAGTGTAGGAGAAAAGCAGACTGCTCGTCTACGTATGCGCAAAGAGTACCGAAAAATGAAAAAATGGGCAATTCATTTTCCTCATAACTTTTTGACACAGCAGCATATGATGAAAGCAGAATGGTTACGGATTAATCGAAGACACAAGGAAGCTGAAAAGTATTATCATCTTGCTTTATCTACAGGTGGACATGGTAACTTTACAAGATACAAAGCGATTGCAAGTGAACTTATGGCTCGCTTTTACCAATCCAGAAGATTAAATGAACTGGCAGCTTACTTCTTCAAGCAGGCTTCTTATTATTATTCTGTCTGGGGAGCCAAAGCCAAAGTTAAGCATCTAGAGAAACGTTATCAGGATCTGATGTATCATGTGCAATGGATTCCTTCTCATACCGAGAATACGCTCACTTCTTCTACAGAGAATATTGATATTCATCTGTTGTTCAAAGCATCGCAGATCATTTCCAAAGAGATTGAATTGGATCAGTTGCTACAAAAAATTATGGAAGTTGTGATTATGAACGCAGGCGCAGAACGTGGTTGTATGGTGATGCAGTCTAATTTCTCTTTGTGGGTTGAGGGAGAATACAAACATACCGAAAATCAGATCGAAGTCTTGCTTCATCACGAACAACGTAGAGATCAGCAACAGCATTTCCCATGGGATATTATTGATTATGTAGCGGAAAGCGGGCAAATCTTACTTCATAGTGATGCACGTTCAGGAATTGGTCTAGCAGCATACTCGTATATTGCAGAATATCAGCCAAAATCCATGTTGTGTATGCCTCTTTATAATCAGAATAAGTTGATTGCGATTATTTATCTGGAAAATAATTTGATGACAGGTGCATTTACCAATGAACGTCTGAAAATGATTAACTTGCTATCACGAGATATGGTCTATTCTATCGAAAATGCAAGTCTGTATGCGAACATGGAAAACTTGGTCGCAGAACGTACTGAAGAGCTAGCGATCAAAAATGAACAACTAAGTAAATACTTTAACATTGTTGATAAAAATGTCATTATTGTGCAGACGGATCTGCATGATGAGATCACAATGGTGAGTGAAGAATTTTGCATTATGACTGGCTATTCTCGGGAAGAATTAATTGGTAAAAAGCATCGTTTCTTATATGCCAAAGATCGTCGCGAAGGCTCTTATCAGGTCTTTGTCATGAACGAAGAAAATACATGGACAGGCGAATTAATTCAACCGAAAAAAGATGAAAGTTTACTGTGGCTGGATATGATTATTGAGCCTATTTTGAATCATAATCAGATTACAGGATATACCTTTATCGGTCATAATATTACAGACAAAAAGCAAATTGAACGCATCTCGATTATTGATGATTTGACTGGTTTGTATAATCGCCGACATTTTAATGATCGTATTGTGCACAAAATTTTGAAAGCAGCCAAAGAGCAAAAAGGGCTTGCTTTTATGTTGCTCGATATCGATCATTATAAGAAATACAATGATACCTACGGGCATTATGAAGGTGATCATGTACTACGAATGATCGGTTCCACATTAACGGCTCAAATGCGAAAAAGAACAGATATGGCTTTTCGTCTGGGTGGTGAAGAATTTGCGATCTTGCATATCAGTACAGGGATTGAAGAGGCGCATGAATTTGCAGAGTCTTTACGTGCTTGTATTGAAGATCTTCATATTCCTCATACTCAAAATGATGCCAGTCCATATATTACTGTTTCAGTAGGTCTAGCTGTAGTGACGGCTGTCGATGATGAATTAACCGAAGAGAAAATTTACCGATTAGCAGATGAAGCCTTATATCGCTCCAAAACCAAAGGTAGAAACTGTATCACGATCAATGTATTGTAAGAAAAAAGAAATTAACGTGAATGTATCCAAATCGCGTTGATTTCTTTTTTTATAACCCGATTGATGTTTTATTCCCTCGGATTGGGTAATTGTAAGAGTGATTGTATGGTAGAATAATCGTTATTTTGAACCTAACTTTTATAAATTTACACAAAGAGACTTGAAATTATCGCTCAAGTTGAGTATCATAAAGTTGGTTGTTAGCACTGAAAGGTGTCGAGTGCTAATTACATAAATAACAACCATCACATGAAACAAATCAATATATTATTTTAAGGAGGCTATTTTTCATGATCAAACCTTTAGGTGAACGTGTATTGGTAGAAGCGATCGAACAGGAACAAACAACTTCATTTGGTATTGTCCTTCCAGACTCTGCTAAAGAAAAGCCGCAAGAAGGCAAAATTATTGCTGTAGGTAGCGGTCAATTAAAAGATGGAGTGCGTATTCCTTTGGAAGTGAAAGAAGGCGATCGTGTCCTTTTCTCCAAATATGCTGGAACAGAGATTAAATTCGAAGGTAAAGAATATTTGATTATGAAAGAAAGCGATATTCACGCTATTCTATCTTAATACCAACGAATATACATGTATACAGTCGGTGTAAGCCGGTCTGTCATTATAATGATTTTAAAATATCAAGGAGGTAACTATTCTTATGGCTAAAGAAATTAAATTCAGTGAAGATGCTCGTCGCGCAATGCTTCGTGGTGTAGATGCTCTTGCAAATGCAGTAAAAGTAACATTGGGACCTAAAGGACGTAACGTGGTTCTTGAGAAAAAATTCGGTAGCCCATTGATCACAAATGATGGTGTAACGATTGCAAAAGAAATCGAACTTGAAGATGCTTTCGAAAACATGGGTGCGCAATTGGTTAAAGAAGTAGCAACTAAAACCAACGATGTAGCTGGTGATGGTACAACAACTGCAACTGTTTTGGCTCAAGCAATGATTCGTGAAGGTCTTAAAAACGTAACTGCTGGTGCTAACCCTATGGTTATCCGTAAAGGGATTGAAAAAGCAGTTCGTGCAGCTGTTCAAGAATTGCAAAACATCTCTAGACATGTAGAAGACAAACAGTCTATCGCTCAAGTTGCTTCTATTTCTGCGGCTGACGAAGAAGTAGGTCAATTGATCGCTGAAGCTATGGAAAAAGTAGGTAAAGACGGTGTTATCACTGTTGAAGAATCTCGTGGATTCGCTACTGAACTTGAAGTGGTAGAAGGCATGCAGTTCGACCGTGGATACCTTTCTCCATACATGATTACAGATACAGATAAAATGGAAGCTGTTCTAGAAAATCCATATATCTTGATCACTGACAAAAAAATCACAAACACACAAGAAATCTTGCCATTACTTGAAAAAGTAGTACAACAAAGCAAACCATTGGTATTGGTTGCTGAAGATATCGAAGGCGAAGCTTTGGCTATGCTAGTTGTGAACAAATTGCGTGGTACATTCAATGCTGTAGCTGTTAAAGCTCCAGGATTTGGTGACCGTCGTAAAGCAATGTTGCAAGATATCGCTGCTCTTACTGGTGGTCAAGTGATCACTGAAGAATTGGGTCTAGACCTAAAAACAGCAACAATCGAGCAATTGGGTACAGCACGCCAAGTACGTGTAACAAAAGAAAACACAATCATCGTAGACGGTTTTGGAGACAAAGCGGATATCGATGCTCGTGTGAACCAAATTCGTTCCCAACTGGAAGAAACAACTTCCGAGTTCGACAAAGAGAAATTGCAAGAGCGTCTAGCTAAATTAGCTGGTGGCGTTGCAGTAATCAAAGTCGGTGCAGCAACAGAAACAGAATTGAAAGAGCGCAAACTACGCATCGAAGATGCTTTGAACGCAACTCGTGCTGCGGTTGAAGAAGGTATCGTATCTGGTGGTGGTACAGCGCTTGTGAACGTATATGCAGCAGTATCTGCTGTACAAGTTACAGGTGACGAGCAAACAGGCGTAAACATCGTACTACGTGCTCTTGAAGAGCCAATCCGTACAATCGCTGCGAATGCTGGACAAGAAGGTTCTGTTATCGTTGAACGTCTGAAAAAAGAAGTAGTTGGTATTGGTTACAATGCAGCTACAGGCGAATGGGTAAACATGTTCGAGGCGGGTATCGTTGATCCTGCGAAAGTAACTCGTTCTGCACTACAAAATGCAGCTTCTGTAGCAGCTATGTTCTTAACAACAGAAGCAGTTATCGCTGACAAACCAGAACCAGCTGGATCTGGTGGCGCTCCTGATATGAGTGGCATGGGCGGTATGGGGGGAATGGGAGGAATGATGTAAAAAGATTCTTTTGAATCTTTTACATGATCCAACTGTTCTTTCAACAAAAGAGGTTGTCCACAGGTTTTAACACCTGAGGGCAACCTCTTTTTGCTATTTTAAATAGACTTCTATTAGATATATCGTATGTTCTGTATAAGTTAGAGCAATGAAGTGTAATGGCGTTATACTATGTGACCATCGATCATAGTCCATTGTACTTGAAAGTCATCATCTAGTAGCACAAGGTCTGCATCCATACCTACTGCAATTGTTCCTTTTTGCTGTAGACCCAGAATATATGCTGGCGTAGTGGATGCCATCTGTACAGCATCTGTCAAAGAAATTCCTGTTTCAACCGTATACCGAAGTGCTTCATTCATCGTAACTGTACTTGAAGCTAGTGTTCCATCATGTAATCTAGCCACGCCATTGGTTACCGTTACATGGTGACCTCCAAAAAGATAATCGCCGTCTCCCATACCCATCGCTTGTAAAGCATCTGTAATCAAAACCATACCTTCAGGGCCTTTGGAACGATGCATGAGTCGAATAATTGCAGGGTGCAAATGAATATGATCAACAATAGCTTGGAGGCTGACATGCTCTTCTTCAAAAGCCGCAACGACAATTCCCGGATCGCGATGATGGATCGGTCGCATCCCATTAAAACAATGTGTAACATGACTTGCACCAGCTTCAAACGCTTTTTTGGCTTCTTCATAAGTTGCATCTGAATGAGCAATAGATATAATAACACCTTGTTCTTTAAGAAATGAAATTAATTCCATCCCTCCCGGTAACTCTGGAGCGATCGTTACCATTTGAATAAGAGAGTCAGCTTCTTTAAAGATCATCTTCATTTCTTCGATATCAGGATGACGTAAATACTTCTCATTTTGCATACCTTTACGTATTGGATTCAAATACGGTCCTTCTAAGTGAATCCCTGCGATTTTGGCGCCTACTTCATGACCGACGACACGTTTCACACTGTGGATCATCGCTAAAAGATCTTCAATCGTAGAACTGACAGAAGTAGCTAGAAAAGAGGTACACCCTGTAGAAGCACATGTACGAGACACTTCTTGTATACTTTCTTCACGACCATCCATCATATCAAAGCCATTCGCTCCATGAATATGAACATCAATCATGCCAGGGATTAACCGTTGCCCTTTACAATCGATTTGTTGATATTCTTCATATGCAGAAATAGGAGCTGCATCAATCTTTACGATTGTTCCTTTTTCGATCCCTACATGAACGTTTGATAGAATTTTATTTGGAAGTATCAGTTCTACATTTTGCAAAATAGTATACATCAATATTCTCATCCTCATCATATGACTTAGTCATTATAGTTCGTTCCATGCTCCTCATCTTGATAAGTAATAACCGTAATATTGTTCTGACTAAGTATTTCTTTTAAGGGGTTAGGAACAGGCTGATTCGTAATTAAAATATCTATATAATCAAAATCTAATCTATAAAATGATTTACTTGTAAATTTAGTATGATCTGCTACCACAATTACTTGATCTGATCTTCTAGCCATTTCTTGCTTCACCCGAGCATCTTCTTCATAAGAGTAGTAGATACCATCTGAACCGATAGCTACAGCCCCAATAAAGGCTTTATCTGCACGAATCTGACTAAGCTTATCGAGAATAGAAGGACCAAATAAAGAACGATTTTTTACATTCAAATAGCCACCAAGTAAATAAATCTGCATATCTTCTCTATCTGATAAAATCCCTACATTATCAATAGAGTGTGTAATCACTGTAAGATGTTGAGCTTTGATCTGTTCTGCGACGAATTGTACCGTAGTGGATACATCCAAAATAACAGTCTCATGATCTTGAATAAGTTGAGCGCCAAGCACTCCAATTGTTCGTTTAGGTTCGGCTTCATCAATAAGACGATCTTGGTACGATAATATTTCTTTTTTTAATTGAGGTAAAGAGACTCCGCCATGAGTACGGATAACGACTCCTTCTTGTACTAATCTAACAATATCTCTACGGGCTGTATCTTTGGATATTTCAAATTCAGTACATATATCAGTTACGCTCATTGATTGATGCTGTTTTAAATATTCTAATATTTTCAATAATCGTTCTTCTTGATACATAATAATCACCTCTTATAAGTAATATTATTCGTTTATATAATGATATTCAAGTATTTTATTTTAATTATTAATGATTTGTAAGTTTTAGAAATTATAATAGTAATGAAAAGCGCTATATCATTTAACATAAATATTTAACAAGTATGTAAAAAATGAATATCCATTTGTGATTGATGACTTTAAGCTTTAAACTAACTATATTGAGCTACATATTAGTATAAAGACGTGTTATTCAGTTAATAGATGAATTTAGAAGAAGGGACATACATATGGAATACGGAAATGTAGTTACACTGATCGTTTCGATCGTTACCGTTATTAATATTGCTTTGTCGATCGGATTTCTGTTTTTTGAAAAAAGAGATGCAGGGTATACTTGGGCATGGTTGATGATTCTCTTTTTTATTCCGATTGTTGGGTTTCTGGTTTATATCTTTCTGGGACGTAATCTTAAAAAGAAAAATTTCTACGGGCTTTCTGCGGAAGAACGAGGATTTGTACAATCTGAGGTCGATAAGCAGTTACTTACATTACAAGATACACAGTCACAGGAATTTCCGATACCATCCAAATATGATGAATTAGTCACGCTGAATCTTAGATCAACCAATGCTTTATTATCGAATGACAATGAGATCGTTATTTTCGATGATGGTCATGTTAAGTTCGATGCTTTGCTTCAGGATATTCAAGCAGCTACGGAAGAAATTAATATCCAATATTATATTATTCAACCTGATGCGTTGGGCAGAAGGCTAAGAGATGCTTTAACTCAAAAAGCTCAAGAAGGCGTGAAAGTAAGATTACTTTATGATGAAGTAGGTTCTAAAAAAATCTCAGGTTCCTTTTTTAAAGAATTACAGTTAGCTGGTGGAGAAGTAGAAGTATTTTTCCCTTCCTTTTTCAAATTAATCAATTTCCGCATCAATAATAGAAATCACCGCAAGCTTTGCATTATTGATGGAACGATTGCTTATATTGGTGGGTTTAATGTAGGTGATGAATATCTTGGATTAAATAAAAAATTCGGTTATTGGAGAGATACCCATTTTAGAATAGAAGGCGATTCAGTCAATCATATTCAGGGCAGATTTATTCTGGATTGGCATCAAGCTCGCAAAGAACAAAAAGAAGATTATCATGAATTTGAGTACCGTTCTGCAAAGCATCATGGTAACAGTATGATCCAGATCGTTTCCAGTGGGCCTAATTCGGAGACAGAACATCTTAAAAATATGTATATTAAGATGATTTTATCGGCTAAAAAGAATGTCTATATTCAGACTCCGTATTTTATTCCAGATGCCAGCTTTATGGATGCGTGTAAGATTGCTCTGATCTCAGGAATTGATCTACAAATTATGATCCCTAATAAACCGGATCATCCGTTTGTCTATTGGGCAACATGGGCACATGTAGGGACATTGCTGGATTATGGAGCTAAAGTTCTTTTGTATGAAAAAGGTTTTTTGCATGCAAAAACGATTGTAGTAGACGAAGAAGTAGCTTCTGTAGGAACGATGAATATTGATTCTCGTAGCTTTAGACTGAACTTTGAGATTAATGCTATCGTGTATGATGAGCAGATTGCTAAGCAACTTCACGATCTATTTGATCAAGACAGTCTAGTCAGTAGTGAACTGACACCTGAACGCTATAATAATCGATCATGGATCATCAAGTTTAAAGAAGGCATTTCCAGATTGCTTTCACCTATTCTTTGATCCTAGAATCGTATCCAAAATAACAAAAAGACGATCTGCACAATGTATGCAAATCGTCTTTTTGTTATATTTATCTTAAGAGTTATCAGCAATTTTAAATGCTTTGATCATTTGTTCTGCTTGTTCTTTACCACCATTTTTATACGTATCTTTAGACATAGAGATAGATAACGTATACAGCGTTCCTTGATCTGCAACGATAGCTTGAACAAGAGCAATATCAACTTTTGCTTGAGCTTGTGTGTATTGACCTACAATCACAGCTTGATTTTGAGATGCATCTTGGTCATTACTAAGTAATTTAAAGTTAGCCATATTGGTTGTATCTTGCTCATAATAAGCTAATGTAGTGTCAACAACTTGTTTGATCGTTGCATTAGGATCAACTGCATTAACAGTCACATTCACATTATCTGCAAATTGAACTTTAGGTGCTGGATCATTGAAAGCGACTTTGATAGAAGGTTGGTTGAATGCTGTCGTATCATATTCTACCCATGAAGCAGGATAATCGATACTGAAGTTTTCACCTTCATAGGTTTTCATTTCAACAGCATCAGCTGTTTTTACATCTGTGTTCTCTGTAACTGTTTCTTCTGTTGCTGTAGTAGGTGCAGTTGTTGCAGATTCATTTGTTGCTACTGTTTTGCTTTCGGCTGCTGGAGTCGCTTCTTTATTAGCAGAACCACAAGCTGTTAAAGCTACAGATAGTAAAATGACAGGTACGATTTTTTTGTACATTTGAATAATAACCCCTTTTATGTGTATTGTCTCATCGGCTGAGAATATAACTTGTGCCTTATGTCGGAAAATAAATATAGCCATGTATCTACAAAATATACATAACACTATCTTTATCGGTAAATTCAGGAATAATATGAAGAGTCATGCTATTTTATTAGATATGACAAAAAAACAAGCGCACCCCTATACATGGAGTGCGCTTGTTTTAAATAGACCGTATCGTTTCTACCAATGTAGAACAATTAGATGGAAGAGCGATTTCAGGAATCGTTGCAGCATACGTAAGGTGAATCTGATGAGTTTCAAAGATTAGTCTAGCGGTCTCATTTAAATAATAAATATATTTATAAGGAGAATCTTCTTCATCGTGATGAGTCGAGCAATACAGTAAAACTTTGTCTGAACTGGTGGTGGGGTGACCTGATTCTATCCCCTCCAGATGTTCTTTTTGGATCAACTGATTCAACGTCTCTTGAATATAACTAGAATATTTCTCTTCTCTAACCATATAAAATTTAGACATGCTATCAGCTCCTTTCATAATATAACCATTCTAGATAAACTTACAGATTCCTTTTGCATATACTCACTTCTTTAGACACATTTTATTTATTAATAATGATAGATAATGTGTAATTGACATGCTCATTTAATCGAATCAGAAATTCATTTAATTCCTCGTTAGAAGGAAATTTACATTCTAGAATGTAACAGCTATCTCCGCTAATTTTATAGTTATGAATCACGTACGATTCTTGTGTTTTTAGGAAGGAAAGATAAGGCTGATGATGGGTACTTTTGGTAAAGATATTGATCATAGCATGAACAAAATACCCCATCTTTATTTGATTAATATTGATCGTATAGTCTTCAATAATTCCACTATTTTCTAATTTTTCTACTCGTGCTGAAGCGGCAGGCCCACTTAAATGTATTTTTTCTCCTAACTCTTTCATCGAGATTCGGCTGTTCTTCGAAAGCTCTTCTAGGATTTGCCTATCTGTATTATCTAACATTTGTTCAAATCCCTTCATTAATAAAGTTAAACGGTAAAAACACTTTATTTATACCATGTATTTGCAATGTTTCAATAGTATACACTGTATGTAAATCAAACAAAAGGAGTTACACACATGAATATACAGCAAATCCGAAGTGCAACATTGATCATCCAGTATGCAGGCAAAAAGTTTTTGGTAGATCCATTTTTAGCTGAAAAAGGCACGTATCCTCCTTTCTCAAATTCAGCAAGACAAGATCAAAATAATCCGTTGGAAAGTTTGCCTATTCCTATGAATGAAATTATCGACCATATCGATGCGGTGATTGTAACTCATTTGCATTTAGATCATTGGGATGATGTAGCCAAAGAAGTCTTGCCCAAAAACGTAAAACTGTTTACTCAAAACGAAGAAGATGCAAAAGAAATTCAAAGTGCAGGATTTCAAAATGTAGAGATTTTGCAAGCAGATACATTGTTTGAAGGGATTCAATTGATCAAGACAACAGGGGAGCATGGCAGAGGAGATCTAGTCAGTCTTATGGGACATGTATCTGGAGTAGTCTTTAAGCATCCAGAGGAGCCAACATTATATGTAGCTGGCGATACCGTATGGTATCCGAGTGTTCAAGACACGATTCACACGCATCAGCCAGAAGTAATTGTAGTGAATGCAGGCGCTAATCAATTTCTAGAGGGTGGTCCAATTATTATGGACAAAGAGGATGTATATCAAGTTCATCAAGCGGCAACTACTGCAACGATCATTTCTGTTCATATGGAATCGGCTAATCACTGGGGATTGTCTAAAAAAGAATTGAAACAATTTGCAGTTGAAAAACAGTTCTCTTCTCAATTGTTAATACCGGATAATGGAGAGTCATATCCATTTTAAAATAAGAAAGTATAAGAAATAGAGGAAATAAAATGATGAAAACAGCACAACCGAAATTATGGACAAAAGATTTCATCATTCTCTCTTTAGTCAATTTTTTCTTGATCTTTATTTACCTGTTATTAAATGCCACGATTGCTCTTTATGTGCTAAGAGAATTTGATGCGACTACGGGACAAGCAGGTCTGGCAGCAGGAATTTTTATTATTGGTGCACTGACAGGACGTATCTTTACAGGATCCCTTATGAAAAGACTCCAATATAAACGACTATTGGTGGCTGGACTTATTTTTTTTGCCTTAACAATTCTTCTGTATCTGGTGAATTACGGACTTTCTTTTTTCATTATTAGCCGATTTTTTAATGGCATTGCATTAGGAATCACGACAACTGTGATTGGAACGCTTGTAGTGCTTACGATACCGATATCTAAACGAGGTGAAGGTATTGGCTATTTTGCTGTTAGTACAGCAGTAGCAACCGGTCTAGGTCCATTTGTGGGTCTATACATGGCTCAACATACTGGATTTTATAAGATTTTTATCGTGTGTCTACTATTAGCGATCGTAAGCATTATCATTGGATTTTTCGTCCGTATTCCTGAAATGAAAAAAGTAGACGTGGTAGAAGAAAAGGGTAAAGGTATTAAACTTTCAGAGTATATTGAACCAAAAGCACTGCCGATCAGCTTTATCGTTCTGATTATGACTTTTTGCTTTTCTAGTGTTTTGTCCTATATCAATTTATATGCTATTGAGCTGAATTTAATAGATACTGCTAGTTTCTTCTTTATTGTGTATACAGTTACTGTTTTGATTTCCCGTCCATTTACCGGGCGATTGATGGATAGTATCGGAGCTAATTATATTATGTATCCTGCTTTTATTATTTTCGGTATTGGAATGGTTCTTCTCGGTACTGCAAATAGTGCATTAACTCTTTTAATTGCAGCAGGGTTGATTGGTCTTGGCTTTGGAAATATTTCTTCGATCAGTCAGACGATAGCTGTAACCGTGGCTCCTCCTCATCGCATGGGACTGGCTAGCGCTACATTTTTCATTTTTTATGATATTGGAAATGGATTTGGGCCTTCACTTTTGGGACTTGTTATTCCCATTACTGGATATCCCACTATATATATGATTTTAGGAGTAGCTGTTATCGCAACATCTGTTCTTTATTATGTATTGTATGGAAAGAAAGAAAAAGCTAATCGGTATATCCTTAATAAAAAAACAGGTTAACAATCGAATATAGTAAGGAATTGATGATATGAGTCTGAGAGTAGAATCACTAAAGAAACATCCGCAACAAATCAATAAAGTCAAAGAATTATATTTAGATTCGTTCCCTGCAAACGAGCGGATACCGATGAACCTTTTACTGTGGAAAGCTAAAAGAGATTTCGTAGACTTTCTTATTATGTATGAGGATGATGTATTTGTAGGATTTACGTACTTGATCACTCGTAAAGACTTAACGTATGTCTTATATATAGCTATAGACAACAATATTAGATCCAAAGGGTATGGAAGTCGTGCACTTACTCTAATTAAAGAAAAGTACCCGAATAATCGGATAATACTTAATATAGAATTTGTGGATGAGATGGCTAATAACTATGAGCAACGGTTAACGAGAAGGAAGTTTTATGTTCGTAATGGTTTTGAAGATTCAACTTTGATTTATCAAGATCGTTGGGGTCTGTACGAAGTTCTGATTTATAGAGGTCAGGTGGATAAAGAAGAATTTTATGATTTACTAAAAAGATTTGCAGGTACTTTACTATTTTCAGTATTCAAACCTCATATCACTTCATCAAAAGCATTAAAATTTATAAAGTGAAAAAAGGATGATCTACACCTGTTAGCGTAGATCATCCTTTTTGATCTCTATTGCGTATACATTATTAGCCACTTCAGAAAAATATGAAAAGAATATTTACTTCTTATACAAATTAACGACTTTGTTGAATAATTAGATTTTCTAATTTATCAGCAATATGTTCTACACCACGATTTAAGTCACTGTTGCTAAGTTCTAACCACGCATGACGCTCATCCATATCGAAAGCTTGAGCAAATAATCCTCCTAGACCCCGTCCACGGCGATCGACTTCAACCAGAACTTGAAGACCATGAGGTTCTAAGCGCATCACTAATTCCAACTCTGTAATCCGGTTGCTGAATTCACGACCTGGTGTAAATTCGAATTCTTGAACAAATGGAACACCGTAACGTGAACGGGACAGGTATTCAACAGATGAGCTATGGAAATGGAATCCTAGTAATTCAGCTGCTTGAAGTACTGTTTCCATGTAAGGATGTGGATGCACTGTAATATAGTCGTGATCGGTAGGGTCAAGGCTCATACCAATATCCAATCCGGTATGCAACCATACTTTTTGACGATCCAAAGTGATCGGCGTTTGCGAAGGTAATATAAAGGAGAACGGAATTTCTAACTTTTGTCCTTTTTTGACAACCATTTCATCAGATACTTTGTATTGAGCCATCGCATACTGTACATGTTCTTTTTTCTCATCGTGTTCACGAATATACTCAGTCATCACTTTAATATAGATATTACCGACTTCTTGATCAACATTGCCTCCTTGAATATGAACGACTCCGTTCATATCTTCATTAGGATAATACTCGGTACGCTCTAAGATGGTATCAATTTTGGCTGCGCCTACTCCTACGCGAGCAAGCATTTTGTTAAAGAATGACATTGGACATTTCCCCTTTTGGATGATGAGTAACTTATTTAGATATGAACATATACGGAAGAAATATATATTACGTTTCTTATTTCTATAATATTTTTATCGACAATTTTTGTGCAAAAGGTGATTTCTTGTATAGTCTGACTATATCTTTTTGTTTCATAATTTATAAATATAGGTATTAAGATATAGAACTAAAGTTTAATTGTTAAATAAAAAGGAGAAATGAAGTATACATATGTAATCTGTAAACGCTTATACACCTACTTATAAACTACATTTTTAGCACTAAATAAAATAATATGTCGATTTTTATCGAAAATAGGTATAAATGCTCATAAAACATGTGATGGATAACCCGATAATCTTATTATTAGCATTTCCTGAATTTGTAATTTTAAATTGTGAACAATAGATATGAAAGTAGAGTGATAAAAAATGAACATTAAACAGAAATTGTCAGGCGTATTTTCAATCATGATATTTATAGTTTTGCTTGTAGGTGCTATTGGAGGATATGAAGTTCATGTAGCTAGCAAAAATTATCAAAATTTACTTAATGACAGGGTTCAGACCATACTAGGGATTAAAGATCTAAGATACTTGGCGGGCGATCAGACCAAATATTTAAGAGGGTACTTACTTACAGGCGATACGAATCAACTGGATATGTTCAAGCAGAATAAGGAGAAATTGATTGCTGGTATCGCTACGATGCAACAGAAGCTAGCCGATGATTCTACAACGCTTAACATGTTACAAGAATTATCTGATCTAGAAACTCAATATGGCGGTATTACCGATCAACTGATTACGTACAAAGAACAAAATAATGTGGTTGCTTATACTAAAATGGTCCAAGAGCAATGTGTACCGATGGCATTATCTTTAGCAGACAAAGCGCAACAGATGGAAGAATACCATTCTAATCTATTAAAAGAAGCACAAGCTGAAACCAATAGTGATGCTAATGTAACGCTCTATACATTGATGGTTGTTAGTGTTATTGCTGTTATTGTAGGAATAGTCATTGCATACTTTGTGATTCGCATGTTCTCCAAACCTATTGCTCTTGTAGCTGAAGGTGCTAAAGAAATTGCACAGGGGAATTTAACGATTGAGGATCTTCAGATTTCAAGCAAAGACGAATTGGGTCAAATGGCTAATTCATTTAATGAAATGAAGAATAATTTACGTGGTTTGATGCAAGTGATTGGTTCAAGTGCAGAACAAATGGCAGCCGCTTCGGAAGAATTAACAGCAACTTCTGAAGAATCAGTCAAAACAGCTGACGAAGCTACGGTTACGGTCAAAGGCATTTCATCTTCAGCAGGACTTCAATTACAACAAGTGATGGACAACCAACAATTGTTAGAAAAAAATACAGATAATATTTATCGTATAGCTGAATCAGTGGCATTAGTTGCAGATTCTTCAAGCAAAGCATTAAGTGATGTTGAACATGGAGAAAGCAATGTAGAACAAACAGTGCTACAAATGAAAAATGTAGATCAGACCGTACAAGCGACAGCAACAGCATTGTATGAGTTAGCAGAACAGTCTAAAGAAATCGCTACGATTGTACAAGTGATTCGTGATATTGCAGGACAGACTAATCTTCTTTCTCTTAATGCTTCTATTGAAGCTGCTCGTGCAGGTGAACATGGACTTGGATTCGCTGTTGTAGCAAGTGAAGTGAAAAAATTATCTGAATATTCTAATGATTCTGCTAGACAGATCAATGACAAAATCGAAGATATTATTCAAAGAACGTCACATGCTGTAACCAAAATGGAAGAAGGCGCCAAAGAAGTACAAAGCGGTACCAAAGCAGTACAGCAAATGGGAGAGATTTTCCATAATGTACACAGTGCAATCCAGTTGGTAACAGAGCAAGTGAAAGAAGTTTCTACTGCTTCGAATCAAATTTCATCCGGTTCATCCAAAATTTTGGATTCTGAACGTCAAATTGCAGGTCTTTCTCAACAAATTACTTCAGATTCAAAAGAAGCGACTCAAGCATCTACTATTCAGTTAGAGTCTATGCGCGAAATCTCGAATGCTGCTGAATCATTAAGTCATTTATCAATGGATTTGCAGACAGAAGTTTCGAAATTCCGTGTGTAAGTCAAATCTTCATTCATTCGTCTGATTGAATTTAATACAAAATTCTTCTATATAGAGGATGAGCTGATGATTTCCGGTTCGTCTTTTGTATAGAAGAATTTTGTATTTTTTTGTATATTGAAACGTTTGTTCCTATTTAGGGAGACAGCAGGTTATAATAAAGAATGAGTACGATAGGAGGAACTTAATCGATGTCTTCTAAAAAAATATGGGGATTTGTGGTTACTGCTATTCTAGCAGGGGTTATTTATCTAGTGAATGGACAAGTGGATCTTGGCAATATATTGAATCCCAATCAAGCGTCTAATGGACAAGCCGATTATACCCTTGTTGTGCCTGCTGATCGCTATCCCAAAACAGCCGCTCATATCAAAGACGCGATCGCAGAAGGACATTCTGCGATCTGTACCATAGACCGTGGAGGCGCCAAAGCAAATAGACAGTTATCTTTACGAGGAATAGCTACCAAAAAAGGCTATGATCGAGATGAGTGGCCGATGGCGATGTGTCAAGAAGGTGGAGAAGGGGCAGATATCCGTTATATCAAACCTTCAGATAATCGAGGCGCAGGTTCATGGATAGGTAACCAATTAGACAATTATTCGGATGGCACAAGGGTATTATTTGAGGTAAAATAAGATAAGGATTGATTAAAAATTCGTTATTGAAAATTTATAAAGGAGGAATACCTGATGGGAACTTCTATTTTGCCGGCTGTGTTGCCTTTATTTATGGAATTTAATGCACACACACCTTACATTTTATTGTATGCAGTAATGATAGTGGTAGCATGTATTGCTTTTGGATTGTGGGTTAAAAAACTTAACGATACCAAAGATGATCCAGAATAAGCTTTAACTTATGTATACTGCTATAGTTAGGCATTAAAAAAGCTATCTTTGAAATCACTGACGATTTCAAAGATAGCTTTTTTTGTATTTCTATTTAAATTCTATGAAAGATAAAGATTATTTAGTAGCTGCTTGAGGCTGCAAATCTTGAATCGAATCCACATTTACATATTTAGGAACAACAAGTCCTACTTTAACACCGGTCATACTAGGGCCGAGGTCATCCAGTTTGGCTTTGTATTTTTCCCAATAGTCAGCATGGGTAAGTGGTAACCAAGCTGCTACGGTAGCATCTGCATCGCCATTAGCAACACCGGTAAACATAGGGCCTGCTTCTACTTGCAAAGCAGTTACTTTGTAACCGAGTTGAGTTTCTAAAATGTATTTTATTAGGTTCGTACTGGCAATTTCAGAATCCCATGCTACATAGCTTAATGTAAGTGTATTGCCATTTACTTTTTTCAAGCCTTTGGTCCATTCAGCAACACGGTCAGGATGAGCTTCAGCCCAATCTTTAGCCGCTACAGCAGAATCAGTACCCGCTTGAATAGCTACCATCATTTCGCCCATTTCATCAGAAGACCATTCAAAACGGTCTAAAAATTGATAAGCGGTTGGATCGTCTTTTTGTAATCCTTTACGAGCAAGCGTATGAATTTCTTCAGCATCTCCGTAAGATTTCTTCGGATCTTCTAAATATTTAAGATCGTATTTACTGAACATCCAGTGTGGTGTCCAACCTGTAATGATAATAGGTTCTTCATTTTTGATTGCTTTATCCAGTGTTGCTGTCATCGCTGCACTAGAACCTTCAACCAATGTCCAGTCTGTTAATTTATAATCTTCGATAGCTTTGCGTGTAGCTTTCATTATGCCTGCGCCTGCATCGATACCGATAATCTGGTAACCGACTTGATCGCCAATAGCGTCAGAGCTATTGGTTGTTTTACTGCCCGGGAACGATGGAAATGGTTGACGGTTCGGGTTACAGGCAGAAATGATCATGATCAATATAATACAGGAGAAAAGCAGCAAGTTTTTATGCTTTTTCATGCGTATAATTCGCCCCTTTAATCAATATTTTCAAATGTTGCTAGAGTATACAGTTAGTTACTATTAAGCGCGTTGTTTGCGTCCACCTTTGAATAAGCTCTGAGAAAGACGGTCAAGTACAATAGCAAGAACAACAACAGCTAGACCTGCTTCGAAACCTTCACCAATTTTGAGCTGTCCAACGGCACGATATACAACAGCACCGATACCTTGTGCACCAATCATAGATGCGATAACAACCATAGATAGAGATAACATAATCGTTTGGTTAATACCTGCCATAATCGTTGGTAGAGCAAGTGGTAATTGAACTTTAAATAATTTCTGTCCACCGGTTGACCCAAATGCGTCAGCCGCTTCAACTAATTCTTCCGATACTTGTCTAATTCCCAAATGGGTTAAACGAATTGTTGGTGGAATAGCGAAAATAACAGATGCGACTACACCAGGTACAACACCTAGACTGAAGAAAGTTACAGCCGGTAATAAGTATACAAATGCTGGCATGGTCTGCATAAAATCAAGTAATGGTGTAATAATTTGTGCAGCTAATTTGCTAGAACCACACATAATACCGAGTGGAACACCGATCAAGATTGAGATTAGAGCAGAAGTGATAACAAGACCTAATGTGTTCATGGTTTCTGTCCAATATCCCAAGTTGTAGATTAATAAAAATCCAAGTGCTGAGAATATGGCGAGCGACCATCTATTCGCGATATACCCGAGAATACCGATAATAATGACGAATAAGAATGGGTGTGGCAACATAAAGAAATACGTAAAAATATCGACGACATAACTGATGATGTTAGATACGCCTTTGAAAAATCCTGCCCAGTGCAGGCTCAGCCAATCTACTAACGTTTGTATCCATTGTGCTAAAGGAATCTTAGGCATACTCATTCACCTCTCCATTATCTACTTCGCCGGCAAGTGCACCTAGTAATGCTCCACGAATCAATACACCTGTTAAGCGATCACGTTCATCTACAACAGCAACAGGCAATTTAGCTGTGCTGACTAATTCAAATAGTTCATTCAACATACGTTCTGGTTCTACTTGAGGCACATCACGAATTAAGATGTCTTCAAGTTTTTGTTGTGTTTTCATTGCGGTAACAGCATCTTCTGCAGTAATAATACCGAGTAGTTTTTTGGAACGATCAATAACGAATAGATTAGATACACCGCGTTCACGCATCAATTCAAGCGCTACACGAGGTCCACGATCCAATGTGATCGTCTCAGGTCTGCGCATCACATGAGCAGCAGTTAATACTTTAGACAAATCAACATCTTCTACAAAGCGTGCAACATAAGAGTTAGCAGGCTGGATCATGATTTCTTCCGGTGTACCGATTTGGACAACAGCACCATCTTTCATCAGTGCAATACGATCACCGATACGAAGAGCTTCATCTAGATCATGCGTAATAAAGATGATTGTTTTTTTCATTTTATCTTGTAATTCAAGCAATTCATCTTGCATATCACGGCGAATCAGTGGATCAAGTGCACTAAATGCTTCATCCATTAAAAGAACTTCAGGATCATTGGCTAGAGCACGTGCTAGACCGACACGTTGTTGCATACCGCCACTAAGTTCGTCAGGCATTTTCGTTTCCCAGCCTTTAAGACCTACTAACTCAAGCGACGTTTCTGCTTTGGTACGACGTTCAGCTTTAGCCACTTTTTGAATCTCAAGTCCGTACTCCACATTTTCGAGAACACTACGATGAGGGAATAGAGCGAATTTTTGAAAGACCATACTGATTGTTTTGCGACGCACATTGCGAAGTTGTTCTTTATTCATTTTGCGAAGATCTTTACCATTGACTAGAATTTCACCAGAGGTAGGTTCGATCAGGCGATTGAACATACGTACTAATGTAGATTTACCACTACCAGACAATCCCATGATTACGAAGATTTCGCCTTCTTCAATCTCCATATTGACACGATTGACACCAACAGTAATCTGTTTTTCTTTAGCCATTTTTTCTTTTGTCCAACCTTGATCCAATAATTTCGCATTTTGTTCTGCGTTTGGACCGAACAATTTACTTACATTTTTGATTTCTAAAATAGACACTATTTGTCACCCCTTTTATATAGTAGGAAGATAAAGATGAAAAACATTATACTTACAGAAAATAAATGATTATTTTCATCATTTGCAAACCGACGAGATTCATTGTAACAAATATAAGTTTGCAAATCAACCGTAAAACCCGTATATTTAGTATGTACAGAAAAAACTGTACGGAAAGTTTATAAGGAATACTTTAATATACGCTCATATTCTCAGTCATACTATTCATTTTGAGACTTTACTTTTGAGATTATCTTTTTTAAAATGATTTAAGAAAACATAATATCCAGATCATAAAGAATAAACTGTATATATAGAATAGGAGTGTGCAAGCATGAGCTTGGACCAATTAAATGCATCACAGCAAGAGGCAGTAGAAAAAGTAAGAAAACGCGTTATCGAAGTCATCGGACGTAATATGGATCTATATGGAGTAACATTATCTACAGGACATTTATATGGAATGTTGTTTTTTGCAGACAAACCTATGACTTTAGATGATATGGGTACTGAAATGGCGATGAGTAAAACAAGCATGAGTACAGGTATCCGCAATTTGCTAGATTTACGTATGGTTAATAAAGTCTGGGAAAAAGGGTCACGTAAAGACTTATATGAAGTCGAATATGACTGGTATCAGACATTTACTGATTTTTTCGCTATCAAATGGCGCAAATCGGTTGAAAGTAATATTTTAGTGTTACGCAAATCGGTCAAAGAAATCGATAAATTGATTGTTGATCTCGATAGTGAGTCACCAGCGACCCAAGTATTGATGAAAGATAAAGAGAAAATGGAAGAAGCAGTACGTTATTATATGTGGTTAGATCGTCTGATTGATCTTATGGAAGAAGGACAAATTTTCGATTTTGTACCTAAAGAAGAATAGAATCGTACCCTATAAAATAGAACCACTTTCGCCTGTCATAAGGTAGAAGTGGTTTTTTGTTCCAATAAAAGTAATAACTATTTCATTTCACCAGAATATGATTATTAAAAGCGTATATTTTAATTATAACTATCAAAATAGGATAAATAGTTCTATATTGGGTCTAGTCGATCACTACATCTTAATGATAATATAGCTTTGTATTACAAAATTAGCATAATGAACAGTGAAGTATTCTGTATTTATGAAGTCGTCATTATGTATTACTTATGTATGTCAAACGATTGTAAGAGAAAGAAAACGATTTGAATTTTAGTCATCGAAAAGAGGGATATCATTTGAATAAAGTCAAAGCTATGCGTACATGTTCTATGATCACATTAACAGCCTTGCTTACAGTAAGTACCTTATTATCACCAAATCGTTCTTTTGCTGCTGAAGAAGGTACCATCACATCTCCTTATGAATTAACATCAACAGCGAATGCATCATTATTACATTCATCTGCGAATACAGCTCCTATCATTTCACGGCATATCAATCTCAAATCCAGCCAAATCATTCGAGTGATTGTCCAGCTTAATAATGAACCTGTTGCAGTGGGTCGATATGAAGCAGATCAAGCAGTACAAGGATTCACCACTCAATCGGTAGAAGATTCGCAAGTGATGGCTTCTACAGCAACAACGATAGATTCACAACAGTCTACTTTTACCAATGCCGCCAAAGCTAAAGGGATTAAGATGACAGTGAATTATCGTTATAACACTGTACTCAATGGGATGGAGATTTCGATACCTGCTAATCAAATTTCGACTCTGGCTGAGATTCCGGGTATCAAATCTATTTATGAAAATAATAATTATTATACGATTCCTGTACAGGAACCAGCTACACTCACTGCAACCAGTGCTACATATGATGCTTCACCACTTAACCTAATCGGTGCTCCGATGGCCTGGCAAAAAGGGTTAACTGGTAAAGGTGTTAAAGTCGGAGTGATCGATACTGGGATAGATTATGAACACCCAGATTTGAAAGGCGCTTATAAAGGGGGTTATGATTCTGTTCACCATGATAATGACCCTTATGAAGATCCACCGTTATCTGTACAAGATGATCCTCAAGGATTGGGATTTGCAGGAACATCTCATGGTACCCATGTATCCGGTACAATCGTAGGGCAAGCGGCGAATAAAACCAGTGAAATTGTGCAAAAAGGAGTCGCTTATGATGCAGAACTTCATGTCTACAAAGTATTAGGACGTGACTCGCAGACAGGGCGTTCTACAGGTACGACAGCGCAAATTATTGACGGTATCGAACATGCAGTTAAAGACGGTATGGATGTTATTAATTTATCGTTAGGAACAGACGCAGACAAAGATGTGAATTCACCAGATGTGATTGCTATTAATAATGCTGTATTAAGCGGTGTTGTTGTGGTGGTTGCGAACGGAAATGCAGCTGCTCCAGGTTCCTATTACTATTCTTTAGGTTCTCCAGCTACTTCGCCATTGGCGATTTCAGTAGGTGCTTCAACTGTTCCGGGTACTCAATATCAAGCATCGGTTACAGCTTCTGTGTATGATGCTGATTCGGTGAGTCAAGATACGTATGCACAAAGTTATTCTTTGCAGGCGATCGCATGGCGCACCCAGCAAGATGATTTTGCTCAATATTTGGGAAATACGTTGTATCAAGGAGTATATGTAGGCTTAGGATTGGATGATGATTATAAAGGCAAAGATGTACAAAATAAAGTGGTATTGATCTCACGTGGAGGTTCTAAATTCACAGATAAAATAACCCTTGCCAAATCTAAAGGAGCCAAAGCGGTTATTATTTTCAATGGAGATGCTCAAATCAATGATTCTACTCAAGCTGACTTATCCGAACATATAGCAGGGCGAGATGGAAATATTGGAAGCGGAGCTTATATTGGAGATGGTTATCCTTATATTCCAAGCTTTGATATGGCAGGTGAAGCAGGACGTGCCTTAGCAAGAAAAGCTATACAATCTCCTACAACGCCATTAACATTTACATTCGGAAAGCAATATCCCAAAACATCTTCTATTGGAGATACTATCGCTGATTTTAGTTCCCGTGGACCGAATCAAGATGGATTGCTCGGGATCAAGCCTGATTTTGTGGCTCCAGGAACGAATATTGAATCAACATTCCCGGCATATGGCAAATTAATTAAAGATGCTTCGTATAAAGAAGCTTATTTACGACAAAATGGAACGAGCATGGCTAGTCCTCATGTGGCTGGTCTAGCGGCTTTGTTAAAACAGGAGCATCCTGACTGGACTCCATTTGATATTCGGGCGATTCTAGCGAATACAGCCAAGCCGCTTAAAGATGAAAAAGGAACTTTATATGACGTCTATTCTCAAGGAAGTGGACGTGTAAATGTAATCGATGCTGTCTATTCACCAGCTGTGCTTGAAACCGTAGAACCGATTACAATTTTGGATAAAGAATTGAAAAAGAAAACAGTGACCAACTATGGTTCTTCTGCTGCTTTTGGCGTAGTTGCGGCAGGTGGGGCAGAACAGTCCAAAACATTGCAAATTAAAAATACATCGACCACGAGTATACAATATCAAGCGACTGTACACATGAATCCAAGCGTGACATCAGATCCTTATCAACCTGTAGCAACGCCAGATGTAAGTCATATTGCAGCACGGTTAAAAGGAGTAAATCCAGACGGCTCTATTCTGGTTAATGGGCAATCGACTAAATCGTTTGCTTTAGCTGTTCAACCCGATGCTACTGCTGTAACAGGAGATTATGAAGGCGATGTGGTATTAACAGCTAATGGTTATCCTACATTGCATCTACCATTCGTTCTCCATGTAGGAACCAATCTTCCTGATGCTGGATTAGGACTACAAGAAGTGACGTTAAGTGATCGAGACATTCGTTTAGATGGCAAGCAAGATAGTATAGATATTGGTTTTCACTTAACAGCTACCGATTCCAATGTCATGGAATTAAATGTGTATGATATGAATGATGTTGCTCAAGGAACACTGGCACAAGTCGTTCAACCGGTTACTGATGAGGGATACCCATTATTTAAGCCAGGGTATTATAACTTTAACGATATAGATAATGTCGTGATGGTATCTGACAATAACGGAACTTCTCTCAAAGCACTCCCGCCGGGACAATACAAATTAGAACTGGCTGTATATCATGTGAATCCGCAGGGGGTGACAGATCCTAACTCTGTTCATCCTGCTTACACCTCTTATCGCATTACAGGTACGGAGAAAGATCGAATCCATACCGCCGCAAAACCGTTCCATTATATTTTGGATGGACAAAATAAGATCGGTAAACCCGTGATTGCACTAAACGATACAGAACGGATCACCTACAAAGTATTATCTACAAGTGATGCCAAATATGTAGATAATACTGGAACACTTTTGAAGTATCCCGCTTCTGGTTCGCGTATCGTAAAATTAAATATTCAGATTCGTTCAGTAGCAGATCCTACTGTCCAGACAACGGTCAAAGCATTAGTCAAAATTAAAGCACCTGCAAAATAATGAAAAAATATCGATCTAAATAGTAAACAAAAAAGAACCTTTCACAATAGATACTATCCAACCTGCGGGTAAGGTAGTACTATAGGAGAGGTTCTTTTTTATTCCATTTAATGTAATATATATTATAAATTTGGTTAAAGATTGATAAAAATTCATTATTTCATTATAACTAACGCAAATTTTCTCTATAGATGGATAAAATATCTAGCCACTGGTTAATTCAGGTGGTAATATAACTTTATGTTACAAAATCTTCCTCACATTCTCATTAAAGGAGGTTACTATAGCTTACACTTAAAGTAAGATGTTAACGGTTTAATTCTGGGGCTACCTTTTAGTTCGGTAAAAAATCATTACACACACTATCTAACTTAACGAAACGAGGGAAATCATTTGACGAAGTTACACGTTATCCGTAAATTTTCGGTTGTTTCCATGGCAGCTGTTCTAGCTGTAGGTACTTTATTATCGCCAACTGCTTCTTTCGCAGCTGAAGCAGGTACAGCAACATCTCCGTACGAAATAGGACGCAATCTACCGACAGTGTTGCTTAATCAGACTTCAAACGAAGCACCTGTTATTTCGCCTAAATTAAATGTGACTTCTAGTAAAGTAATACGCGTTATCGTGCAATTGTCTAATCAACCGGTTGCTATAGGTCAATATGCTGCTGAAGCAGGTGTACGTAGCTTTGCTACAGAATCTACAGAAACAGCAATTGATTCTCAACAATCTGCTATTGTGAATGCAGCCAAAGCGCAAGGTATTTTGCTTAAAGTTAATTATCGCTACAATACGGTACTTAACGGTATGGAAGTATCGATTCCAGCAAATCAAATTCCCAAGTTGGCTGAATTGCCAGGTGTAAAGTCTATTTATGAGAATAGTGTGTATTACACGATTCCTGTACAAGATCCTCCTTCGCTTACAGCAACAGCAGCTACATATGATGCTTCTCCTTTGAACTTAATTGGTGCACCTGTGGCTTGGCAAAAAGGATTAACAGGTAAAGGTGTTAAAGTGGGTGTTATCGATACAGGTGTTGATTATGAGCATCCTGATTTGAAAGGTGCTTATAAAGGCGGATACGATTCATTTGAAAAAGATAACGATCCGTATGAAGAGCCACCTATCGCTATTGAAGACGATCCGTACGGTACAGGATTTGCCGGTACATCGCATGGTACTCACGTATCAGGAACGATTGTAGGTCGTGCAGCGAACAAAACAAGTGATATCGTACAAAAAGGGATCGCTTATGATGCAGATCTTTATGTATACAAAGTATTGGGACGTAACGCAGAGACAGGACGTTCTTCCGGTTCTTCCGCACAGGTTATTGATGGAATCGAACGTGCGGTTAAAGACGGTATGGATGTTATCAACTTATCTCTAGGTTCTGATGCTGAGAAAGATGTCAACTCACCAGACGTTATCGCGATCAACAATGCTGTACTCAGTGGAGTTGTAGCCGTTATTGCAAATGGTAATGCAGCCAAACAAGGATATTACTACTATTCTATGGGTTCACCTGCATCTTCCCAATTGGCTATTTCTGTAGGAGCTTCTACTATTCCTACCAAACAGTTCGCTTCAACCGTAACGGCTTCGGTATACAGTAGTGAAGCTGCTGCGACAGCAGAGGCAGTAAGTGCTGCGGCAGTTAATTATCACAATGCAAATGAGACAACAACGGTAACAGCAGATGCTTATGGTCAATCGTATGGATTGAACTTAATGGCTTGGCGTACAGGAAACGAAGATTTCCAAAGAGTTCTAGGTACTTCTCCATTAGATGGAGTGTATGTAGGATTGGGTCTAGTGGGTGATTATAAAGGCAAAGATGTGAAAAACAAAGTGGTTTTGATCTCGCGTGGTAGTGCAACATTCGTAGACAAAATCAAAGTAGCTAAAGACAATGGAGCCAAAGCGGCTATCATTTTCAACGGTAATGTTAAAGCTTCCAATCCGTTAGAAGCTGACTTGTCTGAAAGTGTGGTTGGACGTGATGGTCCAATCGGTTCGAGCGCATTCTTAGGGGATGGATTCGAATATATTCCAACATTTGATATGGCAGGTAAAGAAGGACGTGCTTTAGCTAAAGAAGCATTGAAATCTTCTGCGGATGCATTAACATTCAAATTCGGAAGCAGCTATCCAAAAACAGAACAACGCGGCGACACGATGGCTGATTTCAGTTCACGTGGTCCTAACCAAGATGGACTTCTAGGTATTAAACCTGATCTAGTGGCTCCAGGTGTAAGTATTGAATCTACAATTCCTGCTTACGGTAAATTTATCAAAGATGCTTCTTATGCTGAAGCATATACGCGTCAAAACGGAACAAGTATGGCAAGCCCGCATATTGCAGGTCTAGCTGTATTACTGAAACAAGAACATCCGGATTGGACACCATTTGATATTCGCGCAGCATTGGTGAATACAGCAGATGTGATCAAAGATGAGAATGATACACAATACGATGTCTATTCTCAAGGTGCTGGACGTGCAAATGTAGCATCAGCAGTCTACTCTCCAGCATTATTGGAAACGGTAGAATCGATTGTTATTTTGGATAAAAACTTGAATAAGAAAACAGTGACTAACTATGGTTCTTCCGCTGCATTTGGCGTATTAAAACCAGGTAGTGCAGAACAAACGAAAAAATTACAATTGAAAAACACTTCTGCTTTAACAGTGTCTTACAAAGCAAGCATTCAATTGCATGCTGATGTCACTTCTGATCCTTACAATCCGACTTCAACACCGGATGTAAGTAATATCAGTGCTACACTTAAAGGATTGGATGCTAATGGTTCGATCTTACTAGGTGGCAACTCAACCAAAGAATTCTCATTAGCCGTCAAACCGAACGCTGCTGCGGCAACAGGGCCTTATGAAGGTGAAGTGGTATTAACAGCTAATGGTTATCCTACATTGCATTTACCATTTGTATTGCATGTAGGTACTGAATTACCAGATACAGGCTTAGGTATTCAAGAAGTGACAGTAAGCAATACCAATATTCGTTTGGATGGCAAACAAGATGTAACAGATGTAGGTTTCCATTTAACGTCGCAAGATTCTAATGTTATTGAATTGAACGTGTATGGTCTGGACGATGAGCTTAGAGGAACAGCCGCTCAATATGTTCAATCTCCAACTGAAGAAGGTTATCCTTTATTTGACCCGGGATACTACCAGTTCAATGATATTGATAATGTAGTCATGGCTTCAGCTAATGGTACGGTTTCTCTCAAAGCATTAGAGCCAGGAACGTACAAATTGCAATTGGCTGCATACAATGTTTCTCCAACAGGTGCAGTAGATAGCAACTCGATTCATACATCTTCTGCTCAATACCGTATTGTAGGTACAGAGAAAACACGTATTGCTACAGCGAAAAAACCATTTAACTACATTATTGATGGTAACAATGTTCTTGGACAATCTGTGATTACATTGCCAAACGATAATCGTCTAGATTATAAAGTATTGTCTAGCGATGATCTGAAATATGTAGATAACAAAGGTGTATTGATTAAGTATCCAGCTTCTGGATCACGTATGACTCGATTGAAAATCCAAATCACTTCAGTAACAGATCCAACAGCAACGGTTACTGTAAATGCCTTGGTAAAAATTACGGCTCCTAAAAAGTAATACTGAATAAACGGGTACACACCTGATTAACCCGATCATAAGTAACAAAAAAGACGCTCAAGCTAATATAGCTGAGCGTCTTTTTTTGATGTGAATAACATCATTATTCATATCATAGGGGATAGACTAGGAAGCAGTCACACCTAGTTGACGATACAACAGTTGTTGTTGTTTTAAAGCTTCTTGGTATTTAGGATGATCTTCTTGCTCCAGCATAAATAATAGATCATCATGGAAATCTTGAATCATATATCCTTCAGGCAAATCTTCAAATAGACTATGGAAATCCATCACAGGCAAATCAAGCTTTCCTTGAGACGCTTGTTCCATCCAATGAATCCAATCTCCTAATGTCAGAACATTGGTCATCCACAAGTCTTCCTGCAAGCTGATACAGTCTTGCAACACTTCATATACATCCGGTTCAGCAAAGCGGCGAGAAGCTTGTACAGATAGCTCATATAGTGATTGAGCAGCAGCATAAGCTTCTACACCCAATGAATGTTCAAGATGATTGAAATAGTCTTCGACTGCAATCTCGTGACCATCATCATAAAGCAGTGGCACGACTGCCCATTGATGCAAAATATCAGTTAGCGTATCGTCATTAATAATACCTTCAACATATAATTGTTCGATTTGATGTGTTGTCATGTATAGACCTCCAAAAATTCAATACGGGTTATCGTAGTACTTAACCATTCCCGTTTGCATTATACCTTAGAATGTCTGACAACACATCTTCTTTTTCCCATTGCGATCCATAGGGAGAAGGGCAATAAGAGGCAGATAAACGTGTACGGATATGCACAAGGCAGCCACAATGTTTGCACGTTGTCCCATATTGTAAAGAAGGACAAGACAAGCAAGTGTTCATTCGTGCTTGCTGTACAGACTCTGGTGTTAACTCATGAGGCTGTTTATGTTGAATAGCGATAGCGACCAATCGTTCAATCTTTTCGTCAGACAGTTGAGGGCTACGGTTACAACCTTTACATCCATGATTGATTGCTGGCATTAGGGTGACCGTCCTCTCTGTTAGATCAACGTAATCGCTGCGACAGAAGCCGCTGGAAGTTCGAATGTTAATGTACCGTCTTTGGCAAAAGAGACTTCCAAAGCAACCGGAGTAATTTGCTCTGGATGTTCAAATGTATTATGTGTATTGAGAGCAGAAGCCGTTAATACTTTGCCTTGAATATCTGAAGGGGTAAAGCCTTCTATGCGGCAAGAGAACGATTCACTTTCGTTATGGCTCAAGTTACAGATCGTCAGATGAACACGATTTAGATGGTCTTTGGAAGCCGCTGCACTGATTTTGTCTATAGATTGAGCACCCATCGTGTATTTAGGGCTTGTATACTGCAAGTCTAGTCTTTGGCTATCCTGATGTATTTGATACATATTAAATACATGATATGTCGGAGTTAAGATGAGCTGATCGCCTTCTGTCAAAATCATTGCTTGTAGCACATTCACCATCTGTGCAATATTTGCCATTTTGATCCGATCTGCATATTTATAAAATAAGTTTAAGTTCACACCTGCGATAATCGCATCACGTAATGTATTTTGCTGATATAAAAAGCCCGGGTTAGTTCCTGGTTCTACATCTGTCCAGATTCCCCATTCATCGATAATCATACCGACTTTTTTCTCAGGATCATATTTATCCATAATTTTGGAATGTTTAATAATCAATTCTTCCATATATAATGTATTTTTGAGCGTTGTAAACCATTCTTCTTCTGTAAAATCAGTTGCCGAACCTTTACTCGATGTCCAATCGCCGGAAGGAAGCGTGTAATAGTGTAGGCTCAATCCGTTCATTAAGTGTCCAGCTTCACGCATTAATACTTCTGTCCAGTGGTAATCATCACTATTTGCTCCACAAGCGATCTTATAAATTTGATTATCTCCATAGTTGCGAACATACGTAGAATAGTGTCTGTAGAGGTCAGCATAATATTCAGGGCGCATATTACCACCACAACCCCAGTTCTCATTACCTACACCAAAATAAGTTAATGTCCACGGTTCTTCCTGACCGTTCTGTTTGCGCCAGTCTGCCATTGGAGATTGCCCATCCAAAGTCATATATTCAACCCATTGTTGCATCTCATGAACCGTACCACTGCCTACATTGCCGCTGATATAAGGTTCAGTCTCAAGCAACTCACATAATCGTAGAAATTCATGGGTACCAAAGTGATTGTTTTCTTCTACGCCACCCCAGTTGTTGTTTACCATACGAGCACGTTGCTCTGTAGGACCGACTCCATCTTTCCAATGATACTCATCTGCAAAACAGCCCCCTGGCCAGCGTAGAACAGGAATATGAAGCTTACGTAACGCTTCTATCACATCGGTACGCATGCCTTCTACATTGGGGATCGGTGAATCTTTTCCTACCCAGATACCTTCATAAATACAACGACCTAGATGTTCAGCAAATTGTCCGTGGATATGCCGACTGATTTTCCCTGTGATATCTTGAATATTCATATTCATGTTAATCATATATATATACCTCCTTGATATCGCTTACATGACGATAATAACACGTTTTTTGATAATATATAATATAATTTTACGACATAAATAGAATAACGTTTGTATTTTTATTAACATAACGATATAGTGGAAAGGTATTGGTTTACGTTACACACATTTGGTATTGGAGGAGCCTGAATATGAATCTGGATATTTCGGATAAATCATTGCCTGTGTATGAAGCACTCGCAAGCAGTGTAAGGCACAAAATCATTCAATTACTTGCTATACGACCTATGAATATTCGTGAATTAGCGGAAGCAGTAAGTTTAACCAGTGCCATCGTCTCTATGCATGTCAAAAAGCTAGAGAAAGCAGGAATTATTTCAACAAGTATGCAACCCGGTAAAGGGGGCGTACAAAAAATATGTTCACTTCAAGTGGAAGAAGCACAAATTATTTTTCCTAATAAAGTAGAGCATTTACGTCAATACCATGAAAGTGAAATTTCAATCGGACATTATACAGACCTTAAAGTAGAACCAACTTGTGGCTTAGCTTCAGCTGAAAAGTTTATCGGGCAAGTAGACGATACTCGTTATTTTTTCGATGCTGAACGTTTTCAAGCCAAAATTCTGTGGTTTAGTGAAGGATTTATTGAATATAAAATTCCTAACTTTTTGCTGTCTACCGAAAATCCATTAGAATTGTTAGTATCGCTTGAGATTTCGTCAGAAGCGCCTTTGACAGATAATCGTTTTCCTTCAGACATTACTTTCTATTTGAATGAAGTGAAATTAGGAACGTGGACAAGTCCGGGTGATTATGGAGACAAGCGTGGTAAGTACAATCCGCAATGGTGGCCGGATATTGTCAATCAATATGGACTACTCAAACATCTGACTGTATCTAGAGATGGTACATATATGGATGGGCAGAAATTATCTGATGTGAATCTGGATCAGGTCAATGTACGCGATCGTCAGTGGACATTACGTATCGCAGTCGATCCTTCGTCTGAGCATGTCGGCGGGTTAACACTGTTCGGTAGAGGATTTGGTAACTATAATCAGGATATCGTATTCCGGTTGTATTATGACAAATTAATTCATTCTGCTAATGCTAGTGCACGTGAAGCAGAATCACAATCTTAATGCAGTGCATACCAAAAAACGGCTAAGAGAATAATCTCTAGCCGTTTTTTGGTATGGTTTAGTTTTTGGATAAGATTTAGATAAAAGTAAAAAAGGGATAGAGTGCAGTTGATTATCCTTTTACACCTGAAATAGCGACAGACTCGATAATTTGACGCTGGAAGATCAAGAAAATAATCAAGATCGGTAACAACGATACTACAGATGCCGCCATGATTAATGGATAATCACTTTGGATCGCATAGTTAGCATTAAAGTTAGCAATAACGATCTGTAGCGTCTGAATTTCAGGAGAGTTCAGATACAGAATAGGAGGTAAGTAATCATTCCAGATCCCCATAAACCACAGAATTAACTGAGCTGCAATCGCTGGTTTGATCAATGGGAAAATAATACGGGCATAAATGCCGAAGTAAGAAGTTCCATCGATTTTGGCAGCTTCAATGATTGCATTTGGAATACTGTACAGATACTGTCTCAAGAAGAAGATCATAATAATATTACCGAATAACCCCGGTACAATCAGCGGTAATAGTGTATCGACCCATCCCCATTCAGAGAACATAATGAATTGAGAGATCATAACAGCTGGATACGGAATCATCATCGAAGAAAGCAATAGTAAAAAGATTTGATTTTTGTAAGGAAAACGTAATTTAGCAAAAGCGAAAGCGGCTAAGCTGGATGTAATCGTACCGATAATGGTTACAGTAAGCGCCACAATCAGACTGTTGATAATACCGCTTAATAATGGACCCGCTGTCCAAATTTCCTGATATTTATTAAAGTGGAACACAGCAGGAATCCAGTTCGGTGGAAGAGCAAATACATCTTGTCTGTCTTTAAATGAAGTAGAGACCATCCACAGCAATGGAGCGATCATCACGATAGCTCCGATGCAGAGTAAAACAAAAATGAACGCATTACTTATCTTTTGTTGCTTGGTATGAACCATTCTGTAGTCACTCCTTTCGAGCTAGTAATCAATCGACATCAAAGCTGGAACGCTCATTCATTTTGAACTGAACCAATGTAATAATAAAGATAAATAGTCCTAAAATAACAGCCATTGCCGAAGCATAGCCCATTTGTAAGTTATCAAAAGCTTTCTGCCAGATGTAGAATACGATTGTAGCTGAGGAGAACTCAGGTCCGCCTGTAGGTGTCATAATATTAATCTCGGTGAAGATCTGAGATCCGCCGATAATATTCGTAACCACAAGGAAGAAAGTAACTGGTTTAACCATCGGCCATGTAATATGACGGAACATCTTGAATCCACTTGCGCCATCTAATTCAGCTGCTTCATAGTAGCTACGAGATACGCTTTGTAGAGCAGCTAGATAAAGAAGCATGGAGTAACCAAGACCTTTCCAGATCGTCATAATAATCAACGCTGGTTTGACTGTAGCTGTATTTGCAAGCCAGTTAGGGCCTTTGATTCCAAATAGATCAAGGAATTGATTAACCAGTCCATAATCGCCGTTATATGCCCACTGCCACAAGATAGAGATTGCAGCGAGTGAAGAGATAACCGGTACATAATAGATCACGCGGAATGTAGTGGTACCCGGAATTTTACGATTTAGACCTAATGCTAGTAGTAAAGAAATAACCAATCCAATCGGAATACCGATCATTAAGAATAAAGTGTTAAACATTGATTTGTAAAAGAAATCATCTGTCAAAATATCTTTGAAGTTATCCAACCCGATAAAGTTCATCTGTCCAAGTCCGTTCCAATCGGTAAATGATCCATATACCGAATATAAGGCAGGGTAAAGTGTGAACAGTAAGAAACCGACAACGGGTGGCAAAATAAACAAATAACCAAAATATTTTTCTTTACGATACAGATTAGATTTGGTTTTCATAATTCACCCCTAATTCATCTGGAATGAAAATGATGTTAGTCCCATTTGGATTTAGGGAAAGCTAACATCATTTTCACCATTCTCAAAATGGCTCTCATTTAGTGGAAGATTTAAAACTTATTTTTTAGATTTTTCATCCTGCTCGACGGCACGATCGAGTAGTTTTTGCATTTTAGGCTGTTCTTGTTTGACATAATCAGCAGCTGACATTTTACCATCAATAACGGGTTGAACATCAGTGAAGAATAGGTCATACCATTCTGCATTGTACGTATATTGACCTGGTAAAGGTCTGCCATATTCAGTTACGATTTTAATAAATTCTTCTTTGTTGGCTGGTTTAGTAGATGTATCAGCAGCCCATGTTTTCGCCATATCTTGTAAGTTCGGAATCTGTACGCCAGATTTCACCAATGCTTCTTGTCCTTCTTTAGAAGCGGACAAATAAGTCACTAATTTAGCAGCTAGTTCAGGATTAGCTGTTTTACTGGATACACCGATACCTAGACTACCGATCCATGTTGCTGTTTTGCCTGTAGAACCTGCTGGGTAAGGAATAAGATCATAATCAAATTTCAATTCACGATCATACGTGCTTAGATCCCAAGGTCCAACCGGGAAGAATGCAAGTTCGCCTCTCATCCAACGTTGGTACGTATCTAGTGTTTGTGCTTGCTCAATCGCAGGGGTGATTTTGTATTTGTTCTGCATATCTGCAAAGAATTGTAGAGCTTCGATAAATTTAGGCTCATCGATAGTTACTTTAGTATGTGTGCTATCAATCCAATCAGCGCCATTACTCCATACGAACGCTTGAAGCGCCCATTGTACGTTCAGTCCAGTACCGAATTGATCTAATTTGCCATCACCATCGGTATCTTTCGTTAGCTCTTGATTGACTTTGATAAATTCATCCCATGTATAAGGTTTGTTTTTGTCCGGCAGAGGGATGCCTGCTTTTTCAAACATGGTTTTGTTATAGCCGAGGGAGAAAGGACCCAAATCTTTAGGCAGTCCGTATAGTGCGCCTTTGCCCACTTCTTTACCATCGTAGCGATAGAAATTCACGCCATCTGCCCACATGTTTTTCAGGTCAACTTCTTTGTTGTTTTCGATATACTTGCTAATGTCTAATAAGATGTTGCTATTTACGTATGCTTTCAGATCAGCAGGATTGTAGAAGAATACATCAGGAATACTGTTTCCTGTAATCGCCGCTTGTAATTTAGTAGCATACTGATCACCTGTTGTCTGAATCACTTTAACCGTTACACCCGGATTATCTTTTTTAAATTCCTCGACAACCGCATTATATGCTTTTTGCTCATCGGGTCCACCACGGAACATAAATGTTAATTGATTAGGATCTGAATTTTTTTTGGAACCTCCACAGCCTGCAAGTACCAAAGACAACATCAACACACTCGCCAAGACAATCAGCCAACTTTTTTGACGCAACATAGTTTAAACCTCCCCTTAAATTTCAAAAAAGTAATACATAGACCACTGTACATATTCCAACCCAAATCGTATTGATTTTTATACAATAAGGCGAAGCTTACGCTTTACGAAGACGAATAACGTTCCATGAAGCTTTAGCAAGGCGAGCGGTTAACATTCCATCATCTAATTGAGATTGACCTCCGCGATGTGGAGCCACTTTTTCTTCATCTGCTGTGTTGACTGCTTTAAGATCATCATTTTCAAGTACAATATGTTCTTCGATCTGATAGCCTTCAAAAGAACGCACATCACAGTTCAAGTCTAATGATTCGCTCAAATGACGGTTTAAAGCAAAGATCGTTAAGTATTCATTTTCCTCATCATATACAACAGCACTATCTAAGTAAGGAACATCGGTGTAATCACTAGCATCATACTTAGGAGAATCAACAACAGGCTTGAGGGATACCCCACGTCCGAAAGTAGAAGTGTGCATATATGGATAGAAAATCGTTTGCTTCCATACACGTCCGCCATCTTCTGTCATAATCGGAGCGATAACATTGACCAATTGAGCCAGACAAGCCATTTTCACACGATCAGCATGACGCAAGAAAGTAAGTAACATACTGCCGACTAACAAAGCATCTTCAAAGTTATACACATCTTCCAATTGTGGTGGAGCAATACTCCAAGGGTCCATTTTGCTATCTGCTTCATTGGAGTGGTACCATACATTCCATTCATCAAAGCTCAAGTTCATTGTTTTTTTGCTGCGTTTTTTGGCTTTGATGTAATCACATGTAGAGATAACGGTATGAATAAAATGATCCATATCCATCGAGCGGGCTAGATAATCAGCAGTATTATTAGTAGGGTTACCATAATATTGATGAAGAGAAATATAATCTACTGCTTCGTACGTATGATCCAGTGTTGTTGCTTCCCATTCTGGGAATGTAGGCATGCCTGTATTGGAACTTCCGCAAGCCACCAATTCAATACTTGAATCGACCTGACGCATTGCTTTAGCTGTTTCAAGTGCTAATCTACCGTACTCGTCCGCTGTTTTGTGACCAATTTGCCAAGGACCATCCATTTCATTACCAAGACACCATGTTTTGATATTGTAAGGATCGCTTGCACCATGTTGTTTACGTAGATCGCTGTAATAAGAATTGCCCGGGTGATTACAGTACTCGATTAGATTACGAGCAGCATCAATACCACGTGTTCCCAAATTGACAGCCATCATGACCTCGGAACCGGCTTCTTTTGCCCATTTCATAAATTCATTGGTACCGACTTCGTTAGGCTCAACCGTTTTCCATGCTAACTCTAGGCGCTTCGGTCTAGATTCAACAGGCCCAACGCCATCCTCCCAATTGTAACCGGATACAAAATTACCGCCAGGATAACGAATAATAGGCACTTGTAGCTCTTGTATCAATTGTTTGACATCATTACGGAAACCGCTTTCATCTGCGGACGCATGAGAAGGATCATATATACCACCATATACGGCACGACCTAAGTGCTCGATAAAGGAACCATAAATGCGTTTATCAACTTCAGCGATACGAAAAGCTTTATCCACGACCATTTTGGCTTTAAGGTTAGACTGTGACAATAATATTCATCCTTTCTTTAATCCATCATCAATAATGATAACGCTTCATTTGGATACTTCTTGCATAATTTAACAAAGCAAATGTAGCATATATTTTTTACCCAGTCAATAATAATATTAATAATTAACATAAATATTAACTAAAATAAATATATAAATGATAGACCTGTACAAAGCAATAACAGTTGACAATATTAAGATTAGTACCGTACAGTACTAATTATGATTAAAAAAAATAAAACCTCAAATCGTGATCTCATTTTACAGTTGTCAACGGAATTGTTTTTACAAAAAGGATATTTAGCAGCAGGTATGGATGAGATCGTAGCAGTAAGCAAAGTGTCTAAAACGAATATTTATTATCATTTTGCAAGTAAAGAAGAACTGTTAGCAGCTATTATTCATCAACTGATCACACAATATACAGAGAAGATTACACAGATTGCTGCTCAGCATGATCAATCAGTATGGGAACGTCTACAACGATTTACGGAGCTTCTAATCATGGAAGAAGTCGATTGTTTGGGAGGCTGTCCATTTTTAACATTGTACACACAGACTCCTATAGAAGCAGAACATATTCGCAATGCGATCAAGCAGTTTTTTGAACAGCAAGTGATCGTGGTCGAACAATTGATTATTGAAGGGATACAGCGTAAGGAATTTAATGAGTCTTTGCAACCACCTGCTGTTGCTTCATTAATCGTATCTACTATAGAAGGAGGACTATTTTTAGGTCATGTTCATCAGAACCCGCAAATGATTCGATCCTCACTTTTTGCTTTGGCAACCATGCTGAAGTAATTTTTTTGAATATATTAGTACAGATCAGTACTAAATTAAAAATAAATAGATATTGATGAGGAGACGAATATGCATACTTTATTTTTGACAGGTGCAACAGGGTTTATTGGCAAGGCACTATTGGAAAAATGTTTGGCAACCGATTATCGCATCATTGTACTGGTTCGTTCTTTACAACGATGGAAAGAGTGGAAGACATTACAGAAGTGGAAAGATAGTTCGTCAGTTATCGCGATAGAAGGCGATCTTGGATTACCGCACTTAGGTTTGTCTAATGAAGATTGGGAACTAGCGATGGAGGCAGATACGATTATTCATGCAGGTGGGCCGATGGATATTTTACTTCATTCCGATCAAGCGTATTCTGCTTTTATGCAAGGGGCTATCCATATTGCAGAGTTAGCGAGCGAGATTCATCAAGCTCATTCTTTAAAGCAATTTATTCATATCGTAGGTTATAAAAGCCCGGTCACTGAAGAACATATCCAGTTTCCAGAACGATTGGATCAATTATTACAACATGAAGCTCCTTATGAACAGATGAAGTTCAAAGCCGATGCTTATATTCGTCAGCAATCATTCCAGCATCGATTTCCATTATCCATTATTCATCCAGGAGTCGTGATTGGAGATTCGATAACAGGCACTACACCGCAATTAGGAGGACTTGGCATCGTAGTCGATGCGGTACGTAAAGGAAAGATGCGTATTGTACCGGGTGGAAAACGTCACTGGTTACCTTTAGTCCATGTTGATTATATTGCTGATTTTCTGATTTGTTTATTATTGGAAGAGCAACATTCACAATTACCTCATATGCAAGCATACTATTTATTAAATCGTCCTGAACATACCTATAATATCAAGCAATTGGTGAAGCAGATCAGTTTAGAATTGAATGCTCCTCAACCTATTTTATCTGTTCCACCTTACGTAGTTAAATACATACTGAGTACATCGCTCGGGCAAAAGCTAGGTGTACCGGCAGCTTCTATTGATTTTATCGTCGAGCAACAATATCCGTTAGAATCAGTACGCCAGATCGAAGCTAAATATGGTATTCAATCTACAATTACTGTAAATGGATTGCAAAAAGTTATACAAGATCTGGATGCTCGTCTTCAGCTTCAGACTTATGTATAAATGACAACGATAGAAATAAAATCGTTCATTAGTATAACGTCAAAAAAAGGATGAGAATACATTTTAAATTCTCTCTTTTTTCATTGACGTTTTTTTTTATGATAAATTTACTTTTTTATCCAATATGCTTTACAAGAGTGCTACATTTTAGTTATTATAGAATTATAATTATTCTAAGTATAAATACTGCATATTCATATCGTATTCTAATAATTTCATAATAAGTTGTGCTAGAACATATAGATTTATCGTGAAAATCAGATTATGCTCATCTTAGAATCTGTAGATATCTTGCAAATTTAACCGGAAGGTGTGAACACATAATGATACTGACAGAACAATTGAACCGGATTAAAGAGCGCTTAAAATCAAAAGGGTATAAACTGACACCTCAACGTGAAACGACTATTCGGGTATTACTCCAACATGAAAAAGATCATTTAAGTGCAGAAGAAGTATTTTTATTAGTGAAAGAACAATTTCCAGAAATCGGCATGGCGACGGTGTACCGTGTACTGGATCTTTTGAACGAACTGCATGTTGTACAAAAAGTGAATTTTGGCGATGGAGCCGCTCGATTTGACCTTCGTCAAGCGAATAGCCCCCATTTACATCATCATTTAATCTGTACCGAATGCGGGAATGTGGAAGAAATTATGGATGACTGGTTATTGCCACTTGAGAAACGGATTGAACGAGAATATGGTTTCACTGTCACCGATCATCGTCTTGATTTTCAGGGCATATGCACAGAATGTCGTGTCAAAGAACGTGATAAAAATAAGTCCAACAACAAATGTAAAGCTGTATCTTAATCCCAGAAAGAGCCATTAATGGCTCTTTTTTTGCGTTCATCTTTATTTTCACAAATACGCAACCGAAATATAGCTTATATCGACAATATAGACTGCCCTTAATTTGCCAAAATTGAGACTTATCTCATAGGTCGTACGTATGTAATAATAAAATAGAGATAGATAAAGAAAAGGGGAAGAAAGATGGCATTAGTAGAAGTAATTAAGTACGACGGTACACCCGATGTATATGCTTGGAAGCATCCGAATGAAGAGTTAGGCACTTGGACACAATTAATCGTTAACGAGTCTCAAGAAGCGATATTGTACAAAGGTGGTAAAGCGTTTGATACTTTTGGGTCAGGTCGACATACACTCAGTACACTGAATATTCCGTTGCTTAATAACATCGTTAATATTCCATTCGGCGGACATTCTCCTTTTGCAGCAGAGATATGGTATGTCAATCGGGTAAGCAATTTAGATATGAAATGGGGCACAACTGCACCTATTCAATTACAAGATCCTAAATATAAAATTATTATTCCAGTACGTGCTTTTGGACAGATGGGTATTCGTATCGAAGATTCACGTAAATTTCTGGTGAAATTAGTCGGTACACTATCTCAATTTGATCAAGCTGATATTTCAAGATATTTCCGTGGATTGTTGTTAATGAATATCAACGAAAGTATTTCGTCTTATCTGGTACACAAGCAGATTAGTATACTGGAGATTAATGCTTACATAAGCGAGATTTCCAATCATGTCAAAGAAAAAATGATGCCTGTTTTCGCAGAATTTGGTATTGAAATCGTGAACTTATATATGGATTCAGTTAATACACCGGATGACGATCCTTCTGTCAAAAGATTGCAAGAAGCCTTAGCACGCAAAGCAGAGATGGATATCGTTGGATATACGTATCAACAAGAACGAAGCTTTGATACGTTAGAAGGAGCTGCCAAAAATGAAGGGAGTACACAAGCAGGGCTAATGGGTGCTGGACTAGGCATGGGTATGGGCTTTGGTTTGGGTGGTGCTTTTGGGCAAGGGATGGCAGGTCTTGGTCGAGTAATGGATGTAACGGGTGGAACAGGAAATGTTCAATTTAATGATTCAACATCTTCTCATTCCAATACGCAACATACGTGTGATAAATGCAGTCAACCACTCACACCGGGTTCCAAATTTTGCGCGCATTGTGGAGACAAATACAACTCCTGTGATCAATGTGGAGCAGATAATCCAGAAGGTGCAACACAATGTAAAAGTTGTGGTAAAGCATTTGCTAAGCCTTGTCGTAGTTGCGGTGCTGCACTTCAAGCAGGTGTGAAATTCTGTCCAGAATGTGGAGCATCGGCAGTGATGACGTGTAGCAGTTGTGGTCATGCTGTTCAGCCAGGTCAAAAGTTCTGTCCGGAATGTGGTCAACGTGTTACACCAGAAGGAGAACAATAAGATGACCGATAATCGCTTAGGGATCAAAATCATTACCTTACTGTATGGTGTTATTTTGACGATTACTGTGATTGGCTTTTTTCTTCTAGCTTCTTTTCATATATTAGATGTTCGTTTTTGGGTTTCTTTAGCAACCGTTGTTTTAGCAGAAACAATAGTATGGTCTTTAGCAGGCTGGGGCGCACTACGAGCAGAGCAATTTAAAAAGACAGTACCTGCATTTCTAGGGTTAGTGGTTGTAGCTGTTACGTATCAAGCATTAACGATTATGTATGCTGTATTGCTCTGGTTAGTGATCGCGGTTCCGACCAGCTTATATATCTGGATTCAATTGATTACATTTGGTGCTGTATTTGTGATCGGCGGGTTATTGATCTGGTTTATGCAGACTGAACGTGGCATTGATAAAGAAGAACGATTGCAGGTGCTCGGTATTCAAGAAATTCGATCCATACTCAATGAATCCAATCTGCAATTAAAAGGTTGGCAAGAACCTTATCGTAGTGAACTCAAACAGTTATTCGTTCAACTTGAAGAAAATGTACGCTTTAGTGATCCTGTGACTCATCCTGATATTTGGCAAGAAGAAGAGCAACTGGTGAATGAAGTCAGACGTTTACAAGAACAAATGATGCAGACCCCGATTGAAGATGAACACAAAGCTGTTCAACAGATACAGCAGCTAAAATCAGTATTCGGATCTGTACAAGACTTACTTCAACAACGTAATCGTAAGCTTATTACTGTAAAGTCTTAATACACGTAAGTAGTAAGAAAGTCATTTGAATAAAAAGAAAAGATACAGTTGTAAAGGAGTTAATAAATATGGCAGTTGGTATTATTATGATCGTCATTGGTATTCCGTTTTTGTTAGTATGGGCATTAATATCTATTGGAATTTTTGTTCCAGATGGTACGTCTGTTTCAATAGGGAGTCTGTGGGGAAGTTGGATTATAGTATCATTATTTACATTCTTACCTGGTTTTTTGCTAATCCATTTTGGTTCCAAACAAATCAAATTGCACAAACAAAAAGTACAGGCACAAAAAGATTGGTATGCTCGTCAAAATGAGCTTCATAATGAACGTCAACAACAGCATCAAAACCATTCATCAGGTTCTATTCATACGATTGATCCCATAGATCTTCAACATATTCCACATCGTCAAGCAAATCCTAATCAGCAGATCAATACCACCACATCGTATTCATCTACAACAACGACGACAAGTAACAGTAATGGCAATAGTACGACAACAACAGATTATAAAATCTTCAATCCTTTAGATCCCAAAACAGCACCTTATATGTCATGGCAACAGCAACAACGTCATCAGTCCATGAATGCATCAACAACACAACCTCCTGCTCCTAATCTTCAGCCTAAAAAGGTAGATTGTTCCGGTTGTGGAGCGATTTATACGATTGCACCGCATGAAAAGAAAGATTGTGAATATTGCGGTAACACCGTTGTGTATGAATAAAAAATGAAAAAGTTTTAATTTTAAATGTAAATTTACAAAATACTCAAAATCCCGCTTCTATCGACCTTGAAGCGGGTAAATACTACGATATAAGACGAAACCGCAAGGCGCAACTGCACTACGGAACATCGTCTTTTTTAATATTCGCCTTGTTAATGTATCCAAGTGTAATTGACAGTTATCTTACTTCCGCATTAACATATATTTATTGCCCTTTATAGGCAAAAACGGATTAGAAGGTGACTGCAAGTGCAACAGTATCGAGCAACGAGAGCAGACATTAACTTGGATGCATTACGTACCAACTACGAAGCTTTTCGTGGAGCTTTATCTCCACAGACTCAATTGCTATGTTGTGTTAAAGGTAATGCCTATGGACACGGAGCAGTTGAAATTTCACGAGAATTGGAACGATTAGGTACGGACTATTTGAGTGTGGCATTTTTGGATGAAGCGATTGAGCTGCGTCAGCAAGGTATACGTATGCCTATTCTTGTTCTGGGCTATACCGGACCGGCAGGTATATCTGCTGCTTATGAATATGATATTACTCTTAATGTATTCACGGAAGATGTACTTGAAGCGATAGCTGGACTTGTGCTTGATTCTTCCGAACGCAAGCTTAAAGCTCATATCAAGATCGACAGCGGAATGGGAAGAATCGGTCTTTTGACTAATGTGGCAGTTGATTTTATTACTAGAGCTTTCAAAGTGCCACAACTTGAGATCGAAGGAATGTTTACCCATTTTGCCAAGGCGGATGAGTTTGACAAAAGTTATACATTGGAACAATACGAACGTTTTCAACAGGTTAACGTGCAATTACGTGAACTGGGTTATTCTATCCCTATCATACATACGGGGAACAGTGCTACCGCTATTGATACTCCTGAATTATCGCCTCAGATGGTTCGGATAGGTATTGCATTGTATGGGCTGTATCCTTCAGCTGAAGTGAACAAACAGGCGATAGAATTAACTCCAGTACTGACGCTCAAAACTGAAGTGACATACGTCAAACAACTTCCTGATCATTCTAAAGTAAGTTATGGCGGGAAATATGTTACTGAAAGTGATGAATATATTGCGACACTTCCTATCGGTTATGCGGACGGTTATTCTCGAATGTTAACGGGAGTGGCGGAAGTGTTAATTCGTGGTCGCCGTGTCCCTGTAGTAGGAACGATTTGTATGGACCAGTGCATGGTATCACTTAAATCTTTTGCTGAAGAAGCAGAAGAAATCCAAATCGGCGAAGAGGTTGTCTTAATTGGCAGACAGCATGATGCTGTCATTACTGCTGATGAGCTGGCATCGAAGCTCGGTACAATTCACTATGAAATCGTTTGTATGATTGCCGCTAGAGTGCCTCGTGCATACTACCGGAATAATGCCATTGTCACCCTTTGGAATCCCCTTACACATTTTACAAATTAATTTTGTGAATCAGAAGGAAACCGAATATTTACAGCGAATCTTACATAAGTATCAAGAAAGGTCTGTACGCACACGTATGATCTGGTTTATAATGATGGCAGCAAACTTGCCTCATATGTCGTATGTGTCGCAAAGACCAGAAAGTTAGATTCGTGCACAAAAGATACCAATACAGCCGCTATAGGGGTAGAGCTGGAAAAGGTTTTGGGGGTGCTTGACAGTTGGACAACATGCAAAATGCGCAGAGCATTATGATCCGTTTGCCGGATCAACTTCTGCAAGAAGTGGATGGTATCGCAGCTTTAGAAGATTCCGATCGCAGTGAATTAATCAGAAAAGCCACCAAAATTTATCTCACTGAACGCAAAAAGCGGTATATCCGTGAAGCGATGCAGCGTGGATATATGGAAATGGCTAAGATCAATCTGAGAATCGCTTGCGAAGCTTTTCATGCGGAGGAAGAGGCGGACATCACTCTGGACCGTTTAGTTAGCGGGGTGTAGACATTGATCGTAAAACGTGGCGATGTATTTTTTGCAGATTTATCGCCCGTCGTCGGCTCCGAACAGGGCGGCGTGAGGCCGGTTCTGGTTATCCAGAATGATATCGGCAACCGTTTCAGTCCAACGGTTATTGTGGCGGCAATTACAGCACAGATTCAAAAAGCCAAATTGCCAACACATGTAGAGATCGACGCTAAATCTCATGGGTTTGACAGAGATTCCGTTATTTTGCTGGAACAGATTCGAACTATTGATAAACAGCGTCTAACTGATAAGATTACACATCTGGATGAAGAAACCATGCGTCGTGTACACGATGCGCTCCAGATCAGTTTAGGCTTAGTTGAATTTTAAGCCTAACTTGCAATTTCAACCCGGTGCTATCACCGGGTTTTTTTGTATTCAGGTGGAAATCAAAGACATTGTCTGAGATAATAAAAGTATGATGCGAGGAATCTCCGTTGTAAGGGAGAAGAGAAAGAGGGATAGGATTTGTCTGAACAAAAAGTAATCACAGAAGAACAAGCCAAAGTCACCGAACAGCAAGTTCGTGAACAAATTATTAAACAAATCGCAAGCGAATTACAAATTTCATTAAAACAAATTCGCACAACGATTGATTTATTGTCAGAAGGCAATACGATTCCATTTATCGCACGTTATCGTAAAGAAATGACCGGCGAACTAGATGAAAATGAATTGCGAGATATTGAAGAACGTCATCAATATTTGCGTAATTTACAAGAACGTAAAGATGAAGTGCTACGGATTATTAGTGAACAAGATAAATTAACCGAAGAGTTAGCGACTGCTATTCAAAGTGCAGCTAAATTACAAGTGGTTGAAGATTTATACCGTCCGTATCGTCAAAAGCGTAAAACACGTGCAAGTGTTGCCAAAGAAAAAGGGTTAGAGCCACTGTCCAATTGGATAATGGAGCAACACGCAAGCCCTGCACCACTCGTGGAAGCAGAACGTTACGTAGATGCTGACAAAGGTGTAGAAGATGCGAACCAAGCTCTACAAGGCGCTATGGATATTATTGCAGAAAGTCTATCGGATGATGCGAATCTGCGTACATGGATTAGAAGATACACACTTGATCAAGGGATGCTGGTTACAGAAGCCAAAGCGCCTACGGAAGAGTCTGTATATGAAATGTATTATAGCTATCGTGAATTAGCTAAAAAAATGCCACCTCACCGTATCTTAGCGATCAATCGTGGAGAACGTGAAAATATTTTAAAAGTACAACTGGAAGTTCAACCGGAATCTATTCATCGGTATATGGAAAAGCAGGTTGTTAAAGGTTCTTCTGCTGTTCGCGATCTATTGATCAATGTGATCGAAGATGCTTACAAACGTCTGATTGCGCCATCGATTGAACGTGAAGTACGTGCAGAATTAACAGAAAAAGGTGATCAGCAAGCCATCTCTATTTTCGCTGGTAATCTTCGTAATCTGTTGCTACAAGCACCGATTAAAGAAAAACGTGTACTTGGTGTCGATCCAGCTTACCGGACAGGTTGTAAATTAGCAGCAGTAGATGGTACAGGTAAATTACTTGAAGTTGAAGTAACGTATCCAACTCCACCACATAACAAAAAGCGTGAAGCTGCTGACATATTCCGCCGTATGATCAAGCAGTATGATATTGAATTGATCGTTATTGGTAACGGAACAGCTTCTCGTGAATCCGAACAATTTGTCGCTGAATTGATTCAAGAGATTACAGATCAAGAACTATCGTATTTGATCGTCAGTGAAGCAGGAGCAAGTGTATATTCCGCTTCCAAACTCGCTCAAGAAGAATTCCCTGATCTGGATGTAGCTCAGCGTAGTGCAGCTTCTATCGCTCGTCGTGTTCAAGATCCATTAGCTGAATTGGTCAAAATCGATCCCAAAGCAATCGGTGTAGGACAATACCAGCATGATGTCTCTCAAAAACATCTGGAGAGCAGTCTAAAAGCCGTTGTAGAGTCCGCAGTTAACCATGTTGGGGTAGATGTGAATACAGCTTCTCCATCGCTGTTATCGTATGTAGCAGGCGTTAATACAACGATTGCCAAAAACATCGTAAAATACCGTGAAGAAAATGGTAAATTTACAAGTCGCAAACAACTGCAAAAAGTACCACGTTTGGGTGCGAAGTCGCTCCAGCAATGTGTGGGCTTTTTACGAATCAATGGTGGCGAAAATCCACTCGATTACACATCGATTCATCCAGAGTCTTATGCAGCTACAACCAAATTGCTTAAATCGTTAAAAATTACACCTGAGCAATTAGGTACACCTGAAGCAGTAGAAGCATTATCTAATGTCGATGTAGAGCAAGCTTCAGAAACATTGGATATTGGTGTTCCAACATTACGTGATATTTTGGATAGTTTACAACGTCCAGGTCGTGATCCACGTGACGAATTGCCATTGCCTATTTTCCGCACCGATGTGTTGAAAATTGAAGATCTATCGCCAGGGATGGAACTGCAAGGAACGGTGCGTAATGTTATTGATTTTGGTGCCTTTGTTGATATTGGTATCAAAAACGATGGATTGGTACACATTTCACAATTAAGTAACAGCTTTGTGAAGCATCCGATGGATGTGGTGTCTATCGGGGATAATGTAACAGTATGGGTTCTAAATATCGATCATAAAAAAGGTCGTGTAGGCTTGACGATGCGCAAGTCCTCTGCGGATGAAGCTGCTCAAGCATAAAGATAATTTAAAAAGCGTACATTCTTCGAATTATTGTTCGAAAAGTGTACGCTTTTTGCTATATAGAGATTATGATTGAAAAGAAATCGTTAAACTTGAGATTCTTCGTATTCTTCATACCATTGTTCTAATTGTGCTTGCAGTGCCCGAATTTCTGTTAATAATGAGATTAAAGGATAATGATTTTCTTTAAGCATAGCAAAAGAACGTTCCAATTCGTTAATGTAGTCCAATCCACCTGTAATCGAAGCGGTCTCGTCTAATAATTCTAGCTGGTCACATTCAGCAATCGCACGAGGTAAAGAAGGAATATCTTCAGCTGTTAATTTACTGATTTCTTTATGTAGTCTGAGGTTAAGCGCACTTAATTGGTAAGCATAGTCAGCAGGCATTTCTATATAAGAAAGTTGTGAATCTTGTTGCAATAGCACATAACGCATGTTTGTAGCAGTCATGAGTAGATTCTCCTTTAAATATCAAATGGGTTATATAATTTATACTTGAAGTGTAGCTTAGAATAAAGTTAAAATTCAAGAGAAGAGATTATATTTATAGTAAATATAGATTAACGGCAACAATCGAATGAAGTAAAAGGATAGTTATACAGAGTAAAACCGATACAAAGGAGAGCAATAGTGTCCATGACGAACGAAGAATTACAAACTTGGGTAGAACAACTTTCGCTGGAGCATTTCGAATGGCCTTTTCGACATCGTGCTGTATTCAACGCTAGATTACGTACTACAGGTGGACGTTATTTTTTGAGAAGTCATCATATAGAGATCAACCCACATCAACTAGAAGCATTTGGTATAGAAGAAGTGGAACGCATTATCAAACACGAGTTGTGTCATTATCATCTACATATTCATGGTATGGGCTATCGTCACCGGGATGCAGAGTTTAAATACTGGCTCAAACGTGTGGGTGGAAGCCGATACTGCCAGGCTCCACCAGCGATCGAACAACAAAAACGAAAAGAACTGTATCGTTATAAGTTATTATGTACCTCTTGTCAGACTCAGTATTTGCGCAAACGTAAAATGAATCCAGACAAATATCGTTGTGGCAAATGCAGTGGTAAATTAACATTGGAACAGCTTGACTTGCCTCAGGAATCATGGTAAATTATTTCTTGTACTACCTATATTATTCTTTTTAGATATTCCCTGATAGCTCAGTTGGTAGAGCACTCGACTGTTAATCGAGTTGTCACAGGTTCGAGTCCTGTTCGGGGAGCCAATGGAGAGATACCCAAGTG
>NZ_MDER01000026.1 GCF_001721045.1 Paenibacillus nuruki | reverse complement strand
TGCTCCGTCTTTCCAAATTCGTTCAGGCGAACAAATCATGTATTCGGTATTAGCTACCGTTTCCGGTAGTTGTCCCAAGCTTGAGGGCAGGTTGCCTACGTGTTACTCACCCGTCCGCCGCTAAGCATCCGAGAAGCAAGCTTCTCGTCAACTCCGCTCGACTTGCATGTATTAGGCACGCCGCCAGCGTTCGTCCTGAGCCAGGATCAAACTCTCCATAAAGTGTTTGACTTGCTCAATTCTTAAACTGGCGAGAACCGAAGTTCTCTATTTTTTAAAGGTCGGCTAAGACCTTCATTACTCACTCGTTGTTCAGTTTTCAAAGATCAAACATTTCGTTTTTTGTTGTCTGTGTTTCTCGGTGACAACTTTTATATCATATCATGTTTCCAACCACTTGGCAAGCACTTTTTTTGAAAAAGTTTTTTAAGTTGTTCTCACAACTTGTCTTGCACACGATGGCGCCAGTTGTTGACTGGATTTATAGAATACCACATATTTTTCATTAGTGCAACACTTTCTATAAACTTTTTTTATATTGTTGAACAGTTTAATTAATAGATGATGCATTTATATACTGCCATACTATATGTATGACAACTGTTTAGATAAAAAAGGATCAAGCTAGTCGCTAAGCTAGACCAGCTTGATCCTTTTTCTATTGCTATTCATTATGAACTGAAATGAAGCTTTATCTCTTCTTACTTATAAAGAACATCTTATTCAGCTGAACGATTACGCATATGTGGGAATAGTAGTACATCACGGATAGAAGCTGCATCTGTTAATAGCATCACTAGACGATCTATACCGATACCTAATCCACCTGTAGGCGGCATACCATATTCTAGTGCACGAATAAAGTCATCATCCATTTCATGTGCTTCATCGTTGCCTTTTTCTTTTTCAACCATTTGCGCTTCGAAACGTTGACGTTGGTCAATCGGATCATTAAGCTCTGTAAACGCGTTAGCATGTTCACGTGCCACAACAAATAGCTCAAAACGGTCTGTAAAGCGTGGATCTTCTGTATTACGTTTAGCAAGTGGAGAGATTTCAACCGGATGTCCTGTAATAAAGGTTGGCTGAATCAATGTCTCTTCTACAAATTGTTCAAAGAACTCATTTAAAATATGACCGAATGTCATATGCGGTTCTACTTTAACATGATGTTCCTTAGCTAGTGCATGAGCTTCTTCATTCGTCATGTGTACGCCAAAGTCTACTCCTTTTACTTCTTTAACAGCATCTACCATAGACAGGCGACGCCATTGTGGAGTTAGATCAATATCTTGTCCTTGATATTGAATATGTGTTGTACCCAGTACTTCTTGAGCGATATGAGCGATCATATTCTCTGTTAGACTCATAATATCTTTGTAATCTGCATATGCTTCATACAATTCAATCATTGTGAATTCAGGGTTATGGCGCGTTGACGTTCCTTCATTACGGTATACGCGTCCGATTTCGTATACTTTCTCCAGACCGCCGACAATTAAGCGTTTCAAGTGAAGCTCAATTGCAATACGCATATACAGTTCCATATCTAGCGCATTATGATGCGTGATAAAAGGTTTGGCTGCGGCTCCACCTGCGATAGAGTGTAGTGTAGGTGTTTCCACTTCTAGATAGCCTAATGAATCCAAATAACGACGCATCGATTGAATAATACGGGAACGCGTGATAAATGACTGCTGAACTTCAGGATTCACAATCAAATCTACATAACGTTGACGGTAACGCAATTCAACGTCTTTTAGACCATGATATTTCTCTGGCAATGGATATAGTGATTTGGACAATACTTCTAGATCACTTACTTTAATAGAAGTTTCGCCTGTTTTGGTTTTGAATACTTTACCTGTAACACCTACGATATCTCCAAGATCTAGAATAGAGAACGCTTGGTACTTCACTTCTGGCGTGCTGTCTTGACGAACATAGATTTGAATACGTCCGCTTAAATCTTGAATATGTGCAAAGCTTGCTTTACCCATACCACGTTTAGCCATAATACGTCCTGCTAAACTTACTGTGATACTTTTTTCTTCTAGTTCTTCTTTGGTCAAACTATCATACTCACTAATAACGTCTGCTGCTGTAGAAGTACGTACATACTTTTGACCAAATGGATCAATACCTAGACCGCGTAACTCGTCTAATTTGTCTCTACGTATCTGCAATAGCTCACTTATTTCGTTTTCGTTATCCATCTCTTCTGGATTGGGGTTTACATTTTCTTCAGACATTGCTGAACTTCAACTCCTTCAAAGTAATACCTGTTGGCTATATTTCATATCTATTAATCGCGTTACATACAGGCTATGAAATATACACTATGAGTATAGTGTAACTGATTTGGCAGTATTCATAAATCTATAAAACGATTTTAACTGATAATATCTGCTTAACCTTTGCGAAATGTCCATATATTTCGTATTCATTTCAAGAAAAAAGCTTCCCAAAGGAAGCTTTTTCATAGGATATAACATAAATACGATCTACTTATCTTAACGTACATAAGACAATCTTATTTTTTGATTTCAAGAATTTTGTACTGGATCACACCGCCAGCAGGAACGCTAACATCAACGGTTGTTCCTTTTTGCTTACCAAGAATAGCTTTACCTACAGGGCTTTCATTCGAAATCTTATTCTGTGAAGGGTTAGATTCAGCACTACCTACAATGGTATATTCCATTGTGTCGCCAAATTCCATATCTTCTACAATAACAGTAGCACCAATACTTACGATATTAGTAACGATCTCATCACTATTGATAATACGAGCGTTGCGTAGCAACTTTTCAAGTGTAATAATGCGTCCCTCGATAAATGCTTGTTCGTTCTTAGCATCTTCGTATTCAGAGTTCTCACTAATATCACCGTACCCGATAGCAACTTTGATCCGTTCTGCTACTTCACGTCTTTTTACAGATTTAAGCATTTCTAGCTCGTCTTCCAGCTTCTTCAGACCGTCCTGTGTTAAAATGACTTCTTTGTCGCTCATCTCAACCGATTCTCCTGTCATGTGAATAATTTTCGCTCATCGCGCTTCGGGGTTTCTTGTCGAAATGATGATTGCAATAGGGATTCCCCAAAGAGGCTTAATTGCTGTATCTAAACCTTTAGTTCAGGCAAATTTATACTGAAAAAGTATATGGGAATGATTACGAAATGTCAATAAAAAGGCAGGAGCAGTATTAAACACTGTATCCTGCCTTTATTATTTGTACCTATGACGATCATTTAGATGCTACATACTTGCTCTGCTTCTTCGATTTCATTCCCCGGAGAACTTAGCTCACCTACAGGAAGTCCTTCTAAGAAATTGTGCAAAATCTGTACCATTTCATCACGCTTTACTTCTTCCATAATAGAATCTTTGATTTTGGCTGATCCTTTGATTCCTTTTAAATACCAAGAAAGATGCTTACGCATTTCTCTCACAGCCACATGTTCCCCTTTGAGATCAATCAAACGATCCATATGCAAAATCGCTATTCTGATTTTCTCTTCTGCGGTTGGCTCGGATAGTAATTGACCGGTCTTAAGGTATTCGATGGTACGGTATAACATCCATGGATTCCCTAGAGCGCCCCGTCCGATCATAACCCCATCACAACCTGTGGTATCCAGCATACGCTTCGCATCTTCAGGAGTAATCACATCTCCATTACCGATTACTGGAATAGAGACTGCTTCTTTGGCTTGCTTGATATATGACCAATCAGCTTGTCCTGTGTATAGTTGTTGACGTGTACGACCGTGTACGCTGACCGCTTTACCACCTGCATCAGCTACCGCTTTGACGTTATCGACTACGAAGATATGATCACTATCCCAACCGATACGCATTTTAACAGTAACAGGCTTACTTACATTAGCAACTACAGCAGCGACCATTTCATTGATTTTATTCGGATCAAGTAGCCATTTGGCTCCTGCATCACTTTTGTTAATTTTGGGAGCCGGGCAACCCATATTGATATCAATAATATCTGCATTGGTATCTTGATCCACCACTTTGGCAGCTGCAACTAGAGATTCACGATCTCCTCCAAAAATTTGTAGACTTAGCGGCTTTTCGCGCTCATCCACAAATAACATTTCGTGTGTACGCTTATTACCATTCAAGATGGCTTTATCACTTACCATTTCAGCACAGACTAGACCTGTACCAAATTCTTTGGCTATTAAACGGAAAGCAGGATTACATACTCCAGCCATAGGTGCGAGTACGACCTGATTTTTCATTTCTATATCACCGATTTTTAACATTCGGGTTCACTCCTTGTATCTCTATCCATAATGTAGCATGCAAACAAGCGACTGATTCCCTGTATCAAACAACAGATTTTATAATCTGTATATTTATTTTAATTTTGAATTAAAGGGCATAGTAAAAGCTTTGACATAGTGAATTCCTTGTTGTTCGGCTTCAATAAGCTGTAGCGATTGCTGAACCGAATAAAATAACTCGGGGTGCTGATCAGAGGATACTATTTCTGCTAATGGCACCAGTACAAAAGCACGTTCGTTCATTCGTGGATGAGGTAACTCTAAACGCTCAGTATGCAATTGTTGATGATCCATCCATAGTAAATCGAGATCGACTGTACGTGGGCCCCAGCGAATATCTCGTACCCGACCTAACTTATTCTCAACATCCAACATGCTCATTAATAACGGTTCCGGTTCTAATGTGGTACGTAACATTAATACCATATTTAAAAAAGAAGGTTGATCGATATACCCGACCGGTGCTGTCTCATACAGACCTGAACAACGAACAATCTCTATATCGGAATGATCACCAAGCATCTGTATAGCTTCTGTTAAGGTCTGCTCACGATCGCCCAAATTAGCGCCTAAAGCAATATAAGCCTCTGAATATTCAGAGGGAACAGATGACTTCATGACCGACTCTCACTTTCGTGTACGCCGCAATTCCACAGTAACGCCTTGAAAATGAATATCAAACGGTGGATGAGGCTTGGTTACTCTAACAGTTAGTGCATGTACCCCAGTATAAGCGTCCAGTAAAGAGGATGCAATACATTCTGCCAGAGTTTCAATCAATTTAAAAGACTGCTTTTCAACGATTTGTTTTACTTTTTCATGAATTTCAGCGTAGTTGATCGTTGTGCTAAGATCGTCGGTCTGTCCAGCAGTTGCCAGATCCATTTCTAATTCTAAATCGACATAAAAACGTTGACCTAATCTACGTTCTTCTTCAAAAACACCATGATAACCGTAATATTCCATCCGTGTTAGAATCATTTTATCCATTGATTATTTATCCTCCTGTGTATCTGTTTCTTTGATTAACTTCTATTGATTGATGGTAGACTCTAGCATCGCATCACACATCATCGCCATCCGCTTATTCTGCTTAATATCATGCACACGAATAATCTGACAGCCTTGAGCAATCCCAAAAGCAGTGGTAGCTGTTGTTCCTTCAACTACATCGTTAGCAGGTAGATCAAGTACTGTCCGAATAAACTTTTTGCGAGATGTTCCTAATAATAATGGATAGCCTAGTGAAGATAGTTGATCGAGTTGCGACATTAGTTGTAAATTGTGTTGCGCTGTTTTGGCAAATCCGATACCCGGATCTAAAATGATATGTTCAGCTTGGACTCCTGCTTGCAGAGCATGATCGATACAAGCCTGAAGATCATGACGAACATCAGATACCAGATCGGTATAATCCATGTTATCTCGATTATGCATTAAAATAATCGGACACTGGGCAGTAGCAGCTACTTGTACCATCAAAGGGTCAGCTTGTCCGCCCCAAACATCATTAATGATATGTGCTCCGGCTTGCAGTGCTTGCTTAGCCACTTCTGCTTTGTAGGTGTCTATTGATAATGGAATATGGGGAGCTTGACGATGCAAAGCTTCAATAATAGGAATTACACGTTCTAACTCTTGCTCTGTCGATACAGGATCATGTCCGGGACGAGTGGATTCGCCACCAATATCAATCAGATCTGCTCCGTCTTCCATCATTTGCAAAGCATGTTCGACAGCTCGCTCGATTAATGTATATTGTCCTCCATCTGAAAAAGAATCTGGAGTGACATTCAAAATACCCATTATTAATGTTGTATCTCCAAGTGTTAAGTTGGTCGAACCCAAATCGTATGTTCTTGTATAGCGCATAGGCTGTTTCACTGCTGATAAGCCTCCTTAAGATAAGCGTAAGCTAATTGCAAAGTCATTGAATGGGAAAGATCATGAGGAACCTCATACGTTACTGTATCTTCTAATAATTGCTTTACAGGAACAATTTCTTGAACTGAATTGGTTAAAAATATTTCATCTGCTTCAAGTAAATGCTCCCATGTATAATGACCTTCATGCACAACAATACCTGCTGCCATAGCTAATTGGATAACAAAAGCGCGTGTAATGCCGGGTAGTATGCCTGTATCTATAGCAGGCGTATACAGTTGCTGATTTTTCACAAAAAAGAGATTGCTTACAATACCTTCTGCTATATGTTGTTCTTTGGTCAGCATTAGCCCTTCTACAGCCGTAGATGGATGATCTTGATATTGCATCAATTCGCGTTTGCCCAAAATACTATTCATATAATGGAGTGACTTAAAACGAATATCGCCTTCTGGTGTGTTGCGTAATGTGTGTAAACAACGTAATGACTTGCTATGACTATATAGATGATCGATAAGCGACATAGAATCAGGACGTGCTGGAGGTAATGATTTGGCATATATAATGATATTCGGTTGCTCATAGGCTCCAGAAGGCAAACCTAATATATCGGTTCCTGCTGAAACGGTATACCGAATGTACGCCTCTGTTAATTCATTAGCATACATGAGATCTCGAATCTGATTTTGCACCTGATCTACCGATTCGTTCCACATGATTCTGAGCGATTCACAACTTGTAGATAGTCGAGTTAGATGTTGCTTCAGTAAAAAAGGCTGTCCATTATAAGTACGAAACGTCTCAAACAATCCCATTCCATACAAAAAACCGTGATCCATGACAGAGACCACGGCTTGATCTGTAGCAATAACTTGTCCGTTTAATGATACATATTTCATAATGTGGGTGCTTTATCTACTTTACGACTCAAAAAGCTACGCAACATTTCATGCCCATGATCGGTCACAATCGATTCAGGATGGAATTGCACACCTTCGACTGCATATTCTTTATGACGTAGACCCATAATTTCGCCTTCCGCTGTCTCCGCTGTAATTTCTAAACAATCCGGTAGGCTTTCACGTTCCACGATCAATGAATGATAACGAGTCGCAGTAAATGGAGAAGGTAGATTTTCAAAAACAGATTTCTTATCATGCAAAATAGGTGATGTCTTACCATGCATTAATCGCTCTGCACGAATAACATTGCCTCCAAAAGCTTGACCAATCGCTTGATGACCCAGACAAACACCGAAGATCGGAATATCGCCTTTGAAATGGTTGATCACGTCTAAAGTAATACCTGCTTCTGTCGGTGTACATGGACCCGGGGATAATAGAATATGATCGGGTGCCATTGTGCGAATACCCGCCATATCGATCTCATCATTGCGACGAACAACAACCTCTTCACCCAATTCGCCTAAATATTGAACAAGGTTATACGTAAATGAATCGTAGTTATCTATAACGAGTATCATTATATTCTCCCTTTCTCTGCTTGCACTTGATCGTATTGCTCACTTAACATAACCGCTCTTGCCATCGCTCTCGATTTGTTAAAACATTCCCGATATTCACGATACGGTTCCGAATCGATCACCACACCTGCACCTGCTTGCATATACGCTATATGGTCTTTGACCGTTAATGTTCTAATAATAATATTTAATTCCATATTACCATTATAGTCAATCCAGCCCATCGAACCTGTATACGCACCACGACGAGTCTGTTCTAATTCTTCAATAATTTCCATCGTACGCACTTTCGGTGCACCGGTAATTGTTCCACCGGGAAATACAGCAGCGATAACATCATACACATCTTTGGACTCAGCTAGTTCACCTTCGACTCCAGAGACTAAATGCATCACATGAGAATAACGTTCGATCGTCATCAGTTCAGGCACACGTACTGTGCCATATTTGGCGATTCGTCCGAGATCATTACGCTGAAGATCGACTAGCATAATATGTTCGGCACGTTCTTTTTCATTAGATAAAAGATCGTCTTCCATCGCTTGATCTTCAATTTCAGTTGTACCTCTACGCCTTGTACCTGCTATCGGTCTTGCAGAAACTTTGCCATCTACAACACGCACCAATAATTCGGGTGAAGCCGATACTAAATAAAAATCAGGTGTACGTAGCAATCCCATATATGGAGATGGATTGGTTAAACGAAGCCATTCATACACCGATTCTGGTGTCGAAGCTAAAGGTCGATGACTGCGTAAAGACAAATTGACTTGAAATACATCACCCTGACGGATATACTCCTGAATCGTTTGCACAGCTTTTTCAAATTGAATCTGATCAAATTCGGTCTCAAATCCATACCCATCCGTACGTGAATCGGTTAATGCTATTGGATGTTCTTTTAGAAATTGCTTACGTGCTATTGTCGATGATGCTTGAGCTTGTTGTAGAATGTTGTGCCACTGCTCTGCCATCTGCGTTGCGCATGTAGCCGCATGATTATACGAAGATTGATGATCTGTACTGTTGCCTATAGAGGTATGGACACAACAATACAACTGCTTATCTGCATGATCAATCACCCAAATTTGGTTAAATTTCATCCATAGATAATCTGGCATCCCTAGATCATTGCTTAGATGATCAGGTAATTTTTCTAAAGAACGAGCGACATCGTAACTTAGAAAGCCAACACACCCTCCTGTAAATGGAGGCACTTCTGGTAATTTAGGAGCACGATCGGTCGACATCCATGTTCTTAATATATCTAAAGGCTTGCCTGTATAAGAGGCATCAGTTATATATTCAGGTTGTGCACTCGGTATAGCCAAAACAGGAGTGGTATCTGTGGACTTTCGAATATGTGCTTGCTGATCTTGACCACTGAGTATAGATACAGGAGAAAGTCCAACATAACTGTATCTGCCACTTTTCCCATTTTCCAATACAAAAGAATAAGGCATCTCTTCTTGCCACAATTGTTCCCAGCTATCCGGTAAAAGTTGATCTTCTAACGGGATACGAACGATATAAGGCAGTTGGGTGTATCCTTCTGCTTGCCAGTCTGTCCATTGTTGAAATGATGTATATACTTTGGTCAATCGATCTTCCTCCAACCTGATGATCTATTCATTGTCGTTAGTATACTAAAGCACGGATCGAATGAGAAGATGCGGAATATAAAAAAGCTTCTAGCCTTATGCCGTGTAGACAAAGGTAGAAGCTTGAGATCCATATATATTCGAATATAACATCTTAGAACAAAAGATCAGTGTATCATACTACTTGATCTCAATACGGAAACATCTTCATATCAATAAAGATACTGTAGATCATCCGATAGTTCTAATTACGATTCGAAGTTGTATAGCGGTGTACTAAGGTAACGTTCACCGTTACTTGCGATAATCACAACGACACGTTTACCTGTACCTAACTCTTTAGCCACTTGAAGAGCGGCTTTGATCGCTGCACCGGAAGAAATACCTGTAAGAATCCCTTCTTCTTTAGCTACACGACGAGCCCATTCAAAGGCTTCTTCATTTTCAACATGAATAATTTCATCGTAAATGTTTTGGTTCAAAATTTCAGGAATAAAGTTAGCGCCGATTCCTTGAATTTTGTGAGGGCCTGGTTGACCACCTGCCAAAATAGGAGAAGCTGCTGGTTCTACTGCATAAATTTTGATCTCTGGGAAAGATTCTTTCAAAACTTCACCCGCACCAGAAATAGTACCACCTGTACCGATACCTGCTACAAAAGCATCCAATGTTCCACCGATCGAACCGATCGCTTCTACAATTTCAGGGCCTGTTGTTTCACGGTGAATTTTAACATTCGCTTTATTTTTAAATTGTTCTGCAATAAAGTAATCTGGATTTTCACTCAAAATCGTTTCTGCTTTTTTGACTGCTCCATTCATACCTTCTGATCCAGGAGTAAGAACCAATTCTGCTCCATATGCACGCAGCAAATTGCGACGCTCTATGCTCATTGTCTCAGGCATTACAATTACACATTTATATCCTTTAGCAGCAGCGACCATAGCTAGTCCAATACCTGTGTTACCACTAGTTGCTTCAACAATCGTACCACCAGGTTTGAGTAAACCTTGTTTTTCCGCTTCTTCTACGATGCTGATTGCAATTCGGTCTTTGACACTGGAACCCGGATTCTGATATTCAAGCTTCAGATAGATATCTGCGCTTCCTTCAGGAACGATACTATTCAACTTAACTAGCGGTGTTCCTCCGATAAGTTCTGTGATGTTATTGACGACTTTTGCCATGCCTATAGCCCTCCTTCAAATGATAGAACGTAGCTGTGAATACGAACTCTATTCTATATGTCTAATCTACGCTATTCCGAGTAAAATAGTAGGTTTTAATATACTTTTATATTATCAATCTGTCACAGCGTTGTCAATCTAGCATTTAGCAAAAATAACATGAAATCGCTAAGATTGAATAAATATTTTATTCTGCCACAGATAAAATGTACGCATTATATTTTTCTCTTAATTGTTGCTCAATTTCATTTAAAGGTTTGGCTTGTCCTAGAGCAATTTTGCGTCTTGCAGTCTCCCGGCTCATGCTCTGCTTGGCAGAAGGAGCTGGACGAATATCGGTGACTTGTACAATCGCATAATGACCTGTACTTAATGTAATCGGTCCAACAACATCACCTGCTTGCATATCTTGAATAGCTTTTAACAATTCAGGTGGTTGAAAAGGATCATCTTGATCGATCCATCCAAGTGCTCCACCTTGTGGTGCTGAAAATGTATCCACTGACATCGATTGTGCAACTGAGGAGAACACTTCTCCTTGATCGATACGTTCTATCGCTTGTTGCGCTGATTCTTCAGTGTCTAATTCAATCCACGCCAAATCAAATTGATGCTTTTGCATCGATTGTTCGTATTGCTTCAAGTACGCATCCACTTCTGCATCTGTAATTTTGATATCTGCTGTAGCGATCTTTTCCAGTTCAATCTGATATTCAGATTCTTGTCTCAGATCATCTGCACTTAATCCAAATTGAGTATTCATTTCTTGATAAAAGTCTGCTGGTGAAGAATATCCGCTAATACGCTCTGCTAGATCATCTTGAATCTCTTCTTCAGTAACTGCGATATGGCGTACTTGCACTTCAAGCTTGACCGCTTGATGATTCAGCATTTGTGTCAAAATTTCTTTGCCATATCTTCGCTTCAATTCATTAACCCATTCTTGTTCACTGATCGACTCATTACCTACCATCGCTACTGTAGAAGAGCTAGAATGTTGAACTGCCCGGATCACCCAAAAGGCACCGAGCAGCATAATAATTACAGATAATAAGACCAAGACGGCTGTCCATACAGGTGATCTGCCTCTAGTCATATATTTCGTATTCCTTAACTTTTAGCTTCAGCAAGAATAGATTCCAGATCTTGACGATTGAATAAATGCTTTTCACCGCAGAAATGACATACTACTTCTGCTTGTCCATCTTCTTCGATCAATTGCGTCAATTCATATTCACCTAGACTCATCAACGTCTGTTCTACACGTTCACGAGAACAAGGGCAATAGAATCGCACATCTGATGTTTCCATCACTTGAGCATCAGGCACAACACGGCGTAACAGTTCTTCTAACTCTAATCCTTCTGCTAAAAGAGTCGTTACAGGTGGCAACGTGCTGATCGATTGTTCGATTTGGTCAATTTCTGCATCGGTAAGACCGGGTAACAATTGAATAATAAATCCGCCGGCTACAATAACAGAGTTGTCTGTATCTACAAGTACGCCAATACCTACCGCAGATGGAGTCTGTTCAGACTTCGCAAAATAGTACGTGAAATCTTCGCCTAGCTCTCCTGAAATAATCGGCACACTTCCACGATAAGGATCTTTAAGTCCCAAATCTTTGATTACATATACAAAGCCTTCTGTACCTACTGCTCCTGCTACATCCAATTTACCCATCGCATTACTTGGCAAATGAACATGTGGATGATCAACATATCCACGAACTTCGCCTTTGGCATTAGCATCCGCTACGATCTGACCGATCGGGCCGTCACCTTTTACTTGTAATGTTAATTTTTCTTCGCCTTTAAGCATAGCACCCATCATTGCAGCTGTTGTCAGCGTACGACCCATTGCTGCTGTTGCTGTAGGCCATGTATCATGACGTTGACGTGCTTCCTCGACTAAATGAGTAGAGCGAATAGCAAATGCACGTACTTTACCACCTAATGCTATACCACGGACAACAAGGTCCGGTTTTGTGTGTTGTTGATTTTCCATTTGTAATGGCTCCTCTCGTTGCTCTTGCTGTATTTTCCAATGAGCATGGTTCTTCTATTTTTATTTAGACGCTTTAGGCGTACCAAAAGTTTTGTCTATCGGTGTGGTTATTACATTACGCTCATAAATCAAACGTAATCCTTCAAGTGTAAGCATCGGATTCACTTCATCGACCGTTTCGGTTTCACTGGAAATCAGTTCTGCCAAACCACCAGTAGCCACGACTTTACCAATCACACCCATTTCAGCATGAATTCGTTTGACGATTCCATCCACTTGTCCAGCGTATCCATATATAATACCAGATTGCATGGCATGAACGGTATTACGTCCGATGACTTTTTTAGGTTTCTCTAATTCAATATTCGGTAACTTGGAAGCTCGTTGATACAAAGCTTCTGTAGAAATCCCAATTCCAGGGACGATTGCGCCGCCTAGATAATCACCTTTACTGTCAATACAATCAAATGTAGTCGCTGTACCAAAATCAACAACAATAACAGGACCACCATATTTTGCAACAGCGGCTACTGCGTTAACAATCCGATCTGCTCCCACTTCGCGTGGGTTCTCATAACGCAAGTTCAGACCGGTGCGTATGCCCGGTCCGACAATCATAGGAGTATGATGTAAATATTTTCTACACATTTCTTCTAGCGTGTTCATAATTGGAGGCACAACAGAAGAAATAATAATTCCTTGAATATGATCAATCACAATATTGGACATCTGAAAAAGGTTATGCACCATCACTCCATATTCATCCGGTGTAGCTTGACGATTCGTATTGATACGGAAATGATGAAGCAATTGTTCTCCTTGATATACGCCCAACACAATATTCGTATTTCCAATATCAATCACAACTATCAAAGTGCGTCACTCCCCTTTCTTCGCACCCAAATCCAGACTAATATCCAGATTTTCAAAAGAATACGTCAGTCGTCCTACAGATATAATATCAACGCCTGTGGCTGCTAAGTTATAAATTGTGTTTAACGATACATTGCCCGATGCTTCAATTTTGACATGGGGGGCTTGCTCACGAATCATATGCACTGCTTCTTGCATACGTTCTGGTGACATATTATCAAGCATAATGATATCTGCTCCAACAGTCAAAGCTTCTTGTACTTGTTCTATACTTTCAGTCTCGACTTCAATCGTCATTGTGTGCGGAATCTGGTGACGAGCTGAGTTGACCGCTTCGGTGATTCCGCCTGCTGCTTTGATATGATTATCTTTAATCATCACAGCATCATAAAGTCCAAAACGATGATTATGTCCGCCACCAACACGTACAGCATATTTCTCAAGCATACGATGTCCCGGTGTGGTCTTACGTGTATCTACCAATCTTACCGGCAAATCTTGAATAGCATCTACATATTCGCGAGTACGAGTAGCGATCCCCGACATCCGTTGCAATAAATTAAGTGCTAGACGTTCTCCTGTTAATAGATGATGTGTACTACCTTCTACTTCTGCAATGATATCACCTTTGTGTAGCTTTTGTCCTTCTTGAGCGATAGGTTGAAACTTCAGATCAGGATGAACTGTGCGAAATACTAACTCCGCTACCGGGAGCCCCGCAAGTATTCCATCTTGTTTAGCATGAATAACAGCGCAACTGCTATGTCCTTGTGGAACTGTAGTTGCTGTAGTGATATCTCCAGCGCCTACATCTTCGTTTAGCCATGATTTGATCCATTGTATTAGATTGTCTTCGTATCCGTTAAACATCATCACTACTCTCCTTTGTTAGCCCTTGATGAATCTGTTGCACAATATGCTGTTGCCAATCTGTATCATTACGCTCTGGAAAATCTTCTCGATAATGTCCGCCACGACTTTCTTCCCGATACAATGCTGAACGCATCACAAGCAAAGCACATGTCAACATATTGGACAGCTCGATAGCTTCCTTTGTATTCATTGGATATTCAAAAATAATCCCTAATGCTTCAAGCTTAGTTAAGCCTTCTTGAAGAGATACAGAGGTACGACGAAGTCCAGCGTACTGTCCCATAATCTGTTGGAGCTCTAAGCGCCAACTGATCCATTGTTCGGCAGAGTTTGTGAATTCAGGTACATTCTTATCATAAGAAAGCATATCTTTTGCTGATAAAGAAGATTCTTGCTCGGGTTCAACCAGTGGAGGTAGTTGAAGAATTTGCTGAACTACCCGTTTGCCAAAAACAATCGCTTCGGATAATGAATTACTTGCTAATCGATTTGCCCCATGAATACCTGTAGAAGAGACTTCACCACAAGCAAATAATCGCTGCACACTACTTGCTCCTTGAAGATCGGTTTTGATACCGCCCATCATATAATGAGCCGCAGGTGCCACAGGAATCCAGTCTTGAGCTATATTTAATCCATAACTCATACAGGTTGCAAAAATAGTAGGAAAACGGCGTTTCAATGTCTCTTCAGACTCATGTGTGATATCCAGATAGACACAAGTACTTTCTTCTTTTTCCATTTCACTGATGATCGCTCTAGCTACGATATCTCGAGGTGCCAGTTCTTTTAACAGATGGTAATTTGCCATAAAAGCTTCACCTGTATGATTACGCAAAATAGCTCCTTCACCACGTAACGCTTCTGAGATCAGAAATCGCGGTGCACCTGGATAACATAAAGCAGTCGGATGAAATTGAATAAATTCCATATCTCGTACCTGTGCTCCTGCGCGGTAAGCCATCGCCACTCCATCACCTGTAGCCACATCAGGATTCGTCGTATATTGATATAGCTGTCCACTACCTCCTGAACAGATCACAGTCGCTTCTGCTTGGACATAGATGAGACGATCATCTGGTTGCTTTACGATGACGCCTGTACATTCATTGTGATGCGTGACTAGATCAATTGCCAAATGCTCATCCCAAACTTCAATACGTGGGTGTTCAGCCACATGCTGAGATAATGCTCTAACAATCTCATATCCTGTAGAATCCCCATTTGCATGTAAAATACGGCGATGACTATGAGCCCCTTCTCGTGTTAACTCCAATTGTCCGTCAATCGTATCAAATAAAGTGCCTAGACGAATCAGTTCCTGTACACCTGCTGGCCCTTCTTGCACAAGCACATCTACGGCAGACGAGGAACAAAGACCAGCTCCTGCAAGCAATGTATCTTGACGGTGATAAAGAGGAGAATCGTCTGCTGCTATCACCGCTGCAATCCCGCCTTGAGCATAACGAGTATTACTGTCTAATAATGATTTCTTTGTGATCATAAGAACGTGCTTATATTCACTTGCCGAAATAGCAGCAAACAATCCTGCAATTCCTGAACCTATAATAATAACATCGACTTGTTTGTGAATATATTCACTCAGATGATAATCTATCAGGCGACTCGGAATCATAATCTGTTCCCTCTCAATCGTTCAAGATGAAGATACTTGTAGCATACGTTCCAAAGAAACACGAGCTTGATCAGCAACAGCAGGTGGTACATAGATTTGAGGTTTCATCTGCTCTAAGCAATTGACTAATTTTTTTAAATTATTCACTTTCATATTAGGGCATACTAAATATTTGCTAGCAAAGCGAAATGCTTTATCAGGGCTGTCTTTGCGAAGCTGATAACCCGTACCATCTTCTGTCCCTACGATAAACTCCTGACAAGGCGATTCTTTGCAATATTTGATAATCGCTGTTGTGCTACCTACAAAGTCACCTAAAGCAACAACATCTGGCCGACATTCAGGATGAACAACAAATTCAGAATGAGGATGTTTCGCTTTCATCTCCATCACGTCTTTGACCGTCAACATATCATGAGTGTTACAATACCCTTCCCAGATAATCATCTTTTTATCGGTATGCTGTTGTACATAGTGCCCTAAATTTTTATCAGGAACCCAAATGATTTCGTCGGAATCAACGGACTGAATGACTTTCACCGCATTTGCCGAAGTACAGCAGATATCTGTTTCTGCTTTGATCTCAGCAGATGAATTAATATAAGTAACCACTTTAGCATTAGGATGTTTTTCTTTTAATCGACGCAGACCATCTACATTGACCATATCTGCCATTGGACAACCTGCCCGCTCATCAGGGATAATCACTGTTTTGTTAGGTGCTAGAATTTTAGCACTTTCACCCATAAAGTGAACTCCACAAAACACAATCGTATCCGCTTCAGTCTGAGCTGCTTTTTGCGCTAACAAAAAAGAATCGCCACGGAAATCTGCCACTTCTTGAATCTCATCCCGTTGATAATAATGAGCTAGAATAATAGCATTGCGCTCCTTTTTTAATTTTAAAAGACGTTCCTTGAGCTGTGCATCCCGTTCTGCTTTCTTTTCCAGTGCTAACGCTTCCATCGTAATCACTCCTTCAAATTGATTGAGATTCATTTCACAATGTTTGGCAGAGAAGTATGTTCTAAGGTAGTTATAGCTTTCTGATCGAATAGTTTGTGAAAAATATCCCGTACTACCGTGTAAATTGTGTCAAATTTGTGATCAGGTTCAACCAATAATGTACACAATGCTATACTCACTTGTCAATCTATGAATTTGAACAAATGCTTTAAACGCAAAAAAGCCTGAAGATCCTATTAATCTTCAGGCTTTTTATTTACTGCATTTTTGTTATTGATTACGAAGTGGGTGTACTTCCACCTGTTCCATTTGGTCCACGATCTTCGCCAGGGCCATTAGTAGGGCTATTCGGAATATCTCCGTCTTTGCCCAATCCAGGTGTAGATGGAGTGTTATCTTTCTCCAAGCTCAAAGAACCACCGATTGTATCTACAGTTGGTTCGCCACCTTCTGGTGTTTCCCCTGAACCGCTATTACCATCGCTATTGCCAGTATCACTTAAAGATCCAGTTTCAATCAATTCTTTGATTTGTTCTAGATCCAATGTTTCTACTTCAAGCAATGTTTGAGCAATCAAATGCATTTCTCTTGAATGCTTTTGCAATAATTCGCGACAGCGTTCGTAAGATTCCGTAATAAAACGGTGCATTTCTTGATCGATCTCATAAGCGATTTTATCACTATAGTTTTGCTCGTGTCCGATATCACGACCCAAGAATACTTGACCTTGAGCAGTACCGAATTGCATCGGTCCAAGCTTCTCACTCATACCGTATTCAACGATCATGCTACGTACGATACCAGTTGCTTGTTGGAAGTCACTATATGCTCCAGTACCAATCTCGCCGATAAATAATTCTTCAGCAACACGTCCACCTAGCAAACCAGTTACTTTATCCAACAATTCCTGTTTCGTTACAAGCATACGGTCTTCTTTAGGAAGCATAATAACATACCCGCCAGCACGTCCACGCGGTACGATTGTTACTTTGTGTACCATATCCGCATGCTCCAAGAAATAACCTACAATCGTATGACCCGCTTCATGATAAGCAACGATACGTTTTTCACGATCACTAATAACACGACTACGTTTTTCTGTACCTACGATGATACGGTCAATAGCTTCATCAACCTCATTCATCGAAATATCACGACGATTACGACGCGCAGCAAGCAATGCTGCTTCGTTCATCAAGTTCTCCAGATCTGCACCTGTAAAACCTGTTGTACGTTTCGCAATTGTATCCAATCTTACGTTAGACGTAAGTGGTTTGTTACGTGAGTGAACTTTCAGTACAGCTTCGCGACCTTTCACGTCTGGACGATCCACCGTAATTTGACGGTCAAAACGACCTGGACGTAACAATGCAGGATCCAAGATATCTGGACGGTTAGTTGCAGCAACGATAATAATACCTTCGTTTGCTCCAAATCCATCCATTTCAACAAGAAGTTGATTTAGCGTTTGTTCGCGCTCATCATGACCGCCACCAAGACCTGCGCCCCGTTGACGACCAACAGCATCAATTTCATCGATGAAAATAATACATGGTGCATTTTTCTTCGCATTTTCAAACAAATCACGTACACGCGACGCACCGACACCGACAAACATTTCTACGAAATCAGAACCGGAAATGCTGAAGAATGGTACGCCTGCTTCTCCTGCTACTGCACGAGCAAGCAATGTTTTACCAGTACCCGGAGGACCTACAAGAAGTACCCCTTTGGGAATACGAGCTCCAACGGCGTTAAACTTACGTGGATCTTTCAGGAAGTCAACAACTTCGACGAGTTCTTGTTTCTCTTCGTCAGCCCCTGCTACATCCTCGAATGTAATTTTTTTCTTCTCTTCGTTATACAAGCGAGCACGACTCTTACCAAAGTTCATCACTTTGCCGCCGCCACCCTGAGCTTGATTGAAGAGGAAGAAGAACAGAATAAACATAATCACAAGTGGAATCATCGAAGTGATGAATGACAACCAAATACTGTCGCCTTCCATCGGCTTAATGGTTACTTGTGTACCCCCATTGTCACTAGCTGTTTCGATCTCGTTGATCGCTGCATCAGTGGCAGGGATGTAAGAAGAAAATGCATTCGACTTCGCATCTGCTGGTTTTGTTTTGTATTCACCTGTAACTAAATACGCATAGTTATCAAACTGAACCGTAACAGAGGAGACATTACCAGCAGCAAGTGCTGCTTTAAGCTGATCATATCTTGGATTATCGGTAGCTTCGCTTCCGTCACTAACGTAACGTACAATGCCCACCACGACTAAAAAAAGAATTAAATAGAAACCCGAATTCCGGATGAACCGATTCATCCCCTACCTCCTCTCGAGACACTTAAATTATTTTACCATAGCCAGACTTACGTTCTCAATAGAGCTCGAAGCCAAATAACGGATATTGCTGCTATTCAGGCATAGGTAATTAGTTTGAATAAATTGCCGGTTTTAAAATCCCAATGTAGGGGAGATTCCGGTATTTCTCAGCATAATCTAGACCGTATCCAACAATAAAAGCATCCGGAATAACAAAACCGGTATAATCTGCTTCTAAGTCAACGGTTCTGCCTGCTGGCTTATCGAAAAGAGTAACTACACGTACGCTACTAGCACTACGACCGCGCAATACCTCCATAAGGTAACTAAGCGTGAGTCCACTGTCAATAATGTCTTCTACGATCAATACGTCCCGTCCTTCAACAGAAACATCTAGATCTTTAATGATTTTGACAACACCGGATGATTTGGTAGATGCTCCATAACTGGATACCGCCATAAAATCAATCTCAAGCGGTACGTCGATCCGTTTAACCAGATCAGCCATAAATACAAAAGCACCTTTCAATACACAAATCACAAGCGGGTTGCGTCCCTTGTAATCGTCACTTAGCTTAGCGCCAAGTTCTAAAATCTTCTGCTGAATCTCTTCTTCACTGATGAGTACTTCTTCAATGTCATTGCGCAACTTGGTTGAACCTCCTACATTATACTTATCAAGCCGAATCGACGATAATCAAACATTTTCTTCAGTTTTTATTCGCCTCATATGTACTACACAAGAAGTACCCGGGTGCACCAAAGCTGATCCCGAACGTCGAATTCCTGGAATCCATAGCACTTGACCGTGAAAATCAGCCAATAAAGGCAAAGTATTACGCTGAGATAATGGTATTTTCTCATCGATAAAAAGATTTTTAACTTTCTTCGTTCCGCCTTCTCCTGTAAGTTTAAACGAGTCACCTTGACGGCGAGAACGCAAACAAAGCGGAAAAGTCAGTAAATCCGCATCAAAAAACGCTTCCTCCGAAGAAAGTTCCATCTGATCTGAATCATTCCTATTCCATGGCAATAATCGGATATCTAATTGCTCCTTGGTAAAAGGAATAGATATAACCTCATTATTACGCAAAATCGGAATACAATATGGTTCATAAAACTTGGGTACTCCTCGTATAAATCGGATATTCTGATACTCTCGGACACAAGTGACCTTATCGCCAATATCCAGACTCCAACTTGTGAGACCACTTTGCATAATCTGTCCCCGAACCATCTCAATTTTGGAAAAATCAAATTGTTCGTAAGATGGTGACAGATAACTCAATATTAGTTTAATCAACCTCCGTTGTAAAGCGACATGCACTTCCACGAAAGAAGTAACTTCAAATGAAAACGATCCTTCTTCTTCTTTAACCAATTCTGCGTATAACGTCCCTGTTTCCTGTTGAATATAATCATTTTCAGTTCCGACAATTTCAGCAAGCCTTGCCAGTGATGGCACCAACTGCTCATTAAATTGCTCCAAAAATGGTAAAACATCCAATCGGATACGGTTACGTGTATACTTGCGGTGAAGATTACTGCTATCTGTAATGTAACCAAAATCGCATTCTTCACAGGCATGAATCAAGGTCGTCTTGTATATACGTAAGAACGGACGTATAAGTTCCACATTTTTTTCAGTTCTACGCATTTTTATTCCGCTTAATCCTTCAGCCCCTGATCCACGCAAAATTCGCATCAATACCGTTTCTGCTTGATCATCCATATGATGAGCCAGTGCGATCGAATGTGCAGACCATTTCTCAGCGATTCGATGCAAAAAATCATAGCGTAATGTACGTGCAGCTTCTTGTGGTCCTTGACCCGTCTCTACCATATAATCAGGCGTACTGACTTCTTCTAGCTCAAAAGGAATGTGCAAGTCTGACGATATCTTAGCTACATATTGCGCTTCTTGTGCAGATTCTTCTGGACGAAATCCATGATTAAGATGAGCGCAGACTAGCTTCCATTGATATTCATCGGATAAAGCATGCAAAACATGAAGTAGTGCTACAGAATCTGGCCCACCTGATACAGCGACAATAATGGTATCGCCAGCTGAGCAAAGACGCTGTTCTTTTACAAGTGTTCTGACATGCTCTAACAACGATTGCCATGTCTTTCCACTCATCATACACTCCCCGTTTCTTGATCGTTTTTTACTTGGTAAAGAATAAAGCGATAAGTAATGTAATTCCTAATATAATGATCGACCAGATCAGCGCATTTTTTAGGCGCCTGGTCACTGGATCGCCATTGTCTCCATATCTATTCAATACACCTGAACCACTTACTGCTTTCCATGCATGATAAGCTTCGCCAGTACTGTCAAATTCTCCGCGCAAAGCACGCTTTAACCAAGGAGCATACCGTTTCAATCTGGGCGTCTGGTCGACCAGCGTTACCAGATCGGCAGAACTTCGTATTTGTGGCAATTGAGTAACTATCACTTTTTGTAAGCCCGGTTCATTGAATAATTTGATACACATCACGGCAAAAGCAAACAAATCATAGGCGTAATCTCCTGTGCGACTGCCTGCTTTCCAGAATTTGCGATCATACCATTCTGTAAATTGATGCAGACTTCGTCCTGCTTGACTTGCACCACCGTAATCGATCAATTCTACCTGTCCTTCGTCGGTAATAATCACATGTTCTGCTTTGAGATCGCCAAATACCCAATCTGCTTCATGCAGATCACGTAAAATTTCTAGCACCCCTAGACCTGCTTTGCCTATATGTTCACTTCCTTTGGATCGAAGGAAATTACTTAATGTTTGACCTTTTACATATTTCATCACATAAAAAGGAATAATGAGTCCATCTTCTTCATAGTCATCGGCATCATATAGATAACGATTGACCTGATTTTTTCCTGTTTCTTTCCAATGCTTATGTAAAGAAAAAAGAAGTTTGATCTCTGCTTGTAACGTACGATTATAAGCTCCCATTTTCAATGCATATAGATTACCATTCGCTAGAGCAGACACTAAATAAACGGTTCCGTTGGTTCCGGTGCCCAGTACGCGCTGTATCATATACTGTTGTCCTCTGGTTCTTCCGCTAATCATCGTTCCTGGCGGCAATTCAGAATTAGTTGATATTGACACCGGGCTTCTCCTTCTCCTCTGAGGGCAGTCTCTCAATTTAGTGTACCATACCTATAGCAAAAAAACCGCAGATGCCTAGGCACCTACGGTCGTTATTGTGTTCTATATGCAAGGTAAGGATTAACTACGCTTGGCACCACGGCCTCCACGTTTGGATTCCGTATTTTTTTTGAGTGAAGAAATGCGTTCCTCACTATCTTTCATGAAGCGTGTCAATTTATCATCAAACGTAGGTTTGCCAACTGCTGGCTTGTTGAAAGAACGACCTCCACGATCACCGCCACCGCCGCGGTTAAATCCGCCACCGCCGCCTCCAGAACGTTCTCCGCCGTCTCTACCGCCGCCACCGCTGTTACGTTGCTCAAAGCTACGCTCAGGACGAGGTGGTCTAGAAGATGGTGCTGGTTCTGCTGGTTTGTCAACGGCTTGCTTGATCGAAAGTCCGATTTTACCGTCTTTGTCGACATTGATGACTTTAACAGTAACGACGTCGCCCATTTTAAGATGGTCATTAACGTCTTTTACATAGTTGTCGGCAATTTCCGAGATGTGAACAAGACCAGTGACACCTCCCGACAAATCTACAAATGCTCCAAAGTGCGTTATTCCCGTCACTTTGCCTTCTAACTTGGTGCCCACTTCAATTGCCATAGAGTAAAATAATCCTCCCTTAAAATATACAGTAAAATCCCTTACGGATTACAATCTGCGTTGATTAAATTATAACGGAAGCCGAAAATAAGGTCAACTCACTAATGCTCAGTTTTACGACTTATTTCACTTCATTATTCATTTGCTGTCTGTTGCATCGGTTGCCCAAATCGGTGTTTCACCTGGTAAATACATACCATATTGCTTACGAGCGACTTGTCCGATGTATTCAGGATCTTCCAATCGCTTCACTTCACTTTGTGATTGAGCAAATGCTGCATCTGCTTTTTGCTTCTGCACTTGATGCTGTGCGAGTTCTTCTTTTTTATCCGCTAGATGTATCGACTGCATGATGAAAGTATAGATCGCCCAGCCCAGGAATAACACCATGAAAAGCATCCAAATCCGTAGCCGTCTGCGCGCCCCATTGTTTCCTTGAGATGACTGATTATTTGTTTTGTAGCTACCGCTTCGAATCGGCGTAGGTTTTGATATCATCGGGTTGCCTCCTTGATGGTCTGTCGTTATCGTATCACCAACATTACATTTTAATTAACATTACCACAAAATAACGATTTGTAACACTTTGTCGACAAATTAAAACAAAAACAAAAAAGGCTGTCCTCCAGTCCGAAGACTTAAGGACAACCTTTTTTAAACACTGAGCAATACATATACCATTGGATATCTCTCCAAATTACTCTTTGGAAAAAATATCATCCTGTCTGACGATAGGCTCTTCTTTAAGCAATGTATACATCGTTGCTGCTTCGTCTTTGCGCGTACTATCTGCCAACCGTTCTACTTGTACAGTGACTAGCTTTTGTCCAAATTGAACCGTAATCTCGTCACCGACTTTAAGTGTAGCACTAGGCTTGGCTTCACGTCCGTTCAACAGGACTCGTCCCTGCTCGGACACATCTTTTGCCACAGTACGGCGCTTGATCAGTCTCGATACTTTCAGGAATTTGTCCAGACGCATTAGTTTACCGCTTCTTTAAGTTTGTTACCTGCTTTAAACGCAGGAACAGTAGATTCTGAAATGTTAATTTCTTCACCTGTTTGCGGGTTGCGTCCAGTACGAGCTGCACGTTTGCGAGTTTCAAACGTACCGAAACCGATCAATTGAACTTTATCGCCTTTTGTTAATGCATCTGTAATTTCGCTAAGGAAACCGTTTAATACTGTTTCTACATCTCTTTTTGTCAATCCACTGCTTGTAGAAATGTTGTTAATCAAGTCTGTTTTATTCATTATTCAAAGCCTCCCAAATATTCAAAGAAATATAGCTGCGTTATTCTGATTGTCTATACATGCACAATAAGTTTACGCAAAGTTGCTTGCCTACAGTATATTACATTCTTCACGACATCCCAAATTCCTCTATATTTCACTAGAGTTTTTGGTGCCATATGCATCATAGCATACCGTAAGCGTGTGCTTCAACGCTGCTAGAAAGATCATAACATAAGAACGTATGCTCTGCTTATTTTTTTCGAAATAATTGATTACCCTTTATTTTGCAATTTAGCTTCATCCCATAATTGATCCAGTTCTTCCAGTGTCATCGAACGAATATCTTTGACTTGCGTGTGTAAAGACTGTTCGATATATTGAAATCTTTGTTTGAATTTGCGATTGACTAATGCTAAAGATTGTTCAGGATCAGCATCGATAAAGCGTGCAATATTCACTGCACAGAACAACACATCTCCAAGCTCCAACTGTTGATCTAATGCAGAATGTCCTTCACGTACTGCTTCTTTAAGCTCTAGAATTTCCTCGTCCATTTTGGCAAAAGCACCTTCGATATTTTCCCAATCAAAGCCGACTTTAGCTGCTTTTTTCTGAATTTTATAAGCAGTTAGTAGTGCAGGCAGATCACGTGGAACCCCATCCAGAAGAGAAGCGGCTACATCTAATGTACCTTTGAGTTTTTTCTCTTCTACTTTCATCGCATCCCAATTTTGGAGTGCTGTCTGCGCATCATTGGCTTCACGATCACCGAATACATGCGGATGGCGGAAGATCAATTTTTGATTCAGACTTTCGATCACATCATAAACAGTAAAAGTCCCTGTTTCTTCTTCGATCTGAGCATGAAGCATAATTTGTAATAACACATCGCCTAATTCTTCCTGCATATGTTCTGGATCATCATCATCTATCGTTTCTAACACTTCATAGGTTTCTTCAATAAAGTTCTGGCGAAGCGATTGGTGAGTCTGTTCTTGATCCCATGGACAACCACCCGGACTACGTAAAATAGCAACGATCTCATGCAAACGAGCAAATGTACGATTACGTATTTGCTCATCTTCTGTACGAGGTACATAGATCAATGATAAATTACCATAGTTTTCAGTACGATCTAATTCATATACAGGTGTACGTTCGATTATTTCTTTGCTTTGCACTCCCAAATAGTGACACACGATCACTTCAAAATCATCAGGATACAGTTCCATTAAGCTTAATTTGACATCTGAAGCGGTAAACGTATCATACACTTGTCCAATGACCGTATGCAGCTGAAGCAATTGAGCATTCAACTGCGCTGCATCTAGTAACTGGAATCCTTCGATAGGATCGAAGCCTAGACGGGTAAATGCCTCATCCAAAAAGCTTTCTCCACCCAGTACATTCACAGTAATATTCAGCGCTTGTCCCTGCTCACGCAAAATCTGAACTGTTTTCTCAGCCACCATCGGATGACCGGGTACAGCATAGATGATTTCTTCTGTATCTAGTCCCTCTACTGCTGCTTGTAACAATCGATTAGCAATCTCTGCGTACACTTCTGGAAATGAATTTTTCGATTCATATACATCATCAAATGTGACAAAATCAGCCTGTAAAGCTTCTAATGCTGGATGATCTTTGGTGCGAACAAATAGCTTTTCAGCTTGTTCTAATTTGCGAAAAATTCCGACAGTCAATTGATCAACATCGCCTGAACCCAATCCAACTATTGTAATTTGAGCACTCATATTGTTCCTCCTTACATTTCTCAATAATGTCCCTATTTTCACGAAATTAATTTGAATTTTTGAAGTAATTTTGCTAGTTTTTTGCCTATTTTCGGCAAAGCAATAATCTCTGCTGTTGTCATGATTTTCAACTGGAATATCCCGCCGGCAAACACAACACCACCGATACATACTCCGCCTAAAGTAATCAGTGAAGCTTGAATACGTCCATCTAATGCCCAACGATCAAATAGATATTCAGCGCCGAACATCCATGCGATTACAGCACCAGACATCACAGCCACTAAAAATAAAGGCTTCACTACATCTTGCTTCCAGGTAACTTGCAAACGTGTTAATCGTATCAATAACCATGTATTCAATACAGCAGCTACCGCATACCCAACAATACCCGCAAAAGCAGCACCATTAATACCAAAGTACGGCACCAATATAATATTCAGCACCGCTTTGACCACAGTAGCAAGTAGTAGATGTACTGCTGGCGCTTTGACAGAACCCATTCCTTGCAATAATGCAGCGGTCACTATAGATACGGTAGCTCCTACACCTGTAAATGCTAACCAGCGCATCGCTTCGCTACCTGCATCATCTTGATACAACATAATATCTAGCGGAACTGCTAATACAGCTACACCCGCTGAAGCAGCAAGCCCTAGTAACCAAAACCAGCTTAATGCCTGCCGACTCTGTGATTGCACCAGATCCATCCGATCACGCACTCTAGCATCTGCCAGCGCAGGAATAAATAGCACTGATAAGGAAGTTGCTAACATCGACATTAACTGAACTAAAGGCATACCTCGATTGTATATCCCGAATTGTACCATAGCTTCTGCTTCGCTCCAGCCGATCCCTTTTAATAAGCGTGGTACGGTAAAAGTATCCACCAGACTGATTAAAGGAGCAGACAAAGAGCCTAAGCAGATCGGGAGTGCATATAATGATAAAGCTTTAAGTAGCGGAAAGACAGGTTCATGCACGCTATGTGATTGAGAGGATAAAGACAACTTGTTCGCTGATTTCTGCCGATAAATCCACCAGTAGATCAGCATCACGAATAGTCCAGCGGCTCCACCAGCAGCAGAACCAAATGTAGCGCCTGCGGCGATCCAATCATCTGCGGCTCCATTACGATCTAACATCAGTAGTAGAATAACCATAGCGGCTACTCGAATCGTCTGTTCAGCAACCTGAGAGACAGCTGTAGGAATCATATTGTGCATTCCTTGGAAGTACCCTCTTAACCCTGCCATGATCGGTACTAACGGCAAAGCGAGTGCTGAACTACGGATCGCGGCTTCTGTATGTCGGTTATCAATCCAATCTGCTAGTAAAGGTGCTCCTATGTACATCAGAATGCCACCCACTACGCCTAACACGATCAACATCACGGATGAGATCGTAAGTACGCGCCTTGCTCCTTCTTCATTACCTGCGGCGATACGTTCAGCTACAAATTTGGAGACGGCAGCTGGAAAACCAGCAGTGGCTACAAGAAGAACGAGCGTATAAAAAGGATACACCGCATTATAAATACCGAATACTCCATCGCCTCCGATATTCTGCAACGGTATTTTTTGGATTGTGCCGATTAATTTAGACAATACAGCAGCTAACGCTAATATAAATGCTCCCTTGAGCATGCGGGACGATGGAGATGATTCTTTCATATGCACGGTGCTCCTTTCTAGCCAGTCGTGGCATTCTTTTTTCGGAATAAATTACACAAAAATAGCGCGGAGTCTCCGCGCTATTTGTTTTGCTCATTCAATCTACTTTTTGCTATAGAAGCCAATCAGTCATCAAATATTATTTACTGCTTTCTGCTGGTGCTTCTGTAGCAGGTGCAGTTGTTGTTGGAGCTGTTGTTCCCTCTGTAGCTGGTGCTGTTGTACCTTCTGTCGGCGCTGTTGGAGCTGTAGTTGCTGGAGCCGTTTCAGATTTAGGTAGATTTTTCTTCGTAATCATACCTGGTACTTCTTTAGACATATACTCACTGAATTTTTGAGAAGCAATTTGAGATTTAATCGTTTCTTTTTCTTCTGTTGTAAGATCAGCAAATGCTTTTTCTGTACGAGATTCAACTTCGATTACATGATAACCGTAATCTGTTTTAACTGGATCACCGATCACACCGATTTTTTGTTCTAGTACTGCATTTTTGAAACCTTCAACCCAGTTTCCGACTTTCTCATTTTCGTAAAGACCACCTTTGTCTTTAGAACCTGTATCGTCAGAATATTTTTTAGCGATGGTTGCAAAGTCTGCTCCGCCATCCAATTTAGCTTTAACTTCTTTAGCTAATTTCAATGCTTGAGCATCTGTACGAGTTGTTTTGCCATCAGCACTTTGTAGTCCGATTAATACATGACGTACAGTCGCTGTTGCATAATCTTTTTTGTTATCTGTGTAGTATTTCTCTACATCTGCATCGGTTACTTTTTCTTTCATCACTTCAGAAGCAGTCAATACACGTGTCATATAATCTTTAACATCTTGCTCTGTCAAATTAGCTTCTTTGAGCATAGTAGCAAGTTGTTCAGGATCTACACTTGTTTTGAATTGTTTCAGTTGTTCTTCACCTTGTTTAGCACCTGCTGTTTTTGCTGCTTCGCTAGCACTTTCATCAAGAGATTTGTAAGCTACCTCTTGCTCAAGCAAAATTTCTTTATATTCGTCCATATCAAACATTTGTGCATATTGAGGAGAGAAGAATTTCATCATACTAACTTCATGATTAAATTCATTTTCAGTGATTGTACCGCCTTTATACTCGGCAACCACCGCACTTGTATCTTTCGTTTCATCATTCTTTGTTTCTGCGGTTGTTCCTTTGTTACAAGCTGCTAACAGACTGATGCACAGAATAGCAACTACTGCTAACATCGTCGTTTTCCGCGCAGCTTTTTTAATTGGCCACATCCTGTAGTTCCCCCTTTAGTTTGAATGATTCCATGATAGCCTCGAGGAATTGGCAGAGCAGTTCAAGTAGCTCGCCATCCGTTAGTCCTTTACCTTTGACTTGAATAACCATATTGGAACCCTGATTAAATTGTACACGTCTTTCGAAGCGATTGCCAACTTGGGACAGTTTGGACAAATTGAACGCTTTTTCTTGCCCTGTATGGAACTTCAGCAACACATCGTCTCCACGGCGCGAAATATTTTCGATTCCATAACGCTTGCCGTACAGCTTGAGTCGTGCCACCTGTAACAACTGCAATACCGCTTCAGGCAATTCACCAAAACGATCCAACAGCTCATCTTCAAGTTCGCCAATATCATCAAATGCAGATAAAACAGCGACCTTTTTATAAATTTCTATTTTTTGGATACTGTCATAAATATAATCAGCTGGAAGATACGCGTCAATAGACAGATCAATAACGGTATTCCAATCGTTCGCTTTGGTATCTTCTTCGCCTAGCATAGTCACTTTACGTTTCTGAATTTCTTCAGCTAACATTTGTGAATACAAGTCAAACCCGACCGAAGCGATAAAGCCCGATTGCTCTGCACCTAGTAGATTACCTGCTCCACGAATCGATAGATCACGCATCGCAATTTTGAATCCTGAACCCAGCTCTGTGAACTCTTTGATCGATTGCAGACGCTTCTCTGCCACTTCAGTTAAGACTTTATCCCGTTGGTACGTAAAATAAGCATACGCAATTCGGTTCGAACGTCCAACCCGACCACGTAACTGATAAAGCTGAGAAAGACCCATTTTATCAGCATCATGCACGATTAGCGTATTCACGTTTGGAATATCGACGCCTGTCTCAATAATACTGGTACTGACGAGTACATCGAATTCGCCGTCCAAGAAGTCAAGAATCGTTTTCTCCAATTCCTGCTCAGACATTTGACCGTGTCCAACAGCAACTCTTGCATCAGGAACCAGTTCCGAGATTTGCGCTGCCATCTCATGAATGCCTTGTACTTTGTTATAAAGATAATAAATTTGACCACCACGAATCAATTCGCGCTCTACTGCTTCACGAACCAGAGTATAGCTATGTTCAACCACATACGTCTGTACAGGGAAGCGATTCTCTGGCGGTGTCTCAATAACAGAAAGGTCACGCACACCAAGCATCGACATATGAAGCGTACGCGGAATCGGTGTTGCTGTCAGTGTCAGTACATCGACATTGGTTTTGAGGCGTTTGAGCTTTTCTTTATGGGATACACCGAATCGTTGCTCTTCATCGACAATCAATAGACCAAGATCTTTGAAAATAATATCTTGAGATAATAGTCGATGCGTACCAATAACAATATCAACTGTACCTTGCTTGATGCCTTTGATCGTATCATTCTGCTCTTTACGTGTACGGAATCGGCTTAATACACTGATATTGAACGGATATTCAGCAAATCGTTCACGGAATGTCTCATAATGCTGTTGCGCTAAAATAGTAGTTGGGACAAGAATAGCCACTTGCTTACCTTCGATAGCTGACTTAAAGGCTGCCCGAATCGCTACTTCTGTTTTACCATACCCTACATCACCACAAAGCAGACGATCCATTGGACGTGTTTGTTCCATATCTTTTTTGATCTCATCAATCGCACGTAACTGATCACGAGTCTCATCGTATGGGAAAATATCTTCAAACTCTTGCTGTTCTGCTGTATCTTTTTCAAATCCATAACCCGAAGCTTCTTGGCGCTCAGCATACAGTTTGATAAGATCATCTGCAATATCTTGAACCGAAGAACGAACTTTGCTTTTCACTCTCGTCCATTCATTGCCACCAAGCTTGTAGACTTTCGGTTCTTTTTCTTCAGAACCTACATATTTCTGAATCAAATCGATCTGTTCGATTGGTACAGACAGCTTATCGCCACCTGCATACATAATATGCATATAGTCTTTATGAATACCGGCTACTTCAAGTGTACCAATCCCCATATATTTACCGATACCGTGATTCTGATGAACCACATAGTCGCCTACTTTAAGTTCGGTATAACTACGAATCCGTTCAGCATTATCTACATTCTTACTGACTTTGCGGACTTTACGCTGCTTTTTAGAGAACATTTCGCCTTCAGTAATAACGGCTAGATTAATCGATGGCAATTCAAATCCTGTTTGTAGACTTCCATCAATCATAATCGGTGTCTCAATATCATAATCGTCAAGAACACGGCGTACACGTTCCATCCGTTCTTCACCATTTGCCACCATTAATACTTGAATGCCTGCTTTTTTCCAGCGTTCCATCTCAGACTTGAGTACGTTCATCTGTCCATGGAAATCTTGCATAGTGCGACTGACAAAGTTAACGATATTGCCGGGTAGCACATGCGGAACTTGACGCAAAAAGATCGACGTCCAGATCGTCTGGAAGCCACTACGATACATAATATCATCAGTGTCTCCAGCAAGTTCAAGCGAAGGCAGGTTTTTACCATTTTGCAGTAAATGCATATTCCATTCGGATTCATCACGCTCTAATTGCTTAGCAGTCTCTAGCAATCGTGCAGGTTCTTCCATAATCAGAATCGTATCTTCAGGCATGTAATTATATAAAGTCACCTGTTCTGGATACAGCAAGCTGATATATTTATATATTTCTGGGAAATAAATATGTTGGCGCATCAATTCGATTTCACGACCAATTTCTTCACGTAGACGAATCTTCGCCTGACGATCGGTCATTTTTTCGATTTGCATTTCAAGACGAGCAGAAGCCAAATCTGCTGCATGATTCATACGGGTACGATCAGCAATAATTTCGCGACAAGGAGTGATGATAATCGATTTGACTTTATTAATCGAACGCTGATCATCAGGATCAAATGTACGAATAGAATCAATATCCTCATCAAATAATTCTATCCGGTAAGCCAGATTAGCAGTCGCAGGGTAAAAATCGATAATCCCGCCACGTACACTCATCTCACCACGTGATTCTACACGTTCTACACGCTCATAGCCAAGCTCAATCATACGCGTCAGAAATGTGTCTAGAACCAGTGTACCGCCTTCTTGCAATTCAATTTCAGCACCTGCTAATGACTCGGGAGCAGGTACAAATCGCCGAATACCAGAAAAAGGCACAACAACAATGCCTCTGAATCCAGCAGCACATTTCATCAATACATCGATGCGTTGAGCTAATGTCTCAGGGCTTGATATCGCTGACTCTGCGGCTACCAGTTCGTTCGCAGGGTATAGCAAAACCTGCTCAGGTGTTAGCGCTTCCTGTAAATCTTCAGCAAGCTTGTGAGCAGCAAACATATTATGAGTGACAACCAATAACGGTCTTTGAACTTCTGTGAACAGACTAGCCATCATGATCTGGCGTGAAGAACCGGATAAACCGGAGATGAGTTGTTCTTTCATCCCGGACACAATACCAGATGTAACAGAACCAAAATCCTTATCTTTGGCAAATGCTTGTATCAGAGTTTCTAACAAAACGGCACCTCACTTATCCTTAGGTAAAAACGGTAAAACGACAAATCGGATTCATCTCGATTTGCCTATAAACAACCGCCTTCTTATCCAACCCTTATTACGGATCAGACTCAAAGGCGGTACTTATGAATTTGGGACAGTTATCAATGTCTGTATTTGCTTACGAATTAAGGCTTATTATAGCATTAACCGTTAAATTTAGCCATCGTCTGCTCAAAGGTATGCTTTAAGCTATATTCCATCGCATTACACGAATTTTCGATCATTTCATCTAACAGTTCCTTTTCTTTTTTAGCAAAAGGAGATAGAACATAATCAACAATCGCATAACCAGGCGTTGGTCTTGAAATACCCATTCGAATACGATCAAATGTCTGTGTACCAGTATGTTGAATAATCGATTTGATCCCATTATGTCCACCTGCACTACCTTGATAACGCAGACGAATTTTACCTGTTTCGGTATCCATATCATCATAGACTACAATCATATCTTCTAGAGCAACTTTATAATAATCCATATATCCTCTGACTGCTTCGCCAGATAAATTCATATAGGTCATCGGCTTAATCAAAACGACCTTAATTCCATCAATATGTCCTTCACCGATCAGCGATTTACTTTTAGCTTGATTAATAGCGATCCCGTGGCGATCTGCTAAACGATCCAATGCCATAAAACCTACATTATGACGAGTTTTGGCATATTCAGATCCGGGATTGCCCAAACCTACAATCCATTTCATTCGTACATATCCTCTTTTCTTTAGAAATAGGCAATGATACAAAAATTAAAGGTTGCTATATTATCGTGCAGTCACTAACATTTTTTGCTAAAATCAGATTATTGAATACGTATCATCTTTTTGATACTTATCTGCAAATGATCAACTTCACGACTAACCAGTAGAGAGGGGGATTCAGCATGTACACCTTTGGGCAGCAATTGCTGAAAAACCGTCATTTTTATGATCATTTTAAACAGGAAGTGCCTGTGCAGATTTATCGTCGTGATATTCCTGTCGATATCGGAATGATTACGGCGTATGATCACCAGTTTATTGAAGTGAATCGTGTATTGTACCATCGGCAACGTCATGTTTTTTTATCAAGACCAGGTTATTAAAATAGATACGCCGATAAGGGTTACTCGCCTCAGATGGGGCAAGTAACCCTTTTATTACATCAACGCTTATTCAATTTCAAATAATTTACTGATCGACAACTCTTCATGAACACGAATAATCGCTTCACCCATAAGAGGTGCTACCGACAATACTTTTAATTTGCTTGTAGGATTAGGATGTGTAATCGGAATAGTATCTGTAACAATAACTTCTTTGAGTGGTGAGTTTTCCAAACGATCCATAGCTGGGCCGGATAATACAGGATGTGTACAACAAGCATACACTTCTTTCACTCCACCTTCGATCAAAGCATTTGCACCCAATACAATAGTACCCGCAGTATCAATAATATCATCTACCAAGATCGCAGTTTTACCTTCGATATTACCAATGATGTTCATCACTTCACTCACATTCGGTTCAGGGCGACGCTTATCGATAATCGCAAGCGGAGCACTGAGTAGATCAGCAAGCTTACGCGCGCGAACTACACCACCGTGGTCAGGAGACACGACAACAGGATTTTCAATTTTTTTGGAACGGAAATATTGAGCCAAAATCGGTACTCCAAGTAGATGATCTACAGGAATATCGAAGAATCCTTGAATCTGCATTGCATGTAGATCCATAGCAATAACGCGATGAGCGCCTGCTTTTTCAATCAGATTCGCAACCAATTTGGCTGTGATCGGATCACGTGAACGTGCTTTACGGTCTTGACGTGCATATCCGTAATACGGAATAACCACATTGATACTTTTAGCAGAAGCACGTTTTAATGCATCTACCATAACTAGCAGTTCCATCAGATTATCATTGACAGGTGCACACGTAGATTGGATGACATAGACATGGCAACCACGAACACTTTCAGACAACTTCACCTGAATCTCTCCGTCACTAAATCCAGTCGTACGAGATTCACCCATAGGAATACCAATATAGTCAGCAATCTGTCCCGCCAACTTAGGGTTAGAATTACAAGTGAAAATTTTTAATTTAGAATCACAATAAGTCATAATGGTTAAAACCCTCCGTGATGGTTCATTGGAATGCTTATCAACTCGGCGTTCATTTCTCTTTAGATCCGTCAAATCATACAACAAGCATTATATATTTCATATTATATAATAATTCTTTAGCGAATAGTGGCATTTTGTTCGTAAGAATCGATAATAATTTTAGCTACACATCATTAATTTTTGTTATAAATGTTAATTATTCCTTTTTATCATGAATTGCTTTCGCTTTAGCGCGAATTTTTTCAGCATATCCTGATTTGTTTTCTTGACGTTGACGAGCGATTGCCATGTCGTTAGCTTCTACATCTTCTGTAATGGTTGAGCCTGCTACCACATAAGCGCCATCACCGATACGTACAGGAGCAATCAAGTTCGAATTGCTGCCAATAAATACGTTGTTACCAATCTCTGTAACAGCTTTGTTGAGTCCATCATAGTTAGCTGTGATCGCCCCACAACCAATATTAACGCCTGAACCTACAACAGCATCCCCTACATAACTAAGATGAGGAATTTTGGAACCTTGTCCTACAGTTACATTTTTCAATTCTACAAAGTCGCCTACTTTTACTTGATCACTTAACTTTGTACCTGGACGCAAGTAAGCAAATGGACCAATATTACCTTCAGCCCCTACTTCAGCTCCAGACAGAATCGATTGACGAACCGTTGAACCATTGCCTATTGTGGAATTTTCAATTTCTGTATTCGGTCCGATGATACAATCTTCACCAATCACTGTTGCACCGTTAAGGACGGTTCCTGGATAAAGGACTGTATCTGAACCGATCACTACGTCAGCTCCAATATAAGTTGCTGATGGATCAATAATCGTAACTCCGTTTAACATATGTTTTTTTGCAAGGCGTGCGCGCATAAATCCTTCAGCTTCTGACAACGCTAGACGGTCATTTACACCGATTGATTCAGCTAGATCGAATGTTTCGTAGGCAGCTACCATTTCACCTTGTTCACGCAAAATAGTAATGCAGTCTGTTAGATAATATTCTTGTTGAGCATTATCATTCGTAATTTGAGAAAGAGCTTGGAACAATTTGCTGTTATCAAAACAATACGTACCTGTGTTGATTTCTTGTACAGCTAATTCTTCAGGCGTGCCTTCTTTTTGCTCAACGATTTTCTGTACACTGCCATCAGCTCCACGAATAATACGACCGTATCCTGTTGGATCAGTCATTGAAGCTGTCAAAATCGTTACTGCTGCACCCTGACTTTCATGATTAGCAATAATATTTTCAAGTGTCTCAGGAGTTACCAAAGGCGTATCTCCACAAATAATAATCGTTGTTCCTTTTTCAGTACCTAGCAAAGATTCTGCTTGTTGAATCGCATGACCGGTTCCTAATTGTTCACTTTGTAGTGCGTATTCTGCACGATCGCCTAGATAAGCTTGTACCGCTTCTGCTCCGTGACCTACAACGACTACACTGCGCTCACAATGAACTTGCTGTACAGCATCCAGTACATGACCTACCATCGGCTTACCGCATACCGGATGTAGAACTTTGTACAATTTGGATTTCATGCGTTTACCTTTACCTGCTGCGAGTATGATTGCCATTCTTTTTGAATCCAACAATACAGACCTCCTTATTCGAACTCATATATTTAAATCATTATGTTAGATTTATCGTTAAAACTCCTTAATGAATATATCTTATTCCAGACAAAAAGAAAAGGGAGCCACAATGTAGCTCCCTGTGGCTCCCTTTTCTTTCAAACCCCAATAAGTAAACGTTAAGCACCTTCTTCAATCACTTCTTCAATCGCTTCTTCTTCCAATCCTGCACGTTCATATTCAGCTAATACAGCTAACTGAATCTTCTCGCGAGTTCCAGAAGAAATAGGATGTGCGATGTCGCGAAACTCGCCATCAGGTGTCCGTTTGCTTGGCATTGCAACAAACATTCCATTGTTACCATCAATTACACGAATGTCATGAACGACAAATTCGCTATCAATTGTGATGGATGCGATTGCTTTCATTCTGCCTTCGGAATTTACTCGGCGGAGTCTTACATCCGTTATTTCCATATGTGTTCACCACCTTTGTCTATTCAAGACTTGGTTGTGTAATTCCACACATGGAAGTCAAATTCCTTCTTTTTTCTCCAAATTAATTGTATATTTTTTTATTTTATTTATCTTTAGGCTCGATTTCTACCGTTTTCACCTGATTTTGATGATATTCGTTCTCATTACGAAAATGAAAATTATCGGCAGAAAAGCTTAATTAGAATCATTTTCAAAGTAGTTTCCAGGTTGTACCGTAATTTTTTTGTTTTTAGGATCAATATCAGTTACTTTCGCAAGTGACACATAATCTGCCCACAGACGATCATCTGTGTCGACAGAACCAGATTCTAAAAGCACCCCGACTCCAGCAACCGTTGCATTAAATTCTCCTAAAAGATCAACCATACCTTGAATAGTACCGCCAGCTTTCATAAAATCATCGATAATCAATACACGTGATTTTTCTTTAAGTGCGCGGCGTGACAATGTCATCGTATGCAGACTCTTGTGTGAACCTGATACATAGTTAATACTTACCGCAGATCCTTCTGTCATCTGATGATCACGGCGTACCAGTACAACCGGCAGATTCAATTGCGTACCTGTAGCATGAGCCAAAGGAATTCCTTTGGTTTCTACTGTCATAATGACGTCGATCGGCGTATCTGCAAAAGCTGAAGCAAAAATCTTACCTACTTCATTCAAAATCGCAGGTTGCCCTAACAGATCAGACATATAAATATAGTTACCTGGAAGCAGACGATCCGGTTGTCCTAATTGACCGCAGATTTCTTCCATAAATGAAAATGCTTTTTCTTTCGCCAGCTTTGGAATATATTTCACTCCGCCTGCTGCTCCTGCAAGTGTTAATAATTCTCCCGTACCATCTTCTTCAAAAACTTCTTTAATAATGGTCAGATCCTCACTAATCGATGATTTGGCCGCTCCGTATCGATCAGCGAAAGTGGTTAATGGAATCAGCGTATGTGGTCGTGAAGTTAAATATTGAGTTAATTCAACTAACCGCGCGCTTCTCTTTAATTTTTTCACCATAACGCCTCGCTATCTACAAAATATTGACATTTTATACCCTAAATCCGAATAATTAAAGTGAATATAACATTTTTGTACGTGTTTGTAAAAGAAAATCGCAATCTTTTTCTCTTATGGCTTATCATCGAGCACCATTTAGAGTTAAAAAGACTGCGATTTGAAATCATTTAAGTTAATATCCGCACAGCATAGACTTCTTTGCAAAATCCACGTAATCCATTATAGACACGAGCTACTTTGGACTCGCGCGAGATCAATCCGAATACAGTGGGTCCACTTCCTGACATAAGCACACCATCGGCTCCCAACTGAATCATTGCCTGCTTGAGCTGTTGAACTTGCGGATAATGAGTCAGAGTAACATCTTCCAACACGTTACCCAGTTGATGACAAATCTCATCAAAAGATTTGTTTTCTAACGCTTTTTGCATTTCTAGAGCAGAAGGATGCTTAGCGATCTTATCTGCCCGAAACCGTCCGTATACATCGGCAGTAGACACGTTAATAGGTGGCTTCGCTAACACAACCCAGCAATCTGGTGGACTGGTCAGTGGAGTAAGTAGCTCTCCACGTCCTGTAGCGAGTGCTGTCCCCCCTGTGATGCAGAAAGGAACATCAGAGCCAATAGAAGCACCTAGCTCCATCATGTCTTCATGGGGAATCTGGAGGTTCCAGAGACGATTCAATCCTCTAAGCGCTGCTGCAGCATCACTGCTACCTCCAGCTAGACCAGCCGCAACTGGAATCTGCTTATCGATATGAATATGTACACCTTGCTTAATATTATATTTTGCTTTAATTTTTTGAGCAGCTTGAAAAGCCAGATTTTTCTCGTCTAAAGGAATATATCCTGCTTGACTAGAAATTTGGATCGTATCTCGAGACAATTCAGTGATCGTTAGGCGATCGGCTAGATCCACCATTGTCATGATCATCTCGACCTCATGATACCCATCCGGTCTTTTATGTAACACATCCAGCATCAGGTTGATTTTTGCTGGCGCTTTTTCATATATCTTCATGCTGTTCCTCCACCCTCAACATTCCATCCGAACGATTTGATACGCTGCGTACGGGTTCCTGTGCTTATCATTACGAATAATCCATATTATAAAAAAAATGACGTACAAAGTCTATTATATGGGTATCGGGTTCCGTTCATGTAGATCAAATATAGTCACAAAACAAAACAGTCTCTACCCCGAAAGGAGATAAAGACTGTCTTATACTAAAACAGTTATTCAATTCCCAACATATTCGATTCGTGTCTGACAATCGTCATCACAGACGGTGACTTCCACAGAATCTGTCAATATATCGGCATAGCTGTAAGACACACGTTCAAATGTCTGATGCTCTTCAGCGAGCTTGACAATAAAAACAGAAGGGTAGGTCTCTTCCAAAACTCCGGTTCGTTCGATGGTCTTCTTACGACCACCATTAGCACGTAACGTAATTTTGTGCCCTACATGAGCATCAAGACTACGTTTGATTTCCAAAAGCGCATTGTTAGCCATTGACTACAACCACCTCTTTCCCTCTTCATTATATCAAAGAAAAGAGTGTTTGTCAAATGAACATTAAATTATAGCAGTATTAATTTTATCTTGTCAACGAATTTTTTCAACGGATACCTGCTCTCAAAAATACACTGCTCAAAGTCGCGTATTCTTGCAAACTAAGTGTCTCTCCACGTCTAGAAGGTTCGATTCCTGCTTCTGCCAAAAGTTGCTCTAATTGTGTACGATCGCCACCTTCAAAATAACGGCTACGCAAGTTATTGGCGATTGTTTTGCGACGCTGTACAAAACAAGATTGCATTAATTCAAAGAAGTACGCTTCATCTTCGACTTCAACTGCCGGACGATCCCTTAGTTTCAAGCGAATGACAGCAGATTCTACATTCGGTTGCGGGATAAATACCGTTTTAGGGACGATACAGATCAATTCAGGCACGCAATAGTATTGAACAGCAATACTAAGACTTCCGTAGTCTTTGCCTCCAGGAGGGGCTGCCATGCGCTGAGCGACTTCTTTTTGAATCATAACGACGATATTGTCTAACGGTAAACGTTCTTCTAACAACTTCATCACAATAGGTGTAGTGACGTAGTATGGTAAGTTAGCCACCACACTGACTTTTTCAACTTCACTGAAGTCTTCACGGAACAATTGATGCAAATCGACTTTGAGCACATCATCATGACGTACTTTAGCATGAGGATAAGGCTCTAAGACTTCTTTCAAAATCGGAATCAAGCGACGGTCAATCTCAACTGCTGTGACTGCACCTGCTTCTTGAGCTAGACGCTCGGTTAATGCACCGATTCCGGGTCCAATCTCTAATGCTCCATTTTCAGGCGTTAATTCAGCTGCTTCTACAATTTTGTTCAAAATATTGGAATCGATCAAAAAGTTCTGACCTAAGCTTTTTTTAAACGAGAATCCATATTTATTAATAATTTCTTTGGTGCGTTTGGGTGTGGCTATTTCTAATCGTTCATCCATATTATTGTTCTTCCTCCGCTTCCATTTGTGAGAGTGCTGTTGCAAACTCTTCACGGCTAATTCCAAAAATACGTAAACGTTTATGGAACTGCTTTCCATTGCCATAACCTATGCCGAGCAGATTGCCCATTTTCATTCGTCGCTCCGCAGCATCAGGTTGCATCACAAGTCCTGTCATGATCAGATCTTCCCAATCGATCAGAACTTCCGCTTCTGGCATCTCAGAGTGTACACGCGCCAACGCTTCACGAATAGCTTCTGGAGAAGCATTTTCGACACCGATATCACCTTTGAGCGTAGCTTCACTTTCAGGGATAAAAGCATGCTTACATCCAGGGACTTTCTGCGCTACGATCTTACGTATCCGTTCACCTGCAAAATCAGGATCAGTTAATATAATTACACCGCGTCGTTCTTGAGCTAATTTCACACGACGAATCACATGAGCACCTATAGCTGAGCCGCCTGTCTCGATCGTATCTGCGTCTACAGCTCTTTTAATCGCTACGGTATCGTCTCGTCCTTCCACAACAATCACTTCTTTAATCACGTTGATTGTACGCTTCCCTTCACTCTCTAAATGATAAGATAATCTGTTCGATATTCATCTTAACAGAACAAAAAGAAGAGGATTTATCCTCTTCTTTTTGTTTTCTTTATGCACGCTCATAGTTAATATTATTTATATCATATAACAGATGACTGGGCTTAAGCAATGGTGCTATCCCAATCAACACCCTCTCTAGGGTTTAACCGGGCCAATTACATATACAGTGTAACCGGATTTGCGTCCAAATGCTCTCGCTTGGCTCAAGCTGTCTATATACACGTCGATTTTATTACCGTTAATAGCACTACCGGTATCTTCAGCACGGCGGAAGCCAATGCCTTCAATGTATACCCACCATCCCATAGGAATGACACTCGTATCGACTGCAATCGTACGACCTTCTGTTACACGTGCTCCCGAAGCAGTCACTGTACCTAGACCAGGTTCTTGAGACGAATAAGCAGTTAAAGATACATTGTTCAGTACTTTCGCATAAGAGAAATCTACACCTGCTTTGGAAGTACTATTACTTGATCCTCCACTAGAAGAAGCAGCTGCGAGAAGTTTAGGCTCCTCTTTTTTGGTACCAATAGCTACAATCTTATCTTTTACTTTTGCGGTTGTTTTTTTATCAACCATACGTTTGGAGACGAATTCTCCATCTTCGTATACTTTCTCGATGTATTGAACCACTTTACCTGTTTGACCGCCTTGCACTAACTTGGTTTTACCTTCAAGCATAGAACCATCGGTTTTCTTAACCGTTTGATATGGAATCTTGACTACTTTTTTCGCTACAAATGATTTGGTACGCACAATCTTGATATCCATATTGTCATGAACTGAAGATTCCATCGCAGGTGTTAATTGATCTTCACCTGACAGTGTTAACCCAGCCTGCTCCAATGTGTTACCAACTGTTTTAGAGGTGGTATAAATTTTCTTGGTTCCACCATCTGCCGTAATGTTTACTGCAACCGCATGGTTAATATAAACTTTGTCCCCATCCTGAAGCGCGCCATTCATAGGCATAGATACTTTATCTTGTGGTGCCACTTTAATTTGATTTTCATCAAGCAGTTGAGAAAGCATCAATTTACGTGTTTCCACGGTTTGTGCTTTGCCGTCAATGACTACAGAAATATTTTTACCCGCTTGATTATAAAGTAGGGACAATAGCATCGCTGCAAGAGCGATCACTAATAATGCAGCCCACAATACATAGCGTAGGTTTTGTTGCTTCCAACTCAGCGCGTAAGACATGCTGGATGAGCGCGAACCATGGGTTTTTTCGAAAGGAGCAATTGCCACTTCTTCCGTCCTCCTTCATAGTCTCGCCGTCTAGCTGTGACGTAATTGTATATGACGCGACTATATAACAGAATTTTCACAGGCTGATCGTAAGCATAAGATTACCAAATCTGTGTGATAATCTTTCGTGATGTTCAAAAATGCCTGCGCCATGGTCAGTCTAAGGGACACACCTAATATCTGAAAGATCAAATTTCAAATATCGTATTCTCTGAATCTTTTCGTTTAGCCCAAAACAAAAGAAGCCTCTGGAAAAGAGCAAAGCAACTTTTCCTTGGCTTCCGACGTATCTAAATACAGTTCGGAAAACGTTAGAAAATACGAGGTTGCCTCTGCATCGCTTACGGGGTTAGCTGTCGGATTCGGACACATCATATTTCTTGCCCTTTGAAGGCTCCTCCGCTCATGGCGCGAGTACCTCCAATTCACCCCATAGACCCTGTAAAAGGAATCATACATAATGACTTCGGTATTCTGATAATAATGGCTTGAAGACATATGTTGGTTCCCCCGTTTTCCTATGCAGGAAACTCAGCGAGACCGAATCATGGAATCTTGCGTAATAACAGCAAGATTAAATCACTGATGAAATAATATCCCGAACCCAACCCTCATGTAAAGCGACCAGCAAGCACGTTTTTCTGAATAAATGGTTAAAAAGTTGTCATATTCTTCTGTTTTTTGGTTATAATTTATTCATATATCCGTTTAACGCTGTTTTTTGCGTGATTTACTCTCTTTTTCACCGAATGCCAAATCGTTCCAGTGCATTTTTAGTTGTAATTGTACTAATTTCTTCCAGTGATACCCCTTTTAGCGCAGCAGCAGCTTCTGCTACAAGTGTCACATAACCGGACTCATTTCGTTTTCCACGATAAGGATGTGGTGTCAAAAATGGGGAGTCTGTTTCAAGCAAAAGACGGTCCATTGGAACCTGTTGTAACACCTCTTTAGGTTGCTTCGCATTTTTGAAAGTAATTGGTCCTCCAAACGATAAATGAAAGCCCATATCGAGACACATTTTAGCCGTTTCCCAGCTACCTGAAAAGGAGTGCATAACCCCTCCAACTTCATGTGCTTTTTCTTCGCGCAAAATCTTAACAATATCTTCATGAGCATCACGATTATGGATAACAATCGGCATATTAATCGAACGTGCTAGACCGATTTGTTCACGCAATACTTTATGCTGCACTTCTTTCGGTGAAGTATCCCAGTGATAATCCAGACCAATTTCACCAATTGCTACTACTTTTTCATGTTTGCATAGCGATTCGATCCATTCCAGATCTCCAGGTTGCATATGAATCGCATCTACAGGATGCCAGCCAATAGCCGCATATATAAATTCATAACTTTCGACTAATTCCATCGTGGTGGGAATCGTTTCACGGTTGAATCCCACATTGATCATTCGGGTTACCCCTTGTGCATAAGCACGCTCAATCACTTCTTTACGATCATCGGCAAATTCGATCGAATCCAAATGAGTATGTGTATCAAATAACATATACTTTTCTCACTCCTTCTCTGTTTCTCGTTCTTTTTTCGTTAATCTTATATTTCAAATTCCATCTGTGGCGGATTAATTTTGTTTTCAAATATCGCTGCCACTTCTTCGGATAATTGATGAATAACTTTCTCCAACTTATCTTGCGGATAATAGAGATGATATCGACCGCGATGAATCCCGCTAATCGAACGTACAATATCCGATACTTCTGATATTTCTTGGATTCGGTTTTGACGATCTAATAATAGAATTTGTTTTTCTTTTTTAGGATCACCTGGACGAAATACATCATAAGGAAGATCGGTAGGAAAATCGATTTCTAGATCATAATCAGGATGCAATCCTACTCTAGCAAATTCACTACGTATACTGCTAATTGTCTGCTTATCAATTAGATCTGTCTCTACATATTTATACAACTTACGCTGCATAAAACGATGACATACATCTGCCAAAATATCATCGTCTTCCCTTGTCCATTGCATAAATGCTGTCTGTACTAATGCTTCATCTAGCAATAAATAATCACCAACTTGAATATCACCTTTGAATAACTCGGGTAAAGGATACGGCAAAAATTTAAAATCGAATCCTTCATCGAACAATTCTTTGGCACGACGGAAAATTTGTTTTAATACAATATCTGAACTTCGAGTTACTGGATGAAAATACACTTGCCAGTACATCTGATAACGTGCCATAAGATAATCTTCGATCGCATGCATACCTGATTCTTTGACAACAACGCGTCCATTGTGAGGACGAAGCATCCTCAAAATACGATCAACATCGATCGTTCCATAATTAACTCCTGTAAAATAAGCATCCCGCAACAAATAATCCATCCGATCCGCATCTAACGGACTCGATACCAGATTCACAACGATCTTTTTCTCATAATCTTTGCGAATAACAGAAGCGACTCGTTCAGCAAGACCATTCTCTGCTTCTTCCAATACCCGATTCACTTCGGTATCTCCAAGTAGGATACGACACGTCCATTCTTCATGATCCATATCAAAAGCTTCTTCTATAGAATGAGAAAAAGGTCCATGACCCAAATCGTGTAATAAAGCGGCACATAATGCCACCAGACTTTCTTCACGTGGCCAATCTTCAAAACCACCACGTTCAAATTGAGAAATAATACGACGTGTAATTTCATATACACCTAATGAATGTGAGAAACGGCTATGCTCTGCTCCATGAAAAGTTAAATAGGAAGTTCCCAATTGTCTTATACGACGTAATCTCTGAAATTCAGGTGTATTAATCAAAGTCCAGATTAAACGATCTTGCACGTGGATATAATTATGTACAGGATCTTTAAATACTTTTTCTTCTCCTAAAGGTTGTACAGGCTTCAAAATAAATTCCTCCTTCTATCAATAAACCCTAACTATTTAAAATTAAAAATAGTTTTTTCGACGATATTGTCGAATGTTGTCGGTATATACAAGCTACGAATTTCCAAATCGACAAAATAATTTTAACCCTATAATACTTGATAATACCGCTATATAAAAATATTTTTTCAAAAAAAAGTGAAAAAAACTGTATTTTTCTTAAATTATAGGTTGACTGATTTGGGAAACGTTGGTATTATGAATATCATAAAACATAGAAATTTGTCGAATGTTAGCACATCAAACAAAAAAATAACAACTAATATATTTAAATTTGAGAGGATTGATCAGTAATGATGAAATCAACTGGTATTGTAAGAAAAGTAGACGAATTGGGCCGCGTAGTAATTCCTATCGAACTTCGCCGTACACTAGGTATCGGAGAAAAAGACGCTTTGGAAATCTACGTTGATGGCGAGCGCATTATGCTTAAAAAATACGAGCCTGCTTGTATTTTCTGTGGTAACGCTGAAAATGTAACTTATTTTAAAGGAAAAATCGTTTGTAATGAGTGTATTTCCGAAATTCCTGTCCCTGTGACAAAATAAATAAAATAGGTTATACTAGAACTATCAACTTATTAATTCTAACCTTTTTAATATCTCCTTGAACCTTTACTCAGCATTTTGTCTGGGTAAAGGTATTTTTTTGCTTTCTTTTGGTTTTCAAAAAAGGCTTATCTTTCATTATACTTCCTTTTGCATAGCACTTCCAATTTGCACATCAAAAAGGAACCTCGAACAGATCAAGATTCCTCTATTTTCACGCTTATTTTCTTCATTATTTTTGTTAAAAACTCATCTATTTAACGAGTTTCTTCTATTATAAATGTATTTACCAAGCAAGCTCTTTCGTAACCACTCATATGCGTCTTACTCTTCTTCATTTAATAACACTTGATATACATCACGTTTAGAGATTTCACGATCTTTTGCTGTTTTTTTCATTGCATCTTTACGTGAAATATTCTCTTTATTTTCGTAATAGATCACATGCTCTTCTATCGTCATCTGTTGCCACCATTCGCTGGCTTCAGCTTTGGCTTCAATGATAGATTGTCCCTCGATTACAACACAGTATTCACCAATCGGTGGATGCGATTCTAACCATTCCAATACTTCTTCTACACTACCACGTGTCCATTCTTCATGACGCTTTGTCAGCTCACGTGCTAATACCACATTACGATTGCCTAAATGATGTGCAATCGCTGTTAATGTTTTGATAATTCGGTGTGGAGACTCGTATAACAGCAATGTACCTGCTCCATGCTTCACACTACCCAGTACTTCTTCTTGACCTTTATGATCTCTAGGCAAAAATCCAATAAACGTAAATCGATCTGTCGATAATCCAGAAGCAATCAAAGCAGACAGTGCTGCATTCGCTCCAGGAATAGGAACCACAGCAATTTGTTGCTCCAGTGCTAACTTCACTAATTCTTGCCCTGGGTCAGATATAGCAGGCAATCCAGCATCACTCACAAGCGCCAGACTACTTCCTTCTATAATAAGGCGAATTAACTCCGGTCCACTGGCTTTTTTATTATGCTCATGATAACTCAGTAATTTGCCTGGTGTAATATCGAAATGAGTTAGCAATTTGCGAGTCTGCCTTGTATCTTCAGCAGCAATAATATCGCATTCCTGTAATGTCCGTACAGCTCGATACGTCATATCTTCTAAGTTACCAATCGGTGTCGCAACTAAATACAAAGTGCCTGCCCCTTCATGAAGAACAGCAGACTCTCCTTTAGCAAAACTTTTTTGAATCTGTATGCTCATAGTGACTCCTTTAACCCGTAATAGACAGCTTTGAGATCAGGTGTATATTGTTCATGTTCATCATATACGATAAGTGGTGGTAGCATACGCATTTCTGGCTTACCTCCACGTAATCCTTCAATTAACACCATATTCGCTTCCATATGTTGACGAGGATGTACAAATCGAATACGCTTCGGTTCTACTCCATATTGACGCATCAAAATAATAATATCTGCTAACCGGTGCGGACGATGAACCATAGACAGCTTACCACCATTGCGAAGAAGCTTGGCAGACGTTTGAATCACATCTTCTAACGTACAACCAATCTCATGTCTTGCCATCGCATGATGAATATTTAACTTCATATCGCTTCCTGTTACAGGAGCATAAGGGGGGTTAACGGTTACAGCATCATAAGCTTCTCGTTCACCTGCAAGTGGCATATCTTTAAGGTCTTGTATGCGAATTTTCACCTGTTCTTGTAAGTTATTCATGGTTACACTACGCATCGCCATATCTGCTAAGCGCTCTTGAATTTCCACACCTTCAATACTAGCATTTGTCCGTGTCGATAACAGAATAGGTATTACCCCATTGCCAGTACATAGATCAATTATTTTACCACGCTTAGGAATACTGGCAAACCGTGCCAGCAGTACAGCATCCATCGAAAAGCTGAACACTTCTCGACTTTGAATAATTTTAAGGTCATACGTAAGCAGATCATCAATACGCTCATCTGCCAGAAGGGGTTGTTCGTTCATGGTATTTCCTTTCTTATCCTGCTTTGTTTAGAAATGATACTACATTATGATTACACTATATAAAAACCGCGGCATAATGCTGTCCGCGGTTTGGATAATGCTACTATTCAGATTTATTCAAAAAAGAAAGGCAGAACAAGCAATCGCCTTCTGTACGCAAATGTCCATAATACACATTACAGATATGGAAGCCTTCGTGATAAATACGTGCTAGATTATCATAACCTTCTCCAACGACTTCTAGATCAGGTAATTCTGAATACAATTTAGACGAATAGGTGCCAACAGATTTAGGCTCAATAACAGGAACCTCTTTTTTCAAGACTCTGCGCAACTGTTCATTTTCGGTACTCAGGCGTTGATTCTCTTCTAACAGTTCTTTCACAGCTTGCTTCATTTTACCCATATCTCCATGCATATGATCCATCTGTGTTTCCAATTCGTGAATGTGTGTAAAAAGATTTTTCTTCTCCAAGTTCCCACCTCAAAAGCAGCCTTGATCGGGTTTACTTCACGACCACGTCATCCAATGGCAGTTCTTTGACTTTACTGATGTCAAAAATCTGAACATGTACAGTACGCGAACCGGCATTGATACCCACCACTTTACCATCGCCTAGCGAAGTGACGACAAATTTACCGATAGCCGGAAGCTCTTCCTTCACGCTCTCATAATTATCGTGCTCGAATTTAAGACAACACATTAGACGTCCACACAATCCAGAAATCTTGGTTGGATTCAAGGACAAGCTTTGATCTTTAGCCATTTTGATCGATACTGGCTCAAAGTCTCCTAACCAGGAAGAACAGCATAGAATACGTCCACAAGGACCTATACCACCTAGCATTTTAGCTTCATCACGTACACCAATCTGGCGTAGTTCGATACGTGTACGGAAGATACTGGCTAGATCTTTAACCAGCTCTCGAAAATCGACTCGACCTTCAGCTGTAAAATAGAAAATAATCTTATTACGATCAAATGTAAATTCTACATCGACCAACTTCATTTTCAATTCATGCTCTCTGATTTTGTTAAGACAGGTTGTGAAAGCATTTTTAGCTGCGATCCGATTTTCTTCTACTACTTGAGCATCATGATCTTCTGCAATCCGAATCACTTTTTTCAAAGGAAGAACGACATCAGATTCATTGACTTCTTTTTTACCAATCACTACTTTACCATATTCAATCCCACGTGCAGTTTCTACAATAACGTGTTGTTCACTTTCAACTGGAAAGTCTAACGGATCGAAATAATATATTTTACCCGCTTTTTTAAAGCGGACTCCTACTACACTATACAAAAGATAAGCCCCCTCATTTGCCAATACCGTTTTTCAACTCTACGGCAAAAATTCCGATATGAAGAATTACTTCTTATTCTCACCTGACATGACGTATTCAAAAAATGTGCGTTTGTTTAAAGCTTTGTGCACTCGGCATGATGTTATACACTGTCCGGTCTGTGATGAAGCTCCTTCAACCGCTAACGCCTATAAGAAATTGCTCCATGCATAACTGTGGATTCACATGAGAACGAAGCATTTTCTTACACTCTGCAGCAAGCGACATACACGATATCCAATGCTGCATATCACGAGTGGTAGCCACCTTGGAGAGAGACTCTAACTGATCTATAAAAACGATACTCTCGTGCCTTCCAATCTGGATATGAATGATATCCTTAAACCATAAGTGGAAAAGATCAAATACGTGCTCAATATGATCTCCAAGTCCGCCTTTAAACAGCTTTTGCTGAGCAGTAATAAGGCTCATACTCCCTCTACCTGCGGATTCCTTCCCTAATTGTAACATTACGTTTCTGATTTCTGCAAACCAATTCTGTGCTAGCAATTCTCGGCATTCCTCCAGATCAGACGCAATATGAACAACGCATCGTACTAAAGGCATTGGAAAGCCTTCATCTCCTAAGATTTGAGCCATTTTTTGAGGATCTGGTGGCGTAAATACTATAGGTTGAGTACGGGACCGAATCGTAGGCAATACTGACTGTGCATTTTCTGTGAGCAAAATAGCTACAGCAGGTGCTGGCGGTTCTTCCAAGAATTTTAACAGACTATTGGACGCTTGTATCGTCATTTTATCTGCATCTTTGATAATATATATTTTACGGTTACCCGATTCTGAACGATACGAAAAAATCCGCTGAATATCGCGGATTTGCTCAATTTTGATTGAAGATCCATCTGGCTCAATCACATGAAAATCAGGATGATTACCATGTTCCATCTTGCGACACTGTATGCACTCTCCGCAGGCTTCGTCGCCTTTATGAATACAGACTAATGCTTTGGCAAAGCTATTCGCCATCTTCATCTGACCGCTACCTGCTGGTCCACTAAACAAATACGCATGAGAAATCTTTTGATTACGCAGACCATTTTGTAACATCTGCTTAGCAATATCTTGCCCGACAATTTCTTGAAAAGACATGGTGCCTCCTTACTGAACAGCTCACTTCAAGATCTATACTCACTATATTAATATAAAAAGTTAATAAGCATACCTCGAATTTCACCCATCCGTTGCAATAACTCGATTCGTCCTTCTTCACTTTGAAGCAATTCTTCTGCCATATTCATCAACATAGAATCCACTTCATCTAACAATTTATACTTTTTACCCCGACCCCGACGATCGAAGCTTTGCGTTTCTTTTACTTTGACACCGCGACGCACGGTATCTTCCAAAAAGCGTTTAACCAACATTTGATACGCTTTAAGTTCACGTAGTGTCATCGATTTTGCAAGCCGGTCACCCTGCATTTGAATCTCTTTAAATTGACGCTGAATATCATCATGTGTCGCTTGAGCACTATTATTTTGAAGCACATCCGAGAAATTCCGTTGTTGTACTACTCTATTGGGAGAATCGGATACGATAGGGTTACTTTTTAATGGAGGATAACCGGGGTTAATTTTCATTATTTTCTTCCTTTCTTTGCTGGCATTGAACTTCTGCTTATAGGCAGATTTTCTTTATATATGCCGGATAGTGTATATATCAATTAGCAGTCGCTAAACAGAGTCGTTATTAATTAGTATCGTTCATATTCACTGATTTACGAATAGTAAAATGAAAAAAAGTTCAATTTTTACGTATCGATACAACGAACGATCACAGATTTACAGCAGATAATAAAGACGGACCGGTTCCCAATAACGTAACCGATCCTCTGTTTGTTTCTTAATTATACTCTTTATTATTTAATTATGTTTAAAGATGTACTGATTTTTGCGTATTTTTTAAAATAAAATCAAATTCTTTTTTAGAAATGTTCAAATCGCTCAACAGGCATTACGAATACAGTAGCGCCACCTACTTGTACTTCCACTGGCAATGGAAGATACGAATCTGTTGTACCGCTCATTGGAGTAACTGGTGTAACCAGCTGTTCACGAATCTTACAACTATTACGAATGACTTCCATAACAGCTTCGATCTGGCTATCATCAACACCAATCATAAATGTTGTATTTCCAGCACGTAAAAATCCGCCTGTACTGGCTAGTTTTGTTGCCCGAAAATTAGCTTTTACCAATTCGCCTGATAGACGGTTACTATCTTTATCTTGCACGATCGCAATAATCAGTTTCATTATAATAGCCCTCCTTTTACAGATCTGTAAGGCACCAAGCCCTGCTTTTTGTATTCGACATCGATAAGCATAATACCTCTATTTACTCTTTATCCATATTGTAACCGACTACCCTGAATAAGAAGCATATTCCTTATTCTTATACATGATACTGCTGAATTAATGTATCCAATACTTGCTTAATATCGTTAAAAACATGCTGTTCATCTTGCTCACCATTGATCATAACAAACCGTTCTGCGTGTTGTTCAGATAATTCCATATATCCTTGATGTACTCGATGATGAAATTCCAATGCTTCCAGATCCAGACGATTGACTTCTCGTTCACCAGACTTAGACATAATGCGCTCTAATCCTACTTCAGGCTTAACATCAATATAGATATTCATATCTGCCCAATACTGCTGACCATCTACATCTATCGCTAATTGATTAATATCGAGTACAGCTTTGCCCAGTTCACGTCCGTACCCTTGATAAGCCAAAGAAGACATCACATACCGATCACAGATAACGATTCTTCCTGCCTGAAGCGCTGGAATCACTTTTTGAATTAAATGTTCTCTTCTAGCACTTGCATATAATAGACACTCTGTTAATCCACTCATATCATTATCGACATTCAAAATAACTTCACGAATTTGTTCAGATACAGAGATTCCCCCCGGTTCACGAGTCGATAAAAAATCAATCTGTTGTTCATTAAGATAACGTTTAATATGTTCAAGCTGACTTGTTTTACCGCTACCATCCATACCTTCTAATACAATAAATAAACCTTTTGCCTTCATTCTTATTCCTGCTTTCTGTAGACTACTGCTCGGTAGACATCTATTTATAGACACGCAATGTATTCAATGTAGAATCAGCAGTGCCTTGTATTTTGTGATGATGGCTTCGTAATGTTAACAGTCTATCATATACAGAAGAATGTATGATTTCTCCTGCATACAAAATGGGAATACCGGGAGGGTAGGGAATCACCATTTCTGCACATATACGTCCTTCTGCTTGTTCTAGAGACACTACCTCTACATTTTCTTCATCAATAGGTGTCATTGTAAACAAAATAGGCTCTGATATATTGTACTTATTTTGCTCATTAGATTGATCTTTATCAAGATTGATAGATTTGCCTTGATTTGTTGCTTGATCCCTATGCTGTTCTGTATGATCATTAATTTTCTGATCTGCACTATCCGCATTAGAATGAAATAAAGTCACTGAACTCTTCTTTTTTGACAAATGGTCATCCTCAGTGCCCTCAGAAGATCGTGTACGCTCTATTGTAGCTTGATTCTTATCTTGTTCCACGTTGTTTACTTGATGATCTTCTACACTAACTGTGAGTGGCTCTTGAGCGATCTGATGAAGAGCATCTAACAAGCGCAGACTATCTTCCAATGTCGAACCCAGACTAAATACGAGCACAACATACCGATCATCACTCATCTCAGGTACACAACCATAGTGCTCTAACCGCTCTTGCAAGACTTCACCAGACAAATACCCTTCTAGATCATAGATCACCACTTTAAAAGGATCTTGTGTATATCTCTCATCTAAAAAAGATAAATAATCGAATCTTTTGTTTTCCGCCAATTTATCCGTAAAATGATCTCGAGCTTCTAATCCAGTTGTGAAAATTTGCTCTCCATAACAATCTAATAAATAACGACTTAGATCCAGAGAAGCCATCAACGGATAGGAAGGACTTGAACTCTGAACCATCGTCAACCGTTGCTTTAATAAAGAACGAGCAATCAAATCCCCCTGCACATGTAGCATCGCACTCATAGTCATTGCCGCCAACATTTTGTGAGTAGATTGAACAACACCATCTGCACCTGCTGCTAACGCACTGATAGGGAAACGATGATGCTGGCTATAATGTGCTCCATGAGCTTCATCAACTAGCAAAGGTATCTGATAGCGATGACAAGCGTCAGCAATTCCACTCAAGTCTTTGCCCATACCATAGTAATTGGGCGAAGAAAGTAGAACAGCTTTGGCAGTCGGATATTGCTTCAACGCTACTTCAATACTTTCTAGATTTGGAATTACAGCCAGACCGCTTGCTTGATCTAACTCCGGTGTTAAAAAGACTGCCTTAGCTCCTGCCATCATTAATCCATGTAATATCGATTTATGTACATTACGTTGTACAATAATAATATCCCCTGGATGACTACATACTGTTAAAATAAGAGCTAGATTACCAACTGTGCTACCACCTACAAGAAAATGGCTTTCTTCAGCTCCAAAACATTGGGCAGCCAACTGCTGAGCTTCTTGAATAACACCCTGAGGATAATGAAGATCGTCGGTACCACTAATTTCGGTAACATCCAGTTGTAGTATAGAGCTAAATAAGTCATTTCCTCTGATTGGTTTGAGCACATTCGTATAGATCATGCCATTTTTATGTCCAGGCACATGAAAGCTACGCTGATCTGAACCAGCGTAATGAGTCAAAGCATTGTACAAAGGTGCTTTGCATAATTTGGTTGTAGAAGCTTTCCATTGATTAGTCATATAGTCATTCCTATAATATTTATTGTGTATTGTTCCCTATTCTTATTATAATCAAAATAACAGATATCGTCTCAAACTAACTTATGATATATGCTAGGTACTTATAATTTGAGTACGTGTATTTCAAAAGGTACATATTTAACCGATATAAGGGTAACAACTAGCGATTGGATACAGACTACTTCTCGTCGAAAATATGAAGATCAAAAGTTAAATACCACTACCAAATGATAACAATAATACAATACAAGGAGGGTCGCACTGGATGGTAGCAGAAGCTCAACAAAATGCAACTTTTTATCAATACCAACTCATCAAAAAATGGCCAGTGACCAGAGTCTGGAATTTAATATATTTACTTATACCTATTCTAACATTAGCGATTGAACTGTATTACTTCTCATGGTCTAGTTTTGGTTTTTGGGTGCTTTCTTTTCCATTAGTATTATGGATTCAATATGTTATTTCTCGTTCTGTATTGATTATGACGGTAAATCATTTACGCAAACGATGGAAATTTCAAATTCAATTTCCATGGATCGGTTATCTGCCTGATCAATTTATGGGCTATTCTACATTCCGCAGAGTGTTATTACATACAACGTGGATCGGGTTATGCTTTGCTGCTGTTTTATGTATGTGGCTCCCAGTCAACTTTTCAATTTCTTTAGTTATGTGGCATATTTGGTTTTGCTTACCCCGTTTAATCATCTTGCTTCGTTTATTCCGTAAACGCAAAGATGGCATTATTAAATTAACAAAAGAAGAAGTATCTTATTATATCCAATAATTCGACTTCCAACATTATAACTAGACTATTATATCAAAATTAAGGGAGTACTTCTTAAATAGAGTACTCTCATAACTACTCACTACTCACTACTC
>NZ_MDER01000025.1 GCF_001721045.1 Paenibacillus nuruki | reverse complement strand
ACTCAGCTTTGTTTCAAAATATTTTAGAGGCTAACTTGATTAGAGTTTTTTATGTAATATTAAACACACTTAATAAATAAAAATTTACATAAAAATACAAAAATGTACACCTAAAATACGAATATACAATTTTAATTACAGAATTTCATTGATTTTAAGCTCTTTATTTTGTATTATCATACTATAAAGGTTTAAATTACCATTTTTTATTTTATGAATTATAATATTTTGAAATCAGAAATATATCTTACTTTCTACAATGTTTAGTTCTACGATTTTTAATCGAAATTACATTTCACATTTGAATAGAAAGGAGAAATATGCAAAAAATTAATGGAAAAAACGAAGATTTACCTACTGGCCGTTTAATGGAATATCCTAATACATATATACATGATCAAGTGTTATATCCTCAATTTCAATATGAGACAAAAAACTTCCTCGGGTATTACATAGCAATTGAAAAAGTAATGTCCATTGAATATGAACGTATGGGAATGTTCTCGTCGGAGGCTTTACATTCTATTTTACAAGCGCTTGATCAAATAAATTATCATTCACTTATGGCAGATCCTAGTAAAAATATGACTGATATTTTATTTGCTATTGAACATTATGTAAAAAGCAAAGTTCCTCAGGATATAGCTTTATGGCATTTGGATCGTAGCCGTAATGATGTACAAGCAACTGCTCAATTGATGTTTGCTCGAGACCAATTACTTGAGATTATAACCGATCTACATTTGTTGGCAGATTGTATTCATCCCTTGGCTATAGAGCATACGTATACCAAAATGCCAGGCTATACACATTATCAGTCAGCACAAATTATTAGTGTGGGTTTCTATTTTTCAGGAGTGCTTGAGCAGATTTCGCAAGTAGTCGAACGATTGTGTTTTCATTGGCGAAGTATTGATGAGTGCCCCCTAGGTTCAGGAGCAATGGCAGGCTTGGAATTAACATGGGACCGAGAACGAATAGCTAAGATGTTAGGATTTGAAAAATGTTGCCGACATGCGCTGAAAGGTGTTGCTTCTAAAGATTTTATGCTTTTGATCGGATCGGAATTATCTAATGCAAGTGTCACGTTTAGTCGATTCTTAACCGATTTCATGAATTGGGGAAGTAGTGACTATCGTTTTTTCGATCTTCCTGATCATTTAAGTAGTATTTCTTCTGCTATGCCTCAAAAGAAAAATTTTACTATTTTCGAAAGAATAAGAGGTAAGTTTGCACATATTCCTGCTTACTATATGGATATAGTTATGGGTCAACAGCGGACTCCTTATACTAATATGGTAGAAACCTCTAAAGAAGGAGGAAGTCAGTTTTCAATATTAATGACAACAATGAGTACAGCAATTCAATTATTAACTCATGTAATACCTAATATGAAATTTGATGTAGTCCATATGAATGAACGATGCAAAACAGAATTTTTCGGTGGTTTTTCTTTAGCAAATCAGCTTACATTAACTTTTAATATTCCTTATAGAGAAGCACAAATTTTAGCTGGTAAATACATCACTCTTATGATAGAGCAACATAGAATTCCAGAGGATATAGATGTAGAATATTTGCAATTGTTATGTGTGGAAGCTGGTTATCTGGTTGAAATTTCCTCAATTATGTTAAACCAATGCTTTTCTACTGATGAGGCTTTACTAACTAAATGCTCTAAGGGTTCAACACACCCAGATGAGGTGTTACATCTCCTTTCCTTACAGCAACAAGCACACATTTTGAAATGGAAAGAAATCACTAAATTAAAGGAACAAAGTCAAACATATGTTTTTTGCTGAAGCAGGAGGGATTTAGGGATGAGCTCATATTTGGAGGGGAAAAATGCAGCTTTGCTAAAAGGAATAGGTAAATCATTTGGAACATTTGGTGAATTGCTTCAAGGGGTCAGTAGTGATGAACAAAATTTTTTGATTACATTACCTATTAATCGCTATTCAAAAGCTACTTTTTGCTCATTACCAGATTTCCCAGAATTGATTGTATCACCCAGTTATCGCTTAAAATCAAAAAAAATAGCTCAAAAAATACTTGAGAAATATGAACTTCCTGAAGGTGGATGGATTGAAATTGATAGTAATATTCCTATTGGTAAAGGACTTGCTAGTTCTTCAGCTGATATTGTAGCTACTGCTCGTGCTGTAGACTGTTGCTTTCAGCTAAATTTGTCACAATCGGAGCTTGAAGACTTGATTAGAGAGATTGAGCCTACAGATGGAGTAATGTATGAAGGTATTGTTTCCTATTATCACCGTGAAGTCAGGCTACGCGAATATCTCGGATTGGTTCCACAGCTCACAATAGTAAGCATTGATGAAGGTGGAGAGGTGAGTACAGCTGAATTTAATAGAATGTCATTGTGTTTTGAACTAGAAGATAGGCTAGAATATGACTATTTATTAGATCGTATATCTATAGCTATCAAAAAAAATGATTTAATTACTATTGGACATATTTCAACTCGCAGCGCAATTTTAAATCAAAAGTTACTATACAAAAGTCAACTAAATGATGTACTTGAGATTTGTGATAAAGTGCGAGGACTGGGAGTAGTTATTACTCATAGTGGAACATGTAGCGGAATTTTATTGGATCCAATAAATCCTGAATATTGCGATCAACTCCAAAAAACGTATTATTTGATGAATGGATTGCAAGGTGAAGTAACAATTTTTCATACAAACAATTAATATCTTTCGTTGTAACATGCTACATCCTAAACAATCATTATATTTATTATTATGAGAGGGGTATTAGCCATGAATTCATCTAATCGAAAAGATAAGGTTTCTACAGCTAGACAAGCATTATTACATAAATTATTACAACAAAAACAATTTAATCAATTATCAAATTCAATAATTCAACCTGTTGAAAGAACCGAAAAATGTCCGGCATCTTCTGCTCAAAAACGGATGTGGTTTTTGAATCAGTTATACCCACAACATGCTTTTTATAATGTGCCATTTCTATTCCATATTATTGGTGAATTGCATATTAATGCTTTGAAACAAAGTGTTCAACAAATTGTAGAGAGACATGAAGCTCTACGAACAACTTTTGTGGCTCAAGATGGTGAAGTATTTCAAACAATTAATGAGCATCCAGTATATGACTGGAAAATTATAAATATTAGTCATTTAGATGACTCTCTTAAATCAATTACTGCCCATAGGTTATTTCAAGAGGAAGCAGAGACAGCCTTTAATTTATCAGAAGGTCCTCTTTTACGTGTACAATTAATTGATTTAGGAGAACATGAATACTTTTTTGTTTTAAATATTCATCATATTGTATTTGATGGCTGGTCGATGGGAATTTTATGTAAAGAATTAGAACAATTATATAAAGCTAATAAAAATGATACTATATGCTCATTAGTACCTTTGCCCATTCAGTATGTTGATTACGCACATTGGCAAAACGAATATATAAAAAGTGAAGAAATGTTACAACAACTTGATTATTGGAAACAAAAGTTAAATGGTAATTTACCTTCGTTGCAGCTCCCCTATGATTTTCCAGTTCCTTCTCGTCCCGCTTTTAATGGAGCATTTTTATCCTTTTCTATTCCTGACAATATCACACAAGCATTTAAAAAGCTTGGTCGTACGTATGGAACGACCCCTTTTATGTCCTTTTTAGCTGTATATAATATTTTGTTGTATCGTTATACAGGACAAATGGAGTTAGTTGTAGGAACACCTGCGGCTAATCGAAATAATGAGGAAGTTGAACAATTAATTGGTTTTTTTGTAAATACACTTGCTATTAGTACATCTTTATCATCGGATATGTCATTTATAGAAGTGCTAAAAGAAGTACAGCGGGAAACATTGGATGCATATGCTAATCAAGATATACCATTTGATATGGTTGTGGAAACAGTACAACCAGAACGTAAAGCTGGAGAAACACCTTTGTTTCAGATTCTTTTTAATCTGATTGATGATGCTAATTTGCAATTTGAAGGATTAACAGTACATTCATTAGAAACAGATAATAAAACATCAAAATTTGATATGGAACTGACTTTGATCGATCATGGCGAGATAATGTCAGGTGGAGTCGAGTACAACACCGATTTATTTAAAGAAGAAACAATTATGCGTATGATTGGTCATTATATTCACTTATTAGAGAGCGTTATAAAATACCCTGAGCAATCGATTATTCAATTAGAATATTTATCACAGAAAGAAATAAAACAGTTACAAGGATGGAATAAAACAGAAACTGTTTATCCAGATGATTTATGCATGCATCACTATTTTGAAAACCAAGTTAAACGTACTCCAGATGCAATAGCAGTTATTTTTAATGAGAAGGAATTAAGTTATCGCGAACTAGATATGTTATCTAACGGACTTGCTGTTCGTCTACAAAAAGATGGAGTAGGGCCTGATGTTTGTGTAGGAATTTGTATGGAACGTTCTTTGGAAATGATTATAGCAGTTATAGGAGTTTTGAAAGCTGGTGGAGCGTACGTGCCACTTGATCCTTCATATCCAGAAGAACGCTTACGTTATATTTTGGATGATACAGCTATTTCAGTTGTGTTAACTCAATCTTCCCTATCCTCTTTGCTGAAAGAGGCAAATATCACAAGAATCATATTGGATGATTGGCGTGAACTTAAAGGTATTGATAAAGCACCAATATCGGGTGTGACGCCAGATCATATCTTATACATATTATATACTTCTGGTTCAACAGGGAAGCCAAAAGGCATTGTTATGGATCATCGACCAATTGTTAATTTGCTTGCATGGCAAATGAAAAATGTAACACATACGGGACCCACAACAGTGTTACAATTTTCAACTTTAAATTTTGATATGTCTTTCCACGAATTTTTTTCAGCATTTTGTTCTGGTGGTAAACTAATTCTTATTGATGAAAAGATTCGTAAAGATCCAGAACAACTATTACAAGTTATTATTAATAATCGTGTGGAGCGACTACATTTACCATATATTAGTCTACAGCAAGTGGCTGAAGCAGCAGAGCATGTGGAGCATGCCAAATATGCCATTAAAGATATTACCGTTTCAGGTGAACAATTACGGATAACGCCACAAATTAAAAAATGGCACAAAAAACTTGGTCAATGTGTGTTACAAAATCACTATGGTCCAACAGAAACACATGTGGTTACCGCTCAAATGATAAAGAATATGGATGGAATTCATTCATTGCCACCAATCGGACATGCAATTGATAATTGTGAAATTTATATTTTAGATACACAGTTACAACCAGTTCCTATTGGTGTGTGCGGCGAACTTTATATCGGAGGGGTGTGTTTAGCAAGAGGGTATTTAAATCGTGAAAAATTAACAGCTGAACGATTTATTTCTAATCCATTTTCTACTAAACCAAATCAACGGATGTATAAATCAGGCGATCTGGCACGTATTTTGTCTGATGGAAGTGTTGAATTTTTAGGTCGAATTGACGATCAGATTAAAATCCGCGGATTCCGTGTAGAGCCAGGTGAAGTAGAATCTGTTATTTCAACAATGAATTCTATTAAAGAAACGGTAGTGGTTGGATACTCAGGCGATCAAAATGTAATACTTGATTTAGTTGCCTATATTGTAGCAGATCAAAAAATAGATGAACTTGAGCTACGCAAATATTTAAAGACTCAATTACCTGACTATATGATCCCTACTATTTTTATGCAGATTGATCAAATGCCATTAACGCCTAGTGGTAAAATAAGTAGATCTGCTTTGCCTGAACCGATTCGTAATATGGGCATTGCTGAAAAAAAAGATCCTGTTACAAGTACAGAGAAAGTAATTGCTACAATTTGGGCTACTATTTTGGGACATCAAAATATAGGACAGAATGATCACTTCTTTGAATTAGGTGGACATTCATTACTTGCCATAAAAGTAATATCGCGGATTCGTCAAGTGTTTTCGTTTGAAGTTCCTTTGCATAGTGTATTTGAATATCCAAAGCTAGGCGACTTTGCAACTTATGTAGATGAATACTGTGGAAAAAATAAATCTGTGGAAGAGCCGATCATACCTGCAACACGTCACCCTTATATGCCATTATCATATGCTCAAGAAAGAATCTGGTTTTTTGAACAATGGCATCAATCGACTGCAGTATACAATATTTCTAAAGCGATTCATATTCAAGGAGAACTTGATATACAAGCACTACAATTGAGTTATCAACAGCTTATTGAACGACATGAAATTTTACGTACCAACTTTGTAAATCCGGATGGAGTACCACTTCAATTCATCCATCCTACAAGGATAGGCGAAATTCAGTTGACAGATATTCAACACGATAAAAAAGAGGTTGAATCTCAATCACTTCATACATTTCTACAAATAGAAGAACAAAAACCCTTTAATTTAGCTATTGATTTATTGATACGTATACATGTATATCGATTAAATAATACAGAATCTGTACTCATGATTGTTGTACATCACATTATTTTTGATGGTTGGTCAATGTCATTGTTAGAACAGGAGTTATGGAGATCGTATGAAGCACATCAAAAAGGATTATTAATACAACAAGAAAAAAATAAGCTACATTATGCAGATTATGCACAATGGCAACGTAAGATGTTACAAGGAGAAAGTCAGCAAGAACAACTAACCTATTGGAAAAAACAATTGCAAGGAGAGCTCCCGATACTGCAATTGCCTTCTGATTATCCGCGTCCTACACAGCAATCATTTAAAGGAGCACAATTTAATTTCAAAATTAAATCTGATCTGGCTATACAGATTAAACAATTTAGTGCAAAAGAAGATGTATCTTTATACATGACTATGCTTACTGTGTTCAAAGCAGTCTTATATCGTTATACAGGTCTAGAAGATGTGTTGGTTGGTTCACCTATGAGTAATCGTAATCGTACAGAATGGGAGCATGTGATTGGATTTTTTGTCAATACTCTTGTGATTCGTACAGGTATATATTCAGATACAACATGGAACGAATTGTTACAAAATGTTAAAAAGACAGTGCTAGAAGCATTCGAAAACCCAGATGTTCCGTTTGAAAAACTCGTGCAGGAGCTAAACTTAGAACGCTCACAAGATTTTTCGCCCTTATTTCAGGTAATGTTTTCTCTGCAAAGTGATCAGTTTGATTATTCAGATATGTCACTATCATGTTGTCCATATGAACTGGATACAATTAATTCGTTATTTGATCTTAGTATGTTTATTGAGGAGCAAGAAGAGCTGTACATCACGATTGAATATGCTACTGACTTATTTACATCGGAAACGATTCAGCAGTTTGCTAAACATTATGTTAATTTGCTAAACCAGATGCTTTTTCAACCATATAGTCATGTATCAAGAACTTCAATATTAGACAAAAAAGAAACAGAACAGATGTTAATAACTTGGAATGAAACGAAGCGAATTCATACAAATACTGAATTAGATGTACAAGGTATTTACCATCGCTTTTCCAATACTGTTAACTTATATTATGATGCCATTGCTATTAGAGATGATAAAAGAGCTATTACTTATGAACAACTTCATCTTCAAGTGCAAGATATAGCACAACTGTTACAATCTATGGATACAAATAAACAGACAATAATTGGTATCTATATGACACGTTCAATTGAACTCATTTCCTCTATGCTTGCAGTATTAAAAATAGAAGCCTGTTTTGTACCAATGGATCCAGAATATCCAGCTGAACGTATTCAATGGATGATAGAAAATAGCCAAATGTCTGTTATTCTGACTACTTCTACATTAGTGTCGATGTTACCAGTCAAACATAAATGTGTTGTCACAGTTGATCAGTTAAATCAATCAAATGTTCAGTCTATCGATCAAAATGAAATTATGAAAATTTCAGCTACAGAACAGAACGATATAGAAAATGCTGCTTATATGATCTATACATCAGGATCTACTGGTCATCCAAAAGGTGTAATCATTCCTCAGACTGCACTTATGGATCATACATTAACTGTGATGGAGAGTAATTCTTTAAATAATCATGATCAAGTTGTACAATTTTCGGCGATTAGTTTCGACTTTTCGATTCATGAAATATTCCCTACACTTCTGGCAGGAGCAACCCTAGTATTACGTCCGCAATCAGTGGTAGATACACATGAATTTGTGAAATGGATTAATAGAAAGCAAATAAGTGTACTGTATTTACCAACGGCTTACTGGCATTTGTTAGTGAGTGAGTGGAATGATACTGATCAGGTGCCAAGTTCGCTTAAATTGGTGTCTGTTGGTGGAGAAAAAGCATCAGTCTCTTTATATGAAAAATGGAAAAATATCACTGGGAATCATGTTCGTTGGAATAACGCTTACGGGCCCACAGAGGCGACAGTTGCAGCTACTTCTTTTTATGATGATCAAGATGAATGGATTCCAAGACGTGGAGATATTCCGATTGGTAGAGCATTGCCGTATACCCAGTTGTATATACTTGATCCCTTGTTTCAACTTGTACCTATTGGCGTAACAGGAGAACTTTTTATAGGTGGAAAAAGATTGGCGAGCGGTTACTGGGGTCAGCCAGAATTAAGTAAACAATCTTTTATTGTTAATCCCTTTTATCCAGAAGAGCGTTTATACCGTACTGGAGATTATGCACGTTATTTACCAGACGGACAGATCGAATATATTGGTAGAAAAGATGCACAGATTAAAATCAGAGGCTATCGAGTCGAATTAGGTGAAATTGAAAATCAGTTAGAAAAGATTGAATCGATTGAAAAGTCAATTGTAATTGTTAGTCAACACTCAACTCATAATAATAAACAACTTGTTGCTTATCTGAAGTGTAATACGATTAATGTTTCATTGGATGAAATCCGTCACAGCATAAAACAGCAGCTTCCCGCATATATGCAGCCTACTTTTTATCTGAAAGTTGAACAATTTCCGATGACCGCAGGAGGGAAAGTTGATTATCAGCGTTTGGCTCAAATGGATAATATCTTACCAGTAGACGAACAGATTGAGTTACCTTCTACCTTTATCGAGAAAAAATTAGCATTAATTTGGTGTAGGTTTTTACAGCGTGCACAAGTAGGTGTTAATGAAAATTTCTTTGATATTGGAGGTCATTCTTTGTTGGCTACCCAGATTGTTTCTGCGATTCAAACCGAATTTTCAAAACAAATACCAGTTAAAACTATATTTGATTCGCCAACAATTATAGAGATGGCTCGAATACTCGATAAACTTGAAGAAAAAGAAAATATAATATCAATTCCAAAAATATCTAGACTTCCTAGAGCGTCAAAACGTTGAAATCTGTTATATTGTTCCTTATATAAAAAGGAGGATTAAGCGATTGTCTACAACATTTGATACTAGCCATTATTCCTTTCCAGCCTCTTTTGCACAAAGAAGAATGTGGTTTGTTCAAGAAACTGTCTCTGACTCTTCAGTTTATCATGTACCTTTACTATTTAAACTTAAAGGTAATATTGATTTAGAGATATTACAGGATAGTATTGATCATTTGGTAGAAAGACATGAGTCTTTACGTACCTATTTTGCTATTAAAGACAGTGATATTGCGCAAATTATTATACCAGAGATGAAATGTGATATTCAATATATTGTAGTGCCAGATGATGAATTGGAAAAAGTTGAAGAACGAATACTGACACATATTCGGGAACCATTCTTATTATATCAGGCTCCTCTTTTCCGAGTTTATTTGTATAGGGTAAATATGTCTGAGCATTATTTATTATTAAATATGCATCACATTATAACAGATGGTTGGTCTTGTTCGATTTTATTGCGTGAGCTTAGTATATTGTATAGTTCAAAACTTAAGGGTGAAGAGGCACATTTACCATATTTAGAAATTCAAGTAGCTGATTTTGCACAGTGGCAAAAAGACTATTTGCAAGGTGAACAACTGGAAAAGCAACTGAGGTTTTGGGAAGAGCATTTGAAGGGTGACCTACCTATCTTAGATTTGCCTGTGCCTTCAAAACGTATTATCCAATATGATAATGCAGGAGCATCTTTCGATTTTCATATAAATAATGAGCTATCTGAACAATTCTTGCAATTATGCAATAGCAAAGGAACTACCCTGTATATTGGTTTATTAACTGTATATAAGGTATTGCTTGCAAGGTCTTCAGGACAACTAGATATCGTTGTAGGTACACCGATTGCTAATCGTAATCATAATGAACTAGAAAATATTGTAGGTATGTTTGTAAATACAATGGCTTTGAGAACTGATGTAGAACATAATCCGACCTTTAACGAATTGTTGGCATATGTAAGAGAAACTATGCTAGAAGCTTATGATTATCAGGATGTTCCTTTTGATCTTGTAGTGGAAAGGCTATCACCAGAACGAAATTTAGGTCAAACTCCTATTTTTCAGGCAATGTTCTCATTCCAGAATTACTCTAAATTAGATTTGAAGTTAGAAGGGACAGAGAATCAACTAGTCGATATTACACTTGATACAGCCAAATTTGAATTATATCTCGATATGACTGCTACAGAAGAAGGATTACAAGGTGTATTTGAATATCAAAAGCATCTATATGATCAACCATTGATGGAGCAATTGAGCCGACATTTTATACAGTTAATCGAGCAGATCGTTAAAGATGAACAGCAACAAATTTGGAATATTTCTTTTCAAGATGATGAGATAAATAGAGATAATCATCAGTTGTCTGTCCCAACATGGGGATCTATTCAAACTCCAGAGTTAAACGGATGTCATGAACGATTTGAATATCAAGCTAAGCTTGTTCCTCATCAAGTGGCTATCCGTTATCAAGATACATCAATCACATATAAACAACTCAATGAAAAGGCAAATCAAATTGCTAGTTATTTGATAAAAAGTGGAATAGAAGCAGGATCAAATGTTGGTCTCTGGTTGGAACCTTCAATTGATTTTATTGCAAGTATGTTAGCGATTTGGAAAGTAGGAGGTTGCTGTGTTCCTTTACATTTGTCACACCCAGTTAGCCGTAATCAGAAAAGATTAAAAGAAGCAGGGGTATATGGCACTATAACAAATAAATACCATGCAAAGCATCTAACACAATTTGAAAAAGAAATATTCTACCTTGAACATGTAAACTATGATGTTCAGCATTCCGCAAACCTTGATCAACAAGTAGCGAATCAGCAGAGTGCTTGTATTTATTGGGGAGCAGGAAGCAGTACAGATCCTATTGTTGTACCACATTATCGTTTATTGCATCTAAACGATTCGGCTAAACACAAGTTTGCTTTTGATGAAAAAGATATCTGGACATTGTTGCAGCCTCTTGATTGTGAGCTTGCTTTATGGGAAATAGGTGGAGCATTGTTTTGTGGTGCAACATTAATTGTTGTACCAGACTGGATGCATGAGCAAATGGAGTATGTATGGGAACTAGTAAAATTAGAAAAAGTAACTCGGATGACGTTAAGTTGTAATTCATTAATTACTTGGAAGCAATTATCCCACAAACATGCCCCAGGTAAGTTAATGCTTCGAATGTTATTTATTAAAGGAAAAACCATAATATTACCACCTATGAAAGAGTGGTTAGAACAATATATTGAATCTAGCTCACAAATGCAGTTTGTTCATCTTCATAGTTTAAGTTCGTGGGGAGGCGTAATTAGTAGTCGATTTCTTGCGCCCGAAGGCAATCAATATCAACGTATAGATCGAATGATAGGTACCTCTCTTTGTGATCAGTCATTATATATACTTGATGAAGCTGAAAATAGAGTGCCATCTGGAATTACTGGAACTCTCTATATAAGTGAAACAGATTCTTGTTCTAGTGCCTTATTTCATGAGAGATTGGCAGATAAACGCTGGAGTTATCGATCAGATTTAAGAGAGGGTAACAGTCACTGGTTATATCGAACGGATGATGTATGTCGCTTATGGCCAGATGAACAAATTGAATGGTTATATAATAAAAATAATGAAATCGAAATAGATGGTTCACCGATTCTAATAGAAGAAATATATGAGGCTTTTATGAATCATCCTCATATTCTTGAAGCAGAAGTTAAGGTGAATGTTGACCAAGAGTTGGTTGCCTATCTAATTTCAGATATAGATAAAGAAATAATGATATCAGAAATTAAATATTATTTGGGTGAAAATTTACCGGAAAATTGGATACCTAAACATATATATATGGTAAATCAGCTATCAGAGAAGTTAATTGAGGGTCATTCGCTATTAAACCATGCAAATTCAACTGCGGAAGTAGAAGTTATACAACCGAATAATGAGACAGAAGAAAAGCTTATTGATATTTGGAAGCAAGTTCTACAATTGGATCAGCTTAGTGTTAATGATAATTACTTTGTTTGTGGTGGAGACTCGATTCGTATGTTAAGTATGATTGCATTAGCCAAGGAATACGATATGTACTTTAGTATCAGAGATGTATTATCATATCAAACAATTAAAACACTTGCTCCAAAAGTAATGACAATAAGTAACAAAGAAAAACCAAATAATAATCGCTATGATTTAATTTCTTTAGTAGAGCATGCCAAGTTACCTGATGATGTGGAAGAAGCATATCCACTCACACAATTGCAGCAAGGAATGTTATTTCAAAATGAATTACATCCTCATTCTAAGCTCTATCATGATTTAATTCAATTTTCTATTCAGGGTCGTTTTGAAAAAATAGTTTGGGAACAGGCTCTAGGATTATTAATAGAACGTCACCCAGTACTCCGCACAACTTTCGACTTAAGTCATTATGAATCACCTCTACAGTTAGTGCATACACATAGGAAGATGTTGATAAATTATGTGGATGAGCGGAATAATAAAGATGAAGAATACAAGATTCATTACTGGATAAATGAAGAGATGAATACACCATTTGAATGGAGACAGTCTTTAATACGTATTCGTATCGTGCATTTGGCTGAAAATCATATTTATTTGATGTTAGTCATGCATCATGCGATCCTGGATGGATGGAGTGTAGCTCATTTTACGACTGAATTATTTGAAACAGTAGACATTCTATTACAAGGTAAAAAGTTAAAATCTAATGATTCTTTAAAAGCATCGTTTAAAGATCATGTTAGAGAAGAGTTAAATGCTTTGCGATCAGAGGAACAGAGAGATTATTGGCAACATAAACTTCATGAATTTTCAAGAACTTTGTTACCGCGTTGGGAAATGCCAAAACCCTCTTCACCTGTAATGCAGCTCAAAGAGTTAGATGTTCCAAATGATTTATCTCTAACATTGCGCAAGTTAGCAAAAAATACACTTATTCCGTTAAAAAGCTGGTTAATTGCTATTCATATGCAAGTGCTGAAAACGGTTACTAATCAGAAAGACATTACTTCTGGAGTTTTATTTCATGGACGTCCAGAGCAAAAAGATGGCGATAGAGTACTAGGATTATTTTTAAATACATTGCCGTTTCGTCTTCGACTGGATGGTGGAAATTGGTTATCTATTGCAGAGCAGGCATGGGAAACAGAAAAAGAAATGCTACAGTATCGCCATTATCCTATGGCTCAAATACAACAAGATATTGGAGGCAATCCATTATTTGAAACATTTTTTAACTTTACCCACTTTTATGTGTCTGAGCAGAAAATTGGTTCCTATAATGAACTTCATATCAATGAAAAACCAGGGTATGCAGATAATAGTTTTCCCTTTGGGGCAGAATTTTCACTTGAAGGAGATAAGGGAGAGTTAAGACTATCGCTTCGTTGGGACCAAAGCTTATTTAGTGATGAGCAAATCAGACGCATCTCAGGATATTACTTACAAGCGATGCACTATGCAACTTACGATACCTATGCACAAGCTGATCATCAAATATTGTTGACTTCTGCTGAACTGGAGGAAATAAAAAATTGGAATGACACTTCTTATTTATTTCCCAAAGTTCATCTATTACATACATTATTTGAACAACAGGCAGCTTACACACCAGATGAGATTGCAATTATTTATGGTGATCAACAGCTTAGTTATCGTAAGTGTAACGAACAAGCTAATCGACTTGCTCATTATTTCATTAAACATGGATTAGATAAGGAAATGAAAGTTGGCGTCTGTCTGGAAAGATCAGCAGATTTACCAATAATTTTATTAGCTATTTTGAAAGCTGGGGGTGCTTATGTTCCACTTGATCCACAGCATCCTGTTCACTACATGGAAGAGATCGTACACGATGCGGAACCAACATTTATCATCACAAGTCAACAATCAATATTTCTGTTTGAACGCTCTAGAGCAAGTATATTGGACATAGAAAAATTGCTGTTAAATATTAGCAAAGAATCTTGCGAAAATCCTAATATATTATACGATTCTGGACAGTTAGCTTATATGATTTATACGTCTGGTTCCACTGGAAAACCGAAAGGCGTACTTATTGAACATCAAGCAATTGCTAACCGCTTATTATGGATGCAGGAAGAGTTTCAGTTAAGTGGCGATGATCGGGTTTTGCAAAAGACGCCATTTACTTTTGATGTCTCTGTATGGGAGTTTTTCTGGCCTTTGATTGCAGGTGCTGTACTGGTTTTGGCAGAGCCAGGTGGACATAAAAATCCTAAATATTTGTTAGATATCATTCAACAACATCAAATTACGATTATTCATTTTGTTCCTTCTATGTTACACACCTTTTTAATACAACCAGGAATTGAACAATGTGTATCTTTGCAAAAAGTAATTTGTAGCGGAGAAGCATTATCTCCATTCTTACAGGAGAAATTTTTTGAAAAGCTATCGTGTAAGTTATACAACCTATACGGTCCTACAGAAGCAGCCGTTGATGTAACGAGTTGGGAATGCCATAAGGATTATGATATCGTTCCAATCGGTATGCCAATTGCCAATGTATATATAAGAGTACTCAATAAAAATGGGTTGCCTGTTGGTGTTGGTGTACCAGGAGAATTATACATTGGGGGGATTTGTCTTGCACGTGGTTATCATAATCGTCCCGCGTTGAATACTGAACGATTTATCTCTGATCCGTTTAGTGATGATTCTTCAGCACGATTATATAAAACAGGAGATGAAGGTAGGTACTTAACCAATGGAGCAATTGAATATTTAGGTCGATTAGATCATCAAGTGAAAATACGTGGTTTTCGTATTGAAATGGGCGATATTGAAAGTAAATTAGTCATGCATTCTCAGGTGGCTGAGTGCGCATTATGTACAATTAAAGATGTACACGATATTCAACTTATTGCATGCATTGTGCCGTATATGATAGACAATTTGCCTGAAATAGAGGAATTATATGAACATTTAAAATTATATGTTCCTGAATATATGATTCCAACTCGCTGGATATGGCTGGAAAAAATGCCTCTTACAGCAAGTGGGAAAATAGATCGAAAAGCGCTTGAGCGTGTGGCTGTACAAGATCATAGTCAACACAAGCATAATTATCGTACTGCTAGTAACGTAGTAGAACATCGATTATTGAAGTTATGGGAGAAAATACTTGGTGTTCAAGTACCCGGCGTGAATGAATCATTTTTTCATTGGGGTGGCCATTCTTTACTTGCTATTCAATTAGTAGTTCATATCGAGCGAGAATTCGGAAAAAAATTGCCATTATCGGCTATTTTGGAACATCCTACAATTGAGCGTTTAGCTATGTTGATTGACGCTGATTCAATCAAATTACAATTGGAATCAGGATTGATTGCTTTAAATACTTCAGGTTCTCAGATTCCATTGTTTTGTATTCATCCTGTTGGGGGAAGCGCGATGTGTTATCATACATTTCCGGAAGCGATAGGAAAAGATTGGCCAGTTTATGCTATTCAGGATCAGCGTTTGAATGCTCATTCAAATGATCAGCAGGATTTTTTACCTTTAGTTTCAATAAAACAATTGGCTACTCAGTATATACAGCATATCCAGACTGTACAGCCGAAAGGTCCTTATTCACTGTTAGGATGGTCATTTGGAGGTGTTGTAGCTCATGAAATGGCTTACCAGCTTGAACAGACTGGTCATGAAGTTGCTCATTTAATATTACTTGATTCTAGAGTAAGTCATTTACAGGAGGATCAATTGCATTATTCTGATGAGGAATTGAAACATGACTTTCTTAATGATCTGAAAAGCATGCAACAATTGGAAGAATGGCAGGAAAGTATATATTTATGCACTGAGAACGAAGAAAATCAGAATGATTATTTTTATAGAGTATTTTTGTCTAACTATCAAGCGATGATAGAACATATTCCAGAACGATTTGGTGGTAAAATACTTTGGTTTGGTGCAAAAAAAGAAGAGCAGACGTTAAATACGGTAGATTGGCAACCATATGCTGAAGATGTTCATACGGTCATACTAGAGGCTGATCATTATTCGATAATGAATAGCAAGCATGTTAAAACGATTGTATCGTATATAAAGCCTTATATTGCGGAAACGAAGGAGTAGAGGAAATGTCCATTCATTTACCATATATTACTCTCATCAATCATGAAGGTCAGTATTCCATTTGGTCAGCCGAAAAAAATCTTCCTCACGGTTGGATATCTACGGGGTTTGAAGGAACAATGGAACAATGTATGCAGCATATTGAATCTGTATGGACAAATATGCAACCAGATCATTTACATGCTTCTCCTATATTGACTTCATCCTTATTTTCGTTAGAAGATACGATCGATAATGATTATATTTCCAAAACAGATATATGGCCTATTCCAGCAGGTAAAGTTTCAAGTGGGTGTGAATCACCCGAGACGGAGCCAATTTGTATTCATGAACAATTTGAATATGTAGCAAAGGCAACACCAGATAAAATTGCTCTTAGGTATTATTCGTTTACTATGACTTATCAAGAAGTAAATGAAGCTGCTGAACAACTTGCAAACAGGCTTGTACAGCTTGGTGTAAAACCCGACAGTATCGTATGTGTATTAGCAGACCGCTCATTTGAATTAATCATTTCTTTGTTAGCAATTTTAAAAGCAGGAGGATGTTATTTATGTTTGGAAACAAACATTCCGGATACAAGGTTAGCGTTTATACTAGATGATGCTTCTCCTTGTCTAGTTATTACCCAAAGTCAGTTTGTTGGTCGATTGGCAGATTATTCAATTCCTTTAGTAGTACTTGAGAAGGAACAGGAAATATCTGCTCCTTCTCGAGGAACTATTTCTGTTACACCTGAGCATCTGGCATATATTAGTTATACTTCAGGTTCAACTGGTACACCAAAAGGTGTTTGTATTCCCCATCGTGCAGTCGCACGACTTGTCCTTAATGATACAGATTTTTCTTTTACAGCAAACGATGTATTTATGCTCGTTTCACCTGTTGCTTTTGATGCTTCTACATTAGAAATATGGTGTTGTCTTGGAAAAGGAGCATGCTTAGTCATTTATGATTCTGGTATTGTACGGCCAGATTTACTATCTGAAACGATTATAGAGAAAGGTGTGACAGTTGTTTGGTTAACAGCCGGCTTGTTTCAGTTGATGGTTAACATGTATTTACCTACATTTCAAAATGTTCGACATGTACTCGCAGGTGGAGATGTTATTTCAGTTCCACATTTGGAGCTATTACTTCATACACATCCACATCTTCAATTTACAAATGGATATGGTCCAACTGAAAACACCACGTTCTCAACATGTTGGACATCATCTATTATGACCGAACAGCCTACAGTTCCTATTGGTATACCAATTAATGGAACATGGTTGATCGTTTGTGATGAGAATCTTTGTCCAGTCGATATCGGACAAGAAGGAGAATTATATTTGGCTGGTGCAGGGCTTGCTAGAGGATATCTTCATCGTCCAGCTGAGACTGCAATCAAATTTATAGCGAATCCATGGAGTAAGCATCCAGGAGCTCGTATGCTAAAAACTGGTGATCGTGTACGCCAATATCCAGATGGAACGATTGAATTTGTCGGCCGAGTTGATCGACAGATCAAAATTCAAGGATATCGAGTCGAACCGGACGAAATCGAAAAAGTAATCATGCAATATCAATCTATACAGGTAGCTGTTGTAATGCCACAACAGGATCCTCATGGGAATAAACGTTTAATTGCTTATGTGAAATTAGATCAAACAGAAGAGGTAGAAACCGAAATTTTGGCAAATATCTATACTTATTTAAAAGAAAGTTTGCCTGCTTATATGGTTCCATGGGCCATGACTGTATTAAATGAGATGCCACTTACAGCTAATGGTAAAATTGATCGCCATCAGCTTCCAGTAGCTAAGCGTTCTCCACGCAGACTACAGACGGCATATGTGGCTCCGCGAAATCATTTAGAATCTACACTGGCTGCACTATGGGGTGAGAAGCTATCTATTGAACCTATTGGTATTCATGACAACTTTTTTTCGATTGGCGGTGATTCGCTTATTTTATCTGAATTAATTATCGATATGGAACAAAAGCTAAATGTAGCCATTCCTGCTCGTTTCTTATATTTAAAACCTACTCTTGCTGAGCTTTCAGTCATTATTGAAGATAATCAACAATCGCTTAAAAATAATTAAAGGAGGTTTTTTATTAATGTCAGCTCATGCAATGGACGAATCTTTGATTGATATTAAAAAGATTGATTTGACAGATCCTCTATTATATAGCCAAGGAGAACCACATGCAGTTTGGCGTAAGATGCGACATAGTGCACCAGTTCACTGGCAACAGGTGAATAAAGAACTCGGCTTTTGGTCTATCACCAAATATAAAGATGTTGTTCATGTGCTAAAAGACTATGAAACATTTACTTCTGAGCAGGGCACTCTATTGAACTTGTTAGGAATAAAAGATCCTGCGGGTGGTAAACAATTAGCAGCAACAGATCCACCAAGACACGGGCAAATTCGTCGTCCATTACAACGTGGGTTTAACCAGCAACCTATTACAAATTATGAACAGCAATTGCGAACAAAAATACGCACTTTGCTAATTCCTTGTTTAGAACCGGAAGGACTTGATTTCGCGCATGCTATGTTTGAAATATCAATAGCGGTAAGTGGCTGTATATTAGGATTACCTGAAGAAGATTGGCCATTACTAACACGACTGGTGCTTATGTCGATTGCCCCGGATGATAAAGAATATCAACTACCAGAAGGTAGCAAAGCTACCTTAGAACAAGCTCATCGAGAATTATTTGCTTATTTTCTTGATATAGTTAGTCAACGTCGCCGTTTTCCTGGCAAAGATCTGATTAGCGTTCTGACCAACGTTGAGTTAGATGGAATAAAAATGGATACCGGTGCTATTATTTCTAATTGCTATAGTTTGATATTGGGTGCAACAGCTACAACTCCGCATGCTGCTAGCTTATCCTTTTTAGAAATAATCAAGCAGAATTTATATCATGATTTTGCCTCTCATCCTGAATGTATGGATAGTGCAATGGAAGAAGTTTTTCGTTGGTCGTCACCAGCTAGTCATTTTATGCGCTATGCGACACAAGATACTGAAATTAATGGGATACGAATTCGTCAAGGTGATGCTGTTGTAGTTTGGCTTGGTTCAGCTAATCGAGATGAGGATATCTTTGATGATCCGTACACATTTGATATTCGCAGAACGCCTAATCCACATATTGCTTTTGGAAGTGGCTCCCATTATTGTATTGGTCACAAAACCGCAAAGCAGACGTTAACAATACTATTCGAAGAGATTTTTGCACACTATGACAATTTTGAGATTATAGGTAGTATTGAATATTTAGGTTCTAATTTTATTAGTGGAATTAAACACATGCCTATACGTGGATATGCTCAAACATAGAAAGGAGATATGAATATGGGATTTATAATGGAAGAAAATTATAGTAAGTCCAATTCTTGGTTCATTAGAGAGCCTTCTGCATTTGCTAAAGCAAGATTATTTTGTATTCCATATTCTGGTTGTGGAGCAAGCATGTATCGCCACTGGCCAGAATTTATTGGGAAAATTGAAATATGTCCGATTCAATTACCTGGGCGAGAAAATCGATTTGATGAACCAACTTATACTTCTTATGAGCAATTAGCAAAAGATCTTAATGAAGCTATTCAACCTTATTTGGATCGTCCTTTTGCATTTTTTGGGCATTGTGGATCAGCTTTACCTAGCTATGAAGCATCTTTGCAATTAATGAAAAAAGGTGGACCAATGCCGTCGCACTTATTTATTTCTTCACAAGTAGCACCACATGAAGGCCCTTATGGACGTTTTTTGGAGCTTGATGACTATGAACTTGCTGTCGAAATTGAATTACTTACTTATAAAATGGGCGGTGTTCCAATACCAGACATGATCGAATTAAATAAGGGGATCATGCGTGCTGATCTAGAATCAAATCGTCATTATATTAAGCAGAAACCTGAAAAATTAGACTTTCCAGTCACTGTAATCGGTTGGAAAGAAGACAAAGAAGTTGATCCGGATCTATTAGTCGGATGGAGTAGCTATGGATCAGTATCATTTAAAACATTAACTGGTGATCATCATCATTTCCTTCATGCTCCCATGGAATTAATGACTATAATCGCTCAAGAAATGCGATATCACATGTAATCATTATGATGGGAATTATGTAATTTATTGGAGGCTTATACATGGATAAAAGTATAAAAATTGAACTTCGTAGTGATACATTTACTTTACCTACATCGGCTATGTTAACAGCAATGACTCAAGCAAAACTAGGAGATGATGTGTACGGAGAAGATCCCACTGTACGAGAATTAGAAGCAAAAGCAGCCCATATGTTAGGAAAGGAAGCTGCTATTTTTATGCCTAGCGGAACAATGGCTAATCTGGCTTCTATTATGGCTCATTGTCCTCGTGGAACAAAAGTGCTTGTTGGTGATGAATCAGATATTTATATTTATGAAGCAGCAGGTGCAAGTATTTGTGGCGGAGTCATGTATGAGCCAATCAAAACAAAGTCTGACGGACGCTTAGATTTATACGATTTACAACAATCGATTCCTCGTGATACTACTGATCCTCAGTTTGCTTTACCTGGATTAATTTGTCTAGAAAATCCTCATAATCGTATGGGTGGCCGAGTATTACCATTATCTTATTTGGTAGATATTCAGCGTTTTTCAAAACAACATAATATTCCTGTGCACATGGATGGTGCAAGAATATGGAATGCTGCTATAACAATGGGAATACCGGCTTCAACTATTGCATCCTATGTTGATTCTATACAGTTTTGTTTATCTAAAGGTTTATCAGCCCCTATTGGTTCTATGGTTGCAGGTAGTCAAGCATTTATACAAAATGTTTATCGTATTCGCAAAATGTTGGGAGGTGGTATGAGACAAACAGGTGTAATTGCAGCAGCAGGCATCGTAGCACTGGACCAAATGATAAACAGATTAGAAGATGACCATATAAATGCACGCCTTTTAGCGAAAGGATTGGCTAAAATTCCAGGGATTATTTGTGAGACACAGGTAGAAACAAATATTGTTTTTTTTCGTGTTACAGATTCACGCTTTACTTGGGAAAAGGTAGTTCATTTTTTGCAACAGCACGGTGTGTATGTTGATGAACTTGGACATGGACGTATTCGTGCGGTGACACATGCAGGTATAAAAACAGAACATATTGAACAGGCTTTAAAAGTGATCAGGCATATGCTTGCCTAAAGATCTTAAGGAGGGAAAGAAGTGGATATTCTAAATATTAACCTTCATGAATGGTTTGAGCAGCAAGCTAAGCAGATGCCACAACATATTGCTGTTACGATGAACGATTCGTCTCTTACATACGCCCAGTTGAGTCAACAATCGAATCAGCTTGCTCATGCATTGATCGCTAAAGGTATTACTTCTGAAACACCTGTGGGTGTATGTATGAATCGTTCAAAAGAACTAATTATTGTATTACTAGGAATCTTAAAAGCCGGTGGGGCTTACGTTCCTTTAGATCCAGATATTCCTATTTCAAGACATAACAAAATTATTCAAGATGCTCATATTCGTTTTCTTATTACAGATGAATTAGCGCATTCTAGTCAAACAGTTCTGGTCGAACATACATTAACATGGTACTCGTTGTATGAAAAATTGTCACTTCATTCATTGGAGTTTCCACAAGTTCAAGTACAAGCAGAACAGTTGATTTCTATTTATTATACTTCTGGTTCAACGGGCAAACCCAAAGGAGTGGCTAATACGCATCGTGGCTGGGTAACTGCGATCTATTCTATACAGAAAGAGTTACAGTTACAGCCTCAAGAAACAGTTTTGCAAAAAACAAATTTAGGTTTTGATGATGCAGCTTTAGAAATATTTTGGCCACTGGTTACTGGTGGTAGAATTGCTTTACTTGAACCGGGACTACATCGTGATCCTGAAGCGATTATTCAAGATGTAATTCGCTATAATGTCTCTTTCCTTGTACTTGTTTCTAGCATGCTTAGTCGCGTACTTGATGTTGTAACTCCAGATCAAATCAAGTATATGAATCATTTAAGAGGCTGTTTTGGTGGTGGAGAGGCTTTACCTATTCAGCTTGGAAAACGCTATATCAACCTAGGTATGCCAGGGAATTTGTATAATTTATGGGGAGCTACTGAATTATCAATTGGCTCTACATTATACAAATGTACTGTAACAGATTTAGAAACTAACGATACTATTCCGATTGGTAAGCCATTATGGAACAGTCAAATATATATTTTAGATGAGCATTTAAAACAAGTAGGTAAAGAAAAAATTGGGAATTTGTATGTAGCTGGTTATGGTTTAGCTAAAGGATATATGCATGATGCTGAGCGGACACGTCAGTCGTTTATAGATAATCCGTTTAGACCGGGAGAACGCATGTATTTTACAGGCGACCAGGCATACATGAAAGCTGATGGTAATATTCAGTTTACAGGTAGAAATGATCATCAAGTTAAATTGCGAGGAGTTCGTGTGGAGCTGGGGGAAGTGGAGTCGGCATTTCTTTCTATGGAAGAAATTCGCGAAGTAGTTGTTATATTACGTGAAGATATTCCAACTATTCACCACTTGACTGCTTATGTAATATTAAAACCAGGTTTTTCACAACACGAATTGGACCTGAAAAAAAAGTTGCTAAACTTATTACCAACCTATATGATTCCACACTTTATCGTAAAAATGGATGAGTTTCCTTTAAATGATAATAGTAAGCTGGATCGTAAGGCATTGCCTATTCCATTTGTGAATCGCCAAGTTGCAAATGATAAAAATTCAATGAGAACAAAAATAGAGCATATTATTACTGAAATAATAGCAGATATTTTGCATCTAGAACAAGTTGAACTTGAAGATGATTTTTTTGATATTGGTGGAGATTCTATTTCTGCTTCCAGAGTCATAAGTAAGCTTCGTTCTCTTATAAGACAAACAATACCATTCACTTTTATTTTTAAATACCGAACGGTAAGACGATTAGCGAATGAATTACAAAAAATGGGCTATAAAGAAGATCATGTTTATAGTAGCCGACTTTTTAAAGATAATAAATCTTTTAATGGTGAGATATTGCAAATGTCCTTTGCACAGGAAAGATTATGGTTTATCCAACAAATGGATCCTTATAATCCTGTTTATAATGAGACACTTGCCTATCAGATTGAAGGGCAACTTGATCTTCATGCATTACAAGCAGCACTTATTAATCTAATGAATCGTCATGAGATACTGCGAACAACTTTTCAAGTTATAAACGATCAGCCAGTGCCTGTTGTTGCTAAGCAAGTTCAACTTCCTTTTTCACATGCTACACTTGCGGCAAATACTGCTGATGAGCTAGAGCATCTTATAGAACGGCGTCTCACCAAAGAATCTGAGCAACCATTTGATCTGGAGAAAGGGCCATTAATTCGATTTTCTTTATTTTCCACAAGTCCTAATAGTAATATTTTATGTATAATTATTCATCATATTATTACAGATGCTTGGTCTAATATGATTTTATTAGATGAATTAAACATATTATATACAGCATATATCAAGGGCAAGTCGTCCCCATTGTTTTTACCGACCAAACAATATGCCGAATATGCACACTGGCATAAAACAACTACTCAGTCTGAAAGTTTACACAAACAGCTTGATTTTTGGAAGAAGGAACTTTCAGGTGAACTGCCTGTATTGCAAATACCAACTGATAAACCGAGACCACCTATACAAACATTTGAAGGAGACAAAATATATTTTGAGTTGTCAACTAATCAGATGCTTGGTCTTAAAGTACTCGCACGGGAGACTCAAGCATCCTATTACATGATCTTACAAGCTATATTTAATATTATGTTACATCGATATTCAGGTCAAAATGATCTGATTATTGGATCGCCGATTGCTAATCGAAATGAGTATGAGCTTGAACGAATGGTAGGCTTTTTTGTGAATACTGTAGCAATTCGAAGTCAATTCAATAAAGAGCATTCATTTTTAACATACTTGCATCATGTTAAAGAGCGCTGCTTGCGTATTTATGATCATCAAGATATGCCTTTTGAAATTTTGGTGAAAGAGTTACAACCTGAACGAAATCAAGCCTACTCACCAATCGTTCAAGTGATGTTTGCTTATCAAAATCAGTTAGAAGAACGATTAGAGCTAGCTGATCTTGAAGTCCTTCCAATTGAAGTGAATAACAAAACAGCACGTTTTGAGTTAACCTTATTTCTTAAGGAGATAGACTCTGGAAAGATAGAAGCTACATTTGAATATAATAGTCGATTGTTTACGAAACAAAAAATAAAGTATATGCAGTCAAGTTTTTGTTCGCTACTAGATGGAGTTTTAAATAATCCTAATATAACTATAGGAAAACTACCTCTATTATCAGACGAATATCAAAAAAAAATCATTTACAAACAAAATCATACAGCAGTTCCGTTTCCATCGACCTATTGTTTACATGAACTTTTTGAACAACAGGTAAAGTTACATCCTGATCATGTTGCTGCAATCTATCAGAATGTGCCAATTACTTATATAGAATTGGAGAAACGTTCTAATCAGTTAGCATATGAATTGTTACTTCATTGGTCTGTTTCTCCAAATTCAGATGTTCACAAAGTAGTTGGTGTAGGAGTAGAGCGTTCACTTGAATTGGTCATCAGTTTAATGGCTATTTTAAAAGCAGGTGCTGCTTTTGTACCGATCGATATGGAATTACCAGAAGTTCGTATTCAGCATATTTTGCAGGATGCAGGAGCGAGTTTATGCATTGTACAGGAATGTAATAAAAATAACCTTAAATCAGTTGGTATTCCAACCATATGTATTGACTCTCAGTGGGAAACAATAAAGAAACATCCTTATACTAAACCAGAATGTCAAGTGAAACCACAGTCGCTTGTATCTATTTATTATACATCTGGATCGACAGGTAAACCTAAAGGTGTGCTTAATGTACATGAGGGATGGGTTAATCGAATATGCTGGATGCAAAAACAGTTTCATTTACAAGCTGGAGAGAAAGTTTTGCAAAAAACAACCTTAACATTTGATGATGCTGCAGTCGAATTTTTTTGGCCACTTAGTTATGGTGGTTGTGTAGCTTTATTAGAGCCAGGTTTGCATCGTGACCCACGTTCCATTATTGATGCTTGTATTCAGTATGAAGTAGTACATGTACAATTTGTACCGAGTATGTTGAATCTTGTACTTGATGAGCTTACAACTGATGAATATCATCAATTATATCGGCTACGAAGTACTATTTCATCGGGAGAACCCTTAACAGCCAATATTGTTAAACACTTTTTCTCGAAAATGCCAGGTACACTAAATAATACATGGGGAGCAACTGAAGTGTCGATTGACTCCACTTTGCACGTTGTTGTTGAGCAAGATATGGAAGCAGAGGGAGCAATATGTATTGGAAAGCCGATTGATAATAATCGATGTTATGTGTTGGATGATTATTTACAACCTGTTCCGCCAGGTGTAACAGGTATGTTATATATTTCTGGAATTGGTTTAGCTCAAGGCTATCGGAATTTACCTAATAAAACAGCAGAGGCTTTCATTCCAGATCCTTTTTTTCCTGGAGAACGCATGTATTATACAGGAGATTTAGGATTCTATCATCCAGATGGTTCTTTGCATTTTAGTGGTCGATTAGATAATCAAGTGAAAATTCGCGGTATGCGTGTTGAACTGAGTGAGATTGAAGCTGTGTTGCGTCTGCATAATGATGTGAAAGAGGCAGTTGTAATACTCCATGAAGACGTATCTGGTATAAAAATTCTACTTGCTTACATTGTACCAATAACGAATAGAGTCGATATGATAGAAAATGAAATAGGAGATATGTCAGAACAAGTGCGTAAATATGCTCAGTCCATATTACCCGATTATATGGTTCCAACATTTATTATATTGTTAGAGCAGATGCCTTTAAATGCAAATGGAAAAATTGATCGCAGTCAATTAATTAAACCAGAAAAACTTAGTTATCACCAATCTTCTTTTATTGAGAAGCCAGAATCTGAAATAGAAAAATATATAGCTGATATATGGATAGAACTGCTACAGATCGAGGGAATAGGTATTCATGATCATTTCTTTGATGTAGGAGGACATTCTTTACTTGCAACACAAATTGTATCTAGAATTCGTCGTCAATTAAAACTTAATGTACCTTTGCGCGAAGTATTCCTACATCCAACTATTCGACAATTTGCAGCCCTAGTAGAAGAGTATATGTATAAGCAAATGGAGCAGTTAAGTGACGAGGAAGTCAACGATTTGCTGAAATCGTAAATTATATAAAATGCTACAGGAATGATTTTGCGAAGGGGGACAACTATTTGATTTGTATGAACATGATTGAAGCAATTGGGAATACACCTTTAGTACAACTAAAATCTAGCTCTCCTAGTAGTGGAATGATCTATGCTAAGTTAGAAATGATGAATCCATTTGGTATGAAAGATCGGGTAGCGAAACAGATTATTTTGGATGCTAAGCGAACGGGAGAGTTGCAAGAGGGAGCACCAATTATTGAAAGTTCATCAGGAACAATGGCTTGTGGTGTGGCGATGGTCGGGGCTTGTTTGGGACATGACGTCTACATTGTTACTGATCCGCGAATAGATTCAATTACAATGACGAAGCTAACAGCATTAGGGTGTCATATTGATATTGTATCTGAAATGGGTAGAAATGGTTGGCAAAGTGCACGATTAGAACGTTTAGAGCAGATGTTGACACAACTTCCTGGTGCATACTGGCCCAGACAATATGAGAATATAAACAATCCTGCTGCCTACGAATCACTCGTTCAAGAAGTGGTTCAGGATATTGCTCATATTGATTATCTTGTTGTCTCAGTTGGAAGTGGTGGTTCGATGACTGGAACGTCTCGTGCATTAAAAAAATACAATCCTAATTTACAAGTAATTGCAGTTGATTGTACAGGAAGTGTTATTTTTGGTCAACCGGACTGTCCTCAGCGTTTACAGGGAGGCTTAGGAAATTCACTTGTAGCATCTAATGTAGATCATGCCCTTGTGGATGAAGTACATTGGCTAAATGATGAGGAAGCTTTTGCAGCTACACTTAATCTAGCTAGAGAACAGCATATTTTCGCAGGCAATTCTTCCGGCTCCGTTTATGCAGTTGCAAGATGGTTACAAAATCGAGTATCTGAAAAAGCGAATATATTGGCTATTTTTCCCGATCGTGGTGATCGTTACGTAAGTACAATCTATGATCGAAATTACAGGATTGCTCAAAAAATTGATCAGTTACGACTACCAGATCAGCCTCAACAAGTTCCGTATCGAACAGTAGTACAATCGTGGTCATACTCTGAACTAGCAGGAGAGAATTATCGTGTCTAAATTAATATTTATAGAAGCTAATACAACTGGCACAGGTATGATTGCTTTAACTCGTGCCGTAGATTGGGGGCTAGAACCAGTATTATATACTAATAATCCAGATCGATATCGAGGACTAGAAGATATAGAGTGCGAAGTGTATGTATGTGATACCAATGATATAAATGAGCTTCAGCAACATATTTCAACAAAAATTGGTGTGACGAATATTTGTGGAGTTACAACGACAAGCGAGTTTTATTTAGAACAAGTGGCGAAATTAATAACATTTTATCAGCTTCCTGGTAATGGTATAGAAACGATACGTTATGTTCGTAATAAAGCTCAAACTCGAAATGTATTGAAGAATGCGCATATTTTGCAACCTCATTTTGATGTGTTGCATTCCGAAGCAGAATTGAATGAAGCAATACAACGTATTGGATTTCCTTGTGTCATTAAGCCTACTGAAGATAGTGGCTCAAACGAAGTAAAACTTTGTACAAATATAAAAACTGCTCAAGAACAAGTTCGAATAATTTTAGATCATAGTTTTAATAAGCGTGGACAAGCTGTTCCAAAGGAAGTATTGATTGAAAAATATATTGAAGCTCCTGAGTATAGTGTAGAAACAATTAGTTGGCAAGGACGCACAACAGTAATTGGAGTTACACAAAAATCATTGGAAGGCTTACCTTTTTTTGTAGAAGCAGGTCATCTATTTCCTGCAAAATTAACAGATTATCAATATCAAAAGATAACTGCAACTGTATTGCATGCGTTACAAGTTGTACATTTTAAAAATGGTGCTGCTCATACAGAAGTAAAATGGACAAAGGAAGGTTGTCTAATTATTGAAATTAATGGGCGTCTGGCTGGTGGAATGATTCCTGAATTGATTCGGTTGACAACGGGCATAGATATGCTGGAGCAACATATCTATTGTGCGATAGATGGGCCGTGTCTTCCAAATCTTCATTATAAAGGAACAGCAGGCATACGCTTTTTAATGTCTAATGTAGAAGGAGAGTTTAAAGAACTAACGGGTATTGATCAACTAAAATATATTCATCACATTAAAGAAAGTAAGGTTTATATTCAGCTTGGTGAAACTGTAGTACCTCCACAAAATGCGTATCAACGGTTAGGTTACATTGTTGCTTATAGCCCTACATTTGATGAAACTGTTAAAGCATTAGATCAAGCGATAAAAAAAATTGAAATTAAGATGAAGTAATTGAATTTCAGGAGGATATTATGAGCAGAGTTTCATTAGGTTTATTAAAACATCATGATTTTAGAAATTTCTGGTTGGGACATACAATTTCATCGTTTGGTGTCCAGATTACAACAGTAGCTATTCCTTTGATTGCAGCATTAACGTTACAAGCATCACCATTACAAATGGGTATTCTAACAGCAGTTGAGTTTTTACCTTTTTTACTAATCAGTTTGTTTGTTGGCGTATGGGTAGATCGTAAACCAAAACGCCCGATGATGATCATGTCTGATATTATTCGTGCGATTGTTTTGATTGGTATTCCCATAGGACTCTTTTTCGATATTTTAAGTATGCCAATGTTATACATTATTGCTGCTGTCGTAGGAATAAATACAGTTGTGTTTGAAATTGCACATGTATCTTATCTGCCTATTGTTGTAAAGAAAGATGAATTGGTTGAAGGTAATAGCAAGTTAGAATTTAGTAGTTCGAGTGCTACTGTGGTAGGTCAAAGTATAGGGGGAGTATTGATTCAAGTATTTTCAGCTCCTATATCAATTTTATTTAATGTTGGTACTTATTTATTATCTGCAGTTTATTTATCTTTTATTAAGAAAAAAGAAGAGATTGTTGTTGTTCCAGAAGGAACAGAACAAAATCTATGGGTTGATATTCGAGAAGGCGCTAGCTTTGTATTTCGTAATAATGCCTTGCGCGCAATTTTGATTGGTACGGTCATTTTTAATCTATTTACGTATGTTATTGAACCTATTTTTATTTTGTATATTTCTCGTACATTGGCATTACCACCTATCTATATTGGACTGATTTTTTCGATGTCTGGAGTCGGTGCATTACTAGGCGCTTTCCTTGCAGGGCCAATGGTCAAGAAATTTGGTATTGGTAAAACACTAGTATCTTCTTTGTTTTTAGCGGGTTTTGTGTCTTTAATCATTCCTATAGCTACTCTACTTCCATTATTGCCGGCTGTATTACTTATTATGGTCATGTATATGATTGATGCCGCAATGGTGATTGTTTATAACATTAATCAACGTAGTTTGCGGCAAGCAATAACTCCACATCAACTACAGGGAAGAATGAATGCTTGCATGCGTATGTTCGGTATGGGTGTAGTACCTATCGGAGCTTTGTTAGGAGGGTGGTTAGGTACTGCTATAGGCACTACACCAACATTAATTGTTGGAGCTATTGGACTGATGTGTTCATCAATATTTATTATGTTTTCCTCTATACGAACTCTTTCTGTACCAACAGAGTCGGATGTGGAATAAGTTTCCAGTATCATTATATTTATGATTTCAATATTAAATTAAATCGATAATAGGAGGAAATATAATGAATGAAAAATGGGATTGGAATGATTGGAAAGCACAATTTAGAAATCGGATTCAGACCGTAGATGCTCTTAAAAACTATATCGAACTCAATCCTGATGAAGAAGAAGCTATCAAAAAAAGTGAAGGGCTTTATCGCTGGGCAGTTACACCTTATTACGCTTCCTTGATGGATAAAACAGATCCAAACTGTCCAATCCGTTTACAAGCACTGCCTGCGGCAGATGAGTTGATTGTTAATCAGTTTTCTGATGTTGATCCGGTAGGTGATATGAAGTATCGTGTAACTAACCGAATTGTTCATAAATATTCAGATCGTATTGTTTTACTTGTGACAGAACAATGTTCTGTGTATTGCCGTCATTGTACACGTAAATATCATACAACTGATGTAAATGGGAGTTATTTTGAAAAGCAAGAGGCAGAATCATTTGAAGAAGATTTTAAGTATATCTCTGAGCATCCTGAGATTCGAGATGTTTTACTAACCGGTGGAGATCCATTAACTTATTCCGATAGTAAGCTAGAACATATCATTTCTCGTTTAAGAAGTATCCCACATGTTGAAATTATTAGAATTGGTAGTCGATACCCAGTATTATTACCACAACGTATTACTAAAGAATTTTGCGAAATGTTAGAAAAATATCACCCAGTTTGGTTGAATACTCATTTTAATCATCCAAAAGAAATTACTGAAGAATCGGCAAAAGCCTGTAATTTATTGTTAAAACATGGTGTACCTGTTCAAAATCAATCAGTTCTTTTAAAAGGAATTAATGATGATCTTGAGACAATGAGAGAATTATTACATGGGTTACTAAAAATTCGTGTAAGGCCTTATTACTTATATCATTGTGATAATGTCACAGGTGTATCTCACTTTATGACAACACTCGAAAAAGGAATAGAAATTTTACGTGGTCTTGTAGGACATACAACTGGATTTGCAATTCCTACCTATGTTATCACAACAATTAATGGTAAAATTCCAATTTCAATTGACAATATTATCGATTATTCTGAAAAAGGATTAACATTACAAAGTTATCAAGGAAAAAAAACGTATATTCCATACCTCAAACCGGAAGAAGTTCTAGGGTCTCAATTATAAATTATTTTATTATCCGTCCAAATTATATATTTGGACGGATTTATATATATCTGGGTGAAGTTATATAACATAATGACATAAATAATTTCTTTTTCTTTTCTTCCACATTTGGTTATATTATCAATAACAATCTGAAGGAGGAATTATATATGCACGAATCTATCGAAGAAATTCCTAAACACACTAACAATCTAATAAAGGAAAAATCTCCTTACTTGCTTCAACATGCTCATAACCCTGTGAATTGGTTTCCTTGGGGAGAAGAAGCTTTTACCAGAGCTAAATCGGAAAACAAACCCATTTTTCTCAGTGTAGGCTATTCTACCTGCCATTGGTGTCATGTGATGGAAAAAGAATCTTTTGAAAACGAAGTAGTGGCTCAGTTACTTAACGAATCTTATATTTCGATCAAAGTCGATCGTGAAGAACGGCCGGATATTGATAATTTATATATGGCGTATTGCCAAGCATTAACCGGGCAAGGTGGATGGCCTTTAACGGTATTACTAACCCCGGATCAGAAGCCATTTTATGCGGGTACGTATTTTCCGAAAGAGACCAAATATGGTCGAATCGGTATGATGGATATGCTGTCTCAGATTCGTGATAAATGGACAGAAGACCGTGAAAATATTGTTCGATCGGGTGATGATATTGTAGAACGTATGAATCGCCAGCAGACGAAGATTACGAAGTCTGGGCAGTTTGGTGAAGAACTTGTACATCGTGGATACAAAACATTTCAGAGTTCATTTGATGAAGTGTATGGTGGATTTGGAGGAGCGCCTAAGTTCCCGACTCCACATCATTTGATGTTTCTCAGTGCCTATTCTCATGTGTATCAAGAACCAGAAGCGTTACATATGGTGCACAAAACATTAGATCATATGTATAGTGGCGGAATCTATGATCATATCGGATTTGGCTTTTCTCGTTATTCGACCGATGAGAAGTGGTTAGTTCCTCATTTTGAAAAAATGTTGTACGATAATTCATTATTAGCTATTGCTTATCTGGACGGATATCGTCTGACCAGTGAAACCAAATATGCACATATCGCAGAATCTATTTTTACTTATGTATTGCGGGATATGACTTCACCTGAAGGAGCTTTTTATAGTGCTGAAGATGCGGACTCCGAAGGGGTCGAAGGGAAGTTCTATGTATTTACTCGCGATGAGATCGAAGAAGTATTAGGTCTGGAAGAGATGCATAAATATTGTAACGTGTATGATATAACGCCTGAAGGTAATTTTGAAGGTAAAAATATTCCAAACTTGATTCCTTTCTCTACCTCAGAAATTGCAGAGCAACGTGATCTCAATGAACTGGCATTACGCACCGATCTGGAAGAAGCCCGTCAGAAATTATTTGATTATCGTGAGCAACGCGTGCATCCTTCCAAAGATGATAAAGTGTTAACCGCATGGAACGGCATGATGATTGCGGCTCTCGCTAGAGCAAGTCAAACTTTACAAAAACCTGAATATGCACAAGCAGCAGTCAAAGCAGCTGATTTTATTTGGGAACATATGCGTCGTGAAGATGGTCGTCTGCTTGCTCGCTACCGTGATGGGGAAGCCGCTTATAGTGCTTATGTCGATGATTATGCTTATTTGATCTGGGGCTTACAAGAATTGTATGAAGCGACTGGATTAGCAAAGTATCTACAACAAGCGATAACACTCAAAGAACAATTGATTGCTCTATTTTGGGATGAAGAGCAGGGTGGATTTTATTTCACAGGTCAAGATGGAGAAGCATTAATTACTCGTACAAAAGAAATTTATGATGGAGCGATGCCATCGGGCAATTCTGTTGCGGCATGGACATTAGCCAAATTAGCTGCGGTGACGCAAGATATAGAACTGCGTCAATATGCCGAACAAATTGTGACTACATTTACAGGCACGGCTGAGCAATATCCAGCAGGGTATTCGATGTTACTACTTGCGGGATTGCAATTGTTGCAAGGGAATCAAGAAATTGTACTCGCAGGGAAAGTAGAAGATATCCATTTTCAAGAAATGATCGCTGAAGTGCAAAAAGCTTATTTACCATTTGCTTCTCTAATTATTCATGCAGATGGTACATCAGGAGAAGCCATTAGAGAGTTGCTTCCTCATTTACAAGACAAAGGTATGCAACAAAGTCAGGCAACCGCGTATATCTGTGAAGGTTTTGTCTGCCATGAGCCATTAACGACAGTAGAAGCACTGCGTGAGTCTGTTCATCGCCCTGTGCATCTAAAATAGTTAAACAACTTGTAATCTAGCAGATAAGATTTTCAATTATATGAGAGCCTATTCTACATTCACATGTGGAGTAGGTTTTCTTTTGTATAGGTGATTATCTAGTAATTTACAACTATATCGTATAAAATAACAAAGTTGGTAGAAATGTATACATAGCAGAATAGGAGTTAGATGAAATGAATGAAGCAGGAACCAGTTCTCACGGCTACGCAGGATTTTGGAAAAGAACAGCAGCGACGTTGATCGATGGATTTATTGTCGGATTTGTGTTATTGATTTTGCTGGGAATTCCTACGATCATCGGATTTGTGAATGGAACATGGATGAAGAATGAAAATGAATACACCACAGGCGATATTACTTTTTTGATTGTATTTTACATTTTATATGTTATTGCCGAATTAGTCGTACCGTGGTTGTATTTTAGTTTATTTGAAAAATCGAAATACCATGCCACACCAGGTAAAATGGCTCTAGGTATCATAGTAGTAGATCGTTATTTCCAACCGATTCGTTTTGGTCGAGCAACAGGACGCTTTTGGGCTAAAAATTTATCGTATATGATCTTATGCATCGGTTATATGATGGCAGGTTGGACACAATACAAGCAAGCATTACATGATATGGTCGCTAGCACCTACGTTGTAAATAAAAAAGATTGGGAACAATACATGTATATGCAACAACAGCAACAAGCAGCTTCTTGGAACCAACCAGAGATGTCTCCTTATTTGCAAAAAGATCAACCGAATTTTAGATGAAAATTAAAGAGTCAGAGGAGAAACGATTATATTGTATGCAGGATTTTGGAAAAGGTTTGCAGCTATATGTATAGATGCAATTATTCTTAGTATTGTATATTTAATTTCAAGTGTTATTTTGAGTGTAGTTATTGTGGGTATCCTCCATCTTACAGACCATTCACTCAGTAATGAAGTCTTTATAGGAGATCTACTGCCTATTATTTTTCAATTATTATCTGTTTTGTTAACCTGGTTATACTTTGGATTATTTGAGAAGTCGAAGTATCAAGCGACTTTGGGTAAAATGATACTCAGAATCAAAGTAGTAAATCGTTCTATGCAACCGATAGGATTCGGACGTGCAGTAGCACGTTATTTCTTAAGAATATTATGTAATTTCACTTTAGGCATAGGATATATTATCGTTGGATTTACAAAGTATAAGCAAGGTATTCATGATATGATTGCAGATACGTACATTGTGAATAACCGCGCTCTGGATAATTATTTATATGAACAGCAATTTCAATCACCACCACAGAACGAATATCCTTTGAATATGGATAAAAATATGTAGTTGTAAGCCTTATATCATCATTTGTAGGTTTGTTGAAAGTCTATTTTGCTTCAAGCAAAGTAGGCTTTTTTTGTTCAAATCTATTCAAAATTCTTAATTAAATGCTTACTCAATATAATTGTAATCGTTAACTATCACATAAATGGAAGAAACTGACGAAAATAAAGATATAAACTACTCTGAAGGAGAAGTATCATGAGTATATTGATTGTAGATGACTCCAGACTTAATCTTGTCTTTTTGCAAAATGTACTCGATACAGCAGGGTACAAGCATATACAGACGGCTTCTTCGGCTCAAGAAGCATTCGATATTCTTAGTATTCACGACCAAGTATCTCCTCGTAAAGCAGCGGCGATTGATTTAATTTTATTGGATATTGTAATGCCTGGAATCGACGGGATTGAAGCCTGTCGGATTATTAAGAGTTGTATCGTTTATCAGGATTTGCCTATTATTTTCCTCACTGCAGATCGGATTCATTTCAAAGAAGCTTTTAATGCAGGCGGTATGGATTTTATTGAAAAAGGTGGACCTGATTATGAACTACTGGCACGAGTTCAATCCGCTATTCGACTTAAAAAAGAAATGGATTCACGCAAAATTCGAGAAGAAAAAGTGCAAAAAGAACTGCAATTGGCTAAACATTTACAACGTAGCGTCCTCAGTCCACCAATTAATGAACCTACTATTCGAGTGCACAGTAGCTATCTACAATCGACCGAAGTATCCGGTGATATGTTGTACTGGAAAATGTTTGATCCACAGCATTGTGGTGTACTGCTCATTGATGTATCTGGTCACGGAATATCGGCTGCACTGATCAGTATGTCCATTCGTTCCTTGCTTGATGGCATTGTAGGTGTAGTGAAAGAGCCTCAACTGGTCTGTCAGGAATTGAACAAAAAGATGAGAGCACTATTTGGTAAAAATCGCCGTGCTGCTTACTTTACAGCGATTTATCTATTTATCGACTTAGAGTTAAAGCAAATTGAGTATTTTAATGCAGGGCATCCACCAGGTTTATTATTTTTGAAAGATCAATTTCCTACTCAATTAACAGGCACAACCGTCCCAATCGGTATTCAAAATGATATGAAATTAGATACAGCTACAGTGACGTACGAGACACCTGCACGCATTGTCTTATACACCGATGGATTAGTCGAAAAGCCTGGCGTCTCTATCCATGCAGGAATCGAAAAGTTAGAACACTATGCTCAAAGCCTACACTATTTGGAAAATGAAGCGTTCGTAGTGAAATTAGAACGTTTGATTCAGCATCGTAAAGATGATGTCTGCATTATTTCGATTGAATTGACATGAGAAAGGTATGGAGGAGGTACCCACTATGGAGCGTAGTGTGATTGCTAGAGCCAAAACAGTGCAAGATGCCGTGGAGCAAGCTCTAACTTTGCTAGATGCTACCAAGCAACAGGTTCATATTGAAGTGATGGAAAGTGAAGCCAAAGGGATGCTTGGGCTTTATTCCAAGCAAGCTGTAGTCAAAGTAACACTCAAAACAGAAGAAATACTAGATCAATCGCTGGATATGGCAGAGTATTCTCCGCCGATCTCTATAGCTGAAGCCAGTGTGAATATACCACCTTCTAGAATCGAACATCCAGTCACTACCCCCTCTATAGATAATACAGAAGGTAAAGTATGGATTGAATCAGGGCAAGTCTATTTTCATTCCAAAGGAAACCATCAACCTAGTATTCGTGCAACTGAACAGGTATCTCTTTGGATTGACGAAGTACCTATTCTCGCAGGGGAAACCGTAAAATTATCTGCTGGCGATATTGTCCGATATGAAGTAGAAGATAAAGTGGTAGAACCGGTCTGGGACATTCATATTGATGATAAAGCAATGAATGTACAATTAAGAATTGAAGCAGGATATCGCATTATTCGGCAGGTTGTTGATACTCCACCAACATTGCGATTGGTTCTCAAAGCAGAAGAACACAAGCAATATACACCGATTGAACCGATAGCCGTACGCAAAAAATTAATCGAACAAAAAGTAGTCTACGGTCTGTACCATGATGAGATCAAAAAAGCTTGCCTGAGTGAAGTAAATGATACATTTCTGATTGCAGAAGGTGAGCAGGCAATCGCAGGTACGAATGGATACTTTGAGATTAAAGTCGATACCAAGACTCGTAAAGTACAGCCCAAAATGCGTGAAAATGGAACAATCGATTATCGTGAAATTAAAGAATTTCCTTGTGTCGATGATGGGGATTTGATTGGTCTAATCTATCCACCTGCGATCGGTATAAATGGAGTCAATGTATTTGGAGAACCTGTTCTAGCACCACCGGTAACAGGTGTGATTGTCTTAACCGGTCATGGTACACAGCTATCTCAAGATGGATTGGAAATTCTTGCTACACGTACCGGAATGCCTGAAGTGATTATACAGGGAAGACATGTAAAGGTTGCGATTATTCCGAAGCTTGAGCATCGTGGAGATGTTGCTCTTCAGACAGGCAATATTCATTTTCAAGGTGATGTTGAAATTAGTGGCACAGTGCAAGATACGATGAAAGTCGAAGCAGATGGTAATATTCATATTAAAGGCAATGTGAATATGGCAGAAATTATAGCAACCCAGTCATTAATGGTCACTGCTAATGTGATCGGAAGCGAAGTGGCGGTTGGACAATTGTTTCTTTTTTATGGTCAAGCAGAACCTATTTTGCAAGTGATTTTGGAACAAACGGAATTTTTGACGACAGCGATCGAGCAATTGAACCGCGCAGCAGCTTTTAAAATCACAGATATTGATCAGCATGGTCTCGCTCCTTTGCTTGACGTTTTATTTCGTGGACGGTTTAAAGAGTTGCATAAGCAATTACTTTTGTTTATGCGTACTATAGAAGAACACAAAGCATTAATTAATGAAGAATGGCAAAAATATATCAAAGAAATCAAAAATGGTTTTTTAAATCTAACGATGAGTCATTTTAAAACAGCACAGGATTTGGATCGTTTTGTTAAGCGAACAGCCTACTTGTTAGATCGAGTTGTTTTACCTCAATTGGATCATATTTTTGCACAATTTCATTATATTCAGAATAGTCAAATTCTTGTAGGTGGGCCAGTCCAAGTGAAAAAAGGATGTTACAACACACAATTGCGCTGTGCAGGATTACTTGAAGTGACAGGATTTCTACGTGGTGGAGATTATTATGCCGCCAAAGGGATGCATATTCAAGAAGCTGGCACGATAGGCAGTAATTCTACGAAATTAACCGTCAAAGAAGGCGCAGTGATTCATGTGGACAAGTTACTAGGCGGAACGATTTTACAGATCGGCTCCAAAATGCACCATTTTAAAGAAGATACCTTGAATGTCAAAGCACGCTTGAATGAGGATCGCCAATTTGTATGGTAGGAGAGTGAAAAATAATGTTTGCATATCAAATCGTGACCGATGAAGTACAAGCTACAATTTATTTTGAAGGTGATATTGATATTGATGCTGGGGATGTATTAGAGGACGAGATCGAACCGGCTGTAGCACCGTATACGAATATTATATTGAATTTGGAAAAGGTATTCTTTGTAGATTCTTCTGGGATTGGACTGATTATTCGTCTGGTACAAGTGTTGCAAGAATTAGGGCGTAATGTCTATATTGAACAAACTCAACCGGAGGTTATGGAAGTTTTTGAATTGCTTCAACTGGATGAGATTCTGGGCAAGGAAATCTTTAGATAATGAAAGAAAAGAACGGTTATACGATATTGCTAAGCCTTGTAGGGGTAGCAAGTATCGTATATATGATCCGCGAATGGCATTCAATTGCATTGTTTGCAATTGCGCCGATTCTGTTTCTTATCGTTTTGTTGGATCTGTTTCCGGTCAGATTACTAAGCGGTGAGGAGTACAGCGGAAGTCTGGTTGGGTTTCTTATTCTTGCGCTTGCTTTTGGGTATAATCCTGCTATTTTGGGAATAGTCATCAGTACGATTATATCTTACACACGCAAAAAGAATTTTGATATTCGGCAAATGAATCTTTTTCGAATCTGCTCTGCATTAGGCAAAAGTGTAATTAGTATTTATTTATCGTATCAAGTGATGGAAGCCTTGAATCCTTTTTCTACCTATATTCAGGCAGGACTAGGAGCTCTAGTATTTAGTCTAGTCTATATGTTATTACTAGCAGGTGCTTCTACAACAATTATTGGTACACCTTTTCTTAATGATATGGTGCTCAAATTAAAAGAGTTGATCGTACCTGTATTGTTATGTACGATTATCGTTCCTCATTTTCTAAGACATATCTCGTTAGGCAATATCGTATACGAAACAGTGTATGTGTTATTGTTTTTGCTACTGATTATTTTTTTGTCGCATGGATTTATTCGTCAATTACAGATTCGAATGAAATCTTCAGAAGAGTTTATTCGATTAAGCGAATTGAGAATTTCTCAGCGTAATGAAGGGCATGGTAAGAACACAGGGATTCTTTGTCAGTATATGTTGGAACTACTGGCGTATCCCAAAAAAAGAAGAACAGATTTAGTCAATTACACTACACTACATGATATTGGTAAATCATTATTGCCGATGGAGATTCTGACGAAGCGTGGTGCATTATCTTTAACAGAAGAAAAAGAGTATCAGTCTCACGCTACTGAAAGTTCTAATATTATTTATGCGATTAGTGGAGATAAGAAAGCAGCAGCCTGGGTACTTCATCATCATGAACGTTATGATGGCAAAGGATTCCCGTCTGGCTTGAAAGGTCAGGATATTCCTTATGAATCGCGTATTATAGCGCTCTGCAATCATTTGGAACATTTGTTAAGTAGTCATTCCGATAATGTAGACGTCTTACACCAATTACAACGACTTTCAGGCAAAGTATTAGATCCTAAGTTGATACAACGGATCACATTAGAGATTATTATCGCTTTGCGCCAGCTTGTGATCACTAAGCCGTTACTTGAAGGTTCGGATCTGATTGATTCAGAACTTCCATCTGTAGATGAACACAAAGAAATGAGTGGATTCACTGGTGGGACTGTATTGCTTAAATATAAAGACCATCATAGTCTGCAAGAGATGGAAGACATTCATTTGAAAAATCAATTAGGGCCACTGGCTGAACATGCATTACGTGTCTCTGAAAATTTCTATGAAGTGATCCAGAGTAATCAAAAAACATTTGAAGCTCATTTTTATCCAGAAAATAATTGGGTTGCTATTGTATTAACAGATATTACACCGGCGTTAGAATACCGTGAACAATTGCATCAAAGTACGATGCGCTCGTATAAAGATGTGATCGAAACACTTTCCAAAAGCAAAATTGATATCTGTCTAGAACAACAAGAGATTGAAGAACATCTGGGTAGTCCACTAGCTAATATGGATATTATGACTAAAAGCGACGTATCTTCAGGACGCTCATTGGTGATGGAGTATATTCCAGAAGAGCTCAAAATCAATCAACCGAAAAAACTGATGCATATTAAACTCGCTGTATCTGAAGGAGTTACCAATCTGATTAAACATGCTGCACATGGCAAATTGTCTGTGTATAGTAAGCCTAATGTTCTGCAAATTTATATTACAGATCATGGTTCAGGTATTCCTATTCATGAGTTGCCTAAGATGATACTGATCTCAGGATATAGTAGTAAGCGTTCACTAGGTAAAGGTTTTGCATTGATGTACACCTCAGCAGATCGAATTATGGTGCATACCAGTTCAAAGGGAACATCTATTTTGCTAGAGTTTGATGTTTTGTTAGAAGAAGCAGGTTAATGATAGATATATATCGCTATCATTAACTTGTTTTTATATAAACCAGCGATATAATAAAGGCATTATCAGGTCGTTATAGAAAAAGAGAGCATATACAACTCAAAATGATAACGTGTGCATAGGAGGAGAAATATGGGCGACTGGCAGGGAGATACACTGTTAAAGCAGTTATATACAGATACTGCGGCACAACATTCATTATCTTTTGCAGAAGAAGGACAGGATCGATCTCAAGGACGAACATTATTGCAACAGCTTATCGGTATATTTCCATCAAATGATAGTGATGAAGTAAAGCTTTTGGAAACCGTTGATTGTGGTACATATATTCGCAAGCGGATAGAATTGTCCGCTTCTCCTTATAGTTCATTTGCTGCTTATGTCTTAATTCCCAAACATCTAACGACACCTGCACCCGCAGTGATTGCTATTCATGGTCATGGCTACGGTAGCCGTGAGATTGTAGGTCTATTGCCAAATGGAGAAGCTGATCTCAATACACCGGGTATTCATCAACATTATGCTGTACAACTGGTCAACCGAGGGCTAATCACTATAGCTCCTGATGTGATTGGTTTTGGAGAAAGACGATTGGCTGAAGATATGGCTAGAAATGCAGAGGTTGCTAATTCATGTGATTCTTTATCGAGCCGAATGTTATTAATGGGGAAGACGTTGGCTGGATTTAGAGTACATGAAATATTGAAAGTAGTAGATGTTCTAAGTGAAATGCCAGAAGTGGATGCAGAGCGGATTGGGATTATGGGATTTTCAGGAGGAGCATTGATTGCTTATTTGACAGCGGTACTTGATCAACGGATACGTGCTACAGTACTTACAGGATTCACCAATACGTATCAGGACAGTATTCTGCATATTCATCACTGTATCTGTAATTATATTCCCGGTCAGGCGGTGTATGCCGACTTGCCTCAATGGATCGGTCTGATCGCGCCACGACCTTTATTTGTAGAAGGGGGAAAGAGTGACCCGATTTTTCCTTTACAAGGTGTGGAGCAGGCGATAACACAGTTACAACAGATCTATCTACAGCATCATGTAGAAGAACAATTTGCATATGATTTATTTGAAGGTGGGCATGAGATTAGTGGACGATATGCGTATGATTGGATACAAAAAAAGCTTACGATATTCGACTAAATGATAGTCTATATCGCAAGCTTTTGGAAAGTATTCTTCATTAAATGAATAGAGTAGAGATTAGTTATCGCGAATAATCGCTTGAATTTCTTCTTCGTCATCGTTGATAACTAATTCTACCTGTTCTTTAAATACACGTGCATTATACTCACTGAACATATAACGTAAGATCGCTTCGTTCAGATTACTTTCGACTAAATATTGGCTTCGTCCTTCTGTCCACACTTCTGCGGTGTAACCCGTGTCTTCTTCCCAGGAAAGTTGAACCGTTACATCCGTAGGTTTGAGTCCTTTGCGTTCAGCGATATTCAAGCACACTGCGTTAATGATTTCATCCATACTGAGTCGCATAGGCATTAACGTCTGTTGTACGGATCAGCGGATTTTTTACGTTGACGAATCATACGGTAAATACCACGAGCCGCTATAAATAGAATATAAATAGCAAATAAGTTGATAACTAATCCTAACAAGTCTCCGAACATTCCCATATTACCGAACATTCCGCCGAATAACATACCGGCAAGACCACCAATCATTAATCCTTTGAAAAAGCTACCACCGCTGAAAAATCCACGATTAGCTGTTGAACCGGCTGTAGTATTTTTACTACGGTTCGTGCTGTTCATTGTACTGCTATTGCTATCTGTTGATTTTTTAGGTGTTGTTGTGTAAGACTTCGGTGAAGATTTGAATCCACCACCACGTCTTGCATCTGCATCATTAGCAAATCCGCTAAATAAGGTGAAGAATAATGTGAATGCTACAAAAACCATCAGCATTTTTTTCATTGTGTTCATGATCCTCCTAGTAGTTGTCTTCAATGACAGTATAATTATTATACGAAGCACTTATTATTAGGTTTCAAAATGTTTTAATATTGATTCTCTTTATTTTGAACCATTGGCTTCGTATAAACTGTTCATTGGTGTTGAGGTTGTGAGGAACTTTCTGTTGTTGTGGAATTTTTGAGCATGTCGATCACCCATGTTGTCCATTCCAAATTCGCTTTAGCTGTTGCCAATGCTTTTTGACGCAAAATATACAATCCAAAATCGCGTGTACCGAATTGACGTACTTCTTCAGGCATTTTGTGAATCGCTTGCTCAAAGTAATGAATACGTTCTTGGTAATAAATAGATCGTGTACTAAACAAAGAGATAGCGTTTTCGCGATCGGTTGTCCATAAGCAAAATGCTTTGAGAACCAACTCATCACGACTAACAGGTTCACCCGCAGGAAGTTGCATCCACTCTTTGAGACGTTGCTCTCCTAGAGGGGTAATCGCGTAAATCTTTTTGTCTGGCTTGTCTGTTTGTTGAATCCATTCTGCGGATAACAGATGTTGTTCTTCCATGCGTGATAACAATGGATAAATTTGACTATGTTTTGCTTGCCAAAACGGTTGAATCTTGAGCATCAAGTCGTAACCTGACGAATTATTGCGTGCAAGCAAGGCAAGTAAACCATAAGATAGCGTGTTCATAGGGCATTCTCTCCTATCTTTTAAAACAGCCATTTGGCCGATTTAAGATAAAGTGTACACTACAACTGTATGCTTTCGCAAGGAAGCTCATAGCGATTTTATATAAAGTTATTGAAATATAAAAAAGATAGACAAAGAATGTTCAAATTTTGAAATGAAGCGATATTTTGTTCATTTCAATAAAAATAAATAGCAAAAAGACGTGGATCAGTGACCTCCACGTCTGATATATCTACAGCCTTTTATGCTGTATTTTGAAGCGAATAATCGGTTGAAAATTAAGAGTTAGAAGGGACTTCAACCTGATCATAACCATTGACAAGTAGCTCTAATTGTCCTGTTGCTGGATCAATAATCATGCCGTGTACAGGAACGCTAGCAGGAAGTAAAGGATGGTTTTTGATAATGTCTACGCTACGCATAACGCCTTCTTTTTCGTTATCAAAACCTTGCAGCCATCTTTTAAGTTTAATCCCTGAATTTTCGAGTGTAGTCAGTACTTCTGGCGCAATTCCGCGTTCATGGATTTTCTCAATCATATGATCTGAGTTCAGTGAAGCCATACCACATCCATGATGACCAACTACGATCACTTCTTCTGCTTTTAATTCGTAAATAGCCACAAGAATACTACGCATTACACTACCGAATGGTTGTGAAATAATAGCACCTGCGTTTTTTAGAATTTTGGCATCACCGTTACGAATATTCATTGCTTTAGGCAATAATTCAGTCAAACGGGTATCCATGCACGTCAAAATGACCAACTTTTTCTCAGGAAAAGGACTGGAAAGATACGCTTCATACTCTTTACTTGTCACGAACTCCTGATTGTGTTGCATAATAGTTGTAATCGAATTCATTGATTATCCTCCTGCTCATCTTACGGATTCATAATAAAAAATTAGGCTAATGCTTTGCGTCCATCAAGAACGCGAATACTTCTACTATAGTACTGAGAAGCACTGCTGAGTCTGAGTGAAGAACCTGCATCATCGGTTGATAATGTCAATTCATCATCGTAATACGATTCACCACTTTGATGCATGGTGAGTGTTAGTACATTGCTTTCGATAACGGTATCTCGTTTGCCAGGCTCATCAATTAAACGAAGTGCCGGGATACCACCTGTACATCCGCAATCTTCATTATCTACGAAAATTCGAATAACAGCTTTGTTATCTCCTATTTTGCGTGCTAAATACTGTTCTGCTTGAGGGGTTACATTTACTTTTACCATTACGATTCACTCCTTAGAAGTTACAGGTATTATGATATGAGCAAAAATGGTTAAATGTATTCTTATAGACTCATAAATCAAAGTGTATAGCACAATCTGATGAATGATGTCTATAATATTTAATTGTGTACCATTGATTATACGTCTAGAAGAACGTATCATCAAGAGGTGTCTTTTTACAAAAATAACAATATTACATGTCATAGCCCAAGTGTTGTGTATGTAAGCAGAGAGGTGAACCCTATTATGGAACAATATGTACAAGATACGTTGACGCAATTCCGGCAATTGGTTCGCAAAATTAGCAGTTATGGTGAAGCACTCGCATTGATGGGATGGGACTTGCGTACAGGAGCCCCACGTAAAGGTGCAGAGCTACGTGCAGATACGATTGGTGTACTAGCAACAGAACATTTCAAACTGTCTGTATCGAAAGAAATGGGCGGGTATATTGAAATCTTGTCACGTCCAGATGTATTTGAACAATTAGAAGACAATGACAAACGCATTGTACAAGATGTTCGTAAAGAGTATGAACTAAATGAGAAGATTCCACCTGAAAAAATTCAAAAATATTCTAGCTTAACGACTCATGCACAAACGGTATGGGAAGAAGCCAAACATAATGATGATTTTAAAGGCTTTGAGCCATTACTTAGTGAGATTGTAGCAATGAAACGTGATTTTATTGATTACTGGGGTGTGAAAGAAACACGTTATGATACATTGCTCGATATGTATGAGCCTGATTTGACAGTCGCCAAATTAGATGTGGTATTTGATCGATTGAAAGCACGTCTTGTTCCTTTATTGGAAAAAATTAAGCAATCTGCACATCAACCCGACAATGATTTTTTGAAGCAACAGTATGATATCGGTCAACAAGAAAAGATAGGACATTTGTTGCTTAAAGAAATGGGTTTTGATTTTGATGCAGGACGCTTAGACGAAAGTGTGCATCCTTTTGCTACAGGTCTTAATCCAGGAGATGTACGGATTACAACAAATTATATGCCTGAAGATGTGATGAGTGCGATTTTCAGTTCTCTTCATGAAGGCGGACATGCATTGTACGAGCAAAACATTTCACACGATCTAGCAGGCACTCCATTAGCAACAGGAACATCGATGGGGATTCATGAATCTCAATCCCGTTTCTGGGAAAATGTAGTAGGACGTAGTCGTTCATTCTGGGATCGTTATTATAGTGATCTGCAACAGTTGTTCCCTGAACAGCTTAAAGAAGTATCACTTGATACGTTCTATCGTGCAGCAAACCGTGTAGAAAATACATTGATTCGTATCGAAGCTGACGAGTTAACATACAACCTTCATATCATTATTCGTTATGAAATTGAAAAAATGTTATTTAACGAAGGTCTAGATGTGAAAGATTTGCCTAAAGTATGGAACAGTAAATATCAGGAGTATCTAGGTATTACACCACCTAATGATGCACTAGGCGTATTGCAAGATGTACACTGGTCAGGTGGAGACTTTGGATATTTCGCTTCCTATTCTCTCGGTAATATGTATGCAGCGCAAATGACGCATACCATGCGCAAAGAACTGCCTGACTTTGAAAAGTGGATTGCTGAAGGTAATCTATTGCCGATCAAAGAATGGCTAACAGATAAAATTTATAAATATGGTAAAAGCCGTACTCCTTCCGAATTGATTCAGCAGATTACAGGTGAAGATTTGAACCCGGATTATCTTGCAGACTATTTAGAAGAAAAATATAACGAGATTTATCATTTACAAACTTCAAATTAATGTAGCAAGAAGCTTTCATCTGCGAGTAGTCTAAGCCGATGAAAGCTTTTTGTTTTGCTATTCTTTTATCTAATAACAGACGAATATGATATTGTCGAATACCGGTAAATCAAGTAGGATAAAAGCTATACTCAAAAGAGTAAATTAGATTACAAAATACAGATAGAGAAAAAGAAGTGGAGTAGGGAGAGAAAGACGCATGGGTTTTCGCGTGATCAAAACGGCTATTGCGGCATTATTAGCAGTAGTTGCAGCCAGCACTTTAGGAGTTCCAAGTGCAATGTCGGCGGCGTTATTAGCTATACTGGGAGTCGATGTTACACGTAAACGAAGTCTCAAAACGATTTCAGCGCGATTTTTTGCTTCGTTGATCGGAATGATTTGTGCTTTTGTTTTATTTTCATTATTTGGATTTCATCACTGGGTATTTGCCTTATATATTTTAGTGGCGTTTCCTTTGATTACACGGGCTGGGTTTAGTGCAGGTATTGTTACCAGTTCTGTGGTAGTCGTGCATATTTTTAATGGAGCGACTTTAACAGCACATACGATGTTAGTAGAAATTGAACTGTTATTGATCGGTCTAGGATCAGCGGCTATTGTCAATCTGATCTATATGCCTAATCCTCATCAGCGTTTAGATGCAATTCGTAGCGAAGTCAATGAGCTGTTGTCTCAAATGTGTGAGCAGATCGCCAAAACGCTTCGTAGCCCTTCTTTTGCTTGGGACGGAAAAGAAGTGATCGAAGCTTACACCAAAGTAGAGCAAGGACTGACCGAATCGAAGCGTGAATTGGAAAATCAGATGTTGCATACCGATGAGTCATGGACGGTCTATTTTTATATGCGAAAACAGCATTTGGATTCGATTCAGAATATGATGCAATTGGTAGCTCAAGTGTATCGTAAAATGCCTCAAGCCGATGCCGCTGCTGAAATGTTCGAACAATTATCCAGAGATGTCAAAACGCCGTATTATACTGGAAAAACTGAACATTTGCTTTTAGCATTGGAAGAAGAATTTCGAAATATGGATTTACCGACAACACGCGAAGAATTTGAAATGCGTTCCGCTATCTTGCAATTATGCAGAGAATTGGGTCAGTACCTAAAAATATCCAAACGTGATAAATTGCGTAACCCCTTGCTAGGTATGGATAATAAAGTAAAATAGAATATAAGTTTAATCATAGAAGCTATCTATATCGTCACACGTTATGATAGCTTTTATGCTAAATTCTTTTCACCAATTTGGAAAAAAGTTAAATTTTATTGACCTTTGGAAGATTATAAATATAAAATGATAACAATTAATAAGAAATGTTTACATTGCGTTAAAGATTGAAGGCGAGGAGGCAATCCAAATTTGAACACAGAATCGGTATTGGAAATCAGAGACCTGACAGTAGCTTTTCGTATCAAAGACGAGTATTACCCTGCTGTCGATCAACTGAACTTAACGATCAACAAAAACGAAGTTTTGGCTATTGTAGGTGAATCGGGTTGCGGTAAAAGTGCCTTGGCACTTTCTCTGACACGACTTCATGATAGCAAAAACACACGTATTGAAGGTGAACTGCTTTTTAAAGGGCAGGATTTGAACACATTGTCACCTGGACAGATGAACAAAATTCGTGGTTCCGAAATTGGAATGATTTTTCAGGACCCATTAACAGCGTTGAATCCTTTGATGACGATCGGCAAACAAATCGAGGAAAATCTCGATTATCATACGTCGCTATCTCGAAAAGAAAAAACAAAGCGTGTTATCGAATTATTGGAAAATGTAAATATTGTTGATCCAAAAAGGGTGTATGCCCAATATCCACATGAGTTATCTGGTGGGATGAGACAGCGGATTATGATAGCGATTGCCATTGCATGTCGCCCTTCATTAATTATCGCTGATGAACCAACAACAGCTCTAGATGTAACGATTCAATCTCAAATTTTGGACTTACTGAAGCAATTGCAAGCCGAAAATGACGCCGGTATTGTTCTTATCACGCATGATCTTGGTGTTGTGGCTGAAATGGCAGACCGTGTCGTTGTGATGTATGCAGGCGAAATTGTAGAAATTGCTGATGTAAACGAGTTATTCAACAATCCCAAACATCCGTATACCCGCTCACTATTGGCTTCAATGCCAGGAGCAAATGTAGGGCAGGAGAGCTTACATGTGATTGAAGGTCGTGTACCTTCATTACAGAATATCCCTCGCGGTTCCTGTCGCTTCTCAGAACGTATTCCTTGGATTCCACAGACGCATCATGCAGAGCATCCTGAGCTGAATGAAGTGGCTCCGCAACATTGGGTGCGTTGTACATGCTATCAGAATTTTCATTTTGAAGATGAAGTGGGAGATGGAAAGGAGATTGTATTGAATGGCATTGCTGGAACTCAATAACCTAAAAGTACATTATCCGATTCGTGGTGGCTTTTTCCAGCGTGTTGTCAGTCATGTCAAAGCAGTAGATGGCTTATCGATTCAGATCGAAGCAGGTAAAACTTACGGGCTTGTCGGTGAATCCGGATGTGGCAAAACAACAACAGGACGCGCAATTATCGGACTCAATAAAATAACAGAAGGAAATGTAACCTTTGAAGGGCAAGATTTAACCAAAATTGCTCACAAAAATCAGCATTCCTTACGCCGGGATATTCAAATGATTTTTCAAGATCCGTATTCTTCGCTAAATGGTAGAAAGCGTGTACTGGATATTATTGCAGAACCACTACGTAATTTTGAAAATTTAACCAAAGAAGAAGAACGTAGACGTGTGCAAGATTTACTTGAAAAAGTAGGTTTGAATCCAGAAGCAGCTTTTAAGTATCCGCATGAATTTTCAGGTGGACAGCGTCAGCGGATCGGTATCGCCAGAGCATTGACGTTGAATCCGAAGCTGATTATTGCAGATGAACCGGTATCTGCTCTGGATGTATCGGTGCAAGCACAAGTGCTTAACTTTATGAAAGAAATCCAGAAAGAATTTAATCTAACCTACTTATTTATCAGTCATGATCTAGGGATTGTGCGTCATATGTGTGATGAGATCGGGATTATGTATCGTGGTCGTCTGGTAGAACAGGGGAATACAGAAGATATTTATGAGAATCCACAACATGTGTATACCAAGCGATTGATTTCAGCGATTCCGAATATTGATCCAGGTCAGCGCCAAGCGAGTACACAGGCACGTCAACATATTTTATCTTCATATCAACAAGATCTTAATAATCTCTTAGACCCAGAGGGCAAGCCATTGGCATTGAAGTCGATCAGCTCGTCACATCAAGTCGCATTACCATAGGGGGGAAATTAAATTATGTGGAAATTTACGCTTCGCCGCATTCTGATCATGATTCCCCAATTGTTCGTACTGAGCGTGCTGATCTTCCTCTTAGCTAAAGCAATGCCGGGCGATGCGTTAACGGGTGCTATGCAAGCCAATCCGAATGTGAGTCCACAAGTCTTAGCAGAACAACGGGAAAAATTAGGTCTAAATGATCCAGCATGGCAGCAATATGGACGTTGGGTAGGAAATTTAGTACAAGGGGATCTGGGAAAGTCATATGTACATAAAATTGGCGTTGCTGATCTAATCGGCAGTCGTCTGGCGAATACCTTTTACCTTGGTGTTGCAATTCTGGTTTTAACGTATTTGATTTCGATTCCACTGGGGATTTTGAGTGGTCGCTATCAGAATTCATTATTAGACAAAACGATTACAGGTTATACGTATCTCAGTTTTGCTACACCGCTATTTATATTTGCACTATTAATACTATTCGTGTTTGGATTCCAATTAGGATGGTTCCCAACAAGTGGTAGTGTAGATGTAGGGATAGATCCAGGTTCCGGTTCGTACTATGCGAATAAGTTTTATCATTTGATCTTGCCCGCAATAGCAGGGGCATTAGTAAGTACAACAGCAACGATTCAATACCTTCGTAATGAAGTGATTGATACAAGATTGAAAGATTTTGTGAAAACAGCTCGTTCTAAAGGGGTGCCTGAGTCTAAAGTATATTCAAAACACATTTTGCGTAACTCTTTACTTCCTATCGCTGCTTTTCTTGGTTATGACTTAACAGGCGTATTGGCAGGTAATCTGTTTATTGAATCTATTTTTGGATATCCAGGACTAGGACAGTTATTTTTACAATCCATTACACAACGTGATTATTCTGTAGTTACCATACTGGTTATGCTTTCCGGCTTACTTGCTCTTATCGGTACATTATTGTCGGATATCATTTTAAGTTGGGTTGATCCACGTATTCGGATTGGCTAAGCTGAAGCACATTATACAATCTGGCACGTACCATCAGACATAAGAACGGAGGAAGCCTGTAATGGGAATGAGAGCTCAAACATTTGCACCTGAAGAAACGATTCAAAAATCACCTTCAAGTTGGTCGATTTTAGGTAAAGAATTAATCAAAGATAAAATGGCGATGATTTCCTTAGTCTTTTTAGCATTATTTTTGATTGTTATTTATGGGTCTATATTCTTTATTGATCAAGAAGCTGTGACCAAAGTTGATTTGACCTCCATCAAGGCTCCACCTAGTGCAGATCATTGGTTAGGGACAGATCGAGCAGGTAGTGATATTTTTGGTCAAGTGATGATCGGAGCACGTAATTCGATTACGATTGCGTTTGCAATTACCATTTTTGCTGCTGTTATTGGTCTAAGCATAGGATTAATCGCAGGTTTCTTTGGTGGAATCGTAGATAATATTATTATGCGTTTTATCGATTTTATTCTTGTTCTTCCTTTTTTAATGTTAGTTATCGTATTTGTAACTATTGTACCTAAATATAATATATGGTCATTTATTTTCATTATGACTGCCTTTCTCTGGGTAGGTAAAGCTCGTTTGATTCGAGCCAAAGTACTTGCTGAACGAGAATTGGATTATGTACAAGCCTCCAAAACATTAGGTACGCCAAACTGGAAGATTATCGCTTTTGGTATACTTCCTAACCTGAGTTCAATCGTTATCGTAAATATGACATTGAATCTTGCTGGTAATATCGGGATTGAGACAGGGCTATCTTTCCTCGGATTTGGATTACCTCAAAGTACACCAAGTCTAGGGACGATTGTAAGTAATGCAACAGACCCTGATATTTTGCAAAACTATTGGTGGATGTGGTTACCAGCATCGCTGCTGATTTTGGTTCTTATTCTAGCGATTAACTTTGTCGGTCAAGCCCTCAAGCGTGCGACAGATGCTAGACAGCGATTAGGATAATAAATTTACAGTACGATCATCAAAAGGAGGAAAATTTATGTTGGGAAATACAAAGAAAAAAATCGTATCTATTTTGTTCATTGCATTTGTATTGGTGTTATCTGCTTGTACAAGCGGAAAGTCAACACCAACAGCTCAAGATGCACCAGCAACCAATGAAAGTGTTAAAGAGTCTGGTAAGTTTCCAAAAGCAGCAACAAACACAGCTGCTGCAATTGAAGGTGGAACGATGAATTATGGTTTGATTTCCGATACTCCGTTTGAAGGTATTTTGAATCCTATTTTCTACAGTGGTAACCCGGATTTTGAAGTTATTCAATTCTTCTATCCGTCTTTCTTTGCTACTGATGAGAACTTTGATGTAAAAGATGGCGGAGCTGCTAACATTAGCTTCTCTAACGACAACAAAACAGTTAATGTCAAAATTGATGACAAATTAAACTGGTCTGATGGCAATCCTGTAACAGCAGAAGATTATGCTTTTGCTTTTGAAGTGATTGGTAACAAAGACTATGATGGTGTACGTTATGATACTAGCTTTATGAATATTGTTGGTATGGAAGATTACCATGCAGGTAAAGCAAAAACAATCTCAGGTATCAAAATCGTAAATGATAAAGAAGTACAAATTGACTTTAAAGAAGCAGATCCTTCTGTAAAATCAGGTTTATGGTCTTATCCTTTAGAGAAAAAAGTATTTGGAGATATTCCGGTAGCAGATATGTCTTCTTCTGATCCTGTACGTAAAAACCCTATCGGTTATGGCCCGTACAAAATCAAAGCGATGGTTACAGGTGAGTCTGTACAATTTGAAGCAAATAAAGATTACTTCCACGGTGCACCTAAATTAGCCGGTGTTAATCTAAAAGTAGTGAATCCTAATGTAGTAATTGAATCGTTGAAAAAAGGCGATATTGATTTAGCTTCATTCCCAAACAGTTTGTATGATGGTAAAAATGTTCCGACGAATGTTGAATTCTTAGGTAGACAAGAATTGTCTTATGATTATATTGGTTTCAAACTAGGTAAATTTGATAAAGCTAAAGGCGAAAGCATTATGAATCCAGATGCTAAGATGGCGAATAAAGAATTGCGTCAAGCGATGGGTTATGCTTTGAATAACGAACAAGTAGGTACACAGTTGTATCATGGACTTCGTACTCCTGCTACTTCATTGATTATTCCTGCATTTGCGCAATATCATGATGATAGCATCAAAGGATATAACTATGATCCTGAGAAAGCAAAACAATTGCTGGATCAAGCAGGTTATGTAGATAAAGATGGCGACGGATTGCGTGAAGATCCTAAAGGTAACAAATTAACAATTAACTATGCAGCTATGAGTGGAGACACTATCTCAGAAGCTCGTGCTCAGTTCTATTTGCAAAATTGGAAAGATGTAGGTCTGAATGTTCAATTGCTAGATGGTCGTCTACAAGAATTTAACTCTTTCTACGATCGTATTGAAAAAGATGATCCAGACATCGATGTGTATGGCGCAGCATGGGGAACAGGTACAGATATTAACCCTGCTGGATTGTATGGTAGTAAAGCTTCATTTAACTACTCTCGCTTCGTAAGTGCAGAGAATGACAAGTTATTAACAGAAGGTGCATCTGCTAAATCATTTGATATGGCGTATCGTAAAGATATTTACAATCAATGGCAGCAGTTGATGATCGACCAAGCACCTGTCATTCCAAGTCTTTACCGTTATGAAGTTCAAGCTGTAAACAAACGTATCAAAAATTATGATATTTCTTATGGTGGTAGCTATGATTCACTAGCTGAAATTGAATTAACTTCGGATAAACCTGAAGTACAACAATAAGAAATGACTGTAAAGTAGAATAAAAGAAGTGCGAACCGTTAACATGGGGTTCGCACTTCTTTTTTGATCCATAGCACTTTTTAAGCTCTTTCGTTATAATAAAGAGACGAACACGTATTTGCATTTCGAAAAGGGATTGCATATGACAACAAGTATGAGTACGATAATATTTCGATAAAAAACAAGCATGTTACATCTATGCTTAACGATATTCTGGAATGCTTTTTTGGAGGGGAAACATGACTACGTATACACCGATGATGATGCAGTATCTCAAAATAAAAGAACAAGCACAAGATGCTTTTTTATTTTTCCGATTGGGGGATTTTTACGAACTGTTTTTTGATGATGCAATTTTAGCATCTAAAGAATTAGAAATTACACTTACTGGCAAAGCCGCAGGTGCACCTGAACGCATTCCCATGTGCGGTGTTCCTTATCATTCCGCAGAAAATTATATTCATCGCTTAATCGAAAAAGGATACAAAGTCGCGATCTGTGAACAAGTAGAAGAAGCAGGAGCAAGCAAAGGCATTGTGAAACGTGAAATTATTCGTGTCGTGACACCGGGTACGATGATGGAAAGTAAAGGATTAACCGATAAAGCGAACAACTATATGATCTGTCTGACAGAGCGCGAAGGCAAAATGGCGTTAGCGGCTTGCGATTTGTCTACAGGCGAACTGCATGTGACTTCAGCATTGTCCTCGCAGCAATGGCTACGTGATGAATTAGGTCTGTATGAACCATCTGAAATTATTGGACAAATTGATCTTATAGATGAGCCATATCGCCAAGCACTTCAGTTAGGACGTAAAGTACTCTATACGCCTTGGGACAAAGCACGTGAGGAATTAGCACGTCGTCAATTTGGAGAAGCAGCATGGGCAAGGTTGGATGAAGAGCGCCAATTATGTATTTCGATTCTGATTGGGTACTTGAGTGAAACGCAAAAACGTTCATTAGGACAGCTAACACATATCAGTGCCTATGAACCTGAACATTATATGATTCTTGATCCATTTACACGTCGTAATTTAGAGTTGATCGAGACGGTTCGTGAGCGTTCTCGTAAAGGTTCTTTGCTCTGGTTACTTGATCGTACAGAGACACCGATGGGTGGGCGACTGCTTCGTCGTTGGATCGATAAGCCACTGTTATCCCGGAAATTAGTCGAAGAGCGCTTAGAAGCAGTAGAGAAGCTTCATCATGGATTAATTTTGCGTGAAGACTTGCGATCTCAGCTTAAAGGTATTTATGATCTGGAACGGTTAGTAGGACGAATCGCTTTTGGAACAGCCAATGGACGCGATATGTTAGCGTTACGTGATTCACTGGCTCAGATTCCTGAATTGCGTCGTCAATGTACCGATTCTTCTTCATCGACACTTCAACAAATCTCGCAATTGATGGATGAATGTACAGACTTAACGGATGCAATCAGTACAGCGATCGTAGACGATCCTCCTGTATCAGTTAAAGATGGAGGCTTGATTCGAGAAGGGTATCATGCTCATCTGGATGAATTGCGCGAAGCTAGTGTAAATGGCAAGCGTTGGATCGCTGAGCTTGAAGCAGCAGAACGATTAGCAACAGGTATCAAATCGCTCAAAATCGGGTATAACAAAATTTTCGGCTATTATATAGAAGTGACACGCTCTAACTTAAATGCTTTACCAGAAGGCAGATACGAGCGCAAACAGACATTAGCCAATGCAGAACGTTATGTTACCCCTGAATTAAAAGCCAAAGAAGCATTGATTCTGGAAGCTCAAGAAAAAATGGTTGATATTGAATATGAACTATTTGCGGATCTGCGAACTCAAGTAGCTAACGAGATTCCACGGTTAAAACAGTTAGCTGAAAAAGTAGCTGAAATCGACGTTTATCAGTCTTTTGCAGCGATAAGTGCAGAACGTGCTTTTGTCAAACCTGTATTAACAGATCGGTATGATCTGATTGTGAAAGAAGGTCGCCATCCTGTTGTAGAAGCAGTGATGAACAATACTTCTTTTATATCAAATAGCACCGAAATTACAGAAGACAAAGCGAACATTTTACTGATAACAGGTCCTAATATGGCGGGTAAAAGTACGTATATGCGTCAAGTGGCTTTGGTATCAATTATGGCACAAATCGGATGTTTTGTACCGGCGCAACATGCTGAAATTCCGATGATCGATCGTATTTTCACCCGTATTGGAGCCGCAGATGATCTGATCGGTGGACAAAGTACATTTATGGTCGAAATGGCTGATATTCAAGTGATGACAGAACGAGCAACACCACGAAGTCTGATTATTATTGATGAATTAGGTCGAGGAACATCGACCAGTGAAGGCATGTCGATTGCACAAGCGGTGATTGAATATGTACATCATGAGATTGGATGTAAAGCGCTGGTATCTACTCATTTTCATGAATTAGCGCATCTGGAAGAAACGTTAGAACATTTGCAAAACTTCTCGATGGCAGTGAAAGAAAGCGGAGATAAAGTTCATTTTCTACGTAAACTTGTTCCCGGTGCAGCAAGTACCAGTTATGGTATTTATTGTGCGCAATTAGCAGGTTTACCAGAAAGTATTATTGATCGCGCCAATGGCATACTGAGTCGGATGGAACAAGCAAGTAGCACGGTTGTAGCCGATCAATCGACTATATCATCAGCAACTAGACCTGCACATACGGAACAGCATCAGACGACGTCTCATTACTCGTCTAACTATAAAGAGTCATCTTCTCCTATTGCTGAAAAGAGTGCTGCGCTTTCGCCAGATACTTCATTTACTGCAATAGATACGCAACAAATAGAAGATCAATATACTAAGCCTACCTCTAAAAATAAAGCACAAGATGTTGTACAGATGTCTATTTTTGGAGATGAAGAAGAAACTATTCAGACGATAATCAAAGAAGACCCTGTAGCCAAACAAATCGTTGAGTTGATTCAAAATACAGACATTATGAATATGACACCTTTACAAGCGATGCAATTGCTAAATGATCTCAAAGTGAAAGCAACCTATTAATGTAATGGAGTAACGATAATGGATAAGAAATGGAATATGGAAGGAGGAAATAAATATGGGTCAAATACGTGTATTGGATGAACATATCGCTAACCAGATTGCGGCAGGTGAAGTGGTCGAACGTCCAGCTTCAGTGGTTAAAGAGTTGGTTGAAAATGCAATAGATGCTCAGTCTAGTCGGATCGATGTGCATATTGGTGAAGGTGGACTTGAATATATTCGTGTACAAGATAACGGGCAAGGGATCGCCGCAGACGACTGTGAGACTGCTTTTTACCGTCATGCTACAAGTAAACTTGTTGATGATCGTGATCTCTATCAAATCACAAGTCTAGGCTTCCGTGGTGAAGCTTTACCGAGTATTGCTGCTGTATCCAAAGTCGAATTGTTATCAAGCGCTACAGATGATGGTGCAGGCAGACGTCTATTGATTGAAGGTGGGACACTTAAAGTCAACGAAGACGAAGCTGCGCCACGTGGAACTGATTTTCGTGTGAATTCGTTATTTTATAATACGCCAGCACGATTAAAATATATGAAAACTGTTCAGACGGAACTTGGACATATCTCAGATGTAATGTACCGGATGTCTTTAGCTCATCCAGAGATTGCGTTTACGTTTCGGCATAATGGCAATCTGTTGCTTCAGACGCCCGGAACAGGCGATATGCTTCAGGTGATTGCGGCAGTCTATGGGACTTCAGCCGCCAAAATGGTTTTGCCATTAGAAGGTGAAAATCTGGATTATCAGATTGGCGGATATATTGGGCGACCTGAAATTGCTAAATCAAGTCGTAATGCAATGTCGATTGTAGTAAATGGTCGTTATATTCGTAATTATGCCGTCAATCAAGCTATTTTGCGTGCTTATCATACATTGCTACCTATTAATCGTTATCCGTTAGCGGTGCTACAATTGACGATGCATCCTTCATTAGTAGATGTGAATGTGCATCCTTCCAAAATGGAAGTGCGTTTTAGTAAAGAAGCGGAATTAATGTTGTTTGTCGAAGAAGCGATTCGGCAGACGTTGCGTAAAGAAATATTGATTCCACATGCGACCAAGCAGACGATTAAGCGTGGTAATAGTGAATCGATTATTCAAGAACAATTTAATTTCAGCAAAGCACCTGTAGAATACCTTGAACCGGAAAAAACCAATCAACTTTCAACTGAATTAGGCGATCTGGATGCACCGTATATTCCGCCATTTACCGATGCAGATTTGCCACCAGAATCGACAACTCATTTACCTGCTGTTTCAAATGAACAACAGATAACGTATAAGAAAAAGGAACAACCTATCACATCACCTGTAACAGAAGCGCAAAAAGTACCAGCGAGTCCTAATGACTCTACAACGCAGCCTAAAGATGTTCAGTCTAATCCTGTTCAGCCGTCTCTTTCATTACCTGCTTATACAGCTCCGGTACATGCTGAATCGGCTCCACAAATTCAGGAACAAAGTCAGACTGCTCAATATGCTAAAAGTACTGCGGCACCATCTAAAAATACTTCTGGTTCGTCTGCAAGATCGCCACAGCAACGAAGCAACTATAACAATACTAACCAACGTCCATTTAATGCTGAAATGCTGTATGGCACTGCTGAAGAACCAGAGATTCCTCAATTTCCAGATATGAACTTGATTGGTCAGCATCATGGTACTTATCTGGTTGCACAAAATGATGAAGGATTATTTCTAATTGATCAGCATGCGGCACATGAACGGATTAATTATGAATTTTATTATGAGAAATTCGGTCGTCCTGAAGAAGTATCGCAAGAATTACTATTACCGATTACACTTGAATTTACGTTAGCAGAAGCGAACAAGCTTAAAGATCGGTTGCACTGGTTTGAACGGGTAGGTGTCTATTTAGAGCATTTTGGGGGTCAGACTTTTCGTGTAACTGCGTATCCTTATTGGTTACCAAAAGGCGAAGAGCAACAAGTGATTGAAGAAATGGCAGAATGGGTGCTTAGTGAACGAGCGATTGATCTAGCGAAGTTACGAGAGCAAGCTTCTACCCTCTGTTCATGCAAAGCTTCGATCAAAGCCAATCAAAAATTAACGGAAGCAGAAGCACAATCGTTATTGGATCGTCTGGCTACATGTCGTCAGCCGTATACCTGTCCACACGGGCGTCCTATCGTTGTTTCTTTTTCATCGTATGACTTGGAAAAAATGTTCAAACGTGTGATGTAACACAGAGTTATGGTATTATGGCATACAATAACTAGAAATACCTCTATCCCAAATAATAGATAGAGTATGTATGTTAGTGTAAGATATTTTGCTTCGCAAAATCATTCTTCTATTTATCTAGAAGAAGTCGCGCTTTATAGGGAAGCACTAGAATGGAGAATAACCGAATGATGATTACAACTGGCGATGATGCTGCAAACTATACGATCCAGCGTGCCAAACAGCTGGCAGCAGAATTCGCTGTTCCTTATATTGAACGAGCTGGACATTCTATTCCCAAGCTTGCGGCTAAGTACAAGGAGACTGAATTTATTGTACTGGTCGAGCAAGAAGTGAGAATTATGCGTCCAGGGGAACCTATTATGCAGTTTCACCCCAGTATGGCTTATGTCAGAGCCAAACGATTGCTTAAAGGGGAAGCAGATCCTATGATCACTCACTCGCTGATTGAGCCTGGAGATCAGGTGATCGATTGTACGGCTGGATTGGGTTCCGATTCACTTGTCTTTTCCATGTATGCAGGTGAGAAGGGCAAAGTAGTATCATTAGAAAGCTCGTTACCTCTTGCAGCATTGTTAACCGAAGGATTGCGTAGTCATGTCACAGCGTTAGCACCTGTGAATGAAGCTATGCGTAGAATCGAAGTGATTCCGCAAGATCATCTAACGTATCTGAGAGAGCAACCTGACAAAAGTGTAGATGTGATCTATTTTGATCCTATGTTTCGTGAAGCAGTTCAGCAATCAGCTGCGATTGCACCTTTAAGAGGATTTTCCAACAATAATGCGCTGAGTGAAGAAGCCGTTCAACAAGCGATTCGTGTCGCTCGTAAATCGGTTTTGCTTAAAGAAAAATGGGATAGTCCAGAATATGAACGACTTGGATTTAAACGAATACAACGCAAAACATCAAAAATTGAATACGGAGTGATTTATCCATGACCCAAGCGGTTAAAAAGCCAAGGTTACTGGTCCTAATGGGTCCAACAGCTGTTGGCAAAACTGGAATCAGTATAGAAATTGCCAAATTATTTGGCTGTGAAATTATTTCAGGTGATTCCATGCAGGTCTACCGTGGTATGGATATTGGGACAGCCAAAATCAAACCGGAAGAAATGCAAGGTATTCCTCACCATTTAATTAATATTCATGATCCACAAGAATCATTTTCAGTAGCAGAATTTCAGCAACGTTGCCGAAAATTGATTCCAGAAATTACAGCCCGCGGAAATCTTCCTTTTATCGTGGGAGGAACAGGATTGTATATCGAGTCTGTGTGTTTTGAATTTGAATTTAGTGAAAATGGCGCAGATGAAGCATTCCGTCAAGAACAAGCGGCGTATGCTGAAGAACATGGTGCTCAAGCGCTCCATGACCGTCTAGCAGAGATTGATCCTCCTTCTGCCAAACGATTGCATCCCAACGACCAAAGACGTGTTATTCGCGCTCTGGAAGTGTATCATATGACAGGAGTCAAACTTTCCGATCAATTATCCGGACAAAATAAGCAATCTCCTTATGAATTATGCTTTGTAGGTTTGACAATGGATAGGGAAATGCTATATAAACGTATTGAAGCCCGTATAGACCAGATGCTAGAAGAAGGGCTGGTTGAAGAGGTAAGAAACCTTTTGAATCAAGGGTATACCCCCGGAATGGTCGCAATGCAGGGGCTAGGATACAAAGAGATTGCTGCTCATCTTGCAGGTCATGTATCGCTTCAAGAAGCAGTGGTACTGCTCAAACGGGATACACGCCGTTTTGCAAAAAGACAGCTTTCCTGGTTCCGTCATATGAATAATATTCATTGGGTTGATGTTAGCGATGTGGACAGAAGCGACGAACACACCCGTGAAGTTCAGAATATCATAGCAGGAACATTCCCTGCGGATATGGAATATACATCAACAACCTAATATCATTGATTACACTGAGATTACATTCTTACATGAATTGAGCATTTATCAATGCTGAATTAATAATCACTTGGGGGTACGGCTAATGAATAAGTCTATTAATATTCAAGATACGTTTCTAAATCAATTGCGTAAGGAAAATATTCCAGTGACTGTTTATCTGGTCAATGGTTTTCAAATTCGTGGTACGATCAAAGCTTTTGATAACTTTACCATTATGGTGGATAGCGATGGACGTCAGCAAATGATTTACAAACATGCTGTATCTACATTTACACCATCACGTAACGTATCCCTAATGCCGGATAATCAAAGCGATAACTAACATTTAAATGAAACTTTTTATGCTCAAACATCGTCTAACTATAGGACAAAGAATCGGACAACCTGTTCTATAGGTTGTTCTTTTCTTTCTAAGGTTAGACACCACAGCAAGCCATCTATATTTCAAATCATTTGATTGATAAATGATGCAAATTGTTTTACTGAAAGGGAGTCAGAACGAAAAATGCCAAGACAGCAGCTATCCCGCAGTGACAAAAGTAAGCCGGAAACAAGAACAAGACCGGGACAGTCCAAGCCAACACCCAAAAAGAAAAAGAAGAAAATAACAGGTAAACGTGTCTTTTGGACATTGTTTATTGTCGCTGCTTTAGGCGTATTTTGTGCACTAGCCGGTTATATGTTTATTATGGTGAGTGGCGAAAAAATCTATCAACAAAACATCAATAAATTGGCTATAAACGGCCCTACACAAATCTTTGATCGTAACGGCACATTGATTCAAGAACGTTCTGTAAGGACAGGGGACCCTGTAAAATACGATGAAATTCCGAAGTTGCTTGTGGATGCTTTTGTAGCAACAGAAGATCGTCGCTTTTTTGAACATCAGGGTGTAGACATCTGGTCAATTGGTCGTGCAGCTGTGCGCGATATCGTGGCACGCTCTGCTGTAGAAGGCGGAAGTACGATTACACAGCAATTAGCTAAAAACGTATTTTTGAATGATGACAAAACGTTTTTCCGTAAAGCAACTGAATTATCGATTGCTTTAGCGATTGAGCGCAAAATGACTAAAGAAGAAATTATTACAACGTATCTTAATCGTATATTCTTTGGTAAAGGTGCGTATGGGATCAAAGAAGCATCAGAGACTTATTTTGGTGTGACCGATCTGAACAAATTAAAAGTGTGGCAGATTGCTACGCTGGCAGGTTTACCTAAAGCTCCATCACGTTATAACCCACAATCGAATCCTGATCTATCCAAGGAACGTCGTGGAGTGGTACTTCAATTGATGGCAGATCAAGGGTATATTACGCAAGCTGAAGCCAAAGAAGCCGCAGCAGTAGATTATGCGTATAATTCTCAAAACAAAGATAAAGACAAAAACTATGAAGCATTTATTGAATATGCGATGCAAGAAGCAGAAGATGTAACAGGCTTAACATCGGATGATCTGAACCGTGGTGGATATAAAATCTACACAACGATGGATGCTAAAGCTCAACAGAATTTGGAGACCTCTTTCAAAAATAACGAGCTCTTCGAAAAAAGTGCAGATGATGTACCTGTACAAGGATCGATGGTTATCGTCAATAACGATACCGCAGGTATTGTCGCTTTATTAGGTGGACGTAACTACAATACAGGTAACTTCAGTCGTGTTACTAGCCGTAGACAGCCGGGTTCGGCATTCAAACCGATTATTTCGTATGCTCCTGCGCTAGAATCAGGTACATTTACACCGAATTCATTGCTTAGTAATGAAAAGCAGTGTTTTGGCAATTATTGCCCGACCAACTTACATGGATACACATCTACAGTAACGATGGATGAAGCGATTCAAGATTCGATTAATATCCCTGCGGTATGGACACTGAATCAGATCGGTATCGATAAAGGGCTCTCTTTTGCCAAATCGGTTGGATTCTCGTTGACCGATCAAGATCGTAACTTAGCACTGGCATTAGGTGGACTAAGTACAGGAACGAATACGTTAGAAATGGCTCAAGCTTATCGTACATTTGCAGACGGAGGAACATACACTCCTGCGTATGCTGTGAAAAGTATAGTCGATAGTGGCGGCGATGAAATTTATAAAAACAAAGCTGATTCTTCTCAAGTGATGAGCAAGCAGACAGCGAATGAAATGACTCAAATGTTGCAAGATGTTGTTAATGACGGTACAGGTAAACGTGCTCAAATTAACCGTCCTGTAGCAGGTAAAACCGGTACAACTCAGCATGGTATTGATGGGTTCAGAAGCAGTGCGAACCGCGATGCTTGGTTTGTAGGATACACCAAAGAATGGACAGCTGCGGTATGGATGGGTTATGACAAGCCAGACCGTACGCATTTGTTGAATCAAAGTAGTGGTATGGCAGCAGCTATGTTTGCAGCTGTAATGGGACCTTCGCTTGAAGGATATCCTGTACAACAGTTTGAAGCTCCTACACCAAGTGCTCCTGTAGAACAGCCGGTAGAGGAAGAACCGGAACCGGAAGTATCTGCGGTAACAGGCATGTCTGCTTCTTACGATAAAGACAATCAAGTGGTCGCTTTATCTTGGAAAGCTTTAGCAAATGCAAGTTCATATACGGTTTATCGTAAAGGCAGTACAGATGGTCAATTTACTGCGATATCTAGTGGGTTAAGCGACACTTCTGCACAAGATAGCGCAGCAGCACCTGGACAGACTTACGAGTATTATGTAACAGCAACGATGAAAGATGGATCGCAATCTGATGCTTCAGATACGGTTCAGATTACAGTCGATGAAGCTACAGAGACTCCTGTAGAGCCAGAAGAAAATCCTGAGGATGGTGTGGTTCCACCAGAAGGTGAACCGACAACTCCACCAACAGGGGAAGAAGTACCGGGTACCGATACAGGGACAGGAACTGACCAAGGAACAGGAACAACACCTACAGATCCGAATACAGATCAAGGCACTGTTCCACCTGATACGGGGACAACACCACCAGATAGTGGTACAAATAGTGGACAAAATGGAGCAACAACGCCAACCACTCCTGAACCAACAACACCGGGAACAACAACAGATCCAGCAGCAGGAACAACCGAAGGAACAACAACTGCACCACAGACAACAACGCCACCTACTACACCGTAAATAGGCGCTCAAAAAAGCCTCCAGTGATTCATTGGAGGCTTTTTTTTGAGTGCATGGCGCAAATATGCTATTCTGAAGTTACTTTGTTGGGAAAGGGATACTTCCATGAAACGTAAATTTGCGGATCGAGCGAACTGGCGTAGAGTAATTCAACGTAATTATTCAAGACGCTATGTAAACAATAGTTTATTTACAGGGTATGTCACTCTCTACCGTATGAATCGTTTACGTGAACCTTTATATAAAATATATGGAGGACGGCGGTTCTGTATTGCAGCAGCAGGTTATTCGTGGATGCAGTATTATCCAGAACATGCGAACTATGTAGTCACTGCAATGTTTGATGATAAACGTGAAATTATAGAGTGGTATATTGATATTTGTAAAACACAAGGATTAACCGATCAAGGCGTACCATGGTTTGATGATCTTTATCTAGATATCGTCGTTATGAAAGATGGACAAGTCTTTTTGCTCGATGAAGATGAGTTAGATGATGCTCTGCGTAGACAGATCATTACAGACCAAGATTATGAATTAGCACAGCATACCGCGCAAAAGTTACTGGTACAAATTGATGCTCATGCTTTTCCATTATTCACATTATCGATTAAACACCGCCAAAGTTTATTTGGTAAAGATAGTAATTCATGATTCAATATCAAAAAGTGTGAGAAGTATGTTAACATGACAAGTATAAGACTTCACGATACAAGCAAGAAGTAGGTAAGATTACAAGGAGCGGGATATACAAATGAAAAATGAAACCCATGGTGTAGAAATAGAGATTCAACCGAGAGCTGTTCTCGTAAGCTTAGTGACACAGAATGATAAGCGTGCAGGTGTTAATGCAGATGGTTCTATGCAAGAGCTAGTTAGTCTTGCTAAGACAGCAGGAGTCGAAGTGCTAGAACAAGTGATTCAGAATAAAGAGAAACCTGATTTTAGATGGTTTATCGGTAAAGGTAAAGTAGAAGAAATTCGTATTTTGATGGATTCTTTAGGCGGAAATAGTGTTATTTTTGATCAGGAATTATCAGGTGCTCAAGTACGTAATCTAGAAGCTGCTTTAGATGCTAAAATTATTGACCGTACGCAACTGATTTTGGATATTTTTGCGCAACGTGCCAAAACGCGTGAAGGGATTATTCAAGTGGAACTTGCCCAGCATAATTACTTATTACCTCGTTTGTCTGGACAGGGTAGTAACTTATCCCGTCTAGGTGGGGGTATCGGGGCAAGAGGTCCAGGTGAGACCAAACTAGAGACAGATCGGCGTCATATTCGTACACGCATTACCGACTTGAAGCATCAACTTGAAGAAGTAACACGTCATCGTACATTGTATCGTGAACGTCGTAAAAAAGCGGGTGCTGTACAAGTTGCATTAGTAGGTTATACCAATACAGGGAAGTCTACACTACTCAAGCAGTTAACCGGTGCAGATATATATGTTCAAGATCAGTTATTTGCTACACTCGATCCAACATCACGCAATCTAGACCTTCCAGGCGGTAAAACAGTAGTGTTAACAGACACCGTCGGTTTTATTCAAAACTTGCCTCATAATCTTATAGCAGCTTTCCGAGCAACGTTAGAAGAGGTGAATGAAGCAGACCTCATCTTACATGTGGTTGATGCTTCTTCTGATATGCGAGATGAGCAGATGAAAGTAGTCGATGATCTGCTACAAGAATTAGGTTCAAGTGATAAGCAGCAAGTTGTTTTATATAATAAAACGGATCTGTGTACACCGGAACAGTTAGAAATGTTACCAGACGATGAAACTCATATGCGGATTAGTGCTTATAAAGAAAGTGATTTGGAGCGTATTTTGAACATCATCCAAGATCAATTAGCTGGTGGCATCAAAACGTATCGTATTCCGGCAGATCGTGGTGATCTTATTTCACAGCTCTACCAATTCAGTAGTGTATTGGAACAAGAGTATGAAGAAAATGAAGCCATCATCAAAGTAGAAATCAATGCTGCTGATTATGAAAAGTACGGTTATCGCTTACAAGAATATGAAATAAAGTGACAAAATTACGACAATTGTATAATAGACTTCCCTTCATCCTACCGTTACGTGTAAAATATGAAGCGCGAAAGTTTATATTTTAAACACTAATATTGTTGATATTGAATATAAAGTGAGCTTTGATATCATTATGAATAATTAGATATGAATTTGTGGAAGCCCGCCAGCGCTTAATACGGCGGGCTATCACTATGGGGAGAGACAACGTATGGCAGTTTTTGATACACAGATTCAAGCGTGGTCAGAACAAGCACAACAAATGATTGGATCGGCGATCCAAGCGGTAGATCATATCGTAGATGCCAACCAATGGAAAGTTATAGAAGCTTTTCAAAAATATCGGGTAAGTGATTATCACTTTGCAGGTTCGACAGGCTATGCGTACAATGATAGAGGTAGGGAAGTTCTAGAAAGTGTGTATGCTGAAGTATTTGGTAGTGAAGCTGCTTTAGTTAGACCTCATTTTGCTTCTGGAACGCATACGATAGCTACAGCAATGTTCGGTATTTTACGTCCGGGCGATGAACTACTTTACATTACAGGTAGACCTTATGATACGTTACATAAAGTCATTGGCAAGCCGGGAGATGGTACAGGGTCTTTAGCTGATTTTGGAATTACTTATCAAGAAGCAGCATTGGATGAATTAGGACAAGTGGATTGGGACACCGTTCAATCACTGGTGCATAATAAAACCAAAATGATTGGGATTCAGCGCTCACGTGGCTACGATTGGCGTGCTTCTTTTACTATAGAAGAGATTGCAGATATGGTTGTTCAGATTCGTAAGATTTGTCCGCAAGCCGTTATTTTTGTAGATAACTGTTATGGTGAATTTACAGAGACTCGTGAACCGACTGATGTTGGAGTCGATCTCATGGCAGGTTCGTTGATCAAAAATCCAGGTGGTGGCTTAGCTGAAACAGGTGGTTATATCTGTGGCAAGCAAAAGTATGTTGATCTGGCAGCTTATCGTCTGACTGCACCCGGTATTGGCGGTGAAGTAGGCGCAATGCTGGGTACGACTCGCAGTATATATCAGGGATTGTATATGGCGCCTACGATTGTAGGGCAAGCCGTTAAAGGGAGTATCTATGCCGCAGCGATGTTTGAATTGGCTGGCTTTAACAGCAAACCTGCATGGCAAGAGAAACGTACCGATCTTATTCAAGCCGTTTCTTTTAAAGACGAACATCAATTAATCGCTTTTGTACAAGGGATTCAACGTGCAGCAGCTGTAGATAGTCATGTCGTGCCTGAACCGTGGGATATGCCAGGATATGATCATCCCGTTATTATGGCGGCAGGAACCTTTATTCAAGGGGGGAGTCTAGAATTGTCAGCAGATGCTCCAATTCGTGCTCCTTATATCGGATATATGCAAGGTGGACTGACCTTTTCTCATGTGAAGCTAGGGGTACTTATGGCGTTACAGACAATGCATGAGCGTGGATTATTATAAAACAACTTATATTGATACCGTGTAAAAAAGAGACATGTTATTCAAGAAGTTTGTAAAATATAGCGTCTGCAAAGTGCTATTATCATGGAGATGTTAGTGTTTTATAAAATTATTGTAAGTTAAGTTAACATGTTATTGACGCTTTATATCAGGATATGTACAATAGGTAACAGAATAGTGAATAGATTAGTGGAAGGTTGATGAATATATGGGTGATGAAATTCGGAGAAATATGGCGCTGTTCCCTATAGGGATTGTTATGAAATTGACGGATTTGTCGGCAAGACAGATTCGCTATTATGAACAGCATAATTTGATCGTACCTGCACGTACTTCAGGTAATCAGCGTTTATTTTCTTTTAACGATGTAGAACGGTTACTTGAAATTAAAGCTTTAATTGAAAAAGGCGTGAATATCGCTGGGATCAAGCAAGTGATGAATCCGGTATCGAAAGAATCGGAAGAAGCAACTGTGATCACAGCCGATACAGAAGAACGTCGTAGGGAATTGTCAGATTCCCAACTTCATCGTATGCTTAAGCAGCAGCTTGTCACAGGCAAACGCCCGGGACAAGTATCGCTTATCCAAGGGGAATTATCCCGATTCTTTAACAAAAAATAAATAGCGTAAAGAGGAGAGGGTAGCGTGAGTTACAAAAGTTATACAAGAGAAGACATTTCGCGCATAGCGAAAGAGGAAAATGTACGATTTATCCGTCTGCAATTCACCGATTTGATGGGCACAATCAAAAACGTGGAAATTCCAGTGAGTCAATTGGAAAAAGCATTGGATAACAAAATGATGTTTGATGGTTCTTCTATCGAAGGTTATGTACGTATTGAAGAATCAGATATGTATCTGTATCCTGATCTAGACACTTGGGTTATTTTCCCTTGGGTGACTGAAAATCGTGTAGCTCGTCTGATTTGTGATGTATACATGCCAGATGGTACACCATTCGCAGGAGATCCGCGTGGTATTTTGAAACGCAATCTAAAAGAAGCAGATGCACTTGGTTTTACAGCAATGAACGTTGGACCAGAACCTGAATTCTTCTTGTTCCGTACTGATGCGAATGGTAATCCTACAGACGAATTGAATGATCAAGGTGGATATTTTGACTTGGCTCCAATGGATCTAGGAGAAAACTGCCGTCGTGAGATCGTTATTACTCTTGAAGAAATGGGCTTTGAAGTTGAAGCATCTCATCATGAAGTGGCTCCAGGACAGCATGAGATTGATTTCAAATATACCAATGCTCTTCAAGCAGCAGATCAAATTCAAACGTTCAAATTAGTTGTTAAAACGATCGCTCGTCAACATGGACTACATGCTACATTTATGCCTAAGCCTTTGTTTGGTATGAATGGATCAGGTATGCACTGTCACCAATCCTTGTTCCAAGGTGATGTTAATGCCTTTTATGAAGAAAGTGATGAGTTGGGCTTAAGCCAAACTGCACGTTATTACATGGCAGGTATTCTGAAGCATGCTCGTTCTATGGCAGCGATCACGAATCCTACAGTTAACTCTTACAAACGTCTTGTGCCTGGTTATGAAGCACCTTGCTATGTAGCTTGGTCAGCAAGTAACCGTAGCCCGATGATCCGTATCCCGGCTTCACGCGGTCTAAGCACACGTATCGAAGTACGTAATCCAGATCCAACAGCTAACCCTTACCTAGTATTAGCGGTAATGTTGAAAGCAGGTCTTGATGGTATTGAGCGCAAGTTGAACTTGCCGAAGCCAGTAGATCGTAATATCTATGTAATGTCTGAAGACGAGCGTATTGACGAAGGTATTCCTAGTCTTCCAGGCGACTTGAAAGAAGCGTTACACGAATTATTACGTGACGAGATCGTTGTCTCTGCACTAGGCGAACATGCTCTTGCTCATTTCTATGAATTAAAAGAAATTGAATGGGATATGTATCGGACTCAAGTGCACCAATGGGAACGTGACCAGTACTTGACGATGTATTAAGATAAGTAAGCCCTTAGCGCTCTAAGCGTTAAGGGCTTTTTTTATTTTATGTAAGAATAAATTATGTTAACCATTTTCAAGCAATGCCCACAAAACACCCACAAAATGATAGGTCTCACCTCACTCAACAAGTCGGTAATTGACACTCTTCCTACGTTTTTTTGAGTTTACTCATTTGTGGAAAACCAATAACCTTAGAGTATAAGTTATAACTTGTATCAAAAGGATACCACGGTGGCCACCGTATTTTGAAAGCGCTCTATTTGATGATTAGATTTCAAAATACAACTAGAAAAGGTGATGACATTTGAAAAAGTTAGCTGTTTTATTGAGTGGAGCATTATTACTTACTGTTTTTTCTGTTACCCCTGCGCCAGCTACTGCTGCCGTACCTGCATCATTTACTGTAGATTTGGCTAATCAATATAGACCGGTGACCCATGTAGCTTCGGGTTCATTGTATGGATTAGCAGAAGAAGGTAGACCAGCTGATCATCTTATTGCTCCCACAAAGCCTAAAATGTTTACACAAATGGCTCCAAATGGAGGACAATTACCAAATGGAGAAACAACACCTATCGGTGATGCCTTAAAAGTCGCTCCGATCGCTGAACGGAATGGAGCACAAGTGACGATACGAATGCCAGATATTTATCCGAATTTCCCTTATAAATGGGTAGGTTGGGACGATTGGTATAAGAAAGTAGATAGTATCGTAGATGCTAGATTGAAGTCAGGTGCGAAGAACATATACGGCTATGAATTATGGAATGAACCAGATGGAACATGGAATACAGCAGCCGCAGGATCATTTAATGAAGGTTGGAAAAAAACATATCTACGCGTCAAAGCTAAAGACAAAAACACCAAAATTATAGGGCCAAGTATTACTAATTATAACGAAAGTTGGCTGAGAGACTTTTTAACTTATGCACGAGATAACAATGTATTGCCAGATATTATATCCTGGCATGAATTGGGAGCACCTGAAGGAGAATATCTAGATGGACCTGCACCACAGTACATTTCGAATCATATGAAAGCTTATCGTGCTTTGGAAACAGAGCTAGGGATTAAGCATGTGCCTATTAGCATTAATGAATATGGTGTAGTTTCAGAACAAGCAGTTCCAGGCAATATGTTGCGGTATATCGCTGAATTTGAACGTTCTGATGTAGATACAGCTAATATTGCATTTTGGTTCCGTCCAGGTCGTCTCAGTAACCTAATTACAGATACAGGTGCTGCCAATGGAGCATGGTGGATGTATAAATGGTATGGTGATATGTCTGGTCAGATGGCGATGACTACACCTGCTAATCCAACAGCTTTAGATTTGGATGGTATTGCCAGTGTAGATCATACGAAGCAAGAAGCAGATGTAGTATTGGGTGGGGGAAATGGCAATCGTAATGTAGTCGTCAAAGGATTCCAAGCACTCCCTTACTTCTCTGGTACAGCTCATGTCAAAGTAGAAAGTACACCGTGGTATGGAGTAGATACCGCAGTAAGTCAACCAACAAATGAATTTGAAGGTAACTTTACGATCAAAAATGGTCAGATCTCGGTACCCGTAAGCAATTTGAAAGAATCTTCTGCTTATCGATTGGTGATTACTCCAGGAAATCAATCTTCTATTAGCCGTTATGAAGCTGAAAATGCAGATGTTCATGGAGCCAATGTATTTAATAATGTTAATGCTTCAGATAGCAAATATGTAGGTCAGATAGACAACCCGGATAGCTATGTTCAATTTAAAGTAAATGTTCCTACAGCAGGTAATTATCGCCTGAATATTGGGTATGCCAACGGAACTCAAGCTGTATCTACGCAGCAATTAACTGTAAATAATCAAGCGAACACAACTGTTCAATATCCAACAACAGGTGGTTGGTTATCTGAAGGAAATAGTAATACAGCTCAGACTCAAATTTCTTTGCAAGCAGGAAGTAATGTATTGAAACTGAATAAAGGCACAGTAGGTTCTGCAGAGCTAGATTATATTCAATTGCAGCCTGTAGGTGATTTTAAAGTAAGAGTAGAAGCAGAAGATGCCAAAATCAATGATGCTAGAGTGGCAAGAAGTTCCTTTGCTTCTAATCGCCAGTTTGTAGGAAATATAGATAATTCAAATAGTTCGGTGACTTTCTCTGTATATGCTCCAAAAGGTGGAACGTATAAGATGGAAGTAGGTTATGGTAATGGAACAACAGGCGATTCTACGCAAAATATATCTGTTAATAATCAAGCATCCACTACCATTACGTATCCAAAAACAGGAGGATGGATCGCTAATATTCCGAATATAGGAACACGCAAAATTATCACTGTTCCTGTAACATTGAAACAAGGCGAAAATACGATTGCATTCAATAAAGGTACAGGATATGCAGAACTGGATTATATTGAAGTTAAATAGTCCAATAGTCTAATCTTACATTCATAAAAAACGTGCTTCCCATATTCGAATGTAGAATAAGGGTGAGCACGTTTTTGTCTGTAAGTTATATTTATTTTTTCTATAAGTTATATTTATTCTGTTAAAAGATGCTTTGGAATAGGAATATCAGGGTCTACGGTTACAGTATTCATGTAGGTATTAGTATAAGTGTCACGGAATTGAGTAGGCGTCATCCCAACATAATTTTTAAACAACTTCATCAAGTACTTTTCATCCCGAAAATGCAATTGATACGCAATCTCTTTGATCGACGCATTGCTGGTGCATAATAACTCTTTGACCAGACTTAACTTGAGTGTATTAATATAACGGATCGTACTCATTCCTAGATTTTTCTTGAATAAACGAGTCAAATGATCGGCGTTAAAACAAAATGTATCTGCTACTTTCTGTACAGTAAGATCATGATAAATATTGACTCGAATCCATTCTAAAATCTGCATAAATTTCTGATTGTATTCTTTGTGTAGAAGCTCATTATGAATAAGAGGTTGCAAGTACTTGTCAGTCAGCTCAATCATCAGTTCAGTTACTAGATAATCTACTGCGTACGTGCTGTAATAAGAAGTGTTAGACGTATCCAAAATCTGCTTCATCAAGATAATAGGTTTATCGAGATACGGTAGTGAGAAGAAATCAGGTAAGCATACATAATGATTAATCTCATTTTTCTGTTCTGTCAGTAGGGTACTAAATAGATGACTGATAAATTCATCGCCTGATTCTGTTTGAGTTAGATCACGAGGGAAGAAGTGTAGCCAGAAGAAGCTAGCCCCTGCTTTGGAAGCTTTATAACCAAAGTATTCCACGTCAGGCTTAATAAGCAGTACATCGCCGTGCTTGATTTCATACTGTGTGTCTCCTACTTGAAGGTAGATCACTTCTTTTAAGCCAATAATCACTTCATAATCTTTTTCTAGCTTCATTCGTTTGTGTTTCCAACCTTCATCGCTTACAAACTGCCCACATTTAAAATAAGCAAGCGGCCGTTCAATGTTTATTTTGGAGATCGGTTTTACTAACATATGTAAACACTCCTTATTCAAAAGTCAGTTTTGGATATTAAAAGTCGGATTTGTATACCTATCTCATGTATTTGCTAAATAATTTGTACTTTGAGGGTAGTATAGCACAACTATGTATACAAATAACTAATTTTTTAAATATAATATAAAGTCGGAAATAGATACCTTTCCTACGAAATCATAAGTTTATCTTACATACGTAAGCGCTTACTATTAGAGAAGGAAATCGTTGTTATTTGATTTGAATCAGGAGGCTATATTATGGAATCTACTTCCCAATCTTCGCCAGAGCATCAGTCTACTCTTCTAGATGATAAAGTTCCTTTTCATCGTAGAATCAGTTATGCGCTCACAGATACAGGCGGTAATTTGTTGTACAGCATTATAGGTGCCTACTTACTTTATTTCTATACCGATGTGTTTGGTTTATCTGTAGGCATAGCAGGAACATTATTATTAGTTACTCGGCTAGTCGATGCGGTAGATGCTCCGCTTTGGGGCATTATCGTAGACCGAACAAAATCCAAATATGGACAAAGTCGACCTTACTTTTTGTGGTTATGTTTCCCATTTGCTGTGTTTACCATATTGACGTTTACAACGCCCAATTTGGATGGAACATCGAAAGTGATCTATGCGGCAGTCACTTATATTTTAGCAGGAATAGCCTATACCGGAATTTCAACGCCGATCACTTCTATTTTACCTAACTTAAGTAGAAATCCAGATGAACGAGTTGTTTTGAATTCGTTTCGAATGGTGGGCGGAAATGTAGGTAACTTTGCAGCCGTAACATTTACTTTACCGTTAGTGGCTTTTTTCGGAGCAGGTAATGATCAGAAAGGCTTTTTTTGGACGCTGTGTGTATTTGGAATCGTTTCTATTATTATGTTTTTGATCGCTTTTGCGGATCTCAAAGAAATAAATACAGAAAAAATCAAAACGATTCCTTTCAAATCAAGCTTTAAAGCAATGAAAGGCAACTGGCCATGGATTATTTTAGTGATTGCTAATCTATTGTTTTGGATTGCATTAACGATTCGTACATCTACACTGGTTTATTATTTTGAATACAATATTGGTCATAAAGAGTTGGTTCCTTTAATCAACGGAATTTCGATTATTCAAGTGATTGGTATGATTATGATTCCGTTTATTGTAAAGGTTTCGAATAAATATTCAACGATGATTTTTGGATTTATATTAGCAGTCTGTGGACAAGTGGTTCTCTTTTTTGCAGGGGATCATATTAGCATATTGATTGTAGGCTGGATTGTAGCTTGTATAGGTTCAGGAATTGCTTGTTCTATGCCGTTTGCTATGTTGTCAGACACAGTAGATTATGGCGAGTGGAAATCAGGTCTACGTGGAAGTGGCATATTGACAGCGATAGGTAGTGCTTTTTGTATCAAAGCTGGCTCAGGGCTAGGTGGATTTATTCCTACACAATTTATGTCCTCGTTTGGATATGTCCCGAATGTGGCTCAAAGTACACAATCATTATCCGGTATTCAGTTCGTCTTTATCTGGTTACCCGCTATCGTATTTGCTTTAGGTATTATTCCGATGTTATTTTACCGACGCTTTGAAAAAAATGAAGGTTATATCCGCAGACAATTATTAATTAAAGAACATCATACTAATACTTAAATACAAAATGATGGATAGGTCGATCACTATCAATACTGTACAACATGAGAGGAGACATACGATGTCTTTACAATTAAAATCACTTACGATTACTGATCCATTCTGGGCTCATTATCGAGAACTTGTACGTACAGAAATGATTCCTTACCAATGGAATGTATTGAACGATAATGCGAATATTACGATTGAAAAAGAAAGAAACGATAATAGTATTCCTTCTGAAAAAAGTCATGCGATAGAGAATTTCAAAATTGCTGCTGGATTGAAGCAAGGTAATCATTATGGTTGGGTTTTCCAAGATAGTGATGTGTACAAATGGCTTGAAGCGGTTGCTTACTCTTTATCGATTCATGCGGATACAGAGTTACAAGAATTAGCAGATGGCGTGATAGATCTGATTGCTTTAGCACAAGAGGAAGATGGATACCTCAATACGTATTTCTCAATCGAAGAACCAGAGCGTAGATTTAAAAAATTAGCAGAAAGTCATGAATTGTATTGTGCAGGTCATTTTATTGAAGCAGCTGTTGCTTATTATGAATCGACTCACAATGAAAAAGCATTAACGATCGCTTGTCGATTAGCAGACTGTATAGATGTTCATTTTGGCAAAGAAGAACATCAGATTCAAGGCTATGATGGTCATGAAGAAATAGAGCTAGCATTAACCAAATTGTATTCATTAACTGGAGAGCAACGTTATCTGGAGCTTAGCCGCTATTTTCTGTATGAGCGTGGAACAGATACAACATTTTTTGCCAGACAACAAGCAGCAGATAATGGTCACAAAGCTGTAATTGAAGGTATGAATCATCGTCCTCTGGAGTACTATCAAGCACATCAACCGATTTTAGAACAGCAGACCGCAGAAGGTCATGCCGTAAGATTAGTCTATATGTGTACTGCTATGGCAGATGTTGCCTTATTAGCAGGGGATACCGCGATGTTAGAAGGTTGTCGTCGTCTTTGGAAAAATATAATCAACAAGCGCATGTATATTACAGGAGGAATAGGATCAACAGTAGATGGAGAAGCATTTACACTCGATTATGATTTACCTAATGATACGATGTATTGTGAGACTTGTGCTTCGATCGGATTAATCTTTTTTGCCTTTAATATGCTCAAAAATGAAGCGAGATCTGAATATGCAGATGTGCTAGAACGTGCCTTATACAATACTGCTATTGGTGGTATGGCGCTGGATGGTAAGCATTTCTTTTATGTCAATCCGCTAGAAGTGCATCCAGAAAGTAGCCGTCATGATCCGGGGAAAAGTCATGTGAAATTTACAAGACCAGAATGGTTCGGTTGTGCTTGTTGTCCGCCGAATCTAGCTCGCTTATTAACATCACTTCACAAATATATTTATACTATTCAAGCAGACACAAATACGATATACACTCATTTATTTATGACCCATACAACAGAGTTAGAGATCAATGATCATCCTGTGCAATTGGAGCAAATTACTAATTTGCCATGGGAAGGTGATGTTTCTATAGTCACACAGATGAAGCAATCCACTTCGTTTACATTAGCCATTAGATTGCCATACTGGGCTGAACATTATTCTTTATTGTTAAATGGTAATCCTATAGATACAGACCCCATCAACGGATATATACACATTGATCGAATCTGGCGTAGTAATGACAAGCTAGAATTGAAGTTACCGATGGAGATTAAAGAATATACCGCTCATCCATTAGTACGGGCGGATACAGGCAAAGTTGCTATAGGTCGAGGGCCATTTATATATTGTGCAGAAGAGGTTGATAATGGAGAGCATTTGCATTTGGTTCAGTTAACGCAAGATCAGACATATGAGTATGAATTTGATGAACAATTATTAGGTGGAGTAGGCACGATTAAAGTAGAAGCTCGAAAAAGAAATATAGAACCAGAGTGGGAAGATGTATTATATGCTTCTAAAGCTCCTCAAACGTATACGTCTACAGCGTTACGTCTAATTCCTTATTACTGCTGGGCGAACCGACAAATAGGCGAAATGCGTGTATGGCTTAATAAAGCCTAATAAACATTCAGAAAGGAGAATACACAATGAAATCTAAAATGAAAATTGATCCCCAAAAATTTGCATATACTGTGATTTCAAGTTATTCATCAGATAAAGAGAATGCAGAAGCGATTGCCAAAGATCATCTGAGCGTATTTTTGAATGCTTATTTTGTAGCAGAAAAATTCAATATATTAGAATCTCAATTAGCAGAAAAAGCAGAAAGTAAAGATTTCAAAGCATTATTAGCTAAATTAATGGATACTAAGCTTTTTGGATAAGGTAGAACAAGATATTAGTTGAAAAAATATAATAGTAAGAGGAAATAAAAGGTATTCATTCTCTCAGATTAGGTTATGATGAAAGGGTAATTTAACTTATGAGAGAGGTGAGGTTATGGGTTGGATTGAGTCTGCGGCAATACGTGCGCGAGAAGAGAAAGTAGAGAAGGAAAAAGCTCATACCTATTCTTTAGAAATCCACGAACATTTTTTAGAACACTGCGAAGATTTATGGATGAAGTTTTCTATGATTTTAGAAGAGATCCAAGAAAATTTCAAAGAAGATTGTAGTGTTCAAAAAAAAGATGGAACTCAATTAGTCATTACAATCGCTCTCGTTGTTATTACGATCAATGCCGTTAAAAAAAATCTGACTGAGCACTATCATGGAGAAGCTTATATAGAATATAGTTGCTCACACAATCCAGGAAAACCTCAACTTGCTGTAGAATCATTATATTTAAATCCAATCGCTCATCCTGTGTGGATGTATAAAATGGAGCAGAATGGAAAAGAAGTAGATGTTCCTTTTAGTGAGATCGAAGCTGAAGATGTTATTAAAACGGCTCTATGGAAATATATACAATAAATATGTAATAGTAATAAACTACAAAAAAGACCACTATCGATTAAGATAGTGGTCTTTTCTTATGATACATATGATTTAGTGCAGATTACGGAACAAACCTACAACTTTACCCAAAATCGTAACATGCGTCAGACGTAGTGGCTGATACATAGGATTTTCAGGCTGTAAACGAATATGGTCTTTTTCTTTGTAAAAAGTTTTGACCGTTGCTTCATCGTCTTCTGTCATAGCAACAACAATATCGCCATTATCAGCGGTTTGTTGTTGACGTACGATCACGTAATCACCATTATAAATTCCTGCTTCAATCATACTGTCTCCAACTACAGAAAGCATAAATACTTGTCCTTCACCTGTAAAATTCTGTGGTAGAGGGAAGTAATCTTCAATATGTTCTGTAGCTGTAATCGGAACACCGGCGGTTACTTTTCCAATAATAGGAACACGAGATACCGTTTGAGCGAAAAGAATATTACTTTCAGACTCTTCTTGACCCAACAACTCGATGGCACGAGGTTTGGTCGGGTCGCGTCGAATCAGTCCTTTTTTCTCCAAACGATCCAGATGACCATGTACAGTAGAACTAGAAGCAAGACCTACAGCTTCACCAATTTCACGTACAGATGGCGGGTAACCTTTAAGTTTGACTTCATTTCGGATAAATTCCAAAATGGCCTGTTGGCGACTTGAAACTTTTGACATACCTTATCAACCCCAATGCTAGTAACGTTTGGCAAAATTATAACATAGAACTACCGTTCGTACAAACATAAGTTCTAAAATTTGTATATTTATTTGTTATTTGCTTATTTTCGTAGTCTATTCATCATCTAAATAGCATTATCTATAGTCCAAAAGTTGCGATAAAAAACACGAACGAAAGTTCGTAAAAAACTATTGAGTAAAACATATGTTCGTGTTATAGTGAATTTGAGAAAACAAGAACAAATGTTTGGAGCGTGATGACAATGTTAAAATATACTACATATCGTAGCATCCACAATCAGTCTGAAGAGGATGAACAACAGATTGATACATCAGGATCAGATATACATCATACATCAACAGGTTATTCGGAAAAACAAGCACAACAAGAAGCTATTCATGCTACACAAGCGGACAAAGATGTAGTTGTGGATGAGTGGACTTACGTACCTACCGTACAGAAGATCCGCAAGCCAATTCAACCAAAAGGCAAAAAGACGTTACGTCAAAAAACACTTCATCTTATCCAAAGCACAGCGCAAAAAGTAAAATGGAAATCAGGCGGACGTTTGATGGTATGTTTTGTTTTTGCAGGCGTATTGTTATACGGTGGAGTCATTCATAATTTCGTAGTTGCAGACAAAGTAGAAGGCCCTACACAAAAAGTAGTGGTACATGCAGGGGACAGTCTATGGAGTATTGCGAAAGAATACAAATCTGTACAGACAGATACACGAGATTATATTGCTCAGATTCGTAGTGAGAATCAATTGGATTCAAGCGAAATCCAAGCAGGAGATGTGTTGGTTATTCCTTACGATTAATACACTATACTAAACTGATATATATACCTGGCTTATGGATACATGTATCGCAGATAGTTTGTGTATGGGATAACGTCATCGGGTTATGAATATTGTGATCGAACGATCAATATTGTCAAAGTTTGTTGAGATCTATAGATCTTGACAAGCTTTTTTTTACATGTCAAAGTTAGTGGGGCAAAAAGCACACCGATCACATGGAGGTTAATTATGGATATTGATACACTGATTACACGCATCAATGAATTAGCTCGTAAAAAGAAAAGTTCAGGTCTTACAGCAGAAGAAACGATAGAGCGTGATGAATTACGTGCTGTTTATTTGAATAATATTCGCAGTAATTTCCGTCAACAATTAGATACAATTGAATTTGTAGAAGATACTGAACCATCGGATAACACCAAAAATAGTCAGAAATAAGAACATATAATAGCTTCAATCTACAAAAGAAAAATGAACGATATTAAGGGTGCTCTAGCCGATCTAGAACAGAGCATCCTATTTTGCTATAGAAATTTGGGGCTTGTTCTGGCATGATAAGATAGAAGGAAGTCTTCTGCTTTTATTGTAAGGCTCACATTATCTATTAGGGGGAAACAAAGTATGTCCCGTTCCTGGGAAAGGCAAGTTCGACGTAACTCAAAGCAAGTCAATGCTACACGTAGAAAACAAGGTCAGACTTCTATCGGTGGCAAAACCAGTATTTCCGAATATACGGCATATAAAGGAAGAAATATTGTTTTTCCAGCTGCTCTAGTGATATTGGGAATTATTTATGCTGTTATGGGTATTATGTATCCAACAGCTGATGGATTTAGTGCGATCTTTATCATTACTGTCGCATTGTATATCTTACTGGGTGTTATGCTTTATTTCCGCAAACCGTACTTGAAAATTGGTAGAGATTCACTGATTACAACCAAATTTAATCGTGATCGCCTGATTTCTTCATCTCAAGTGAAAAGTATCCGTCTTCAAAAAGGATATGTTGTTATTGAACATAGCTCCAAAGGTGGAAGCTGGGTATTCTCTCGTACTCTAAACCGTTATGATACAGATGCAATGAGCGAGCATTTGCGTACATTTGCAGCACAACACAAAATTACGATTCAAGAAAAAGCATAAGCTTTTTGGAGAATGATTGGCATATAGCATCTATATCTGAGCAAGCATTCTAGTTCTAGTATAGTCAAAGTAATCATTATCGTTGAGGAGGTACAGGCAGTGAGTATTGAAGCCGTGTTGTTTGATCTAGATGATACGTTATTATGGGATGAACGCAGTATAGAAGAAGCTTTTGCAGAGACTTGTCGTGTGGCTCAGGAAGCGACAGGGGTAGATCCTATCGCTTTGGAAGAAGCTGTACGTAGAGAAGCAAGAGCACTTTATGAATCCTATGAGACTTTTCCATTTACACAATGGATAGGAATTAATCCGTTTGAAGGCTTGTGGGCTCAATTTTCCGCAGGTGAACAACCAGAATTCCGTCAATTGCAAGCAATTGCACCGACTTATCGCAAAGAATCATGGCGTAACGGTCTAAGTGCAATGGGGATCGAAGATGAAGCTTTGGCACTACAACTGTCTGATCGATTCGTTCAAGAACGACGTAACCGTCCTCATATCTATGAAGAAACATTTCAGATTTTGGATGAATTACAAGGTAAAGTGAAGCTATTGTTACTGACCAACGGTTGCCCTGCTTTGCAACAAGAAAAGTTAGATGGTGTGCCCAAATTAGCTCCTTATTTTGATCAGGTGGTTGTATCGGGTGCATTTGGCAAAGGGAAACCGAATGCTGAGATCTTTGAGCATGCGCTTGGTTTGTTGGAAGTACAACCTGAGCATGCACTGATGATCGGGGATAAGCTTACTACAGATATCAAAGGCGCACTTGCAGCAGGTATTAAGTCTGTCTGGGTGAATCGTAATGGTAAAGTTAATGATAGTGAGATCAAGCCTGATTATGAAATTAAAAGCTTAACTGAGATCCATCAGATTACAGCTCAGTTGGTGTAATAGACTGATCGGTTACGTACTAATAGTATCAAACACATCACAAAAAATCCCTTACCCGATAAAAGCGGTAAGGGATTTTGTATGTGTATACTTATGCTTTTTGGAAAGAGCTATCTTCAAACGGAACAGCAATCCAACCGTCTGTTTCGACAAACAAACGAACAGCTACAATTTTACGATTGTCAACAAGTGTAAAGAAGTGAGGTGTATTCTCAGGTACAGAAATAACATCGCCTGGTTCTAACTCAACATCGAAATATCCATGCTCAGGGCTTTTGATAATAAAAATACCGTTCCCCGATACTATCGCACGAATTTCATCTTCTGTATGTGTATGAATCTCTTCGAATTTAGCTAACTTCGCTTCAAGATCAGGTGTAGACTCAGATAATGTAATCACGTCCCAAGTACGGTAACCACGACGTGCTGAAAGGTCTTTGATTTCTTCAGCATACGTATCCAAAACCGCTTGTTTTTGCTCATCGGTTAAAGTGAAGTTATCTTGCAATTCAGGAGCTAATTTGGAAGCATCCCATTTTTCATATACCACTTCATGTTTGTTCAAAAACTCCAGAACCTTGTCATCTCCAGCAATTCGTTCGTTGGTATTTCTAATTCTGATTTCAGCCATCGGATTACCCTTCTTTCAATGTTTTTATGTTGTATTATAAAAGAAAAAGCATTTTTTGTCGATACTTTCATAGAAACTTCATCCTGTGTGTAGATAAAGTTGTTCCCTCTCATTATAAGCATAATATATCGATACATGACAAATAAGATTCTTTTCTAGTTAAAAGGTTTCTGTTAAACTAAAGCCTAACGTTTTGCGGGGAGGATCGAATAGATGAAGAAGCCTGACCTACAAGAAAGACTTGAACAGCGTATTCTGATTTTGGATGGCGCTATGGGTACTATGATTCAACAAAGAGATTTAACAGCTGATGATTTTGGGAGCGATGATCTGGACGGTTGTAATGAAATATTGGTTTTAACACGTCCCGATGTTATTCAAGAAATCCATGAACAATATTTAGCTGCAGGTGCAGATTTGATCGAAACGAATACATTTGGTGCAACATCAGTCGTTTTAGCTGAATATGATATTCAGGATCAAGCACGAGAATTGAATCTAGCAGCAGTAAAGCTTGCCAAAGCTGCTGTTGATAAATACAGCACTGCTGAACGCCCACGCTATGTTGTAGGCGCTATGGGGCCCACTACCAAAACATTATCGGTTACTGGCGGAGTGACTTTTGATGAGCTGGTGGATAGTTATCAGGAACAGGCTGTTGCTTTGATAGAAGGCGGTTCAGATGTACTTCTATTAGAAACCTCGCAAGATACATTGAACGTGAAAGCAGGGAGTATCGGTATCCGTAATGCGTTTGAACAGACCGGTATTCATCTCCCTCTAATGATATCCGGTACAATTGAACCCATGGGTACGACACTTGCCGGACAGAATATAGAATCTTTTTATATTTCTTTAGAACATTTGAATCCGATTTCAGTAGGGCTAAATTGTGCGACAGGGCCTGAATTTATGCGTGATCATATTCGTTCTTTATCTGAAATGGCAGGAGCCGCAGTAAGTTGTTATCCTAATGCGGGTTTGCCGGATGAAAATGGGAATTATCATGAATCTCCAGAATCACTAGGACGCAAAATGGCAGCTTTTGCTGAACAAGGTTGGCTCAATATCGCAGGTGGCTGTTGCGGAACAACACCAGAACATATTCGAGTAATGGATGAATTGTTATCTCAGTATCCACCTCGTCCTATGATCGGCACACATCCGCCTGCTTTATCTGGAATCGAACCTGTCTATATTGAACAAGATAATCGTCCTTATATGGTTGGTGAGCGTACCAATGTGCTGGGGTCACGTAAGTTCAAACGACTGATTGTAGAAGGCAAATACGAAGAAGCTTCTGAGATTGCTCGTGCTCAAGTTAAAAATGGTGCACAAGTGATAGATATTTGCGTACAGGATCCCGATCGAGATGAAACCTATGATATGGAGAAATTTTTAGATTTGGTTGTCAAAAAAGTAAAAGCTCCATTAATGATCGATACAACCGATGTTGCGGTGATTGATATTGCTCTTCGTTATTCGCAAGGTAAAGCGATTATCAATTCGATCAATTTAGAAGATGGTGAAGAAAAGTTCGAAGATGTCACACCACTGATTCATAAATACGGTGCTGCTGTAGTGGTAGGTACAATTGACGAACGAGGACAGGCAATAACCGCGCAAGATAAATTAGAAGTGGCTAAGCGTTCACAACAATTGCTTGTTGATAAATATGGGCTCAAAACAGAAGATTTGATTTTTGATCCGCTTGTTTTTCCAGTGGGTACAGGAGACGAACAATATATCGGCTCTGCTAAAGAAACGATTGATGGGATTCGCTTAATTAAGCAACAGGTTCCAGGCTGTCATACGATTCTAGGTATCAGCAATATCTCGTTCGGATTACCTGAAGCAGGACGGGAAGTATTGAACTCTGTATTTTTATATGAATGTACCAAAGCAGGATTAGACTATGCGATTGTGAATACGGAGAAATTAGAGCGGTATGCTTCTATTCCTGATCATGAGCGTCATCTTGCAGAAGAATTACTTTACAATACCAATGATGCAACACTGGCTGAATTTGTTGCTGCTTTTCGGAATAAGAAGGTAGAAAAGAAAGTTCTCGATTCTAATCTTACTGTTGAAGAACGATTAGCTTCTTATGTAGTTGAAGGAACCAAAGAAGGCTTACTTCCAGATTTGGAAAAGGCACTTCAAAAGTATTCCTCGCTAGAAGTTATTAATGGTCCGCTTATGGCTGGTATGGAAGAAGTCGGACGATTGTTTAATAACAATGAACTGATTGTAGCTGAAGTGTTGCAAAGTGCTGAAGTGATGAAAGCATCTGTTGCTTATCTGGAACAATTTATGGAGAAAAATGAATCGTCTGTAAAAGGTAAGATTTTGCTGGCAACTGTTAAAGGCGATGTACATGATATCGGTAAAAATTTAGTAGAGATCATTTTATCCAATAATGGTTATAAAATTATTAATCTAGGCATTAAAGTACCACCTGAACGTATTATCGAAGCATACCGTAATGAAAAAGCAGATGCTATCGGGCTATCAGGGCTATTGGTCAAATCAGCTCAACAAATGATCACTACAGCTCAAGATCTGCGTAGTGCAGGTATTGCGATTCCGATTCTAGTCGGTGGAGCTGCTTTAACTCGTAAATTTACCAAAAACCGTATACGACCTGAATATGATGGATTGGTGTTATACGCCAAAGATGCAATGGATGGTCTTGATATAGCCAACCGTCTGATGAATCCTGAAAAACGGGCAGTGATCGAAGCTGAAGTTGCCGCTGAAAATGAGATTGATACAGCAGTAGCGGTAGAAGTCGCGCCATTACCTGTACTGACTCGTGCGGTAAAATCAGATATTGATCCTAATGTACAGATCTATATTCCGCCTGATCTAGATCGTCATGTATTGCGTAATTATCCGCTTGGTCATATTTTGCCGTATGTAAATATGCAGATGCTTCTAGGACATCATTTAGGGCTTAAAGGTTCTGTAGAGCAATTGTTAGCGAAGGAAGATCCGAAAGCAGTACAGCTCAAATCGGTAGTAGACGAAATATTGCAAAAAGCATTGACCGAGCATATTATTCAGGCTCACGGTATGTATCGCTTTTTTCCTGCTCAATCCAGTGGAAATGATGTCATCGTCTATGATCCAGAAGATCACAGCCGAATCTTGCATACATTTACTTTCCCTCGCCAACAAGTCGAGCCTTATCTCTGTCTCGCTGACTTTTTGAAGTCTGTAGAAAGTGGTATGATGGATTATGTAGGATTTATGGTAGTCACTGCCGGTCAGGGGATTAGTGCACTTGCTTCAGAGTGGAAAGACAAAGGCGATTATCTACGTTCCCATGTTCTTCAGGCTGTAGCTCTAGAGACCGCAGAAGGACTTGCAGAACGCGTTCATCATATGATGCGTGATAGTTGGGGATTCTCTGATCCAGCTACCATGACGATGAAGCAACGCTTAGGCGCACGTTATCAAGGGATTCGGGTATCGTTTGGTTATCCGGCTTGCCCTGATTTGGAAGATCAAGGTCCTTTATTTGCTCTATTAAAACCTGAAGATATCGGTGTTGAATTAACCGAAGGATTTATGATGGAGCCAGAAGCTTCAGTATCAGCGATGGTATTCAGCCATCCACAAGCTCGTTATTTTAATGTCGATAAGGCGTAACTATAGATTGAGTTGTATCATCTGTTATTATTGCAGAATCCTCCGACCCATCGGGGGATTTTTGTTACGGAACTTGGCGAACACAGAAGGAAGGTAGAGAGAGATGGAATTGTATTTTTTGGGAACCAATGCAGGGGTCCCTACACTTCAACGTAATGTGACCTCTATTGGATTGCGAATGTATGAAGAACGCCGTGCCTTATGGTTATTTGATTGTGGAGAAGGTACTCAGCATCAAGTATTACGTTCTTTACTCAAATTAAGTAAATTAGAAAAGATTTTTATTACTCATTTACATGGGGATCATTTATTCGGTCTTCCAGGATTATTATCCAGTCGTGCTTATCAAGGAGGAGTGACTCCGCTGACCGTGTATGGTCCTGTAGGATTAGAGCGATATATTCGCACTACACTCGAACTCAGTCAATCACGTATTGAATATGAGTTGAATATTGTGGAACACGAAGGCGGCGTAGTATTTGAAGACGAAATGTTTCGCGTAGAGTCTGCATTATTAGAGCATCGTATTGATAGTTACGGGTATCGTATTATTGAAAAAGATCGCCCGGGACAATTGAATTTTGAAATATTAAAACATCATGGGATTAAGCCAGGACCTCTCTACGGGCAGTTGAAAAACGGAGGAAGCATCCAGTTAGCAGATGGACAAACATTACACTCTCATCAAGTCGTAGGTAAACCGAAAAAAGGAAAAATAATTACGATTCTAGGAGATACAAGACCTTGTCCTAATGTAAGTCTGCTAGCGCAAGATGCAGATGTATTGGTGCATGAAGCTACTTTCTTGCAAGATATGGAAGAAACTGCTCATAATTATTATCACAGCACTACATTACAAGCAGCACATGCAGCTAAAGAAGCGAATGCACACGAATTGATTTTGACTCATTTCAGCTCCCGTTATAAAGATCGTGAGCAGCTTGAGCCTTTGCTTCAAGAAGCCAAAAGTGTGTTTGAAAATACTTTGTTAGCAGAAGAACATGTACTATTTCCGATCACTTCTAAGTCGGTTTGAAGTATTTTTGTTGCGGCCATATAAGGATACCGTTTGCCTTATGCCGCAACTTTTTTTACAATGAAGATTGTGAGTGATAGAAAGGGTGTCTATATGACAACAAATCGTAAAGGATTGCTAATTGATCTGGATGGTACATTGTATCATGGTGATACTGTGATCGAAGGAGCAAGTGCTTGGATAGAAGATTTACAGTCGAAGCAGATTCCTTATTTATTTGTTACCAATAACTCTTCACGTACGCCGCAAGGAGTCGCAGATCATCTGACTCATCTAGGCATACCTGCTAGTGCTGAACAAGTATGTACTTCGGCTATGGCAGCGGCTCATTATATTGCAGAGCAGTCACCTACTTCCAGTGTATATGTCATTGGAGAAGATGGATTGAAGCAAGCCGTAACAGCACACGGATTACAATTAACAGAGGAACAACCGGATTATGTCCTTCAAGGGATCGATCGTCAATTTACATATGAAAAGCTGACCAAGGCATTACGCCTGATCGCAAGTGGAGCTCAGTTTATTCTGACGAACCCCGATCTTCAGCTTCCTTCACATGATGGTTTGTTGCCAGGAGCAGGTACGATTGGCGCATCCATTGCTGCCGCTACAGGTGTAGAACCTGTTGTGATAGGTAAACCATCAGCTATCTTGATGGAATATGCATTAGAACGCTTAGGACTATCTGCAAGCGATGCGATTGTAGTAGGTGATAATCTATTAACAGATATTGCTGCTGGTGCGGCAGCCGGTTGTGTAACAGTACTGGTCTTAAGCGGTATTACAACAACAGCGAATATGTCTATACATGAAGCCAAAGCAGGGGTCAAAGCAGATATCATATGTCAGAATCTTGCCGAAGTCAGTTCGGCACTTGGATTCCAGTCATTATCCCATTAATTGATATAGAGAGAGGAAGAATTCTTATGCCAGAATTGCCAGAATTAGAAAACTATAAAGTGCAATTAAGCAATTACATTTTAAATGTACCGATTACTCAAATTGAGGTTAAGCGTGCCAAAGCTGTTAATCTCGAATCCGAACAAGTAAATCGTCAAATTGTAGGCGAACGAATTGCTTTTATCGAACGTCGCGGCAAATATTTAAATTTGCATACCAACAATGGACAACGTCTGCTTTTAAGTATTGCAGCAGGTGGTTCTTTATTTTATGGCAAAACAAAAGACAATGCAGATCGTGTATCTGATGTTGAAATTCAATTCGAAGATCACAATTCTCTTTACTTTACCGGTGCACGTCAAGGGATGTTCTATGTGTATACTGCCAAAGAAGCAGGCGCTAAATTAAAAGATTTAGGTCCTGAAGCAACGGATCGCAAATTAACGGAAGAACAGTTCATCAAATTATATAAAGGTCGTCGCAGTTCTCTTAAAACGGCATTGACCAATCAAAATCTAGTAGCAGGTATTGGAAGCTACTACGCGGATGAGATCGCCTTTACAGCTGGATTATTACCTTCTGCCAAAGTACAAGAACTAGAAGATGAAGCATTATCTCGTCTTTATGTCGCTATGCAGACTGTACTAGAAGAAGCGATTCAAACAGGTGGACATCTTGCAGGTCAACCGTTAACAGTAACGGATTCGTTAACAGGTGGATTCCATGAACTTCGTCGTGTATATGAGCGTGAAGGTGAACCTTCTGTACGTTCTGCCAAAGACTTAATTGTCAAAACCGAAGTCTCAGGTAAAAAAGCATATTATTGTCCAGCTACACAATTTGAAAAATAAAATCAAGCCATAGGAACCGAGGAGGCAGTATTTATGATCAATCTTTATTTGGATGATTATCGTCCTTGCCCCAAAGGTTTTGCTCTAGCGAGAGACGGAGAAGAATGTCTGATGATGCTCAGAGAGAGTGAAGTCCATATTCTTTCGCTAGATCATGAGCTTGGTTTTGGGCAAATGGATGGAACAGATGTAGTCAAAGCGATGGTGCATGAAGGTCTATTTGCTAATGAAATTTATTTGCATACTTCAAGTATGTCAGGTCGTAAGCGAATGTATGAACTCTTATATCAAGCAAAGCCTGAACATGTGATTTTGCATGATGGTGCTATGCCTGCGGAACTTCTGAGTGATATCGCTAACCAAGCTTCACAAGGGCAAGGGTGATGGCTATGATCGAAGAACTGACAGAACAACAAGCGCTAGCTATGGCGACCACATCAGGACAAGCAGTAGCTATATATGCGTATACACCGCTTTGTGGTACTTGTAAAATGGGGCGACGGATGTTGGAAATTACGTTACCTCTTTTACCAGAACAAACGGTATATGCTTTAAATGTTAACTTTGCACCTACATTTGTACAAGCTTACGAAATTAGCAGTATACCGTGTCTGATTGTATTTGAAGCGTGGAGAGAAAAAACTCCACGTTTTTTATACCGTATGGAATCTGTTCCACGTATACTTGAACATATCCGTAGTGCAATCGCATAAATTATTGGAGGCTGAACATTAACTCATGAATGACCAAGAAAACAATACGCAAGAACAAGAGCAACAAAGCGATTCTCGCTGGATCGGAACAGCTAATCACGGTTTTGCTCCTTATGCACAAGAAGAATTAAAAAGAGCTTTCGGAGCTGTAAAAAGTTCTGTTTTAGTTGCTTCTGAAGTGCTTTTATTAACTTTACCTGTAGCTAGTGAGCAAGTGGTACAACGTTTATTAGCAGAACCACCTATGTTCTTACGTCATATTCAACCGGTTCATTATGATCTGGTATTGGATCAGATCGATGCAGCGCAACATCCATTTGATGTATTAGCCGATTTACTATTGAAACGTGATGAATTGAAAGGTATTCGTCTAGCTGTGCATATTCGCAAAACAGCTGATGCTACGCCAGAAGAAAATGCATCTGAATTACGGCTTCTGCTTGAACAACGTCTAATGGGCTTACAGTCTGATTTTGCAGTACAGGATGCAGACAAAGTAGTCTCTGTATTTTGGACAGCAGAACGATTGTATGCAGGCATTTCGGTGCCAACAGATAATCTGTCGGATTGGAATGGTGGAGCTGTTCGTTTCCAACGAGAAGAAGGTCAGATTTCACGTGCCAAATTCAAATTACTTGAAGCAGAACGTGTATTTGGAATCGACTTTACTGCGTTTCGTTCTGCGGTTGATGTAGGTGCTGCGCCGGGAGGCTGGACTTCTTTTCTACTGGATAAAGGATTGCAAGTGACAGCAGTAGATCCAGCTAAAATGGATCCTTCTCTACAAAATATTCCTAATCTTAAAGTAGTCAAAAAAAATGCAGCTGATGTCAAATTCAAACCGAATGAATTTGATCTACTGGTTTGTGATATGAGCTGGAGCCCTAAGTTAACAGCTAAATTGGTTATTGGTATGTTAGATGCTGTTGTGCCGGGCGGAACTGTGATTGTTACAGTGAAGTTAATGAACAAAAAGCCACTGGCTTTGATCAAAGAAGTCATTAGCACCTTTGAAGAAGCGCGTATGCAGGTTCAACGTGCGAAGCAATTATTTCATAACCGTGACGAGATTACGCTCTATATGGTCAAATACTGATAAAATAGGGTTGATCAGATCATTGGATATATCAATATAAAGATCAATGTGGAGAAGGATGTGTACTTATGCAAAACGCAATTTATCGTTATTTACCGGATATGGAGCATTTTGTAGAACAGATTCGCGCGATTCCTGAAGCAGAAATTGATTTTAAACCAGCACCAGAAGCATGGAGCATTCATGAGATCGTTGTTCATCTATTTGATGTAGAAATTATGCTTCAATCCCGATTGAAATCAGTCTTGGCTGAAGAAAATCCTGTGATTAGAGCATTTGATCAAGATCTATGGGCACAAAATCTAAAGTATAGTTCACTTAATATGGAACATCACCTACAAGCATTGATCGCGATGCGTAGGGCTTTTGCACCTGTTTTGGAGCAGATTCGTGATGAAGATTGGGAACGTACAGGTGAGCATACAGAAGATGGAACCCTGACTGCACGTATGATTGCAGAGAAACTTTGTGTATCTCATTTAGAATTGCATGTCAAACAAGTGCAACGTAATCGAGACGCTTATGCTGCTCAAAAATGATCATATTGAACTATGTAGGAAAATAGTCTTATAAAAACTCTTTACAAATCCCGACTTTATCATTTATAATAAATTCAAATTGAAGTGCAACGGACAGGGAAAGCATCCCGTCCACTGAAACAACTAATCCTAACAGGGTTATTTTCAGTGTGGCGGAAGCTTTCCCTTTTTTGTTGCATTTTTTGATATGGAGACGATATGACTGAATAACAAACTGTAATCAAGGAGGTATATCTATGATTCATTCATCCAAATTAGCATATGGCATGGTACTAGGAGATCGCTATCGGATTGAGCAAAAGTTAGGCAGTGGTGGTATGAGTCATGTCTATCTAGCTCATGACTTGAAGTTACTCGGAAGATCGTGGGCGATCAAAGAAAGTGTCTCTGCGCCATCACAATTTGTAAATGTAGCCGATGAAGCACAGATGTTAATTACATTGAGTCATCCTTCTTTACCGAGAATTGTAGATTTTTTTGAGCCTGATGCTGAAGGATTTACATACTTAGTTATGGATTATATTGAAGGTATTACATTGGATCAACAATTCAAAAAACATCCTGAATATATTACAGCGTCTTTTATTATGCGCTGTGCAGATCAATTGTGCGAAGTACTAGAGTATTTACATGATCGTGAACCACCGATTGTTTTTCGAGATATGAAGCCTTCTAATGTGATGGTCACGCCGATGCAAGATATGAGGTTGATCGATTTCGGAATTGCACGCAACTTTAAGCCAGAAGAAACAGAAGATACAGTGAAATTAGGAACAGTTGGATTCGCTGCACCCGAACAATATGGTAGTGGACAAACGGATAGTCGTTCTGATTTGTATGGATTAGGAGCATTAATTCTGTATCTAGCTACAGGAGGTCATTATAGCGAATGGATGCCCGGTATGGAGAAATTTATTCGTAGCGATCTTCCTCGTGGAATTATCCCTGTATTACGCAAAATGCTACAACAGCGTCCAATCGATCGTTTTCAAAATGCTACTGAAGCTCGTGAAGCAATACGCAGAGCGGTGCAAGAAAATACAGCGCCTATCTATCCGAATTCATTTTCTAGCGCTGTAAATATGCAACAAGCGACGATGGTAGTGGCTGTAATTGGCACAGCATCAGGTACAGGAACAACACATACAGCTATAGCAATCGCCCATTATCTTGCCCGTCATGGAGGCGGCGTTGCCCTAGCAGAAATGAATGGAGTACCTGGAACATTTGCAAGAATTCAATCGGTTGCAGGAGGAAGCTCCAACCCGCTTGATCGTAAATTTCAAATACAACATGTAGATTATTGGCGAGAATCAGCACGTGCAGAAGTAGTGAATTTATTGGGTGGAAGTTATCGCTTTCTCGTACTTGATCTCGGTTGCTACAAAGACAATGAGCGCTTAGAAGAGTTTTTAAGATCCGATATTCCGATTGTAGTAGGATCGGGAGCTGAATGGCGTTATCAAGATATTTTGAAGTTTGCAGAACAATTGCAACGTCATCCGCAAAACAAATGGCATTATTGTTTACCTTTGGCTACACAAGAAGTGACACAGCGGATAAGCAAAGAGATGGAGACTCAGCAAGTCTATGCGTTACCATGGCAACCTGATCCTTTTGATCAACATGCGCAGATGGATACCGCTCTACAAACTATTTTCAATAGTATTATCCCAGCACCTATCAAAAGAAAAAAATTTCGCTTTAGTCTACGTTAAAAAGCAGAAATGAAGGAGATTATAACATTGTCTAAAATCAGACAACGCACCAAGCATTTAATATATGCAGGTTTATGCGGAGCAGGGGCGATTGGTCTTTGTTTTGCAGGATATGTGATTTACTCTAGTATTCAGTTCAAACATGATCAGAATGAACTTAGAGCACGCTATGAACAGCAGATACGCACATTAGAAGAAGGTACAGAACGTGTAACTGTATTTGTACCTTCACAAGAAGTAACAGCAGGCAAAGAAATCACTAAAAAAGATCTAGTTAGCATCAATTTGCCTAAGCAATCTTTGCCAGATCATCTCTTACCTACAGTCAATGAGTTAGTCGGTAAAACAACTAAAATTAATTTAACCCGTAATATGCCGATCACCACTTCGATGATTTATGAAGAACAGCCGACTACAGATGATATGCGTAATCGTGAACTAAACACCATCTTAATGCCTACAGATATCAAAAAAGGAGATACGATTGATATTAGGATTCAATTTCCTACCGGACAAGATTATATTGTGTTAACCAAAAAGAAATTAAATAATCTAGATTACCCAACCATATGGACCACTTTAAAAGAAGACGAAATGTTAGCATTATCCAGTGCAACCGTAGATGCGTTATTGCATAAAGCATCATTGTACGCTGTTAGTTATGTAGAACCAGAATTACAAAAAGAAGCTATTCCTACGTACCCTTCTAACGCTGAAGTATTAAATTTAATGAAAGCAGATCCTAATATCGTAGGCACAGCAGAACGTTATTTATTAGACAATGTACGGAAGCAATTAGAATTAGATCTTAAAGCTCTATCCGATGAACAACGACTCAATATTGCACAGTCTGCTCAATCGGCAGCAGAATCTGCTGTATCTACAAGACAATCCTACAATCAGTCAGGTGGAGCAAGTTCATATAACAACAATTCTAATCAGGAAATGAATACATCTAACAACGAACAGACAACTACAGATAATAGTTCTACCAATACTGAGAATTCGATATATAAAAACAACGCATCTGAAGCCTTTACATCCCAATAGATCGAAACTAGAAACGATACCCTTTACCAAAAGAAAGGATTGAGCAGTTTGAAAACCTGGATATTTACAGGATTGTGCGATAAGCGAGATTTAATGTTATCCCTTTGTGCCTTGATGACCTCAGCCGGGCAAAAAGTATTATTAATCGATGCGACTTTAGAACATCGTTATCGCTACTACAGTGGCAATTCGGATTATAGACAGACTATTACTGAATTTGCCGGATTTGATTTAGCGACAGGGTTTGAAGCTTTTGAACATATTAATACACAGTTATCCCATACAGATGAAGATTGTATGCACTACGATTATATTCTTTGTGATGTAGAACAGACTACTTTTTATAATCGTGAGCAATGGATTAGTGCCGAGGAACATGTCTGGGTAAGCGATTATGATCGATTGACAATCGACAAAAGTATTAACTGGTTCGAACAGTGGTATCAACAGATGCAAGCTCAAGATAAAGCCACTTTTGTCCCTTCATTTCATTTAACGTTTATTCATACAATAGATTGTTCATTAGAATCGCAATATATCCGCAGTCATTTAGATCATTTACCGATTGCTTGGAATACAGAGATTGTTACTATTCCATGGACAGAATCGGATATGGCTCTGAAGTTAGAAAATGAATATGCAGAAAAGTTACGTATTCGTCCATTATCCCGTTTGTTCAAAAAAGGATTGTGTGAACTTACAGGTCAGATCAGCGGAATGGAAAATAAAGAAATTAAAAAAGCGCTTAAACAAGCAGAAAGGAAAAGAGCATGAGTACAGTAATGTTTTGGAGTCCGCAAGCAGGTCATGGTAAAACATCTTCACATACCGCATTAGTTACCTTGACAGCAGCACTACAATATCGCTTACGCATATTGGTCTGCCATAATCAAGCTCAAGGCGAAAGTATAGAGAGCGGATTAATGGCTCATGGTACTCTCGTATCTACCGCTTATCAGGAATCAGATATTGGTATTGATAGTGTGCGTCGATTGTTATCTTCACGCAAGCTGAACAAAAATAATATATCTGATTACACGATTCCTTTATTAAAAGATCGATTAGACCTACTACCGGGTACAATGATTCAATCCAACCAGACAGTGATAGATAAAGATTCCGATTGGCATGATATTTTGAATATTGCGAATGAGTATTATGATCTTGTGATTGTAGATATAGGTTCAGGTATGGATAAAGTGGAATTGTTGAAGTATGCAGATGGTGTAGTCGTCAATATGAGCCAGAATATCAATCATTTAGAATCCTTTTTTACTACTAGCAAGCAATGGGCATCGATTCATCAGCAACCATGGACAACTGTATTGGGTGCTTATGATCCAGATTCCAAATGCACGATATCCAATATTCGTCGCAAATACAGTTTGAAGCAAAATATATTCGCTATTGAAAATGATGCTCAATTTAGAGATGCATGGAATGTACAGACATTGCTTCCTTTTGTTCGTCGGAATCTGGGAGTGGCTCAGCCGCGTAAATATGTGGAACTCTTTAAGCAAGCGACTATGTTAACAGAACATGTACTCGAACAGTTAAATGAAGGACATGATCATAAGCAGCTTGGAGAGGGGAAGCTTCATGCTATTTGAAAATGGAATCAATATGACTTTGATTATTATCGTTCTGCTGATTCTGGGTGTACTTTTGTTTGCACGTCATCGTCGTGCAGCCCTTGCAGGTAATGATATCGCTGTCAATCATAGTCAGGAGCATACATTGTCTGCATTGATTCAATATGTTAAAGATCAATTGCATGATATGAGCCATAGTCGTTTATCAGATTATGGTCTGAATGAAGAAGAGTATAGACGTAGAATTGCAAAGCGTACCGAATTACGTCAAGCGTTAAAAGGCTGTATTTCTGGAGATATAATGGATAAGCGCTATGTCAAAGATTTTATTGCAGGTCTTTTACACAAAGGATACGGGCTAAATGAAACCAATATCAATCAGATTATTCCGTTTGATCAAGAAGAACGATTAACAACAGGTGAACAGTTCGATATTTTGTTATATCGCTATATTAGCAAATATGGACGTGATGGATTATCGATGCTGATTGATACATATGATCTAGCAGCGCCTAAATTAATCGAAACCGATGGAGATAGCTTATCTTATGCTATAACAGATCATGATATTCAGCAGATTTTTAGACAGGAATATCGTCCTTTAACTTTTGAAGAAAAGTTAGATATTGTAACGCAAAAAGTCTATCAGCATTATAAAGGATTTTCTGTTATTGATGAAATTAGAGATCAACGAGTGGATGGAGTAAGTGGCGGGGTCAGTGGTGTATTGGAAGACTCAGGGCAACTGACACCACGGTATATGCCTAATCCTAAAGATGAAGTTGTTGAAGCACCTGCTAAAGGATGGGAAAGCGTATGGCTATTTTATAAAGGTAAATCTATTCACTTATCTTTTTTAAGCTTTGGGTCTGTGCGCGAATTAAAACGGGTCTGTCAAAATATCTATAAATACAATCATCCAGGGCAATTGTCTGAAGCTAATGGATACAAAGTAAATGAAATGAAAGATGGTTCACGGATCGTCGTTGTACGTCCTCCTTTTGCAGAATCATGGGCATTTTTTGTACGTAAATTTGACGTGCAAAATGCTACCTTAGAACAATTGATTCGTGGCGATCAATCGGCAATGGTGATTGAAATGCTGGTTTACTTGATGAAAGGAGCACGAATCACATCGATAACAGGTGCTCAAGGTTCTGGTAAAACAACATTGTTGATGGCACTGGTGAAGCATATCTACGCTTCGTATACATTGCGTGTACAAGAAATGGCGTCAGAACTTCATTTGCGTGAAATCTATAGTCGACGTAATATTTTGAGCTTCCGTGAAACTGAAAATGTATCTGGTCAACAAGGTCTAGATGTGCAGAAAAAAACCGATGGAACAGTTAATATTCTGGGAGAAGTTGCTACTGATGAAGTCGCTGCATGGATGATTCAGATGGCACAGGTAGCTAGCTTATTCACTATTTTTACTCATCATGCCAAAACATTTCGTGATCTGATCTATTCGCTTCGTAACTCATTGCTCAAAACAGGGGTTTTCCAAAATGAAGTGATCGCTGAAGAACAAGTCGTTAGTGTCATTAACTTTGATATTCATTTGAAAAGAGATGCAGAAGGACAACGTTATATTGAACGTATCACTGAATGTGTACCTGTAGCAGATCTAAGTGAAGAAGAAGGTCATAACCAGCGATATACGTTTATTGCACGTAATATTATTGAATACCATGATGGTGTATATGTAGCTGTTCATCCGTTATCTACAAAAAATAAGATCGAAATGCAGGAGCAAATGACAACGCAAGATCGTGTTTCGTTTGAACGTTTTGTACATACGTATTGGGGGCAAGTGGTATGAGTATCAAGCATTTGCTTATCGCTGTATTGATTATATGTGCAGTTGGAATGGCAGTTGTTATCATACTTTATCGGATACAGCATAATCGTAGTCGTCATTTAACAGCAATGATGCCTTCTGAGAAAAATCATGATCTGCGCAAACGATGGCAAGCATGGCATTATCAGACGCTACAGCAATCGTATATGGTAGCAATGAAAGTTCCATTATTAGGAAGTTATGTGCTTCGGATCCGTAAACGGCTTACCAGTATTCATGCTTATGAAGAATGGGAATTACGTCGTCGTACGATGGCAGTAACATGGATGATTATAGGTATACTAGGTGGATCGATAGTGATCCTTATGATCCGTAATCCTGACCCTTTGTTCTTTATTATGCTTTGTATTGCTGCTGTAGTGCTCAATGGCATGTTTATCGAAGCTTATGCAGGTCGATTAGAACGAAGACTGCTGCGTCAAATGGTCGATTTGCTAGCAGATGTCAGACATCATTATCACCGTCATGGAATGGTGGATGAATCTCTATATGAAGCGTCAGAATATGCCGCTCCTGAGATTGCGCTCCATGCGAATTTGATCGTAGAAGCATTAACCGACCAACATCCAGAAGAACGATTAGAACAGTATTATGAGACAGCTCCTAACCGCTTTCTGAAAGCTTTTGCCGGTATATCCGGTATGGTGATGGAATATGGGGATAAAGTAAGGCAAGACGGTTCTATGTATCTTAGAGGACTCAGTAATCTCACTAAAGAGATTCATTTAGAGATTTTACGAAGAGATAAGCTGGATTATCTGCTTAAAAGTCTAAACATTATTGTGCTTGTGCCAATCTTTTTTACCAATCCAATCGAACAATGGGCACGTAGTAATTTTCCAGCAATGGATGATTTTTATACCAGTAAATTAGGATTTATCGCACGTATTTTTATTTTTATCTTGATTCTCATTAGTTATCTGTTACTTCAAAAATTACAAACTTACGATGAGACAACGTATCGAGCAGGGAAAGATTATCGTTCCTGGGAACAAGCATTGTTGAAATGGAAATGGTTTAACAAAATTGTTTTTCTAGCATCGGCAGGAGAAAATCCACTTCATAAGTATCGGTTAGACAAATTATTGAATGATGTAAATGCCAGAATTACAGTGGAGTGGTTACAAGTACGCAGATTAGTACTTTGCATCTTATGTTTCGTCGTTACTTTATCAGCAGGAATGATTCTACATCATCAATCCAAAGAAATGATTCTATATGCGCCTGTCAAAAACGATATGTTATTTGGCTCTATGTCTATAGATGAACAAAAAAACGCGCAGGAATTAGCTGACTTGGATCGTCAAATTATGCTTTCTGTCGGATTGTCTAGTCAAGTGACTTATGAGCAGATTGCAATACAGGTGAACAACTCTGGCAAGTTTCGAGATCAAGAGCAGATCAATACCACAACGGATCGCATTTTGCTCAAGCTCAAAGCATATGATAGTGAATATTTTCGCTGGTGGGAGTTGCTGATTGCCCTTATGATGGCTTTGATTGCTTATCAAGTCCCTGTATGGATGCTGTATTTCCAGAAAAAAGCACGAAGTATGGATATGAAGCACGAAGTATATCAATTTCATACCGTGATCTCCATGCTCAGTGGAATGGATCGTATGTCTGTCGAAGTGATTTTGGAATGGATGAATCGATTCGCCGTTATCTTCAAATTACCGTTACAGAAATGCTTACTTCATTATGAACATGGACCTGAAGATGCATTGGAACAGCTCAAAGATGAAGTCTCTTTTCCTGAATTCGGTAAGCTAGTCGACAAACTTCATCTAGCCGTAGATAAAATTCCGATTCCACAAGCATTTGATGATCTAGAAAGTGATATGTCTTATTACTTTGAACAGCGTCGTCAAGAATATGAAAAAATGATCGAAACGAAAGCAACATGGGGAAAAATGATTGGCTTTACGCCTATGTATGCTTTGATATTCCTTTATCTGGTATTACCGTTAATCGGTATGAGCTTTAGCCAGATGGAAGTGTATTATGATCAGATTCAGAAAATATAGCTATTCATAAACTATTAACGTATAAACTACAAAACCAATAACGGGGGATTTTACAATGAATAATGCTTCAACTGCTTTGAAGGTAGCCGCAGGAATATTTTTAACGATTGCTTTGATTACGATTGTTGTTATTTTATTTATTTCTGCTCAAGAAGCTACCAAGACTGCACAAAATAACTTTGCGGATATCCAAACTGAATTATCTCAAGCTTCTTATACAGTATATGATGGTACAACTATAAGTGGTTCTCAAGTAACGAATGCTTTGCGTAAGTTCAGCGGCAAAGAACAGTTTGGTGTTCAGGTAACAACGGGTAAAAACAAAGGGTCTAACGGACAATGGTATGGCAATACGTTAAATACAAGCGGAGAATTAACTTCAGATTCGTATGGATCCGTAACCGCTAAAGCTAATGGGGATATGAATAATACAATGGCCGAATCAAGTGCCGAGTATGTTAATCCAAGTGGTAAATTCAAAGCAGCGATTATCAAAGATCGTTCTAATGTAGTTCGCGGTCTTGTTTTCACACAACAGTAAGGAATGATCTATGGATAATAGTACAAAAAGTATGTTATGGCTGGCTGTTCAATTATTTTTGTTTGGAACAGCTTGCCTAGCGGCGCTTTACTTGAGCGGTGGAATGCAGAAAGTCACTCAATTATCAGAACCCGTGATGCAGGGTCAAAAACAAAGTGTTCAGCAGTATATTGGCGTTTCAGAACCGCTGACATATACAGGCGCACAGGTCAGGCAGTCGATAGCTCAGATTCAAGAGATCGGTGTCGATATGCAAATAGATCATTCTCTTTATCCTCATCATATACAACCTGAACCATCTGCATTACTGAAAATAGACGTACAGCGTACGTATCAGGTCACTTACCAGACCGATCAGCAAGGGAATATAGTGACTATTCAATTTAGCTAAGAAGGATCAAGGAGAACGCTATGAATTCGATGTCCAAAGTATTTGCCGCTTTTCTTGCGGTAGCTTTATTATATGTATTTCCGACGATGCAGGCGGCAGAGCGGCAAGACGATCTTTCTCAGATGATGGTTTATAATGCAGTTGTTCAATTTACCGATGCTGTACGTACCAAAGGATATGTGACTCCAACAATGTACAATGATTTTACCCGTGAAATGAATGCCACAGGGAATCAGTACACTATTCAATTAGAACATTTGCACAAAACGTATCATCCTGAATATACAGATCCTGCGAATCCGAATACATTTGAAAATAAATTTACTACTGTATATGAAGGGTATTATGAGAATGCGATACTCCCTGTATTGTATCCAGAAAATAGTATGGCTAAAGATGATCCAAGCAGACAATATCGTTTACAAAATGGTGATTATTTCACCGTAAAAGTAGAAAGTACCAATCGAACCATGGCAGCGATCTTACGTGGGATGCTGGGGATTGAAGGAAATCAGAATCGTTCTGCTGTACTTGCACGTTATGGAGGCATGGTGCTCAATGAAGATTACTGATTTTGCAATTTTATTCGTAATTATTTTCTTTCCATTATTTTGGCTAAGTGGACTACATACCGATGAACAGTCACAAGCATCCAGTCTACAGATTTCGTACACTACAGCACTTCGGACTGCTTCTCAAGACGCAGGTCAGGTTATGAGTACTAATGAACAGCAACAATATGAAGCAGGATATTCTTCTGAGAAGTTTTTTCGAGCAGACAAAGAACTAGCCTTACAGACATTTCTGAATACACTTTATTTGAACTTTGGTATTCGTGGTGATGAATCGGCTCAGCAAAACCTTTTGTATTATATTCCTGCTATTGTTGTCATAGATTATGACGGATATTATATTTATGCTACCGAAAATTACATAGGTGCAGATGGATCATCCAATGCTAGACATACATGGCATCCCAAAAAGCCGTATGCGTATTCAGATGCGCAAGGTAACAGTATACAATTTACATTAGATCATACTGTTCATGTGACAGAAGCAAATACCGGCGAAGTATTAGATGGACAAGCAGAGCAGTTAGCTAATGAGACAGATATTGCACTTTTAGACCAAATGGATACCTTTGAGCAAGTTAGACGTACAGCTATCGTTAGTTCGATACAAAAGGATTTGGCTTATTATATCAACAAGCACAATGAATATGCTTCTCGTTACGGGATTTCTTATACATTTACGTTGCCAACGATTTCGCAAGAGGAATGGAATAATAGTATCAATGATATCGGTATTTTATCTTTTTTACAGGGAATTCCTACAGGTAGCGGTTATTACAACAATTATGCGCTAGGTGGAGGACGATTAGTGAAAAAGACTTCTTGGTTAGGAACAGTCGATCCTAATTCAGGTATTAAATATGCATATCCTAATGGCTGTAAGTTACCTGCGCCTGCTCAAGATTTATTCACCGATGCCAAAGAAGCAGCGAAATCAGGATACTTTCTACGTGATTGCCGTAATCCTTTAATACATTAATCATTTACTAATTGGAGAGTATTATCTTTTTGACAATAAATAAGAATCGTTCAAGCCAATGGCTACCTATTTACAGCTTTATTAATCGTTTTTTTTATTTATTCGTAATAAATTCACTTACAACGGTGTTCAAATTTATTTAAAAAGTAGTAAATATATTTGCTTGATCAGAAAATGAATGTAAAAAAATGAAAATTTTCAGTTCTAGACAGCTTCTGCTTATGTTACAATACACTCTGTAGCAATTTTGTAACGGTGCATATTTAAAAAAGAGATATTTAATATAGACAGGAGCATTATTTAACATGAGTTTGTTATCAGTAGAAAATGTAACGCATAATTTTGGAGACCGGACATTATTTCGGGATGTATCTTTTCGTCTGCTTGCTGGAGAGCATGTAGGCTTAGTCGGTGCGAATGGCGCTGGCAAATCAACACTAATGAATATTATGACAGGTAAACTGTTAAAAGATAGCGGTAAAGTCGAATGGGCTCCGCGTGTACGTTATGGTTATTTGGATCAGCATACGAAGTTAACTGAAGGAAAAACAGTACGCGATGTACTTAAAGATGCTTTTCTTCCTTTACTGGAATTAGAACAACAACTAAACGAAGTCACTAACCAGATGGCAGATGCTTCACCTGAACAATTGGAAGTATTGTTAGAGCAAATGGGTGATATCCAAGAACAATTGGAAATTGGAGATTTCTATTTACTAGATACCAAAGTTGAAGATATGGCTTATGGTCTGGGTTTGAATGTGATCGGACTTGATAAAGATGTAACAGCATTAAGTGGTGGACAACGTACCAAAGTATTACTTGCCAAATTACTACTTGAAAAGCCTAATGTATTGTTATTAGATGAGCCTACCAACTATCTGGATGTAGAACACATTCAATGGTTAACACGTTATCTACAAGACTATCCACATGCTTTTGTATTGATTTCGCATGATACGGATTTCATGAATCAAGTTGTTAATGTTATTTATCATTTGGAATTTGCCAAATTAAATCGGTATACAGCTGATTATGCTAAGTTTTTGGAAATGGCAGATATTCAAAAGCATCAACATATTGAAGCGTTTGAAAAACAGCAAGATTTTATCAAAAAACAAGAAGAATTTATTCAAAAAAATAAAGCACGTGCATCGACATCAGGACGTGCGAAAAGTCGTGAAAAGCAATTAAATCGGATCGAGCGAATCGACAAACCGGAAGAATTTGCAAAGCCGACATTTAATTTCAAAGAAGCACGTGCAAGTAGTAAAACGGTATTTGAAGGTAAAGATTTCGAGATCGGTTATACTCACGCTTTATTGCCTAAAATGACTATGAATATTGAACGTGGTGAGAAAATTGCTATCGTAGGTTGTAATGGTGTAGGTAAATCAACTTTGCTCAAAACAATTCTAGGTAAACTTCAACCAGTTAGTGGTAAAACGTATCTTGGCGATTATTTACATTCGGCTTATTTTGAGCAAGAAGTACGCCCGGATCAATTGACACCGATTGATGAAGTATGGAATGAATTTTCGCATTTGAGTCAAAATGAAGTTCGAGGTCACCTGGCACGTTGTGGATTGAAAAATGAGCATATTACACGTCCTATGCGTATGTTAAGTGGTGGAGAGCAAGCGAAAGTACGCTTATGCAAACTTTTATTACGTGAAAGCAACTGGGTACTGTTCGATGAGCCTACCAATCACTTGGATGTTCATGCTAAAAACGAACTGAAACGTGCTTTAAAAGCATACAAAGGTACGATCTTGCTTGTTTCTCATGAACCTGAATTTTATGAAGATTGGGTCACTAAAATTTGGGATGTTGAGCAATGGTCTGAAGCTAAAGCAAAATAATAGATGTATAAATATTTTTATAAATAAAGCTAACAATATCATTTATTTATAATAATTTTGGATGTATATTTGCTTTTGATTTACATTATTTGTATATTATATTTCTATAATGATTTGCTTTATCGAAATCTGTTTGCTAAGATGAATAACAAATCGAATAGCTTGAATGCACTAGGGGGGCCGCTTGAGGCTGAGATGAAAGTAGATATTGCTTTCGGACCCTTTGTACCTGATCTGGATCATACCAGCGTAGGGAAGTGGTAGCAGAGTTACGGAAATGTTAGATCATATTGTATGTACGATTAAGTCATTGACTGTATAGAGTAGAAATTATTTTATACAGAATTAGCTTATGACGATTGTCGATATGTTGTCCGTTATTCTAATAATAATCTTGTTTGATCTCAGACAAGAATCATTATTTTCTAAGTTTATACTAGCCACTTCTTTATTCATAAGAAGTGGCTTTTTTGCGTTCACTTATACATATTTTGAGGGAAGGAGAGCATATATCTTATGGAGCTTCATGCCATCAGTACAGGTCAACAATCGATCGATCAGCTTGTAAAGATAGCTTCCCAGATCTATTCATGGACGACCGCTATTCATATTCGTGAAAAAAAGTGGTCTGATTCTCAGGTCATTAATGCTGTCCAGCAGTTGATTCATACAGGAGTGCCACCATCCAAAATCAGGATCAATAGCCGACCTCAATTAGCAGTGAATCTGAATATAGGTGGTGTGCATTTAAGTGAACATATGTCTTATATAACTACAGATGATCCTCTTTCACGATGGAAAGTCGGGCGATCTGTTCATAGCATAGAGCAAGCATTACAAGCTCAAGATGAAGGGGTCGATTACCTTTTTTATGGACATATTTATGCGACTACTTCTAAGCCAGATCTGAGTCCACGAGGATTAGATCAATTAGAAAAGCTTTGTCATGCTGTATCTATACCTGTGATTGCTATAGGTGGTATTCAACCCGAACATTGCCAAGACATTCATCAAGCAGGTGCTACAGGAATAGCTGTCATGTCGGGTATTTTTGAAGCGGAACATCCACAGCATGTCTGTCAGTTATATAACGAAAGTATTCAACAAGTTACTTTTACCGATCTACAATCACAATCATTAGGAAAGAAGTGAATCGGCGGATGGTTCATCTATCGAATGGTAAGACTAATCATTATGACGTGATCGTTGTAGGCGCTGGCGTTATCGGTGCTGCGCTTGCTTATGAACTGGTACAACAAGGAGTCAAAGTCGCTTTGCTGGAAAAAAATCAACCCGCTTCTGGTGCGTCAGGGGCAGCAGGTGGAATGTTAGCGGCTCATTCAGAACATTTCGCTCATCAAGAGTTGTATCAATTGGCATTATACAGTCAATCGCTCTATAGCAAGCTGGCTACTGATCTATTGGAGCAGACAGGGATTGATATTGGACTGCGAACAGAAGGATTTTTGCTACCCATGACTGCTGTTCCTACACATACTGATTCGAAAGTAGATCTCAAAGAGTGGTGGAGTCCTTCACATTTAGCACAAGTGGAGCCATATATTCATGCTCCTTCTGGCATGATCTACAATCCAGATGAACCGCAATTAATTCCAGCTTTGCTCAATCAAGCCCTTGTTCAAGCAGCGATTCAATATCATGTCGATTTTTATCCAGAGACTGAAGTATATCGCTTGCTACATTCGCAAAAGAAAGATCATATTACAGGTGTAATCACTAATCAGGGAGAGATCCATGCTGAGCAAGTAGTTTTAACAACAGGCTTATGTACACAACAATTGTTAGCAACAGAGCAGTATCATTTGCCTTTTGTGCCGGTCAAAGGAGAATTAATCGAAGTTAGTACGCCTTCTCAGTATCTTGGACATACGATCTATGGAGAAGGCATTTATATGATTCCCAAAAGCGATTATCGAATCTGGATCGGAGCTACGAGTAAACCAGAACGTACAGATACAACAGTAGATATTTCTGCAATTGCTCAGTTGTTGTCTGGAGCGGAGCAATTTCTACCTGCGGTGGGATCAGCTACGTTTGAACGTTGTTGGTCAGGCATACGACCTGGAACACCGGATGAATTACCTTACTTGGGGCAAATTCAACCGCTCGCTGGATTATGGACCGCGTCAGGTCATTATCGCAATGGAATGTTGTTGGCTGCTGGCACAGCAAAATGGATAGCAGAGGCACTCATAAACAATCATACAGTTCATATTCCCGATTGTTTTTCACCAGAACGAGCTTTACGAAAGTCGAAATCTCTATCAACTAAATCTTTATCCACAATCGAAGGAGTGTCTACATGGAATTAATAATTAATGGCAATCGGAAATATGTAGAACCTGAATACAATACCGTATCCAAACTACTAGAATCATTATCTCTCGGTCAAAAAACAGTCATTGTAGAGCATAATCAACAAATTTTGCAAAAAGAAGAACACCCGCATATTGCACTGGCAGACAAAGATATATTAGAGATTGTACATTTTGTAGGAGGTGGCTGATTTGTTAACGATAGGTACACATACATTTACATCACGGCTATTATTAGGAACAGGGAAATTTACAGATTTACAGATTCAGAATCAAGCTGTTGAAGCTTCAGGTACAGAAGTGCTAACTTTTGCCGTCAGACGATTGAATTTAGATCAAGTGAATGAACCGAACTTTCTGGAAATGTTAGATCTCAAAAAATATAAATTACTCCCAAATACCGCAGGAGCCAAAACAGCAGAAGAAGCGATCCGTATCGCTCGCTTAGCAAAAGCTTCTGGATTATGTGATATGATAAAAGTAGAAGTTATCGGAGATGATACGTTGCTTTTACCTGACCCTTTGGAGACGGTCAAAGCTTGCGAAGTCTTGCTAGCAGAAGGATTTATTGTTCTGCCGTATATCTCTGATGATTACATGTTAGCCAAACGTCTACAGCAACTTGGTGTACATGCGATTATGCCGGGTGCTTCACCGATCGGTTCGGGTAAAGGAATACTCAATCCATCTGCTTTACAATGGATTATCGATCAAGCGACTGTACCTGTGATTGTAGATGCAGGTATACGTTCTCCTAAAGATGCTGCTTATGCAATGGAATTAGGTGCGGATGCAGTACTGCTAAATAGTGCAGTCTCAGGTGCAACCAATCCTGTCCAAATGGCAACAGCAATGAAGCTGGGGGTAGAAGCAGGTCGATTAGGAAGGGAAGCAGGCATGATTCCTGTACGTGAGTATGCTGTGGCAAGTAGCCCAGCAGAAGGGATGATTACCACTTGAACGTGAATACTACCAACATAGAGCAACAACCTGAACAACAAAATCGGTACTCCAGACAAGAACGATTTGCTCCATTAGGGCAAAAAGGTCAGCAACATTTAGCAGAAGCTACTGTACTTATTGTAGGCGCTGGAGCTTTAGGGTCGAGTTCAGCAGAAACGTTAGTGCGAGCAGGCGTAGGTAAAGTCATTATTGCAGACCGTGATTATGTGGAATGGAGCAACTTGCAACGACAACAACTTTTTACAGAGCAAGATGCTCAAGAGCGTATGCCCAAAGCGATCGCTGCTCAACGTCGTCTACAACAGATCAATTCTGAAGTAGATATACAAGCACATATTGCAGATGTTACTGCTGATGAAATGAAAGATCTAGCTAAAGGTGTAGATCTTATTATGGATGCAACCGATAACTTTGAGACAAGACTTATGATTAATGATATATCACAAAAATATAATATTCCGTGGATATATGGTGGTTGTGTAGGTAGCTATGGTATTACATTTACGATTATTCCGGGAGTTACTCCTTGTCTGCAATGCTTAATGGAATCTGCACCACTTGGAGGAGATACATGTGATACTTCAGGTATTATTCCTCCAGCTGTGCAGATGGTGGTGGCTCATCAATGTACAGAAGCAATTAAGTTACTTAGTGGTAATGTAGATCAACTGCGAGGTACATTGTTATCGTTTGACCTATGGAACAATGAACAAGTCTCGATCAAAATGAGTAGCGCACGCAAACCTCATTGTCCTTCGTGTGGCAGTGAACCCACGTATCCTTATTTGACAAAAGCCGGTCAAAGTAAAACCGAAGTATTATGCGGTAGAGACACGGTACAGATTCGTCCCGCACAAAAAGTAACCGTAGACTTGCAAGAAACCGCTCAGCGCTTAGCTAAATTGGAAGAACATCAAGTCAGTGTTACTCCTTTTTTAGTATCTATGACGATGCAAAGTGGACAACGTCTTGTTATTTTCCGTGATGGACGTGTAATGGTGCACGGTACTAAAGATATTGCAGAAGCGCGTACTTTATATCACAGATATTTTGGTTAAAAAGGAGAGGATCATATTGACTGATATTCACAATGAATCAACTTGGCCTGTCTGGGCAACAGAAGCTATTGAAATTGCTCAACCTGATCCACAATGGGTAGAACAGGGGCATATGTACAAAAACGAATTAACGATATTATTAACTCCGTTTGCGATAAATGATATTCAACATTTTGGTAGTACAGCGATACCACATCTACCAGCCAAACCTATTATTGATATGATGGCAATCACAGATTCTTTTGATTCATTACCAGCGATCATTTCTGTATTGGAAAAAGAAAACTGGAATTATGTACCGCCTGAATTGGATGGTAAAGAACATCGTAGATTTTTTGTGAAAGTAATCAATGATAAGCGTGTTGCTCATTTGCATATCGTATTGCAACAAGGAGAGCAATGGAAAAATCAACTGCTGTTTCGTGATCGCTTAATCGCACATCCAGAATGGGCAGAGCAATATGCTCAATTAAAGCAAAAGCTGGCTATAGATAACAAAGATGATCGAGAAGCCTATACGCAAGCTAAAACAGATTTTGTACAAAAAGTACTAAGTCATCATTAAGAACGGTCTCATTAACTTAATCTTATTATGCGTACAAGAAAGCTTATCATGACTAGACAGATTCTATAGCGATCAATAACTTTACAGAGGTATACAAAAATCCATGTACAAAGAGAATATCCTCTTCATACATGGATTTTGTATGTAATACTATGAACTGATCATAAGCACGATTACAACCTATATGATTAAAATAGAGCGATTAATCTCTACTTTGAATAATAAGTAGTAGACCACCTTCAATACTCACTGTACCTTCTTCATTAATCAAATGATTACTAATACCACGGGATTGACCCATACGTAAAGTAGCATGTTCTAACGGATATTGAAATCCGGTGAGATTAATACCGGTCACCTCAGAAGTAATAGGCAACAATGAAATATAAGGAAAACCACGATTTTCGATAACCGCTTGAGTACTGGTAAGTGAAATATAATTATTCATATCCATAATGCTACAATTCACTTGATGCTGAACAGCACGGACTAGCAGTTGTACATTGGCTAACGTATGATCGAATCGTGTACCAAGCGCTCCCAAAATTAAAATTTCCCGAATATGACGTTCCATCGCAATTTCAAAAGCAGCTTCAGTATCAGACCAATCTTTTTCCACCGAGTCATAGACAATCAACTGATCACTATTAGCTTTGATATTCTCTAGATCATGTTCACGATTGGTCAATGAGTCGAAATCCCCTACAGCGACATGAGGGTGAATACCGTGTTCAATTAAAAATAATGCTCCACGATCTGCACCGATAATCAAATCGTCTTCTTGAATCTGTTGTACAAAATCAGGATGTAATTGACCACCCGAGAAAATAATAGCACGCTTCATCGACATGAATCAGCCCTCGTTTCATCAAATAAAAGAAGATATATTGAAATTGTAGTTGCATAACTTTCTATCACACAGATACAATAGAAAAGACGAGCAATCAAACGAATTATAGATTTTTTTGGATGTGAAAGCGTAAACATCAATATAACCCGTTTGAAAGTTCGATTTCTACTGTAAGTAATAAAGAGCTACAAATTTTAGATTTCTGGTAAAAAGTATTTTAATGCAGCAGGAAGTTCTTTTTGCCAGAAGCCCCACAAATGTTTACCATCTTTTTCGCTATATTGTACAGTGGCTCCACGTTCTTGTAAAAGGTCACGAGTCTCACGGTTTAATTGTACAAAATCGTAAATACCTGTATCGCTCTCAAAATCAGTTTCTTGCAGACCTACAATCATATATACATTCAAATCTGTAAGATTTTGAGCTTGTGCGATAATATCTTGACTTTGCTTATAGTAAGCACCGGATAGACTAATCACCTGCTGGAACAGTTCAGGATATAACAGGGACAGATGGATCGAAACGCTGCCGCCAAGGGAGTCACCTGCCAAAATACGCTGATCTGGCGTACGTCGTACAGGATATTTTTGTTCAATATAAGGAATGATTTCTTCAGCAAAACAAGTGGTGTACTTTTCGAAGCGATCACCAAATGGAGCATATTCTTGTGTTCGAATCTTCGTATTTACTTCTACACCTACAATAATAAAAGGTTCGATATTTTCATCAAGGATTAATTGGTTGGCATACGTAGCAATGCGACCAAAGTTGAAAAACTCTTCACCATCCTGACAATACACGACAGGGTAACTTAATACTTCATTATAGCCTGGCGGCAAGTAAATCCGTAATGTACGACTTTCACCAAGATGGCTGCTTTCGATCTGTTCTTTCAGTATTGTCCGTTTAAGATAACGGGAATCTGTCACAGTGATCACCTTTTTCGGGAATATTTTTTGCATTGCGTATCACAATGCGTTAAGATTGTTTCGTGCGGTCGTGAAGTCTTTGAATACCAAGATCGTAAAACTGTTATACAAATATTAACCTGCTGTTATACATACAATAATACACATATCTACTAAATTTCAATGTATGTTTTGACGAATGGAGTAGAACAGGTGTATAATAATTCTATAACAGCGGGACATGATATTCAAATTTTTTATTGAGGTGAATAAAATGAGCAAGGTTCCTTATGAAGTTTATACGGAGGACGTGGAAGCTCTTTCCGTTCTTTCTCCTGAAGGCAAAATCGTCAACAAAGATTTATTACCTGATCTTAACGATGATCAATTGAAAGAAATTATGTATCGTATGGTCTTCACACGTAGTTGGGATGATCGTGCAGTTAACTTAGGTCGTCAAGGTCGTCTTGGTTTCTATGCACCAGTATCTGGTCAAGAAGCTACAATGGTTGGTAGCGAATTCGCTTTGCAAAAAGAAGATTTCGTATGCCCGGGATACCGTGATATTCCTCAGTTGGTATGGCACGGATTACCACTTTATCAAGCATTCTTGTACTCTCGTGGACATCAACACGGTGGACAAATTCCTGATGGCGTTAACGTTTTGATGCCGCAAATCATCATTGGTGCACAAATCTTACATGCAATGGGTATTGCTATGGCTTACAAATTGAAAAAACAAAAGCAAGTTGTTATTGCTTACACAGGTGATGGTGGTTCTTCTGAAGGTGACTTCTATGAAGGTCTTAACTATGCTGGTGTATACAAATTGCCTGTTATTTTCTTTGTACAAAACAATGGTTATGCTATTACAACTCCTTTTGCAAAACAAACAGCTGCATTGTCTATCGCTCACAAAGCGGTTGCAGCAGGTATCAAAGGCGTAAAAGTAGACGGTATGGACGTTCTTGCTGTTATCAAAGCGGTCCAAGATGCTGCTGAACGCGGACGTAATGGTGAAGGTGCTACATTGATCGAAGCGGTTACTTATCGTTTCCGTCCTCACTCCATGTCAGATGATACAAGTAAATATCGTACTAAAGACGAAGAAGGTATCTGGAGTGAAAAAGATCCAATCGCTCGTCTTGCTAAATACTTGGCTGAAAAAGGTCTCTGGACTGATGAAGATACAGAGCGCGTAAGAGAAGAAGCTAAAGCTAAAGTAAATGAAGAAATCAAAAAAGCAGAGAAAACAGAGAAAATGACTGTTTCTGGCTTGATTGATAGCATGTTTGAACAAACACCTCAACACTTGGAAGAGCAAAAAGCTGATTTCGAATAAGAGGTTTCTAACAATAGAGCGTTAATCTAGATCCTTGATGCGTGAACATGAACAGTGAAATGTTTAAGGAGGAAATGAAGCAAATGGCACAAATGAATATGAAAGAAGCGATCCGTGATGCGCTTCGCGTTGAATTGAAAAATGATCCTAATGTGATCCTTTTCGGAGAAGACGTAGGTCATGTTGGCGGCGTATTCCGCGCAACAGAAGGTTTGCAAGCAGAATTTGGTGAAGATCGTGTATTTGATACACCTCTTGCTGAGTCAGCTATCGGTGGTTTGGCAGTAGGTTTGGGTATCCAAGGATTCCGTCCTATCGCTGAGATCCAATTCGTAGGTTTTATTTTTGAAGCACTTGACCAAATGGTTGTTCAAGCAGCTCGTATGCGTTTCCGTTCTGGTGGCAAATACAATTCTCCAATCGTTTTCCGTACACCTTTCGGTGGCGGTGTAAAAGCGGCAGAATTGCATACTGACTCACTAGAAGGTTTACTTGCACAAACTCCTGGTATCAAAGTGGTTATTCCGTCTAACCCTTATGATGCTAAAGGACTTATGATTGCTTCTATCCGTGATAATGATCCTGTCTTCTTTATGGAACATTTGAACTTGTACCATGCATTCCGTGCAGAAGTACCAGAAGAAGCTTATACAGTAGAATTGGGTAAAGCAAACGTAGTACGTGAAGGTTCTGATGTAACAATCATCGCTTACGGCATGATGGTTCATACAGCAACTAAAGCGGCTGATCAATTGGCTGAAGAAGGAATCAAAGCAGAAATCATTGACCTTCGTACAGTAAGCCCGATTGATATTGATACAATCGTAGCTTCTATCCAAAAAACAAACCGTGCAATTGTTGTTCAAGAAGCACAAAAAAGTGCTGGCGTAGCAGCAGAAGTTATTGCACAAATCAATGAAAAAGCAATCTTGCACTTGGAAGCTCCAGTACTGCGTGTAGCAGGACCGGATACTGTTTATCCATTTGCACAAATTGAAGATTCTTGGTTGCCATCACCTAAACGCGTGATCGATGCTGTTAAAAAAGTAGTACAATTCTAAAATAGTTTTTATTGTCAAAAGGCGGGTACATGAGCATATTCATTCAGTTTGATGATCGTCCTTTGGATACTCGTTAAATCGAAGAATATAATTTTGCGGACGCCTTTTGGCTTTCAAATATGCACTAAATAGATTATGTAAAGAGATATTGCTGAATGATAGGAGTGGAATCAATTGTTCAGCAATCTAAATAGGGAGGTTTTGCAAGTGGCAAAATTTATTTATAAATTTCCAGAGCTTGGTGAAGGTTTGCATGAAGGCGAAATCATCAAAATGCATATCAAACCAGGTGATAAAGTAACAGACGATAGCATCATTATGGAAGTACAAAATGATAAAGCAGTAGTTGAAGTACCTTGTCCAGTTGACGGAACAGTACTTGAAGTATTGACTAAAGATGGTCAAGTTTGTCATGTAGGCGAAACGGTAGCAATTATCGAAGCTGAAGGTGACATTCCAGATCAAGACGAAGAAGAAACAGCTCCAGAACAAAAGAGCGGTCAAGAACAAGAATCCGTTCAAGGCGGAGTAGACACAACTTCTTCTCCTGCTTCTGATAGCCCTGCTGATGCAAAAGAAGGCAAAGAAACAAATGCTTCTACACCAGCAGCACCTAACAAAGATGTTTTAGCTACTCCAAGCGTTCGTAAATTTGCTCGTGAGCAAGGTGTTGATCTAGCGCAAGTTAGTGGCACTGGCAACAACGGTAAAATTACACGTGAAGATGTAGAATCTTTCAAACAAGGTGGCGGACAAGTTTCTTCCCAAACTGCAGAAGTAGCAGCAGAAGAGAAAACATCTGCTCCAGTTGCACCTGCGGCAGCTCCTACAGCTATCGCAACAGGTGGAGACGAAGAGCGCGTACCATTCAAAGGTATTCGTAAAGCGATCTCTAACGCTATGGTTAAATCTGCATACACAGCTCCACACGTAACGATTATGGACGAAGTAGACGTTACAGAATTGGTTGCTTTCCGTACGCGTATGAAACCACTTGCTGAGAAAAAAGGCATCAAAGTAACTTACTTGCCATTCATCGTAAAAGCACTAGTTGCTGCTACACGTGAATTCCCAGCATTGAACGCTTCTATCGACGAAGCTTCTAACGAAATTGTATACAAAAAACATTATGATGTAGGTATTGCTACAGACACAGATAATGGTCTAATCGTTCCTGTTGTTAAAGATGCAGATCGTAAGAGTATCTTCATGATCGCAAGTACAATCAATGATTTGGCTGTACGTGGTCGCGAAGGTAAATTGTCTGCTAATGAAATGCGTGGAAGCACAATTTCAATCTCTAACATTGGTTCTGCTGGCGGTATGTTCTTTACTCCAATCATCAACTTCCCAGAAGTTGCTATCTTGGGAACTGGACGTATCAGCGAGAAAGCTGTTGTTAAAAATGGCGAAATCGTAGCAGCACCTGTAATGGCTCTATCCCTAAGCTTTGACCACCGTATTATCGATGGTGCAACAGCACAGAACTTTATGAACTTTATCAAATCACTTCTCGCTAATCCCGAGTTGCTGGTTATGGAGGTGTAATCAATGGTAGTAGGCGATGCTTCACTCGATATTGATACTTTAGTTATTGGTGCAGGACCTGGTGGATATGTAGCTGCTATTCGTGCAGCTCAATTGGGTCAAAAAGTTTTGATCGTAGATAAATCCGAACTAGGCGGCGTCTGTTTGAACCGTGGTTGTATTCCTTCTAAAGCGCTAATCTCTGCCGCTCATCAATTTGAAGCTGCACAACATGGCGAAGCTTTTGGTATTACAGCTGAAAATGTTAAAGTGGATTTCTCCAAAACTCAAGAATTCAAATCAGGCGTTGTTAAAAAAATGACTTCTGGTGTAGCTGGATTGTTGAAAGGTAACAAAGTGGAAGTATTCCAAGGCGAGTGCATGTTCATTAACCAAAATGAAGCACGTGTATTCAACGATCATGAATCTCCTCGTTACCGTTTCAAAAACTGTATTATTGCAACAGGTTCTCGTCCAATCGAACTTAAACCATTCCCATTCGGTGGACGCATTCTTTCTTCTACAGAAGCATTGAATTTACCTGAAATTCCGAAAAGCATGGTTGTTATCGGCGGTGGTTACATCGGCGCTGAGCTTAGCCAAATGTATGCTAAATTTGGTACTAAAATTACAATCATCGAAGGTCTGGATACAGTATTGCCAGGCTTCGATAAAGATATGACTAGCCTTGTTGCTAAAAACATGAAGAAATCCGGTATGGAAATCTTCACGAACGCGAAAGCGGAAAGCGCAGAGCAAACAGATAAAGACGTAACTGTTAAATTCAGCGTTGGTGGCGAATCTAAAGAAGTTACAGCAGATTACTTGCTAGTAACCGTTGGTCGTCGTCCTAACACTGATGGTGAGTTGGGTCTAGATCTTATTGAAATGGAATTGGACGAGCGTGGATTGATCAAAATTGATCACCAAGGACGTACAAATATTCCTCACATCTTTGCTATCGGTGATATCGTTGCTGGTCCTGCTCTAGCACACAAAGCTTCTTATGAAGCTAAAGTTGTTGCTGAAGTTATTGCTGGTGAATCATCTGTAATCGACTATAAATGTGTTCCGGCTGTTGTATTTACAGATCCAGAATGCTCTAGCGTTGGTTACACTGAGACTGAAGCAAAAGAAAAAGGATACAAAGTATCTGCTGGTAAATTCCCTTATGCAGGTAACGGTCGCGCAACTTCTTTGAACAACACAGAAGGTTTCGTGAAAATCGTAGCAGACGAAGAAACAGGTCTTGTTCTTGGTTCTCAAATCGTAGGTTTGGAAGCTTCTAACATGATCGCTGAAATGGGTCTTGCAATCGAAATGGGCGCAACTCTTGAAGATTTGGCATTGACTATCCATGCGCATCCAACATTGGGTGAAATCGTGATGGAAGCTGCTGAATTGGTTATGGGTCATCCTATCCATGTTATCGCTCCACGCAAAAAATAATAAATAAACATCAGTGTTATGTATAATCATTAAGTTTATCTATAGGATTGTGCTAACATGAGTGGTTACTCCAAGCCGTCAGAATATACTTCTGGCGGCTTTTTGCTGTTCATAAATATCCGTGTATATCAAAGATAGATTATAAAAATAATTGACAATAGGTATATCCATCAGTATATAATAATTTAATAGTAATTATTACGATTAAAGTGTGATGGGGGAAATTTTAATGATAAACAATCAACAGTCCAGAATTCCAGTAACTGTATTGAGCGGTTATTTAGGTTCAGGTAAAACAACCGTTCTCAATCATATTCTCAATAATCGAGAAGGTTTAAAAGTAGCTGTAATCGTAAATGATATGAGTGAAGTGAATATCGATGCTAACCTGATCAAATCAGGCAGTACATTATCACGAACTGAAGAAAAATTGGTTGAAATTTCGAATGGATGTATCTGTTGTACACTACGAGATGATCTATTATTAGAAGTGAAGCAGTTAGCAGAAGAAGGAAGATTTGATTATATACTTATTGAATCGTCAGGAATTAGTGAACCTATTCCTGTAGCTCAAACATTTAGCTATGCAGATGACTCGCTAGCTTTTGATTTAACGACACTTACACGTTTGGATTGTTTAGTTACAGTAGTCGATAGTAATCGCTTCTGGCATGATTATGAGTCGGGTGAAACATTATTAGAACGAGGAGAAGCTGTAGGTGAAGACGATACACGCGATGTGGTAGATCTATTGATCGATCAGATAGAGACTTGTGATGTTTTGATTTTGAATAAATGTGATCTGGTTACGGAATCTGAGTTAAATAAATTAGAAGCAGTTATTCATAAGCTTCAACCAAGTGCACGCATTATTCGTACAACAAAAGGAGAGGTTGATCCTAAAGAGATTCTAAACACTCAATTATTTGATATGGAAAAAGCAGCCACTTCAGCAGGGTGGATGCAGGAATTGCAAAAAGATCATCATACTCCTGAAAGTGAAGAATATGGTATTCAATCATTTGTTTATCGCCGTAGACGTCCGTTTGAACCGCAACGATTATACGATTTTATGGAAGAATGGCCTGAACAGATTGTACGGGCAAAAGGTCTGGTCTGGCTAGCTACAGGTGAAGATGTTGCAGCTACATTAGGTCAAGCAGGCCCATCAGTACAATTTGGACCCGCTGGCAATTGGGTAGCAGCATTACCTCAGCAAGAACGCCAGCAGATTCTGGAGAAAGAACCTGAACTATTGGAGCAATGGGATCAAGAGTGGGGAGATCGTATGACAGAAGTTGTTTTTATCGGTATAGGGTTGAATCAAAAACAGATAGAGTCTGATTTGGATCAATGTCTACTTACTGATTATGAAATGCAACAAGATTGGTCAACATTTTATAATCCTTTACCATGGTTACAACCGGAAGAGAATCATGTGAATGAAGCGATACAACATTTACTGGGGTAATCGTAGTAGAAATGTAACTCAAAGATTCAACGCATTTTCTTTTCAAAAATTAAGCGTACTCAATATAAATATTGAACAATCTATGGTATAATAGAAAAGGCTGTTGGACATCAAATCTGTGTGTTATTGAACAGATTGAGAAAAGATTTAACATATCATTTAGTGAATATAGTGTTTTTCTGAAAATTGAAGTTGAACATTTCTCACAATTAGGGTACATTAGTATAGTTGAATATTTTTGTCTATTAATTAGTGAAGTGAGGTGAATTCACATGCGCGTTATCGTAACTATGGCATGCACAGAGACTGGCGACCGTAATTATACTACAACCAAGAACAAAAGAAATCATCCAGAACGTCTTGAGTTGAAAAAATATTGCCCACGTCTAAAAAAATACACGATCCATCGTGAAACTCGTTAATATTTATTAACGTCTAAACGTTCGCCCATCTGTTTATGCAGATGGGTGTTTGTGTTTTTGAAGATGTTTTTTAATTGCAGTTTGCTTTAGGATTTTAGGATAAAGGTGAGATTATAGTTTATTTTTTGTTATTAGATTGTATTACATATAAACATAGATTGAATATTTAGCATCATTTCTTGGTATAAATGTCTATATGAATAATCATCTGATTTTGGTATCATAATAAGAAGCTAAGTAGATACGGATATGAGTATATTCTATATTGAACGTTTAGCGAAGTCTTATAATGAGGTGAATTATGAAAGCATATTTAGAGCTATTACAAGATATTTTGGATGAAGGCGTGGAGAAATCAGATCGCACAGGAACAGGAACGACTTCTGTTTTCGGTAGACAAATGCGTATCGATTTACAAAAAGGATTCCCTTTATTAACAACGAAGAGGTTACATACTCGTTCGATTATACATGAATTGTTATGGTTTCTCAGTGGTAGTACTAATATCAAATATTTACAGGATAATGGCGTTACGATCTGGGATGAATGGGCAGATGCAGAAGGCAATCTAGGACGCGTATACGGAGCACAATGGAGAACATGGCGTGGACCGGGTGGCGAAGTGATTGACCAGATTACATCGGTGATCGAAAGTATCAAGCACAACCCGGACTCACGTCGTCATATCGTGAATGCTTGGAATGCGGCAGAAGTGGATTCAATGGCTTTACCCCCGTGTCATTATGCTTTCCAATTTTATGTAGCGAATGGCAAATTATCTTGTATGTTCCAGATGCGTTCGGTCGATACATTCCTTGGATTGCCGTTCAATTTGGCTTCGTATGCGCTTCTCACTCATATGGTGGCTCAGCAGTGTGATCTTGAAGTTGGAGATCTAGTATGGACAGGCGGAGATGTTCATATCTATGCTAATCATATGGAGCAAGCGAAATTACAGCTGACAAGAGAGCCGTATCCATTGCCACAGCTTCGTCTAGCTCGCAAGCCGGAGTCTATTTTTGATTATCATTTTGATGATTTTGTTTTTGAAAATTATGAATATCATCCAGGTATCAAAGCACCGATCTCGGTTTAAGCGTAGATCAGCTATAGAATGATGAGCTTTTGATATCTATAAGACGATATATCGTTTGAATAGAACTCTTATTATCTTTTCTGTAACGAGAAAAGATAGTAAGAGTTTTTTGTATATAAAGGGTGTATTTGTAAAAGGTTATCGTAAAATTCTAGGTAAGAGTACAAAGTGATCAAATAAGTGATCAAATTTATAAATAAGGAACCAAAGAACATTTTATATATTGCTTTTTTACAAATGATTGAGTATAGAAGCCAATGAATAGTTCGGGATTGGATAATAATGTGATGCCAATGATTCATTTTGATGATATGATACAGTATAAATTGGTCTGAATAGTATTCTGGATAGATGGAGGATGCACAAGCGATGACAATTACAATGATATGGGCACAAGCAAGTAACGGAGTGATTGGAAAAGATAATGATCTGCCATGGCGCTTGCCTCGTGATATGGCTTATTTTAAACAACAAACCCAGCATAAGACAGTCGTTATGGGTCGTAAAACGTGGGAATCGTTTGGTAGGAAGCCACTACCTAATCGTCGCAATATTATTATTACACGTAGTCAGGAGTTTACAGCTACAGATGCTGAAGTAGTTTATTCTGTAGAAGAAGCGATACAACTGGCAGGACAAGACAATGAATTGATGGTGATTGGTGGCTCCACGATCTATGAGCAGTTTTTGCAGTATGCAGATCGTCTGCTGATGACAAAAATTGATCATGATTTTGCAGGGGATACTTATTTTCCAGAAGTGGATTGGTCTCAGTGGCAACAAGCCTCAATCACTGAAGGTATTCGCGATGAGAAAAACGATTACGATTACCGATTTGAAGAATATTTGCATATTTAATCATTTTATGAGATATTTATGCGAAAATAAAAAATGAGTTATCTTTACAAGTATACGTATAGCATAGGAATGAGTACTTATTTTCAGCTTAAATGTTAGCAAACAGTCTAAATATAAGCTTGAAAAAGTAGGAAAATAACAGAAATATGCTTGCAAGATGTTTCATCACGGTGTAATCTCTATGTAAAAAGTACAAACAATCATGCGCATAATCCATTTGGTATTCATTTGTGTGAATGATAATCTAGAAAATAAACTTATTGTAAGTAAAATGTAGCATTCCAAAGATTGTAGATGTATCCAAGTAAGCTAAATACAGAAAGAAACCAGCTTTGAATATCATACAATATCTGTAACACAGGCTCAGCAGTGACAGAACGGATGGGGGAAATGTTAAAATGTCTACACCAACTGGATTCATGGAATACAAAAGACAAATTCCCGCGGATCGCAATCCGCTTGAACGCGTAAAAGATTGGCAAGAGTTCCACAAACATATGGCAGAAGATGAGCTTCGTACACAAGGAGCTAGATGTATGGATTGTGGAACACCTTACTGTCACACAGGAATGGATATGGCAGGTGGAACTTTTGGTTGTCCGGTTCATAACTTGATTCCTGAATGGAATAACTTGGTGTATCGTGGATTGTGGAGAGAAGCATTAGAGCGTCTACACAAAACAAATAATTTTCCTGAATTTACAGGGCGTATCTGTCCAGCACCGTGCGAAGGCTCTTGTACGGTAGGTCTGATCGGACAACCGGTAACGATCAAAACGATTGAAGAAGCGATTATCGAAAAAGGTTTTGAAGAAGGTTGGGTTGTTCCACAACCACCTGAAAAACGTACAGGTCGTCGTGTAGCGGTTATCGGATCAGGTCCAGCCGGTCTGGCATGTGCAGCACAATTAAACAAAGCAGGTCATTCGGTAACCGTCTATGAGCGTTCTGATCGTGTCGGTGGATTATTGACTTATGGTATTCCAACGATGAAACTAGATAAAGGTATTGTTCAACGTCGTGTGGATCTCTTGATAGCAGAAGGTATTGAATTTATTACAGGTACAGAAATCGGGAAAGATATTCCTGCACAACAATTAGTTGATGAGTATGATGCAGTGATACTTTGCGGCGGTGCAACGAAACCGCGTGAATTCAATATTGAAGGTAGCGAACTTAATGGCGTTGTCTATGCAATGGATTTCCTAAACGGTTCAATCAAAAGTTTCCTTGATAGCAATCTTGAAGATGGTAATTACTTATCCGCTCAAGATAAAAACGTGATTGTAATCGGTGGTGGTGATACAGGTTCTGACTGTGTGGCTACTTCTGTCCGTCATGGTTGCAGTACAGTAACTCAGTTCGGTACTCATGATAAAGCACCACTCGAACGTGATCCAATTAGCAATCCTTGGCCACAGTTCCCTAATGTATACACACTGGATTATGCACAAGAAGAAGCAAAAGCGATATTTGGTAGTGATCCACGCGAATTCTCAATCATGACGACTAAATTTGTTGGAGACGAAAATGGTAACTTGAAAGAGTTACACACGATTCAAATTCAACGGATTGTAGATGAAACAGGTCGCAAAATCTATCAACCTATCCCGGGTACTGAAAAAGTATTCCCTGCGGAACTTGCGCTTATTGCTATCGGATTTGATGGTCCTGAACAAACATTGCCTGAACAGCTGGGTCTGGCAACAGATCGCTGGACAAATGTTAAAGCACGTTATGGTAAATACAATACCAATGTAGAGAAAGTATTTGCTGCTGGTGATATGCGTCGTGGTCAAAGTCTAGTGGTATGGGCGATCAATGAAGGACGCGAAGCTGCGCGTGAAGTGGATAAATATTTGATGGGTTCTACAGTTCTGGTCTAATAGAATCGATAAAGTGATATGTACTGTTAGCATGGTCACAATCGATTAATATCCTCGTTATAGATCATAATAAAAGCTAGGGTGTGCCAAAAATATTGCTGGCGTACCCTAGCTTTTATTGTATTTAACTTGCCAATCTTGATTTCAAATATCGGTCTAAGCTCAAAAGAGAAGTCTAAAACTTCAATCGAAATTTGAATAAGGCTATGGTATAATAAATAGCAATAGCAAGTACGTGGGCAAGGGGGCTACACTCCAGGGTGTGGTCCCTTTTTGCCGCTAAGATGCAATCCATTCCCGGAAAGGAATGAACGAAATGAAAATATTAATCGTAGCAGAAAAACCAGATATGGGACGGAATATTGCTGCTGTGATGGAGCCTAAAGCACGCAATCACCGTACATATCTGGAAGGGGAACAATATATTATTACATGGGCAATCGGTCATTTGATAGGGCTAGCCGAACCCGATGCGTATGATCCCAAATATAAAAAGTGGAACTTCGGCGATCTGCCTATTATTCCAGAACAATTCAAAATAGTACCTAACCCAAGAACCAAAGATCAATTGAATACGATCGGAGAATTAGCCAAGCGCTGTGACCGCATTGTAAACGCCTGTGATGCCGGACGGGAAGGGCAACATATATTTGCGTTAATCCAGCGTCAATTGAAGCTTACACAGCCTGTCAAACGCTTATGGATATCTGATCTGACACCAGAAAGTATTCGCAAAGGGTTTGTTGAATTAAAAGATGGACAAGAATTTGACAATTTAACTCGTGCAGCAAGAGCACGTAGTGAAGCAGACTGGTTGATCGGCATGAATGCTTCACGCGCATTTACGATTAAGCATAATAATCTATTATCTGTTGGACGTGTACAGACGCCTGTATTAGCGCTAATCTATGATCGGCAAAAAGAAATCGAAGCGTTTGATTCGCAAACGTTTTATGAAGTACGCGCTACGTTTAAGCAAGCAGATAAAAGTTACACTGGAGTCTGGCAAGGCGATCGTATTACTGATCAAGCTAAGGGACAAGCGATTGTAGATAAAGTAAAAGGTAAAGAAGGTCGTATCACCAAATACGATATTCGTGAAAGTAAAGAGTATCCATACAAATTGTATGATCTAACGTTGTTACAACGGGATGCGAATGCCAAGTTTGGTTACTCTGCTAAAAAAACATTGGATACCGCGCAAGCTTTATATGAAAAACATAAAGTGATCAGCTATCCACGTACCAACTCTAACTATGTAACAGAGCAGAATATTGATGGGATGCATAAAGTGCTCGGTATGCTCAAAAATACACCGTATGAACAATTAGCAGAAGGCGCAGAAGGTAAACGAGTGCATATAAACAATAAAGCAGTCTGTAATCCATCCAAAGTAGAAGATCACCATGCTATTTTGCCGACATTAAAAAAGCCGGGTACCCTTAGTAAAGAAGAACAGCAATTGTATGATCTGATTGTACGTCGTTTTCTAGCTCAATTTTATCCACCTGCTGAATACAAGCATCATACTGTAATGACAACGGTAGAACAGGAAACATTCAAAACAGCGGTAAAAGAACTACTATTTCTAGGTTGGAAAGCCACATTGCCGGATAAAGATAAATCCAAATCTTCAAGCAAGTCTGCAAGCAAAGGTGAAAATGGTAAAGAAGAAGAACCTGAAGAAGAAGTTCAAGAGCCATTTGTCATCAATGATCAGCAATCTGTGCAATGTAGCAAAGCAGAAGTGAAAGAGAAAGCAACTCAACCGCCCAAGCACTATACCGAAGGTACATTGCTCAAAGCGATGGAGAGTGCGGGGAAGCAGATTGAAAATGAAGAATTGCGTGATGCGATGAAAGAATCGGGTCTGGGTACACCCGCAACGCGAGCGGCAACGATTGAACGATTAAAGCAAGTTGGATATATCAACACACAAGGCAAAAAGATGGAGTTAACATTGAAAGGTCGAGCCGCTATTGAATTGATTCGTGCTGCTGGAGTGGAACTACTGACTTCTCCAGAAATGACAGGTCAATGGGAACGTCGACTGAACCAGATTTCACGTGGAGAAGCAGACTCTGATCGGTTTTTGGAAAGTGTTAAGAAATTTGCCGCTTCTGTGATTGAAAAAGTAAAAACACAGACCCCTGCGATTGCTGGGCGATTTGGCGATGATTCCCGTTCTAACAGTAAAGGTAAACGTTCATCAACATCGACAAAGACGGCTTCAAGCAAAGGAAGTACAGGTACAACCAATCGTAGTAAAAGTAGTACTGCTAACCAAGCCACTACCAAGTCACCGTCTAATAAAACTCCATCAACAGCACGTTCAGCGACAGCAACTGTATCGATGGGAGCAGCTGGAGAACATACCGCACTAGGGACATGCCCTAATGCTAATTGTGGTGGACAAATTATTGAAGGACGCAAAGGGTACGGTTGCTCGCATTTCAAAAAAGGATGTACTTTTGTGATCTGGAAAGAATTTGCCGGTAAAAAAATATCGGTATCTATGCTCAAAACGTTATTGCAAAAAGGTGAGACTCAAGCACTTGCTTTCAAAAAAGGCGATGAAACACATAAAGGACGGATCAAGTTAGTGGATCAAGAATCAGGCAAATTAATTGTAGAAGCTGTGAAATAAATCTAAGATTTATTTTGTAGGAATAAGCTATGTACACATAAAAAAAACGGACCGGGAGTTAACCCGAAGTCCGTTTCTTTTGCTGTTGAGTTAAGCTGTCATGAATAACTTGAGGTACTTCAATCAATTGCGATATGGTATAGAACGGAAGATCATCTTCATGCTGAAGTTGAACAACGTCATAAGCCCATTCATGAGATTGTTTGAGATAGATCGTATTCAATGAAGCATGTAGAGCCGGCTGAACATCAGAACGTAAAGAATTACCGATCATCCAAGTATCCTGACGTGGAAGTACATGAGAATTAATAATTTCTTCGAGCGCATGAATATTTTTGTGTTGACGAATAAAGATACGGGATTCGAAATAAGAGGTTAATTTCATCTGATCAATCTTACGTTGTTGAATCACCGTTTCGCCACCGGTATAAAGATATAAGGTGTGTCCTGCTTGTTGAAGAATCTCTAGCGTTTCAACCATACCCGGATAAGGTTCGACTTCTTTCTCATAGACGCTATTGCCGAGTAAACGCAATTGAGTTTCTTCTTTTTCGTTAATAGGTCGTCCAAATAATTCACTGAAATGATGATACGTTTCGACTAATGATTTGGGAAAATGTTCACTAGCAAATCCGACTCTGTGAACGCCAGCTACATCAATTTCGATCTGCTTTTGCCGAATCGCTTCCATAGTGATGTCGTGATTGTTAAACCATTCTGATAATAAGCTAATAAATTCGTCTAAAATAAGATTGAAATATTTGTTACAATGGATCAGCGTATCATCCATATCAAAGATAAGGTGCTGATGTCTGATATCTTTCATGTGAGTCACTCCTTAAATACGGATATACGATTCGAGGAACAGTTGAAGCTCAGAAGCACCGTCCTGTCGAATACTAAAACGTTCAATGTCGCCTCTACCGAGGTGGATACGTAATAAGCCTGCCACTCTAAGCATCATCAGATGATGCATAAGCGATTCTTGCGGTTGTAATAGATAGTGAGCCATATCTTGCAGAGAACGCGGTTCACCGCCAATATAGCGCAGCATACGCAGACGTTCTGGATCAGATAATGCTCGTGTCATACGGAGCAACACATTTGGTGGATCTTCTTCGTCTTGTTCAGGTACATCAACCGGATATTGAATCAATAATACACCTTCATAGAAGCAATACGTATTGATCGGACGATTGTGTACAGTAGGGAATAAGATCACCGTGTTCAGTTCAGGGAAAGGATCTACCACTAAGCCGCCTGAAGCATATTCAATCAGAGCTGTAGGGTCCATTTTATCCAGCAACCCTTTTTTCTCTTTAGCGTCTTCTGTGATCAATTCAAGAATTTCAGCTTCCATATGATGAAAATAATGCTCATACCATAATTTTAACAGTGGAGCATAACTGGTCTGGATCCGTCTTGTATCAATTAATGTCATAGCCGGGAGCAGTTCATGAATCTCATTCCACATTTCATCTTCAGGTGCATTCTCTAAATGATCTAAAAAATCACGAACAGAACCGTCGGCATGACGACAGCTTGCCCAGGCATACAATACATCAAAATCATCAAAAGGCCACGAAGAAGCTTCCAATATAGCAGAGCGTACTCCAGGGCTTAGTTGGTTGTCGATGTCTCTGATCCATTCTGAACCCAGATCGATATCACGAATCCATTTTTTGGTCACATAGACCATAAAACTTCCTAGTAAATCGTAGATCGGAGACACATCTATTTTCACGTCATAGCTCATGAAACCAGAACCCTCCCAAATAGTATCTATTCAACAATAAATGAATCTGATTTTAGATTCAACATAGTGTAACAATATAACCTGTTGGTACGTCTAATATCAAGTTATACCATCGGTTATCGTCCTGTTATTATGGCTTGTTTACTTATACATTGTCTACTATAATGTTCGGATGGTATTTCGCAAAAAAAAGATTTTATGATTCATTTACATCTTGTTTCATTACATAATTGGAGGAACCGTCGTGCTCAAAACATCGTCCCAACATTCGCAATCGATTCATTCTGTATCCAAAATTCATTTTGCTATTTTGATTATTGCTATTATAGTAGCAGGGATTAGTCAGGGAATGTTATTACCTGTACTGGCTATTTTTCTAGAAAAAATGGGCGTTTCTTCCACATTAAATGGATTGAATGCCGCAGTATTGTATATCGGTTCATTCGGTATGACACTGGTTGCAGAACGATTGTTAGGCGTTTTAGGATTTAAAAAGTTAATGCTAGGAGGATTATTGTTAGTCCTTATCACTTTGCCTCTATTTCCAGTATACCCAAGTATCGCCTTCTGGTTCGTGCTTCGGTTATTAGTCGGTATCGGAGATAGTGCTGTTCATTATTCTGCTCAATTATGGGTACTTATGGTCACGCCGTCTGAACATAGAGGACGTAACCTTTCGATATATGGGATGTCGTATGGTATAGGATTCAGTATTGGACCACTTGGTATTAAATTGTTAGATTGGGGTATCTATGCACCGTTTCTTTTACTTGCTGGATTATTTCTAATCGTAGTTATGCTGGTGATCTGGAAGTTACCGAATGGAACTCCTGAAAAAACAGCAACCAACGAACCTGCACAACGCCGTTTTGTTAAAAGTTATAGCTGGGCATGGTATGCACTTATCCCAGCATTTCTATACGGATATATGGAAGCGGCAATGAATAGCAATTTCCCTGTCTATGGATTACGAGTCGGCTTTTCCACAGGGGATATCGCCTTCTTACTTCCTTTTATCGGTATCGGAGGATTGATTCTTCAACTTCCTTTGGGAATATTAAGCGATCGCTATGGACGCAAAAAAATGCTTATGATCTGTGGAGGGCTAGGCGGATTGTTGTTCTTATTCGTTCCGATGGCAGAAACAAATATGATCGCTATTGCAGCTATTTTTGCATTGGCTGGAGGTCTGATCGGTTCTTTCTTTTCACTTGGACTTGCTTATGCCGCAGATATGTTACCCAAAATGTATTTGCCGGCAGCTAATGTCTTAGCTTCGTTCCATTTTAATGCAGGAAGTATTATTGGACCGGCGCTAGGCGGAAAAGGAATCGAGATGGGCTCAACAGCTAGTTTATTTTGGGTTTTGGGTGGTTGTTATATGATTTTTGCAGCAACAGGTTTTATATTTAAAGAAAAATCGAAATAATCCGGTGCCGTAGATGGCATTTCTGTGCTTTTTCCCCTAAACTAATAAGTGATGGCTACATCTCAACACTCAAACAGTATTCACGTATATACAGATGATAGTAAACACGAATAAGTCTTAAGCAATCACTAGATAGAGAAGGGCGGCTCATAATAGATGTCGATGATCAAAATAGAGAATCTTACAAAAACGGTCGGTGAACATAAAACCAAAGTATTGGATCGGATTAACCTAGAAATTCAACATGGTGAAATGATCGCTATTTTGGGACCGAGCGGTAGTGGTAAAAGTACATTACTTAAATGTCTGGCAATGAAAGAATCATGGACAGATGGTAGCTTTCAGGTCGGTGATATCGATATTATGAAAGCAGGCTTTAGCGGTAAACGCAAAATATCGCGTGAATGGGCATATGTTGAACAAAGCCCTCAACTTCATCCTGAACGAACAGCGCTCAAAAATGTGTTGATCGGGCAAGCCGGACAAACCCCAATCTGGCGTATGCTTACAGGTATGGTGCGATCCGATGATTATATGGGCGCAATGGATGTACTGGAAAGTCTGGGCTTATTAGATAAAGCACATCAGAAAGCCAGTACGTTAAGTGGTGGGGAACGTCAGCGTGTAGCGATCGCACGATCGCTTGCTCATGGTGTCAAAGTAGTTTTAGCGGATGAACCGATTACAGGGCTTGATCCGAAGTCAGGGGAAGATGTCATCAAAACACTTCGCGCGCTATGTAGTAGTGAACGAGTCACGATCATTACAGTGATTCCATTAGAGTTAGCAGAAAAATATGCAACTCGTATTATTGGATTACAAGAAGGACATATTGCTTTTGATATTAAAGGTAGACGATTGACCAGTGCAGAACGTCGATTGTTATAACAGATTTAGTTAATGAAAAGAGTGATACTATTGAAATGGAATCTATGGGTGCGCTTGGCGACAGTCACTACATTACTGATCTTGTTGAGTGGTTGTGAACTCATTTCAGATCCGAAAGGGCTTATGCAGTTGCCACAGCTTCCTTCGGATAAACAGACATTAAGTAGCACGATCCAAGCAGCATTACCTCCGGGAGCCAAACTTGCCAATCCCAAAAATGGGAATGCTAACGATTGGATTCAACAAGCAGATCTAGATGGAGACGGCAAAATGGAAGCTATCGCTTTCTACACCACGTCAGATGCGCGAATTAACGGAATGATTTTTGAACAGTCGGGTTCTGATTGGATTAAGAAAAGAGATATTGAAGGTCAAGGATATGTGCTAGAAAGTGTAGAAATCAAAGATATTACTCATGATGGTCATAAAGACCTGATCGTCGGTTACTCGAATGCGATCAATACGATCAATAGTGGCGTAGATAGCATGCAGAAAAATCTAGTTATTTATAGTTATGACAAAGGTGAGTTGAATATTGTAGATAAAAAGCCATACACTTATTATGAGATATTAGATATGAATGGTGATGGCATTGATGATCTAACGACGATGTACATGAGTCGCAACAGTTATTTGACGATTACTAATTTCCGCTACAAAGACGGTTTTCAAGAAGTGGATTCGATTGATCTGGATTCAACGATTACTTTAGGATTCTATAATGTAGTATCTGGCAAAGTGTCTAAAGACCAGAATGGTATTATTATGGATCAATTACTAGGGATCTCCTCTGGATTCACACACCTCATTATTATGGAAAATAATAAGCTTCGAGATGTATTCCCTTTAGGCAGAGCGGCTACATTCAAAGACTCTCTGATCTATAGTGATGATGTTAATGGAGATGGATTATTGGAAATTGGAATGCTACAAATTCCATTAGGCTGGGAAAATATTGAGCCTAGCGAAATTCCATACTTTACGTATTATTATCAATGGGATGGAGATAATGGTCTGAAATTAGTCAGTCAGCAATATCGAGATGATTCGGGACGATTTGTACTCAAATTTGCGCCAGAATGGAATGATAAGATTACGCTCGATACCAAGTCTAATAAAGATCAAGATTTACGCTTTATTTTAAAAGATACGGGAGAAAAAGTAGCTGAAGTACGTTTCTTCACTTCAACCCAATGGGCCAACCAAGCGAGTAAAGATTGGGAGCTTATTACCAACTCTAATGATCAATACATTGCACTTTGGCAAAATACAAAAAATAATCTGATATTGAATTGAGGGGGCCTTTTTTATGAGTAAAGTGTTAATTATGGAAGATGAAGAGTCAATCCGTAGTTTTATTATTATTAACTTAAAGCGCAATGGATTTGAAGTGATTGAGACTGAGAACGGTGAACAAGCGCTGCATATGTTAGAAACGGTACCGGATATCGATATTGCTTTACTAGATGTCATGGTTCCGGGGATCGACGGATTCGAAGTCTGTCGCCGTATTCGTGAGAAAAATGAACGGATTGGGATTGTCTTCCTAACAGCTAAAGTTCAAGAGCAAGATAAAGTCTATGCTTTATCTGTAGGTGCAGATGATCATATTAGCAAGCCATTTAGCCCAACAGAATTGATCGCTCGTATTCAATCTTTGTTACGTCGTGTGAATGTACAACGTGAATCCAATACCAAAGTATCGTTTGAATCAGGACCTTTCACTTTGGATCTTATCTCCAAACAGTTCAAGAAAAAAGGGCAACAAATCGAATTGACACCTACCGAGTTCTCATTGGTTCAATTTTTCCTAGAAAAAGAAAATACACCGCTTAGTCGTGATCTACTTTTAGATCATGTATGGGGCAAAGAGTATATGGGTGATCCCAAAATTGTAGATGTAAATATTCGTCGTTTGCGTCAAAAAATCGAAAACAATCCGTCTGAACCTGAATTCCTGCAAACAGTGTGGGGACATGGTTATAAATGGAGAGGCCGGGAGTCCTAATGATCAAAAAAGGCATTAGCCGCCAGATTGTTCTACATTACTTTATTGTAGTATTTCTGGCGTTACTCTTGGTAGAATTGGTATTTCTGTTTTCTATGCGCACATATTATTACGACAGTATTTACAATTATTTGAATAGTTCGACAGATGTACCACAGAATTATATCAGTGATCAGTCTAGCCCTGTGAAATATCAAGAAATTATTCAACGTTATGAGCTAGGTGATACGGTTGAAGTTCAATTGCTGGATACACAGGGAAATGTGTTGCAGAACTCAACCAACTTTAGAGTCGATAAGCCAATTCAGACCGGTGATATCCCGCAAGCATTAGCAGGCTCTACTGGACGTTGGATTGGCAAGCAAGCTGGCACAGGTGAAAATGTTATGGCGGTTACAAGACAAATTCAAGTGAATGGTGATAATTATCTGGTTCGTTATGTTACTTCACTAGAGCGTGTTAATCAGAAGTTATTAACGATTACAATGGTTGCTGTAGGCGTTGGAGCCGCAGTCTTGATTATTGTACTGGTTGTAAGCTTAGGGCTGGCTAATTCAATTGTACGACCGCTGAACAATATTATCGGTGTCTCGACATTGATGGCAAAAGGAGACTTTAACGCCCGAATCAAAGGGAACTATCCTCATGAAATTGGTGAGCTTGCTTCAACACTGAATTATATGGCTGAAGAAATTATTCGTAGTAATCAGATTAAAGACGACTTTATCTCTTCGATCTCTCATGAATTGCGAACACCGCTTACCGGGATTAAAGGATGGAGTGAAACGCTAGTCTCAGGTGGATTTGATCCAGAAGAGACTAAGCTTGGGATGAGTATTATTTCCAAAGAAACCGATCGTCTGATTGGATTAGTAGAAGAAATGCTTGATTTCTCTAAATTGCAACAGAATCAGATGAAAATGGTGATCGGGGAAGTTAATCTTAAAGAAGTATTGCAAGAGACGATGCTTAATGTCTGGGCAAAAGCAGAGCAGAAAAAAATCCAGCTGAAGTTAGAACCCGGTGCTCGTCCTTTTATAGTACAAGCCGATGGTAACCGTCTAAAGCAAGTTTTTCTAAATATTGTCGATAATGCCATTAAATTCTCACCGGAAGAATCTACAATCTTTATTATGCTTACAGAAGTCTCCCCTGAACGTGTACGAATATCGATTCAAGATGCCGGAATCGGTATTAGTCAGGAACATTTGGAAAAAGTAAAAGATCGTTTCTTCCAGGTGAATCCGAACCGGGGCGGAACAGGCTTGGGGCTTGCGATTACACAGCAGATTGTACAATTGCATAATGGTGAAATGTATATTGATAGTGAGATCGAAAAAGGCACCACAGTTATGATAGAACTTCCATTAACCAAACAGCAAGAAATACTACAACTAACCTAAAACAGACTAAACAAGGGGGATCACCATTTGACATTACAGCAACCTCAAGTTAACGATTTGCCACTTCGTATTATTAAAGCAAATCAGCAATATGCTGAACAGGTAACCTCTTTGTTAGTGAATGCAGCAGAGTGGATGGAGTCTAAAGGCATAGAACAATGGAAAAAGGAAATGTTTACTCCTGAGTTAATTCATAGCTATTTTCTAGAACGAGAAGTGTTTATTCTATACATGGCAGAGCAACCAGCTGCTATGTTTACTTTACAAGCAGGCGATCTGGAGTACTGGCAACAGCTGAATGATGAAGATTACTTTTATTTGCATCGTTTAACGGTACATCAAGATTTTCGCAGTGTAGGGCTAGGAGCTATTGCTATTCAGTGGGCTAGTGATTATGCACATAGTTCGGGTAAAAAAGGGCTTCGCCTAGATTGCATGGCACATTTGCCTACTCTGAATCGCTTTTATCAAAGTCAAGATTTTCGTTATATGGGTACACATGAGGTAAAAGGTCGCCTAGCTAGTCTTTATGAAAAGCTTGCGCCTGCCAAAGATTATCAGATTCGGTTAGAGTATTTTCTGGAAAAAGATTTCGATCAGTTGTTAGAATGGTCGGGAGATGCTGTGTTTCTACAACAATGGAGTGGATCAGGCTGGGAGTATCCGCTAGATCAAGATGATCTTAATGCTCATATAAAAGGATCGAATCATCCACGATTTTCAGATCAGTTGATCTATATAGCTGTAGATCGCATGACAAATCGTAAAATAGGGCATGTAGCGTTAAGTAAAATAGATCGTAGTAACCGGTCTGCACGTATATCCAAATTATTAGTCGGTGATCCTGAAGCGAGAGGGAAAGGCTACGGGCGACAAATGATTCAAGAGCTATTACGGATTGGTTTTGATACTTTAGGAATGCATCGTATCACTTTAGGTGTGTATGATTATAATGGATCAGCGATTCAATTGTATGAGTCTTGTGGATTTAGTAAAGAAGGATTAATGCGCGATTCTTCTTGGTTAAACGGTCATTATTACAGTGTATACGAGATGAGTATACTCGAACACGAGTGGAAAGCATTGTAATAGCAAAATAAAAAGCGGAGCCATAAGGCTACCGCTTTTTATTTATTCTATACGTTGTATATCGTAATGATCATCATTGAATGATCTATATTTACCAAAAGGATGTAATAAATTATAATCCGCCCGCACGCAATCTAGTGGATTTATCATAAACTTCTTGAAGTAAGCGAGCAGGTTGTGTACGAACAACAGGTTTAGCATGGATAATCTCGTAAGGAGCAACAACTTTGATATCAGCAGCAGTACCTTTGATGACTGCACCTTCTTTGATTACTGCCCCTTCAGCGACAATCGCATATTCTACACGAGCATTTTTGCCTACAATTGCACCTGGCATAATTACACTGTGACGAACATCGGCGAACTTACCGATTTCAGCGTTGTTAAATACAACAGAACGTTGTACATCACCTTCTAATACCGCTTGATCGCTAACCATAGAGCATTGAGGGACTTGACGTTCACGAGTGATCGTATTTGTAGCATTTAAGCTAGGTGAGAACATAGGCCAAGCTTCATTTTTAAGTTCAAACTGTTGATCTTGACTTAAAATATCCATATGCGCTTCCCATAAGCTATCGATTGTACCTACGTCTCTCCAGTACCCTTGGAATTCGTAAGCTACCACGATTTGGTGTTCTGCCAACATTTGCGGAATAATATCTTTACCAAAATCATGATTGGAATCTGCTTTGACTGCATCTTCGATTAGATGACGTCTAAGATATTGCCAGTTAAATACGTAGATACCCATAGAAGCTAGATTACTTTCTGGTTGAGCAGGCTTTTCAGAGAATTTGGTAATATTCATTGAAGAGTCAGTACTCATCACACCAAAGCGACTTGCTTCTTCCCATGGAACTTCCATAACAGAAATAGTTGCCATAGCATTGTGTTCTTGATGGTAGTTAATCATATCACTATAATCCATGTGATAAATATGATCGCCTGAAAGAATCAAAACATTTTCAGGATTAAGCGCATCAAGATAAGCGATATTTTTCGTGATCGCGTCTGCTGTTCCCATATATTCACCTGTTGCTTCAGAAGACAACAGAGAGAGGTTCATTTGAAGATCGGATGTGGACCAAGCATCCCCTTGATCGATATGGTCATGAAGCGATGCTGCTTCATATTGCGTCAGTACACCGATCGTATCAATGCCTGAATTCACGCAATTACTGAGAGGAAAATCAATAATCTTGAAGTCTCCGCCAAACGGAACTGCTGGTTTGGCTACAATTGATGTAAGTGGTGCGAGTCTGCGCCCTTCTCCTCCGGCCAGCAACATAGCAACACACTTTTGATTTTTCATTAAATTTTCCCTCCAACTGTATAGTGACAACGCTCGTGATGATGTAATAATTTATAACCTTGAAAGATATTGTTTGAAACAAGTTTATTGTAAAATTTTTTCATTAACCAATTCTTTGTTCCCCTAATTACGTAGAGAGGTCTTTTCAACTGGAACAAATACGGGTAATAATTGTGGTTAGTGACTTAAATCGTTTACCTATTCTAATCAGAAGGATAATAAACTAGAATAGAAGTAGAAGATATAAAATAATGTAAAAAATAAACATACATCTACTATGTAGCGGGGGTGATTTTTTGAGTCAAAAACGAACAGTTTATGGAGAACCAACTCCTGAGGAACTTTATCTTTTTCATGAAGGCACAAATTATCATACGTATCGTCACTTTGGGTCTCATGTGACGTCAGAAAATGGTGAGTCTGGTGTACGCTTTACGGTATGGGCACCTGATGCCATACATGTCGGAGTCGCAGCAGACTGGAACAATTGGGATGGCGAACATCATCCATTACATAAGCTTCCCAACTCAGGAGTATGGACAGGATTTCTGCCGAATGTTCATGAAGGCAGTTTGTATAAATATCATATTACTCCATCTAATGGGGTGCCTTTTCTTAAAGCTGATCCGTATGCGCATTATGCTGAAGTTCGACCAGCGACAGCTTCTGTTGTTTCTTCATTAGCAGGATATACATGGAATGATGCGGTATGGAGACGCAAACGTCGCGCACCTTATCGTAAACCACTTAATATTTATGAAATGCATTTTGGAACATGGAAACAAAAAGAAGATGGGAGCTTTTATACCTATCGTGAGTTGGCAGATATCTTAATTCCTTATTTGGTAGATATGGGATATACGCATTTGGAATTGATGCCATTAACTGAACATCCGTATGATCTATCATGGGGTTATCAAAGTACAGGCTATTTTGCACCAACTAGTCGTTATGGAACGCCACAAGAATTAATGTATTTTGTAGATGCTTGTCACCAAGCGAATATCGGTGTGATCTTAGACTGGGTTCCAGGACATTTCACCAAAGACGCACATGGTCTGAGAATGTTTGATGGTACACCACTATATGAATATGCTGACCCAGATCGAGCTGAAAAGATCGGATGGGGTACGTTATCATTTGACTTTGGTAAGCCAGAAGTTCGTTCTTTTCTAATATCGAGTGCCTTATATTGGATGGAAATGTTCCATTTTGATGGTCTGCGTGTCGATGCAGTTACCAGTATGATCCGACTTGATTTTGGTAGAGAAACGGTTGGAGGCTGGAAGCCGAACGAACAAGGTGGAGCCGAAAATAAAGAAGCGATCTCGTTTTTGCAACAGCTCAACAAAACGATTTTTCAATATTACCCTCATGCTCTGATGATGGCAGAAGAATCCAGTGCGTGGCCGGGTGTGACGAAGCCTGCACATGAAAACGGGCTTGGATTTAACTATAAATGGAGTATGGGTTGGATGAACGATACGCTAGACTATGTCGAATCAGACTTCGACCAGCGCCCTAGTAAACATAATCTGTTAACGTTCCCGATTACCTATGCATTTGCAGAAAATTCCACGTTACCTCTTTCTCATGATGAAGTGGTGCATGGTAAGAAGTCGCTACTTGATAAAATGCCGGGTAGCTATGAGCAGAAGTTCGCAGGACTACGTCTGTTACTGGCTTATCAGATGACCCACCCGGGCAAAAAGTTATTATTTATGGGTGGCGAATTTGGGCAATTTATCGAATGGAAAGATCAAGATCAATTGGATTGGTTACTGCTTGAATACGATATGCATCAGAAAATGAAAAGTTACACACGCGAGCTGAATCATCTCTATCTACAATTACCTGCTTTGTGGGAACAAGATCATGAGTGGGAAGGGTATGAATGGTTAAATGCAGACGATGCTGCACGTAGTGTGATTACGTATATGCGTAAAGGTAAGAAAACTAACGATACACTGATTATTGCGATTAATTTCCAACCGATTCCACAAGTGAATTACCGTGTAGGTGTACCCAAAGCAGGAACATATGAAGAGATATGGAATAGTGATGAGCCTCGCTTTGGCGGAACAGGTGGACGAACAGAATCATTAGTCTTTTCTGAAAAAGAACCGTTCCATCAGCAAGAGCAAAGTATCGAAATCACTTTACCACCACTTAGTGTGCTTATATTAAAGCGTCGTACTTCCAATAGACGCAAATCATAGAAGGAGGACATAAACGATGAATATTTTATTTGCAGCAGCAGAAGCGAATCCTTTTATCAAAACAGGAGGTCTTGCTGACGTTATCGGCGCATTGCCTCAAGCTCTTCAAAAAGAAGGGGCAGATGTACGGATCGTATTACCTTTTTATAAAAGTATCCCTGCACCCATTCGTGAAAAGTCTGTCTTATTGAAAGTGATTCAAGTACAAGTGGGATGGCGTAGTCAATATTGCGGTATTATGCAATATATCGAAAATGGTGTGACCGTATATATGATCGATAACGAGTATTATTTTGGACGTGATGGGATCTACGGGTATGGAGATGATGGGGAGCGTTTTGCTTTCTTTAACCGTGCTGTGTTAGATATTTTACCAGTGATCGAATTCCAACCTGATATTATTCATGCTCATGATTGGCATACAGGCATGGTACCGATGTTACTTAAAGCACAATACCGTTATAACCCGTTCTATGCAGATATCCATAGTGTATTTACGATTCATAATCTGCTATATCAAGGTATTTTCCCTTATTCTGTATTGGGTGATCTACTTGGCATGGATGATCGTTATTTCCAATCTGAAGGAATCGAATATCATGGTAATGTAAGCTTTATGAAAGGTGGAATCGTATTCGCTGATCAAGTGACTACGGTAAGCCCAACCTATGCAGAAGAAATCAAAATGCCTTATTATGGCTATGGATTAGAAGGATTGTTAGGCTCACTCGGTGATCGCTTGCACGGGATTGTGAATGGAATTGATACGAAGAGTTATAATCCAGCAACAGATACGTATCTAACCAGTAATTATCGTAGTGCAACAGCGAAGCGGACAGCTAATAAGTTGGCATTACAAGAAGAATTAGGATTACCAATTGATGCTAAAATCCCTATGATTTCTATGGTTACTCGCTTGGCTGAATCGAAAGGATTAGATCTAGTCACTCGTGTACTTGATGAATTATTATATTATGATGATGTACAGTTTGTTATTTTGGGGACAGGTGAGCAGGAATACGAAGATTGGTTCCGTGAAGCGCTGTCTCGTCACTCTACTAAGCTTGCGGCAGAGATTAGATTCAGTGAAGGCGTAGCACGCCGTTTCTATGCAGGTAGTGATATGTTCTTGATGCCTTCCAAATTCGAACCTTGCGGGATCAGTCAATTGTTAGCGATGCGTTATGGTAGTATTCCAATTGTTCGTGAAACCGGTGGATTGAATGATACGGTACAATCGTATAACGAATTTACAGGCGAAGGTACAGGATTTACATTTGCTGCTTACAATGCACATGATATGTTATTCACTATTCGTCGTGCATTATCTATTTATAATCAACCTAAAGAGTGGAAAAAAGTTGTGAAAAATGCGATCACTGGCGAATATAGCTGGCAGGTGTCTGCGCAAGAATATCTAGAAGTGTATCGTAAAGCATCTGAATCTTAAGGTTGTATAATAATTCAAAATAGTAGGTTAAGCTCAATGAGTGAAGCCAAAAAAGGCTACCCGCAAAATAAACGATAACGGGTAGCCTTTTCTTATTTTGTATAGGATGATTTGGTTATAACGTGCATTATCTATATTGATAAATCAATCAAGAGGTAGAGATAATTCTTGCTTTTGATTAAGTTATCGATGAGACACTCTAAATAATGGTAAAAGGTGGAAATACATATGCTTAGTCTAACCAGTACAAAATGGGAACTTCTCCACGGGCCGTATGGTAACGGTGGACATATTCCTTCACTTATCACATCATTACAACAACATTATGATCAAGAGCAAGCAAACGAATTATATTATGAAGAGTTATATCATCAGAACACAATTTATTCTAGTACGTACGTATCGGTTCCGTATTTGGTACAGATGGCACTGGAAGCTTCTGATCTTCAGACTCAACTGGATATTTATATCGTATGTGGAATGTTTGAAGCGTGGAATGAATTGCCTATAGGTGAAGACACTCATGAACCATCTAAAGAGTGGTATGATTATTTTACAGATTTAGGTACTGAAGAAGTAGTGGATGTATACCGATCGTATCAACAATCAATGCAAAGATTAGATTCCGTTCTAAACAAAAATAGGACACAGATCCATCAGGTTGAAGAAAGTGAAAAGATTCATCTTTTAGCTGCTACAGCTGCTTTGCAAGGATACCGACATTGGGCAAAATGTTTTCTTATGTACAGTGATGGTGAAGAATACATAGGGGCATGTCCTAATTGTGATCAAGATCTCTATATATGGACCGATCAAAATAGTGAACTCACCGAATGGCGAGCTTATCCTACAGATCCAGTGATGAATATAGAAGCAAACTATCAAAAAATACGACCGGATGCGGAATATCAGAACCAAGAGGATCTGAAATGGTTATATACGTATATGACTTCATTGCAAATGACATATCGGGTAACCCAGCTAGCTTATTTAGGAGGAAAAGTGAATTGTCCTCATTGTTCTGACGATATATCTATAAGAGAAGCTTTATTAAAAAATATCTTCTAAATCGATTATTATATTAGGCTACAGCATTGCTCAACATAAGGGAGCGTTAGGCAGATATGAGTGAAGTAACCATAAGTGAAGAAGTATACCAACGATTACTATCGAATGAAAAGCATTATCAAAATATTATGGATTATTCTAACGATATGATTAGTCGTCATCAGATCAATACAGCATCTACCTATTTGTCAGTATCTGATGCAGCATATACATTAACAGGCTATACCCCAGAAGAATTGCTAGGAACCAGTGGATATCTCTATATTCATCCAGAAGATGCTCCTCAAGTTATTGAATATATTAATGTCAGTCTGATTATGAATCATCATGTAACGATTGTATACCGGATTTTGCGCAAAGATGGTTCGTTTTTCTGGGCAGAATCGGCTTGTCATTATTTGTACGATGAACAAGGTCGCAAAAAAGAAGTGCTATCTATTACTCGTGATATCACAGAACGTAAATTGATTGAAGAACAATTGCAATACAGCGAGTGGCAAATGCGTCTTATTACAGATCATACATCTGATTTGATTTCTAGGCATGTAGCCAATAGTGACGTGACATACTTATATGCTTCACCCGCCTGTAAAACATTGCTTGGTTATACTCCAGAAGAAATGTTGGGTAAAAATGGACTAAGTTATGTACATGAAGATGATGTAGAGAAAGTACGTAACTACTTAACAGCCGTTCAATATGTGCAATCCGATCCAGAAGCGGTTATTTTCCGTTTTAAACGTAAAGATGGAACATATATGTGGTCTGAAACGACTTGTCGATATACGTATGATGAGCAAGGCGAATTGGAATATCTGGTAGCTGTCTCGAGGGATATTACCGAACGACGTGAACAAGAAAAAAGACTGCGTGAAAGCGAAAGTCGTTACAAATCGTTATTTGAACATAATCCTACAGGTATTAATGCTTTAAGTATAGATGGCACTTATTTGGCTATGAATAAAAGCATGGAGGATCTTCTAGGTTATACGAATGAAGATTTGAAAAATAAACCATTTGAACCTGTGGCTCATCCTGACGATCTAGCTAAAACCAATTATCATTTTGAATTAGCCAAAAAAGGTGAGACACAGACGTACGAAATACGCACTTTTCACAAAGACGGTCATGTTATTGAAGTACATGTTACGAATGTACCGATTTATGTAGAAAATGAAGTGGTTGGTGTGTATGGGATTATTAATGATATTACCGAGCGTAATCAGTATTTAGCTAAAATAAAAGATTTAAGTAATCAGCAAGAGCTTATTTTAAATTCAGTATCTGAAGGGATATTCGGCGTCGATCTGGAAGGCAATACAACGTTTATTAATCCAGCCGGATCAGCAATGTTAGGGTACGATGTCAATCTCATGATGAATGAATATCATTTGAAGCAGATCGAGCAAAGTCAGCCAGATGGAAGCCCAGCGCTGGCGGGAGATACACCGATTATGCGTTCTCTGTCAGATGGACAACCTCTTTACCGTGAGGAAGCCGTATTATGGAGACAAGATAATTCAAGCTTCTTAGCTTCATACCGTGTGACTCCTATTATTGATAATGGGGAACGTGTAGGTGCAGTAATTGTTTTTCGAGATCGTACGGAAGAAAATGAAGTGATTCGAGCACGTGAGATTGCTGAACAAGCAGATCGGGCAAAATCTGAATTCTTGGCAATTATTAGTCATGAATTACGTACTCCAATGAACGGTATGATCGGTATGATTGAACTGTTGTTCGATACGTTAGAGACGCAAGAACAACGAGAATATGCTGAGATTATTATAGATAGCAACAATGCATTATTGAAAATTCTAAACGAGTTGTTAGACTTTAGTAAAATCGAAGCTGGACGTATGGAGCTAGAGTATGGTGAAGTCAATATTCAGCATTTACTCGATCAAGTGACGGATATTTTTGTGACACCGGTACAGGAAAAGAAACTGTTTATTAATACACATATCGATCCCAAGTTACCTTCTTATATTATTGGAGATGAAGATCGATTACGACAAGTTCTGATCAATTTGGTCGGAAATGCTGTTAAATTTACAGAGCATGGTGGTGTATTGATTTCTGCTCATCTGAAGCCACAAGTTGATGCGCAATCGATTGTTATTGAATTTTCTATTCAGGATACAGGGCACGGTATACCGGAAGACCAACAAGCCAAGTTATTCCAACCGTTCTCTCAGATCGGGACAGCGACCAATCGTAGATATGGCGGAACCGGTCTAGGATTATCTATTTGCAAAAAGATTATTGAATTGATGGGCGGTTCTATTCGGGTTGAAAGTAATTCTAATCGAGGAGCTACTTTTGCATTTACACTAACATTAAATGCAGCCGATTATCCTGAAATCGATATGACTACACAACAAATAGCTGCGCAGCCATCGGTACCGACTTCATTATATGGCCCTTTACGTATCTTAGTGGCTGAAGACAATGCAACGAATCAGAAAGTATTGTTAACCATATTAAGCAAGCGAGGGTATCAGGCAGACCTTGTAGAGAATGGGGCAGCAGCCGTAGAAGCAACCACTCGTAAGAAGTATGATTTGATATTTATGGATGTGAATATGCCGATTATGGATGGTATGGAGGCAACACGTCGTATTCGTCAGCAACATAAATCTTCACCGATTATTGTAGCGGTGACTGCATTTGCTCGCAAAGAAGAACAGTTATTATGCATGGAAAGTGGAATGCAAGACTTTGTATCTAAGCCACTGCGGATCACTAATATTGAAGCACAGTTAGAAAAGTGGTCAGAGTATATTCGTACGCATGATAGAAAATAATACAACCTAAACAAAGAAACTCTCTTAACGTTAGAGAGTTTTTTTGTTTACCATTCTATAGCTTGTTCTCGAAAATCAGAAGGCGTATATCCCGTTTCTCTTTTGAAAAATTTACTGAAATGGGTTGCTTCTTTGAAGTTAAGATGTTCTGCAATGTGACTGACCGATTGATCGGTATGCACAAGTAATCGCTTCGCTTCTAAGATCATTCGAGCAGAAATAAAAGCTTTGGCAGTCATTCCGGTTGCTTCTATAGAAGCTCTGGTTAATGTTTTTTCAGTACAATTTAAATAGTGCGCATACTCGCTAACATGACTCCATTCAGCGAAATGTGTCTCGACAAGCTTATGGAAATGAATAAAACGTTGTGATAATTGAGTATAGGTTATGGGAAGAGTATTTTTGTGCAAAATATGAAGCCAAGTCATCAAGGTATAAAGTTGATAACGTAATAACATATGGACATCTTCGGTAGGTTCTGAGATTAGAGAATCTTCGATCATTCTAGCAATCGAATAAACAGCTCGATCTAATTCTGTATTAGTGAGCGTTAGCACTTTGGGTAGTCTTTCAATATCAAAAGCTAGCTTGTGTTCATTTAAAGTTGAAGACCTAGGTATAAGAAACTCGGAACGAAATAAAATAATCCAACCCTCCCAATCTTCATCTTTTCCAAAGTTATGAACCTGATTAGGAGAGACTACAAACAGAGTTCCTGATTTACACAAAACGAGTTCAAAATCAATAGATTGAGTACATTCCCCTTGAGTCACGCAAATAACCATATAGAATTTGTATCTATGATTAATATCTATTCTTCCTTCAGGTGTACGCTTTTTCAATTCGGAAAAACTGAAAATTTCTAAGTCGTATGAATAAGGCGAAGGTGGATTATATCTTAGAGCTTCTATTTTGACATCATGATTTAGTTGAACATTCATAATATATATTTCCTTTCAGTGAAAAGTTGTATAAAAATATAATGTCCATTTTATATCTTTTTTAGTCCTGATATAGCCTTTATTTCATATCCTAAATTACCTAAAATGATCATATAGCATCTTATCAATATAACATAGAAAAGGAGTTTGAAAAATGAATACGATGAACCACAACGAAATTGCTGAAATTGTTATGGATATCGAGCGCGCAAATAATGAGCGTTGGAATCAAGGGGATTGTTACGGTTATCTCGATAATTATAGTAACGATATCAGTTACTTTGATCCGATTACTGCAAAACTTCTCGTCGGTAAAGTAGCTGTAGAAAAGCATATTTTGACACATTATAAAAATCCAAATATTATTCGAAGCGAATATATAGATCCAAATGTAGCTATTAGTGAAGCTGTTGATCTCGCTGTACTCAGTTACAATTTACGCAATTTTGTAGTAGGAGAACATGGAGAAGAACAACTTCAGACTTTTTGAAACTCAACAGCAGTATTTCGCCCAATCAATAACAAGTGGCGTACAGTTAGTGCTCACTGGTCTTTTGTCCAGCATCCAGGTATCATGTCCAAACATAATTCGTTTTAAAACAATAGGAATGAATTACAGCTATGTCTTTATTCGCTCAAAAAATTAAGCAAAGTATTTTTTGATTTTGAGCAAATATAAATTAAATACACATAAAAAAGCGTCTGTATTAAAGCAGACGCTTTTTGGTATGATGATATATTGAAAAATAAATCTCTTATATTACGTTATAGCGTACCACTTGTTTCATCTATATATGTTATTTTGGTGGTAAAAATGATATCAAAATAGACTCTAGAGGTGCAAACAAATGAAAAAAATTATTGTAATACCACAAGGCGAACAATATGCTAAATATGTAGAAATAGGTTTGCTGATCGATCCATCATATGCGATTACATTAGGCGAAGAGCATGTACATTTGGTTAAAGTAATGCCTACAACACGCGCAGATATTTATATCGCAGAGCAAACGTATAGCTTTATAACCATCGCTGTAGGTATATATGAGATTGAAGATTTACCTGCTATTTTGAAAAGGTTGAACAAGATATCAGCATATCAATTATTAACAACATACCATCATGTAGAAGATCGTATTTTTAATATTTCAACATAAGTAGAATTAGTTGTATGTTGAAGATACACTTCAAAACGTAGGGGTAAAGAAGTAATGTAATGGAGTACTTCATCATAGAAAGGATGGAATACAATGACTATTCGCTCTTCAAAATATCCTTATCTTACAAACAATCATACTCGAAATCTAATGATAGGTGCAGTAATTATGGGTCTATTCGCTAGTGCTTGTACAGTAGGAACCGGTACAAATCATGCAACCATTCAAGGTGAATCGAATTCTAGTTATCATAATACTTATTTTGTGATGGGTAACCGTGCTGTAGTGAGCGTAGTTGTTGTAGGTGTAAGCATTGGTATTAGTCTGGGTCTACCATTAACTATAAAGCTATATTCGGGTATTGTAAGTCGTACAAAGTAAAGAATATATACGAATTACATATCAGTGCTTATATATAATACCAATATACGCTAAACTAGCTACACACACTAAGAATCCCAAAATGGCTGAAATTCGCTGAAAATGGGTATATTTGTGAGGATGCAATGTAACAAATTCAATGACTTGCGTTAAAGTAAGCACAAGGTAAGAAAATGCTGCTAATCCTAATAACCAAATAGCTTGCGGATAAGCCAGTCTCAATAGTAAGCTAATCACTGCTACAACTGGACATATAATAGATATAGCTTTAAGGAGGATTCTCATGATAAAGCCTCCTTTTTCTATGATTTAAAAGATTCAGAAGATCTATTTAACGCGATAAAAGTAGCAATAATTAGACACAATAAACCACCAAACCAGCCTATTGTTGGAGCATAGGCGAATATATGCTGACTATACATGCCTACAAGAATTATGCATATCCCTATTGATATAAATATAATGATTTTACGTTTTGACGACATATTATGAATTCTCCTTTCATTCTTTATTTTAAGCATTATTTAATATTATCAAAAAAAAGAAAAATGTACTAAATATCTTAGAGGTGAAATCATTATTATTAATTCTAAAATGCAGGAATATCTCGTTTATTTGGAAAAAAATATAGAGAATATCAAAAAAAGAGTAGATTTATCAGAATGTAAAGAACTATTTTCGCCATGTTTTTTGGAGTGGGATCAATGTGTTCTTTTATACCAATCTCATATGGATACATTACCTAATTATTTTGTAGCCAATCCCTACATAGCTGATCGAACTGCTTTTGAAGCGTATTATAATTATGTACATTTGGATGATTGTGTAGATTCAATTGCCGATTCACATTATTTGTTAAAAATAGCTATTGAGATTATTGAAATCTGGAAAGTAACTCTGTTTAAACAATAAGCTTGCGACACAATGATTCCAATTAAAGGGAATCGATAAGAGGTAGCTGAAACTCTCTCTTTTTGGTAGCCTGCAGACAAGAAACTTTGTATGAGGAGCATGCCTGACCTGCTGACTTCCCCTGTAATTCCTTCTCTGGCTCGTCCAGACTTTTCTTTTCTGAAACAGATACGCATTTTGTGCAGACGAAGTGGAAGCCCGGGTGATCTACCGGCTTCTCTAAAACCCTATCCTGACCGAAGCCTTTTGCTAAGTGACGCTAAAAGAGGTGAAGGAAACCGGTAAATCGGTGTTCCTCTGCGCTCAGGATACAACGGAAGTGAGCTATGCCAAACGGGAGAAAACACCGGACTAGGCGAATGCTCCGGTAAATATTCTAAAGGTCTACTGCTGTCTACTGCTGCATTCAATACTGGCGCTTAAGACTTCTGGGCTTCCTATGGGTCTGCTGCACCAAAAGATATGGACCCGAGGCCCCTTTGCTGAAAGGAACGCGTAAGGTAGAACGTCCTTATGAAGAAAAAGAAAGTTAGAGATGGAGGGAAACACCGAAGGCCTGAAACTGATTCACGTCAGCGATTAGGAAGCCGACTTTTTCGCATATCTTGCGCAATTGGAACAAGACGGCCAAACTTATGTGATCCAAGCTCTCCAAAATCGGGTCTGGGAAGGAGTGCGTCAGCAGTCGGTCAAATTCAAGTTTCGATCCTTCAAGACACACGTAAAGGAATCCCTCGCCGGGAAACGATGCTTGCGCTTCGATTTCGGAAATCGCTTGGAACGAAAAGGGGGATATGGCCGCTTTCCAGTACAGTTATTCAGTTGCGATAACTCATCCTGCTTCCGGACGAAGACCCTTGGAATAGTTTTGTGGGCCAAACTGCCCCTTGAAAGCGTAAGGATGAAGCAGAAAAGATAGCCTGGTATGTACAACGCTGGAATATTTAACGATTCTACTACATATTCAAAGTGGGTATGAAGTGGAGAAACTGCAAGTCCTCGAAGCCGACTGGCTGCGCAAATTAGTGCTGATGTATTCGATGATTACAGCCTATCTGCAGCACTTGACGTACGCGAAGCGGCACGCGAGTGGCTAGAAGCTGCGTGTACGGACGTGATGGGTGAAAAAGAGTGGCAGGTGCTATACCGAATGGCCAACTAAACCCGAAAACTGCCAGAGCAGTCCCACGGCTTGAATGAAGCCGTGGGACTGCTCTGGCCAAACTCAGAGAATTTTAGGCTGCAAAGTGATGCAGAGCTGGGAGCCAAAGTGATTTGGAAAGAGTCACAGGTGCTGCGTACTGTGCTGGATAGATAACAATTTTTAATGTGAAATTTGTTCCAGCCTTGTGTCATAAGCTTAGAGTTCGGGTAGGTTAGCATTTACACACAGTGTTGGTCTTACGAAATGGATCAGGACGTTCAATTACTGAAGAAGGGAATTCGACGCACAATCTGGCCGAATATCGTCATTTCTGAAACCTTGTCAGAAGTCAAAGGGTTGAATATAGTTCTATCTTCAGCACACTTTTTTGCTGGATCAAGATATAAATGTTGATTATCAGTTTAGTTGGCAGAGAAATGAAGAATGGCAATGTGGTTAATTGTAAGTGAAATCCGCAAATAATAGAGAAGTATGAAGATATGTAGTTGTGATTTGTTATTTCTCCTAAACGTGCCTTAGCACGTTTAGGAGAAGATCTTTTATGATATTTTCCTATGTTTTTCAATCATAAATCTGTTGTATGCAGCAGTTTTCCTTACGAGTAACTATAATTAATTGTTTGTTTTAAAGAAGGGTAACTAAGCTTAATCAATTAAGTTCTTATGTAAAGAGACTATTTGAGTTTTCTTTTTTTTAATAAATATGCAACGAAGTATCCTAATGCAATAATTCCGGTAGCTACAAGGGAAACGAAAATGGCTGTAATTGTAATAGTGCGCGCAACAATATAAAATGCTAACAAACCAGTTAAAAAACATAAGACTAAATTCAAAGCCATTTTATTAAATCTCATAATATCCCTCTTCTCAAATAGTATTTTATTTTGCCTAAATACTTGCTTTATAAGTATTTAGGACATTATTCAATTAGCTTTGTGTTCTAAAAATAGGATGTTGTATTTAATTGTACAATGAAACATTCGCAAAATACAATATTTACAAAAGAAATAAAATACAAATTTAATAATAAAAATCGTCTAAGCTTGACTAAGTAATTATATTTATGATAGTTTTAAGGTGTAATTACATATTTTAGAAAAGGAGGATAGAAAAAGAAAGAGAATGAATCATCTTGACTAAGTAACTATGATAGTTTTTACGGTTCAAATAACTATTACGAAAAGGAA
>NZ_MDER01000024.1 GCF_001721045.1 Paenibacillus nuruki | reverse complement strand
CTTCTAATTAATTCTTCTATCCTATTATCTACTTGCTCATAAGTCAATCCCAATAAATTAATTAAATCAGCATATATATAATTTTCTTTTACAGAATTCAAATAAAACATAATTAAAATATCTCTATAATCCATTTCCCCACCTACTTATAAAGTTTTAGCAATATAATTTGATCTTTTTTGTGTTTTTTTTCGCTCCGATAAAGATTGTTTTGAATAAAAAGGATTATCATTTTTAATTCTAGGAAATAAAGGATTCCAATTAATTATTTCATTTTCTTTCCAAAAACTACTAAGTGTGTTATTAGGAGTATTATGATAAAAAGCCATTAATGACTCTGAACCTTTATATCCCAATACATTATCTAATCTATTATTATTGATTTTAACTTCTAAATCATAAATCAATTTTTTTGAAGAATTTAATTCATCGGATAAAAAAATATATTGATTTGAGAATGCTTTTTTATGCAAATTTGAATATATTATAGTTAAATCAATCATTTGTTGCTCAACAAATTTATTAATGTAGTTTATTCCTTCTTCACATGCTTCTAATACTATCAAAAAAAAACGCTTATTTCTGATAGCTACTTCTTCAGCACACTCTTCGAAAATACTTTCTAAAAATTTCTTCATAGTTTTTCCAGTTCCAATCATATCATCAATAAATACAATATTATCAATTTTTTCAATTGGAAAATCCGAGTCTTTTTTAAGAAAATAAAGATCTGTTTTAAAACAATGTTTCGATAATCCATTTGTAATACGATAACAACCATGCATATCGTAAGAACTAGTTCGATCTTTATTATTTTTATACACTGGTAAAAAAAGAGTATTCTCATAAGCATTCTCTTTAAAATTTTTTAAAATACTTGAGTGTTCTTTTGTAAAACTTGAGTGTAGATCTTTAAAAATATTATTAACTCTTTCATGCGTATAATATGCAAAATTTTTAAGTAGCTTTAAAAAAACTTTTTGCTCTTCATTATTAGCTTGATTTATCCAATTTAACAATCCATCTATACTATTCATATTCCATTCAATTTTACAACAATCTAAAATTTCGTTTAATTCTTTTTGCTCTTTTTGCTCTTTTTCCATTCATACCATATCCCATCCAAATTAGTTATAAATTATTAATTATTTTTCATTATATCCATTAATTTTTTTCAAAAAAATTATATTTTAAAAATAGAATATTTGCTGTTATATTTATCTTTTAAGTTCTAATCTTTTTTAAACATGATCATGTGAAATATCTAGCATATAGTCTTGAATATTTTGTTCTTAGAATCTATTATCGTTTGTATTACGTTTATTCTTAAATCTACATCTGATTTTCATTGCTCTACTGCATATAATATATAGAGAAAATAAATAAATTAAGAGTACATAAAGCAATCCAAAATCTGCTCTTATTTTATTAAATGCATACATATAGGTTGAACTTAAAGCTTCTCTACTTTCTTTGGGATTACTTTGTTCTGGAGAGAGTTCGAATAGATTAAGTTAACTTGGAACCAAAAATAAACATTACAATGATGCTGCTATCGATAGTCAATCAATATGCAAAATGCTATACGTAAAATTAGTATTTACTGTGCGATCCGATGAGCCTATTGCCGAAATGATAAAACCTGCACAAAGAATGCAAATCGAAGCGAGAAACAAACTGCATCTTATTATTACTTTTATCATATTGTTCTCTCCTTTACTTATGTATTTATTGCTATACCTTTTATCATGCAACTTCTCTTTTTAATTTACGTCCATATACATAACCACCTTAACACAACCAAGAAAGGAAATCCTTACCATGAATAAAAAAATGATATTCTCTGCTTTACTATCGTCTACTCTGCTGTTGCAATCATCTTTATGTAATCCTGCACTAGCATCTAGTTCTTCCTTTCCAACTACATATACTTTTTATTTTGCTGATGATCCTAAAGGGTTTATTGTGAATCCTACGATCAATCAGAACGGTACCATCTTTGTAGATATCCGTGAGTTAGCCCAAGATGCTGGATTAACATTTGCTTGGGATTCGACGGTACAACGTGCTTCGATTAACGGATTTATGAAAAAAGCAGCGATTCGCTTAGGAAGTCACACTGCTATGCTAGATGGGAAAATGGTTACCCTAAGTGCAGCCCCTTTTAAATCTAAAGAAAAAAGAAATAATGTTGAAGCCGTCTATGTACCTATTCGCTTTGCTGTACAACTGCTTGGTGGAGATCATATAGAAATAGATCGGCAACAAGTTCATGTCACAGCTCGCAACATCAAGTCTTATGATGTCATTACTGATGTCTACAATGGCTCTACCTATACTTTGAAAAAGGATGGTGGAGACTTATATGTAGCTCATGGGAAGCAGGCTCCAGTGAAGTTGGTCTCGCTTGATACAGATTTTAATTCGACAGATATGGAATTCGAGTTGACTGCGGGTGGATTGTTAATTCTTACGATTAATGATGCGTATGGAGAGCCACATATTCATAACCAACAAGTGAAGCTTATTTTTCAAAAAGGGAAGTTGATCCGAAAAGCATATACAGACTTTACCACAATCAACGACTCCGACATTTCTACGTATCAAGGTAAGATTGTCTTAAGCGATGGGAAAATATTGCGAATGATTGAAGATGGAACAGGAAATGTTGTCGATCAGCTGGATCTCGTCAAGCTTGGTGGGGACAGTAATGAAAAATATGCTGTAGAAGGTCTGTACGATGATGCCATCATTATGCGTACAGCATCCAAAGGACGACTGCTTCTCATTGATCACAACACTAACCAAACTATCACATTATACAAAGAACTACTGGATACTTCGTGGCAAAAACAGATTAGTGAAGATGTAGATATCGATTCTTTTGGTTCAGGTGATTATCTTCAATTTGATAAAAGAGTCAATCATACATTCTATTTCACTTTTCGTGCTGGCTCTAATCAGGAAAAGCATTTCACCTATACTTTAAAATCGTAGAATGTCCTACTGCATCTATATTGGATACTATCTATTCTAATCCAGAGGGGAAATTTAAGTGATGTACAAAAAAATAGCTTTAGCGACTATGCTGACGTCTACCTTACTGATTTCTACATTCACATCTGTATATTTATTAGTATCATCACACAAAAAAGGCAACATCCTCTACATATTCAATAGTAGAAGATGTTGCCTTTTCACTTCAAATTTCTATAACCCAAACGTTAATTATACCGTTCTTTAATCATTAAAAAATCATATTCAGCTTATTTCTCCCACTGAATATATACCGTTTCATTCTAGTTTTACCAGCTTGCTTTCTGTACTCCGGGAATCTGACCTTTGTGGGCTAATTCACGGAATACGATACGGGATACTTTGAATTTTTGTAGGTATCCTCTGGGACGACCGGTGATCTGGCAACGGCTTTTGAGCCTTGTTGGAGAAGAATTGCGTGGTAATTGTTGCAATGCTTCATAGTCTCCCTTTTCTTTCAGTTCACGACGTAAATCTGCGTATTTAGCGACCATTTTTTCACGTTGTTGTTGACGAACGACTTTTGATTTTTTAGCCATAATGTAATAACTCCTTTTATCATTCATTTGATTTGTTATTGATTTTGTTTATATTGCTATACCATTGACCTGCTTATTGACCTAATTGTGGAAAAGGATCTTTGAACTTTTTCCAGTTGGAGTTCATTTCTTCTTCCGTTAGTAAAGCCTGATCCAAAGACTGTTCAATCTGTGCACGATCTAGGTCGATTCCGATCATAACCAGCTTGGTCACTCGATCTCCCCATACCTCATCCCAATCTGTTGGTAGCGGGTAACTGTCGCCCAAGTGATACTGTCGTTCTTCTTCGCTCAGCGCTGCAATCCATAAGCCCGCTGGTGATAATTGCTTGGAACTGCCTGCTTGACTGAATGATATCGCTGTCCGATTACGTGTAGCCATCCATAGAATACCTTTCGCACGAACCACTTCTTGGGGCCATGTTGTAATCCATTGCAATAACCGCTCTGGATGAAAAGGAACTTTGCGCTTGTACACAAATGAACTGATTCCGTATTCTTCGGTCTCCGGTATATGTTCTTCTTTCATCATTTCTTGTATCCAACCTGCGGATTGACTGGCTTGTTCGAAGTCGAATCGCCCTGTATTCAAGATCTCATGCGGATCGACCTTACCATATGTGGAACGGATGATTTTGGCGTTCGGTTGCAGTCCACGAAGTGCGGTTTCTAATCGTTCTAATTCATTAGGTTCAATCAGATCGCATTTATTCAAGATCAACACATCGCAAAATTCTACCTGCTCAATCAACAGATGCACTATTCGGCGTGTATCATCTTCTCCTGCGGCTTGTCCACGATCTGCAAGAGATTCACGTGAATGATAATCGTTCCAGAATCCTTGAGCATCGACAACGGTCACCATTGTATCCAGACGGGTAAATTGCGTCAGATCGATACCCTGTTCTTCGTCTACATAACTGAATGTCTGAGCAACAGGAACTGGTTCGCCAATGCCTGTCGATTCGATCAACAGATAATCATAACGTCCATCTTTGGCTAGCCTTTCTACTTCCACTAATAGATCTTCACGCAGTGTACAGCAGATGCACCCATTAGACATTTCGACTAATTTCTCATCTGTTCGAGACAATCCGCCTCCATCGCGGATAAGATCAGCATCAATATTCACATTACTCAAGTCGTTAACGATAACTGCGACTTTCAAGCCTTCTCGATTATTTAATACATGATTCAATAATGTCGTTTTGCCTGCCCCTAGATAACCACTCAACACAGTAACAGGCATTTTGGATGCTTGTTCGATCATAGTCATGATTTACACCTCGCATTTCTTTAATCGTAATAATTACTATTAAATCCATGAATACACTGTACTCCTCTTATTTCTAGTTTGTCAAATCATTTTCACCGTATTACACATATGAAAATAAGATCATACATTAATTAATATTTATATTTTTTAGTTTACAATCGTAATCGTAACGATTATTATTTATGAAGCATAGTTATTCATTCAGCAAGCAAAACGCTATGCAATATGTACATCGTTAGTCATATCGTTTACAGATTTGCTATATATAAGGGGGATTTTTCTTGTTATCATTATTATCCAAAAAAATAGGTTACTCGATTTCGTTCGTTATACTTGTTTTATTGTTAAGTGCTTGTACTTCACAGACTTCTTCTACTTCGGGTGAAGCGACAAATACCAAAAAGCTAACCCTTTTATTCAATGTGCAAAGCAATACCATTGATCCTCATACCGATGTGAACTATACCGCTTCTCGTGCAGGGATTAGCGAAACGCTAGTTAAGATTGACGATGAGCAACAACTACAACCGTGGTTAGCCACTTCTTGGAAAAGTAAAGATGGACAACATTGGACATTCCAGATTCGTCCAAATGTTACTTTTCACAGTGGTGCTCCTGTCGATGCACAAGCGGTCAAATCTTCATTAGAACGTGTCACTCAAGAAAATCCAGCGATTCGTAATGCGCTACATATTGAGAAAATGACAGCTAATGGGCAAACTTTGCAGATCGTTACCGATACCCCTCTTCCTCAGTTCCCTTCTGAACTGGTGCATCCTAATACGGGTATTATTGATACGTCTGTCGATGGAAGTACACCAAGTGGTACCGGCCCTTTTGTATTGACCCAATTCAAGCCCGGTATAGAAGTAGATGTGAAGCGGAATCCGAGTTACTGGAATGGACAGGTTAAGTTAGATGAAGCAACCTTCTCTTTTAATGAAGATGCGAATGCTCGTCTATTAGCACTGCAATCGGGTAATGCAGATGTAGTCTATCGCTTCCCTGTAGAAAGTCTGTCTCAATTGCAAACGGATCCTAATCTAGTGATTGAATCTGTACCTGGATTACGTGCACATCAGCTTATTTATAATATGGAGAATCCACACCTTGGCAAATTACATGTTAGACAAGCGATCGACGCATTATTAAATCGTCAAGAAATTGTAGATGCTGTTATGTCAGGTCAAGCTTCGGTAGCGGAAGGTCCTTTCTTAGCAGATTCACCTCTTTCTCCAAAATACACAGCGAAGCCATTTGATATAGAACGTGCACGTACGTTATTTGCTCAAGCTGGATATACGGTAACTAATGGGCAAGTGACTAATAACGGAGCACCTTTAACTTTCAACCTTGTAACGTATCAGTCACGTGCTGAATTGCCTATTATTGCCCAGCTTGTACAAGCCAATGCTGCCCAATTAGGCATCAAGCTGAATATTCAGCAGGTCGATAATGCAGATGAGTATCTAGCCGAAAATAAAAATTGGGATATGGCGATCTATAGCTTTATTACAGCGCCACGTGGGGATGCCAGTTATCTCCTCAACTCAGTCTATACACCAACAGGTGGGCTGAATTATGGACAAGTCAAAGACCAAGCACTCAACACATTAATCCAACAATTGAACCAAACGGTAGATGTAGAACAACGTAATCAGATTGCCCAACAAGCAGTAGAAATGATCGATCGCAACTTGCTACACTCTTATATTATTCATCCGAATAACTTTGTGGCGCATCAGAAACGTGTCAGTGGCTGGGTCACAAGCAAAAGCGAATATTATATGTTAACGAAAGATCTGGATGTGAATTAATATGCGTATTTTTGTACAGAAAATAACAGGATTATTGTTATTTCTTCTGATCTTATCGTTTATTAGCTTTTGTCTACTGCAATTAGTGCCGGGTGATCCCGTTCGTAGCATGTTACGAGTCGATGATGTAGCTGTGACAGATGATCAGATACAGCAGATGCGTGAACAACTTGGGCTGGATCAATCTGTTTTTGTTCAATATGGATACTGGCTTCAAAATCTATTTTCGTTAGACCTCGGTAACTCTTATATGACTGGACGACCTGTATTTATTGAATTTATCGAGAAGATTCCATATACCCTTATGCTGACAGGCACTTCATTGTTAGTGATGATTATGATTTCGCTTCCGCTAGGGATTCTGTCTGCCCTTTATCGTGGTCGTATGACAGATCATTTGAGCCGAATCTTTGCACTGATTGGCTCTTCGATTCCTAGCTTCTGGTTAGGTCTGTTATTGATTGATCTATTTGCGGTTAAGCTTAGAATATTGCCTTCGATGGGTGAAGGTTCATGGCAACATCTTATTCTACCTTCGATTACACTTGGAATTGCGATGTCTGCGGTATATGTGCGGTTGATTCGGGCGAGTATTTTGGAAAGTAGTCATCAGGAATTTATTCGTTCTGCTCGAGCGCGTGGTGTAGGTAAACAGCGTATTTTCACTTTTCATCTTATGCGTCATAGTCTAATTCCATTACTGACTGTTTTTAGTGAAAGTATCGGCAGTCTACTTGGAGGAACCGTCGTTATTGAAGTGCTATTTGCATATCCCGGTCTAGGCAAATGGATCGTCGATGCGATAACAGCACGAGATTATCCGATTATTCAAGGCTATATGCTATTTATGAGTATTTTTATTGTTTTACTGAATATGATCGTGGAATGGTCTTATCGCTACATCAATCCAGCTATTGCGATCGATCCGCGTAAAAAAGGAGTGACTTCCTGATGAGTTTAAGCATAGGATTACGTTACTCTTTTTTAACTCTATTTCTTTTATTTCTGATTGTCGCTCTAGTCTGGACACCTTACGATCCTTACCAAATTCAGATGGGTGATCGACTTCAGACGTCCAGCGCTATCCATTGGTTAGGTACAGATCATCTAGGCAGAGATTTGTTATCTCGAATTATGGAAGGTGCTCGTACCACTGTAGGTATCAGTCTAGCGATACTGTTTGTATCTTTATTGATCGGTGTTCCTTTTGGACTGTTATCCGGTTATATCGGTGGCTGGTTGGATAAAGCATTCAAAAAAATCATAGATGCTTTTATGACATTACCGGATTATATCTTTGCCTTAATATTAACTGGATTATTAGGACCTGGATTAGTGAACTTGATCTTTGCGATTACAGCTGTCAAATGGGTCAGCTATGCACGTTTGGTACGGAGTATTGTACTGGAACAACGCCAAAAAGATTATGTCCGACTAGCAGAAATTAGTGGTATGAAGCCGTGGAAATTAGTTGTAAAGCATATTTTGCCACATACCATCGGTAATCTGCTTGTACTGGCTACACTCGATATCGGTAAAATTATTCTGATGATCGCTTCACTGTCGTATATCGGTCTGGGTCCACAACCGCCTAGTCCGGAATGGGGCGCTATGCTAAGTGAAGGCAAAACGTATTTCCAGACCGCTCCACATCTTATGATTTTCCCGGGATTATGTATAGTCATCACTGTATTGTTGACCAATAGCTGGGGTGATTTTCTACGTGATCGGTACGATGTGCATATTCAATCCCATTCAGCCAAGCGTTCAATGTCTTCTATTCTTTTCCGCAAAGGGGTGTAATCCATGTTATCTATACGTGGACTGACGGTTCATCATCAATTACAGACACTGGTTCATCCGCTAGATCTTCAGTTACATCGTGGAGAATGGTTAGCCCTTGCTGGTGAAAGTGGAAGTGGTAAAACATTGACCAGTCTAGCCATTGGTGGTTTACTTTCAGCCGATCTTCATGCTCACGGCAGTATTCAATTAGAAGGTAAAGAATTACTTCATTTATCAGAACCTGAATTTCGGCATATTCGTGGGCGTGAGATTGCTTATGTATTTCAAGATTATCAGAGTGCGTTCACTCCTTTTATTACAATTGGTAAGCAAATGGACGAAATGATACGTGCTCATACATCGTTATCCCGTCAACAGCGCCAACATTCCTGTTTAGCGCATTTAGAGCAAGTTGAATTACCTGCCAAGCCAGTCTACAATAGCTATCCGTTTGAACTCAGTGGCGGGCAATTACAACGTGCTGCGATTGCTACAGCGCTGTTGCTTTCTCCTAAAGTCTTAATTGCAGATGAACCGACAACAGCGCTAGATAGTCTAACATCGCGTTCCATTATTCAGTTAATTCAACGAATCCAGCAAGAAACAGGAATCGCTATTTTGTGGATTACGCATGATCTGCGTCAAGTCCAACGTACTGCCGATACATTACTTATTATGAAGTCCGGACAAGTCGTAGAATCTGGAAAAAGTCACAGCATCTTTTTCCATCCTACACATCCGTATACAGTTCAACTTTTATCTTCTATTCCCAAATTACCTTCTCGCTACCGATTAGAGTTACAAAATAAGCAGGTGAACACATGATGACAACGACATTTACACCTATTTTGAAAGCAGATCATCTTACTAAAATCTATAGCGATCGCCCTACTCCTGCATTATCTGATGTATCTTTGACGATAGGTAAAGGAGAATGTGTCGGTATTGTCGGTGAAAGTGGTAGTGGCAAAAGCACACTGGCACGCTGTCTATTACGTTTAGAATCGTTAGATCAAGGTACGATTGAATTTAGGCAACAACTGTATCATTCGCTTAAAGGTCATTCTTTGCGTCAGGCAAGGCAACATATAGGAGCTGTATTTCAGCATCCTACAGCCGCACTTAATCCTAAGCTCACGATTATCGATTCATTAATGGAACCGTTAGATTTACAACCATCACTACGTCCTTCTTTTATATCGCAACCGATTCGTAATCGAGAGCAGATCGCTACACAGTTACTTGAATATGTTCAATTACCTACCAAGTTGTTATCAGCCTATCCACATGAATTAAGTGGCGGGCAAAAACAGCGTGTCACCATTGCCCGGGCAATCAGTACTGAACCTGATCTGATCATCTTAGATGAGCCAACAGCCAGTCTGGATGTGACGAGTCAAGCCGCTGTACTGAAATTACTGCAAGAACTTCAACAATCGCTTCATTTATCATATTTGTTTATTTCTCATGATCTAGCTGCGGTGTATCAAATGAGTGATCGTATTCTGGTGATGCGTCATGGACAAGTTGTAGATCAATTTGCATCAAACGATCTGTATCATGAAGAACGCCATGAATATACAGCTTCGCTTTTAGATGTATTTTTGGCATAAAGAATACTATTGGCTTAGTTCACATCTTATATAGACCCTTTTGAGAGTAGATATCATTCTGCTTTCAAAAGGGTTTTTTATATATTCATATTGTAATCATTATATATATAAATAGTTCTTTTCGACTGATTTAATAATCATTAACCATCTATTTATAATGTATATCGTCTAAAATATTGACAAAATGTCGATACATCCATATGATTTATAAAGACGTTTTAACTATATAGATAAGTGAGGTTGGTCATTTGTTAAAGAAGATATGGAAACAATGGAAATGGATTGTTAGCATTTGTCTTATCATAAGTGTCAGTACAGTTGGATATTATACATATTCGATTTACCAATTTGCTCATACAATTTCAATCGCAGATGATACGTACCGTTCTCCTTCTATGGATCAAGATCAGGCTGCACCTGTATCTATTCCGAAATGGGATGGCAAAGAGCCTGTCCACATTTTATTAATGGGTACAGATACTCGGGATGCTGATAGTAATGGACGTTCCGATTCTATGATGGTGGCTACGATCGATCCGATCACCAAAAAAGCCTATTTGATGTCTATTTTACGAGATACGTATGTGGATATTCCGGGTCATGGAAGCAGTCGGTTGAATGCGGCTTATTCGTACGGGGGTGTCGAGCTGGCTAAAGAAACAGTCAGTGGTCTGCTCGGAATTCCGATTGATTACTATGTCACGATTGATTTTGAAGGATTTAAGACATTGGTGGATACGATCGGTGGTGTCGAGATCGATGTGGAAAAAGATATGGATTATACCGATGGTGGCGATCAGCACCGCTATGATATTCATTTAACCAAAGGTTTACAACATTTAGATGGAACTCATGCTCTTCAGTATGTCCGTTTCCGTCATGATGCAACATCCGACTTCACTCGTACAGAGCGACAACGTAAGTTTTTGACTGCTCTTGCAGCAGAACTACAAAGCTCTACGTCTATCGTCAAATTACCAAGTATTTTGAGTTCGATTGCGCCTTATCTGCATACCAATCTGTCTCTCAACGATATGATCAAATTATCTTCACTTGGCTTAGATATTAATCTGGATAAAACCGAAAAATTACAGATTCCACCGAATCATCTACTGCAAGAAATCAAAGTCAAAGGAGCTTCGGTGATCGGTGTTGATCCACAAAAGTTACACGAGTATGTGCAAAAGCAACTCTCTTCTAGCAACGATGATTCCAGTTCAGATACAACCGATAATAAGTAAACACAACAATTAGCGTCTGTGCCAGTGACTTGGTATGGACGCTTTTGATTTGTATTTCGCCTCTCTCATTTATATAAAAATTAATCCTCTAACAAAGACAAAATGCCTGTAATTGAATGTTCGATAAACGAACGTTCAGGTCGTGACTTCAACATCACTGTAAGCCCTATTAACGATACGATTAGCGTCTGTGCCAGTGACTTGGTATGGATGCTTTTTGGTAATTGCCCTGCTTGCACTCCCTGCTCCAAACGCTCTTGAAAAATGACCGTCAAATACATCTGATGTTCTCGCGTCAAAATTTCAATCTTTTCATCATGAGTTGCTAGTTCAACCATCGTATTGATACAAAAACATCCTCTACTTGGTTTCCCTTCATATCCTTCTCTAGCAATCTGTTCAAAAAAAGCACGAAATGCTTCTTGTACTGATACATGATCCTGTAATTGCTGACGAACTGATACTGCATGCCATTGATTATATTTGCGCAAAGAAGCTTCAAATAATTCTTGCTTATCGCCAAACGTAGCATACAGACTAGGACGCTGAATCCCCATTCCTGTGGTGAGATCTGTCAAAGAAGTCGCTTCGAATCCATTTTCCCAAAATAATTGCATCGCTGCATCTAAAGCTTGCTCTTCATTAAATTCACGTTTCCGTACCATGATTACATGCCCAACCTTTCTGTACCAATCAGTATATTATCATTCTATAGATGATCGATTTGATTGTCAAAGTGAATTTATTTCTATTGACAATTGATTTGTAAAGGGGTTATATTGCTTGCGAATCATTTTGTACCAACCGGTATAATTAAAATATATTATAAAAGGATGATCTATCGATGAAGAAAACATTAGTACATACTTCATTTTCTCGTTCTATGGCTTTCTTATTTGCAGTTGCTTGTGGGTTGGCTGTTGCTAATATTTATTATGCGCAACCCTTGTTAGATGCGTTAGCTTCAGAATTTGGTATTACTCATTCATTGATCGGTGTTGTAATTACAGTTACTCAAATCTGTTATGCACTAGGATTGTTTTTACTTGTTCCTTTGGGGGATCTGATTCAGCGCAGACGTCTGATTATTATTCAAATGGGGTTATCTGTGATTGCGCTTGTCATCGTAGGATTTGCGCCAACGATCTATATTCTTTTTGCAGGCTTAGCTATTGTTGGATTGCTTGCTGTGGTCACACAGACACTGGTTGCTTATGCTTCTTCACTTGCTAAGCCTACAGAACGTGGACAGATTGTAGGTATCGTGACTAGCGGGGTAGTGATTGGAATTTTATTTGCACGTTCACTTGCAGGTTTTCTAACCGATTTGGCGGGTTGGAGATCTGTTTATCTGGTATCTGCTTGTTTAATGACTTTGATTACATGTGTCTTGTTCAAAATATTGCCAAGTGATCAGCAAGTTAAATCATCACTCTCTTACACTCAACTTCTTCGTTCTATGCTAGATTTGTATATTCAACAACCGATATTACGTATTCGAGGCATACTAGCAATGTTGATCTTTATCGTTTTTAGTATATTGTGGACTTCGATGGTATTGCCCTTAAGTGAACCTCCATTCTCGCTCAGTCATACAGCGATCGGAGCATTTGGATTAGCAGGAATTGCAGGTACACTTGGAGCTATTCGAGCAGGCAAATTATCCGATCAAGGCAAAGCTCAATGGACTACAGGCATCGCCCTTGTATTGCTACTACTCTCCTGGGTGCCATTATCGTATATAGGATCATCACTATACTGGTTGATTGTCGGGATTGTGTTACTCGATCTCGCTGTACAAGCTGTCCATGTGACAAACCAGAGTATGATTTTCACTATTTTGCCTGAAGCACGTGGTCGATTAACAGCAAGTTATATGATCTTCTATTCAATCGGTAGTGCCATTGGTTCTATGTCTTCCACGATGATGTACAGTTATGCAGGTTGGAGTGGAGTATGTTATCTGGGTGCTGGTGTAAGTCTGCTTGCTTTGGTATTCTGGTTGATTACGCTCAAAAACCCAGCTCATTCACAGTCGCCAAGTTGACCTGTGATGAGCTAGGTTTTTGTTTTGATTGATCATGTATCGTATCGAAGATCTGATACAGAGGATACACAACTTATTACAAGATCTGAGGTGATGACTGACTGTTCATCTTCTGAAATATTTCGTCCAATTCTGCTCGTGAAGCGAGGCGTGATTTCTCAGAACTGCCATAGCCTACTTCGACTTCGCCTGCTTCAATTCGTTGCATGATGCTATCTGCAAATTCATCTACTGGTACGCCCCAGTCATGTAGCCCTACGCCACCTAGATCGGTATTGACACCTGGCGGGATAATCTCTACGACATTGATCGGCGAGCCTACTAATTGTTGACGCAACGATAATGTAAATGAATGTAGCCCTGCTTTGGTCGCGCAGTAGATCGGTGCAGATGCTTTGGGTGAGAAAGAAAGCCCTGAAGTGACATTGATAATAGCCGCATGACTTTGTTGACGAAGATGAGGTAGAAATAAAGTCGTCAAATGAATCGGCGCATCTAGATTAATGGCTAATTCTTGACGATGAGCCGCCCAGCTAATTTGGTTATCATGAACCGAGAAATTGCGCTGTATACCTGCATTATTCATAATCATATTTAGCTTGGGAAATTCAGTCAACACACGATCTGCTAATCCCACACGATGAGCTTCTTCAGCTACATCTGTAACGATCGTATGTAATGCTGGATATTGTTTCTGCACATCATCCAACCAATCTTGACGTCTTCCACAGATAATAACCGTATTGCCCAGCGCCATAAATCGTTTTGCAAAAGCCAAACCAATTCCTGATGCTCCACCTGTAATTAATATTGTATTTCCTGACATTTTCATCGTATAACCCTCCATCTATTGTAAAAATAGGACTTCTATTCATATACCCATTTTTACACAAACGATAGCTTAAATAGGGTAAACCGATTTAAAGATAATTTATTATTAGAGTAAATACATACTCTATGAAACATGTATAGTTTACAATTTATTTTGAGAGTTATATGTTAAACTCCATTCATAAGGAGCTGTAAATCATGGAACAGCAACGTTCATCTCAACGCAACAAGTGGAAAATAACGTTAATGATTGTATTGTTTATTTTAATTGTATGGGTACTTATGGGAATATATCAGTTTGCTGTTGCAAAATCATATAAAAAGCTGATCACAGTCTATAGTGATCAGCTTTTTATATGAGATATATAATTATGGCTATCACCCGATCAACAATGTATATACAATCCCGGGACCATGCACGCCGATTGTTAATTCATTTTCAATATCAGAAGAACGACTAGGCCCTGAGATAAAATGAATACCAGCAGGTAGATTCTCTCTGCCTTTACTATCCCATGGAATCAGTAGTTCGCCTAAGCGTGTCTGCAAGCGCTCGATCGGGAGTAACACAATACAGACGGTCGGTAATAGACTCACCGATCTACCTTGTGATGCAGAAGACGTTACCATAACTGTACCTGTATATGCAGCGGCTCCATCAGCCAAGACAATTCCGATATCCGCTTCGGCGGCTCTTGCTTTCCATGCTTCTTCTGTATGGCTATTCCACGCTGATATTTGTACATGAGGTAGGCGCGCTTCCAAAGTTAATGCTTCTGTCTCCGGTAATTGTTGGCGGACGATATACTGTGCATTCAACAGACGGCTTTGTTCAGCAATAAATGCACCTGCTTCTTCCAACGTCTGCATCCGTAATACATTACCACCCACTTCGGTAAAATGCTTTGTGAATTTTTCGATCTTTTCAGCTTCATTCCAATTGAAATCTTGCCAGATCTCTGGTGCCCCGCGAAAAGGATGTTTCGGTGCTTCTTGGATTCGTGGGCGTTGTAGACGATCTGCAATATGGTTCATAAATGTCTGCTGTTTGGCTTTGGACTTCTGCTCTAATTCATCAAGCCAATCTGCTTGCGATGAATCATGTTGTTCATGATCTGGCGTAAGATGAGAACTTTCAGGATTGGGTACCACGGGTGGCTTAGCAGAAAAAGGTTGATTGGTGTTACTCATGTGATTCCCCTCCTGTTCTGCTTGTGGACTTGTTATGTTGGCGATCTGCAAGTACTTGTTCCATTCGCTGACGTACCGCAGGGTCTATCGTTTTCGGTTGAGCCGCAGTCTCCGCAGATAGTTCTTTCCATTGATCACGGAAAGAATGATTCGCTAACGTTGGAGCTACACGGTACGTGTTCCATCCTTTAAGTGGCCCTAGTTTGAGATGAATACCACTATTATGCACAAATGGTTTTTGTGCAATTTTCCCCAAACGCATAGCTAGTGCAAATCGCTTCGAATTAGCCATTAATGTGGCAAACCCTCTCATACCGAGTGCTTCAAGTTTATCGCCATGACCTCGCTCGACTTTGCGCCTGCGTAGAGAAACAAGCATATCGTGGAGCGGAATTTTGACCGGACAAGCTTCATAACAGGCTCCACATAGACTGGATGCACTGGCGATATCATCCCATTCGGCTACATTTTTATTCAGCGCAGGTGTTAACACAGCCCCGATCGGTCCACTATATGTTCCGCCATACGAATGACCACCAATCTGACGGTAGACCGGACAGACATTCAGGCATGCCCCACAACGGATACAATTGAGCAATTCTTGAAATTCAGGATCACCCAACTGTTGTGAGCGACCGTTATCCACAATAATAATATGCATTTCTTCTGGGCCATCAGCATCTACAGTACGCTTGGGTCCAGTGATGCCAGACATGTACATGGTTAAGCGTTGTCCGGTCGCCGAACGTGGCAGTAGGGTCGCCATCACTTCAAGGTCAGCCCATGAAGGTACGATACGTTCCATCCCCATCAATGTGATCTGCGTCTTAGGAACTGTAGTTACCATACGGGCATTACCTTCATTTTCAAATAACACCATCGAACCGGTCTCTGCGATCGCAAAGTTACATCCGGTCATCCCGATATCGGCTTCCAGAAATTTTTGCCGTAATTTGCGCCGTACATAACCTGCCAGAATCGTCGTATCCGGTTCTAACGTTTCCCCTGCATCTTCGGATAAAAGCTCAGCAATCTGGTAACGATTTTTGTGTATAGCTGGAATTACAATATGAGAAGGGCCTTCGCCGGCTAATTGGATAATATACTCACCCAGATCGCTCTCAATCGCTTCAATGCCAGATAATTCAAGCGCTTGATTAATATGCACTTCTTCTGACACCATAGATTTGGATTTGATAACAGACTGTGCTTCTTTCTGTCTAGCGATCGTCATGACGATATCTGTCGCTTCTACTGCATTATCCGCAAAATGAACATGGACTCCATTACTACGAGCATTTTCTACAAATAGATTGAGATAATAATCGAGATGAGCAATTGTATGCAAACGAATCTGACGACCCCGTTCACGCCATTCTTCCCAGTTCCCATGTTCGGTAGAAGCTACTTTTTTACCACTTCGTAGACGATCAGTTGTAAAACGCACTGCATTTCGCAGAAAATCATCATTTAGCGCAATATCTGCACGTTCTTTGACCGTACCACGGGTAGAAGATGCTGGATTCATCGTACACTCACCCCTTCATATAGAAGTTCAGCTAGATGCATAACCCGTACTTGTTCACCACGATGTCTAAGATTGCCTGCAATATTCATCAGACATGCCATATCCAGACCGACCAATACCTCAGCTTCTGTCTCCTTGATATGATCGACTTTTTCAGTGACCATCGCTCCTGATATATCTGCCATCTTCACAGCGAATGTACCGCCAAAGCCACAGCAATCTTCAGCAAAAGGTAGCGGTACCAGTTCTAATCCTTGTACATGATTTAACAAGGCGATCGGTTCATCTTTGATTCCAAGCAGACGACTACCATGACAGGATGGGTGATATGTGACTTTATAAGGAAATGCTGCTCCGATATCGGTAATTCCCAATACTTTGACCAGAAATTGCGTAAATTCATACGTCTTACTTTCCAATTCGTGAGCTAGCGCTAAATATTCCGGTTCATCTTTAAATAATTCAGGATAATGATGAATCATATAGGTGCAAGAACCGGACGGAGATACAACAAAGTCGCTAGATTGAAACGCTTTCAAAATCGTCCGTGCGGCTGTTCTTGTCTCATCCCAATACCCACTATTGTAAGAAGGCTGACCGCAACAGGTCTGCACGGGTGGGAAATCAAGCTGTATACCATGTGCAGCTAATAGACGTACCATCGCTTCACCGACTTTGGGATAGATAGCATCACTCAGACAAGTAATAAATAACGATACTTTCACTCTGCACACCTCTTTCCTCTATACATAAGATGACAGCCATATCTTCTACGACTGCCATCTTTTATTTGCATATTCATAAGCGTATATCATTGTGTCATTAGCTTCTTGTTACATCATCGTTATTGACAAGGATACATTTAGACAACCGTCACTTGAATCGATTGTTCTTGATATTGCGCTATACTTTCAGGAGATAGACGGCGATCGGTAATAAGTTCATGAACTTCACTCAAGTCCATCACATGGGTAAACGCTTGAACACCGAATTTACTTGCATCCGCTAGCAAAATCACTTTATCCGCCATACCGACCATTTTTTGCTTCACTCGTCCTTGCATCTCGTTCGATTCACTAACGCCTCGTTCGGCATGGATTCCTTTGCACGACAGAAATACTTTATCTACATAATACGTATCTAGTGAACGCTCGGCTAAGGGCCCGACAAAGGATAGCGAGCGTGATAATAACAATCCACCTGTAGAAATCACATCAATCTTTTCTTTATTGCTAAGTTGTGTTGCTACACGAATCGAATTGGTTAGTACAGTCAATGGAATATCAGGTAAACTTTCCGCCATATACCATGCGGTTGTACTTGCATCCAGTATAATTCGATCTTGCGGCTCAATCAGCTTAATCGCTTCGCGAGCAATCCGCCGTTTCTCTTCTGCATACGTAATTTCACGTTCGGAAAAAGGAGTCTCAGGTTGCTCGTCTTTGACACTGACTGCACCACCATGAGAGCGACGCAGTAATCCTTGACGTTCTAAGCGATCCAGATCACGCCGGATCGTCTCTTCGGTCACCTGACACTGTTCACTCAGTTCCGTTACACGCATACTTCCTTTTTCATTCACCAGTCTTACAATCATGTCGTATCGTTCTGCCACCAACATATCCGCCACACTCCGTATCGTTATTGGGTAGACACTGTGATCAATCGCAGAAATTGCCCGTAAGCTTCTTCCCAAGCTTGTACCTGCTCCGGTTCATAGATTTCGATAGGAAAAGAATCCCGGATTACGGTTCTTGCTTCCTGCATGTCTTTGAATGTCCCCTGTGCTATCCATTGTACCGCTAAATTGCCAATTGCGCTTCCCTCAGCAGGGCCAGCCCACACCGGACGACCGATCGCATTTGCTGACCACTGACACAGCAGTTTATTTTGAATACCGCCACCTACCATATGCAATCCTTCAAATGTTTGGTCAGATAACTGTTCGTTCAGTTCTAGCACATAACGATATTTCAGAGCCAGACTTTCAAAAATACAACGCGTAAGCGCTCCATACGTATCAGGTGGCTGTTGTCCAGTCTGCCGGCAATATTGACGAATCCGAGAACACATATCTCCTGCATGAAGAAACAATACATCATCTGGATCAATCAGAGCCGCAAAAGCAGGAGCTTGCTGTGCATGATGAATCCATTGTTCAAATGAATAGTGATGCCCTTCCCGCTCAGCTTCACGCTTCAATTCTTGAAAAATCCACAGTCCCATAATATTTTTCAACAAACGATACGTGCCATAAGCTCCGCCTTCGTTGGTAAAGTTCCATTTCATCGCTTGCTCATGAATAATCGGTTGCTTCACTTCTGTTCCCATCAGCGACCATGTTCCACAGCTTAAATAGGCAAAAGAACCTGATAAAGCGGGTACAGCTACCACAGCAGAAGCGGTATCATGTTCTGCTACAGCTGTGACTGGAATCGCTGGAATCCCTAGATCAACCATTAATGAAGAACGTATACGCCCTGCTGATGATCCAGGTTGAACCGGTTTGTGGAACCATGAAGCTGGAATACCGATACTGGATAATAACTTGCGATCCCAATCTCCTTGTCTCACATTAAAGAGCTGTGTGGTCGTCGCATTCGTAAATTCATTAATCATTTCACCCGTCATAAAATAACGCAATAGATCTGGAATCATCAAAAAGCGCTCGGCTTCGCTCAGTAACGGTGAATCACTTTGGCGTAATGCAGCTAATTGATAAATCGTATTAAACGAAAGAAACTGAATGCCTGTCGCTTCAAAAATAGCACGTTTCGATAAGTGATCTTGTACTTTCTCCATCACTCCATGGGTATGCCAATCGCGATAATGGTATGGATTCCCCAGCAGTTCTCCATGTCGTCCAATCAATCCATAATCGACTGCCCATGAATCAATACCGATACTCTCTGGCAACATATGCTCTTGCTTGGCAATGATCAGTCCTTGCTGAATTTCATGATAAAGGCGCAAAATATCCCAATGTAAACGGTCGCCTACTTTGACTGGCTGATTGGTAAAGCGATGAATCTCTTGAGTCACGATCCGGTTATCGGTCAGCCTACCTATAATCGCTCGTCCACTGCCTGCTCCTAGATCGTAAGCAAGGATACTCACCAGCTTGCACCACCTTTGCCTCTCGCTAGAATCGAAGAACCATAATTATCAGCTAGATATGCTTTCATCGGATCAATCGGTACACCTATTTCTTCACGAATCGAATGTAACAATGGAGTCACATCAAATTCAAAAGCTTTACGCACCGCATCTTCTGCTCCTAATACATCACCTTTGCGCTGTGCTTCGGCTACTTCTTGGTGGTCAATCAATAACGCTTTGGCATATTGCGTCTGCACATTCATCACTGAGCGAATCATCGCCGGAATTTTGGATTCGATATTGTGAGATTGATCGATCATATAGAGCATTTTATTCACGGTATCTACCAATAGTTGTTCCTGACTATCCAGTGCATCCAAAATCTGATAAAAGATTAAAAATAACTCATACGGATTCATGGTACCGACAACTAGATCATCATCTGCATACTTATAACTGTTAAAATGGAACCCGCCCAAACGACCTTCATCAATCAAATACGAGACAATATGCTCCACATTGGCCCCCGGTAAATGATGGCCCGTATCAACCAGTACTTGTGCTTGCTCGCCTAACTTGAGCGACAAATTATACGCCATCCCCCAATCCGCTATATCCGTATGGTAGAAAGCAGGTTCAAAACATTTATATTCAATTAACATACGCATATCTGGATCAAGGATTTTATACATTTCTTGCAATCCTTCAAGCATCCAGTGTTTACGCTGACGAATACTGCCTTGACCGGGATAATTGGTACCATCGGCGAACCAAAGGCTGAAATCTTTAGATTTGGTTTCTTTCGCGATATCTACACATTCTTTCAAGTGAGCAATCGCTTTATTCCGAATCGCTGAATCTGCATGAGTGACGCTACCCAGCATATAATCTTCATCTTGGAAAAGGTTGGGATTGATCGCTCCGATTGTCAGTCCTAAACTTTCTGCATGGCTACGTAATTGACTATAGTCATCTACTTGATCCCACGGAATATGGATAGCTACGGATTGGCAAGCCCCTGTTACTTTGTGTACTTGGGCGGCATCTTCTAATTTCTCAAATGGGGTACGTGGCACCCCGACTTTTTGAAATACTTTAAAGCGAGTTCCTGAATCGCCATATCCCCATGATGGAGTTTCGATTTGTAGCGCTCTCAATCTTGAACGGACAGTGTTCAGGTCGATTCCTCGGGACTGTTGTTGTTCTTCAAATAAGGCATAGGCATTCATTTTGTGGGCTCCTTTGGCAATTTTATGGATAGGTATCTTTGAGGGGGATCGCTATGGGAATATTATTGTTCTTGTCGTCGCTGTTGAAGTCATATCCCTTTGATTTCCGCTTTGCGGTAGGGATATGACTTCAAAGGCGATCGTTTCACTCTTTCAGAACAATAATATTCCCTTCGCTCAGAGGGGAGAGATACCTATGAAGTAAAGATTTTAAAGGTTGATTGGTGTGTAGCTAATGTTACTTTATTGGGAGATCATTTAGAGTTACTTAGGGTGCTTTGTTGAGATAGAGTTTTAATTTTATTTTTAGAAATGCTTATTAGGTATTGCGTATAGATTTGAATAGTTTGCCATTATTGTTGTGGGATATATAAAAGTATACATTCGTATAGTTTTATATATTTATTTCCATATTATACCTATTATTGAATGATAAGAATGAGTTTATTTATTGTTATGATTTTAAAAGTATGATTTTGCTTCTTATAATTAATCGGGTTGCATCTTAACTGCATAGCTTAACGGGTGAATGCGGCTGGGACACCGCCGTCGATGGTTAGCATACAGCCTGTTGTTTTTTCGGCTTTGGATGAAGCGAAAAAGGCGATGCCTTCAGCGATATCTTTTGGATAAATATTGACCAGTAATGTAGTGCGTTTGCGGTAGTGTTCTTCTAATTGATCGGGTTCAATCCCGTAAGCGGCGGCACGTTCGTTACGCCAGTTAGAATTCCAGATTGCTGATCCTTGTAAAATGGCATCAGGTAAGATGGTATTGACACGGATGCCGTGTTCGCCACCTTCTGCTGCGATACAACGGGCAAGATGAGCTTCTAGTGCTTTGGCAGAACTATAGGCGGTTACACTTTTGCCTGCATAGATTGAATTTTTGGAGCCGATAAATATCATACTGCCGCCTAGTGCTTGTTCTTTCATCGCTTTAAAAGCTTCACGAGCGACCAAGAAGTAGCCTGTACCCAGAACATTCATATTCAGATTCCACTCTTTGAGTGTGGTATCTTCAAATTTACTAGAAGTGGCAAGACCTGCGTTGTTAACAATAATATCGATTCCGCCGTAATAAATAGCTGTCTCCGCATACGCTTGAGCAACTTGTTCTTCACTGGTGACATCCATCAGGACAGCCAGTACACGATGAGGGCCGTATTGAGCATTAATCTCATCTGCTACTTTTTGTGCACCTTCCAAATTCAAGTCTGCTAGCACTACATGAGCACCTTCACTTACCAGTCGACGAGCCGTTTCGCTTCCAATTCCTCCTGCTCCACCTGTAATGAGAGCAATTTGGCGTGAAAATTCCGTTTCGGCAGGTGCAAGCGATAATTTATATAATTCTAACGGCCAGTACTCTACATTGTATGATTCTGATTCGCTCAGGGACACAAATTGTCCAAGTGAAGTCGCTCCACGCATCACAGCAATCGCACGATGATATAATGCTCCACTGACCAAAGACATCGCATGGCTTTTGCCTGTATTGATCATACCGATTCCCGGAATTAAGATGACTCGTGGTGCGGCTTCGAACATCACATCGCCTTCATGGGCATTTTGTTCAAAGTAATCTTGATATTTCTGTTTATAATTGGTAATGCCTTGAATGACTGCTTGTTTGAGTCCTTCATGATCTTCAGCACTTGGTTGCCAGTCAATAAATAAGGGTGTCATTTTGGTATGTACAAGGTGATCTGGACAAGCAGCGCCTACTTGAGATAATCGACTTGCATCGTTCGCATTTACAAAAGAAAGTACATCTTCAGCATCGTCAAATGTTAAAATCATCCGCTTGCTGTCACTTACTGCTCCACGTACTGCTGGCATGATGTGAGCAACCAGTTCACGGCGTTGGTTAGCTTCTAGAGATTGAACTTTCTCGCCACCGAATAACAGTTGTTGTGAAGCTTTTTCTTCAATATAGGTTGCAGCTTTATTAATCATTTCGATCGTTTTGGCATAACATGCTTCCTGTGTAGCTCCCCATGTGACTAGACCATGTTTCTCCATCAAGACCAATTCAGCATTGGGATGATCCAGTACGCCTTGAGCGATCATTTTGGACAGTGTAAATCCCGGACGAATATAGGGAACCCAGACAAAGGTATCTCCGAAAATCTCTTGAGCTATTTCTTTGCCGTTATCTGCGCAACACAGACCGATAATCGAATCAGGATGAGTATGATCGACATGTTTGAAAGGTAAAAATGCGTGCAATAATGTCTCAATCGATGGACGAGGTGCTTTGGCATCAATCATACAATTTGCGAGATAAGCAACCATCTGATCATCAGGCATTTCTTCTTTTTCAAATAATGGACGAATATCATCAAGTCGTAATCCTGTAAAATGTTTGGCTTCCATCGACGCTAGATCAGAACCACTGCCTTTGACATACATCACTTCAATCTCACGACCTCGAAAATCAGTTGTGATTTCTTTGCTAGATGTATTACCTCCACCCCAGTTACATACACGGCGATCTGAACCAATAAGATTAGAACGATATACCAGTTGATCTACACCTTCTGTAATCTTTGCAACCTGTCCTGTGTTCCACTGATTCGGTATCATGATATTCCTCCATTAATGAATAAGTTTGGATAGATATTTGGATATGTTTGTTTTACTTTGATAGGAGTATATCATCTTTGAATACGTTTGAAAAGTTTATAAACAAAAATAAACGGGTTAAATTTTAAAAATGTTAACGCTTACTCAAAATTTTACGGAAAATAATAAAGTATTATAAAGATTACTATCTACTTAATTGACATATAAAAAGCCATTGTATTTGCTTCAGTCTATTTCTCTTAGAATAAACAGAGTCATATGCTGATAAAGCATTTTGTACAATGGCTTAATATGATGATATTGATTTTGGAAGTTCCTTTTTATACATGGATAGTACGCTTTCGCAGAATAACACTTTACTGACTATCTGCCATACCTGAATAGACTTGACCTGTAGCTTGAGATTCTGCTTGTGCTCTCGTCTTACCATCGGCTGCCCATAATAATCCACGACGCATCATTTCTTTGACAGGTGGCATATCTACGATATCGGCATGATGACCTAGCGAGTTGTAATACACTCTGCCTGTACCCCATCGCTTTGTCCAGGCGACAGGCATCTGTACTTGACCATTAAGACGATGTGGACCATCTACGATTGGAAAAGTCGTCGTCGCCAGCACTTCTATAGCTGGATCAATATGAAGATAATACTGTTCTGATTTCACTTGAAAATCAGCGATCCCTTCGACAAGCGGGCTGGAGCTTGGGTTGATATTGACGGTATACTCTACTCCATCATTTCCGGGATGTGCTACCCACTGTCCTCCTGTCATGAACTGCCAATCGACATTTTTACGAAAAGCATCACACATGCCTCCATGACAACCCGCTAGTCCTGTACCTTGTTGCACAGCCGCAGAGACATGATCTACTAATTGTTGTTCAATGTCATCCATCGTCCATACAGGTACGATCAGATCAAGCCCAAGTAATTTATCGGCATCTCTAAAAGCTTCTAGATCATTCGCTAGTTCTACCTCAAAAGAAGCTTCTTCCAGTATATCTGCAAATATGCGAGAGACTTGTTCAGGCTCATGCCCATCCCAGCCACCCCATACGATCAATGCTTTTCTCATCTTTAACACTCCTTAGAATTCTAATGGATGGTGCAAAAATTATGAAAATGATGCAAATTCAGGTTGCTTCCATTCGTAGTGAACACCGGTCAATGATTCAGACAGCGTCCATAATTGCTTAGAAAGATCGGCTTGATATAGCTTATCAATATGATCATCTGACTTGGGATATCCTTTGCGTCCACCTTTACCATCTGGCCCTATATATTCTCCGCCATGTACTGCTGGAGAAGTCGCCGCATATAAGGTAGGCAAAGCACCCATTAATGCAGGTTGTCCGAAAGAACGAGATAACAATCCAAATATGCCACTCACAGGCTTGCCTGAACCACGTGAAGCCAAGTTGGTATGTGTAAACCCTGGATGACAAGCCACACTGATCACATCCGCTTGATGCTGTGCTAGACGCAACTGTAATTCACGAGCAAATAGCATATTAGCAAGCTTACTTTGACTATAAAATTTAAATGCTCGATATCCTTTGCTACCATCCAGATTATCGAAATCGATCTTACCTGCATACGCCGCAATACTACTCAATGTTACGATTCGAGCCGAAGGCGTAGCAAGCAGATGAGGTAATAGTAAACCTGTCAATGCGAAGTGCCCTAAATGATTACTACCGAATTGTAACTCAAATCCATCTTGAGTGCGGCTATAAGGAGGCATCATCACACCTGCATTATTAATTAAAATCGATAATTGATGATGCTTCTGTCTGAACTCTTCAGCAAAATTACGAATACTGGCTAATTCACTCAGATCCAGACGCATTAATTGTAATTTGGCGGTAGGATGAACATTCTGAATATTTTGAAGGGCTTGTTGACCTTTTTCATAATTGCGTACAGCCATAATAATCTCTGCTCCGCGGCCAGCCAGTATACGAGTCGCTTCGTATCCTATACCACTATTGGCACCTGTAATAACGATCGTTTTGCCTTGCATATCAGGCACTTGTGATTCATCCCAGTGAGTCGTCATTGAATGTCCCTCCTTTTTATCGCTAATGGTCTTGCCCATTGCTGTAGTTCTACATATCAGCGATATTGATCCAACGACGTTCTTCAATCGAACGTTCGACTGCTTCTAATACTGCCTGACACTTCACTCCATCTTCAAAGTTAGGCGAAGCTTGCCGTTCTTCAGTGATCGCATTAACCAGCTCTAACATTTCATGAATAAACGTATGTTCAAATCCAATCGTATGTCCCGGTGGCCACCATGCATCCATATAATCATGAACATCATCTGTTGCTAATACCCGGCGGAATCCCTGTGTATCTGCTTCGTCTGATGTAAAGTAGACTTCTAATTCATTCATTCGTTCAAAATCAAACTTTACACTACCCAGACTGCCATTAATTTCAAATGAATTGGTCGAACGATGTCCTGCTGCAAATCGAGTGGCTTCAAAGCTGCCTAAAGCTCCATTTTCAAATCGACTCATAAATAATGTCGCATCATCGACCGTTACATCACCTTGTGGACCATTTTGATTTCCTTTAGCACTTAAGCCTGTCATTTCTGTAGCTATTGGACGCTTTTTGATAAATGTCTCACTCATTCCGATCACTTCTTCCATATCTCCTACAAGATAATGCGCAAGGTCTATTAAATGAGCCCCTAGATCACCATGGGAACCGGAACCGGCAATTTCTTTTTGCAGACGCCAGACTAATGGGAAATGAGGATCAAGCAACCAGTCTTGAAGAAACCATGCGCGAAAATGTCGAATTTCTCCCAACCGCCCGCTATCAATTAACTTTTTCGCTAATCGTACCGCAGGTGAAAAACGATAATTAAACCCAATCATATGCACAATTCCTGCTTGATTTGCGGCTTCTAACATTTCGCGTGAATCAGCAAGTGATAAGGCTAACGGTTTCTCACAAAAGAGATGTTTACCCGCTTGTACGGCTGCTAACGCAATTTCTTTGTGCATATTACTCGGTGCATTAATATCAATCAGATCAATATCAGGACGAGCGATCAAATCTTGCCAATCTGTTACATGTTCTGCCCAACCGAATTGCGCTGCGGCTTGTTCCACTTGCTTGGAATCACGACCACAGATAACAGACATGTGAGGCTTTGCTGCTTTTGGAAAAAACATCGGTAGACTGCGATATGCATTGCTATGCGCCTTCCCCATAAATTTATACCCAATCATGCCAATATGTATATCTTTCATCTGATCTCCTCCTTAGAAATATAACGCTTTCATAAAAAAGAATATCGATTTATCACTTGATTTTATTATGGCAGAATCAATAGTCGATCACAATCAAATCCAAAACAATGTTTGTCCAAAGCGAGAACGGGTATATATAGAAAGGAACACTATACTGATTTCAATACGAGGAGGAGTTAATCATGACAGAAGAAAACAAACAACCCGAAACTCATTCAGAAGATACACTGATGGAGAAAAAGAGAAAAGAGGATGGCTCCAATATCGAGACACAAGCCGATGAATGGACAGCCAAACCTTCTCCAAAAGCAGCTGGAGATGACGATAAATCTGATAAAGAGTAATCTTTTTCAGACATCCTTTTAATCTATACAGCATCATTTAGCAATTGTTGATATATTCTATTGTTACAACATACAGCCTGTAATCAAGCATTTAGATGCTCTGATAACAGGCTGTTTTTTTGTCGGTCATTATCGCTCGTCTTCTTTAAAGAAATCAAACTTAATAAATTTATCGAAAATAGTGTAAATAACAACTGCTCCTAATGGAATCATCGAATAATACCACATTGGATGATGCGCAACTTGACCTTCTGGTGCTCGAACTAAAAGTTCAAACATCACCAAGCAATACATCACGGCTATGAGCCTACCTGTTATATTTTTACCTTTTAACATAAGTAGTGTTCACCTCCAGTGCTTATAATGCGCTTTTTTTATTTATTCCTTTTTATCTCAAAAATGGATTTTATATTACCATCTTCATTTTACCATAGCTGTATGGGACAAATAAACCTTATCCCCTATCTTAAGCAATGAAAAAGAAGGTGAGACGTATGATACGCTTCACCTTCTTATGGGTTCTAACACTATCTATCATGCTTCTTCTATCGATCTCAAGCATTGTTCAATTGTTGCTTCATTGTCACTCTAGTACGTATCCATTTAGCCACTTCCATCAACAATACTGCTCCTAACGCAAGCCCTGTAGCTACAGCCCATTGCTGTACACCAAACTCTACAGGAATAGAGAAAATATCGCGTACCCCTGGAAGTAATGTGACTCCATATAGACACAGACATAGGGCTACTGCACCCAATACATATTTGTTGCTAAACAATCCTACTCCAAATGCGGTCTGTACATTGGAACGAGCAGCAAAAGTCTGGAACGTTCTTGCTAGAATCAATGTTGTAAATGCCATCGCAACACTCATTTCTGGTGAGTGTTGTAAACCGATATACTGTGACAAAATCACTGCAATACCGATCAGCACACCACGTGTAATCACAGCCTGCATCGTTCCACCTGCAAAAATACCTTCATTGATATCTCTTGGCTTCCGGCTCATCACATCAGGTTCTGCTTTTTCCATGCCTAATGCAATAGCAGGTAGAGAATCATTCGCTAAATTGATAAACAGTAATTGAATCGCTGTAAAAGGATTGATCCAATCCATAATCAAAGCGAACAAAATCGCTATAATCGCACCCAAGTTGCCTGCAAATAAATAGGCAATCGCTTTTTTGATATTATCGAATACTGTTCTACCTACACCTACTGCATTGACAATAGATACAAAGTTATCATCGGTCAGGATCATCGCTGCTGAATCTCTAGCTACATCTGTTCCGCTACCCATAGCGACACCAATATCAGCTTGCTTGAGTGCCGGTGCATCATTGACACCGTCTCCAGTCATAGCTGTAATCTTACCTTTTTTCTGCCACGCACGAACGATTCTGATTTTATTTTCAGGAGATACACGTGCATAGACAGCAATTTTCTCCAATTGATGATCGAGTTCCTGTTCAGACATTTGATCCAGTTCTTGACCGGTAACCGCAATATCTTGATCATCCATTAGACCAATATCTCTACCTATCGCTTGCGCTGTAGTTTTGTGATCTCCTGTAATCATTACTGTGCGGATACCTGCTTTTTTGGATTCTGCAATCGAACCAGCCACTTCTTCACGCGGTGGATCGATCATAGCGCTTAGTCCAACAAGGATAAGCTCCTGCTCATCCTCTATACCGACTTGAGTCTGATCATTAGGAATAATTTTGTATCCATACGCTAACACTCGCAAAGCACGATTCGAAAAGTCTTCGTTAGCAGTCTGCATACGCTCACGAATCTCGTCCGTTAGTGGAACGACTTTGTCACCTACAAATACTTGTGTACAGCGACCGATTAACACATCCGGCCCACCTTTAGTCAGCATTGCCTTTTGATCATCAAACATATGGATCGTAGACATCAGTTTACGATCGGAATCAAATGGGAGCTCACCTTGACGCGGAAATTCTTCACGAATTTCGTTGTAGTTTTTATTCTTTTTGTTACTAAAAGCGATCAAAGCGACTTCTGTAGGATCACCTAACTCTTTACCCTCATCATTGATATTCGAGTCATTACATAATACAGCGATATGCAGTAATCGGCGTTCGCCTTCCGACCATTGCTCAGGATCATCAGGGAAATCATCGGTACTTCCATCTGGTAAAAAATAATCAACTACCGTCATTTTATTTTGTGTTAAGGTTCCTGTTTTGTCGGTACAGATAACACTGGTAGAACCAAGTGATTCAACCGCAGGTAATTTGCGAATAATAGCATGTTGTTTTGCCATTTTATTGGTTCCAACAGACAACACGATCGTAACAATAGACGATAAAGCTTCTGGAATAGCTGCTACTGCTACCGCCACAGCAAACATTAATGCATTCAAGATAGCTGCCGTCATATCGACTACTTCATTTGAAAACCAGATCCGACCTGCTTCTACACCAAAAATAACGATACATAGCAGTAAAATAAATATACCTAACTTTTTACTAAAGCTTTCAAGCTTACGTTGTAGTGGTGTCTGCTTGGCTTCTGCACTTTCGATCAATCCAGCAATTTTACCTATTTCGGTATTTAATGCTGTTCCTGTAATCACAACTGTGCCTCGTCCATACACGACCAGTGAACCGCTAAACACCATATTGCGGCGATCTCCAATCGGCGCTTCTTCATGAATAAGATCAATATGCTTATCTACAGCTTCGGATTCTCCAGTAAGCATCCCTTCATCGACTTTGAGACTACCTGATTCTAGTAAGCGTCCATCCGCAGGTACATAATCTCCTGCTTCGAGAAGTACAATATCTCCACTGACCAATTCTCTAGCTTCGATACTTTGCTTTTTTCCATCCCGAATCACTTTAGCTTCAGGCGCAGACATTTGCCTCAGTGCATCAATCGAACTTTCTGCTTTACGTGTCTGTACAACACTGATAATCGCATTCAGTATTAACACAAAGAAAATAATAATCGATTCTACCCATTGCCCTAATATAAGTTGCACAGTTACAGCTGCTAATAATACGATAACCATGGGATCTTTGAAATTTTCTAAAAACAGCTTCCATGTTGGTGTTTTCTTTTTACCTTTGAGTTCATTGTATCCTTGCGTCTCAATACGCTGCTTCGCTTCTTGATTCGATAATCCTTGTGTCGAACTTTCAACTTCCTCAAGTACTTGATCGACTTCCTGACGATAATATTCCATTCCAACACTCCTTTATCTGTGATTACAGTCTGCTCTCTATTATGCCAATGTTGATATGTATCTTTTTAAATAACATATAACAACGGGTTTATACTCTTTTTTTACCCAAAAAAAGCTTGTATTATCTGCTTTTTATATGTACTTTTGGTGACAACTCAAAAAAGGAATCTGAACATCCTCTACCAAGCAGAATGCCAGACTCCTTTTTACAAAAACAGCATAAGTCGATATTGATATAGGATGATCTGATCTAAAAGAATCATTCTAATTCGTTTGTGTAGGATTCCATTGATCTGTTCCACCAAGTACCGTTTGGATAGTGATTGCTTTTGCCTGCTCATTGGTTAAGAATTTTGCCCATTTCACGCGTGCATTGTTGTTCGCTCCTGCACCTTTGCTTGCATATTCATAATAACGAGCTGTTGCTTCATTCGCTGGATCACGCCAGTTATCCCAACCTGTAGGTTGAATATGAGCTCCCATATCGGTATTGATATACGTCACTGCTGAATAAGGACGCCACGGTCTACCGAGGTATACTGATTGATTGGCTGTTCCACTGCTGGTCAGACGACTATTTAAAAAGACATAGCCATACTTCGTATCTGCACCTGTAGAAGCAGCAGTAACATAGCCTGAACCTAGACTATGAATCTGACATTGATCAAATACAGCTGTCGCCGATCCGAAAATAAAATCAACCGTTCCTTCAATATAACAATTTTTGAAATATTGCCTGCCTGTACCCGGTGTATAGACTGTATCTTGATGCCCTAGAAAACGAACATCGGTATAGACCGCTTTGTCTGCATTATTATAAAAAGCTACAGCTTGCCCAGCATTAATCCCTGCATTGTTGCGGAAAGTAATCGTTTTGGCTTGAAAATAATCGCCTTTGACCGTAGTACTTGCGCTATTGGTTGTACTTCCACTACTAGCATTGGTGGCATTGTAGCTAAGAATAGTCCCTGTCGTACTTTCTCCTTGTAATGTAATCCGGGGTTGAGTGATCGTTAATTTTTCAGTATACGTACCGTTTTTGATATAAATTATTTTCTGTTGATTATTGTTAGCTGGAATCGAATTGATGGCTGCTTGTACCGTTTGGTACTGACCTGAACCTTTCTGATCCACAACGATGGCTCCTGCCGGAATAGCCGCTGTAGCAGATGCTAATTCTGTAGAGCTGGATGAGGTTAGATCATTTACAGATGTAGAAGAGATCGTATTCGCCTCCGCAGAAGTTATCCCTACAATGGATAAAGATAAAGCAGTAACCATCGCTGTTGTTCCTAGCACTTTCCATGTTTTCATGCCAACACTCCTTCGAATAAAGTAAACTTTCTCAAAAAGATAACGCTTACATATTTAAGGATAACAACATTTCTTTCAACTAGGTTTCAGGTTCATAATACCTTTTATAACTTATTTTGGAAATATAAACATACAGAGATAATTGCCAATAAAAAAAACTACTCTTAACGAAAAGAGTAGCCTTTCTTTTTGAAGTTTAAAATAGTTATTGGATCTCTGCTTTGCTGATTGATCTACTATCATTAGATAGTATCTTAGACGATCAGATTAATTGCAATTGTTTGGCTTGTTCCTCGGTCAAAATAAACTGTTCATTGGCATAGGTATCATCATCTTGGTCCACACCGAACATCTTCATCACTTTTTCCCATATTCCTTTTTGAACAGCTTCTTCACGTGTAATAATAATTTTCATTGTATTCTCCGCCTTTGCTATATGTATATCGTCTTGCTTATCATTAAACCTTTCTCATAGTAGACTAAACGATTAGTATATAATCTCTGCTCTATTCGACTATATATGCACATAAATAAAACTCTCTATCGTCCCGCACTAATCAGCGAAAACGATAGAGAGCTTACAACTAACTTCATTTCTATCTTATTTATAAAAGCTTATCATGTTCGTACGTATTAGTACGGTTTAGCATCATGACCTTTTTCTTGGGCTAATTTGGCTGCTTTGTTGGCACGATGTAACGGTTTGTTCGAAGGATCAGCTTTAATTTTAGCTAATTCATCTGTTACACGCTGTGCATACTCCGTATCCGCTTGTTGTAGATTTGCAATAAATTTATCGCTAATCACATCAGCACATTGCGCTAGATTTGCTGCAATATTGGCTACTAGCTCATTACGTTCCCAATCTTCAAAGTTACGATACGTTTCTCCTGCTTGTGCAAAATCATTAGGACGATCTAGCTTCTGACGCATTAGATTCACATCATAATAATGAGGCTCATGATCAGCACCTGCTTTGGGAGCTTCTTTCAGACCACCCAGAGAAGAAGGCTCATAATTTACATGAGGATTCTGCTTCGGTGCTGTGTCTGGCTCATAACGCATTTGCCCGCCAGATTGGTTGGTAGCGACATTCGACTTCGGTGCATTAATCGGCAATTGCTGATAGTTCGCTCCTACCCGGTGACGCTGGGTATCCGAATAAGAGAATGTACGCCCTTGTAACAATTTATCATCCGAGAAGTCTAATCCATCTACCAGTACCCCAGTACCGAACGCCACTTGCTCGACTTCAGTAAAATAGTCTACTGGATTACGATTCAGTGTCATTTTGCCGACTGGAAGAAATGGGAATTGATCTTCTGGCCATAACTTGGTCGGATCAAGCGGATCAAAGTCCAGCTCAGGATGATAATCATCGCTCATAATCTGTACGCACAATTCCCACTCTGGATATTCTCCACGATCAATCGCATCATACAGATCGACTGTCGCATGGTTAAAATCTAACCCTTGCACTTGATTCGCCTGTTCTTGCGTTAGATTCTGAATCCCTTGTTCTACCGGTTCCCAGTGGTACTTGATCAATACGGCTTCTCCGTCTTTGTTGACCCACTTGTAGGTATTCACACCGGAACCTTGCATTTGCCGGTAGTTCGCAGGGATTCCCCATGGAGAAAAGAGGAATGTTGCCATATGTGTAGACTCTGGACTATTTGCCAGAAAATCAAAAAAGCGTTCCATATCTTGTACATTCGTAACAGGATCAGGCTTAAAGGCATGAACCATATCAGGAAATTTCAAAGGATCACGAATAAAGAATATTTTTAAGTTATTACCGACTAGATCCCAGTTACCATCTTCGGTATAGAATTTTGTCGCAAATCCGCGCGGATCACGTAATGTTTCAGGTGAATGATTGCCATGTACCACTGTTGAAAAGCGTACAAAAACAGGCGTTTGCTTTCCTTTTTCTTGAAAAAGTTTGGCACGAGTATACTTGGAAATAGGTTCATCGCCAGCTGTTCCATATGCTTCGAATACGCCATGTGCTCCAGCGCCTCGAGCATGAACAACACGTTCTGGAATACGCTCCCGATCAAAATGAGAGATTTTTTCTAAAAAGTTGTAGTTCTCTAGCGTAATCGGACCTCGATTACCTACGGTTCTTACATTCTGATTGTCAGTAACCGGATGTCCCTGACGATTCGTTAACGTTAATTCTTCTTCATGTTCACTTGCTTGCGGTTGCTTCTGATTATCGTCTGCCATGGATAGTCCGCCTTTCGAAAAAGTATGAACTTGCTGTATTCCAAATGAACAATAATACACAGGTGTACATCTTATCATTGCTTCTACTTTAGTCTTTTCCAAAGCATAGATCGATATCTTTGAAAAAGAATATAAGTATTACCTTTTTTTACCTGCATGAGCACATTATAAAACATTTTTTGTCTGAATAGTGTACTATTTTTAAATTTATGTCTGAAATGTGAATGAAGATATGATGAAGTTGGTAACGTTTGCTTTTCATTTTTAACTTCCTTATAATAAGAACAATCAGGCTATGGTGCCCCTTCCTTCTAATCCAATTGCAGCTTTATTAGGGACACCTGTTTCCTGATTTTTTTATTTGTTTTTGTATAACAATGGTTGGTGCTTACCCTATTAAGCGCTTAAGGAGTGAATATCGCCGATGGATCAATTTTCGATTTATTTACAACGTGAATTAAAAGTAATTTTACATACTCAGCAACAAGAATCTTCATTACCTGCTAATGTATTAGCTACAGCATTGACCAACTTAGAACCGCTAGGGTTTACATTTTCGCCAGCAGTATTAGATATATTAAATACATGGTCAGTAACTACTTTTACTGCGTGGTATAAGAAATTAGTGAAAGAACTCTGTGAAATGACAGGTTTTGAACGGAATTATCGGATGATGTACCCTCGATTCCCCGATCAAGTGATGCAAATGTCAGATGCACAGCTATACATAAACGCTCTTATTCATTATTGGACAGGCATATTACCTGAGAGTCATAGTACCCCTGAAGATGAACAACCGAAGATTATGCTATTGGATCAAGTCTCCTTACGTGTGATTCATTTAGGAACAGAAGAAGAATTTGCCCAAATATGTGAACATTTACTTCGTGCGGTCTCTGCACTTCCTGTAACAAGTCGTGAGCATTTGGTCTGGTTTGCGAATCATCAACCTCACTGGCAACAAAGTACACCTGATGTGATCCCTAATAAAGAGAATGCTGCTATCTTTATCGCAGCATTAATTTCTGCGGGTAAAATAGATAAAGACTGGTTACATACTCATGTGCAGACAGCTACCGATGTTTTGCGCATCGCTACTGCTTTGTCTAATGGGGATGTGAGTCTTGCAACAAATACTCGATTTGTTTCTTTTTCACGTGCTCAGCGGAAATTAATCCTAGCCTTGTTGGAAAATATCAGTAACCCGCTGGAAGATATGTTCCGTTATGAAGGCAGATGGATTCGATTAGGCGAAAGACTTCACCCGGGCGAATACCGTCAACATTTTCCACAAACAGCGATACATTTTGATGCTCTGCGCCATGGAGATCGTCCACAAACATTTTATTCCCAAGTGGAACAAGCTTTTGCTTCTCATCAGGATCAGCATATCTTAGAGCTATTAAGTCAGCGTCCAGGTGAATTTGTACGTCGTCTGGATCGATTGATTCGTAGTGGTGTTGATATGGAGGCTTTGTTGAATCGATATCGGATGATCGCTCCCGAAGTAGCCACACCTATTTTATTAAGTGTACTGGCTCATTTTGAAAAGCGTTCTTCTTCCTTACCTAGACGTCACTTTTTCCCAAAAGGCAATACAGCTAAGCTATTTGTATCTACTCAACCTCTTGTTCCTTTAACCGAACAGATAACGTCTTCGATTATTGCAGTCACAAAGCAAGCATTGATCGACAAATTTGCTAAACAGCCAGATCTGGGACAAATCTATATCGATCCTCAGTTAAAAAAACATTTTGTACCTTTAGGTGTACGTTCTGCTAGTAAGTCATTACGTACATTAACACGTGGTTCATGGATACCGCTGAATCAAGGCGATACCTTGCGCTTTTTTGTATGGTGGAAAGAAGGATGGGTAAATGATGTACATACGGATCGCGTAGATATTGATCTATCTGCTATTCTGTATGATGATCAATGGCAACGAATAGAGCATATTTCATATATGAATCTGCGTTCCGATCACTTTTTAGCGGCTCATAGTGGGGATATTGTTACGGCTCCTGAAGGGGCGGCAGAGTATATCGACTTGCATCTTCCTTCTGTCCGAGAATCGGGAGTGCGCTATATTCAGATGTCTGTGAATGCTTTTACATCACAAGTATTCAAAGATTTACCTGAATGTTATGCAGGGTGGATGATGCGTCAAGTGCCACAATCAGGTGAAGTCTTTGAAGCATCTACTGTGCAAAATCGTATAGATATTGCGGCTAATTCCCGTATCTGTATTCCAGTTATTGTCGATGTAGAACAACGTGAAATGTTGTGGACAGATATCGCTCTGGAGCATTATCCTGATGATGTTAATAATATTGCAACAAACCGGATGAGCTCTGCACTGATCGGACGAGCAATGACTGAATTGATTCGACCGAATCTGTATCAGTTGTTCCATCTTCACGCTGAGGCTCATGGAACATTGACTCCACATATTGAAGAAGCTGATATCATTTTCACAGCAGAGTTGGATCAGGATGCTTTGATTCGTTCGATGAACGACAAGACACTGTTACCCGATGCAAAAGTGATTAAGCCGCTAGATCAAGATCAGATTTTAGCTGATTTTTTATAATAAACGGTACTATGATATCTACATTTTGTATCAAAAATACCTTTGTGTACGTCTTATAAGTGTAGTGCCTGATGATTGCTTATTTGTACTCATAGGTTACTGCACTTTTATTCATTTCAACGATTCGATATGTATCACTCATATATGTCTAATCAAAAGGAGTACTTCATCATGTCTCTTAAACGAGTTACATTGCTAAAAGACAAAATCGTAGATTTCAATACCTATCCCTTTTCGCTTCCTCTTATTCAGCGTCTGGATCAGCTTCATTTCGATCATCCAGTTACTTTTTTTGTCGGTGAAAATGGGTCAGGGAAATCAACGCTTTTGGAAGGAATAGCGTATCAATGTGGATTTCATACAGCAGGAGGTTCGCGTAATAACAGTTATGAAGTCGATCAAGCCGAATCTGCTTTGGGGGACTATTTGCGTTTGTCATGGCTCCCCAAATTAACAAATGGCTTTTTCCTGAGAGCCGAATCTTTTTACCAGTTTGCTTCTCATATTGATGATGTAGACAGTATTAAAAATTATGGTGGTAAGTCTCTTCATCATCAATCGCATGGAGAATCATTTTTAACCTTGTTCACGCAAAAATTTACCCATGCGCGCGAAAAATCTATCTATCTCTTAGATGAGCCTGAAGCCGCTCTCTCTCCTGCCAGACAACTGTCTTTAATGAGGATTATTAAAGACCTTTCGCCACGCTCGCAGTTTATTATTGCGACCCATTCGCCGATTCTGCTCGGCTACCCTGATGCTGAGATTATCAGCTTCGATCAAGATCGGCTAGAGCCTATTCACTATCAAGATACCGACCATTACCAGATCACTAGACGATTTCTGGAAAATCCGAAAAGAATGCTGGATGAACTGTTCAGTGACGATGATTAGAAACATAAGTTTGCTTTATTCATCTTATCTATCTTCGAGGATATAGACCACTAATTCTAATATACCGAGCATATTAGCAATGATTAAGGTAAATAGACAGACTGTTCGCACCAGATCAACAACTCATTTCGTAAAAAATTCAACATAAAAAGCCTCTATAGTTCCAGCTTATAGAGGCTTTTTATGTTCCTAATTACAAGCTACAAGAACAATACCAGTCATCCCTGTAAGCTTGCTGACCCGACTAAATCACATCAAATTTCAAGCGATCCAACCTTGTATGCTGAATATACCATTGACCTTCGATCGCTACGAATGTCTCTTCGTAATAACCATACCCGTGAAAAGAAATATTTTCGCTTCCTTCTGGAAAGGTTACATAATCTTCCATCGGCGAGAAGACTTTCGCTTCGGTTGCGGAAATCATTTCAATTTCAGCACTATGTACCTGATGTACCGTTTCCGCAGGATGTACAAGGTCTTTGAACACTTTGACAATTGTATCTCGACCTTCTAATACAGGAATCGGATTGCCTTCTGTACTAAAATCAGCTACTGCATCCGAAGCAAATACACTCCCTAATTCATCCCACTTTTTCATATCAATCAGCCGACAATAACGAGATTTGGTATTACGAATGCCTTCATAAGCTAGCAGAAGTTCCATATCAGTCATAAACGAATATTTCATTATGATTCCCCTAACCGATTAATCTAATTCTAATCCTTTGGTCTCTTTACCTAGAAAAGCAACTGCCGCTACACCGATCAGAATCGTAACAAAAAAGATCGTAAAGATCGTACTAATAGCTACCCCTTTACCGACTAACATTCCGACTAGAAATGGAGCGATAACCCCGCCGACACGTCCAAATGCAGCAGCCATCCCTACGCCTGTTGAGCGTACTTTGGTCGGATACAATTCAGGGGTATACGCATATAATCCACCCCATGCACCCAGATTAAAGAAGGATAAACAAATACCAGCCATCAAAAGCGAAGCTGTTGTTGTCGCAAATCCGAACCAGATAGCACTAACAGCAGTCAGAATTAAGTACACAATCAATACAAATTTACGTCCAAATTTCTCAATAAAATAAGCCGCTGTAAAATAACCTGGCAATTGTGCCAATGTCATAATAAGCACGTACTCAAAACTTTTGATCAATGTAAAACCTTTCAATCCCATCACGGATGGTAACCACAAAAACATACCATAATAAGAAAACACAACTGTAAACCATAAAATCCACGCCATAATCGTAGTACGGCGATGTTCACTACTCCAGATATCTGCGAGTCCTTTTATAAAAGAAGCACGTTTGCCTGCTCCACCTTTAACAAACTTCGGTGAATCCTCAATCGCCCGGCGTAAATATAACGCATACAGCGCAGGTACAGCCCCTATAATAAAGCCCCATTGCCAGCCATATTGTGCGATAACAAAGTAAGCAACGACCGCTGAAATAATCCAACCGAGTGCCCAGAAGCTTTCCAGTAATACAACAGCTCGTCCGCGGTCTTGTACAGATACCGATTCAGACACCAGTGTAGAAGCTACTGGCAATTCTCCACCTAATCCAAAGCCTGCGATAAACCGTAACACTAGCAGTATGCCGAATCCTGTGGCTAGAGCAGATAACCCACTCGCAATAGAGAAGATCAACAAGGTCCACAACAAAATCGACTTACGTCCATAACGATCGGCTAGATATCCTGCTGTGGCAGCACCTACAGCCATACCAACCGAGTTAATACTGGTCAGATAACCGATTTGTTGCGGTGCTAGATTCCAATCTTTTGCCAGTGCAGCAGCGATAAATGAAATCATACCTACTTCCATCGCATCAAACATCCAGCTAAATCCAGCACTGACCAGCAATTTACGCTGTTTTGGATTTTGCAACATTTCTAACTTATTCATGCACTTTGCCCCTTCTTTCTCTGCGCTTGTACTTTTTGTTACATACTTTTCCAAACCCAATCTTCGTTCATTAGAGATGAACGGTCGGGACGATTATAACAGCGATCCTATTGATGTTGATCATTCTATGGAGATCGATCACTAACAATGGATGACCCTTTAGCTATCGTCCGAAGTGAATTTGGATTGTTTACGAATTCTATTATAACCAGATTCTCAGAAATATACCTCTCATCTTTTCATTTCAGACGCAAAAAACTTAAAATTTTTATTTTAATAAGCATTATTGTATTAACCGTCGATCAATTATGTATTAATTTTCCAATATATAGAATCGATTTGTAAAAATATTTTATACATAAATGAGTATCGTTTCTAATATTTAGAAATTAAAATTGGCTTAAGGATAATATCATTATCCAGACCACATTACAGGAGGAATATAATGAATATCAAGCATACGATTTTGGGGGTATCTTTTACAGTTATTCTAGGATTAACGGCTTTACCACAACAAGCATGGATGGCTCCTACCACTCCTGTTGTTGCTCCTTCTCCCGGAGCTTGGGCAACAGGACAGACGCCTGCCAACGTTTCTCCGAACAAGCCTGCAATTTTGTTTGTTCATGGTCTAACCAGCAAAGCCAATGTCTGGTATGAAGATAATAATATGTATGAGTATGCTTACAAAAATGGATATCAAACGGCTTTTATCAATATGTATGATATTACAGGTACACCGGAAGATATGTGGAAAGATGGAGAATTGCTTGCCGCCAAAATTCAAGAAATCAGCAAATACTTTGGCAAAAAAGTAGTCATTGTCGCTCATAGCAAAGGCGGAGTAGATACTCAATCCGCATTGGTACGTTACAATGCCTATCCTTACGTTTCTCGTGTCATTACACTCAGTACACCTCATCACGGTTCTCAATTAGCAGATCTTGCTTATAGCAGTTGGGCTGGATGGCTTGCCGATCTTGTTGGATCACAAAGTCCGGGTACCAGTTCACTTCAGACCTCCTATATGGATTATTTTCGATCTGAAATGGCAAAAGACCCTGATGTAAACAAAGTTCCTTTTTACACAATGAGTGGTAACAAATGGTCGGGTTCTGGTAAAGCTTCATATACTTTTGGCGGTTCATACTTATCGCTGTTCGGTAGTAACGATGGTGTAGTGACTACAGATAGTGCTCTATTGCCCGGCGCAACTTTGATTCAGTCCGGAGCTTGGAATCATAAAACAGTACGTACAGGTTCATCCACATTTGATCTGTTCAAATCATATATCGGTACTCTTCCTGCCGCTGTAGCCAGTCTCAAAACACCTGCTTCTGTTACAGAAAACACCTATCAGACCCAGCCATCGGTCACCAATCCAACTATGCCAAGCCGTTCACAATCGACTCCTCCTGTCGATCCATATAACGTGACCTCTGAAGACGGTCATGGACAATATTATATTCGGGGCGGAGAACATCAAGGTGTAGCGCATGAGACATTAACTGTAGAAAACAATGTTAAAACGATCTCGATCGATTGGCTCAGTGATCAACCACTAACTGATTTACAATTCATTTCACCAAGTGGGAAAAAGCAAAATATTAACGTACAATCGAATCCAGATGATGAATTTTTCCCAGGAGCTTATCATCAGATCGCTACACTACAGCAACCTGAAGCAGGAGAATGGAAAGTACAAGCGACCAGTGCAAGTAAAGGTGCTTATCTTATGACTGCTGTGTATACACCGGGTGCAGAGCAAGCAGAACTGAAAACTAACCTTAGCAATAATCAGTTACGTATGAACGTCAATACCGAAGGTCTAGACGAACAACGTACTCACCTGAATTACACGGTGAACTATTATCATCCTGATGGTACTAAGCTTGCACCACCTACCGAGCGTGCTAACCGCTCAATGACTACTCAAGAATCGGTAACTACACCTGTAGCGAATACTCCTTCTATTTATGTCGTTACAACCGATATCGATGGATATACAGAAGCAGGTTACCCGTACCGCCGTACTCTTGTAAAATCTGTTTATGTAGATGAGCAAGGCAATACGTATAGTCAGTAATACAATCGTGCTTCAGTTATCCTATTTAGAACCGATTGTGTAAGGTATCATTAAAGAATATTGTATTACATGATATGAAAAGCTCAACATCGAGAGTATTGCTCTTGTCGATGTTGAGCTTCTTTTTTTATATCTATTTAAATTAATCGTATTACCCTGATCTAAAGCATGATATCAGTAGTCTATTCATACCTAGTCCTTAGCTATTTATTGCAGCCTGCATCCTGATAAAATGTTTAATCTAAGGCTATAGCTTGAGGTTGTCTTTGGTGATACGTATAGATCGACTGAAATCCACATTGTTTCGCCAACGCTATCGCATCTGCTATACCTGCTCCTGTATGTTCTACAAAGTGAGAATCGGAACCAAGTGTGAGTAACTCTCCACCTAACTGTCGATATAACTGCAATACTTCTGAAGAGGGAAACGATTGATCGACCCCACTTCGCCAACCTGATGTATTAATCTCGATACCAATATTGCGTGCAATCGCTGTTTGCAGTATCGCTTCAATAACTTCTTGATGATCTTCTAACTTGTAATTGCCTACCGTTCCTACTGCATATCTTTTTAATAAATCCAAGTGAGCCATCACATCAATATCTGCACACTCTACCATTTTTAATACTTCTTTAAAATATAGATCATAATGATTAATACCTTCTTGCGCTAGAAAAAGTCTTAATTTACGCTCATCCATATTGTGTACAGATCCTAGAATAAAATCGAGTGGTTGATTAGCTAATACTGCTTGATACTGTGTCTGCATATGATGAGGTTCACACAATTCAATTCCTATTTTAATCTTCAACTGCCCTGCATATCGCTCACGAGCGTTTTCAATCTCATGTATATAATGTTCAAAATTCAAATGCCCGTACGTAGGCAGTACTGGATTAACTGCATAATGTTCTGTAAAACAAATCTCTTGGATGCCACATCGTACCGCTTCTGCACATACTTCATTCATAACCGCCTGTGAATCAAAAGAATGATTTGTATGTACATGGTAATCATAGATCATCGTCATGCTCCTTCTATTTTATTCTGTATCGTCATCAATCCAACGCACAAAAAAACTGTTCTTCTTCTACCGTAGCAGAAAAAGAACAGTCTGTATATTTATAGCTTACTTCGTTAATGTGCTAGATTCTTCTGCATCTTTAACCGGGAACCAGCCTGTCATTGTCATAATAGAATTCCACAATGGATCTGGAACAACCAAACGATCTTGGTCTTGTTTAGTCAATGAATAATCGATTTCAGACTCACGACCGGATTCTACTTTTTCAACCCAATCCGGATCTACGATCAATTCACGACCAAGTGCTACTAGTGGCGCACCTGTATTGATAACATTTAATGCATCCTCAGGTGTGTTAACAGCACCTACACCGATTACTGGAACTTTAGCGCCTACACGTTCTTGAATAATTTCAAGACGAGAACGTTTGTCATCTACACCACGACGTGGAGTCGAAGCATATTCCATTAGAGATACGTGCAAGTAGCTCAAGTTTTTCTCAGCTAATGCATCGATTAATACCAATGTATCTGCCATTGTGATCCCAGGAGTTTCTGGTTCTTCTGGAGAGAAACGGTATCCTACAATGAAAGGTCCTTTAGCATGTTCTTTTACTGCGCGTTGTACTTCGTCCACTACTGCTAATGGGAACGTTAGACGTTTTTCTAAGCTTCCGCCCCATTTATCTTCACGACGGTTCGCATGTGGAGAAAAGAATTGTTGCACTAAGTATCCGTTTGCGCCATGAATCTCTACGCCATCGAATCCAGCTTCAATTGCATTCGCTGTTGCTTTACCAAAATCAACAATAATATCGTCGATTTCTTGTGCTGTCAATTCACGAGGAGCTGGAGCTTCGCTACCATCATTTGTGCGATCTGTTGCGATTGCACTTGGAGCGGCTACATCACCATTAACCAATTCAGCCGGACTTAGACGACCTGCATGAAAAATTTGCAAAACAGCTTTAGCACCATTAGATTTCAATGTTGTTGCTAATTTGCGTAGACCTTCTGTAAATTCAGCACCTGTAGCACCAAATTGATTTTGGAAACCGATACCGCCTTTAGTTACATAAGCAACAGCTGTTACAGCCATACCTACGCCACCTGTGCGACGTGCATAATATTCAAGCTCTGCATCAGAAACAGTAGCATCTGTATTAGAAGAAAAATGTGTCATAGGAGCAAGAACAATACGGTTTTTTAATTCAATACCATCATTCAGTTGGAACGGTTCAAATAAAGATTTATATTTTGTATTCAAGGCTATCTCTCCTATTCTCTATATCGTACCTGTTATTATTTAATGTGACTATATATATTATAGTAACCAATTCAATTTTATGCAAGTAATATACTAAAAATAATTAAGTATACTAACAATACCTATTACTACAGTATATTCCTTTCTGCACAATAGGTATTGTTAGTTAATGTTGAAGCACTGTTTAAGATTGAGAAATCGTTTTGCGTTTGCTATTTACTGGAGAAGCTTTGGCTTTCTCTTCTTGCTTCTCTGTCTTTTTGCGTGGGGGTTCTTTTAAGAAGAAGATTAAAATTAATGCTAATACAGATAATCCTGAAGCTACTAAGAACGCCATATTCGTACCATGAATCAACGCATTTTCAGTGCTATTTCCTAATAGAGCAGATGAAGAACTAGCATTGGTCAAAATAGTAATTAACACCGCTGTTCCGATCGATCCACCAACTTGACGTAACGTATTGTTCATCGCAGATGCGTGAGATAACAAATGGGTAGGCAATTGATTCAGACCTGCTGTCGTTACTGGCATCAATACCATTGACATACCGAACATCCGTAGTGTAAACATAATCGTGATATACGTAATCGATGTAGTTGATGTTAAGAAAGCAAATGGAATCGTTCCGCCTGCCATCAGGATCAATCCTATCGTACTGATGACTTTAGCACCGTATTTATCAAAAATACGACCTGTGATTGGCGACATAATCCCCATCAGAATCGCTCCGGGTAAAACAATCAATCCTGAATGTAGAGCTGTCATATGACGAGCATTTTGAATATATAAAGGCATCAATGTGGATGCACCAATCATCGCTGTAAATACAATCACTGTAATAATCATTGAAACTGTAAACACGCGATCTTTAAATACACGGAATTCCAATAATGGTTCTTTTAATTTGAACTGACGAGTGACAAATAGATACAGACTGACTACACCGACTAGAATACTAATAATCACTGTAGGATCATTCCAGCCTTTAGAAGCGCTACTGAATCCGTACAATAGACCACCGAATCCTAATGTAGATAATGTTACTGAAGTCATATCCAATTTCGGATTTCTCAATTCACTTACATTTTTGAGGGCAAAGATAGCTATCACAAGGTCGATCACTGCAATCGGTAAAATAATGTAGAACAGTGTACGCCATGAGTATGAATCAACAATCCAACCGGACAGTGTAGGTCCAATCGCTGGTGCAAATGAAATGACCAGACCGATCATCCCCATGGCTGCTCCCCGTTTTTCTTTTGGGAAAATCACTAAAAATACAGTCTGCATCAGCGGCATAATAATACCTGCTCCTGCTGCCTGTACAACACGACCGACTAACAATGTACCAAAGTTAGGCGAAACGGCTGCAATGAGTGTTCCTAACGCAAATAAACCAACAGACGTAATAAATAACGCCCGTGTTGAAAATTTATCGATTAAGTACGCTGTCACTGGAATCATAATCCCGTTGACGAGCATGAAAATTGTTGTTAACCATTGAGCAGCTGTTGCATCAATATTAAGATCGCTCATAATATGCGGTAATGCTGTTACAAGTAGGGTCTGGTTCAATATCGCTACAAATGCACCTGCCAGCATAATAGCGACAATAAGCGTAATATTTAATTTCGGCTTATTCGGTGTTGAAATATTATCCATGTTTCTTTTCCTCCCATGTTGCACGATATACATGTTGTAGTTGAGCAACTTCCTGCTGAAGCTCTTCCCTTTTCTGTAAATATGCGATTAATGCTTCAATCATAAAGCTTTGCGGTATGACTTTTTTACGTTCCGTGTTTAATCGTTCGGTAGCGGCTATCAGATCCGGGCGAATCGATTCAGGTGAACGTTGATGAATCGCTGTACTGAGTTCACGTATGATTTTGCGCCATTCACTTTCGCCAAAATACTTATGTCGTACATCTGGGTCAGACAAATCAAACTGCTGTGCCATTTGTTCGGTAATCAGTGGTGTTCGATTCAGATGCTTTTGAATCATGGCTTCTAGACTTTCTACAACAAATTCAGATAAAGCAGACAGCTCAAAATTCGTATTTTTGTTCCATCGTAATAAAAACATAAATTCTTTGACGATTCCTTGCATGCACAAGGATAAGTCCCATACAATCGGTTCTACCTTATCTCCAAATGCCTGAAGAATCGCTTCCTTCTGCCAGTTCAACATCGTACGCTTGAATTGCAACATAGCTGCCCGAATTTGCGCACTCAATTCAAGAGGCATTGTCTGATTTAACACCAAGAAAAATTCATGCTTTAAAACAAACTCTTGAAACTGTACCACTAACTTCTGGGTAAATTGTTCTTTAGGTGATACATGATCTTCAAAATGTAATCGATTAGCCGCTAGCAAAATTTCTTCATGCATTTGCTTCACAATGTGTAACAAAATATCTTCTTTAGATTCAAATAATTTGTAAATCGAAGCTTTGGACATATTGCACTGCTCTGCAATATCCTGCACCGTTGTTGAGAAATAACCTTTTTCTGCAAACAACTGACCTCCAGCGATAAGGATCACGCGCTTCCGTTCTTCTACCATAATCAATAACCTCTTCTGCACTATACTTTCACACATTTAACCCCTATTAAAACGCTCAAAAACTTTCTAGTACTCACGAAACTCTCTAGTTCTTATACTTACTATTTTATACCCCGTTACGTTTGAAGTCAATCTTCCTACCTATAAATTATGTAAAATTGTTCATAAAAAGATTTAAAGTGGATGTGATTAGCCATCTACTAGCAGATGCTCATATCTGTTAACATAGCAAAAAAAGACAGCTTCTACAGGAATATCGTAGAAACTGTCTTTTTGCTTAACTCCATATTAAAGCTGTCCATATTGAGATATAGCAGTACTTTTTATTCGTTTAAAGCTTTTTCAAGCGCTGCTAGATTGGTACGCATAACAGATACATAATTTTCACCAGCAGATGTTTCTGCACTGGTTAATCCTTCTAAAGGATTCAGTACATCGGTTTTGGCACCTATTTCATCAGCGATCGTTTTAGCAACATTTGAAGAAACTAGCGTTTCGAAGAAAATCGTTTTAACATCGTTTTGTTTCGCAAAATCTACGATTTTCGCCATCGCTTCTGCGGATGGTTCTTGTTCAGGAGAAAGACCTGCAATCGGTACTTGAGTTAAGCCATAATCATGAGCAAGATAAGCAAATGCCGCATGTTGTGTAATAAAGTCTTTACGTTTCACTTTAGAAAGACTTGCTTTGTATTCAGCATCTAACTTCTGAAGTTCTGCAATATAAGCATCTGCATTTTTTTTGTAATCAGCTGTGTGATCTGGATCAAGTGTTGTTAGAGCTGTCTCAATATTGCGAACTTCAGTCTGTGCTTGAAGTGGAGATAGCCACACGTGAGGATCAAGAGATCCATGATCATGACCTTCTTCTGTCGCATGATCAGCTTCTTCTGCATGACCTGCTTCTTCGCCTTCATGCTCTTCTTCTGTGCTCTCCATCATTTGAATACCTTGACTGGCTTCGACTAATTTAGGGCCACTATCGCCTAATGTATCTTTCACTTGATCGATCCAAGATTCTACACCGCCACCGTTGTAGACAAGCATATCTGCATCTGTCATTTTAGCAATATCTTGAGCTGTCGGTTCCCAATCATGAGGTTCTGTACCTGCTGGTACTAACACTTGTACATCTGCAAGATCACCAGCAACTTTAGACGTAAATTCTTGCATCGGATAAAAGCTAGTCACGATATGCAGTTTCTTACCAGTCGTTGTTGAAGCAGTATTACCGTCTGTCGTAGGTGATGCTGAATTCGAATTATTACCGCAAGCAGCAAGTAATGTACTCATACTTAACAAAGCGATCAAAGGCAGTGTTACCCAACTCTTCTTTTTCATATTCATGTGTAATCTCTCACCTCTCCTAGTCCACTCTTATTTTTATATTGATCATAGATGTTGATGAAGCTTTATCTTTTATTCAAAACTTGTGTTTTGACTTTGCTGTTTTGTTCACTACGATTTTGACGTTGCCAGAATCGACGACTATCAATATCCGGCGCATATCCATCGTTTTTGTTACGATTCAGACGATAATAGATACGTTGGATACCCATGCCTACTAATAAGAATGTTAGCAATAATAGAGCCACTGTTGCTCCTGGAGGCGTGTTCACATAATATGAAGTGGTTAATCCTCCAAACATACCGATCAGACCAATAGCTACAGCAATCACTAGCGCTGAAGTAAATCCTTTGGCAAAGCGAAGAGCTAATGCCGCAGGTAAAGCCATCAATGCAGAGACTAATAACACTCCTACAATTGGCATTGCCGCAGCTACTGTCATTCCTGTTAATACTGCAAACGTCTGCGATAACCAGCGTACATGCGTTCCACCGATCTGAGCGGTTTCTTCATCAAAAGTCAGATTGTACAGTGGTCTTCTCATCGTGACCCAGTAAATAATAACCAGTGCAAATACGGTTCCGATAATCCATAACTGGGTGCTACTGACCGCAACAATAGAACCAAATAAATAAGAGCTGAAGCTACGGGTTAGTGATGAACTCATACTCATCAATACCAGCGCAAGCGCCAGACCACCGGTCATAATAACAGCGACCGATACTTCACCATAACCACGGAAGTTCCGTCTGAGTCGTTCGATAATCAATGCTCCTAATAAGGCAACAATAAATCCGCCAATAGACGGATTAAAACCAAGTACAGCACCGATCGCTACACCTGCTAGAGATACGTGAGAAAGCGTATCAGCCATTAATACCTGTCTACGCAAAACCAGATATACGCCAAGCAGTGGAGCGATGACAGCAATCATTCCTCCGGCCCAAAACGCGCGCTGCATGAACTCGTAGTCAAACATGCCCATCCTCCACCCTCCTCTCTCTCCAAACGAATAATACGATCCAAATATGGTTCTGCTTCTTCAAGTCCGTGTGTAACCATAACTACTGTACGTCCATGCTTTTGTACATGATGACGCATTAATTCATAAAATCCTTTACGACTTTCCAAGTCCATTCCTGTTGTAGGCTCATCTAGAATAAGCACATCAGGTTCTTGGGCAAGCGCACGTGCGATACAGACACGTTGCTTCTGTCCACCAGATAATTCCCCGATCTTACGATCACGAAGTTCCCACATGCCTACAGCTTCAAGAGATGACTGAACTAACTGCGCTTGCTGAGCACCAAAACGTCTAAATAATCCAAGATTCATATGACAACCGGAACGAACTAATTCATAGACCGTACTCGGGAAACCGCTATTAAATGAGGATACTTGTTGTGGGACATAACCGATCACGGGTTTGGACCCTTTTTCATTACGCTTAATCTGTACTTGTCCACTCCAAGGTTTCAATATACCAAGCAATAACTTGAGTGAAGTGGTTTTGGCAGCACCATTGGGGCCACTTAAAGCCAAAAATTCATTACTATATATTTCCATCGACAACCGATTCACTACCGGCTCACGATCATATCCAAAAATAACGTCTTGCATCGAAGCTAATAACAAGATATAGCGCTCCTTCCATTCTTTCCGTTCTTATCGTAATTTTTACGAATACCACCTGAATAACTTTACTCCTATGCTATTCCTCTTGTCAACCTATTTAAACAAAATAATTACGATTTAGGTTTTTTAGTGAATATGACTATATTTATATTAGCAAAACGTAAAAAAACAAGCTTTACTTCTACCTTAGAATGATGCTTTGTTCGCATCAGGCAGTTGTAAAGCTTGTTCTTGTATTTCAATGTATTAAATGAATTATTGTTTTAACAAAGAGAAGATAATTCGAGCATTGTCTGTATTATCGATCAGACCTGCAAATTGTTCTTTTTGTGGGCCAAAAGCATACACAGGCACATCTTCACCTGTGTGTCCGCCTGTTGTCCAACCTGTAAAGGAACGTGTATCAAAAATCTTCTCAATCGCATTATCAATCGTAGTTACATCTTTTTTCACAGCTGCTTTTTGTACCGATTGAATTTCAGTTGCTGTTAAAGGAATAGAGATATATTTTCTCAGTGTACTTTTCACATTTGCACCTTTAGCAATTTCATTTGCCATAAAGTCAGGTGTGCGTTTAGCTGCTTTTAACGATTCTACTTTGAAATTATACTCGCCACCAGCACCCAGAGTCATTCCACCTGTAGAGTGATCTGCTGTCGCTACCACTAAAGTTTCGCCATCTTTTTTCGCAAAGTCGATAGCCGCTTGATACGCTTTTTCAAAATCGCCCATTTCGCTCATCGCTCCGACAACATCATTATCATGACCTGCCCAATCAATCTGACTTCCTTCTACCATTAAGAAGAATCCTTTGTCATTTTGATCTAGACGTTTGATTGCTGCATTCGTCATTTCTTGTAAAGAAGGAGTTTTACTTGTACGGTCAATGGCTTTATCCAATCCACCTGGAGCGAACAAACCTAACAATTGATTACTATTATTGTTCAATAGACCGTTGCGATCTGTCACATAAGAATAACCTGCTTTTTTAAACTCTTCTGTCAAATTGCGGTCTTTACGTACGAAATAATCTTTACCTCCGCCAAGCAATACATCTACTTTATGCTTACCGTTGATCATCTCATCAAAATAATCGTCTGCAATCCCTGCCATATTTTTACGACTCGGATCATGAGCACCAAAAGCTGCTGGTGTCGCGTGAGTAATCTCAGAAGTTGCGACAAGACCGGTTGATTTGCCGTTTTCTTTCGCTTGTTCTAGCACTGTTTTGACGTTGGATTTGTCATTATCAACCGCTATTGCTGCATTGTATGTTTTGACACCACCAGACATCGCTGTTGCCGCTGAAGCTGAATCTGTAATATTTTCAGAATCATCATCAGGGTATGTTGTCTGTGCACCTACAAGATATGCATCGAATGCTGTTTTTTCTACTGCTTTGGTTGCAGGGTTATCTTTGAAATAGCGATAAGCGGTCATATAAGAAGGCCCCATGCCATCGCCAATTAGAAAAATAACATTTTTCACTTTAGCCGGTTGATTCACTTCTGTGTTCACATCGTCTTGTGCAAGTGCAGTCTGCGCCACTCCACTTGTCAAAGTAATTCCAGCCAGAGCTGCAATTGCGATCATTTTTTTCATTGTTTGTTTCATTTGTTTGTAAATCCCCTTTTTTTATAAATTATAAAATATATGTATCAACAACCATATTCACTATACCGATCATTTGTGAATTCTAAACCCTTTGAATATCAACTCTATGTAAATTCATATAAACAGCAAAAAAACGCTATCTTGTTAACGATAGCGTTTTTGGATATTTCTTTATTGTTGAGCATTTTTTTATTCTTTAAGCGACAAAGAATTGTAGCATTATCTTAACTCTCGATGGTGTACAAACGGGAACTTTCTTCCCAAATTTCGCCTTGCTCCAGACGAAATAGTCCTTTTTCATCATCTGGAAGATCCACATTAGGTGCATTGACTAGATTGGTCTGTGGCTCAGGGCAGATAAATTCGCCGCATGCGATATTGTTCCAGATCATCCAATGCTTATAAGCCGTTCCGACATCATAGACTAATTTCACACCTAGACGAGTATCTGTGATTTCTGTAAAGTTACGTCCACGTTGTGGCACAGCTGTATAATGGTTATCTGCTTCTTCGCCTGAAGGATTCGCTCCACCGTTTTGGAATTGCTCTTCCCAAGTAGATAGTGGTTGGAATTCACCTGTCGGTAACATACGCTCTGTCATCTGGTAACGCTTACCGATCGTTGCTTTGAAAGACATATCTTCTGACTTACTATCCGGTGCAAACGGAGCATTTAATGCAGTATGGAAAGCAAGCATAACTGGCATATCTTCTGCACCATCATTACGAATTTGAATTTGTTGCAACAACCCTTCTGCCGACAATGTATATTTTAATTTCACTGTAAACAAATGCGGGAAATATTTATATACTTCATGATGCTCATCGACACTTACACTAAGTAAGACTGAACTTGATTGTGCATTAGCTTCATATACATCCACATTCCAAGGAATGGTATGCAAAAATCCATGCAAATGATTATGCGTTTCAACTTCATTAATCGGGAATGTGTACGTTTTACCATTCCATGTAAACGTTCCATCTTCATAACGGTTCGGTGGGAAAAGAACGGGAATCCCATTGACACCTGGATTGGCTCGAAAAGCATCCATTTCATTTTCTTTCGGTTCACGTAAAAAGCGATATCCTTTTTCATTATCACGATAAGCAATCAGATTCGCTCCTATTGCTGGCAATACAATCGCTTCTTGCCCTGCATAAGTAAGTACAATAGCAGGTTCTCCTTGATAAGATTGTTCGGAAGCGCTAGTAAGATTAGACATGAACAAATTCCCCTTTTCTTATAGTAGGATAGAATATCAGATATTCACTTCGCAAAAATCATTTTTGATTTTACTAGATGATGTCGCGTTTTTACTGCCAAACGCTTACGTAAGATATTTTGCTTTGCAAAAATCATTTTTGGTTTTACTAGAAAATATCGCATTTTTATTGCCAAATGCTAGACAAGGCGGATTTTTTCTCCGCGTTTGGCGGATTCTAGACATGCGGCGATGACTTTGGTATTGCGGATTGCATCTTCCGGGCTATAAGGTAATGGAGTTCCATCAATTACAGCTGCGGCAAAAGCATCGACTTGAAGAGCAAAGTGATTAGCCACTTGTACATTTTCTCCGCGCTTGCCTTCATCGGTATAGATGACGACTTGAGGTTCATCTTCACTGTCATTGCGTCCAAAAGCATATGGTAATTTAATACGCCCTTTGGTACCTACAATTTCTAGAGCACAGCTTGGATATGCCCACATTCCACATTCAAAGGTTAATGAAGCCGAACCTGGAAATTCAATCAGACCGGATGCCATCATATCGACATGATCATGTTTAGAAGAAAAGAATCCTTGTACGGTTACAGCTACAGGTTCAGACCCGAAATACATACGTGCAGCAGAGACAGGATAGACACCCAAATCATATAATGAGCCGCCACCCATTTCACGGCGATATCTTACGTTATCAATATCTTCTGCATTGTTAGATGTAAATCGTCCATGCATCGAACGAATCGTACCAATCTCGCCGGATTCAATAATATCTCTGACACGTGCATGCTTCGGATGGTAACGATACATAAATCCTTCGGCAAATAACACCCCTGATCTACGACATACGTCCACCATTTCAGCCGCTTCTTGCGCATCCAGTGCCGCAGGCTTTTCACATAATACATGTTTGCCAGCTTCTGCTGATTTGATCGTCCATTCTTTGTGCAAATGATTCGGCAATGGAATATACACGGCATCAATATCAGGATCAGCTAATAACTCTTCATAGCTACCATAGGCTCTTGGAATATTGCACTGTTCGGCTACTACTTGCGCCAGTTCTAACGAACGACTTGCAATCGCTAATGTTTCATTACGTAACGATTCATGAATAGAAGGGATGACGGCGCTTACAGCAATCCCTGCGGTGCTCATAATGCCCCACTTTAATTTACGTTCAGTCATGATTGTATTCCTTCCCTTCGTTTTAAATTAAATGATTTTAACTTTCCGGCAAGGAGTTTAACTCATTTCTACACTATATACCCATTTGTAGTTATTTGTAATTGTCTGTGGCGGCTTTGGTGAGCATTCCGATACATCGGTCCAGATCGACCTTTACTTGTTTCTTATACAGATTCGCTTTCTCATGCCCATCATCTGTAAAATGATAAATAACAATCTCCTGAAAATCGACTTTGGGATCATTACCTTTTAATTGCTTCGTCCGGTAAAGTACACCATCATGCACCAATTCGTGCAAAGCTCGATAAATTTCGCTCTGTGGAGGAGAATAACCAAACGACTCAAATCGTGCTTTCATCTCTTCAAGCATCTCATATCCATATCCATGATGTTCTTCAACCATAGAAATCAGATACAATTTGATAAAGGCTCGTTGTGCAATCATAAACGCCATTTTCTCGTCCCCCTTCTGCATACTGGTGTGTGACCCGTTATCCAAAGGGTTATCCCATCAGAACATCTGTCCATGTTCTATTATATGAAATTTTCACTGGTTTGAAAAGTTAAGCAGTCTTTAATGACATAACTAGAGATCGTGGTGTTGGAATATAGCCATTAATACGTGATTTTTGGTTTTCTATTGTGAATTTTTCATATATTGAAATAATCATTAATTACTTTTGTACTCATATACGTTCTGTTTAAATGAGTTGCTCATTTCCGGCTATCCCTCGTCGGTTCTAGCCATTTTGTGATTGTTATATCCTTCTATTCACTGTTTCGAATTTTTCATGTCATTAAATTTAATAATAAATAAAAAAAAACACCTTCAAATATTCAATCCAGCTCGAATACAAAAGAACTGAATAAAATCTTGAAGGTATTCTGTTTGAAGGTAGTTTAACGATTATTTTGAGATTCTTGGTTCTACTTTTTAGATCCCTGTCCATACATCTTTAGCATATTGACCTTTACTGAGTAGGTCGTCTAGCCATTGTACGGATTGTTCTTCACTTGCTCCATGCACTTCTTGATACGCTTCTCGCAAAGTTTGCTCTACATCTGGAGCCATCTTCGTTCCATCTCCACAGATATAGAAATGAGCACCTTGATCTATCAGTTCGATTAGCATAGGAGTATCTTTCTTCATTTGATGTTGAACATATACTTTGACTTCTTCTTTTTCACGAGAAAAAGCAGTATGCAATGTCACAATTCCTTTATGTGCATATTGTTCTAATTCTTCACGATACAAAAAGTCGTGTTCTGGATGACGGCAACCAAAGTATAGATGAGCTTGTCCCAGTGTTTTGCCTTCTTGTTGTAATACTTCTCTGGCTTGTAAAAAACCGCGGAAAGGAGCTACACCTGTACCCGGTCCTACCATAATGATCGGTGTTGCTGGATCATCAGGTAATTGGAAACCTGATTGCGGTCTACGAATAAACATAACGATAGATGAACCGATGGCTTGTTCTGCAAGATAATTAGAAGCAATACCACGATATTCTCCTTTGCCACTACGCGCAGCTCCACGTACAACACTTACCGTAATACTGATTCGATCGGAATGAACTTTAGGCGAACTTGAGATTGAATAGTAACGTGGTTTGAGTGGTGGCAATAATTCCAAGAAACGGTCGAATGGAATTTCGCAAGCTTCATATTGTTCGATTAGATCCAGCATAGTGATTCGCTTAGCGAGTACTTCTGTTTTGTATTTTTCTTCATCTAATAATGCTTCTAGTTCTTTACGATGTGGTGGACATACAGTATATGCAGCCACTTCTCGAATCTGTGCACGTGTAGCAGCATCTTGTAATTCGACGCTGTGTCCTAATAAGTCAGGCAAGCTTACTGGACGTTCTAATGGTAAATGAGCTGCACTACGTCCACTACCTTTAAGCAATAGATGATCTGACAATTTCAAATGAAAACGATCGGTCACTCGCTTAATCAGACTGGCTGGATTCTGTGGCAATATGCCTAAATGATCACCTTCACGATAGGATGCTTCGGCAGGCAAAGACACTTCAATATGTCGTGTGCTACGACCGCTATCATAATGTTGCAATTCACGATTGTCTAGAATCTCGGAATGGAACGCATCATAGGTCTCAGCGAGTGGTGTACCTACCATCCCACTAACAAAACTAACCGATAGATTGCTGTGTTCTTTCTTGTCACCACCCGCATAATTAAGATCGAATGCCCCCATCAATTGCGGCCATAATTGCTCTTTCCAATCATCTAATTGCTTTTCAAAATCATCACTTGCATCGCCTTCACCTTGCTCATAAAGACGCTGTGCTCCCAGTTCATTCAATCGTTGATCTACCCAATGAGGTATTTTCTGATAGGTGCTTGCCCAGTTATGATCTCCACAACCAAATACAGCATATTTCACACCTTGTAATGCGCTTGCTTCTGCTCCTTGCAACCAGTCCACAAAGTACTTCGCATTATCTGGCGGATTGCCATTATACGAAGCCGTAACGATTAGTACAGCACCTTCTGTTGGTAGTTTGGCTGCGTATTGATCCAGTGTTCCGACTTCACTATGGAAACCAAGATAATGACCAGTTTCTGCTAGTTCACGTGCAATCCCTTCAGCTGTGCCTAGATTAGAACCGTACAATACCAATAATGGGGTATTATGACCTGCTAATTTGGGATCAGCTTCGATTTTTTGCGCTTTTTCTTGCTCTTGCTGACTTTCTTCCATAATAGCGACAGCTGTTGGATTTTTGCGTACTTTCACTTTCATTGTAAAATTGTCCGGTTTGAGGGTTAGCGTTTCTTTGATTTTGAGCTGATAATCGGTATGATCAATAATCTCAAAATGTTTTAACACCATTCCTAATACTAATGTCGCTTCATGCAAAGCAAACTGTTGACCGATACAGGCACGTTGCCCATTACCAAACGGTTTGTACGCATGATGAGGAACTTTACTGTCATCTTCAAATCGTTCAGGACGGAATTCTTCTACATCTTCACCCCATGCTTCAGTATCCCGATGTAACTTGGGAATCAATACACTAACTGCATCGCCTTTATTCAAATGATATTGACCATCCAAAACCGTATCTTCTTTGGCATATAGTGAAAAGGCAGGCGCTGTTGGCCACAGACGCAATGCTTCATTTAAGATCATTCGTATATAATCTAACTGTCTGACTTGCTTATACGATGGCAATGGATCCACTAATACACGATCTACTTCTTCATATGCTTTTTGCAGTTTATCTTTATTTTTGAGCAAATAATATATCGCAAATGATAGCAATCCACTGGTTGTCTCATGTCCAGCAATAAGGAAGGTAATCATCTGATAGCGAATATTTTCATCGTCTAATGTCTCGCCCGTCTCAGGGTCTTTGCCGTTAAGCATATGAGATAACAGATCGTCCTTGCCTTCGGTCAATCCCTCGCGGCGTTCAGCAATAATTTTATCAACAGTAGAGAACATATGCTCAATATCATGCTTGTACTGCCGTTTTTTCGTAATCATTAATTTATCTTGAATACCTAGTCGTTGCAATTGACTCATCGCTTCATCTAATGCACGAGTCATACTTACAATAAATGGATGAGGTTGATCACGGTAGAAGCTATTAAAGCGATAATTAAAACCACATAATCCAATCGTATCCAGTGTCAGGCGGGTCATATCTTCAGGTACATTGACACTTTCGTCTGGATTCAATCGTGCCCATTTCTGAACTAATTGAGTAGCAATATCGACCATCATATTCTGATACCCTTGCATCGCTCGCTGGCTAAAGCTTGGCAACAAAATATGGTGTGCTTTTTTCCAATTGGGTTCATGCGTCCAACTTGTAAATAATCCATCGCCTGTAAATGGACGGACATTTTGCAGAGGTGCCCATACATTTTTATCAAATCGAGATTCATCACATGCTTCCTGTACTAATTTGTGTCCGGAAAGGTAAACTTGCTCTCTTCCGGGCAACTCCATTCGAAAAATCGGTCCATATTGATAAGATAACTTTACAATCGATTGCAACGGAGCTTCAGCATCGATCAAGGGTAAATTACCGAGTAAGCCTACTTTTTTCGGTTGTGGAATATCTGTATAGGTGGTCATTATGATTCCTCCTTATTTCTTCTGCTCTATCGCGTTCCAGCAACATTCCTCCACTTGCTCTATCAATTCTGCGGACAGTATTACACCGCCCAGACGTACTGCATTATACAATTCTTTGAAAGCACCAAATACGATCGCTATTAATACAGGTGATGGCAATGGACGAATCATCTGTTGCTCAATGCCATAATCACAAAAGGCATAAAGTCCATGTTGTAACTGTTCAAATAATTGTTTGTTAGCATCTGTCAAATACCATCCTTGTGCATGTGTGACAATAAAGTGCAGATGATTGATATCTTGTTTGGCGAAGTGTACCATGCCATAAAATAAATGCCTGAACTGTGTGCGTACATCTTCACCATTTTGATACAATTGACCTACTGTCGCTTCTGTGAGTGATAACGTCCCTTGCTCAAATAATACATTCACCAGTGCTTCTTTATTTTCAAAATAACGATAAATCGTGCCTGCTCCTACTTTGGCGGCTTCGGCAATAACCGGTACTGTCGTACCATCGAATCCACGATCAGCAAATAATTGAAGTGCAGCCGATAAGATTAAATCTTGCTTGTGAAGTGTTGCTTCCATCGTATTCACTCCTTTCTATCCTGTGTGGTCTATCTCTATTTTGCTCTACATTCATCAGCTAATCTTTAAGTGATGTTAGCGGAATGAACATTCATTCCGTAAATACACTATAAACTTCTTAACCATTTGATTTCAACTTTGACACTCTTTAGCTTTATACATTCTCTTCTTTTAGGGATAACAAATAAGAACTTAAAAAAGCAGACACCTTTTATAAACGGATGTCTGCTTCTTTGGATACACTATAGTTTAACTGGATTCTTTTTACGTAATGACATGCCTGTTAGCCAGTGTCCGTAAGGAATATGTGAGATCACATAAGTAACGAATACCGATAATACGAGCGTAATTATCCATACGATAATCATTCTTACTGTAATATTCATTCCTGCTAATAACGACTCTTCTATGATATAACTTATTCTTAACATCAAAGCATGTGCCAAATAACCACCATATGAATATCGACTTAGTGTAATCCATAATTGTCGATGATACGTACCACCACTAGATAGGATACTCAAAGCTATAATATAGATCAGCAATAAAAATGAAATCAGGAACAGTCCCATGGCAGGTTGTAATAAGGTTAATGCGATAAACCGTCTACCAAATGGAGCTTCTGGAGGAAAATGTCCTAAGACCAGCCCTGTATAATACACCGCAAACAACCCGCATATCACTATCACAGGAAATTTCACCCGTTTTAGGATATCCAGGAACACATTGATATGTAGTCCAGCTAAAGCACCTAATAGAAAATAAAACAAGTAATAGATCACATTACGATCAGCATAGGTTGTAAAATATGCACTAAGAATCGGAATATTTAACATGGTGGCTGTATCGGTAATATAAGGTCTTGCAAATAAAATAAGTTCATATCCTACAACTAACCCGATCATCAATATCCATGCACGATAACGTTGTCCATTAATCCATGCTATCGTTTTTCTTACACCTATACGTAGCGGCGGAAACAACAGATACATCGGAATAATCATCACAATATACCATAAGTGATAACTTGATTTACCTGTGAGCCAGAAGCGAATCATGGTCGTGATCCATTCCCACGGTGGATTATTGTAAATACCTAACATAAACGAATAAATAACTGACCATAACAGATAAGGCACAATAATGTCTTTAAATCGTTTGCGAACAAACGATACATAATTGATTTTGTCTTCATAGTTATAAAAAAGCACCAGCCCTGTGATGAAAATAAAGGCCGGTACTGCAAATTTGGCCGCTAATAGCAATAAAGTAAGCCGAGCCCCATCCTCCATTTTCAATTCTGGGACTACAGAAAAATGAGCAATCGAATGCTGAAGCACGACAGCGGCAAAAGCCATACCACGCAAAATCTCGATTTCTCTTAATCTAGGTTTTTTTGTCATAATGTTACTCCTGAGGGAATATTCAATAGTTCTTCATAAGTCGGTCTTATGAAGTTAAACGTGATCCACAACCCCAGCTTGCAGTGTTAGACATTGTTGGTGTTGGCATGCGTTGTGATTCATTTCTAGGCGATGGTGATGGTGCACCTGGAAGACGAAGTTCGTTACGTAACTTGTTGATCCATTTACGACGATTTCTTTTTTTGTCCTTTGCAGAACCAGATGTGGGCTGAGTCAGTTTATCCTGTACGTCCATGATTATAACCTCCTCATTCATAAAGTAAAGGGAACATAATATATACCCTTTCACTGTCAGTATACCTCTTCTAGCGATAATCTAACAGGGCATTTATAACCTAATGCACGTTTTTTTGGCAATTACTGTAGCGAATCTAGTAGAATAATGACGAAAAGCCTATCTCTGGCAGAAAATCTGACCAAAGATAAGCTTTTGAATGTTTCTTTATATAATTTAGGAAAAATCAATTATACGCCGTAACCGCCATTAGAATATGAAGTCAATTTGTTGTCTGATCCTTGACTATCATCGTTAAGACTGTCTTTATCTATTTCTTTGTGAACTTTAGACGCATTCGGATCTTCTTCTGTACGTCCTACCGGTTGATCTTGCTTTGTTGTAGACTGGTCTAGCGTACCTTGACGGTCTGCTTGTGTACGGTAACGAGTCTCATTCAATGTACGGTTATTACGGAATACGCCGTATACATTGTCATAACGGTCATCATCTTCTACAAGTACAAGAATTTTACCATTATTCACATAACCTTCGTATTCAGTAGCTTCCTCTTCCGGTATACCCATACCGATTAGTCCGCCCAACAATCCACCTGCTCCAGCACCTACAGCTGCGCCAGTAATTGTCGCTGCAATCGGTCCTGCTGCTAGAATTGGTCCGATACCCGGTATAGCTAGCGCACCAAGACCTGCTAACAAGCCTGCTGTTCCGCCAAGTACTCCGCCTGTAGTCGCTCCTGTTGCTACACCTTCTGGTGCTTTGGTATCTGTTTCTTCTGTAATATTACGTAATTCTTCACGGTCTTTGGTAATCACAGAAATTTCATCTGTAGAAAATCCTTGACCTTTTAATTGTTCAATTGCATTAGAAGCTTCTTGTTCTGTATTAAATACGCCTACGATTTTTTTATCCATTGTTGTTACCTCCCGAGTATTAACCTTTTATCACCTAATTTGGTATCAGGTTGCATGTGAAGTTATTACCCTTGAAGGCATATTTTCAATCGGAATCCCCAAAAAAGTGTTGACAAAATCATATTTCTGTAGTTAGACACTTAGCATTTAAGATTGACGTGGTTTAGCACGATGTGTAGGTTCAGCTGTTAGCGGATTTTCAGGCCAATAATGCTTGGGATATCTGCCTTTCAAATCTTTTTTGATTTCAAAATAGGCTTCTTGCCAAAAGCTATTCAAATCGTTCGTGACCTGTACCGGTCGCCCTGCTGGAGATAATAAATGGATCGTCAGCGGAGTATGATAACCTATAGTCGGTGTAGTGAGACAACCAAATAACTCTTGTAATCGTACAGCGATAAATGGACGCAATGGATCATGATAGTTAACCGGAATTCGTGATCCGCTAGGAACGTCAATATGTGTAGGTGCCAATCGCTCTATCGCTTGACGTTGTTCCCATGATAACTGCTGAGTTAGCAGCTCTGTGATATTTACCTTACGCAATTCACTAAATCGACGGATTCCTTCTATATAAGGGAGTAACCATTGATTCATATCTGCTAATAATGTCTGATCATCCATAGCAGGATAATCGGCTTGAAGATGATGCATAAAAGATATTCGTTCTCTCCACTGCACAGCTGTTTTGGTCCAGTTCAAGCTATCCAATCCTTTGCGCCGAATAGCTTCTATCATTGCCTGCTGAATCTTTTCTGCTGAAGGCTTAGGATCAGGCACCGATTGCAAAGTAATAGATCCCAGACAAGTATCAATACTTGCAGATATCCTTTCGCTCTCTTCATCGTAGTGAACTTGAGAGACCAATTGAATATGAGCTTGATGGACTTCCCGAATGTGTGCTTCACTTATAACTGCGGCTAATCTAATCATACTATCTGTGCCTGTACCATCTAATTCGGCGGCGACAAGATACGAAGCAGTTGCTAAATATTCAGAATGAGCCAGTTTCTTATTCCATACAGCTCCTTTTCCCATACGTAATAGAAAGGTACCATTCCCACGATTTTTGGCTATTCGGTCAGGATAAGCAAGTGATAATAACAGCCCTGTATGGAATTTAGAAGAAAGATGTTCTAATGGAGCATCCTTAATATCCACTTTAACTAAACGTGCTTGCTTCTCAAATCGTTGACTCCATTCACGAATACGTTTGATTGCCGCCTGATCTACTGTATACGATGTATTGCCATGAAGAGCTTGTACACGATGTTCCAAATCTGCACCTACTTCATGAAATGACAATATATCGCGTTCTTGTAACAAAGCGGCTAGATCACACGCTTGTTGAACCAGACCTAAAGGAATAGCTTTTACAATCATATGAGCAAGACGAGGATGAACCCGAAGCTTAGTTAATTCACGTCCATGCGCTGTTATACATTTCTGATCGTCCAGAGCTTCCAGATGGATCAATAATTGACAAGCTTGCTCATAAGCGGCTCTCGGTGGCTGATCCAACCAGTTCAATTCATTCACCTCTGTTCCCCAGAGTGCAATTTGCAACGCCGTCGAAGCCAGATCACTTTGCATGATTTCCGGTAAACGGGTAGGCGATAAATACAATTGTTCTTCTTCACTCCACATGCGATAACATATGCCAGCATTTTGTCGTCCTGCTCGGCCTCGGCGTTGATCTGCACTATCTTGAGATACACGTTCTGTTGCCAAATGTTGCATCCCTGTCCGAGCGGAAAAGATAGGCGTACGCATCAGACCGCTATCAATAACAATATGGATTCCATTTATTGTAATACTGGATTCTGCTAACGATGTGGATAATACGACTTTACGTGTATGTTCTATAGAAGGAGCAAGCACTTGATCCTGTTCTGATGCGCTCATACCACCATGTAAAATGACTATTTCTGCCTTACTACCCATCAGATGAATTAAAGATGCACATTCTCGATATACTGATCGAATCTCACGTATACCTGGCAAAAAGACCAGTACATTTCCTTCATGTTGCTGTAATGCTTCTTGGATAGTCGAAGCTACTTTTTTAGCCCAATCAGAATATGGACGTTGATACATATTAAAAATCGACTCGCCTGCCACATAATAAGTTTCTACAGGATATGTTCGTCCTGCACTTGAAAGTATAGGCGCATTCCCTAATAAAGCTGCAATAGGATGTGGATTCATCGTAGCAGACATAACGACTATCCTTAGATCTTCACGCAAAATAGACCTGCTCTCTATCGCCAGAGCAAGCCCCAGATCAGCATGCAGATTCCGTTCATGAAATTCATCAAAAATAATCAAACCTACTTGTTCTAATGAAGGATCATGCTGGATCATTGCTGTCAAAATACCTTCAGTCACCACTTCGATCACTGTATGCTTACTTACTTTGCTATCCAAAGCTACTCGATAACCAACCGTTTGACCGACTTGCTCTCCTAAGGAAGCCGCCATAAAGCGTGCCGCAGCAATCGCAGCTACACGGCGAGGTTCTAGCATAATAATGCGCTTATGTTCTAGCCATTTTTCATGGCGCAAAGCAAGTGGAATACGCGTTGTTTTACCCGCTCCCGGTTCCGCTGTTAATACGGCTATTCCTTGTTGCTCTAAATATAATTTCAAGTCCGGAATCAACGTATCTACTGGTAAATTCAATAATTCAGTCAAATCATAATTCCTTTCTGTAAACGTCTGATTATCTATATAAACGCTATCTAATAAAATGAGAATTAAATATTCCAAGCGAACCTTTTTCAATCACATATTACTATTCTAAGTGAATTTACGACGAATTTGATGTTCATATCGTTGATAAGAAGCATTATCATACAATCCTCTTTGAGCTGTAATCATCTGTAAACGCAATGTTTTCTCATCTAATCTACGATGTAAAGCTTGTCGTTCACCTGCATGCTGACAAGCTGCGATCAGATCGGTTAAGGTTAACATCTCTTGTCGCAATTGTAACTCTTCTGGAATGACACCTGCATTTTTCATCAATTTATAAGCGGCACGTAATTCTTCAGGCACATGAGATAAATCTTCCAATTCCAGTGGCTTTCCTTTTCCCGGAAGATCATCGAATTCTCCTTGTTGTATCGCTTCATTAATCTTCTGTTCAGCTAACCAAGATAACATATGGTTGTCACCTCTTTGATTATTATCTATATCTATTACAGTAATCATTTCAATAGCCTCATAATATAACAAAAGAAGCTCCTATAACAGAGCTTCTTGATCATTATTTGTGATATACATGATTATTAATTATCTATTTAGAGAGTCAGCAACAGATTAACACAACAACGATTCTGCGCCATCAATCGTAATCTGCGCTCCTGTGATATGAGCCGCTTCTGGAGAAGATAAGAAGGTAACCAGATCTGCTACATTATCCGCTGAACCCGATTGCCCTGCCAAAGGTTGACGACCATTCGGGAATTCGATAGGAATAGCAATATTGCGTACCAGTTCATTCATTTCTGTACTTTGATCAATGTTCGTTGAGATTGCTCCCGGACAGATTACATTGACACGAACTTTGAATTGAGCCAGTTCAAGAGCAGCCATTTTAGCAAAAGCGACTTGACCTGCTTTGGAAGTACTATAAGCTGACATACCAAAGCTTGCAAATGTGGTATTACCATTAATCGAACTGGTAATCACAATACTTCCGCCTCCATGCTCTTTTAAGAAAGGAAGCGCATACTTGATCGTCAGAAAAGTACCGCCTAGATTGGTATTAATCGTACGTTGCCAGTCTTCGAATCCAATCTCATCAATAGGAGCAAGTACTCCATTAATCCCTGCATTAGCAAAAACGATATCCAGACCACTAAAATGTTCTGCTCCTGCCTGAATTGCATGTTTCACTTGTTCTTCATTTGCAATATCCATCTCAAAAGCCAATGCTGCATCAGGACGAATCGCATTTGCTTCTGCTTCTGTTTCACGTATACGTTCAAGCGATAGATCACATAAGATCACATTCGCTCCCTCAGCTACGAATTTAAGAGCAGTCGCTTTACCAATGCCAGAACCTGCTCCGGTCACCAACGCTGTTTTACCTGCAAAGCGATGTATATTAATTGTAGATTCCATCATTTACTCCACTCCTTTTAAATAAAATATGTATACACAAGTATTGCACCCTCGTGCTTCAACAATTTACCCAATATAGGTACTCATGGAATCACTTTTTCATATTTTTTTAACAATTTTAACAATAAAAAACCGAACAGATATCATCTGTCCGGCTCATAGGATCTACTTCTACAATTATACAGGATCAGGTTGTTGTACCCAATCAAGCAACATACGACGTAACTGCTTTTTATCAACAGGCACAGCGATCACCCAATCTTCATGATCTTGATTGCTCATACGAACAATCCAATTGGTATTCTGATCAGCCAATAACACTGCGCCTTGACGTTGCCAACTATCTTCTTCCCATTGAGAAAATTGAATCTCAGCACGAAGACTATAATTATGAAGCACTTTTGCAAAAATACGTGAACCTTCAGAATCTCCGGTCATTTCAGTTAATTCTGAAATCATCTTTTCTAATTGAATAGGTTCACCATCACGAAAATACTGATCAAACCATTGCCGCGAAAATGTTAATGCAGGCATTTCACCTATTTTGTTATTACTTAATTTCATTCGTTTTAACAATAATGTGCATGCTTTATTAAGACTTCCTAATTCAGTTAACGTATAGCTTCCCGGTAAAGTAGGCGTTTGCTTAATATCAACTACCGTTTCATGCGTAAAATAGCTATGCCCTTCACGGACTTTACTATTAGCATCTGTAGCACAAAAGTAACGTATACAGCATCCACGCTTATAGGTGCCGATAAACTTTCCTTGTAAATATGCATCTGGTGGAAGTGACGCTAATTCATTATTATCTTCTATAATTAAGCATCCTTTTTGTAATAAAGATGTACTTGCTTGCTTCCATATATCAGCCAGTTCTTCAGCAGTACTATGGTGGAATGGATTGTCTATACCCATGATCTGATCGAATCCAAGTATGCCGCCTAAAAAGAACAATTCTTTGTCTGTCAACGTCATCATTAGTTCTTTGGAAGAATTTAAAGTTAACATGTGGACTATCTTCTCCCTTCCGTACCGGCATGTGAGCTTTTATAACTATATAAAGGGCGACTATTTACGAAAATAATAGAATACAGGTTCTTAGTACCTATTCAAATGTAGCACTATAGGCTTAATTTTGTCAATTGTTTCCCGAAATATATTCCATTTTTAACCATAAATGATTATTATAAGTAATAAGTAATGTAGGTTTATTGAACATTATGTGTCTTGCTTTAAAATTCATACTAATGTTTTAGGTGAAAATCATGTAATTTTAAGTTTTCTTTAAGGAAAGGTGATTACAATAAAGTCAAGTTAGTCGAGAGGCTAAACCTACACAATCTTTTGAATTCAAATTACTTATAAAAATAAACGAGGTGATTAATAGTGAAAACGACAATTCTTTTAGAGAACAAGATGGTTCCGGTTTACTTTAACGCCGAGAATACACAACCAATGTCCAAGCTGTTAAGACTATTACGCAGAACGATTGAACACAAAGTTGTAAATGGTAAAAAAATGATTAAAACATGTCTAGATACAGTGATCAGTATCGAAGTTGTGGGTTCTGAAGCGATTTTGCACACTTATCGTGAAAGCGATACTTTAGCTTTATCTCTATACTAAACAAAATGAATCTCCATGCACTTCTATAGACATTACGCTGGGCCTGAAAACGGAACATTTCCGTTTGGCCCTTTCTGTCTGAGCTTTCTTAGTCATTACATAAAATAGTGTATTCTTGTCATTTAGCCGGTGTTACATACTGATCTTTACGGATCTATATGTAATACCGGCTTTTTGTGAGCAATTCGATCATTTTAAATAAAAATGCAGGTAAATCAATTGCACACCAATTAACTTTAAGTAATCTAGTGTACTTTTAAAAGAAATATCTTAAAAGTTATTAAATTACTGAAGTGATAGTCTGTATCAAATGTATATTATGTGATATAATAGGTTTATTAAAAGAGGTGATATAGATGGATACATCAATGCTTTGTCCTCGATTCGAAAAGGGGATGCAGATTTTAAGTAAACGTTGGAATGGCTTAATTATTTATCAACTGATGGGTGGTCCTCAACGCTTTTGCTCTATTCAATCATCACTCCCGGTAAGCGGTCGTCTTTTGTCCGAACGCCTGAAGGATCTAGAGCATGAAGGAATGGTTGTCCGCCATGTATACCCTGAGACTCCGGTACGGATTGAATATGAATTAACTCAAAAAGGATTAGCATTAGAATCTGTTATACGCGGTATTCAGGACTGGTCTCAATCATGGGTAGAGCCAGAAGCAATGGTTTTAGAAGCCGAGTATTCTCAAACAGCTAAATAACACAACCATTATAACTATAAAAAAACATCCGGCTCCTTTAAGGAGAACGGATGTTTTTTTGTGAACTTTAAGCATCTACTATATACATCATTAACTCTCATGATTATCTAGACAATCAAAAGAATAATGATGAGAATGTCTCATTAAAGTGATTGATAATCTAAAATCATTTTAGCTAATATATTGATGTTTTCTAACGGCTTCTTGCTTTTCTGCACTCCGGATACGGATAACAAATAAGCGCAATAAATTGGTACGAGTATGCTCATTGGCTTCACGGCTTAATTTATGGAGTATAAAACGATCTATTGACATACCTGCTCAACTCCTTCTCGATTCACCAGAAGCTTCGTTACCAATATACAGTCCATAATAAGATTATGGTAAATCTTCCGGTAAGAATTAATAACCGCATTTCAGATCTTTCAAACCCCTTTTTGATCTTTTTGCTAGGAAATATATCTATGATTTAACATATACGATCATGCAAAAACGACCTTATCATCCATACGCAGGAATAATAAAGCCGTTTAGGTTGAACAGATCTATGATTGCATTATAGAATACTTGTTGAGTCGATTGATTTAAATATTAGGAAATTCACGGTATTCATGTTGAATACTAATCCAACGTGTACGTGTAAATTTCTCAATCGCCCAATCGCCGCCGAAACGTCCCAAACCGGATGATTTTTCGCCACCGAACATCACATGTGCTTCATCATTTACAGATTGATCATTCACATGCACCATGCCACTTTCTACTTCTTGAGCGACACGATAACCACGTTCGATATTCGATGTAAATACAGATCCACTCAGACCATATTCACTACGATTGACGATTTCAATCGCATCTGCTTCATTTTGGGCACGAATCAATAAAGCAACAGGTCCGAACAATTCATGTTGTGCTACTGAATTGTCAGGAGACACTTCACTTAATACAGTTGGCTCAAGCACGCTTCCTTTGCTTTTACCACCATACAGTAATTTAGCGCCTTCTTTTTGCGCTTGTTCGATAACTTCTAATAGACGATCTACTTCTTTTTCATGAATCAAAGGCCCAACTAACGTTTTCTCATCAGCAGGGTCACCGAATTTGAGACCTTTGACTGTATTCGTAAATTTCTCTACAAAAGTATCATAGATTGAATCATCAATCACAATACGATTAAGTGCCATACAGATCTGTCCTTGATGGAAAAACTTACCGTATACAGCGGCTTCGACAGCTTTATCAATATCCGCATCATCCAATACGATCATTGCATTGTCGCCGCCTAACTCTAGCGCTACATCTTTCAAATGTTCGCCTGCTAATTTACCGATCCCACGTCCTACTTCTGTTGAACCTGTAAATGAAATCAATTTAGGAATCGGGTGTTTGACAAAAGCATCGCCTATTTCGCTACCGCTACCACTGACAACACTAAGGACTCCTTTAGGTAATCCTGCTTTTTCAAAAATATCAGCGATCAATAATCCTGCTGTGATCGGTGTATCTGAAGCAGGCTTGATCACTACACCATTACCTACAGCAAGTGCTGGAGCGACAGAACGCATACATAGATGTAGAGGGAAATTCCACGGTCCAATTACACCAATTACACCTTTAGCTTCACGAACAACACGGTTTTCTTTGCCTGGGATATCTGAACCGATCAATTCCCCTTTCATTCGATAAGGGAACGAAGACGATTCTTCCAAAATACGTACTGTTGTCATCCATTCACGTTCTGCTTTGAGACGGGTACTACCTGATTCAGCAATCAACAGATCTACGATTTCTTCTTTACGTTCATTCATTTGCATCATCGCTTCACGCATGACTTTAGCACGTACAGCAAGAGGCGTTTTAGACCATTTCTTGCCTTCAGTTTGCGCTGTTTTGTACGCTTTATCTAGATCATTCTCATCCGAAGAACGCCATTCTACTAATGTTTCACCTGTATAAGGATTTTTATTTTGCATCATTTTGTCAGAAGAACCTTCTACCCATTCTCCAGCTATAAATTGCTTGTTCCAATGTGTATATTTCGATTGTACTAGTGTCATAATAATATCCTCCTTAGGATAGCCTTAATACGTAATAGGCATATATAAATATCGAATAATAACAATTAGTTAGTATATTACTATTATTTCAATTGCTTCTCGTATACTTTACCCTTGTCTTTAGTGAAACAAACATTTAGAACAAATTTATATATCATTATTGGTATATAAAAAAGCCAGAACCTTTAAGGTCACTGGCTTTTGACATGTATTTATTTATAATATCTATTTTACAATTTTAAGATATATATACTTTTAACTTTTACGTCCTACAATCAATCCATGCGTACTTAATCCTAAAATACTACGCTCCCGGCATGTCTGAAAATGATAGTTGATCCATGTGTTATATGTATCTTTATCCATAACATCTATCGAACCATCTATAGTATGCGTTATTCCATCTGCTCCTGCATGATCGACAATCTCAGCCTGAGCAGACAGCAAATCTTGCTCCATCTGTTCTGGTGATGTGACATACAAGTCTGTCCAGAAGCTATCTTCTTCACCATCGTAAAATACACCTTCTTGCAATACTTTCTCTATAACAGAAGGACGCATATAACCTTGTTCTTTCACTGCTAACATAGGTGCAATCGAGTATTTATTAATATAAGCCACAATAAGTATTCCACCCAAGCGGAGTACTCGCATACTTTCAGACAAACAAGATGCACGATCTTCAGCTGAGGTCAGATGATAATAAGGACCTAGACACAATACCATATCAAACGATTGGTCTGCATAATTAGATAAATGAATAGCATTACCGATTTCTGCTTGTACAGATAATACTTGCTTAGATTGCACGATTTTGGCTTGAATTTGCTCAATATGCTTAGGTGTAATATCAATAGCTGTTACAGAGTGTCCTTGAGCTGCATAATGAAGAGCATATACACCACTTCCTGCTCCGCTGTCTAAGATCGCAGATGCTGGAGGTAACTGAGATAACCATGTATCTATCATATGTAGAGTCGTTAGATATTCAACTGCTCGAGATGGACGTTCGAATCTTGAATCTTCATTGTAAGATTGATAAAACTGAGACACTGCATCGGTCATGTCTATTCCTCCTTTGTCGATTTCATACCATTATATGACAATTCGTTTCTAAAGATAAGTATAGAATAGTAAGTGATCTTGACAGCCTTTTATAAGGGTGAGAAAATAATTTTTTGTATCATCTATAAGAAAGGAGTACCTCTATTCTATGAAAAACTCTTTATTATCGTTACGTCATATTCACCCTTTAGCATGGACAATCATTATAGGAACGTTATTTGGAAGAATGGCGACTTCGATGAGTATTCCTTTTTTATCGATTTATCTTACCCAGTCTTTAGGAGCGACACCTACACAAACAGGGATTACAGTAGCTGTCAGTTCATTAGTAGGGGTATTTGCTAGCTTTTATGGAGGTTATATCTCAGATCGGATCGGGCGTAAAAAAGTAATGATTTTATCAATTACAGGGTGGAGTATTGTGTTTTTTGCTTTTGCTGCTTCCAATCAAATCTGGATGTTTTTTATAGTAAATACGCTAAATGGGCTTTGTCGTTCTTTATTCGAGCCTACTTCTAGAGCACTGTTATCAGAAGTGACTCCACAAGAGCAAAAATTGCTAGTATTTAATATGCGTTATACAGCGGTTAATGTAGGCGTTGTTTTCGGCCCATTGCTAGGATTATGGTTAAGTCGTGATGGATCAAGCAGTGCTTTTGTAATGGCAGGGTGTATCTATGTACTTTATACGATTATCCTTAGTTTTCAATTTGGTAAACATCCTGTGCATAGCAAATCTTCAGTAACAAATGAACAACGGATTACGTTAAAAGAAGCATTACGCATTATTTCTCAAGATCGAGTCTTTTTATACATATTGATCGGCACCACATTCTGTGTACTGGGTTATGGACATCTCAATTCAACTTTACCGCAATATTTAGCATTGGTTCCTCATTTACAAAATGGTACAACATGGTTTGCTTATATGTTAACACTCAATGCTATTACTGTACTGGTTGTACAATATCCATTAGTAAAATGGGCTTCACACTTTGCGCCTGTTGTTTCTTTGATTGTGGGCAATGTGTTTGTAGCGACGAGCTTACTTCTATATGGATTAGCAAGTACTGGTGTAGCCTTTATGTTAATTACCGTTATTTTCACAATCGGTGAAGTATTGTTATTTACGATGATGGATATGTTAATAGATCGTATTGCCAAGCCAGAATGGAAAGGAACGTATTTTGGAACGATTGGATTTAATAATCTGGGTAGTGTCTGCGCCCCTATACTCGGAGGTTTTTTACTTGATGCTAGAGGCGCAGCACACAGTGTCCAGATATTTGTACCGTTAGCATTGACTTGTGCGCTTGGTCTACCATTTCTGATTGCAGCTTATCGTCGTATGAATAAATCTAGTCATATTTGACGATTAACGCTGAGTCCGTATTTCACTAGCTGCAATATCCAAAATAGAATGTTCACCCCAGCTACTAATGAAAGAATAGATTGAAAGACTACTTAATAACTCTTCGCTCAATTCTCCTTGTTCTACTTGTGCCATCAAAACATCACGTATCTGTGCATCGCTACGTGACCAGGGAACCGTCCGCATTCCGCCTATTTCTTGTCCGGCGGAGCGGCGATCCCATACTCCTGCTACTTGCTCTAAAGAAAATACAGTAGATATCCCTTGATCGGTTCGGAAGTATACTTTCACTTGATCGGGTAAAAGAATGACTTGTTCAATCACTCCATCTACTAAAGGAATATCACCTATAAAAATATCATTGACCATCGTCAAGCTCCATTCTGTGATCACTTTATCTATTTGTTTGTGTAGCCATTTGCTTTATCAATGCAGGCATCCATTCCGATAATACATAGAATTGAAATCCATCTTGTTTCGCTTTGGACGTATCCATAATCCATGAATCAGGCACACCAAAAGGAGACTGTGCTTCATCATCTGTTTCGCTTTGAATAATCGCTTGTTGTTCGGTACCCTGCTCTATCCACTCTACCAATTCACGTAGACTGACTTCTCCGTCAGAACGGGCATTAACAGGTCCTGTCAATTCGGAAGAAATGCCTAACCAGAATAAAAATTCAGCGGCTTCTTGTTCATGAATGAAGTTCATCTGTGCTTCAAGATTCGAAATGCCAATCACTTTACCACTTAATACACGTTCGACATGAAAATGTAACCGCTTGGTATAATCATTAGGCCCTAACACAATTGGAAATCGTACCGCCGCTACTGGAAAATCAGCCTGTTGGAAAAAAACAGCTTCTGCTTGACGCTTGCCTTCTCCATAACTAAGCTCTGCTTCTGGATCTGCATCAATTGTATAATGATGTGTATCTACATCTGATTCGTGGCATATACCTGTGCCGAAATCATAGACGGATAAGCTAGAAGTCAAAATATAACGTTTGGCTTTGTTTTGGAAAATAGACACTGCTTCACGTGCTTGCTGTGGTGTAAAGCAAATATTATCGTAGACAACATCATATTGCTGATCACCGATCGCCTTTTCCAAAGCTACTGCATCTTCACGATCTACCACTAAGCGCTGTACTTGATCTCCAAATTCATCTTCCGTTTTGCCACGAGTCAGTAGTGTTACTTTGATCTGTTCTTTCAATAGCAATTCCACTAGATTTTTGCCGAAAAAGCGTGTGCCACCTAATACCAATACGTTAGTCATTAAGAACTCCTCCTATTTGATATCTAATAGTTTATAAGCTTTCCAGATGAATGTAGCCATTAAGATATACACAAGTAGACCAAAAATAACGTATATAACTCCTAGTAATCCTGCTAGTATAACCAAATTGCCTTCACTTGTAGAGGATACAAAAGCACTGATCGCTAATACAGCCAACGCTACAATCTGATTACATACATAAATGATCCAGCGCTGATAAGATACTTTTTTGAAATCTGGTAAGTTCTGTGCTTCTGCGAGTTCACCGATACCTTTACATACGGTATAAATAATAAATAAATCAGCAATAATCACGAGTAATGATACGATAGCCAGCCACCACGGTAAAGGTAATACATTGGCTTGACCGGGTAAAAAGATCTGAATAATCGCAAGTACTGCCGCACTGATAGCAGCTATTTTACCTTTGGCGAATTGTGGATTTACTTTTTCTAATTTCATAAATCCAATAAAATACAAAACGCTTACAATAACAGTAGGTACATAATCTAACCAGATTGCTGCTAATCCGAATCGGTTCAATCCTGTAATCAATATCCCTAGTATAGCTTGACCTAAAAACGCCCAAAATAAATACAAAATACTCATGATGATCTCCTTTCATCTTCCCTGCTTCAATTATGTATAGATATGTCTTCTCTTTCATCTTACCATCAAATGACTTTTTGACCAAAAGGCTATCTAGCTATAGCGTGTAATCATGATAGGATATAGGCAAAACGTATAACCATATCCTACCAGAATGCGCTATGATGATTGTAACAAACAATCCACTTTCAGGGGGAATAATAATGCCAAAAGTACTGAGTAGCAATATCGGTTATCCACGTCTAGGGGAACAACGGGAATGGAAAAAAGCACTCGAAGCGTTCTGGAATAACAAAATTTCTGAAGCTGAATTTTTGCAAACGATGAAAGATTTGCGCCTCGCTCATCTGAGTAAACAAAGCAAAGCAGGTATAGATCTGATTCCTGTAGGCGACTTTTCCTATTATGATCAGGTTCTAGATACTGCGGTCACTTTCGGATTAGTTCCAGAGCGATTTGGCTATACAGGTGGTGAAGTATCACTACAACAATACTTTGATATTGCTCGTGGGACAGACAATGCTACAGCAGGTGAAATGACCAAATGGTTCAATACTAATTACCATTATATTGTCCCAGAACTGGGTGGAATCACACCACAATTAACAGAAAACCGTCCACTGCGACTATACTTAGAAGCCAAAACAGAACTAGGCATTGAGACCAAACCTGTAGTGATTGGCCCGTATACCTTCCTCAAACTGTCTAAAGGATATGAAGCTTCTGAATTCAAGCATTGGCTGGATCAGTTAGCTCCACTTTATATTGAAATATTGCAAGGATTGAATAAAGCAGGTGTACGCTGGGTTCAGATGGATGAGCCATCCCTTGCGCTAGAAGTATCTACAGAAGAATGGCAATGGGTGCAAGACATTTATGCTCAGTTCAATCAAGCGACTCCTGATGTGAACTTGCTAGTACAGACTTATTTTGAAGGTGTCGATGATTTTGGTAAATTGATCGATCTACCTGTACAAGGAATTGGCTTGGACTTTGTACATGGATTAGAGCAAAATCTGAACAACCTTGATGATTGGGGATTCCCTGAAAACAAAATTCTAGGCGTAGGTCTAGTCGATGGTCGCAATATCTGGCGTTCCAAATTAGAAGATAAAATTGAATTGATTCAAACTATTTCTCAAACTGTACCTGCCGATCGTTTACTGATTCAGCCGTCTTGCAGTCTACAACATGTACCGGTAACCACCAACAGCGAAACGTCTCTTGATCCGATTATCAAAGACGCTCTTGCTTTTGCAGATCAGAAATTAGAAGAATTGGCTTTGCTAACGAAAGCCGCTAATATCGGTGCAAGTGCGGTACAAGAAGCATTGGATCGCAGTCGTGAAGCCGTAGAACGTATTGCTCATTCGTCATGGCGTGCTCCACAAGAACAACATCTACAACAAGATGAAGGTTCCGCTACACGCAATGTTCCTTTTGCACAGCGTCAAGTGATACATGCAGAAAAATGGAAATTACCATTATTGCCTACAACGACGATCGGTAGCTTCCCACAAACGGTCGAAGTACGCCGTGCTCGTCAATTATGGCGTAAAGGAGAATTGTCTCCAGCAGACTATAATCGTTTTATTGAAGAGCAGATTCAAGATTGGATTTCGATTCAAGAAGAGTTGAAATTAGATGTATTGGTACATGGTGAATTTGAACGTACTGATATGGTTGAATTTTTCGGAGAACAATTAGATGGATTTACATTTACACGCTTTGGTTGGGTTCAATCATATGGTTCACGTTGCGTGAAGCCACCGGTGATCTATGGTAATGTCCATTTTGTAAAACCAATGACCGTAACGGAAACAAAATATGCTCAATCATTAACCACTAAGCCTGTTAAAGGGATGTTAACAGGTCCAGTAACGATTCTAAACTGGTCATTTGTACGTGACGATATTCCTCGTAGTAAAGTGTCTTACCAGATCGCACGCGCTATTTCAGATGAGATTCTAGCACTTGAAGCGGCGGGTATTGAAATGATTCAGGTAGATGAGCCTGCTCTACGTGAAGGATTGCCTCTAAAACGTAGCAAATGGCAAGAATATCTGGATTGGGCAGTAGGTTCGTTCCGTCTATCTACAGCCGCTGTACAAGAAACAACACAAATTCATACTCACATGTGTTATTCCGAATTCCATGATATTATTGATGCGATCAAAGATATGGATGCTGATGTTATCTCTATTGAGACATCTCGTAGTCATGGTGAATTGATTTCTTCTTTTGAAGTTCATGGGTACGATAAAGGCATTGGTCTAGGTGTCTATGATATTCATAGTCCTCGTGTACCTGCCAAAGAAGAAATGGTACAGTTGATCGAACGCGCTCTACGTGTACTTGATCCGAAATTGTTCTGGATTAACCCGGACTGCGGATTAAAAACTCGTGCACATCCTGAGACTGTGGCTGCTTTGAAATTAATGGTTGAAGCCGCAGATGATATTCGTCAAAAGCTAGGTCAAGAAGTGAGCGCAGGTAAGCTTTAATTGCCAAAAGGATGCTAATTTTCAATACAATGTCTAATAAGCTGATAGATTAACAAATAAAAGCCTTTCATGATTAGAGCGGATTCCGACGAATGCTCTTGATCGTGAAAGGCTTTTTATTCAAATAGAAATAAGATTATTCGAAAACAGGACGCATAAAGCTACGCTCGTAACTGATAATACACTTGTTTTCATTAGCAAATTCAAATGCTTGCTGGCATTCTTCATCTACCGCCATCTCCTGACGATAACGTTCGTAATCCGTAAGACTCGGAAAAGAAAATAAAGCATAAGCGATATTATTCGCCCCTTCATGTGGAAGAAAGTATCCGTGATGGGTGCCCCCTAATTTGTTAACTAGCGGTATCCACATCTTCGCATATTGCTCAAATTCTTTCACTTGGTAAGGATCGATCACATATTTGAGATAGCATGTAATCATCGTATTCCTCCTACCTTATTCACTAATCCAGACTGTTTTTTCAACAAATGGAGTCCGCTTACTTTGTTGATCCTTATTTTCCGGTACACCAATATAAATAAAGCCTAGCATTTTACCTTTTTCACTTAAATCAAAAGCTTTACCCATCAATTCGTGATAACAAGGTTCGCCACTTCTCCACACTGCGCCTAGTCCTAACTCGTGAATTTCAAGCAACATATTTTGAATGGCTGCAAAGACTGCACCATATTCTTCAAGTTCGATAATTTTAGGATTGTCCTCAGGTTCTACCGCTACAGCGATAATTAATGGTGCACGTTCTACCTTTTTGCGTGCAGAAGATAGACTTTCTTCAGTAACTTCACCATTACCTGCTACGCTAGCTAATGCTTCTGCTAACTTATTACGTCCATTACCTTCTAATACGAAAAATTTCCACGGTTCAGTTAGACGATGATTCGGTGCCCAGATCCCTGCTTCCAAAATACGCTCAATACTTTCGCGTGGAATAGAGTCCTGCTTTACTTTACCAATCGAACGACGATTACGAATACTTTCTGAAATACTCATCTATAATTTCCTCCTCTATGATAATCATTCTCAGTCTCTTGTTTATTGTACACGAAGTGGGAAGAAATCTCTAATTTTAACTTTTCCGATCAATGGATAAAAGAATAATCAACTCAAAACATGACCCTGTATATCATAGAGTCATTTTTGAGTTGATTGTATTACCGCTCAATTATTATGTAAACAGATCTTACAAATCCCCGAACCCGCCCTCGTCTATATCTATAATCAGCATGTGGTAGTAACAATAATAGGTGAGTTGTACTCATGTAACAATACAAGGCTAATTTATCATTAAAGGACTCGAACCTTCAGAAATTGCCCCTCATTTCTACCCAGCGGTCCAACTTAAACCAGTTGGCGGTTTGTATGCTCGCCTTATAGATAATAGATTACCAACTTGTAAGTGTGTACAGTATGATCTTTAATCAACCAAATCGGTTTTCCAATTCAGTTCTTGAATACGAGTATCCAGTTCACGATACGTTTTGGCCAGATGATCCATCTCTTCTTGCAACGTTCCAATATTTACGGTCGCTAGAAAACGGACTTCTGACTTGGTATAACGATCTTGCTTGATACTGGCTGTATGCATAAGATCGTTTAGTATATTGCGACGTAATCCAAGCGTATCTCGATCAGCTAACGCATCAGCTAATGTCGTCTCATTTTCAAAAATCACTTGTGCATTGGTACGATTAATTCGTTTGATCAGTACATTTAATTCGGTTAATAAATGACCCATTTCTTTTAGCAATTCATTGGGGCGCTCAGGTGGCTTTTCACCTTCTTGTACTTTAGCGCTTCGGCTCAGACGTACTTTCATCTGCTCTATTCTTTTTTGCACATCAGATCGTACTATTAATGCTTCTGCTAACTTCATTACTTTCACCTCCATTACATATTTCTTTCCTATTTCCGCAAATGTCCCTATCATTATAGGTATAACCAATCACTATGTAAATAAACCTTTTGCAATATGTTAAAATAGAGAAAATCGATTCTCAGGAGGATTTATGATGGGTAAAGAAATCGAAAAAAAATACGTATTACATACTTATCCTACAGATTTGGATATTGTAGAGACACAAGAAATTCATCAGACCTATTTGGCTACCAGTGAATCAGAGACGTTGCGAGTACGCAAATTAGTCATTAATGGTCAAGAGCAATTCACAATGACGCACAAAGCAGGCAAAGGGCTAGTACGTGAAGAAACAGAATTTGATATTGGTGCTGGTATTTATGAACAGCTAATAGGTAAGTTAGAGGTAACTCCTTTAATCAAAACACGTAAAAAAGTGAATTGGAATGACTATCATTTTGATCTAGATATTTATCATAATACGGTACAAAAGAATCTTATAACCATCGAAATAGAATTTGCAGAAGAAGCAGATGTAGAACATTTCCAAAAGCCCGATTGGTTCGGTGAAGATGTGACGGGTGAAAGCCAATATGTGAATAGCGTACTATGGGAACATATTCAATCCGCAGCTAAGTAAAAGGTATATATTCTCCGCCTTCGATCCAGTATTGTCATATAACATAGAGTGATTTATGCTAAAAAAATAGCGTATCATCTTGGCGAGTACTACCTTGAGATGTTACGCTATTTGGCTTACTGTGTTTCTTCTTTTAAGAGTAAAGTTAGACGATTCCATTCTTGTTCAAACGCTTCTGGTTCTACAAATGGACATTCACCTGAAAAATACCAATCTGTCAGTAAAAAGATTAATTCATACATACCCTGATAATACAATTCTGGATAAGCATTGCGAGAGCGGAAATTGTCATGTGATGACCAATCTTTGACAAAATTCGTGAAGAACCAAAATCCACTTGCTATATGCCGTTCCAAAGGTGCTGTCGGTTCTAATTGCTGGATATACTTTACCATTAATTTGAATACTTTTACCAAATGTGTATGATCCCAGTCGAGATCTACTCGTAAGTGCAATATAAAGCTTTCTTTCTCTCCTTCTAATTCATGTAAAAGTTGTCGGGTGATATCCTCTTTATTCATCATCTGACCCTCCTTAATTTCAACATCATATCATCAAGTCCTACAGCGAGCAGTATACCGAATGTGTATCGAACCAGATCAATCCACAAAAATCCTTTGCCTAAGACCAATCCGCCAAGCATAGTATGACGTATGTCGTTAATCCATATGGCTTGATATAGCTGACTACATTCAATTAGATAACAAAATAACAAACTTAATATTGCAACAAATAACAGACTTCTATGTACCCATATGATACGTATTCCTATATAAATCATTATCGCCCATAGCACATCTCCTGCATGATCGGATAGAATATCAGGTAACGTAGACGCATATATTCGTGATGCTAATCCAAGTGCAATAGTTATTATAATAGCTACACTGTAATAAAATCGTACTCTTTTGCTCGCAGATGAAAGCTTATGCACAGGTTTAGAGGTAAACACTATCTATCCTCCTACTTGATAGTTATGTATTTTGTAAGTATACGTATGGTAATCATACCGAAAAAATAAAGTAAAAGCGACTTCATAAGGATTATCAGAACCTTAGAAGTCGCTTCAGTATTTATATATAATGATCTATTCAATGATTTACTATTAATCTGCAATTTTTTACTTGGCTGGTGCAGGTTTCACTTTAGCTTTTTTAGGTTTCTTTTTACCATAATTGCGGAACTTCTCTTCCAATTCTTCTAATGTAAAGCCTTTGGTTTCTGGTAAATATTTTTGTACAAATGTAATCGCCAGTAATCCTAAAGCTGCGAACAAATAGAATGTTGCAGATAGTCCAATACCTGCCATTAATATAGGGAATGTTAATCCAACTAAGAAGTTAACAATCCACAAGCAGAATACGGTCACACCCATTCCGAACCCACGTAATTGTAACGGGAAAATCTCAGATAACATTAGCCAGGTTACCGGAGAAATCGCTCCTTGTTGGAAAGCAAGGAAGGTAACGGTTAAGGATAAGATTACATAAGGCAATGCAGGCGAACCTTCCAATACTGCTGAGAAAATCGCAATCAGTAATAATACGCATGTTGTACCGATTAGACCCGTTCTAAGCATAGGACGACGACCTACTTTACCTAACAACCACATTCCCAAAAACGTTGCGGCTACCGAGATTACACCGTTCGCAATATTACTAATCAAAGCTGCTTTAGTTTCAAAACCTGAATCTTTGAGAATCTCAGTACCATAATAAATAATCGAATTAACACCCGTAATCTGCTGAACAACTGCGATACCTAATCCAATAAACATCAGACGGCGTATCCAAGGTACAGCAAGATCTTTAAAGCCTGCTTTTTCTGTACTTTCTTCTGCATCAAAAGAAGCTTTGATTTCTTCTACTTCTATTTTCGCTTGTTCTTCTGTACGAATTTTGCGAAGTGCTTTTAATGCACGTTCATTTTTACCTTTTGCCACTAACCAACGTGGACTTTCAGGCACACGTAACATTCCAAAAAATAAGAAGATTGCTGGAATAGACGCGATCGCTAACATATAGCGCCATACATGGGTATTATCGCCCATCGTTATCCCTAGAATGGCATTAAAGATAAAGGCAAGCAATTGACCGCTCACAATCATCAGTTCATTACGGGTAACAATACCGCCCCGTTTGTTCGCGGGAGACATTTCTGCTAGATACGAAGGTACGGTTACTGAAGCACCACCTACAGCAAGTCCCAATAAGAAGCGACAAATGACCATAACGGTAACGTTAGGAGCAAGAGTTGAACCGACGGTAGCGACGAAAAACAAAACTGCTAGATAGATAATATTTTGCTTACGTCCCAAGTAATCAGAAAGCCGTCCGCCTGCGATCGCTCCGAATGCTGCACCAAACAGTAGAATACTAGCGACTAATCCTTCTGTAAACGAGTTCAGCCCGAGTGCCGCTGACATAAATGGTAAAGCCCCGTTGATTACCCCTGTATCATAACCAAATAGCAATCCACCCAATGTAGATATCAAAATAATTTTACGTAAAAATGCCTTTTGACTGGCTCCCTTTTCCATCATCATCTCTCCCTATTCATTCCTAAAACGTTATTGCCACTTATTCTGTCTATGTACTTACATATATTGAGTTCATCGATTGACACATTTTCCACTTAAGAAAGATGTAATTTCGATTGAATCAAACAATGACTGACGTACTTTAGTTTCAGAAAAAAAGCATCTATTTTCAGCCTGTAATCAATATACCCAAATGCATACATATTGAATAACAGTATCGAATGAAAAGAATGACATAGGGTAGAGTTGGATTAATACGATATTACTTTTTCGATTTAAAATATTATGTAATCTCAATATATTCGCTAACACTTGATTCTAATAATTCGATCAATTCTTCATCCATAAACAAATAAAATATAAAAAAGGAACTTCCAACGATCTGGAAGTTCCTTTTTTGATAATAAATTAGCCTTCGATCAACAATGTTTCTGGATCTTCAAGCAATTCTTTGACTTTAACAAGGAAGCTTACTGCTTCGCTACCGTCAATAATACGGTGATCATATGACAATGCGATATACATCATCGGACGATTTTCCATACGTTCTGCATCAATTGCTACCGGACGAAGCTGGATTTTGTGCATACCCAGAATCGCTACTTGCGGTGCATTCAAGATTGGCGTTGAAAGCAAGGAACCAAATACACCACCATTGGTGATTGTAAATGTACCACCTTGAAGCTCAGACAATCCTAATGTGTTTGAACGTGCTTTAGAAGCTAACGTTGCGATTTCTTTTTCGATTTGAGCAAAACCTAGACGGTCTGCATCACGAACAACAGGAACCACAAGACCTTCTTTAGCAGATACCGCAATACCAATATCATAGAATTTCTTCACAATAACATCATCGCCATCAATCTCAGCATTGACCATAGGGAACTTTTTAAGTGCCCCTACAACTGCTTTGGTGAAGAAAGACATAAATCCTAGACCTACATCATATTTCTCTTTAAACGCATCTTTACGGCGTTTACGAACATCCAAGATCGCTGTCATGTCTACTTCATTAAATGTTGTTAACATTGCAGCATTATGCTGAGCTTCAACTAGACGATTCGCAATCGTGCGACGACGACGTGACATCGGTTGACGATCTGCCGGTTTAGCTGGATTGTTCTCAACAGGTTTTTTAGCAGGTGCAGCTTCAGATTTCGCTGGTGCTGGTTTGTCACCATGTTTGCGTACATCGTCTGGATTGACTCTGCCGATCGGATCGTTGCTTTGTACCGATCCTAGATCAATACCACGCTCACGAGCTAACTTGCGAGCAGCCGGTGTACCGATAGCATCCCCATTATCTGGTTTGCTTGTTACAGCATTTGTCGATTTATCGGTTGCTTTTTCAGCAGCAGGCTCAGCACCTTTTGCTGGATAGTTAATTGTAACGACATCATCTGATTTACTTTCAGACTTGGATTCTGGAGCTGGTTTGCTACTTCCACTTCCAGCACCGATCACACCTACAGATTCACCGACTTGTACCGTTTCACCTTCTTGCTTGGTGATAGACTCTACAACTCCATCTTCTTCGGCACTGATCTCCAAGTTGACTTTATCTGTCTCAAGTTCAAGCAGTACATCTCCTTGACTGACAGTGTCTCCTTCTTTCACAACCCATTTTGATACCGTTCCTTCGGTTATAGACTCGCCCATTTCGGGTACTTTAATTTCACTCACAGCCGACTACCTCCCAGGGATATGTTGTTCTGTAAAGAATTTTGTTTGAGTGCTAATCCTAGTATACGCTGTTGTTCGATGGCGTGAATATGTTGATAACCACTAGCCGGGCTAGAACGTTCTGGACGACCGATATAACTTACAGCTACACCTTCTTGTGCCAAATCGCGCAAGCGTGCATCGGTATATCTCCAGTATCCCATGTTTTGCGGTTCTTCTTGTAACCAGATAATTTCTTGCAAGTTCGTAAACTCTGCTAGAACAGCATTGATTTCTTCTTTAGGGAATGGATACAGTTGTTCTACACGAATCACATGTAACCAAGAGTAGTCTTCTTCTTTGTTTTTATCCAAAGCCTCTTCGAGATCGATCGCTACTTTACCCGTACAAAGGATCACACGTTGTACAGCATTCTTTTTGTCGCCCAGACCTTTTTGTTGCAAAATCGGTTGGAACGTTCCTTCACTAAATTCCGCAGGTGATGAAGCAACACGCGGATTACGAATTAGACTTTTCGGTGCCATCACGACTAATGGACGTACATTTTCTTCCTGAGTACTACGTGCCTGACGGCGAAGTAGATGGAAGTATTGTGACGCAGAAGTCAGGTTAGCTACAGTAAAGTTATCTTCGGCTGCCAATTGCAAGAAGCGTTCTGGACGAGCACTAGAATGCTCAGGTCCCATACCTTCATGACCATGTGGCAACAACATCACAAGACTGGATTTTTGTGTCCATTTACTACGTCCAGCTGAGATAAACTGGTCAATAATAACTTGCGCTGCATTAGTGAAATCGCCGTATTGTGCTTCCCAGATTACTAATGTTTCCGGTGCATACACATTGTATCCATATTCAAATCCAAGTACTGAAGCTTCAGACAATGGACTGTTATGAATAGCGAATGATGCTTTCGCTTCTGGCAAACGATGTAACGGACAGAAAGGTTCACCTGTCTGTGCATCATGCAATACCAGATTACGATGAGCAAATGTCGCACGTTCTACATCTTGTCCAGTAATCCGAATAGGCTTACCATCTGCTAAGATTGAAGCAAATGCCAGTGTTTCTGCATGTCCCCAATCAACTTTGCCTTCTGGACTAAGTGCAGTTGCACGACGTTCCAGAATACGCTGTAGTTTAGGATACACATTGAAGTTTTCTGGCCATTTCAGCAATCCCTCGTTGATCGTGTTGAGTAGATTAGCAGGAACTCCAGTAGAAGCTTCGGGTGTTTTGCTATCTGCTTCCAGACGATTTAGAGGTGCATTGGAATCTTCAGTATGATCTGTTTTCACTTCTTCGTAGATCGATTTTAGATGATCTTGGATTTCAGCTTTGAACTGCTCATAACGTTTTTCATCCACAACACCTTGCTTCGCCAATTTGTTACCATATAGTGAAGCTACACGAAGATGATTTTTCACTTTGCCATACATAATGGGTTGAGTCGTTTCAGGATCATCTGTTTCATTATGACCATAACGACGATACCCAATCAGATCAATCAAGAAATCTTTTTTAAATAAATTACGATATTCAGTCGCCATAGCTACAGCACGTAGACAAGCTTCTGGATCATCTGCGTTCACATGGATAATTGGAATCTCATATCCTTTAGCAAGGTCACTTGCATAATGAGTCGAACGTGAATCTCCACTGTCTGTTGTGAAGCCTAGACGGTTATTAACAATAATATGAATTGTACCGCCATTTTGATAACCTGTTAGCTGATTAAAGTTAAGCGTCTCTGCGACAATGCCTTCACCTGCGAATGCGGCATCACCATGCATGATGATAGCTGCTGCTTTGTCAGGGTCTTGGCGAGGATAACCTTTGTCTGTACGATCATCCTGTGCAGCACGAGTAAATCCTTCAACCACCGGGTTAACATATTCCAAGTGACTTGGATTGTTTGCCAGTGTCAGACGAGTTTCAAAGCTTTGTCCTTCTGGGGTAACAGAACGATGTGCACCTAAATGGTACTTCACATCACCTGTCCAGCCAAAAGTAACACCCATCGAGCCTTCAGAAGGCATTGTGTCTTTATTTGGTGAATGATGGAACTCGGAGAAAATCTTACTGTATGGCTTTCCAAGAACATGAGCCAATACATTTAGACGACCACGATGCGCCATTCCCATTAAGACATGTCTTGCGCCACTACGTGCAGCAATACGTACGATTGAATCTAGCATCGGTACAAGGACATCATTACCTTCGATTGAGAAGCGCTTTTGTCCAATAAATGTACGATGTAAGAATTCTTCAAATTGTTCGACTTCCACTAGACGCTTGAACAATTCAATGCGTTCTTCGTCATCCAATGAAAGTGTAGACGATCCTGTTTCAACTTGACGGTTGAGCCAGTTACGCTCCTTTTCATCATGTACATGTGCAAATTCATAAGCCAGTGGACCTGTATACTTCTTACGCAACATCTGGATAGCTTCCCATCCGTCTTTTGCTTCAGGAGGTGCATTTTCCCAGATCAATGATGCTGGTAATTGTGCAAGGTCACGTTGTCCCAGTCCGTATTGCTCTGGATCAAGTAAACGAACATCAGTCGCTGTACTTAGTCCAAGCGGATCAATGTCCGCTGCCAGATGCCCGTATGTACGGATATTCCATACTAAACGTTCGGCTGCAACCGCTTTCTTAAGCAAATTAGTGTCTACTTTAGCTGGTGTTTCTGTACTACTACTTACCACTGTTTGACCAGATGATACGGTAACAGGAGCAACAGGCTCTCCATAACGTTCAAAAAGTTCACGGTATCCTTCATCTACAGAATTCGGATCTTGTTTGTACAGTTCATATTGTTCTTGTACATACCCCAAATTGGGTCCGTAATACGATTCCCACAGCCATGGTTGGTTTGATTCGTCGATTGTCATCGAGGATTCCCTCCGTCTTGAATTTTTTGTGAATATATTTGTGACGGAATTGCAACATATTTAATTATACCTCTATATGATTGATCACAAAATAGCCTAGAATTAGACTATGAACGAGTAAAACGTCTTTTTTTCAAGAAAACGTTTTCTCACGCTGCACATAAAGAGTTATTCAGGTTTTTTAGCCCTTTTACGGCTATTTTTAATCCAAATACAGGAAAACAGAGATTTTGAGAATAGACATATCGCATTTTGTATATATCATTCTGCACATTCTAGTTGAATACTGAGCAGTGCATGCCCCCTCATTCGTACTAAATTACTCTTTACTCTTCCCATTCTACAATACATAGGTATGAATTTCCAATTTAAATGCTTACTATTTTTACCCAAATCTTCCTGAGATTGATTTCGTAGCAAAAAGGACATGCAAAAAAGTGTCACCACTACTTCACACATCCTCCTTTTTTTGTTCACTTTTGAGATCATTTGCGATTACGATGTTGTGATACGCATCATATCGATATGAGGAATATCGTCTTCTAGATACATTTCTGAGATCGTTTCAAATCCATAACTGCTATAAAATTTCTCTAAGTAATGCTGAGCTTGGATTTTAATTTTGTCTTCTTTCAATTCATGCTGAATAAATTCGATACTTTTACGGAATAGCTCTTGCGCTAATCCTTTTCCACGATATTCACGCTTTACAATCACTCGACCGATCGAAGCTTCTGGATAGGCTACACCGGAAGGAAGAAGTCTTGAATACGCAACAATCTGACCCTCTTCTTCTTTGTAAAGATGATAGCTGGCGATATCTTTACCATCTACTTCTTGATAAGGGCAGTTCTGTTCAACCACAAAAATAGCTGTTCGTTCTTGCAAAATGCGATACATTTCTAAAGATGTTAATTCATCAAACGTTTTGATATGCCAACTCATCGTATCTCTCCTCTTACATTCACTTCTTCATGTTTACGTTGGATGAATGAAATTTGATAGGGTTATTTGTAATTCACTTTAACATTTCAGATCATTATTCGTAAAATATTTTGTGCATCTTTATGCATCTACAATCTATTTTCAAAAATGATATGGATAATATAGAGAAAAGCTCTGTCTGTCCGAGTATACGACTTCAGATCAAGTCAGTATCACGAACAGACAGAGCTATTTATAATTTGTTTATGATTTCATGTTTACATATGCTTCGATCTATTCAGACAAGATCGTTAGAACATATTAACCCATAATGACTTTAACTTCGTGTTCTTTACCATCACGGAAATCTGGCAAGATATTGCCTTCGATTACTTTACCATCGACTTTAATTTCTTTAATACCACGAGCTACTCCTGCTGCATTATCTACATGCAGATTATACGTAGCTCCACGGAAAGCACGACGATACGTGAACTCTTTCCAGTCTTTCGGAATACTTGGATCTACCAATAGACCTTCGTTCTCAGCACGTACGCCTAGAATCCAGTTGGTTGCCATACGTTGTAACCACTGCGAAGAGCCGGTATACCATGTCCAGCCTCCACGACCATAGTTAGGTGAGATTGGACCATCCGAGTTACCTGGTGTTACATACGGCTCGCCTACATAACCATTAGGATCATCAGAACGGTTAGGTGGACAGATTTTGCTATACGCTTCATACGCTTTCTCTGGTTGACCAATCAGTGTATACGCCCATACTGCCCAAGTAGCTGCATGCGTATAGACACCTCCATTTTCACGTAAGCCTGGAGCATAGCGAGTAATATAACCGATATCACGACGAACTTTAGTATAAGCAGGGTACAATAGCAAAGCACCATGATCACGTAGTAAATGTTTACTTACGCTATCCATTGCTTGTTGGCCACGCTCTTGATCAGCTACGCCAGAGATAACAGCCCACATCTGTGGATTCAAGAAGATTTGACCTTCTTCATTTTCTTTCGATCCTACTTTTAAACCATCATCGTTGGTCGCTTGTAGATACCACTCGCCATCCCAACCATATTTGTTCAATGCTGCTTTTAAGCTACCTTGTACTTCAACCATTTTATCTGCAAAGACTTGATCGCCACGTTTGGCTGCTACTGGTGCAAAGTTACCTAGGATAAGGTATAAGAACTCACCTACCCAGAAGCTTTCACCTCTCCACTCATAACCAATCGCACTTAGACCATCATTCCAGTCATGTTCACCCATTAACGGAACACCACGCGGGCTAAAGCGTAAGAATGTTTTCTCAATCGCTAATTTACAATGCTCATATACTGTTGCTTCTCCACCATCAAGGAACGGAGTAACTTCATCTAAGATATCGTAGTCCTGTGTTTCTTTCAGATACGCATCCATGATGAACGGAAGCCATAACAAATCATCTGAACAACGTGTACGAGGACCGCCGCCACGAATCGTGAACCACCAGTGAAGTACATCACCTTCTTGGAATTGTTGAGAAGCATGCATAAGAATTTGTTTACGCATCAGTTCTGGCTTGCTTGTTAAGAAAATCTGAGAATCTTGCAATTGGTCACGGTAACCATATCCTGCACTTGTTTGATAATAGGCTGTTTTACCCCATAGACGACAAGAGATAGATTGATACTTCAACCATACATTAGTCATAATATTCATCGCTGGATCAGGAGTGTGAATTTCTTCAACATCAATGAGTTCACTCCAGAATGCATGTACATCTTGAAGTGTACGTTCTGCTGCTTCTACGGTTGTATATTTTTGGATCAATGCATCTGCATCTTCTTTTTCTTGCTCTGCTGCACCAATTGTAAATACAACGGTATGTGAAGCGCCTGCTTCTAAGTTAATCGCTACACGTAAAGAAGCTGTAGCATCACCAAAGCGTCCACTATTACCTGCTAATTCTTTATCAATCATTGCTTGTGGACGAGATTCTTCTCCATACATACCTACAAATGATTCTTTGTCTGCATCAAAAGAAGAAGGGGTTTCACTTGCCGCATGGAACGCTGTATAAGGCCAGCTTACATTGTTACTGCGTCCTTTTTCATCCGGGAAGCTCCATAAGTATTTTTCAAGCTGAATCGCGTTCAGGTCTTGTTTATATTCAGAGTTCATAAAAATTTTGTGGAATTCACGATGCTCATCTGGCGCAAAACCTGGAGCCCATTCAAAATAAGTCGTTGCATCCAGTTCACGCGCTGTTGTGCTGTTATTAGTTACTTTGAGTTGCATAATTTCAAGTGGTGCATCAGGAGCTACAAATACGGTTAACTCACTGCGAATGCCGTCCACTTGTTGTGTAAATACGCTATAACCAATACCATGACGTACTTCGTAAAATTCATATTCTGCCATAACGGGTTTCCAGCCTGCTGACCAGAACTTACCCGAGTTACGATCACGTAGATAAATAAATTTACCCCATGAATCTTTAATAACATCTTGGAAAAGACGAGTGATTCGGTTCTGCCCTGCATTACCACGCCATGAGCAACCGCCACCTGCTTGCGATACCATAAAGGAGTAATCGCCATTACTAATAATATTGCTCCACGGACGTGGTGTACGTGGATTGGTAATTACATATTCACGACCATTTTCTGTAAAATAACCATATTCATTTTGGAAAAGTCCTGTTTGTTGTGTTTGATTTTGTATTGTTGACATTCAATATCCCTCCAAAAAGTAAACTTGTATTCTTCTATCCAAAATACGTTCTCGTAGAACGAATTGTCTCTTGTGCTGCTACAGCATTGTAATCATGATTCAGGTATGAAATTACTTCATACCTGAAATGGTGTATCCTTCGATAATATGACGCTGCATAAAGATAAACAGAATAACAATCGGTACAACCATGAATGAAGCACCTGCCATCTGAATAGCAAAGTCACCACCATATTGACCTTTCAATAATGATAATCCAACTGATAACGTGTATAGATTTTCATCATTGGCAATAATCAACGGCCACAAGAAACTGTTCCATCCGCCGATAAAGGTTAAGATCCCTTGTACTGCAAAGATTGGCTTCGCAATCGGAATTACCAATTGGAAGAATGTACGTAATTCACTTGCTCCATCCAATCGTGCTGCTTCGATCAAGTCAGCCGGAATGGTTGTCATAAATTGACGGAATAAGAAAATACCAAACGCATTAACCATACCTGGCAAAACAATACCTGCCATTGTATTCGTTAGGTTCATCTGATTCAGCAATAGATAGACTGGAATCATTGTAACTTGAGAAGGAATCATCATTGTTCCTAATACAAGATAGTAGAGAACATTACGACCCGGGAATTCGAACTTAGCAAATGCATACCCTGCTGCCGCATTTAAAAATAAACCGATAAAGGAGAAAAATACGATAACTAATGTGTTCCACAAATAGGTCGCAAATCTCATCTCTGTAAATAGACGTACATAGTTCTCAAGCGTAGCTTGTTGTGGCCAGAACTTCGGTGTTAAGGCTACAACTTCACTTTCTGGTTTGAAGGATGCAAGAATCATCCATACAAAAGGGATACACATCGCTATACTCCCAAGAAGTAGCAGCGTAATCACTATCGTTTTGTAGACCGGTTTGACTTGAATATCCATTTTGGAACCTCCCTTCATACTTTGTTCTGTTTATTAAGCTGACTACAGAACTTAGTATTCTACATCGCTGTCTTTTTTACGTACTTTGAACTGGATCATTGTTACAAGAATAATAATTGCAAATAGAACAATAGAACCTGCTGCTGCATAACCAAAGTTATTGCGTTGGAACCCTGTGTTGTAGATAAATAATGCCATAGACATCGTGCTGTTAATTGGACCACCTTTGGTCATAACAAGCGGCTCTTCAAAAAATTGAATCCAGCCGATTAGTGTTGTAATCGATACGAAAAAAGTAGCAAAGCTGAGCAAAGGAACCGTAATCTTAGTCAACTGTTCCCAACGGCTTGCTCCATCAATCTGAGCAGCTTCATAGTACGTACGCGGAATCCCTTGTAACGCTGCTAAGAAAATGATCATATTCAGACCGATCGCTTTCCACACTGCCATAATAATCAGTGAGAACTTAGCAATAACAGGATCTTGTAACCAACTGACAGGATCGATCCCGATAAAGCCTAACATCTGATTAATGAGACCATATTGAGAGTTATACAAATATCCCCAGATTACAGCTACAGCTACGATATTTGTAATTGAAGGCATGTAGTAAATCACTCGGAAAGATTTGAAAAGCCAACTGGTACCCTGATTAATCAAAATCGCAATGGCCATCGAAATAAGAACAACTGAAGGAACACCAACGACTACAAAAATAAGAGTATTGAACATCGACTTCTGGAATGTTGCATCCGAGAACAATCGAACAAAGTTATCAAATCCATTAAATTTGATATTCGAGAAGTCAGCCAATCCCGATAAGTTCATGTTGGTAAAACTGATGAAAATAGCGATAAAGATAGGAATAAATGAAAACAAAAACAAAATAATTAGCGTGGGTGCAATAAACAAATACGGATATTTATATTTGTTTAATTTTTGCAAAGCGTTTTGCATATTGGATTCCCTCCTTCACAGAAGTTTTGACGTTCTGGTGTACTATCGATCTCATCCAGATTCACCGTAGATCATTTCATCTAAACTGGAATCGGATGAGAACAATAGCTAATGTAAATATTTTAAAAATAGTTTTGGCAAGTGCTTATTCTGCGAGTAGACTATCTGCGCCTGTGTTTACTTCTTCCATCTGTTCTTTGATATCTGCTCCACCAATCGTAATTTGTTGTAGAGCGGCTTTGATCAGATCACCGATCGATTCCCATGATTTCACAAATGGAGATGGGCGTGCTGTATCGAGTTGGTCACGGAATGTTTGAACAATAGGTTTATTGTTAAAGACTTCGTTATCCCAAGCTTTCATGTTGGCAGGTAGATCCTGATCATGTTTATACTTAGCAACTTGTGTTTCAGGATCACTCATGAAAGCAATAAATTTAGCAGCATCATCTTTGTTGGCTGCACTACTGAATACACTCCAGTTAGATCCACCTAAAATAGAAGCGCTTTTGCCACCTTCTTCTTTTGGAGGAATTACAGCTGTTGCCCATTGATCTGATTTCAGATCAGGTAGATCTGTTTTGATCTGATTCGCAGACCACGGACCACTCACGAACATTGGAATTAAGCCTTGACCAAATGAAGGTAATAATTTGATATCGCTCTCGTTAGGTGTTAATCCTTCTTTAAAGAAGCTAGTCAAATACTCAATCGTTTCGATATAAGCAGGTTGATTGAACTGTGCTTTGTTATCACTACTGATGACTTCACTGCCATTTTCCCAAGCATAAGGCAAGGTGAACGCTGCATCCTGAGTATCTAACAAAATACCGTATCTTCCTTTGCTTTTATCTGTTAATTTGGTAGCGGCATCTTTCAGTTCAGCCCAACTCTTAGGAGCTTCGTTATAACCTACTTGTTTCAACAAATCTGTACGATAGAACAGTACGCGAGTCTCCAAGTACCATGGAATACCGACTAATTGATCATTAACCGTCATGGTTTCTTGAGCACCTTTGAAAAAGTTCTCTGGTTTGAGATTAGGAAATTCTTCTGTGTATGGAGTCAGATCAAGCAATGCTCCGGCTTCAGCAAATTCTGGAATCCATGTGGTACCCATTTGGATAACATCCGGTCCTTTTTTGGAAGCGACCGCAGTTAGCAATTTATCATGAGCGTTATCCCATGGAATAAACTGAGTTTCTACTTTAATGTCTGGATATTTTTTTTCAAAAGCAGGGATCAGTGTCGAAATAGCATTATCTTCTCCACCCATTCCCCATACTTTCAATACACGTTTACCATCTGAAGTTGTGGTCACGCCTGCTTCTTCTTTATTTCCACAAGCAGCTAATACTAAAGAACTGATCAGTAACAATACCAACATTGATTTCCACATTTTAAACATTCATTTCACCCCGTTTATTTAGTAAAGGCATATGAATCTTTGGCAAAGGATACTACACGAACTTGTAAAACATGTATCGGGCAGCACCTCTGCCCTGTGGATATCATGAGATTAGTTGGCCAATAAATCATCAGCCTGGCTGTTCACCTGATCCATTTGTTCTTGAACGTCAGCGCCACCGATTGTAATTTCTTGCATCGCTGCTTTGATTAGATCAGCAATACTTTCCCAAGGTTTTACGAATGGAGCTGGACGTGCTGTATCCATTTGTGTACGGAACGTTTGAATATCTTTGTTAGAAGCAAGTGATTTGTCTTCCCATGCTTTGGTTGTAGAAGGTAAATCTTTGGTCAATTCATACCATTTCACTTGTACAGATGGTTCATTCATGTACGAAATAAATTTAGCTCCATCGTCTTTATTTGCTGCACTGCTGAATACCGATAGACTAGATCCACCTAAGATAGAAGCACTTTTACCGTTTTCATCTTTAGCTGGAATCGTAACCGTACCCCATTGATCGTCTTTTAGATCAGGCAATTCATCTTTGATCTGTTGTACAGACCATGGTCCACTGATAAACATAGGGATAATACCTTCACCAAATGATGGTAGAAGTTTCAAATCGACTTGAGAAGGTGCTAGTTTTTCAGTAAAGAAGCTACTCAAGTATTTAACAGCCTCTACATATTGCGGTTGATTAAATTGAGCTTTGTTGTCACTACTAATCACTTCACTACCATTTTCCCAAGCAAACGGAAGTGTAAATACTTGATCCTGGCTATCTAGCAAAATACCATAGTTACCATTGCCTCTAGCTGCCAATTTTGTTGCTGCATCTTTCAATTCAGCCCACGTTTTTGGTGGTTCGTTATAACCAACTTGTTTTAGCAAGTCTGCACGGTAGAACAATACGCGAGTATCGATATACCATGGAATACCAACCAATTGATCGTTGTAGGTCATTGTTTGTTGAGCACCTTTGAAGAAGTTATCTACTTTCAGATTTGGATATTTCTCTGTGTAAGAAGATAAATCTAGCAATGCTCCAGCATCTGCAAATTCAGGAATCCAACCCAGTCCCATTTGCACAACATCAGGACCTTTTTTGGAAGCGACCGCAGTTAGCAATTTGTCATGGGCATTATCCCAAGGAATCGCTTGCACTTCGACTTTGATATCCGGGTTAGCTTTTTCAAAATCAGGTACGATCTTAGCAAGTGCTGTTCCCTCTGCACCCATCCCCCATACTTTCAATACACGTTTGCCATCTGCTGTTGTTGCCGCTGCTTCTTCTTTGTTGCCACATGCTGACAAGATCAGAGAAAAGATCAACATACAAGCTACAACGGTTTTCCATGTTTTTGTCATTCAATTCACCTCTTTATTATTATAGAAAATGCTTACAATCCATCTTGCTTGTGATGAATCAGATGTAACTTATAAAGGAGCTCGTACAGTCCCCCGGGAAACTAACTCAGTATCCAGTTTGTATTGCGGACTTACAGTCTCTCCTTTTAAAATCTGAAAAATCAGATGTACAGCTAATGCCCCTACTTCATAATCTGGCTGTCTTACTGTAGTCAAAGACGGTGTCAAAAATCGGGCTTGCACAATATCATCAAAACCGATAACCGATATATCATCAGGAACAACAATTCCAGCTTCATTCAAAGCCGTAATGCCTCCTAATGCCATCTCATCATTTGCAAAAAATACAGCCTCTGGAATTTCTCCTTGCGCAATCATTAATTTGACTGCACGATAACCGCCTTCTTCTGTGAAATTGCCGATCAGATTCCAGCGTGGTTCAATCGTTAAGCCATGCTTATTCATCGCTTGTACAAAGCCGTTATAGCGGTCTTTGTTGTGCTTACTGCTTGCCGGACCGGATACATAAGCAATTTTGCGATGTCCTGCTTCGATCAGATGCTCAGTAGCTAAAATGCCACCTTTTTCATTATCTGCTTCAACATAACAAACACTTTCATGCTCTAACCTTCGATCTAACATAACAATCGGGAATCCTTCACGAGCCGATTCCAAAATCGTACGATCTGGAATATTGTGAGCAAGGATAATCGCTCCATCTACTCTTTTCTCTTTGATAAACTTCACAGCTGTTGATGATTCTCCACCAATTGAGCTACAAGCAATCAAGTCATATCCATTGTTCAGGCTCACTTCTTGCACGCCTTTGATCAATCTAGAGTAATACGGACCGGATAGATCGCTTAACAGTAGAGCAATCGTATTTGTTTTGGAACGCTTAAGATCAGAAGCAATCCCATTCTTCTGATAATTCAACTGTTTAGCAGCAACAATCACTTTATCGCGTGTTTTAGGACTAACTCTTCCGATTCCATTTAGCGCATAGGACGCAGTCGATACTGCGACACCCGCTAAAGCGGCTACATCCTTGATCGTTGCTCCCATTGACTTCCCCCCTGGTGTTAATTTGCTAATCGAAACGTTTCGATAAAATCATAAAAAAATGATTTACCCTTTTCTACCAACACCTTAAATGTAGATATAAAAAATGGATTTTTATGGATTTTTAGCTAAAATAGCTAATTTTATGCGCTTTATTCACTAATTTATAGTGTATTCTGCATAAAATGAATAATGTATTGTTTTATACCATTTTGTCGAAACGTTTCTACACGCTTATTATATATCTGCTTGTAACCGATTTCAATACCTTTTAAAATTTTTTTGTTATTTTGTCGAATGTAGTGTTGTGAATCGCGGGTTATACAAGATGTAGGTTAACGAATTCTAAAGCGATCGATATGATCTTGAAGTCCTTCTTCTCTCAAAATACGTAATTGCTCTACTCCAAACAAATCAAAATGAGGATAACGATCACGAAAATGGATATACCGAGGGTTTAACTGATGGTCTTTGCACCATTTTTGCAATTTCTCAATATCAGCACAACCGACTTTGGTTACTGTACGCATATTGGGGAATCGATTATCGATCCAATAGTGAGTCAAAAAAGCAATTTGTCCATTACTTACCTGTTGTTTCCAATCATTTAACTGGGATCGATCTATACCAAATGCCATCCTCTTCACCTTTCCTCAGTACAATCTCTCTATTTATGTGTTACAACATCTGTGTAGCAAAAAAGATCAACCCTATAACTAGCAGCTGATCAATTGCTTTATTTAGAAAATCGTGTATTTATTAAAGTAGATTTACTTATTGTTCTCTTTTTCTTTTTGTTGTTCTTCTAAACGTTTAGCCATACCTTCTGGATAAGCATTTTCACTCGAAGACGAAGATTTCGTCGCATCTTTATCTTTTTCTTCTTTTTTCTCCATATTTAAATCTTCCATAGGCATAGGATCTACATTCTGTTCCGACTCAAAACGGTCAAACAAACTTTCGTTTTCAGTAGGATAATGTTCTGGATGATCACGCTTGCCTTGTTGTTCTTCAATTTTATCGTTTTTTCTTGGCTCAGTCATCATTGATCTCTCCTTTGGCTATATCTGAATCGTCTATAGTATAGAAAGAATAGCAGTTACTGTACTTTACCTCTATACGCAAAATTGAAACATTTCACTGACTATTCTCGCCAAAAGAAGATATGATTCACAGCAAAAAATCGTGTCTACCTAGAATGCTATCCAGCAACTAGAAGACACGATTTTCTGATCGATATTATGATGTAAATAGAATTCTATTTAATCAAGATGCAATGCAATTACATGTATACAGACCATACACATACAGGTTTGGAAACTTCTATACTTTTACCTGTGTATGTTAATTTACCACTTTCAGCATCTACTGCAAATGTAACGATATTATTACCATCACGATTAGCCGCTAATACATAGTTACCATTAGGTGTTAAAGAGAAGTGTCTTGGATGACCGCCTTCAGTCGATACATGTTGTACTAACGTAAGCTCTCCTGTCGCCTGATTAACTTCATATTGAACAATACTGTCATGTCCACGATTTGATCCATAGACAAAGCGACCATCTTTGGAAATTGTAATCTCAGCACAACCATTTTCACCATCATAATCTGCTGGTAATGTAGAAATACTATGAATTTCGCTTAATGTACCGTTACTTCCATCATACTGATAAGCTGTAACCGTTGAATTAAGTTCATTAATCACAAACGCATATTTTCCGTTCGGATGGAAAACAAGATGGCGAGGCCCTGCACCAGGTGCAGTCACTTGCTCTGCTACACGCTCTAACTTACCTTCTTCTTCATTTAGTGCATAAGTATAAATGCGATCTAAGCCCAAGTCCTGAACCAATAAGTATTTTCCTGTAGGATCGTAGAATGAAGAATGTGGATGTGGACGATCTTGATTCGGATGTACGCTATGTCCTTGATGTTGTTGTACATCTAACGATTCACCAATCTGACCATCTTCACGAATCGCAAACAATCCTACCATTCCTCCATGATAACTGGTTACGCTCAAGTACTTACTATCTGCTGAGCGCTGAATATGGCATGTAGGTGCACCTACAGTATTTAGACGATTTAATAAATGAAGACTTCCTTTCGCTGGATCAATCGCAAACGAAGAAGCTTCACCAATTTTAGTGCCATCAGAATAAGCAGCTTCACCGATAGCATATAATCGACCTGCGGTAGCATCGACATTTACAAATGTAGGATTTTTAAGTCCCATAAAAGCATCAGTCTGAGTCAATTCACCGGTTGCTTCGTCCAAACTATATACATATAACCCGTTATCTGTTGATTCTGCATAAGAGCCTGCAAATACAAGCAAGCGTTCATTTTGATTGTTCATGTGTGATTCCTCCACTCTATTTATATGTTATTTATGACGGATGAACAAAAGTTCCTCTATATAAGGTAACGCCTTCTGCACAAAAAATCAAAGTTCGTGATCGGAATCATCATATAGATTTATATTCAACTGTCAGTTACACTAAATATAATCCAACTTTTGTAAAGTCTAAGCATTCCAATCTATCTAAGCAGGGGTGAGTTCAATGATAGTTCGTAAATGGTTAGTAGGGCTTGCAGGTGTTTTATTATTTGCTTCAGGTAGCCAAGCTTTTGCCGCTTTCGATGATCTGGATAACACATTAGACAAAAAGAAGATTGAATATTTGGATGAGTATCATATTTTGACAGGCATGACTGATACGAAATATGCGCCAGAACGTGCATTAAATACCGCACAAGGTGTAAGCGCACTTGTTAAAGGGCTTGATCTTAATCTCGATAATATGCGATTTATCAAAAAGCCGGAAGCTAGTGATTACTATACACGTATCAGTAATGAGGCATGGTATAGCAATGATATGATTGTCGCTTATCTCAATGGACTCGATATTCCCGCAGATGTAGATGTAACTGCTGCGATGACGCGTGGTCAATTTGCTACCTTGCTCTGGCAAGCGGTAGAACAAGTCGATCCTGATATTAATGAATCGGGTGGTAACAATATTGCTTCGGCGACTGCCAACGAAGAAATAGCAGACGATAATTCGTTAACTGCAATGGATCAGCAAATGCTACAACAAGTTATTCACAGAGAAATTGCTACACTTGATTCCAAAAACAAATTTTATCCCGATGAACCTATTACCCGTGCCGAAGCCGCAGTTATGTTGTACAATGCGATTGAACTCACAGGCAAGCTGGGCAATGTAGGGACAATAGAATAATATAGTAAATGATATGATCGAATAAGAATATTTTTATACGTTTCAATTAGCTAACTAGTTAAATCAAACTCCTTTGATATTGAGCTTAGAAGTGCTCATTGTCAAAGGAGTTTTTGTTTCATTTGTAATTAAGATTCAGACGTTGCCAATCTTCTATCGTGATCGCATACAAAGCATGATCTTCCCAGTTGCCATTAATATGTAAGTAACGCTCAGCTAGTCCTTCACGGCGAAATCCTGACTTTTCCAAAACACGTAATGACGGCGTATTCCATGGCATTACACCTGCTTGTAACCGATGAAGTTGTCCTTCGGTAAAAGCGAACTGTAAACACTGTTGAACAGCCATCGAAGCATACCCTTTGCCATGATGATCTTGATCTACAAAATAACCGATATTTCCATTTTGAAAAGGGCCACGAGCAATTCCACTAATCTCGATTCGTCCTATCAATTGATCATGAACAGATTGAAATATACCAAATACATATCCTTGACCTGCTTCAAAATTCAGTTCCCCGTTGATTAGCATTTCTTGCTGAACTTCAAGTGTCCAATACGATTCCGGACGAATAGGCTCATATGTTTTTAAATAATCTCGATTGCGATGACGTAACTGCAATAATGAATCAGCATGCGTCAGTGTAAGTGGCTTTAAATAAATTTCTGATTGCATAAAATATTCCTCCTCCTTTGTTGTATGTATCATAAAACAATTCTTATTTCTGTTCTACGTAAACCATCAGTTATTTATTAGAGTCGTCTATTGTAGCCGCTGTAGATTGTGTTCAACAGACCCATCAAAAACCAGTATCGATCTCAAGAACAATCTGTTCTGAATAAAGACACTGGCTTGAGGATTGTATAGACTGAGCTACATCATAGTTTTACTTCACTACCTTTTACGTACCAAATTGAGCGGCATGCAGACGACTATATGCTCCACCCGCTTGAATCAGTTCATCATGAGCACCTTGTTCGGCGATACCTTCTTTGGTCACTACAATAATACGATCTGCATTTTTGATCGTTGCTAGACGATGGGCGATAATCAAAGTCGTTCTACCTTGCGACAATTCATTGAGCGATTGCTGAATTGCGGCTTCTGTCTCGGTATCCAATGCAGATGTCGCTTCATCTAGAATCAAAATCGGTGGATTTTTGAGGAACATGCGAGCAATCGATAGACGTTGTTTTTGACCACCAGATAGCTTCACACCACGTTCACCTATAATCGTATCCATGCCTTCTTCATAGGAAGTAATCACTTCTTCAAGCTGTGCTTGACGTGCGGCTGTCCATATTTCTTCTTCAGTCGCTCCAAGTTTGCCATAAGCGATATTTTCACGAATAGTACCATCAAATAAAAATACTTCTTGTTGTACCACACCAATCTGTGAACGTAACGATGATAAGGTCATCTGACGAATATCAATACCATCAATCGTCACTTCCCCTTCGGCAATATCATAAAATCGTGGTAACAAGCTACAAATCGTTGTTTTCCCTGCACCTGAAGGACCTACAAGAGCAACTGTCTCTCCTTCACGAATCTGAAGATCGATTCCTTTCAAAATATAATCTTTACCTTCATATCCAAAGCATACATTGTTGTAGGTGATATTGCCTTTCAGCCCACTCACTTCTTTGGCATCAGGTAGATCATGAATTTCTGTATCGGTATTTAGCAATTCTTCAAAACGACGGAATCCAGCTATTCCTTTAGGATACGTCTCAATCACTGAATTCAATTGCTTGATCGGCGCTAGAAATACATTCGACAATAGAACAAATGCAATAAAATCACCGTAACTCATACCTTTTTCAATAACAAACCATGTTCCACAAACAAGCACAAAGATCGATACAAATTTCATCAAAATATAACTAATCGACGAGTTCCATGCCATAATCCGATAAGCGACAAGCTTGGTACGACGAAAACGTCCATTATTGATTGCAAATTGACTAATCTCATGATCTTCATTAGCAAAAGCTTGGACTACACGCATACCTGTTACGTTATTTTCAACACGGGCATTAAAATCAGCTATATCTCCAAACATACGCCGGAAAGCAACTGACATTTTGCGTCCAAAAAAGAGCGATAAATAAATCATCAAAGGCACTACCACAAACGTCAAAATCGCCAGATCCATATTAATACTAGCCATCAAAGCAAATGCACCAACAAGTGTCATCACAGCGATAAACAAATCTTCTGGCCCATGATGAGCAATCTCTCCAATATCCATCAGATCATTGGTCATACGTGATACCAGATGCCCTGTCTTCGCATTATCGAAAAAGCGAAATGGTAACCGCTGCACATGGTCAAACAGCTTTTTACGCATATCGGTCTCAATATTAATACCTAGTTTGTGTCCCCAATAGGTAACCACGTAATTCAGAAACGAACTGACTACGAATATGCCTAACAATCCAATACATGCCCACAAAATCACACGCCATTCCCCGCCTGGAAGCAAATCGTCAATCACTCGATTTACAGCCAGTGGGAAGGCTAGCTCCAAAATAGCTGCAATAATAGCACAACCAAAATCGATAATAAATAGTCCTCTATATGGACGATAATAAGAAAAAAAACGTTTTAACATTACTGTCTCCTTTTCTGTTCCTCATTGATGTGTAGTTCGTTATGGTTGTATAGACTTCAAAATGTATGTATACCTTCATCAATACAGGTATATAATGCGTACGGACTCAGACGATTTCTTACTAAACGCAATAAAATACTTGTATGTTGATAGCGTTGGACTAGAGTTCTCCTTTCTTTATTATATAGGTATGATATCTACAAAATATATGTAAAATATCTACAAAAAATAACCATCTCAGTAGTGTAAAACTACATCTAGATGGTTATTATAGCATTCTTTTTCGCAATTGATAATGATTATCAATTAATTTTTAAATTGTTATCGTGTTCGTCTTATCCAAAAGGTAAAAATATCGCTACGGACATAATCATATGAATATAATATTTTGCGATTCATTTCATCATAATGAGTCTGCTTTAACAATAAAACAGAGGATTGTGGGTGCACAAGTAATTTACGACTATGAGGATCGGTAGCCAGTGGAACCGTTAATTCAGAATCGGCACCTACAATCTCTATGCCTACCTGTTGTTCTAAATGTTGAAATAAAGAACCTGTAAATACACTTTCATCAAATGTATTACCGACCAGTTGAACAGGCATATAATTGATCGAATGTGCAACAATTTCTCCATTAGCCATTCGTGAACGTTCTAAAACAATCATCGGTTCATCCACAGACAACTCCATACGTTCGGCTACTTCAGGAGGACACTTTTCTAATATAATATAAGCTAATCGTTGATCTTCGATAAGCCCTGCTGAACGAATCATATCCCCTATACTATATAATCGATCTAGTGAACTTGGGATATGTTGAAGGGCCTGAGTTAGAAATGTTCCACTGCCGTGTTTGACAACTAATTTCCCTTCATCTTGAAGCTTACGTATAGCTCCACGAACGGTCGTACGGCAGACTTTAAATTGAGTCGCCAGCTTGGATTCAGAGGGTAGTTTGTCTCCAGCATGAACATTATGTTCTGTTATCCATTGCTCGATACGGGATTTGATCGTTTCCTGCTTGGCAGACATCCTGTACAATTCATCCTTTCTATACGTATGATCACATGCAATAAGTTATATATTTAAGATGAATGTGTAATATAAATCGCATTCGTGAACGCAATCATGCTATACATGTCGGCAAAATACCCATACAACTCTACACGTACCCAGCTTAATGCCTCTGCTTGTACCAATTCACAATCATAGACTTCTGTCTGTACAGGAATCTGTTGTTCGAACAATATTCCTTGATTACTGTTCACCACCAAGCGTAACGATTGATCCACTAACAGATAATGTTTTTGACGACAGATCGTATCTAATGCTATTTCTAACTTTAAGATTTGATCTTGTGGACAATCGATTTCTTGCCCAATGCTATACCGTTTCGCATGATTATCATGGATAGGATTAACTACATGAGCTGTAAATGTAAGTAGTGGCCCCATCGTAATCGTGACTGCTCCCTGACGCATAGCTGTAAGAACCGAATTATCTTTAGGCTCCAACTCTACATGATCGGTAAACGGTGTATCGGAAGTCTGTACGATATCTAATGAATACCACAACTGATCTTCATCTTCTGTGCCCAAATACGTAATAGCCGCAGGTGCATCATGATCTTCTGTTCGATGCCAATCCCGCCCGCTAGTCGCTGTAATACGATGCCCTTCATTAAGTAAAGATGTCCACCAAGCATATGCACGCTGACTATCCTTTTTTATAGCAGGCATTAAGGTAGACCAGACTTCAATATAATCGACTTTTTCCCAGTTATAGATAGGATATTCCCAGTAACAACCCGTACAGATAGGGCTACCAATACGAAATGGGTGAGCAATCCCCACAAGTCCACCTTGTGCATGTACTTCATCTATCCCTTGTTCAATATCATAAATACCATAACTACGCCAATCTACATAATCGTGAATACCGAGTGTAAGCATATGTCCATAAAAAGTTGTCCATTCCATCCCGGGCACGATATGAATACCTGTCTCTGCTTGTACACGTTGACGATCTTGTAGCCCTGATTGTGTATTGTGATCGGTTAACGCAATGCAATCAATGCCTAGAGCTAGCGCCGATTGAACAAGTTGATCTAATGTATGTTGTCCATCACTATGCAGTGTATGGGTATGTAATTCAGAAGGTATCCATTTCATCTTGTTAGTTCCCCCATACTTCAAGCTGATAATCACATTCAGGTGTAACAACAGAATGAATACTTAACGTTACTTTCCATTGCCCTACTGGATTGAATCCTTTCCAGAATCCAGGAGAAGCATGATCTGCTGATAAAAAGTGTGTCTGTTGCGGATCTTGCCGATGAGCTTGACCGCGATGTGTCTGCGGATCATCAATAGAAAGAGTAATCAGATTGTGTAAAGGCGCATACTTCTGCCAGTCTTGCACTTGTGGATCGTTATAGCCATATTTCAACATGGCAGATTCAATCATTTCTTTGGCCTGATGGGTATCTGTTAATGTTTTGGGTGTATAGTTGAACTCAATCCGAATCATTGAGGACTGTTCTAGTATTGGAAAAGTATACGTAATATGAGTCTGTGTAGCGGATGAATCAATACGACCAGACACATTCAACCATTTCTCCATGTATAAATATCCCCTTTCCTATTCACTGATCTGTCTGGGTCGCTATGTTATCGCATTTATCTCTATATAAGTGTCATACAACTCCATAATGTCTGTGTAGGTGCATCTGAAGTGAGTTCGACCTGTGTAGAAGCTTGAATCCCTTTAGTCGGTACATATTCATGATCAAGCATAAAGGCATAGATCCCTTTCACTCCTATACGATTAACCCCTTCTGGTAAAAGAGTGACTCGAATCTCAGCAATCTGATCTACGTATATACCAGAACGCAACTTAATGGTCGTCGAAAAATGTAAATCAGGGCCTTGATAAGCAGCACGAAAATCAGCTACTCGTAAATCGCCAAAGCTAGAAGAAAACCATTCATCTTGTCCCTGCAAACGTACTTGATAATCAAGACAAGTCTGCTGTACGTCTGCTCGTGAATTATAGACATCTAAAGCAAACTTGGAGCTTTGGATAAACAAATATTGACGCTGATCGCCAAGTTTCCATGAAGAAGCATCGTGATTACGTTCTACAATATACTGACGATTCATTTCCCAATTGGTGACCTGATACGTAAATGGATAATCACTCATAATCTGCTCACGAGGTTCTTGCTCAGGATACCAGCGATATGATGGTGGCAAAATCAACCGATAATCAGAACGAACTTCATCTACAAAATTTCCGTTGGCTGTTGCTGCTTGCAAAATAGGTAGACCTCCACAATCGGTATTTCCTTGAAAAGCAGTTGTGACGTGATTAGGGCCTTGATAAGTCGCTGTAAGAAGATGACCTGCAAGATCAAGTTCTACCCGATACATCCATTCAATATCTGTTGTTCTGCCCCACTTACTCATCAATAAACCTGACGGTGTGCCTTCATCTTCATGACTAAAAACCATATGATATTCAATAATGGTTCGACTTTCCTTCTGTTGCATCCAGTACATCAGTAGCAGTGGTGTATCTGTAAATGTGCTTTCATAATCATGAGTCAAATTACGTCCGTACAGAATCGGAGTATGCTGATAAACGAGCGCTGATGAAGAGGCAGGACTGATCCAGTGAAATTCACACTGCTCCAAATAAACAAGATTCACTTTGGAAGGTGATTCTTGCTCACGAAACTCTAATTCGATCTCGTACGTACCTGCTTCTAATTGCCCGATCAGGCGAGTATATACAAAAGACTCTTTGCCATAAAACAAAATCAAATCTTGATTATATTGTTGATTCACATACATACGAACTATTGCAGATTCATGATTCTTCTGTTGCCAGTGACTATTGCTCATTGCCTTCAGATGAAGTTCTACGAATCCTTTGGCAGTCACTTCGCATTGCATATAACAACGTTGTGAACGTTCTAATGATGTATTCAGTTGTATAGTACTGATAACGGTAGAGTGGCTTTGAGTTTTATTCATCACGATTATCCCTCTTTCCCCATCGTTCGAATATAGAAATACCCCATGACAGAGCATAGTAAGAACATCAACACAGCCATAGCACTTGCTGTATGTGTCTCCTGATAATTAGAAAAGACTTGTTGCATGGCTACACCTAATACTTGAGGTGAATTAGCTCCGATTAGAAAAGGAGCAGTAAAGCTTCCGATCACACCCATAAAAATAAACGTGATAGCTACCCACATCGTTTTGTATGAAAGGGGTAATACAAAGCGGAAAAATAATTGCCCTATATTCGCTCCAGCATCACGTGCGCTTTCAATTACCGAGTTAGGGACTGCCGCCAGAGCAGAACTAAGCAACATCGTAGCAAATGGAATATTGAACCACAGATTGGCAAGCACTAAACCGTTATAATCATAGATAATTTTGGGAAAAGTATCGATTCCGATCAACAACAGTAGGCGTGACAACCAACCATGATTACCATACATCGTGATCAGACCGTAAGTCGCAATAACACCGGGTACGAACATCGGAATAAAGTACAATCGGTTAATCCATTTCACAACCCAACCATGACCAAAACGTAAATAGACAGCTAAAGAGTAACTAATCACTAACGATAATAAAGTAGACACAATCGTTACATTTAGGGTATATATAATATTTTTACGCATCGTCGGTTCAGTGAATAAACGAATATAATTGGCTAATCCGAAGCCACTACCATTTTCATCAATCAGACTTTCTCGAATAGCATATACAATAGGCACAATCACGACAAAAAACAAAATAAGAAAGGAAGGGATGACTAGAGCAAGCCCTAGTATCCCTTTTTTCACACTAGCATTCATCATCATTGACCAGCGACATCTGTCTGCCAGCGTTTGTAAATCTCTTGTTGAAGATCTCCACCGTTAAATTGGCGGTATGAAGCGGAGACACTTGCAAATTTATCTTGTAATTCTTTAGACATCAGATCCCATTTAATTCCTGGGTATCCATACATTTTGTTCACCACAATCGTTTGTGCTTCTGGTGTCAGGACATAATCAAGCAGTTTTTGAGCAGCTTCTTTTTTGGTCGACATTTCGGGAACCATTAAGTAAGAAGGACCACCTGTAAAAGCAGGGCTAATCTGCGTCAGCTTAGTCGTGTCAGGTAATAATTGCTTGCTAGTCTGTTCAAGCGCCATATCTGACCATGCAGGAACCATATCAACTTCACCGTTAGCGAGTAAATCTAGAGTGCCTTGATTCTTTTTCGGATAGACTCCTTGTTGATACATAGAAGGCCCTAGTTCTTTCAATAAGTTAAATCCTTGATCCCATTTCTGGGCGATAGCAGGATCACTACTGTTCATATCTTCAGCAGGCAAAAAGTTATAGATCGCTGTAGTTACAAATGAACTACCTGCTCCACCTGTAGATGGATCGTTATAGGCAAATTTACCAGGATGTTGACGAATCCAATCGTATAGCTCGTCTGCTGTTTTGGGAGGATTAGGTACATTTTGACTGTTATACGCCAGTACGACAGAAGAAGCACGGTAAGGCACAGCCATATCATCTACTTGTTTAAGTACACTAGCATCAATATTGTTGAGATTAGGCACACCTGTTGTATCCAGTTTCGCCCAGATTCCATTTTTGTTGCCTTTTGAGATATCATCCAAGCTACCTTCATACAAATCGACATCCACATTGGCTTGTCCACTTTGCTTGGCAGCTAACAATCGATCCAGTGCTGATTGTCCACCTGTACCTGAAGGAAGATAGACCAATTTTACTTTGATCGTTGGATTGGCTTGTTCAAAAGCTGGAATCAACGTTTCCCATAACTCTTTTACATTGAGAGAACCACCGGTATACAATGAAATTTCTGTCGATGGTGTAGAAGAATTACTGCTTGCACTTGCTGCTTCTGTAGCTGATTTGCCACCGCATCCTGCCAACCCCATTGCTAGACATAATCCAAGAATCAATAGCATACTCATTTTAGCTTTGTTAAACACAAGAACATCCTCCTTTAAAATAACTGCTTTTAAAATGATTTAAGCGTGAGCTTCTTGTCTTGGTGCTACTTCGGATACACTGATGGCTGGAAAAACATTCATTTTATGAAACATCAGTGAGATGGATTGACCTGGATGTAAGGTAGCTGCTTGTTCGCGAGGCACAAATACTTTTAACGTTTCTTCTTTATAATTGACTGATATTTCTGCATAATGACCGAGTACCATCACCTGACGAATCTGACCTTCTAAGCCCCCTGCTTGCGTTGACAGATAAATGTCTTCTGGACGGACAGCAACGATACAATCTCCAATCGGTAATGCTACATTGGGATTCGGTACACGTAATTCACCGACTGTAATATGCTGTCCATCACTCACCCCCTTCAATACATTGATACGACCGATAAAGCTAGCTACAAATGACGATTGCGGAGCATCATAGATCTCTTGTGGTGTCGATAACTGCTCAATCTGCCCGCCATGCATGACTACAATTCGATCTGAGATCGACAAGGCTTCTTCCTGATCATGCGTGACAAATACCATCGTCATCTCTGTTAATGTCTGAATATCCCGTAATTCTTCGCGCATCTCCATCCGTAGCTTGGCATCCAATGCTGAAAAGGGCTCGTCTAGCAATAACACATCGGGCTTTAACAATAAAGCTCTAGCCAAAGCGACTCGTTGCTGTTGTCCACCAGATAATTGGGTAGGGTTTTTGCTTGCTGCGCTACTGAGTTGCACCAATTCCAACGCTGCTGTCACTTCACGTTCGATATCGGGCTTTTTATATTTGCGAATTTTGAGACCAAATGCTAGATTTTCATACACCGTCATATGCGGCCATAAGTTATAGCTTTGGAATACCATCGCTGTCGGTCTTTTTTCAGGAGGCAAATTCAATACACTATTTCCACGAATCAAAATATCTCCATGATCCGGTTCTAAAAATCCGCCGATCGAACGCAAAACAGTTGTTTTACCGCATCCGGAAGGGCCGAGTAATGTCACCATTTCACCTTTGGCGATATCTAGCGAAATATTTCTCACACCATCGCCTGTTTTGAATACTTTGCTCAAATTCCGAATCGATAATTGTGACTCTACTGTTGTATTCATAGCTCCTCCTGCTCTCTATGTCTTATTTCATCTAGAACATGTATCAAATCGATTATTTCACTTGAAATCCACCGGACAACACATCAGCACTTACAAACTTACGTGCCGCCACTAGCAAGATCACTGTAGGTAATGTGAGAATGACTGAAAATACAGCACCTGTTGTATTGGGATAATCTGCAATAATCGAATACATAATAATCGGCATCGTTTTAAAATCAGGAATCCCGACTAGCAGTGTTCCTTGCGCTTCATCCAAGGAAGCAAGAAAAGTGAAAATGGAAGCGACCATAATACCCGGGAAAGCCATCGGAAACGTAATTTTCCAAAATACTCGAAGTGGTCCTGCTCCAACATCACGTGCTGATTCTTCTTGCGCTTGATGTACACTGCGAAAAGCAGAAGCCGGAATCCATGTCATATACATCAATGTGTTGACCATATGAATGAGCACAATCCCAACAAAGGTGTTCATTAGCCCGAATTTGTAAAATAGAACTGCAATCGATACGTAAAGCCCCATTTTGGGAAACGCATGTGTCAGTAAAAAAGAAAACAAAAACCATTTACTCAGCGGAAATGAAATACGAGCAAATGCATACGCCGCAGGCACACATACAATGATCGAACATACCGTAACGACAGTAGCGATCAAAAAGGACAGAGAGATCGACTGCAATACATCATCTTGACTCAAAACAAATTGCCACCATTGCAATGACCAGCTTTGCGGTAAAGCCGCAGGATACTGCCATTTTCCAGATACCGCTAGAATCAATAGATTGAGCAGCGGCCCTAGAAAGAAAACAACGAACACAATCAACAGTAAAAACTCTACCACTTTGCGTTTACCTAACGCCTGTACATACCACTTCATAATTCATTCCTTTCTCCACCCGATCTGCACATATGTAATCTGTCAAAACGATCATGACTATAAGCGTTAGTACTCCAAGTTGTTTAGACGTCTACATCACTAACACTTCTGAGTATAAGAACCTTTTATCTTCGCAAAATATGTCGAAATATAGGTTTTGGTAAAGGTTGAAAATAATCTGTTTATAAATTTAATATGTAACGAACAAAATAGGATGAGTTTTTACTTTGTAGGTTTACAGTTTATATAGTAGGTAAATTTAAAGTAGATGCTTATGTATGTAAATCTCATTTAAGTCTGTAGACATGCTAAAAAGACCTTTAACGATTGCAATCAATCTGCATGCATTAAAAGCCTCAATCATAATTCATATAAATCAATCCATTTTAAAGCGATTGATTTTGGTATAATGGAGAATCTGTATTTTAAAGATATGGAATGTACAGAAAAAATTGAAGTTAGTATAGACACTGGAGGATGGAAATTGTTAGTATCTCGGATGGATTTAAACGATTATATCGTAAAGTATGTCAATTATTTATTGATAGAAAAAAATTTATCACCAAAATCGATCAAAGCGTATCAATCTGATTTGAACATGTTCAATGATTGGTTAGTAGAGAATGAGATCGAAACTGTCACTGAAGCCGAAATCTATTTGTATTTCAATACATTGAGTCACTTGAATCTATTAAAAGATTCTACCATCAAACGGAAATACATATCCTTTAAAGGATTTTTCTTATTTTTAGCTCAAAAACATTGGATCGATCAATCTCCATTAATTCATTTCGGTAAACGATTTAAAACAGCAAAACGTATTCCTAAAACGTTACCGACCAATGAAATCAAACGTTTATTATCTGCTCCAGAACATGATCGAAATCGCCTCAAAACTGCATTCAGTACTCGATTAAGTATCCGCAATGATGCCATTATCGACTTACTCTTTTCAACAGGTATTCGTATCGGGGAATTAGTACAGATTCGCCTAAAAGATCTCGATCTACGCAATCGAGTGGTTGTGATATTTGGCAAAGGACGTAAAGAACGTCTACTTTATCTATCTAGCAAAGAACTGATTGATAAGATCCAAGACTGGCTTAAAGTAAGAGACGCTTTTGATCCAAAAGATGACTGCTTATTTTTAAATAAGTATGGAAATGGCTTATCGATCTACGGTATTGAAGATATTTTTTGTAAATATAAAGAAATGGCAAAAATCAATCAAAGTGCCACTCCCCACTATCTCCGTCATTCTTTTGCTACTCAATTGTTGGAAAACGGAGCCGACTTGAGAGCTGTTCAAGAAATCTTGGGACATTCTAGTGTGAGTACAACCGAGATTTATACAGAGGTATCCGTCAAAAGAAAGCGCGCTGTATTAACAAAATTCAATCCTAGAAATCGATTAGAGACCTCCAAATAACTATGAATTATTT
>NZ_MDER01000023.1 GCF_001721045.1 Paenibacillus nuruki | reverse complement strand
ACATATTGCGGTTGATTAAATTGAGCTTTGTTGTCACTACTAATCACTTCACTACCATTTTCCCAAGCAAACGGAAGTGTAAATACTTGATCCTGGCTATCTAGCAAAATACCATAGTTACCATTGCCTCTAGCTGCCAATTTTGTTGCTGCATCTTTCAATTCAGCCCACGTTTTTGGTGGTTCGTTATAACCAACTTGTTTTAGCAAGTCTGCACGGTAGAACAATACGCGAGTATCGATATACCATGGAATACCAACCAATTGATCGTTGTAGGTCATTGTTTGTTGAGCACCTTTGAAGAAGTTATCTACTTTCAGATTTGGATATTTCTCTGTGTAAGAAGATAAATCTAGCAATGCTCCAGCATCTGCAAATTCAGGAATCCAACCCAGTCCCATTTGCACAACATCAGGACCTTTTTTGGAAGCGACCGCAGTTAGCAATTTGTCATGGGCATTATCCCAAGGAATCGCTTGCACTTCGACTTTGATATCCGGGTTAGCTTTTTCAAAATCAGGTACGATCTTAGCAAGTGCTGTTC
>NZ_MDER01000022.1 GCF_001721045.1 Paenibacillus nuruki | reverse complement strand
ATGGAGAGATACCCAAGTGGCTATAAGGGGACCCTCTGCTAAGGGGTTAGACTGCGTTAGCGGTGCGAGGGTTCGAATCCCTCTCTCTCCGCCACTAGATCTTATGTTAAATAAGAATAGTGGACAGCATATCATGAAAGACTAGTTTTTAAATGTGGCGGTGTAGCTCAGCTGGCTAGAGCGTACGGTTCATACCCGTGAGGTCGGGGGTTCGATTCCCTTCGCCGCTACCATACATATCCCTGGAGATTTAGCTCAGCTGGGAGAGCATCTGCCTTACAAGCAGAGGGTCGGCGGTTCGATCCCGTCAATCTCCACCACCATATGCCGGTGTAGCTCAGTTGGTAGAGCAACTGACTTGTAATCAGTAGGTCGGGGGTTCAAATCCTCTCGCCGGCACCATTTTCATTTCAAAAAGTTATACAACCCTGGAACCGTGGTGTAGGGGTTAACATGCCTGCCTGTCACGCAGGAGATCGCGGGTTCAAATCCCGTCGGTTCCGCCATTTTTTTAATTAAATAAAATATATAATGAATATGTTATGGCTCGGTAGCTCAGTCGGTAGAGCAGAGGACTGAAAATCCTCGTGTCGGCGGTTCGATTCCGTCCCGAGCCACCATTTTTTGTATTCATTATGGAGGCTTAGCGAAGTGGCCAAACGCAGCAGACTGTAAATCTGTTCTCTCCGAGTTCGGTGGTTCGAATCCATCAGCCTCCACCAGTTTTATTTACTTTAAACTTAATATGAGTCATTAGCTCAGTCGGTAGAGCACCTGACTTTTAATCAGGGTGTCGAAGGTTCGAGCCCTTCATGACTCATCATATTAAAAAGCATCTTGCTAATCAGCAGGGTGCTTTTTGTTTTGTCTGCTTTTTTGTATAATTTGATGGAGTAGTCTTATTATGTTGATTTTTTATCCATATAATAAGTAGCCATCAATGTATGATTCTAGCTATGGAAGGAATTTATGATATGAACTGGAGTACATTAAAAGAACATATTGAATCAATCATAGATTACCGTATTAAAGAACAGTCTGTGGCTGTGAAAGATTGGGAATCAGGTACGTATCGAGCGGGTCGAGAAGAAAGTGGATGGATCGCTGTGAAGCAAGATCTTGATATAGTTACGTTATGGCAGATTCAGCCGAAAGCTATTTCTTTAAACGCTTCTAGTACTTCCAAAGATTTAGAAGAGTCACTAGATAGTGATCATCAACATGTTATCCTTAAGCTTAGATCATTGTTGGAATTATTGTTGCCTGCATTTACAGCATTTATGGCTACAGCAAGTCAGCCTTCTTCATTGTCTATTCGTGAACAAGGGATACAACAGCTAAGTGCTTGGATGACAGAGCAGCTAGATATGGGACAGTCAAAAGCGATTATTCCGGATGGGTATCTTCTGAAAGAAAGATTAACCAGTTCGATGATTCCTTTTTTATTAATTGCGGATAGTCTTCAGACAGGTGTGCTTACAACCAAAGAATTAGAGAAGCTATTATATAGTTATTTTGGTGGAGAAGTATTATTATTGCCATTATCCCCAAATGAATGGTTTATCCTCACAAATCGTGAACTGATTGAAGATAGTTCTGATTTAAAACAAAGTCATGGTCGTGACTCTGATATAGAAGTAGAAGATACGGAAGAAGATATACTGATGGATTTTTCATTAGGATTGTATGAATTGATTGCTAGTGAATGGGTAGGTATATTTCATATTGGTGTATCCAAGCCGATTGTTCCTAGTGAACGATTACTGGCTGAAGTCTCTCTATTGAAAGAAACAGTCGCTTTAGGTAGGCTTTTTCATGTTAAAGATCATATTCATCTACCGTGGGAACTGTCTTTGGAGCGTCTATTGTACCGGATTCCTGATGAAGACCGTGCAGAGTTTGTAGCTAGAGCAGATCAATATTCAGATATGCTGGCTGATGAAGAGACAGTGGCTACGTTGGAGACTTTTTTCAAAATGGACTGTAATGTTAGTGAGACGGCAAAGCAATTGTATATTCATCGTAATACATTATTGTACCGTTTGGACAAAATTAAGCAGGAGACGGAATTGGATGTACGGCGGTTTGAAGACGCTGTTTTGATGAAGTTAACACTGCTATTGTATAAAGTGACAAAAAGCTGATGATTTTTTTGTATAGTTTGTCGATAGATGTCTTGGCGTGATTAGGGTAAGATAATAATAGAAAAAGAAATCGGTTACATAGGCGATCGTTATCACCTTCGCAGCCGTAATTCATAGCTGATTTTACTATTGAAATGAAGTTATAACTTATCGAAAAGATGTTGTAAACTCTACTCGATATTACAAATCAGACTACGGATTGATCAAGGACATATGCTCTATGATGTAACGTTATTACACTTTTAATTACAAAATGACATTCATATTCCAGGGAGGCTATTATTATGGCAGGCGTACGCTTAGAACACATTTTCAAGAAATATCCGGGTTCTGACAAAGCAACAGTTATTGACGTTAATTTGGATATCAAGGATAAAGAGTTCCTAGTACTGGTTGGACCTTCAGGTTGTGGTAAATCTACAACTCTTCGTATGATTGCTGGTCTGGAAGAAATTTCAGAAGGTAAATTGTACATTGGCGATCGCGTTGTTAACGACGTAGCTCCAAAAGACCGCGATATCGCGATGGTATTCCAATCTTACGCTTTGTACCCACATATGGATGTATATTCTAATATGGCGTTTGGTTTGAAATTGCGTAAAGTGAAAAAAGACGAAATCGAAAAACGTGTACGTGAAGCAGCTAAAATTCTCGATATCGAGCATTTGCTAGATCGTAAACCAAAAGCACTTTCTGGTGGTCAACGTCAGCGTGTTGCTTTGGGACGTGCGATTGTCCGTGATCCTCAAGTCTTCTTGATGGATGAGCCTCTTTCTAACTTGGATGCTAAACTTCGTGGTCAGATGCGTGCTGAGATTACTAAACTAGCTAAACGTCTTCAAACGACTGTTATCTATGTAACGCATGATCAGATCGAAGCAATGACAATGGGTGATCGTATCGTTGTTATGAAAGATGGTATTATTCAACAAGCAGCTTCTCCAGAAGAATTGTACAATCACCCACGTAATATGTTCGTAGCGGGCTTTATTGGTTCTCCTACAATGAACTTTATCCGTGGTACATTGTCCGAAAAATCAGGCGGTCTAACATTCAGCGCTGCTGGTGTTGAGCTTGCTATCCCTGGTGGTAAAGCGCAAATCTTGAAAGACCAAGGATTCACAGGTAAAGAAGTGATTCTGGGTGTTCGTCCAGAAGATATTCATGAAGAGCCTGTATTCTTAGAAGCTTCTCCAGCGACTGCTTTTACAGCTAAAGTAGACGTATCTGAGAACTTGGGTCATGAAATGTTGCTATACTTGAGCGGTGTAGGTACAGACACTGTTGTTGCTCGTGTTGATGGTCGTTCCACTACTCGTGATAACGCTACAGCAACTATGGCTATTGATATGAACAAAGTTCATATTTTTGATACAGAATCTCAAGATAACTTGTTCTACACAGATCCTTCTTAATCCGTTACATCATATAACGTAAGAAGTTCTGATTGAACATTCGATAAAAGACTTACTATTCTGGTTTCGATCAGAAGGGTAAGTCTTTTTTTATGATAAAATGCGCATATCGAATAATGAACATGTAGTAGAGTTAGACGTGTAAACAATCTATAGATTTGTAAGTGAATCTGCCAATATAATTGATTTAACTAGCATTTTCTATTACGATGAGTACATTGGACATATTATGTACAGTGCGGAAAAGGATGGTTTGTGAAAAATCTATCTTTTTGGCGATGATCGTTTGGCTTTGGATTATGAATCACATAGAATACACCATACAGGATAAGCAACCTACTTAGAGAAAGGAAGAACAGAATGGCCAAACATGTGAAAGTTTCAGAATTGGTACAAATGTTCCAGCTTGAAGTTGTATCTGGAGGACTTGGCTTAAAACGAAATATTATGGTAGATGACTTGAACCGACCAGGATTAGAAATGGCGGGGTATTTTGAATATTATCCGACAGAACGTGTACAAATTCTAGGTAGAACCGAGCTTGCGTTTTTCAAAATGTTAACTCATGAAGAAAAAGCAGATCGTATGAAACGCCTTTGTAATGATGAGACACCTTGTCTTGTAATTACACGTGGACTTGAAGTACCTGAAGAGTTGATTGCGAGCAGTGAAGAGCATAATGTTCCTGTCTTACGTAGCAATCTGGCAACAACGATTTTATCCAGCCGTATTACAGGCTTTTTGGAGAAAAAATTAGCACCAACGGCTACAATTCATGGTGTATTGGTAGACCTTTATGGTGTAGGGATGCTTATTACAGGTAGTAGTGGTATTGGTAAAAGTGAAACAGCTCTAGAACTCGTCAAACGTGGACATCGCTTGATTGCCGATGATGCGGTAGAAATCCGTCAAACTTCGGATAATCAGCTTCATGGTACAGCTCCTGAATTGATTCGTCACTTACTTGAGATTCGTGGAGTCGGTATTATCAATGTAATGACTTTGTTCGGTGCAGGTGCGATTCGTAACAACAAACGAATTACTCTGGTCGTGCGCTTAGAAGCATGGCAACAAGAGAAACAGTATGATCGTATCGGATTGGATGAAGAAACGACACGTATTATTGATACGGATGTACCTTTAGTGACGATTCCAGTACGCCCAGGACGAAATCTAGCTGTTATTATTGAAGTGGCAGCGATGAACTTCCGCTTAAAACGTATGGGTTATAATGCAGCATTGCAATTTACTCATAAATTAACGGAAACGATTGCTGAAGATCTGGATGAACTGGACTAAGGAGAGTGTTACATGGGGACATCATTAATTAACCCGATTGCTTTCTCAATCGGAGCGCTTCAGGTGCACTGGTATGGATTAATTCTAGGTACCGGCGCATTAGTCGGGTTATTGCTATTAATTCGTGAAGGACGTCGATTCGGGATTCCACAAGAATTTTTTATGGATCTGGTACTATTCGGTGTTCCTTCCGCTATTATTGCAGCACGTATCTATTATGTAGCATTTCGCTGGCCGGATTATAGGGATAACTTTTGGGATGTTTTTAAAATTTGGAATGGCGGTATCGCTATATATGGTGCATTAATAGGTTCGATTATTTGTGCGATCATTTATACGCGTAAAAAAGGATATAGCTTCTGGCGTATTATGGATTTATGTGCACCTTATTTGCTTGTCGGACAAGCGATTGGGCGTTGGGGGAACTTTGTAAATCAGGAAGCCTATGGCGGCCCTGTAGAAGAATCTTTTTTAAGAGGTAATCTTCATTTGCCTGATTTTATCGTCAATCAGATGAATGTGAATGGCGTGTTCCATCACCCTACCTTTTTGTATGAGTCGATCTGGAACCTTGTTGGTGTAATTGCTTTATGTGTATTACGCCGTCGTGCTTTCGTACGTAGTGGAGAGATCTTCTTCTCGTATCTGATCTGGTATGGAATTGGACGCTTCTTTATTGAAGCACTTCGTACAGATAGTCTTACTTTTGAAGGTCCACAATGGTTAGTTGCTATTGTAAATGGTCTTTGGACTCCAATGACATGGTTTGGATTCCAACAAGGAGCGATTGAGCCAGGATACGGAAATATCCGAGTATCCCAATTGTTATCGCTTATCTTGATTGTAGCGGCTATTCTGTTAATCATTATTCGTCGTCGTGCAGGTCTATCTAAAGAGCATTATAGTGATCCTATTGTGTCATCTAAAGTAGCTCAACATGAAGTAGACACAGAACACGATAAAGCTACAGGATCTTCTTCAGCACCAACGGTCGATTCATCATCTACTGCTAAAGATAGATATGATCATCCAAAAGAAGATAAGATTCACAATGAACGCAAGGAGTAGTGAATTTATGATTGATACGGTTTTATTAGATTTGGATGGAACGATTGTAGATACCAATGAGTTGATTATTGCTTCGTTTATCAATACGTTGGAAAGTAATGGATTGAATCCATTAACTAGAGAACAGATTATTCCTCATATGGGATCAACTTTGGAACAGCAACTACGTGCTTTTTCGGGTGTAGACGATGTAACTTCTTATGTTACAGCATATCGTGAGTATAGTGCGATTCATCATGATGCGATGGTAGCTCCTTTTCCAGAAGTGAACGAAGTATTAACACGTTTACAAGCAGCAGGGATTAAATTGGGTGTAGTGACAACCAAAATTCGTCCCAATACGCTCAGAGTATTGGAAATGTTTCAATTGGACCAATTTATGCAGGTGATTATTACACAGGATGATGTTGAGCATACCAAGCCTCATCCTCAACCGATTGAACGTGCTATGGAAGCTCTAGGTTCTTCTCCTGAGCGTACACTGATGGTGGGTGATAGTCCTGCCGATTTGCAGTCTGCATCAGCAGCAGGTGTAATGTCAGCGGCTGTTGCCTGGTCGCTTAAAGGTGAGGAAGAGCTGTCCAAGTATCATCCACAGTATATTTTGCACAGCATGAGTGATCTGTATGAATTGGTGCTTGGCGATACGGTCGATCGATGAGAAAAACCGAGCGTTTTCCTGTCAAAGAGGGACCTAATGCCTTGCGTCAGATTTATCGCACAGTCAGCCCGTGGAAAGGCGTTCGGAACTTTATATGTATTCAAGCTGCGCGGTATTGTCCAATCTTGGAATGGAAAAATTGGATTTACCGCCACTTGCTACATATGGAAGTCGGCAAAGATACGGCTTTTGGACTGATGGTGATGGTGGATGTATTTTTCCCGGAAAAAATAAAGATTGGGACGAATACGGTAATTGGATACAATACAACGATTCTTGCTCATGAATATCTAATTCGTGAATATCGCTTAGGGAATGTAGTGATTGGCGATGAAGTGATGATTGGAGCAAATACTACGATTTTGCCAGGTGTTACGATTGGTGATGGTGCAGTCGTTGCTGCTGGATCGGTTGTACATACAGATGTAGCCGCAGGTACATTTGTTGGTGGTAATCCGTTGCGTGTCTTAACTAGACGCAATCCGGAGAATACAATAAATCTCAAAAATGATGAAGATCTACTGCATTAAATAGCTTTACAAGAGCGTTGTGGTACAAGAGCGCAGCATTTCTGGACTTGTTCGGGAACAGAATAAGTCGAAATATTGCATCATATTGATGTACCATTTTAAAGAATAAGGGGATGCTTTTACATTGAATCAAATAAAGAAGGAACGGCTAACACAGCTTGATTTCTTCCGTGCGATTGCCATTATTGGGGTACTGCATGTTCATTCTACATCGGTGGCAACGACAGAAGCGATGAATACGTCGATTTATTATCTGTTTAATTTTCTAAATATTTTCTTTAAGTATGGAACACCTTCATTTATCTTTTTGAGTAGTTTTGTATTGTTTTATAATTACTATGACAGACCACTTACAGGCAAACTAATCGGGAGCTTTTATAAAAAAAGAATGCTCTATATTTTGTTGCCGTATGTTTTGATATCGGCTTTGTATTTCTGGTATAAGCTTGCTCAGCGTGGTCAATTAGATGATCCCCCACTTCAATTGTTAGGGGATTACTGGTATGCGATCACTCATGGTTCTGCCTATACTCATCTGTATTTTGTATTTATTAGTGTGCAGTTCTATCTTCTATTTCCAATTATGCTTGCTTTGCTGAAAAGTCAGCGTTGGGTAGCACGTTGGGCCATTCCAATCGGGCTTGCTTTGCAGTGGGGATTCGTAATCTGGAATAAGTATGATCTTCATTATGCTACAAAAGGCAGTCTGGCGATTTCATATTTCTCTTACTATATGATGGGTGCATTTGTAGCGATTTATTTCAAACCATTTCGTGCATGGCTCATGAGCAAATGGACAGACATGTCTGAAAGGCAAAGAGTCAGTACGATATTGTTGTGGGGTACTTGGCTAGTTACTGGATTGATCTATGTACAAATCTGGTATAGTGCTCGTATGACCAATGAATGGTTAGATTCGTTAGTCTATGAACTGATGTGGAATGTATATACGATGTTATCTTCATTAGTATTACTTCACTCTGCTTTTATTCTTAATCGGATAGCTCCCAAATGGGTATTAGCGATTATGCGCCGATTAGGAGAATTATCGTTTGCGATTTATTTAGTTCATCCATTTGTATTGGCTTACTATCGTGAAACAAGAGAATTTCTTACGTTAGGCACATTAGGTTATTTTATCTGGATCTATGGCGGAATGTTATGTGCATTAATCATTTCAGCCGTCTTCGTACAAATGGTCTTTAGAAGAGTATCGTTCTCATGGGTATTGCTAGGCAGTATTCCAGCTTCATTATCTGGACGACACAAAAACAAAAAACAAGCAAAATCAAATAGTCGTACAACCAAAACAGACGCTGTGAAAAGACCAATTCCCTAACAGTTGTCATGACATGATTCAGTTGAAGTCTGTATGTGCAAAACCACCTTTAAAGCTAAGGTGGTTTTTTTATTTTCCGGGAAATAATGTGAGATATGATTAGCTAGGATTAGTTAGGTTGATCATATGGTTAATGATACAATTAGAAATATAAAAATCTGATAAACCCATCTACTTTGGAATACATATTTACAGGTAAAGTTGCGTTGACGGTCGATATCGATTTGTGTTATTATATCCAATATCCTTTACTTTATTAGCAAAGTAACACTTTAAAGCGTTAAAATATTGATCAATTAGAGGTGACTGTTTTGTCCAAGCCCAAAGGATTCGAAAAGCCCGCAGGTGTACGTGATTATCTACCGCATGTTGTAACCAAATTACGTCATATTGAACGCAATGTATTGGACTGCATGTCTGAGTGGGGCTATCGTCAGATTATAACGCCTACAATGGAATATTATGATACGGTTGGTGTAGCTAGTTCTACATCAGATCGCAAACTATATAAAATGTTAAATAACCGTGGAACAACGATGGTATTACGTTCGGATATGACCACACCGATCGCTCGTGTAATGGGTTCTGTTTTAAAAGAAGAATCATTGCCTGTTCGTCTGTCTTATCATGCCAATGTATTCCGCTCGATTGAAGAAAAAGCGGGACGGGAGACAGAATTTTTTCAAACCGGTGCAGAATTAGTAGGAAATGATTCGGCTGAAGGAGATGCAGAAGTGATTGCTTTAGCGATTGCTTCATTGCAAGCAGCAGGAGTAGAAACATTCAAAATTTCACTCGGACATGTTGGGTTTTTGACAGGCTTATTGGAAGAAGTATTACCGGATCAAACGATCGAACAAGAAGCACTGAAAGAAACGTTGCTTAATCGTGATTTTGTTGGGTTCCGAGAACAGTTAGCACATTTTCAATTGTCTTCAGAACAGCGCCAAGAATTAGAAGGATTGCTTCGTTTGCGTGGAGCGCAAGATATTTGTCGTCAAGCGACAGCGTTAAGTAGTAATCCACGTGCTATCGCTTCGATTCAGCATTTGTGCAAAGTATGGGAAGTGCTAGAAGCGTATGGCGTATCTGAGCATGTGATGATCGATTTAACGATGATCGGAGACTTTTCGTATTATACAGGTATGGTATTTGAAGGGTATGCAGCAGAGCTGGGCTTTCCTGTATGTAGTGGAGGACGGTATGATAATCTGCTTACCCAATTCGGAAGACCTGTAGCTGCTACAGGATTTGCTTTGAAAACGAATCGGATACTGGACGGGGTTAATCTTCTTTTACCACAAGAAGAAGCGCCCGTACTGATCGCTTATGATGTAAATAGTCGACGTGAAGCATTCGCACATGCTACAGAACTTCGTCGTCAAGGCAAAATTGTAATCACTGAACATATCGAAGCGACTCACAGACTAGAACCATCTGCGGATACTCATCCATTAACAGTGAAATATAGTCAGACAATTCGTTTTACCGATGGACAAATCATTTCTATCTAAAACGTAATCAGATATACAGTAAATAACAGGGAGATGTACCCTTCTATGACACAAATTCTTAAAGTTGCGATGCCAAAAGGGCGTATCTATAAAAAGGCAGCAGAGCTTTTTCGTAAAGCAGGGATTGAGGTTCCTTTAGATGTCGATGATTCACGGAAATTAATTGTACATTTACCTGAAGTGGGTATGGAATTTATTCTAGCCAAGCCAGTCGATGTACCGATCTATGTGGAACATGGAGTTGCCGATATCGGTATTGTTGGTAAAGACGTACTGATTGAAGAAAATCGAGCAGTATACGAATTATTGGATCTGGGTATAGCTCGTTGCCGGATGTCTGTAATTGGTCTACCGGATTGGAAGCCCGGTATTCAGCAACGTGTAGCTACCAAGTATCCAAATGTGGCTTCTCAATATTTCCGGGAGCAAGGGCAACAAGTCGAAGTCATTAAATTAAACGGTTCGATCGAGCTTGCACCGATGATTGGTCTTGCTGATCGTATTGTGGATATGGTCGAAACGGGAGAAACATTACGCGAAAACGGATTAGTTGAAATGGAGACTTTATTTGGTATTACCAGTCGCTTAATTGCTAACCGTGTCAGTTATCGGATGAAAAATGAAGAAATTCAACAGCTATGCGATCAATTACAACGGGTGATTCCAGAGCCAACATGACTTGAATAAATATAAAGTAATCTGTATAGATGGATATATTACACCCTAGATAAACAGAACACAGTGGGACAGATAAGGGGGAAATAGCAGTGAAGATCGTATCTGCACGAGATTTTGATTTGCGAAGAGAAGTGGATTACGGATCACCAGAGCAAAATGCAACTGTGAAGCAAATTGTGCAAGATATCAAGCACACTGGAGACCAAGCTTTGTTACAGTATACCAAGCAGTTCGATGGTGCAGACCTGACAGCAGACTTGCTTCGTGTCACCGATGAAGAGTTGCAAGCAGCTTATCAAGAAGTAGAACCTTCTTTTGTCCAAGCGATTACAGCGGCGGCTCATAATATTCGTCAATTTCATGAAAAGCAAAAACGTAACTCATGGATGGATCTACAACCTGATGGAAGTCTATTAGGGCAAATCATTCGTCCGCTCAAACGTGTCGGTGTCTATGTTCCCGGTGGGAAAGCAGCTTACCCTTCTTCTGTACTAATGAATGTAATTCCAGCTCAAGTGGCAGGTGTACCAGAGATCGTGATGGTGACCCCTCCTTCAACAGGTGGTAAAGAAGGAATTAACCCTTATATTCTAGTCACCGCAGCAGAAGCAGGAGTGACTGAAATGTATCGTGTCGGTGGAGCTCAAGCGATAGCGGCACTAGCCTATGGTACTCAAAGTATAGAACCGGTGGATAAAATTTGCGGACCGGGTAATATCTATGTTGCACTAGCGAAGCGGGAAGTGTACGGTGTTGTTGATATTGATAGCATTGCAGGCCCAAGCGAAATTGTTGTACTAGCAGATGAATATGCGAATCCAGCTTATATTGCAGCAGACTTGTTGTCTCAAGCGGAACATGATGAGATGGCTTCTGCCATTCTAGTGACTTGTTCTGAACAGCTGGCAGCTGCTGTAGCTTCAGAAGTACAACAACAATTAGAAACATTGCCTCGTCAAACTATTGCTAATGCTTCGATTCAGAATCATGGAGCAATTATTGTGACAGAAACGATCGCAGAAGGTATCGATGTAGTCAATCGACTTGCTCCTGAGCATCTGGAGATTATGGTCGAACAACCGATGAATTATGTAGGCATGATCGAAAACGCAGGAGCGATTTTCCTCGGAAATTACAGTTCAGAACCAGTAGGTGATTATTTTGCTGGACCGAATCATATTATTCCGACCAATGGAACAGCGCGCTTTTCTTCCCCTGTAGATGTCGATGATTTTATCAAAAAATCAAGTATGATCTATTATAGTAAAGAAGCATTGTTTGCGAATGGGAATACGATTATGGAATTAGCTCGTCATGAAGGATTAGAAGGTCATGCACGCGCAATCGCGATTCGTTTGGAACAAGAAGGTTAAGCTTTGACCCATAGATACTTTAGAACCCAAGCAGGAGGTATAGGTATGTCAACTGAAAACCAGAATACACGTCAAGCCGATGTCAGCCGTAAAACCAATGAAACAAATATTCAACTTGCTTTTAACGTCGATGGAACAGGTATTTCTGAAATAGAGACAGATGTTCCTTTTCTAAATCATATGTTGGATTTGTTCACCAAGCATGGACATTTCGATCTAAATCTCAAAGCACAAGGTGATATTGAGATTGATGATCATCACACGGTAGAAGATATCGGTATCTGTCTTGGACAGACGCTACGTGAAGCATTAGGTGATAAACGTGGGATTAAACGTTATAGCAGTGTATTTATTCCGATGGATGAAGCTTTGGCACAAGTGGTGATTGATGTGAGTAATCGTCCGCATTTTGAATATCGTGCTGAATATCCTTCTTCACAAGTAGGCAGTTTCCAGACAGAACTGGTTCATGAATTTTTGTGGAAATTTGCTTTAGAAGCGCGAATTACTCTTCATGTCATCGTACATTATGGGCAAAATACGCATCATATGATTGAGGCGATTTTTAAAGCATTAGGACGTGCTGTGGATGAAGCAACAACGATTGATCCACGTGTGACAGGAGTACCTTCGACGAAGGGAGTGCTATAACAGATGGCGATCGCTATTGTTGATTATGGAATAGGCAATCTGCATAGTGTCAGCAAAGCGATTGAACGATTAGGCTATGAAGGTATAGTCACAGGCGATCGTGATGAGATTCTGAATGCAGAGGGTGTCATTTTACCAGGTGTAGGGGCTTTTGGAGATGCAATGAATCATATTCGTGAAGGCGGTATGGATCATGTTGTGCTTGAAGTTGCCAACAGTGGTAAGCCTTTGTTGGGTATTTGTCTAGGGATGCAGTTGTTATTTACAGAAGGTGAAGAGCATGGTATTCATCAAGGACTGAATATTTTACCGGGCAAAGTGGTGAAGTTCGAAGATGGCGATTATAAAATTCCGCACATGGGCTGGAATCGACTAGAGTACAAACAACCGGATCATCCGCTAGTGCGTGACCTTTATAACGGGCATGTATACTTCGTTCATTCGTATCATGTCAAACCCGATCATGCAGATGATCTGATTGCTGTATGTGATTATGGGCAACCGGTTACCGCCATTGTAGGACGAGATAATGTATACGGTATGCAATTTCATCCTGAAAAAAGTGGAGAATTGGGTACATTGTTATTACGCAATTTCTTAGCATTGTGTACGGGTGAGCGAACGAATTAAGATGAAAAGAAATCGTTAAATGGATTCTATATATTTTATCGAATGACTTATATAATCAAGGGGGAAATCATATTGTCTTCTTTTACTATTTATCCTGCTATTGATATTCGAGGAGGTCGCTGTGTCCGTTTGATTCAAGGCGATTACAATCAGGAAACGGTCTATAATGATGATCCTGTGGCTGTAGCTACTGATTTCACAGTAAAAGGAGCACAATATGTCCATCTTGTCGATTTGGATGGTGCCAAAGCAGGGCATCCTGTTAATCATGAGTTAATTGGTCGTATTGCTAATGCTGTGTCTGTACCTGTACAAGTGGGTGGCGGATTACGTACGCTGGCAGATGTAGAGACGTTATTGAATCTTGGTGTCAGTCGTGTCATTATCGGTACAGCGGCTATCGAAGATCGTGAATTTACAGAGTCTGTGTTGGGTACATACGGCAATCGTGTAGCAATCGGTATAGATGCACGTAATGGATTTGTAGCGACTCGTGGTTGGTTAGAGACTTCAGAAGTGAAAGCAGAAGTGGTAGCCAAAGAATTAGCGGCTAAAGGAGCCGAAACGTTTATTTTTACCGATATTTCACGTGATGGTATGATGCAAGGCCCTAATATTGATGCGATTGCAGCAATTGCTCAAGCTTCAGGTAAACAAGTGATTGCTTCTGGTGGAGTAACTGTACTGGATGATCTCGTGAAGTTAGCAGCACGTCGTGAAGAAGGAATTAGCGGAGCTATCGTAGGAAAAGCAATCTATACAGGCAATATTGATCTGGAATTAGCTTTACGTACGATTCAGTAAATGTTATCAAGCTTGAGGAGGGCGAACCATGCTTGCAAAGCGTATTATTCCATGCCTTGATGTTAAAGAAGGGCGAGTCGTCAAAGGTGTGAATTTTGTTAATCTGCGCGATGCAGGTGATCCGGTAGAATTAGCGGCTCTGTATGATCGGGAAGGTGCAGATGAGATTATATTTCTGGATATTTCGGCTTCGATTGAAGGCCGGGAAACGATGATTGATGTTGTGCGCAGAACAGCGGGTGAAATATCGATTCCTTTTACAGTAGGTGGCGGTATTTCTAAAGTCGAAGATATGAAAAATATTCTACGTGCGGGTGCAGACAAGATCGGAATCAATACAGCAGCAGTACTCAATCCGCAATTGATCAATGATGGTTCACAGCGATTCGGAGCACAGTGTATTGTAGTTGCGGTAGATGCAAAGTTCAACCCGGAATGGGGCGAGTGGGAAGTGTACACTCATGGAGGACGCAAACCTACAGGTATTCGTGCATTGGCATGGATCAAAGAAGCGGAACAACGTGGAGCTGGTGAAATTCTGCTAACCAGTATGGATGCGGATGGAACCAAAGATGGATTTGATATTGATCTGACTTCCGCTGTCTGTGAAGCGGTTAATATTCCGATTATTGCGTCAGGCGGAGCAGGAACATCAGAGCACTTCTATGATGTATTCACTAAAGGCAAAGCTGATGCCGGGCTAGCGGCTACTATTTTTCATTACAAAGAAATTAGTATTCCTGAGCTTAAAAATCAGTTGAAAGACAAAGGAGTGGAGATTCGATGAGTCGATCTGATTTTCAACACGAGATTATTCATCAGTCTTTATCCTGGGAACAACTGGTCGCTAATATCAAATGGGATGCTGATGGGCTTGTACCTGCGATCGTACAGGATGAGAATAGCAAACAAGTACTAATGATGGCTTATATGAATCAAGAATCGTTACAACGCTCTCTAGACTCTCAAGAGACATGGTTCTGGAGCCGTTCTCGTCAAGAATACTGGCATAAAGGTGGAACATCAGGCAATACCCAACAGATTACATCGCTATCTTATGATTGTGATGGAGATACGTTATTAATCATGGTTCATGCAAAAGGTCCTGCTTGCCATACAGGCAGAATAAGCTGTTTCTATAATGAGGTGAATGAAGTGGATAATCAACCAACATTTAATAATAATGAAGAACAAGATGCAACGTTATTGGCTTCTGGTAAAGATCGCTTTGCCATTTTAGCAGAATTGGAACAAATGATTGCTGACCGTGATCGTGATCGTCCTGAAGGTGCGTATACAACGTATCTGTTTGAAAAAGGAATCGATAAAATTTTGAAAAAAGTAGGCGAAGAAACGGCTGAAACGATCATTGCAGCTAAAAACCAAGATAATGATGAACTTCGTTATGAAGTTAGTGATCTGATCTATCACTTGTTAGTATTATTACAAGAGCGTAAATTGCCTTTAGATGATGTACTGGCTGAATTGGATCGCCGTCATGAGCGTCCACGCAAAGATTAAGAGCGGAGGCGAAAGTCTATGCGAATAGATTATCATACCCACCATGCACGCTGTGGACATGCTGTAGGTGAGCTAGAAGAGTATGTACAGCGAGGTATCGCTATCGGGTTGTCTCATCTAGGGTTATCGGATCATCTGCCACTGATTCATGTCGATCCTGCAACGTATTATCCTGAAATGGCGATGCCTATGGATGAGTTACCTCGTTATATTGAAGAATGTCTGATGCTCAAAGAAAAGTACCGTGATCAAATTGCGATCAAAGTTGGTTTGGAAGCAGACTATATTGAAGGATATGAAGAGAAGATTCAGCATATTCTGAATCAGTATGCTTTTGATTATGTGATTGGTTCGGTTCATTTTCTAGGAGAGTGGGATATCTCCGATTTTCGCCAGACCGCAGGTTGGGAAGGTAAGCATGTACTGGATGTGTATCGCCAGTATTATGATGCAATCAGCAAAGCGTGTGCGACAGGATTTTATGATATTGTAGGGCATTTGGATGTGATTAAGCGCTTTGGTTATGTGCCTTTGCCAGAAGAGACAGAGGAGCGTATTGCTCTGGAAGATATGGCGCTACAAGCGGTAAAACAGGCAGATATGGTGATGGAGCTTAATTCATCCGGTCTATCTAAAGTCTGCAAAGAAATCTTCCCCAGTCGTCGTATCGTGGAGCAAGCGATTGCGCTTGATATTCCGTTAACGCTAGGCTCTGATGCTCATGATCCGTTGAAATTAAGCGATCATTTGGATGAAGCTAGAGCATTGTTGCAAGAGTTAAATGTGCAGCAATTGGCAGTGTTTGAACAACGTCAACGTTCGTTTGTTCCTTTAAATGGATAAAAAATAACCCTTTAGCTGAATTCAGTTAAAGGGTTATTTATATGGTATATCAGGCTATATTATTGGTCTTGTTTGAAATGTACTTACGAGTACGATTATACTTTTTGTGGTTTACCACCAGAAGGTAAAGTAGCAGATGAATCAGTAGATGTTGTATTCACACCAGTATCAGATGTAACGACAGTTGTACCACTATCTGTAGGTCCTTCAGGTAGAGTATTCACACCATCCCGTTCAGCTTTGCGTGCTTTACGACGCTCGTTCAAGATCAGTAAGAAGATCACAAACAGAATACAAGTGATAAGAATCAAGAATCCACCTAGCTCTTGTGAAAAGTATTTTAGATCTCCACCACGGAAACCAAGTCCGCGTAAAAATTTGAAATGCCAGGATAGAGGTAATGCATGACTGACCTGTTGCAAAATAGGTGGTAACAACGCTACAGGAATCTGAGCACCACTTAAAATAAAGGATGGTAACAGGATCATCGTAATTCGACCTGCTGCTTTGGCAGGAGAGGAAGCACTCCAACCGACCATCATACATAGCAACGATAAAGCGATAGTATACATAATGAATGGAATAAATAACTGAAATACATTCGCTTCAAATCGTAATCCGCCTACTTGTTTGAGACAACCCATAACCAAGTACATCGAAGCTGTCGCAATTAAAGAGTAAGGGATAACCCGGAAAACGATGCTAAGTGGTTTCTGCACCATACCTGCAAGTAAACCTTGTTCACGTAGACGCGGTACGATCCCCAGTGTGGCTCCACCTAGAATCGATAGAAACACCGTATTTACAAATCCGATAACTGAACTCATTAACATGTTATTCGTAGGGTTATACAATAATCGAGTCTGCAAATTGAGTCCTGTAGATAAATTAGTAGCCTGTGTAGCGTTCAGTCCCATCGCTACAAGCTTTCCTGAAGAAGCAGTAGAGTTCTCTGCTGTGATGACTTCAGTAGCCCCTGTACGCAAGCTAGCAGTCGCTGTCGACAAAGCTGTATCCACGTAGAATCCAATATTGCTTTGGTTCCCTTGAGCACGCGCTTTCTCTAAGCCGGCTGGCAAATAAATAACACCTAAATATTTTTCATTGTATAAAAAATCATTTGGATCTGTGTAGTTGTACGTAATGTAATTAATATCAATATACTGATCCGCATCGAGCTGTTCAATCAGATGTTGACTGTATGTGCTGTGATCCATATCGACCACAGCAACAGGTGCTTCATTTAATTGATTGTTTTTAAAAACATAGCCAAAAGCGGCTGAAATAATCAATGGAGCAATAATGATAATAAAAATAAATTTACCATTCAGAATGAGCTTGAATTCATCAATTATTGCTTTCATTGGTTAGAACCTCCACCGTCATTCCCGGCAGCAATTCAGATGTGCGTTTCACATCGACACGCACAATGAAAGAAGTTGTGTCGGCTTGACCTTTTTCACGACTCATCCGCAAAGCAGCATACTGTGGTGCAGATGTAATATAACGAACAGTACCTTGTACATCTTTATTAAGTGAAATCACATCTGTTTTCACTTTAGCGCCAGCTTTGAACGTTTTGATATTTTCTTCGCCAACATAAAGGTCATAATACAATTTACCTGTTTCGATCACGACTACCGGTGTACCCGCAGAAACGTTTTCGCCTACTTTGGGTACGACACGAGTTACTTTACCGTCTACCGCTGCTTTTAGCACACGACGATTTTTTTGAACGTTTAATGTATCTAGGTTGATTTGCAATGAATCTTTTTGTTTTTGTAATAATTCGATATTGTATTTACCGTTACCGATATCTTCTTGCCCTTGTTGAATTTGTTTTAAAGCTTGTTGAGCTTGTGCTACTTTGAGACTAGCTTGCTCACGATCTTCAGCAGTTGCTCCATTTTTCATTTTTTCAAGTGCAGTTTCTTGTGCTTTTACTTGATTACCTGTGAGTTCTACTTGTTTTTGCGCAGTCGCTAATTGATCTTGTGCGCTTTGTAATTGTTTATTTGCGGTATCTACAGCATTTTGAGCACTATCTACACTCGCTTGTGTAGCTAATCCATTATCAAAAAGAGATTTGTTACGATCAAAGCTAGTTTGAGCGAAATCAGCAGCTTGTTGAGCAGCTGATACAGCCGTTTGTGCAGAAGTCACTGAATTATTCGCAATTTCGACTGATTTTTTAGCCGAATCGACAGCGATTTCTTGGCTGGTAATATCTTCGGCACGAGCGCCTTGATTGACTTGAGTCTCTGCTAGTTGAGCCGCTTGAATATTTAATTTAGCATTGGCTTCTTGTTCTGCTAATTTATTAGCTTGACTGGTTAAAGAGCTTCTAGCTTGACTGATTTGGACATCGACTTGAGACATTTGTTCTTTGATTCCTTTGATTTGCAAATCAATATCATTGGTATCTAACGTCATCAGAACTTGTCCTTTTTTCACACGTTGCTCTTCGATAACTTTAACAGAGCTTAATTTACCAGCTTGTCCTTCAAATGAACTGTTCACAGTATCAATAGTGAGGACACCTTCTTTTTTGAGAGCAGCCATAGAGACAGCATCTTTACCATGCATAGTTAGTAAGTATCCACCTATACCTAGGGCAGCTATTAATACAACAATAGGGATTAGTTTTACGATTTTCACTTGTTTGTGCTCCTGTTCTTCATCAATTAAATATCATTTTTTTAATATAAAATTCAAACTATCTCCTCGACGTTATCTTAAAAAGATATGGTACGGGGGCTGATAGTAAGGTTCCGTATTACTTTGCCAAAAAAAAAGTTAACCTTGTTTAGATGTTTCTAGTCCTGCTTGAATCTTGTACAATAAACGATGTAGCACTTTTTGTTCATCATCGGTTAGCTGAGACATCATTCTATCAATCTGTTCCATATAGATAGGAAGGGTGTCATGAATCAATTGCTTACCTTCATCGGTTAAATGAATAGAGGTCATTCGGCGATCCTCATGTGCACCACGTCGAATTAATCCGTCTTTTTCCAGACCATTAATGAGTCCAGTCATTGTTGAACGAGTTACACCTGAATATTCAGCAAGATCGGAAGGTTGTAGCGGTTTTTTGCGTAACAATAATGGCACCAAAATACGCATTTTACTTGGTGATAGTCCATGTCTAGCAAGCAAAGTGGATGTTTCATTAAATATTTCATGCGAAGTACGAATTAATAAAATCGAAGTACGCATACAATCGATATTGAAATCAGGGTATAATTTACTTAATTCGCTTAATTTGTCCATCTCTTCCGATGGAGTGTGCTCATCAGATGATTCTATTATCGACATTTTCTTCACCTTTCTTTAGGGCAAAACTAACATTTCAATAATAACGGCTTATGACTTGATTAACATATTGTACGGTTCCGTACTACATTTAGTCAAGAAAATTTTATGAAAGTTTCTGAATATGGTTTTCTTTAACGCTTTATAATGGTTTCCGGTATGATAGAAATAATTAATCTATCTGTAACTACCGATAATATAATGTTAGGTTGACGGAGTCTGGATATGAAATAGGAGGCGCTTATGAAAGATAAATTACGTATTTTCTCAGGATCATCTTGCCCGGAGTTAGCAGCTCAGATTGCCGAGCGACTCGGTGTACAGCTAGGCAAAATTAAATTATCTCAATTCAAAAGTGGCGAAACCTATGTTCATTATGAAGAAAGTATTCGTAATATGGATGTATTTTTGGTGCAATCGTTGTCGCATCCGATCAATGAAATGTTTGTCCAATTATTAGTGATGATTGATGCGGCGAAGCGTGCTTCTGCGCGTACGATCAATATCATCGTTCCTTATTATGGATATGCAAGACAAGAACGCAAGTCCGCTCCACGTGAACCGATTTCTGCCAAAATGGTAGCTGATGTACTGACAACAGTAGGTGCTCATCGTGTGATTACAATTGATCTGCACGCATCGGCTATTCAAGGATTTTTCAATATTCCTGTCGATCACCTAACAGCTCTGGATCTGATCAGTGGTTATCTTAAAACGAAAAAAATAGAAGACGCTGTCGTGGTATCTCCTGACGCTGGCCGAGCTTCTATGGCAGAGAAGTTAGCTAATCGTCTGGATTCTCCTTTTGCCATGATGATCAAAAAACGTCCGGCACATAATGAATCGGTTATTACGCATGTGATCGGTAATGTAGAAGGCAAAACACCTATTATTATAGAAGACTTGATTGATACAGGAACAACGATTATTAATGTAGTCGAAAGTTTGAAAGAGCGTGGAGCCAAAGAAGTGATCGTCTGTGCTACCCATGGTCTATTCTCAGGAGCAGCTTTGCAACGTTTGGATCATCCGTATATTCGTGAACTGGTTGTGACGGATTCGATCAGCCTGCCTCCAGGACATCTGGATCGCTTAACTGTATTATCGGTTTCGCCGATGCTTGCTCATGCCGTACGCATCATTATGGAAGGTGGCTCTATCGCTACTTTATTCAGTGATGCAGGGATCTAATTATACTTTGGTAGTAGGGTGATAGAACCGTAGCTTTAGTGTGTCAGAGGGATATGATATACTTACTTGATAATGATTTTTAAATGACAATCATAGTCGTCTAATTCTAAATAAATGATATAACTATTGATAAATGTGGTATAGAAACAAAGGAGGTGCCTTGATCCGGTGAATGATTATAAGCGAAAAGTAGAAGAAGATGGGCGTAAAGTCATCTCTCTTCATTGGGATGCTAACTTCTTTTTCGAAAGAGCTGTCCGTTCATTAGACCGTCATCATTATGACAAGGCATTGAAATATTTTCAAAAAGCTGTTGAATATGAACCTAATAATCCTGTGAATCATTGCAATCTAGCGGGTATATTATCTGAGATGGGTAATTATGAAGGATCGAACCAAGTACTTGCTGATATTCTGGACGGCGTAGACCCTGCAATGGTTGAATGTCATTTTTATATGGCGAATAATTATGCCAATATGAGTCAATTTGAACAAGCAGAGACTTCATTGTTAACCTACCTTGATTTAGATAAAGAAGGTCAATTTCTAGACGAGGCTGGCGAAATGATGGAGCTATTGAATAAAGAATTGAAGCGTTCATCAAGTACCGATTCACATACGCAGTTACCTGTGAGTGATTATGATGCAGCTCAGCGTTTATTGCAGCAAGGGCATTTTGCAGAAGCATCTGAAAGCCTAAAGCAGATCATAGCGGTGCAACCTGATCTGCATGAAGCACGTAATCAGTTAGCGATTGCGCTGTACTATCAAGGTAAGATTACAGAAGCGGCTATACAGATTGAAGAGGTTCTTTTACAAGATCCTTATCATTTGCATGGGTTATGTAATCAAGTGATTTTGATGCAACATCTCGGACAGACAGAACAAGTGAAGCAACGTATGAATATTCTGAAACGAATGATTCCTTTTCAACAAGAACATTTGTTAAAGTTAGCGACTACACTTGGTATGCTGGGTGAACATCAATTAGCGTACACGTATTTTCGCAAGCTGATCAAACAGCAAGAGTCGGTTCATCAATGGGCGATTTATCATTATACGGCAACAGCAGCCTGTCATTTGCAAAAGGTAGATGAAGCTCAGAAGTTATGGCAGATGATTTTGCGCTTTGAGCCAGAAGCGGAAGTGCCTGCATTTTATATGGAACATTTGGAACAGATTAAGCTTGGTGAATTGATGCCTTCTTATCAGTATCAGTTGTTATCTCCGTCAACAAGTACAGCGTATCCCAGCGTGAGTATTGAACATTATATGTATGCAGAACCTACATATATTCAATTGCTCCATATGTTAGCTCATGGAAATGAACAACAACAGCTACGTGCGCTTCAATCTTACGTATTTGATGATAATGATGAAGTGTATCAAGCTTTACGCCAATTGTTGATCCAGCCACAGATTTCAGAGACATTACGTACTGAAGTCAAGCGGGTATTACGACAATGGACAACAGCACAGACATTGCCGACTGACTATTTTAGAGTGGATACAGAACTTGCAAAGTCTAGTCTACCTATTGTAGATTAGAAAGCTTGTCACATATATCTTTTAACTACATCAAGGAGGTTTTCTATTTATGTATAAAACAATCGTTATTGGTACAGGACCTGCTGGATTAACAGCAGCTATTTATTTGGCTCGTGCAAATCTAAAACCGTTAATTATTGAAGGCCTACAACCAGGTGGACAATTGACTACAACCACAGAAGTAGAAAATTTCCCGGGATTTACAGAAGGTATTATGGGACCTGAATTAATGGACAATATGCGCAAACAAGCAGAACGTTTTGGTGCAGAATTCAAATCAGGATGGGTAGAACAAGTTGATCTATCTCAACGTCCTTTTAAAGTAAAAGTAGAAGGAATGGGCGAGTTAGAAGCCGAATCCGTGATTATTTCAACAGGTGCTTCTGCAAGATATCTAGGCATTCCTGGAGAGCAAGACAATATCGGTCGCGGTGTAAGTACATGTGCGACTTGTGATGGATTCTTTTTCCGTGGTAAAAAGCTAATTGTTGTCGGTGGCGGCGATTCAGCAATGGAAGAAGCAAGCTTCTTGACTCGTTTTGCAACTGAAGTAACAGTCGTGAATCGTCGTGATGAGCTTCGTGCTTCCAAAATCATGCAAGATCGTGCACAAGGCAATCCTAAGATCAAATGGCAGTTAAACCGTAAGCCGCTTGAAGTAGTATCAGACGGTATGGGTGTTAAAGGTCTAAAAGTGCTGAACAATGAAACAGGACAAGAAGAAGTCATTGAAGCAGACGGTGTCTTTGTAGCGATCGGTCATACACCGAACACTGGTTTCTTGGGCGAACAGATCCATACGGATGGACACGGTTATGTCACAGTTACTCCAGGCACAACAGAAACCAATATCCCAGGCGTATTCGCTTGTGGTGATGTGCAAGATACACGTTACCGTCAAGCGATTACAGCAGCAGGTAGTGGTTGTATGGCTGCAATGGATTGTGAGAAGTATCTTGAAGGCAGTATGGTACACGACTGGAGCGAATCACTCAACGAGTAAGAACATAGATGGAGAGGGAGCCATTATGGCTCCCTTTTTGGTGAGATTAGACAAGACAACAGAGCCGTGGGTTCGCTTGACCAGAATCTAAGGTTCGCTTATAGTGGGATACGTACATTCAACTGAATCGTGTTCTATCTTATATATTTTCAAGCCTAATCCTATATATGATATTTATTCATCATTTTGTATACTTTTCTATGTCTAGAAGGATGATACAATGACATATAATCATAGTAGTGGTTAGAGATCTTATAAATCATGAACTATTAAACTTTGAATGGAAAAGGTGGATCGGTCATATGTCTGAAAATATTTATATTGGTGTTGATCTTGGCGGTACAGCTATCAAAGTAGGTATCTGTAATCAAGAAGGAGAATTGCTTCATACGTACGAAGGTCCGACTGAAAAAGAAAAAAGCTCAGATGCGGTTATCGGTAATATTGAAAAATATGTACGTCATATCGTAGAGCAATCACCTTATGAGTGGGATCAAGTGGTAGGTGTTGGAGCTGGTGTCGCTGGCTTCACTGATGTTCGTGCTGGTGTTATTTTGATGGCTCCTAACATCAATTTTCAGAATGTGCCGATCCGTGCTATTTTGGAAGAACGTCTAGGCAAAACAATTCGTGTCGATAATGATGCTAACGTAGCGGCTCTAGGTGAAGCTTGGAGTGGAGCAGGCAAAGGGATTACGGATTGTGTCTGTTATACGTTAGGTACAGGTGTAGGCGGCGGTATTATTGTCAATGGTCATATTTATCAAGGATTCTCAGGTTTAGCTGGTGAAATTGGTCATATTTCAGTTGTGCCTGATTTGGAAGCGATTAAATGTGGTTGTGGCAAAATGGGTTGTCTAGAAACAGTATCTTCTGCAACGGGTATTGTTCGTATGGCCGTTGAAGCTGTAGAACGTGGCGATCATACATCATTATCTGCCATCGAAAAAGTATCTGCAAAAGATATTTTTGATGCAGCTAAAGCAGGCGATGAAGTGAGTATCCGTATTATTAATCGTGCTGCTTTTTATCTTGGTAAATCGATGGCTGCTGTTGCAGCAACATTGAATCCAGAACGCTTTATTATCGGTGGCGGTGTATCCAAAGCAGGCGATATTTTGTTCAATGAAATCCGTAGAGTATTTGCTGAACTCACTCCTGAACCGTTGCAACGTGGAGTAGAAATTATTCCTGCGAAGCTTGGTAATGATGCAGGTATTGTTGGAGCAGCTGGTTTATTGTTACGTTAAGGTATAGAGATCATATCAAAGTCTAGATTCGTTAAAGGGAGGGTACTTGAGCATGAGCAAAAGCGAAAATTCATCGATAGCCACAATGATTATTATTACCGGAATGTCTGGAGCGGGCAAAACGATTGCTGTACAGAGCCTTGAAGATCTTGGGTTTTTCTGCGTAGATAATCTGCCCCCTGTACTGATTCCAAAGTTCGCTGAATTAATAGAGCAATCCAATGGTAAAATCGGTAAAGTTGCATTGGTTATCGATTTACGCGGACGTGAATTTTTTGCTGCTCTGTCTGAATCCCTGAATTATATCAAAAACCATTATACGATTCATTCTGAAATCCTATTTCTGGATTCTAGTGACTCTGTATTGGTTCAAAGGTATAAAGAAAGCAGACGTCGCCATCCGTTAGCGCCTGAAGGTATGCCGCTCGATGGTATTCGTTTAGAACGTCAGATGTTAGATGATCTCAAAACATCAGCGACTCAAATTATAGATACAAGTATTATCAAACCTGCTCAATTAAAAGAGAAAATCATTTCTAGCTTTTCTCACTTGGAATCGAATCGCTTGTCGATCAACGTCACATCATTCGGGTTCAAATACGGTATTCCAATCGATGCAGATCTAATTTTTGATGTTCGCTTTTTGCCGAATCCTCATTACATCGATAACTTAAGACCTCATACTGGGCAAGATAGCGATGTCTACGAATATGTAATGAAATGGCCGGAAACACAAGCTTTTCTGACCAAATTATTAGATATGCTACACTTTTTAATTCCTCATTACCGGAATGAAGGTAAAAGCCAGGTTATTATAGGAATTGGCTGTACAGGCGGTAAACATCGTTCTGTTGCGATTTCTGAGTACTTAGGCCGTATGCTTGGTGCAAGTGAAACAGAAACAGTACGTGTTAGTCATAGGGATGCTGATCGTGATCGGCATTAAGGAGTGAAAGATATGTCTATTTCACAACCCACTTTACCTGTGGTTCGTCCTCGAATCGTGGTTATGGGTGGTGGCACAGGGTTATCGGTTATGCTTAGAGGTCTCAAAGAAAAGCCGCTTGATATTACCGCTATCGTCACTGTTGCAGACGATGGCGGAAGTTCAGGGATTCTGCGAGATGAGCTAAAAATGCCGCCACCCGGTGATATTCGTAATGTACTTACCGCTTTAGCAGATGTAGAACCTCTTTTATCAGACATGCTCAAATATCGTTTTCAAAAAGGCGAAGGACTTGCAGGTCATAGCTTAGGTAACCTGATTCTGGCAGCAATGACAGACATATCGGGTGATTTCGTGACTGCTGTTCGAGAATTGAGTCGTGTATTTGCTGTGCGAGGACAAGTGCTTCCAGCAGCAGAACAGGCTGTTATTTTACACGCCGAGATGGAGGATGGCTCTATCGTCACTGGGGAGTCTAAGATTCCCGAAGCCGGTAAAAAAATCAAACGTATTTTTCTGGAACCTGATCATGTAGAACCTTTGCCTGATGCGGTACTTGCGATCGAACAGGCAGATGCGATTCTGATCGGACCTGGTAGTCTGTATACCAGTCTGTTGCCCAATTTGCTCGTGCATAAGCTTGCAGAAGCGATGTTAAATTCCAAAGCCCTCAAGCTATTCATTTGCAATGTGATGACACAGCCAGGAGAAACAGACCACTACACGGTGAGTGATCATTTGAATGCGATCTATGAGCATGTCGGTCATCGATTATTTGATTATGTGATTGTGAACAACGATCCGATTCCTTTAAAAATGCAAAAGCGCTATGCCGAACAAGGAGCCAAGCCAGTGATTCTGGATCTAGAAACAGTGGAATCGCTGGGTTATAAAGTGATCGCGGATAAGTTGGTACTTTATGGTACGTATCTTCGTCATGATGCGGATAAGTTAAGTCATCATATTTATGAGCAAGTTAAAAAATCTATGTTATCGAAAGGGTGAGTCCATTGTCATTTGCGGCGCAGACGAAAAAAGAATTAACGATGGTAGAGGCTGATGACTGTTGTGAACATGCAGAACTGTCTGCGCTTATACGGATGAATGGTTCAGTGCAGATTTCCAACAAAAAAGTCATTCTGGATATCTCCACTGAAAATGCCGCTATCGCAAGACGGATCTATTCCCTGATCAAAAAGCATTTTGCTGTGCATACCGAATTATTAGTGCGCAAAAAAATGCGTCTCAAAAAAAATAATGTCTATATTGTTCGTATTCCTATGGGTGTACAGAGCATTTTGACGACGCTCAAAATTGTTTCTGAAGGATTTATGTTCACACCGGGAATCAATACCGAAATGGTACGCAAAAACTGCTGTAAACGTGCTTATTTACGGGGTGCTTTTATGGCAGGCGGATCGGTCAATAATCCTGAGGGATCATCGTATCACTTGGAGATTGCTTCGATGTATGAAGAACAGTGTCAGGCGCTCGTCGATCTGGCGAATGAATTCGAATTGAATGCTCGTTGTATTGAGCGTAAAAAAGGATTTATTTTATATATCAAAGAAGGCGAAAAAATTATTGAATTTTTGAGTATTATCGGAGCGCATCAAGCGCTATTCAAATTCGAAGATGTCCGTATTATGCGAGATATGCGTAATTCTGTGAATCGTATCGTCAATTGCGAGACTGCTAACTTGAACAAAACGATCGGTGCAGCGGTTCGTCAGATTGATAACATCAAATTTATCCAACGCCGTATTGGACTGGAACAATTGCCTGATAAATTACGTGAAGTGGCAGAAGTCCGTTTAGCAAATCCTGATATTAACCTCAAAGAAGTCGGTGAAATGCTCAAAGGTGGAGTCAGCAAGTCAGGAGTCAATCATCGGCTACGTAAATTAGACGAGATGGCTGAAAAAATGCGTAATGAGCACTATGCTTGAATAAAATAATCTCACGTAAGCTTTATTTTTTTCTAGTACGGTGCGTGCTATAATGGTATAGTGTTATGAACATGGTATTAAACACTGTGAGCTACTTAGGTATGCTCAATAGATGTAATGAATATGTATTATAGGGGGTAACGATCTCATGACAAAACACCCGGTTGTTGTTCGATTGAAAACGGGATTACACGCAAGACCTGCAGCATTGTTTGTACAGGAAGCGAATAAATATTCTTCAGAGATTTTTGTTGAAAAAGATGATAAAAAAGTGAATGCTAAAAGTATCATGGGCATTATGAGCCTTGCGATCAGTTCGGGCACTGAAGTATACATTAGTGCAGAAGGCGCAGATTCAGAATCTGCTGTAAACGCTTTAGTCAGTCTAGTAAGCAAAGAAGAATTAGAAAACCAATAAGCCCCCCATACGATATGGAGGGCATGCCGTCACAGATTTCTGTGGCGGTTTTTTGTATAGAGATATTCGTTTAACTCAGGAAGATCCCTTTTTTGGCAAAATTCAATTTCAACTGAAAAGCATTCCAGGAGCTCTGGTAACCAAAGCCATCTCGCAATACAGCAAATGGAATATACATACGTCCGTTGACAACCTCCGCATCAGGTCCGTTCCACTGATGATTGTTCAGACGCATAGTAACGCCAGAACCGCTCATGATCATATCGAGCTGATCATCATTTTGCAATAATGTATATGTTTTGACACCGGATTCGTATCGCAACGTCATTCCAATAGAGTCACGCAACATGACTACTGGAATCATGGTATTTCCGCCGATTAAAAGTCCATTTTGTGGAAGGCGGGTTCCATTCCATTCTAACTTCACTTCACGCGGCTTGGCTGGAGTGGCAGCTTGAACAGCTGTTGTATTAAAGATTAGAATACCCATCATAAGCAGAATGGAACCCCATAGACATTTATTTTTTAACATGGTGACTCTCCCCTCATTCTTATTGTTCCCGATCTCGTGTACTCATTATAGCTCTAAAGTCCATAATGGTGGGATTATATGAGATTATAAAAAAAATAATCTAACTTGTCACGATGAACTTGAACAATGTGTAACTTGTTGTGTGAAATAGACAATATCTTCTCTCTATTCTTGTTATTCTTCAGCAAAATAAACGATCATTCTTCTTCAAACAGAGCGTTAAATCATGAACGATGCAACTTTTATTCACGCCTTATCGTTTAGTAGGTATAACCTTTAAGGAGTGAGTAGCATGAAGAAAACAAGTAAATCCTTAGCTTCATTGATGATCGCAGGTACACTATTAACAGGAATGGGAACACTTATAGCACTGCCTAGTCAGACGATGTATGCTGCTGAGACAGTTGCTCCTGCAACAGCAACAGGCGTGATTAACGTAAGCGGTACAGGTAAATTAACCGTCAAACCCGATATTTCATACCTAGCGATCGGAGTACAAACAACGTCTACAACAGCAGCCAAAGCGCAATCGGCTAATGCTGAGAAAATGGCGAAGTTGAATACTTTACTCAAAGGAGACTGGAAGATTCCAGCTGCGGATATTGAGAGTGTTCAATTCTATGTACAACCCAACTATGACTATAACGGTAAAGACCAGCAAAAAGTTACAGGGTATACGGCATATCATAGTGTACAAGTGACTTACCGTGATCTGGACAAACTAGGTTCGTTGTTGGATGCTGCTGCTAAATCAGGAGCGAATAATGTTGGATCTGTGAGTTTTGGTATCGAAAATGAAGATACCTACCAAGAGCAAGTTATTGCTAAAGCGATGGCTAATGCCAAAGCAAGAGCACAATCGATTGCCAAAGCAGCTAACCTTTCACTAGGCAGCTTGTTATCCGTCAGTGATCCAGGAGTGAGTGCACCACCTGTAGTCTATATGGAGAGACAAAGTGCTAAAGCAACAGAAGATTCTGCTGCTGCGAGTACAGCTATCGAACCAGGTACAATTGAATTAAATGCTACACTTAATGTGCAGTACTCTATGAATTAATAGTATGGGGACGCAATTGAATCTAATTTTTACAAAATAATCAGATTTGTAACTAATTATACGTGCAAATCCACGTATCGTTTCAGTATAGTAGAAGTTTACTAAAGTAGAACTATCCTCAAATTAGAAACGTTTATCCTGTTCAATGTGTATGCGATCAGGGTAAGCGTTTTTTCTATATTTAACCAATTGGGTGCAAAATGTCTTACAGTTTCATTACTTTTACTATCGCAATCGTGACTATGTTGTAAATTGATATTTAGTTATTTGTAAATCTATCTATGGTTGTTCAAAGTATAATGATAAAGGTTAAACCAAATATAACATGATACATATGATAAGGGAGAGATGATTTATGAAAACAACTCAAAATAATACATCTAAAACACATTTGAAAAAAATATCTGCATTTTTGTTAGCAACCACATTGGCAACGGTGGGAACAGTAGCGGTTCTGCCAGGTACTTCTTCTACGGTGCAAGCTGCAACAACCAAAGCTTCTACTGCGAAGTCAGCTATTCATGTACAAGTGGAAGGCAAAGCAATTGCAACTACAGGGACTGTAAGTGCGAATGGTAGCTCATTGCTTCCTTTGAAAGATACAGCCAAAGCAATCGGTGCTACAGTCACTTTCAATGCGAAAGAGAAAACAGTAACAGTGACAAAAGATAAACACAAAGCATCTTTTGCTCTAGGATCAGGTTCAGATGACGGTGTATTTGTGACATTGGATGGTAGTACCATTGGGGATAGTTATGATGCCAAAATAGTCAACGGTAATTCTTATGTAGCAATCAAAGCCGTGACAGATCAATTGGGATATCGTGCAGTATGGAATGGTGCTACACGTACTGTAAATATAACCAAAGAGGGCTTAAACAATATTGAAGTAACAACAACCACTCTAAAACCAACCAAAACGAACAGTTATACAGAGACCAATATTAAATATCCAGTGGTATCCGGTCTAGACAATGCAGAAGCTGAAGCAGCGATTAATAAAGCTTTTGCAGCACATGCTCAAACGTATTTAGAAAAAGTACAAAAACAAGCTAAAGAATTTGGTGCACCTCCTAAAGATTCAGTCATCACTTATGAAATCGATAGCGGTTATAAAATAACTTACAATCGTAATGGTGTATTAAGTATCCTAGTGACTGATTATGAATATCTTGGTGGTGCGCATGGTAGTTCTATACAAACAGGCATGACGTTCTCATTAAAAGATGGCAAGCAAATTCAATTAGGCGACTTACTCAAATCCAATAGCAATTATCGTAAAGATATCGACAAAATTATCAATGCTCAAATGAAAAAAAATGGAGATCTTTACTTTAAAGATAGTTTTAAAGGAATTGCTGCTAATCAAGGATACTATTTAACAGATAGCGGAATCACTCTGTTTTTCCAACAATATGATATCGCACCTTATGCAGCAGGTATGCCAGAATTCCCGATTACTTTCAAACAAGTGTTGCCATCAGGCGTGAATCCACTTGATGCATACAAAGCTTAAATAAAAAAGTATACAAAAAAGCCTCCGGTTTATACCCCGGAGGCTTTTTCGCGTGTTGTTCCAGCATGCTGGAGTAAAATTATACCCCTTGTGGAGGTGTATTTTCAATCACTTTATCAACGATACCGTAATCTTTTGCTTCAGCAGCAGTCATAAAGTAATCGCGGTCTGTATCTTTTTCGATACGTTCCAACGGTTGACCTGTACGTTCTGCTAGAATTTTATTCAATTTATCACGCATTTTAAGAATACGACGAGCACGGATTTCGATATCTGTCGCTTGTCCTTGTGCTCCACCAAGTGGTTGGTGAATCATAATCTCGCTGTTAGGCAATGCAAAACGTTTACCTTTAGCACCAGCGTTAAGTAAAAATGCGCCCATACTTGCCGCCATACCTACACAGATGGTAGATACATCAGCTTTGATAAATTGCATTGTATCGTAAATAGCCATTCCCGCAGTGATCGAACCGCCTGGACTGTTAACATATAGGTGGATGTCTTTCTCCGGGTCTTCGGCTTCCAGAAACAGCAATTGTGCGATAATCGCATTGGCTACAACATCATTGACTTCAGAACCGAGAAAAATAATGCGGTCTTTTAACAGACGAGAGTAAATGTCATAGGCACGTTCCCCACGACTGCTTTGTTCAACGACCATTGGAATATAACTCACTAGAAACCCTCCTTCAAAGTTGTACATCATCAATAGAATAATTATAGATCAAATATTGTATTAGAAGATACTCATTGTTCTTACCACATTATAGGATAATTCAAACCAAAAGTCAAAGAAAGTCAAACTATCCTGACCAAAAGTGAAGGAACTCCTGCAAAATAGGTTAATGAAGAAGAGAGCAACCTAATTTTGGGTATAAAAATAACCAGCATCGGCTGGTTGAAGGGTATTCTGCGTTTATAGGTAATTCACTTAATGTTGCGCAAATACTTCTAAGATATGATAGAACATATAAGTACGTACATAATCGTATTGATCATAAAAACAACACTGCATTATAACTTAATTAAATGGCGCGCCCGCCAAGAATCGAACTTGGATCTCAGGCTTCGGAGGCCTACGTCATATCCATTGGACCACGGGCGCATGTAAAACAGCAGTACGATTGATTATAGGATATCTACCTATAAAAAGCAAGTTGACGATTCATACCATAATCAAGAAAAACGATAACATCAACCTCTCACAGAATAGTTGTATGAAAAACTTGCTTCTGCATGGAAAATTGGTTAAGATAGACGTGGGACTTAAAAAGTTACGCCGGGACGTTTTAAGTCCAATTTATTGAATAACGGATATAATGGACACTGAGCGAGATAAGTTGCAGGAGTGGAATGCATGCGAAAAATATTAGAAATACAAAAGCAGCTTCTGCCCGATCTCACCGAAGTACTCAAAAAAAGATATACGATTCTGCATCAGGTTATGATGGTAGGGCTGGTTGGAAGAAGATCACTTGCCACATCGCTTAATATGACTGAACGCGTCTTACGTGCAGAGACCGATCTTCTCAAATCGCAAGGATTGCTTGAGATTGAAAGTACGGGAATGAAGGTTAGTGAAGCAGGCAAGCAATTGCTTGATGAACTTGAGCCTATTATTCAGGAACTGCTTGGATTATCCAATCTGGAAGAACGTATTCGCACTTTCTATAAGCTGAGACAAGTCATTGTCGTTCCTGGTGATAGTGACATATCTATTATGGCTAAGCAAGAGCTTGGACGAGCAGGAGCCAAAGCGCTGCTCAGTGTAATCCGTGAGGACGATGTCGTTGCTGTAACAGGAGGCTTTACATTAGCTGAAGTCGCCGAGCAACTCAGTCCATCCATACCGGCACCTCTCAAGAATGCCTGGTTTGTACCGGCAAGAGGCGGACTTGGAGAGAGTATGGAATTTCAGGCGAATTCGATTGCTTCCACTATGGCAAAGCGTGTAGGCGCACAGTATCGGTTATTGCATATTCCCGATTTGTTACGTGAAGATGCTTACGAATTGCTTTATCAGGATCAGAATATCCGTGAAATTGTGGGTCTGATTCGTAAAGCACGTATCATTATGCACGGAATCGGAGATGCGATGGAGATGGTGCGTCGCCGTAGACTTGAACCCGAGGCAGCGGAAGAAATTCATGCCGCTGGAGCTGTTGCTGAATCATTCGGTCATTATTTTAATGAACAGGGTGAGACGGTGCACCAGATGTTGACGATGGGACTTCAGCTCGATGATATTTCCAAAGCGGAAGTGGTTATCGGGATTGCTGGAGGCCGTAGCAAGGCCAAATCGATTCATGCTGTACTCAAATTCGGTCAGGAAGATATTCTGGTCATTGACGAAGCCGCCGCTAGAGAAATTGTGAAAGAACTAGACTAGTCCTTTTGCTTCATTTTCGCACGTCTAGCGGTACGGCACAAAAGTTTTACTCTATAATGTTGTCTTGACATGCCTTTAACGGGTGTGTCTTGAAATAAATTAAATACACTATCTCTAGGAGGAATTAACTCATGGTTAAAGTTGGTATTAATGGTTTCGGACGTATCGGACGCTTGGCTTTCCGTCGTATTCAAAATGTAGCAGGTATTGAAGTGGTAGCAATTAACGATTTGACTGACGCTAAAATGTTGGCTCACTTGTTGAAATATGATACAACTCAAGGTAAATTTGACGGCGAAGTTGAAGTTCATGACGGATTCTTCAAAGTAAACGGAAAAGAAGTAAAAGTTCTAGCTAACCGTAACCCAGAAGAACTTCCTTGGGGAGATCTTGGTGTGGATATCGTTCTTGAATGTACTGGATTCTTCACAACTAAAGAATCAGCTGAGAAACATTTAACAGCTGGTGCTAAAAAAGTTGTTATCTCTGCTCCAGCTACTGGCGAAATGAAAACAATCGTTTATAACGTAAACCATGAAATTCTTGATGGTACTGAAACTGTAATTTCTGGTGCTTCTTGCACAACGAACTGTCTTGCTCCAATGGCTAAAACATTGCAAGATCAATTCGGAGTAGTAGAAGGCTTGATGACTACAATTCATGCTTACACTGGCGACCAAAACACTTTGGATGCTCCACATGCTAAAGGTGACTTCCGTCGTGCTCGTGCAGCTGCTGAAAACATCATTCCTAACACAACTGGTGCTGCTAAAGCAATCGGTCTAGTTATCCCTGAATTGAAAGGTAAATTGGATGGTGCAGCACAACGTGTTCCTGTAGCAACTGGTTCCCTTACTGAATTGGTAACTATTTTGGAGAAAAAAGTTACTGTTGATGAAGTTAACGCTGCTATGAAAGCTGCTTCTGATGCTGAAACTTATGGTTACACTGAAGACGAAATCGTTTCTTCTGATATCAAAGGTATGACTTTCGGTTCCCTATTCGATGCTACTCAAACTCGCGTTCTAACTGTTGGTGACCACCAATTGGTTAAAACTGTAGCTTGGTACGATAACGAAATGTCCTACACAGCACAATTGGTTCGTACTCTTGAGTACTTCGCTAACAAAGCGTAAGAATCATTCGTGAACTGAAATAAATATTAATTCCATAAAGCGGAAACAGGTTTCTTGTGTTTCCGCTTTTTCTAAATGAATATCTGTTTTAAATTGCTCGTTAATCAAAATTCAGGGCATGGAGGAACAATATAATGAATAAGAAAAGTGTTCGCGATATAGAAGTAACAGGTAAAGTGGTATTTGTACGTGTAGATTTCAACGTACCTATGGAAGACGGTAAAATCACAGATGACAAACGGATCCGTGAAACATTACCTACTATTCAATACCTTGTTGAAAAAGGTGCAAAAGTTGTACTTGCAAGTCATATGGGTCGCCCTAACGGTGAAGTGGTTGAATCATTACGCTTAACTCCACAAGCAACGCGTCTATCTGAATTGCTAGGTCAACCGGTTGCCAAAGCTGACGAAGCGATTGGCGATGCTGTAAAATCACAAATCGCTGAATTGAAAAACGGTGACGTTTTGGTTCTTGAAAACGTACGTTTCTACCCTGGCGAAGAGAAAAATGATGCAGACTTAGCTAAATCTTTTGCAGAATTGGCTGATCTATTCGTCAATGACGCATTTGGTGCAGCTCACCGTGCGCATGCTTCAACAGAAGGTATTGCACACCACTTGCCAGCAGTATCTGGTCTTTTGATGGAGAAAGAATTAGATGTATTGGGTAAAGCTTTGACTAGCCCTGAGCGTCCTTTCACAGCAATCGTAGGTGGATCTAAAGTAAAAGATAAAATCGATGTAATCGATAACCTAATCAATCTTGCAGACAACATCATTATTGGTGGTGGATTGACTTACACATTCTTCAAAGCTCAAGGTCATGAAGTAGGACAATCTCTTCTAGACGAAAGCAAATTGGATGTTGTACTTGGATTCGTAGAAAAAGCAAAAAAATTAGGTAAAAAATTGTACCTTCCAGTAGATATCGTTGTTTCTGACGATTTCAGTGCAGATGCAAACACAGATATCGTAACAATCGACAAAATCCCAGCAGCTTGGGAAGGCGTAGACATCGGTCCTAAAACTCGTGAAATTTATGCTGATGTTATCAAAAACTCTAAATTGGTTGTGTGGAACGGACCAATGGGCGTATTTGAAATCGCACCTTTCTCTGGTGGTACAAAAGCAGTCGCAGAAGCTTGTGCAACAACTGAAGCTTACACAATCATTGGTGGCGGTGATTCCGCAGCAGCAGCAGAGAAATTCGGCTTAGCTGATAAAATGGACCATATCTCTACAGGTGGCGGTGCTTCCCTAGAGTTTATGGAAGGTAAAGCTCTTCCAGGCGTTGTGGCATTGAACGATAAATAAGTTTAAAATAGATATAGCTTTGGGTGCTTTGGGTCATACAAAGCACTTCAGTATGGCTTAGGTTAGCATACTGTAGTTATGCAAACAGAAGGAGTGATATCGCAGTGAGAACACCAATTATTGCAGGGAACTGGAAGATGTTCAAAACCGTTCCTGAAGCAAAAGCGTTTATTGAAGATATCAAAGGCAAAGCAGAAGTAGATGGCGTAGAAAGCGTAATTTGCGCTCCTTTCACTAATCTTCCTGCTTTAGTTGAAGCAGTAAAAGGAACTTCGATCAAAATCGGTGCACAAAATCTTCATTTTGAAGACAATGGCGCTTACACTGGCGAAATCAGTGGCGTAATGTTGAAAGATCTTGGTGTGGACTATGTAATCATCGGTCACTCTGAGCGTCGTCAATATTTTGCTGAAACAGACGAAATCGTTAATAAAAAAGTACATGCTGCTTTCCGTCATGGTTTGACTCCTATCGTATGTGTAGGTGAAAAGCTTGAAGAACGTGAAGCTAATCAAACTAAAGAAGTATGCAAAGTACAAACAGAAGGTGCTTTTGTAGGATTGAGCGCAGAACAAGCGAAAGAAACCGTTATCGCTTATGAGCCAATCTGGGCAATCGGAACAGGCAAATCTTCTACATCCCAAGATGCGAATGAGGTTATTGCTTATATTCGTGAATTGGTTAAAGGTCTATACAACGAAGAAGTGGCTAACGCAGTTCGTATTCAATACGGCGGTAGCGTGAAACCTGAGAATGTTAAGGAGTATATGGGACAAAGCGATATCGATGGCGCACTTGTCGGCGGCGCAAGCTTGCAACCTGATTCTTACATTCAGCTCGTTGAGGGGGCGAAGTAAATGTCAGCACCCAAACCAGTAGCATTAATCATTATGGATGGATTCGGTCTACGCGCAGAAGTAGAAGGCAACGGTGTTGCTCAAGCGAAAAAACCGAATTATGATAGATATCTAAGCGAATACCCACATACAACTTTGACGGCTTGCGGCGAAGCTGTAGGTCTGCCTGAAGGACAAATGGGTAACTCGGAAGTTGGTCACTTGAATATTGGTGCAGGTCGCATTGTATATCAAGATTTGACTCGTATTTCCAAGTCGATTCGTGACGGAGACTTTTTCCAAAATGAAGCGTTGGTTGGCGCATTTACAAATGCAAAAACAAACGGTAAAAAATTGCATGTGTTCACCCTGTTATCCGATGGCGGTGTACATAGTCATATCGATCATTTATTCGCTACACTGGATATGGCTAAACGCGAAGATTTCCATGATGTACTGATTCATGTATTCTTGGATGGACGCGACGTATCACCAGATAGCGGTAAACGTTATATGGAACGATTGGTTGCTCAAATAGCAGAAGTTGGCGTAGGTAAAATTGCTACGGTTCAAGGTCGCTATTACGCAATGGATCGTGACAAACGCTGGGAACGTGTGGAAAAAGCTTACCGTGCTATCGCTTTCGGCGAAGGTCCGGCATTCAAAGATCCAGAAAACGTTATTTCTTCTTCTTATCAAAATTCAGTGTTTGACGAATTCGTTGAACCATCTGTTATTGTTGATAGTGAAGAAAAACCAGTGGGCACAGTAAGTGATGGCGATTCGGTGATCTTCTTGAACTTCCGTCCTGACCGTGCAATTCAGTTGTCTCAAGCCTTTACTCAAGAAGCATTTGAAGGATTCGATCGTGGACATGCACAACCTAAAAACCTGTACTATGTATGCTTAACCACATACAGCAATACAGTAAGTGGAACGGTAGCTTATGGACCGAAGAATCTGAATAATACGCTTGGTGAAGTTTTAGTACAGCATGGCAAAAAACAATTGCGTATTGCTGAGACTGAAAAATATCCTCACGTTACTTTCTTTTTCAGTGGCGGTCGTGATGTAGAACTAGAAGGCGAGACTCGTATCTTGATTAACTCTCCTAAAGTTGCTACGTATGATCTACAACCGGAAATGAGTGCGCGTGAAGTAGCAGATGCTTGTATCGCTGAGATTGAAGCAGAGCGTCAAGATGTTATCATTTTGAACTTTGCTAATCCTGATATGGTAGGTCACTCTGGTAAGCTAGAGCCTACAATCAGAGCGGTAGAAACAACCGATGAGTGTGTAGGTAGAGTCGTAGATGCGATTCTAGCTAAAGGTGGCGTAGCTCTAATTACTGCTGACCATGGTAACGCTGAGACAGAGATCGACGAATTGGGTCGTCCGCAGACGGCACATACAACGAACCCTGTACCATTTATCGTCACAGATAAAAATGTTACTTTGCGTGAAGGTGGTATTCTGGGTGATATCGCACCAACCATTCTTGATTTTGCACAATTACCTAAACCGGAAGAAATGACAGGTACATCTATTGTCAACAGCCGTAAGTAATTGCTCGCTATAAAAGATATGCATTAAAATGTAATGATCATTTATGATCTAAAATAACGATTTAAAAGGAGAACATTTAACCATGACTATTATTTCTGATGTTTATGCACGCGAAGTTCTTGACTCCCGTGGTAACCCTACAGTTGAAGTTGAAGTATACTTGGAATCAGGCGCTTTGGGTCGCGCAATCGTTCCTTCTGGCGCATCTACTGGTGCTCATGAAGCTGTAGAACTTCGTGACGAAGATAAATCTCGTTACTTGGGTAAAGGCGTTCTTAAAGCAGTAGAGAACGTTAACGAAATCATCGCTCCAGAAATCATTGGTATGGATGCTCTTGATCAATTGGGTATCGATAAAGCAATGATCAAATTGGACGGTACTCCTAACAAAGCTAAATTAGGTGCTAACGCTATTCTTGCAGTATCTATGGCTACTGCTCGCGCAGCTGCTGATGCTCTTGATCTTCCATTGTATGTATACTTGGGCGGATTCAACGCTAAACAATTGCCAGTACCAATGATGAACATCATCAACGGTGGTGAGCACGCTGATAACAACGTTGACGTTCAAGAATTCATGGTATTGCCAGTTGGAGCTCCTAGCTTCAAAGAAGCTCTTCGTACAGGTGCTGAGATTTTCCACAGCCTTAAATCTGTATTGAAAGCTAAAGGATTAAGCACTTCTGTAGGTGATGAAGGTGGATTCGCTCCTAACTTTACATCTAACGAAGAAGCATTGACTTCTATTGTTGAAGCAATCGAAAAAGCGGGTTACAAACCAGGTGTTGACGTATTCTTGGGTATGGACGTTGCTTCTACTGAATTCTACAAAAACGGTAAATATGAACTTGCTGGCGAAGGTAAATCATACACTTCTGCTGAGTTCGTAGACTTGATGGCTTCATGGGTTGATAAATACCCAATCATTACAATCGAAGATGGTTGTTCTGAAGATGACTGGGAAGGTTGGAAATTGTTAACTGAGAAATTGGGAGACAAAGTTCAATTGGTTGGTGACGACTTGTTCGTAACAAACACTGAGCGTCTTGGTCGTGGTATTGAAGAAGGTATTGGTAACTCTATCCTTGTTAAAGTTAACCAAATCGGTACGCTTTCTGAAACATTTGATGCGATCGAAATGGCTAAACGCGCTGGTTACACAGCTGTTATCTCTCACCGCTCTGGTGAATCCGAAGATAGCACAATCGCTGACATCGCTGTAGCGACAAATGCTGGACAAATCAAAACAGGTGCTCCTTCACGTACAGACCGTATTGCAAAATACAACCAATTGCTTCGCATCGAAGATCAATTGGGTGACCTTGCTAAATACGATGGTCTTAAATCTTTCTACAACTTGACTGCACACAGAGGCTTAACTAAATAATTCACTTTTAAGTGATAGACAACCATCTGGTATCATGCCGGGTGGTTGTTTTTTTATATGTGTTTTATATCTATAGGTGCTTTTTAAGATTATGTATATGTTGACACCTTAAAAGAAGAGCTGGAGTCAAAACCTTACTTCACGATACATATCGGAATAAAAAGATTGCTTTTCACTTGAAAAATATGCTAAAATAAGAATGCTGTTTTCTATACGATTATTACATACGATAGTGGTGGTCAATCACTGTTGTTCTTATATGATAACGATAGATGTTCGGCGTATTCGTTTGAGGAGGTGGAATTCATGTTATTGACTTTGAAAGTACTGCTCATGATTTTTTCCGTTGGGTTGATCGTTATTGTTCTACTTCAAAAAGGTAAAAGTGCTGGACTTTCTGGTGCCATCTCCGGCGGTGCGGAACATCTTTTTGGTAAAACCAAAGCGCGCGGAATGGAACTGGTGTTGGAACGTACAACAGTAGGACTGGCTATTGGATTTTTTGTTCTAGCTATTCTTGTAGCGGTATTTAGTTAAATCATGAATCGCCTGAAGTGGTAAAGGATAACTTTACTGCATCAGGCGATTTTTATATGGTAAGCAATTGTAAATAGACGCTCTTTGGTAAGTGATTGTTCATAGAGAATTCATATAAGGGAACTATACTTGGAATTGTTCCCGAGCTTGTCCATTATTCCCATGTAAGTCAAGTAAGGCCGAAGTGCATGATGTGCAATACCTTTAAGGCAGTTTTGTTATTCCCAACCAAGGAGGGGATAATAGAACTGCCCTCTTTTTTTATGCAGAAGGATACAGGAAACTGAATATTTCGGTCGAATTGAATAGGTGAGATTAAATTAGTGTATACTAGGGTATGAGTATACTAAACGCTACAATGCATGCAGTTATACATACGGATCAAGAAGGGAAGATAAGCTTACCCTGAAGGTCGTCCGAGGTGAAATGATATGATTACTGAACAACAAGTATTAGATGTAATAAAAAGTATCGACTATAAACCAATGACTTATCAAGAATTGGAGCAGCAGCTAGAGATTCAAGCGGCTTCAGACTTTAAAGAATTGGTCAAAATATTAAATGAACTTGAGCGTACAGGAATCATCGTACAGAACAAGTCTCATCATTATGGTCTACCGGAACATATGGATTTGGTTCGTGGACGTATTCAAGCTCATGCCAAAGGATTTGCTTTTCTAATTCCTGAGGAAAAAGAGCATGGTGATGTTTATATCAATGCCAATGATATGGGAACCGCAATGAACGGGGATATCGTGTTTGTTAAAGTGACGTCTCGCAGTACGACAGGTGGTCGTATGGAAGGTGAAGTCGTTCGTGTCATCACTCGCAAAAATACACGTGTGGTTGGTGTATTCCAAGGGTTGGATACGTACGGATTTATTATTCCAGATGATAAGCGGATTAACCGCGATATTTTTGTGCCCAAAGAAGCATTCGGTGGTGCAGTCGAAGGCGAAAAAGTGGTTGCTGAAATCGTCAGCTACCCAGAAGGCAGAGCAGCAGCAGAAGGACGAATTGTTGAAGTGTTGGGTCACAAAGATGATCCGGGCGTAGACATCTTGTCTGTTATTCGTAAGCATCAACTGCCAGAGTCTTTCCCTGATGAAATTATGGATGAAGCGCAAGCGGCTCCTGATTCCATTACAGATGCAGAGATCGTCGAACAAGGCAGACGCGATCTACGTGACAAAAATATCGTCACGATTGATGGCGAAGATGCCAAAGACTTGGATGATGCTGTTAATGTAGAGCGTCTAGACAACGGACATTACCGTCTAGGCGTGCATATTGCAGACGTAGGTTACTATGTCAAAGAAGGCTCTAAGCTCGATATCGAAGCTTACAACCGTGGATGTAGTGTGTATCTAGTGGATCGCGTGATTCCAATGTTGCCACATCGTCTATCGAACGGGATCTGTAGTCTTCATCCACAGGTAGATCGTCTAACTCTTTCATGCGAAATGGAATTCGATGAGCATATGAAAGTCGTGAAGCACGAAGTATTTACCAGTGTAATCAAAACCAAAGAGCGTATGACGTATACCAATGTACGCAAAATTTTGGAAGATGAAGATCCAGAATTGTTAGAGCGTTATGCTCCGCTTGTCGAAGATTTCAAATTAATGCGTGAACTTGCGATGCAGTTACGTGAGATGCGTGCTCGTCGTGGCGCAGTTGATTTTGATTTTGACGAAGCGAAAATCATTTTAGATGAAAAAGGCAGACCGATCGATATCGTGAAGCGTGAGCGTTCTGTTGCAGAACAGATTATCGAAGAGTTCATGCTAGCTGCGAACGAGACCGTAGCCGAGCATTTCAGCACACTTCAAGTGCCTTTCTTATATCGTATTCATGAGAATCCAGATCAAGAAAAATTACAGAACTTCTTAGCATTCGCTTCGAACTTTGGTCATGTGATCAAAGGAACAGGTGATCATATTCATCCGCGTGCATTGCAACAATTGTTGCAAGATATCAAAGGTGAAAAAGAAGAGACAGTAATCAGCACAATGATGCTTCGTTCGATGAAACAAGCGAAATATTCCGCAGACAGTTCAGGTCACTTTGGACTAGCCGCCGATTACTATAGTCACTTTACATCACCGATTCGTCGTTATCCCGATCTGGTTATTCACCGCGTGATTCGTGAAGTGATCGAAAATGGTGGTAAGCTTAAGCCGAAGCGTCAAGATTATCTGAATTCACGTATGGCAGATATTGCACAGCAATCGTCAGAACGTGAACGTGTTGCTGTAGATGCAGAGCGTGATACCGATCAACTGAAAAAAGCAGAATATATGCTGGATAAAGTGGGCGAAGAATTCGAAGGTATGATCAGCAGTGTTACTAGCTTCGGTATGTTTATCGAACTGGATAATACAGTAGAAGGTCTGATCCGTTTAGGTATGCTGACTGACGATTATTATCATTTTGACGATAAACAAATGATCTTACTTGGTGAACGTACTTCCAAAATCTATCGTATCGGTGATGCGATTACCGTACGTGTAGCTCGTGTGAATATGGAAGATCATACGATCGACTTTGAGCTGAAAGATATGCCGAAAAGCAACCGTCCTGAACGCACAGATCGTGGCGCTCGTCCTCCACGTGGAGATAGCGATCGTAAAGGCGGACGTGGCGGAGATCGTGGTAAAAACAAAGCAGCTGGTAAAGCGGCGAAGTTCGGTAAAGCAGCGAAGGCTGCAAAAGCGAGCAAAGCGCCTACAGCATCTGTAGCTCCAACCGCAGATAGTGGTAGCAAAAAGCCGGCGAGACGCAAACGTAAACCATCTACAGTCTCTGGTCAAACGAGTGCTGTAAGTGTACCGAATACACAACAGCCGCGTGCTACAGAAAATACGGTATCTGCGAGTACCAGTAATAGTGAAGGTGCGCCTAAAAAAGCGAAAGGCATTTCGACTCATGCTCCGAAAAGTTCGAGTAAAGACAACTCTCGCAACTTCAACTTCGGTTCAGGTAAAGGTGGCTATAATAGCCCTGTCGAAAGTAGCAAAAAGCGTAAAGGCAGCCCAGCACCAAGACGTAAAAAGATAGAAGGCCCTGTATTCGATCCAGAAGCAGGCAATATCCAAACGTCTTCTGCCAAAGCAGATCCTAGCAAAACAGGTGGCGAAGTGAAAAAGAGTCGTCCACGTAAACGCAAACCAAAACCAACAGAGCAAAAACCTGAATAAATAAGATATCGATCGGCTTTCTTCTTTCTCTGTACACCTTAGAATGAGGATAGAGGATGGAGTAACGCCGATCTTTATTTGTAAGTAGAGTATGATCACTAATTCGGTAATAAAGGAGTGAACCCTTATGGCGCCTAAAAAGGGTGAAAGTAAAGTTCTAGCGCAGAATAAAAAAGCATCACATGATTATTTTATCGAAGATACGTATGAAGCAGGGATGGTCTTAACCGGAACAGAGATCAAATCATTGCGCCGGGCAAGAGCCAATATCGGCGATGCGTTTTCAACGATTCGTAATGGCGAAGTGTTTTTACACAATATGCATATTAGCCCATTTGAAGAAGGTAACCGTGCCAATCCAACTGATCCGACACGTACTCGTAAACTGCTATTGCATAAAGGTCAGATCAGCAAGTTGATCGGTGCTTCTAAGCGAGATGGTTATACGATTGTTCCGCTTAAAATCTATATCCGTAATGGATATGCGAAGCTATTAATCGGTCTGGGTAAAGGTAAGAAACAGCATGATAAACGTGCGACAGCTGCCAAAAAAGATGCAGATCGCGATATTCAACGCGCACTACGGGATAATCAGAAGGTTTCTCGTTAAGTTCGTAAACGTTGAAAAGCGAAGTGTCATCATCATTTTGTAGTGAGTTAGTTACAATTAACAGGCAGATGGGTAAATGGATAGTGAAGCTGGTGTGAATCAGCGAATAGGTTAGTACGTTCTGGCTTACAGAGCAGATAATGGCTAGAGGAACAACATTGTATGGATCTCAGAACAACGTTGGCGTATTTGGACAACTGTTCACAGAGCCTAAAATGTGGTATACTCATAGTCTGTGGTCGTTGTATATTCTTTCAGTAGAAACAGCATATTGCTGATACAGGCGACACTTTACAGTTCTTTCTTATGGAGGGAAAGACTGTTGCTGTATATTCGGATAACGAGACTCATGTGATCCGTTCTAATCCAGCACCCTTTTTATTAAGGGGGCGTTTATGGATTCGACGGGGGTAGTTCGAGCATGAGTAGCGGGTAGTGGGGACGCGTCCGCTTTATCAACGCTAAAGCCTATTAAACGGCAAACAACAAACTAACTACGCTTTCGCAGCTTAATAACCTGTGAGCGTGCTCTCCCCTCGCATCGCCCATGTGCCAGGACGAGGGCCCAACTAATAGTGGGCTACGCTGTCACATCTCCGCCTGAGGTGTGCTGAATAAGATAACCAGGCTGACCCAAAGGGAATCCGGTGACAGGGAGTTCCTAGGGTGACATCAAATCTGTCACTACACCCGTAGAAGCTTATGTAACGTTGCCTTCGGACAGGGGTTCGACTCCCCTCGCCTCCATTATGTATTACACAAAGCTACAAAACAAAAAAGACACTAGCCAAATCAGGCTAGTGTCTTTTTTGTTAAATTATGAGCAATTTTTTGAACGTCCATTTATTTTTCTTTGTCTTGGATCAGGACATTTTTCTAACTTTTCATTTATGATAAGTAGTTGATTATAAAGCATTTGATTAAGTTTGTTTAAACAAAATTTTAGGGAAGTATCGTTTCAGTAAGATATACGTCACTTACAAGAAGAATGTTACTTGTCAAATATTTGATAACAATAGCGAAACTTAAATAATAATCAGACAGCAGGTTGGATATTAAGCTATTCATAAATAACTATAAAATTTGTTTAAGGTCTCTTAAGATAGCAGCAGTTTTTTTATATTTTACCACTTTAGCTAAAAATATATTATCTATGAAGTAAGTTACGGACATTGCCAAGATTGATAATAATATTGCTGAGATAGCTAGTAGTAAAAGTGTAATTAGATCTAAGTCAATCACTTTCCCAACAAGTTCATTCCATAAAGGGGATATAATTACTACTGCAATACCAATGTTACGCCAAACTTTATATACGCCACTTTGATGAAGAGATTCGTAATATAATATTTCATCATCAATATTAGAAAGATCAATTTTAAAATTAGATAAAGAACTCTTTAATTCATCTGCTCTATAAGAATGAATAAAACTAGAATAATTACCTGTCCAGTCAAAAGTAACTTCATTTCGATTATATTTTTTTCTTATATTATTTCGCGATATAATTGATAAGACCAGAAACAAAAATAATGAAATAATCAAACTAGGAATAGGAATTATCAAAGCATATGAATTAGGCGAATTATCGTTTGCAAGATTGAATATTATTGAGCCATAGCCTACAGCCATAAATATTAAACCTAAAATAAAGGTTCTATTAATTGCAACACTCGAAACAATTTTTGAAAATGATCTTTCTTTAAATAAAAAGTGTAAAAGCTTTTGCCTACGTTGATTTAATTCCCATACAGCATCGTTCATCAATAACCTCCACATAAGTAATCATATATTATTTACGAATAACTTTTATGATGGTTTCAAAATTCCTCACAATTATTAGTTGATTTGCATGATCTTTACTAGATATTAAGACATGAGTATGGGATCGTAATATGGAAAAAAGGTATAAAAATATAGTTTAGATGTTTATGCTAGCACTGGATGAGGTGAAACTCGCCAAAATAGAAGAGGATCTTTAAGAGATCCAACATACAGCAATCATTATATAGGTATACAGTCAGAGAGAGCACTGATCAATAAATTAATAAACAGATAGAAAGAGTTGCTATTTAGAATGTCGATACCGAAGCTATGAATTGCTTGAATAGCTAATAAAAAGAGATTATTCATCGAAGATACGTGCATGATGAAGGTGGGTTCGATTATATCAGCTATAGTGGAATGGGGCTATATGACATTATTCGCTAAACAAATTTATATCTGTAGTATATCTGATATTAGAAAAAAGGAGTATGATGCAGATGGAAAAATATATTCTATATAATGCAACTTCAGAGAACTTATTAGAAATAAATGAGTTTTTTGTGGAGTACACCAACGATAAAATTGAAAAATTGTATATTAAAGTGATTAATGAACCAATCACAAATCCAGAATACGGTAAGGTCTCTATTTTTGTATATTTTAAAAATAATGTGAATTATAATGATGTAGTAGATATTGGGGACCGAGTAGTAGATGAATTTTTGAATTATTTAAGTTATACAATGAAAATTGGCTTCTCTAAATCAATATCTACTTACAATAATTTTGAAGAGAATTTGTCTATAAACAATAGTATGATAGTAAAACTTAAGATCGCATGTCCTTTGAACCAAGATACTATAGATGAAACTTTAAAAAATATCGCTGAGAAACCATTGAATGTGATTTTTCTCGAAATGTATAAATCTGCATTAAATAATAATGATGATGTAGCACGATTCATGATGTTATATAGCGTATTAGATTTTGTAATATCTGGTACAGGTCAATCTAGAATCTGTAAATTTGCTCAGCAAAATTCTTATCCTAGAAGTTACCGTAATACTGTAAAGAAGCGAAATGAATGCATATTCACTTACTTAAGAAATAAAATTGGACATACTGATGATACAGTAGATTTTGAAGATACAAAAAGAGAAATGAGAAATAATGTATCAAAATTAGCAGATCTATTAAAAAAAGCTATTGAATTCTATTCTTAAAAAGAGAACATTTTTTACTTAGAAAATTCCTACTTTATGATACTCTATTGAACTTTTGCTATGATAAATTTATATCGTTAAAAATCTAATAGAAACATTAAGGTATGAATACCTTGGCGCTTTGGTCAGCATCTAATGCAAGCCTTCTATATTTTGGTGAGACAACAATCTGATTTTTCTAAATATATAAATAGAAAGGTAGTAAAGTAATCGGAACGGAAGAAAATATAGTAATTATTGGTGGATTTGTATTTCTGCATAAAAATTATGTATTATACGTTATCAGCAATTAGAACAAAGCAGTTCAAACTGCTTTAGGTATAGGATAGTATCTATAATAAGGCTATAATAGTGATTCTAGCAGGTCAGGAACATAAACATTGGATTATTGTATAACTGAAGAGGTAAGCTCAATCTGAATATTCCGGCTCATGTGAAATAAGTAGAAGAAAAATTTAAAGAACATAGTCTCTTTCTAATTATCCATATAAATGTTGAGTCCGTTCAACAGTATTTTTCCTGTTCTTTGATCAAGATGGCTGAGGCGGCATTAGCTATTAGGACAGTTCAATTCCTTCAGGAAGTAATAAATAGATTGTAAATATGCAATCTGTACTGAATTATCCCAAATAAATGCTATTTTTTCTTTCATGATTCTAATATATTCAAATCAGTAAATAATTTAGGAGGATTGAATGGTAAAATTAGATGTGTTCGACAATAAAGTAACCTTTGAATTAAAAATAAGAAAAAAATGGAATTTAATGATTGATTATTCTAAATTTACAACTATTAATAATTATATTTATCCTTGTAATATTTATCTTTATAAAAATGGAATTTTTACTTTTGCAGATGATAAGAGTTCAATAAAAGATAGCTTGATAGCAAATGAATTCATTGTTGTACGCGTAATAGGGCATGAGCCTTTTCTTTTATCTCGTTATGAAATTGGTCATGTGGTTGGGCCTTTTGAATATGATTCAAACCAAGCAATGACCAAATCAGAGGCAGCTGCTATAAGAGGTACTTCTGTAGAATATATGGAAAATCAATTCAAGAATTATATTAATGTCCCTACTCATTTATTTCACCAAAAGTATGGAAGATTAGAAACCATAAACTGGAAGATCCGATATCAGTATAGCGAAATGATTAGAGATATTAGAGAGAACGGTTTTATTTATAAAGATACTTGGCTTCATGAGACAGTAATTAAGAAAAAAGATGATTGTAATGAACTTATAAGATACTTTTACGAAAAAGAAATGTTAAAAGAAGCAACTAGGCTGGAAGAATACATGAAGTCTGAAGAATTTAAAAATGAAATAGAAATACTTCAACGAGAAATAAATAAAGAAAAGGATCATAAGAAAAAGATGCTAGAACTTTTTAAATTTTATAGTAAAAGCTTGGAAGCTGCTCAATCATAGAGCAGCTTTTATTTTTAAGAATATGAATAAAATGAGCTACAAGTTAAAAGGTACGAAGCTTACAAATTTCTTTAGTTGATAAAGTAGCGAAGAGTATACTTTTTGCAATCGTTAGGGGAATAGAGAAAATATCCGTTCAGAAAGAAATTTACATTACTAATGCGGATGAAGAAAATCTCGCAAATTGATTTTACGTATGAGTTACATAGGGGGTTATCCCATTCATATATGATTCTGAGAATGTTGGCTATTTTATTGTAAAAATAAACCTCTATTCTTAATCAAAGACCATAGAAATTTTTCTAAGAAAAAGATTGATCTATCTATAACCAAGCTAGAAAAGATACGATTTTAAGTATATTTCACCTCATATATTATCAGTAGACTGTACTCTGAGATAGAAAATAATGCTCGTCATTAAAACTTATTATAGATATTCATTATCATGGTACAGACCAAATGAAAAATAAGATGATCAAATGAGTCTTTCAATTCCACCTATAGCTAATAACTATAGCCAGATATACCTTTTCAGCTTACGTAAAGAAAGTCTCCCCGTGTTAAAATAAACAAATAATTATTAATCGTGAACAACACCAAGGGGGATTTTAACATGAGTGATAAATTTCAAATCGTAGGTAGCTTGTTGCGACCGGCTGAGTTGTTAGAATATAAAACACAAATCGAGCATCGTGATGATATTAATTATCCGTTTTATCAGTAGTTCGATGGATATGAGCAGACAGAAGCGAAAGCGATCCAGTCTGTTGTGGAAAAAGAAATCGAAAATGATCTGTCGATCATTACAGATGGTGAATATTCCAAATCCATGTGGCACCTAGACTTTGTTTGGGGCTTCCAAGGAATTGAACGTTATATTGCAGATCATGGATACTTTTTCCGCGATACAGATGGAAATTCCAAATACGAGACACGCAAAGATATCGGACTACGGATCACAGGCGAACTCGGCGGGAAAAATCATCATTTTATCGAAGTATTCAAAAAGCTAAAAGATCATGCAGGCGATCGTGAGACGAAGCTTTGTGTACCGTCTCCATCCCATATTTTCGGTGAATTATCATGGTCGGATAATATCGGTGGTACTGATGCGGTCTACCAAAATGCGAAAGAACTCAAAGCAGGTCTGGTCAAAGCCTATACTGAATTTGTGAAAGAATTTGCAGAAGCGGGCGGTAAAATCCTGCAATTCGACGATTGCTTGTGGGAACTATTTGCAGATGATAACCCGAACTCTCCGTATACTGGCGAGCATATTAACCAAGAAGAAGTACAGGCGCTGGCGACTGAATTTATCGATATTAGCAATACTGTTATCGACTATGGTCACAGTCTGGGTCTAAAAATGTGGACACATAACTGCCGTGGTAACTACGATTCTCGCAATATGGGTGGCGGATCGTATGTGAAGATTGCGAACTTGTTCTTGAAGCAACTCAAGTATGATCGCTTCTTCTTGGAATGGGATGATGAGCGTGCAGGTTCGCTTGAAGCGCTTGCTGTGTTCAAAGACAAACCAAACACTGAGGTTGTTTTGGGCTTACTATCCTCCAAAACAAGTACGTTAGACGATGAAGAACGTGTTCTTCGCTTGTTGGATGAAGCATCTACGATTATTGATAAAGATCGTTTGTTGCTTTCCCATCAATGCGGATTTGCTTCTTGCGATGGTGGTAATGAGTTGACCGAAGCAGAGCAATGGAAAAAAATCAATCAAGGGCAGAAGATTGCGGAGCAGTATTGGGCGAAGTGATTTTCCAATTGATGAAAGAATATACATGTGATTAGATTCTTGAATGAAAGTATAAAGAAGCCATCTATTAGATACTGATAGGTGGCTTTTTACTATTAACTATGATATTTTCTACTCAAAGTTATAACATTTATAACTTACATGATTAAACAAATAATAGAGGTGATTAGAGTGAACAAAACGATAAAGCTAAATCAAAAAAAGTCGGATCATAACGTATATTCTCGTAAAATTGGTCGGATGGGTAATAGTCTTGGAGTTAGCTTTCCAAAGTTACTGGCTGAGAAGTTGGATATTTCTCAAGGTGATGAGATTGAATTTGTTGAAAATGATGGTGAGATTATATTAAGAAAGGCTCGTCAGATAGAGCTTCCTAAAAATATTCGACTTGAAGTGTTAGAAGCATTTTATGATGTATTTGAGGAAGATCGTGCGATATTTGATGATTTGAAGGACAGATAATATGACGCTATTTTTAACCAAAGAAGAAGTGATTGCTGCTCATTATTATATGATGCGACAAATGAATGATGTGTAGATTAGGCAGGAATCAAGGATCATACCTTGCTTGATTCTGTCTGCTATACATAGACCGATGCAGAGCTTATTTGGTGAAGATGCGTATCCTAGCTTGTTTGATAAAGCGGCGGCGTTGTTAGAATCTCTTGTTAAAAACTATTGTTTTCATAACGGAAATAAACGTACAGCTTATTTAGTGGTGAAGTCTTTTTTGATGATTAATGGTTACCATTTGAGAATGGAACGTGTATTTGCTGTTGAATTTATTGTGGATATTGCTACAGGGAATACTTCTTTTGAATAAATTGTAGAGATACTTCGTAAGTACTCTGCATCCAAATAGTATTCTATTGAAAATGTGAAAATAAATATAAAACAAATGTATCTCGACCTAGTATAGATATTTCGGTTTAATTATGATAGCGTTTTCTCTAATTATTAGTACATCAGCTCTGTCGTTGAAAATGCTTTCGATAACCTTTTAAAGTACTATAAATAAACCAATAGAACGGAGCCAAAGCCCATGACCAACCTATCGCTTGAAATCCAAAGCGCCACTGGCAAAGTCTTAGCTTCTCATACCGACACCAACCAAGTACATCTCGTGTACACCCAAGCGTACCAACCCGAAGATATCATTGTCCTCAAATGCTCCAAACCCAATACATATCTCATGATCCAACTGGAAGACTCGATGGGTGAAGCTTTTATCTATATGACAGGTGAAGAATACCCATACTCAATACCTTTTGCTGAAAAAAGATCTTCCTACTCACCGAAGTCTTTTACAGGCGAGATGCATCTGTTGACTGTACGTCTAGCAACGAAGGAAGAGATTCAGGCTCATCGCAACGTAGCTTACAACCCGTACGATCAACATACTAATAACGTCTGCTACCCACATGCTTCAGCAAATGTAGAGACGCGTGGGGAAGCTGTTTTTGCAGCGCGGAATGCAATCAATGGTAATCGTGCCAATCATTCGCATGGAGAATGGCCTTACGAATCTTGGGGAATTAATCAGCGTCCCGATGCGGCGATTACGATTCATTTTGGGCGTAACGTATGGATTGATCAGGTAGTGTTGACGTTACGGGCAGACTTTCCGCATGATAATTATTGGGAGCGAGTGACGTTGACGTATTCGGATGGAAGTTCAGAGCAAGTGATTCTGGTGAAGACGCATCAACCGCAAATCATTTCGATCCAAGAAAAAGCAGTAGAATGGGTTACATTGAGCGAGTTAATCCAATCTGATGATCCTTCTCCTTTTCCAGCTTTGACACAGTTTGAAATATATGGTCGGGAAGCTTGAGATCGATGTGATTTTTTGATATCATGTTCCACTTATCGTAAAGAACTAATTTTAGTCAGCAAAGTTAGTTTTTTTTCATTATGTACACTTGCTCTACGTTTTGCTTTTGCACAAGATGAAGTACATAATATAGATAGATCAACTAATCAGGAGGCGATACATTTGAGTACATCAACGATAGGCGTTCCATTGAAAGGATTTGCAGAATTTAGTCGTAAAGTAGCTGCTGAAGGTGCAGTATTATTGAAAAATGACGGTCAGGTTCTTCCAATTCAGAAAAAAGAAAGCGTTTCAATATTTGGTCGGACGCAGGTCAATTATTATCGCAGTGGTACAGGTTCTGGTGGTAGTGTACATGTAGCGTATACGACTAATCTATTAGATGGATTACGCAGTAAAGCAGATATTACAGTCAACGAACAATTAGCATCTGTCTATGAAAAGTGGATCGAAGAAAATCCGTTTGATAATGGTGGTGGTGGCTGGGCAGCAGAGCCTTGGTTCCAGAAAGAAATGCCGTTAACCGATGAATTGGTCGCCGAAGCACGCAAACATTCGGACAAAGCGATTATGATCATCGGGCGTACTGCTGGTGAAGATCAGGATAATGCAGATGAGCCAGGAAGTTATAAGTTAACGATTGAGGAACAATCCATGTTGCAACATGTAACTGCTCATTTTGACCAGACGGTTGTGATCTTGAATGTATCCAATATTGTAGATATGAGCTGGATTAATGATACAGGATACATACACCCGATTAGCAGTGTCATCTACGCATGGCATGGCGGAATGGAAGGCGGTAACGCGATTGCAGATGTGCTTGTCGGTGAAGTGACACCTAGTGGTAAGCTAACCGATACCATTGCTTATTCGATTGCAGATTACCCATCTACACGTAATTATGGTAATGAATTTAAAAGTGTATATGAAGAAGATATTTATGTAGGTTATCGCTATTTTGAAACGTTTTGCCCGGAGAAAGTACAGTTTGAATTTGGATACGGCATATCTTATACAGACTTTACGATCGACGCTCAAGAAGCTAAAGTGATCTCCAAAGACGGAGAAGAACATATTGAGTTCACGGTCAATGTGCAGAATAGCGGTTCTACATTTGCAGGTAAAGAAGTGGTACAAGTCTATGTAGAAGCACCTCAAGGAGAACTGGGTCAACCTGTCAAAGTGTTAGCAGGGTTCGGCAAAACGAAGCTGTTACAACCGGAAGAAGCAGAAACATTAACGATTACGTTCTCTATGTCTTCTTTGGCTTCCTACGATGATAGCGGAGTAACAGGGCATCGTTCTGCTTATGTTCTAGAAAGTGGTACGTATATTTTCCATGTAGGAACCAGTGTGAAAAAGGTACAACCTGTACAGGTAAATGGACAAAGTGGTTATGTACTGGAACAGTTGCATGTGGTGGAGCAATGTGCAGAAGCGATGGCTCCTGTTGAAAGCTTTAATCGGGTCAAACCGGGCACTCGCAAAGAGGATGGCACGTATGAACTGAGTTCTGTCGAAGCTCCAACACGCCAGATTTCGCTCAAAGAACGCATTCAGCAAAACCTTCCTGAAACCCTAGCGCAGACAGGAGATAAAGGACATAAGCTGAAAGATGTAGCCGATGGCAAAGTCAGTATCGAAGAATTTGTTGCTCAATTGAATAATGAAGACTTGGCTGCTCTAGTCCGCGGAGAAGGGATGAGTAGTCCTCTGGTAACATCAGGGACAGCATCTGCTTTTGGCGGCGTGAGTGACAATCTATTTGGCTATGGTATTCCAGTCGCATGTACAGCAGATGGCCCGTCTGGGATTCGTATGGATAGCGGAGAGCAATCTACACAGGTGTCGATTGGAACACTGCTTGCGGCAACATGGAATAGTGAACTGGTTGAAGAATTGTATATGATGGAAGGTCAGGAAATGCTGATTAACCATATTGATGCTTTACTTGGACCGGGACTTAATATTCGTCGTAGTCCATTAAATGGACGTAACTTTGAGTATTTTTCAGAAGATCCGTTGATCTCAGGTGTATTTGCAGCGGCTTGTACCCGTGGAATTATGAAAGGCGGTTCGAATGCGACACTGAAGCATTTTGCTTGTAATAATCAGGAGAAACATCGTAGTAAAGTCGATGCTGTCGTCTCTGAACGTGCGCTGCGCCAGATTTATTTAAAAGGATTCGAGATTGCTGTGAAGCAAGGTGGAGCGAACTCGGTCATGACTTCATACAATCCGATTAACAGCCATTGGGCGGCTTCCAATTATGATCTAAATACAACGATTCTACGTGGTGAATGGGGCTTTAACGGTATCGTGATGACCGACTGGTGGGCGATTATGAATGATACGGCAGAAGCCGGTCCTGCTGATCGCAAAAACATGAACGCTATGGTACGTGCGCAAAATGATCTGTATATGGTTGTGCCTAACTATGGAGCAGAGACGAACGCTTGGGGCGATAACACGATCGAATCATTAGCGAATGGATCTTTAACCGTAGGCGAGTTACAACGTTGTGCGATTAATATTTGTGAATTTATTATGCAAGCGCCTGTGTTTGCCCGTAAAGAAGCCTTTGTTGAAAGTATTGATCTATTTAAAGGCAATGCAGGCTTATCCGCAGAACAGGCACAAAAAGTAACACCTAACCAACCGATTCCACTGGATACCGATGAATCTACATTTATCGAAGTCAAAGAAAGCGGAATGTACCGATTGTTCGCTTATGTCATGTCACCTGATAATGATCTGGCGCAAAGTGCTTGTAACTTAACGTTTAATGATCAGCTGGTCACCACGATCCAGACCAATGGTACAGAAGGTAAATGGGTCACACAGAAGCTAGTTAAGGTGGAATTAGAAGCTGGAGTATATGAATTGAAGTTTGAATTTGTGAAGCCAGGGATTGAAGTGAAGCATTTAGAATTAAGAAAAGTGTAATGATTTCTTTTAATTTCAAAAGGAAGAAAGCCACTAGTTGTATGTAGACTAGTGGCTTTTTGTTATGTCATACTATTTTTTGATGACTATACCCACATGATTGAAAAAATATAATAAGAATGATAAGATAAAGCTAACAGTTCCCACCCGGCCTAGCAAACTAGTTTATTTTAGTTTGATGCAAAAAAGGGTGGGCCATTTTATTATATGGGGGCTTTATGATGAATTCTAATGTTCCGCCTCTAAAACCTGCGATATCTATTGATAAGCAGATCCAATTATTAGAATCTCGTGATCTTATTGTGGATGATCGTGTCTATGCTAAAGAAGTATTAAAACGAATTAGTTACTACCGTTTTACAGGTTATTTATTACCATTTAGAACAAGACAATTTACATATCATATCGGTACACGTTTTGAAACGATTGTGAATCTATATAACTTTGATTCTGAACTACGAGTGCATTTATTGAAATTATGCGAACACATAGAAATCCAAATGCGAGCTAGTTTGTCTTATTTTCTAGCTATGAAATATCCAACTGATTCTCTTTGTTATCAAAAGGAGGATAATTTTGCATTTGATAAAAAAGATGGGCGAATTAAATTTGAAGATTTTAAAAACGATTGGGACAAGAATTTAAAAAGAAGCAATGAGATATTCATTAAACATCATCGTAAAAATTATAGTAGTCAATTTCCAGTATGGGTAGCTGTTGAAGTATTGACATTCTCTTCTATATCTATTTTGTATTCTAATTTATTTCCTAATGATAAACGTATTATTGCTAGAGAGTTCAACTTAAAAACACCAGATTTATTAGAAAATTGGCTTCATGTATTATCTGTATTACGAAATAAATGCGCTCATTTTAGTAGACTTTATTATACCTTTCTTAAAGCTGTAGATCTTTCAATTAATGCTCAACAGCTGAATATACATCCTAAAAAGTTATTTGCCATCATCTTTTCTACAAAATATTTGGTTAAAGATCAGCAGTTTTGGGATGCATGGGTAACCGATTTAGAACTTTTAATCAATAAATACGCTCAGGATATTGATTTAAAAATTATAGGGTTCCCTCTGAATTGGAAGCAACATTTATTATCGACTCCAACAGATATTATTTAAATTGTATCTATTTCTTTTTATAAATTAAAATAATCTTTATATACTGATATAAACAAATACGAGCCAACCGCAATAAGAATGAAGCGGTTGGCTCGTATTTTGTTTTTCTACAAATTCAGAAATTAAATACTATAAAGTATAGGCATATAGAGATTTAAGAAAACGAATGATCTGCAATCGTCTCAACAATTTTTTCAAAAGTATACATACGATTAACCATATCTACCGCAAAATCTGTAGCTTGTTTGGGTTCCATTTTAAAATAGTAGCCATTATAACGTAGAAAAATAACGAGCGCTGTAAAAGCTGTTCTTTTATTCGCGTGTTGAAAAGCATGATTTTCTCCAAGAGATTGAAATAGAGCAGCAGCTTTTTCAAAAATAGAAGGATATGATTTTTCTTTGAAGGCTGAAGATTGAGCAAGAAGAGCAGATTCTAAAAGAAGATTACTTTTAATACCAATTTGTTCCTCTGGACTATACTTTTGGATAACTGCGATATGGATCGCGACAACTTCTGCTACAGAAAGATAACGAATAGCATCCATTACCTATCTTTCAATTCTTTGAGAGTGGTATCGTATTGGCCCATGACTTGGGAAAGGGTATCTAAAAAATCAGGGCTTATTCCAGCGGGTAAATCTACTTTTTTAACTTTTTTGATCACAATTTCCTCGCTATTCTCTTTAATACTCACTTCTACTTTATCTCCTGCTTCTAATCCAATTTGCTTAAAAGCTTCTGTCATAGTTAGTCCTAAGCTGTTGCCGAACTTAGAAACTTTGCGTTCTAAGTGTAATGCTTTACTCATATCCTCAATTCCTTCCGTAAAATAATTATACTGTTATAACAATTATACATTATAGGAAAGTGTTTGTTAACTGATAAATCCTATCTTTTTCTACCTATTTTCCACCAATTTCAAAATTAGGCATTGAAAAGTATAGCCATAGTAGAGTAATATGGCTATATAATATGCAATTATATTAATTTATTAATATTTATATTAACTATAGATTGACGATAGGAGAATAATCATGACTCAACTACAAGATCAGCTGATTGTACATTATAAGTTTGATAACACCGAACATATTGAGCAAGATTCTTCTGGCAAAGGAAATGATGGGATCGTTGCAGGCACGACCAAACCTGTAATCTCTGAAGTTTTTGGTAGACATGCAGTTACGTTTGCAGGTGGACGAAATGGTAGTTCATTTATCCAGCTTCCTGTTGATGCACTTCAAAATGTAAGCGATAACAATGGAATAACAGTTACAACATGGGTGAATTTGGGCATGGGTGTAAGTATATGGGAGCGCCTTTTTGATTTTGGTAATGGAGAAGGTAGTCCGTCTTTATTTATGACGCGTCAGATGCGTGGAACACTGACAGCGGATGGCGATCTAGCGATAGATCCTGGTAAAGGATTTGTACGAGACGAATGGATGCATGTGGCTTTATCTGTCAAAGGAACAGAAGGCGGAACGCTCAGTAGCGCTGGACCTGTTGTCTATGTAAACGGTGAAGTACTTGCCGATGGATCAATTAGCCAGACGTCTAGCGGTAACTATGCACGCCTACGTCACTTTTTCCAAGTATTCGCAGAACAGACCACCAAACATGCGAATTATATCGGACGTTCTCAGTTTGTTGCGGATGATGATTTTGTCGGTTCGTTATCTGATTTCCGTGTCTATGCAGCAGGATTATCTGCCGATGAGATTATAGAAGTGATGTGCGATTCGTTAACCGATGAAGAAATTATTGGACTAGCACGAGATAAATATTTGTCTTTTCCCACAACGATTATTACCAAAGATATCTCACTACCACAGGAACTTATGGGTGGACGTGTGAATGTGTCTTGGCATTCGGATCAACCGAAATGGTTATCTAATAATGGGCAAATAGGAGAAGTGACAGAGCCGCAAGCAGTAACATTGACGGCAGTATTAACGAGAGGAGAAACGACTTTAGCCAAAAGTTATAACGTTTCTGTTCTGCCTGCGCATCTACCACCTTATACGCTGACGATTCATGGCGATCAGGAAGTGGTGGATGTGAGCGAGGTGATGTACGGCTTATTTTATGAAGATATTAATAACGCCGCTGATGGCGGAATCTATGCGGAATTGGTGCAAAACCGTTCTTTTGAATCGTTCGCTTTTGATACTTATTCTCATGCTTCTGGTGAATGTGGATGTTCGACTGGACGTAACCGTGAACCGTTATTTGCATGGTTTGGAGATACGGAACAGATGACTCCACAATCCAGCGGGGGGTTAAATGAACACTTTGGTGTACAAGATCCAGAAGTGAACTCTTATTATGTGACTGTGGCTGATGAAGCAACGATTTATAATCGCGGGTTTGGCGACACCAACCATAACTGTGCAATGTATATTCGTACAGGAGCGCAGTATGATTTTACAATCTGGGCGAAAGCCCAATCAGCAGGCAGTATCACGATCCAACTACAATCTGCTGAACATGACAGTATTAGTGAACCGATCACGATACCGATCGAAGGCAACAATACATGGAGCAAATATGGAGTGCATGCTCCGATCGTATTAACAGGGACAGCGACTACACTTGGACAGTTAGCACTTACATTTGACGGAGACATCTCTATTGATATGGTGTCGTTAATGCCGCGTGATGTATGGGGAGCGACAGAAGAAGTCTCATCGTCTTCTGCTCATGCTAACTATACAGGCAATGCGAATTATCGTTTGCGTAAAGACCTAGTCAATGCACTGGTTGAAATGCATCCCAAGTTTTTACGTTTTCCGGGTGGTTGTATCTCAGAAGGTTCGTTTATCTGGGAAAATGTATACGACTGGAAAGACTCGATCGGCGATATCGAATTACGCAAAGAAAATTTTAACGTCTGGGGCTATATGATGACGATGGGTCTGGGTTATATGGAATATTTCCAATTAGCTGAAGACTTGAATGCAGTTCCTCTTCCAGTAATGGCATGTGGTGTATTGTGTCAGGCACGCTCCGATTATGCGCATCCAGCAGGTGGGGAATTACGGGATTACTTTATTAAGAACTTTACCGATCTGATCGACTTTGCGATTAGTATGGATTTTGAAAATAATGAATGGGCAGCCATGCGTCGCCATATGGGACATGAAGCACCATTCGATCTTCGTTATCTAGGCGTTGGTAATGAAAACTGGGGTGTAGAGTTTTTTGTTAACTTTGAAGTGTTTAAGGTCGCGATTGATCAGTACATGGATAAGCATTATCCGAATCATGAACTGCATATTATCTCAACCGTTGGAGCGCAAGCAGATGATGATGCCTACCAACAAGGCTGGAAATTTTTGAGTGGCAATATGGAAGGGTCAGCAGAAGTGGCTTTTGCCGATGGGGAGAAAGTAACCGAAGAAACCGTCACATGGTATAAAGATCAATCCAATTATATGGATACGATTGCCGATGAGCATTATTACCGTTCCAATGAATATTTACTGAGTAATGCAGATCGGTACAACTATTATTATCGAGCATATCATCCAGATGGCAGTATCGACTGGCAACAATCGTCCAAAGTATTTGTCGGTGAATATGCATCTACCGATAAAAACACACTTGCAGGCGCTGTAGCCGAAGCCGCCGTGATCACTGGTTTTGAAAATAATGCAGATGTGGTTCGTCTAGCCGCTTATGCACCACTATTTAACAAAGTATTAACCGATGGAACATACCGCTGGACACCGGATTGTATCTGGTTCGATGATGAAAGTGTCTGGTTCACTCCGAACTATTATGTACAGCATTTGTATGCGAAATATCTGGGAACGAAAGTACTGGGAACTTCCTTTTCAACTTATAAAAATGGAAAAGCGATCGAATGGATTCCGCGTGGTGGGATCGAGATTGCGACTGGAAATGCTGAGATGATCGTTAGCCGTGTCAAAGTGATATCGAATAAAGATCATTCTGTACTGCTGGAACAAGATTTCACACAAGAGTTACAACCGATCTGGCAAGACATTCCGGGTTCTGTAGGCTACACGATCGATCCAGCACAAGGATTAATTTTGAAAGCACAAGCAAGTGGGCTTAATGGTCTTTATATTATCAATGAAGAGTGGACAGATTACACAGTGGAGGTGGTGGCTTCTAGAGTATCCGGTACAGATGGATTTTACATTGGTGCAGGTCTGACTGATATCTCTGCGGAGAACAAAGATGTGATCGAGTATGCGATTGGTTATGGCGGTCAAGCCACAGGTGTTAAAGTGCATAAGCAAGGCGTAGAAAGCTATACATTAGGTGATTATTCGACCAGTACAGCAGCAGGTAATCTAAGAGCAGCTAGCTATGAACCGATCACTAACCATACACCGTATACGATTACAGTTAATTATGGTGGGGATACAGGCAATCGCTTAATTTGCTTCTATACAGACGGTCAGACAACAAGTAAAGTACACGATTACAAGCTAGAAGCCTACAACCGTGAAGTATTCCACTCCGTTACCAAAGACGAGAAGCATATCTATATCAAATTAGTAAATGCCGATGATGCTGACAAAGCTACACGCATCAACCTGCAAGCATTAAACGTCTCACCAACAGCCCAATTCATCACATTAACTGGTGATGCTGAACTTGTACATGTTCCCAATGTAAACAAAAAGAACGACGAAAAAGTGGTACCTCAAGAACAACAGCTACAGATCGAGGATCAATCGTTAGTCGTTCCATTGTCTGCAAATTCTGTGAATGTGCTGGTGTTGGATATACAGTCGTAATTATTCAATTTCTCTTTTTATTTTAGTCACAAAGAGCGGATGACTATAGTCCGCTCTCATCTTTATTATGTGGAAGGGGCACAAGTAATGAATAAAAGTTGGATTCAAAAAGCAACTGCACTGACATTGATGATCTCATTAACGATTCCTGCGATTGGTTTTGGAGGAGCTACATCTCATGCAGAAGAATATGAGTTGAAGCAAGCCGTCACCAGCCCTACATTTTCCAATGTATCGGTACATGATCCTTCGATTATCAAAGCAGGTGGAACGTTCTATGTATTCGGTTCCCATATTTCGGCTGCTAAATCACAAGACCTAATGAATTGGACTTCATTTGCAAACGGTTACACTACTCCGGGAAATACGATCTATGGCGATCTTTCCAAAAATCTAGCCGGTTCATTCAAATGGGCAGGTGAAAATGATGCAGATAGCAAAGGCGGATTCTCGGTCTGGGCGCCAGATGTGATCTGGAATCCTAAATATGTGAATGCGGATGGCACCAAAGGTGCATATACTATCTATTACTGCACATCTTCTACCTATATTCGCTCTGCCATCGGTATGGCGGTATCTCAAAAAATAGAAGGACCTTATACGTATGTCGATACAATGATCTATTCTGGATTTACCAAAGATAAAGCATTCGACAACAACAGTACAGTTGATAAAAAATGGACGAACACCAATATACAGACGTTGATCAATCAGAAAAAATTAAGTGGTGAAAGTTCAGCATGGTTCAATGCAGACGGAACTTATGCGAATCAGAATTATCCTAATGCGATAGATCCAACGATATTTTCGGATACGAAAGGTAAGCTATGGATGACTTATGGTTCATGGTCTGGCGGTATTTTTGTTTTAGAAATCGATGCCAAAACAGGCAAACCCATCTATCCGGGCAAAGATGGTCAAACCAAAGATGGACGCTTGATTGATCGTTATTTCGGCACCAAAGTTGCTGGCGGTTACGGTCAGTCTGGTGAAGGGCCTTATATTCAATACAACAAAGAAAGTGGATACTACTATCTGTATATGACGTATGGCGGATTGGCTGCAAATGGTGGATATAATATGCGTGTCTTCCGCGCGACCAAGCCAGATGGTCCCTATCAAGATGCGAAAGGGCAACAAGCCACATGGCCTGCGCAAACGTCTAATGTGACCTATGGTAATAAGCTAATCGGTAATTATTTATGGGATAGCAAAGTAGGCGATCCCGGGTATGGAGAAAACTTCGGCTATGTTTCTCCAGGTCACAACTCGGTCTACACCGATGATAAAACAGGGCAGACATTCCTTGTCTTCCATACTCGCTTCCCAGCGAGAGGTGAAGAGCATGAACTTCGTATTCACCAGATGTATATCAATAAAGAAGGGTGGCCTGTTGTATCTCCTTATCGGTATGCAGGTGAGACGTTAGCTAAAGTAAGTGAAGAGATGGTTGTAGGCGATTATCAATTTATCGATCATGGGAATGATTCTTCTGCGGCGATCAAAAATACACAATATATTCGTCTCAACAAAGATCGTACGATCTCGGGCGAACTGCAAGGAACATGGCAGAAAAAAGGTACAGCAGATGCTATACTCACGATTGATGGTGTGAAGTATACAGGTGTATTTGTGAAAGATTGGAATCCAGTGACCAAGCAGTATAATATGACATTCACAGCCTTATCGACCAATGGAACAATGGGTTGGGGTAGTCGTCTCGTTGAGGAATCGGATAAGCAAGTGGTCGCAGATGTGTATAGTGATCTAAGTCTAGGTGATGTATCCAATGTAATCAGCAATGTACAATTGCCGACTGTAGCAAGTCGTGGCACATCGGTAGTCTGGACAAGTTCCAATCCAGCAGTTGTTAGTAATACAGGTGTAGTTACTCGTCCGCAAGCAGGACAAGCACCAGCAAATGTTACACTGACTGCTTCTATTAGCAAAGGTAACATCAAACAAACCAAAGTATTTCAGGTAACCGTACAACCTTTTGTAGAAGCTACATTAACAGCGCAATATAGTTTTGAACATAATTTAAAAGATACAACAGCAACATTTGGACAAGGAACAGTGACTGGAGATCGCTTAGACTCTACAGTAGGAACGATTACGTATGGTACTGGAGTCAGTGGACAATCGGCTGTTTTCAACGGGACATCTGGTATTCGTTTGCCACAAGGATTGATCTCTAACAATTCGTATTCGGTTGCGGTATGGGTGAAGCCAGATCAATTGACAACCTATTCACCTGCCTTTTTCGGAGCGAAAGATACCGATCACTGGGTAAGCTTAATTCCGCGTGGTGCGACCGCAGACAAGGCGATGGTCTGGTCGGGCACAGCGTGGTATGACGGAGTGACAGGCGTGACGATTCCAGCGAATCAATGGACGCATCTGGCTTTCTCTGTCGATGAAGGTAGCTTAACGATCTATGTGAATGGCGTCCAGCAGTTTAGCGGGACGAACTTCCCGGATATTTTTACAGGTGGTAACGCTAGCTTCGGTCTAGGTGTGAACTACTGGGATACTCCTTTTAAAGGGCAGATGGATGAGTTACGTATTTACAAAGGCAGTCTAACGCCTGCTCAGCTTTCTCAATTAGCGAAATCATAAAAACATCCAAGATTGCGCCAAAGTATTGTTCTTTCATGTAAAGAATGATATATTCATGTACGCAATCGACGAACATGAGCTTGGACAACAAGCTTATTATATTGACACTATCAATCATGCTCTTCAGTTGCTTTTGACCTGAAGAGCTTTTTTTATACTATTTTTTTCTAATTATCTTGTAATAAAGCCCGTTTGATACACTAATGTCGGTCTATTCCTCAGGTATGCCCATTCTAATGTAAAAGAAGTGAACTATGATGCAACCATTTGAACTTAAGTTTAAGCGAAGTCATCGACTACTGGATAAGTACTTTTCAGGATCAACGATTCATTATCGTCAGATGATTGCGCTGTTTGTACCGATTTTGATCGATCAGATTTTTATTATGGGATTGAACTTAATCAATACCGCAATGATCAGTTCAGCAGGTGTAGCCGCAGTCAGTGCTGTCAATATGATCGATTCGATCAATATTTTTCTACTGAGTGTATTTATTGCTGTTGCGACAGGCGGAACCGTAGTTGTTGCTCAGTACAAAGGACGCGAAGATGAGCGTGGAGTCTCTGAAGCGAGTGCAGGAGCCGTTTCTTCGGTCTCTTTACTGGCGATAGCCGTAGCTTTATTCGGGATTATTTTTCATGCACCGATTTTGAATATCCTTTTTGGATCGGCTGAAGCGGATGTGATGAATCTAGCACGAACGTATTTAATCGGAAGTTGTACTTCTTTTCTGGGCATAGCGATCGTGGAAGCCGTATGTGGAGCATTACGTGGGGTAGGTAGTACACGAGCTTCATTGATGTTATCGCTGATTATGAATTTAATTTATGTGTTGTTGAATTTTGTCTTTATTAACGGGTTACATATGGGCGTATTCGGAATGACATTGTCGGTGAATATTGCAAGATATTTGGGCGCTGCTTGTGCAATCTATTATCTGTTCAAAATGGATGTTAACCTGAAAGTTCAATTGCGTGAGATTCTGATTATCAAGTTCTCGATGTTGAAAAGAGTACTCTTTATCGGTCTTCCTTTTGCCGCTGAACAAATGTTTTTCAATGGGGGTAAAATTTTAACCCAGATCTTTATTGTAGGTATGGGAACGTATGCCATCGCTACGAATGCGATCTGTTCTTCATTAGCAGGTGTGATGCAGATTCCAGCCAATGCACTAGCGCTTACGATTATTACAGTAGTTGGTCAGTGTATTGGTAGCGGACATATCCAAGATGCTCGCAAATTTACCAAGTCATTTCTCATTTTATCGTCGCTCTCATTTGTCGTGATGGGATTATTGATCTTCCCGTTCTTCTATCCATTAATCTCGATCTTTAATCCGCCAGCAGAGATTGTAGACGATATTTTCTTAGTTCTTTTAATTAATACGATTGCTCAAGTTCCTTTGTGGGCGATTGCGTTTATTACTCCTTCTTCGTTACGTGCAGCAGGAGATTCCAAGTTTACTTCACTGGTGTCAATGTTATCCATGTGGTTATTCCGAGTTGTACTGGGTTATATCCTTGGAATTACGCTAGGTTGGGGTATTCTCGGGATCTGGATCGCGATGGATTGTGAATGGGCCGTCAGAGGATTGATCTTTATGAAACGATTCCGAGGAAATAAATGGCTTCAACATCGAGTCATTTAGACAAATATCAATAAGCCTTGATTGCAGATGCAAGATGTCTGTAGTCAGGGCTTTTTTTGCGTTATTTTAAAGTGTAGTGAAATAGGGGCATTACGAATAGAATGCTAGACAGTCATCAGATTACGTTTATAATGGGACATGTTCAGATCTTTAATCAAGAAAGGATGAGTATGAATTGCAAAAGTCTCAAATATATCGTCTGCTTCGTCTGGGTTGTGTATTATGTATCGGATTATTGATTTCTTGTAGCCAACCTTCAGCAGAAGCAGCAACGAACACATATTATGTCTCGCCTACAGGTAAAGATAGTCAGAAAGGAACAATCACTTCTCCCTGGAAAACGCTCCAACATGCGGCAGATACAGTGCCCGCAGGCAGTACGGTCTATCTGCGAGAAGGTGTCTATAAGCAACAGCTAGCGATTACTCGCTCAGGATCAGCAAGCAAAGGCAATATTACTTTTACTCCTTATTCTTCGGAAAAAGCAGTCTTAGATGGAACAGGTCAAGCCGTTGATGGACTGCAAGGAATGATCGATATTCAAAATGCTAGTTATATTACGATCAAAGGATTAGAAATTCGTAATTATACGACTACTCATGCGGATGAAGTACCGACAGGCATCAGTATACAAGGAGCAGGTAGTCATATTCAAATTACAGGAAATAAAATTCATGATATTAAAAGTACGGTCTCATTATCAGGTAATCATGCAACAGGTCGAGATGCACATGGTATAGCAGTGTATGGCAACAAAGCACCAGAGTCGCTACATGATATTACGATCGATCATAATGAACTGTACAATCTCGTATTGGGTTCAAGCGAATCGCTAGTCGTCAATGGGAATGTAGAGAAATTTACGATCAGTCATAATCGTTTACATGATAACGATAATATAGGGATTGATGTGATCGGATATGAAGGAATAGCGCCTAATGTGAAGTACGATGTTGCTCGTCAAGGCGTGATCAAAGGCAATACCATCTACAATATCTCATCTAATCGCAATCCTTTTTACGGGAAAAAGATACCCAATAACAGCAACTCGGCAGGGGCTATCTATGTGGATGGTGGCAAAGATACCGTGATCGAACAAAATAAAGTGTATAACAACGATATTGGGATTGAGATCGCTTCAGAACATGCCGGCAAATCAACCGACAATATTACAGTGCGTAGCAATATTATTTTCAGCAATCGACTTACAGGCATAGCGATGGGCGGATATGATACCGAGCGGGGTTCAACGATCAATAGTCATATTATGAACAATACGCTGTATAAGAACGATACCCTCAATCGTGGTAACGGACAGTTGTATGTGCAATACGATACACGCAACAATGTGATCAAAAATAATATTATGGTCGCTGGTGCATCCAATGTGCTTATCTACAATGAATACACCAAAAATAGTGGCAATATTATTGATTACAATCTGTACGATGCACCGGATGGTAGCGCAGAAGCCACATGGATTTGGAAAAATAAAGAGTATGCAGGCTTTCCAGATTATCGTAAACGTAGTGGTAACGATGCCCATTCACTATTTGCTAATCCCAAATTAATAGATCCTGCGAAGCAAAATTTCCATGTACAACAAAGCTCACCAGCCATTCATCAAGGGATTGCTGATCCATCTATAGTAGGTACACTGGATATCGATGGACAACTTCGCAAAAGCCATTCGCCGATTACTATAGGTGCTGATCAATAACAATCATAATGCAGTTACATTTTAAATATGGAGCCAGTACCGTATTCCAAGTCCAACCAGTATGCCGATCACAACAGTAAGCAGAAATGAACGGGTGACTTTAATCATTAATGCAGCTACTATAGAGCCACCGAGAATAGGCAATGAGATAGAAGATGATCCATTGTCAGTTATAAATATTTGATCTACAATAAGCGCCACCATGATCGCAATCGGAACAAAGTTGAAATACAAGCGCAGGGTGGGATTCAATACTCGCCCTGCCATCATTTCGACGCCGATCAGACGTGACAGAAAAGTCACGATACATAGAACAATAATCAAAACCCACGGTTCAGCCATGATGTGACCTCCTTGCAATATAGAGTCCAACCAATGGAGCGATAATACCTGTTAAAATAAGATTAAATTCACTATTTGGCATCATATGATGTAATAGACTAGCCATACCTAGCGCTGTGATAGCAGTAGCAATAATCGGTTTTTGAGTCAGAGCAGGAATAAGTAAGGCTACAAATGTAATTGGAAAAGCCAAGTCCAATCCCCAACGCACAGGATCAATAAGATCACCAAGGTAGGCACCGATATAAGAAGCAACAACCCATGCACTATAAAATGTTCCTGCCACCACTCCAAAATACAAAGGATCTGCTCCATACTTCTGATAACGTATATTTCCCAGAACAAATGATTCATCCGATACACCAAATGCTAATAACCAGCGATATTTTCGAGAAGCAGGTGCTAGATTATCTGCCAGTGCAGCTCCATATAACAAGTTACGCAAATTAAGCAATACCGCAGTGATCAGCATACTTGGCAAAGCAGCCCCTGATATAAACATAGCCACGATCACCAATTGCACAGAACCGGAAAAGACGAGCAAAGACATAAGTATCGTACTCCACAGACTCCAATGTGCTTGTGTAGCCAGTACTCCATAAGATAATCCATAAGCGGCTATCGCTAATGCTAAAGGTAAAGCTTCAAGCAAAGCGGTTCTAACAGTTTGCTGGTTAGTGAGCATATACCAATTCTCCTTGTATTCTATTTTGTGAAAGTATAAAGTAATAACTAATTAGTATATTATAATTAACTTTTGTATGATTATAGTATAGATTATAATTAAAAGTAAAATAAAATTAACTTTTTATAAAATAAAATATACTTTCGTGTAGAATAAATAAGAAAGAACTGAATATAGAAGGAGCATATTATGGATACAACTACTGAATTTCAAGGAAAAGAAGAAGAAGTGGGTAAGCAGATCGGAATTAACTTACGACAATTTCGAACAGCTAAAGGGATCACAATCGAAGCCTTTGCTAAGCAAATAGGAGTGAGTAAATTAACATTGATTAAGATTGAACAGGGAGAAGCGAACCCTACGTTATCTGTGATGTGGAAAATTGCAGATGGTTTACATATTCCGATTGCAGCATTGTTATCTGGAGAGTCAGATGTGTCTATTATTCGCAAACAAGCAGGGATGCAGTTAAAAAGTTCAGACGATGCTTTTGTAGTCGAACCTTTATTTCGCTCGAATGGATTTGAGTTATATCGAGGATATTTACAGCCCAATCGTTCATACACATCTGAAGCGCATCAAGCTGGAGTGACTGAATTTGTAACCGTAATGTCAGGTCAACTTACAGTAGAAGTGAATCAAGAACAGTATGATCTGGTGGAAGAAGAGTGTATTCGTTTCAAAGCTGATCGTCAGCATACGTATAGTAATTCATCTGAATCTATGGCTATTTTACATTTTGTGATTACCTATCATTAAGATTGCGAGTTCTATTTTAAAGCTAATAGTAAAGAAAAATGGATTCATCGGTTATGTGAATCCACCCTATTAATATGTAATATGAGAATTATTGTTCTTCCTGACTTTTTAATTTGTTATTATACTTTTCTCTAAAGATTTTTATTAAAACCACTGCAAAGAATAACAAGCCAACAATCATAAATAATATACTGATTCTATAAGGAGTCTGTAATGAAAGTTCTTCCATTGCAGTAAAAAATCTTCCTGGTGGTGTAGACCAACCGGGTACATTAGGGACAAAATTAGCAACCGCGATTTGTGTCATGCCTAGCAATAGAGTCCCTGAAATGAACATGATAGCTCCTATAAAGACAATTAATTTGCTCATAATTATACTATTCCTTTCTAAAATGACTTTGAATTAAAGTAGTAATCAATAAGATTAGACCTATACACATGAAGATAATACTAATAATATAAGGTGTTTTTAATCTAAGAACGTCTAAAAAATTATTGAATTGTTCAGGCATATCAATAGGTCCTCTAGTATGGGTAAACATATTGGCTACGGCTACATGTACAAATCCAAACAAAAGAGTACCTGCAATCAAGAAAACAGATCCAATGATTAACCGAGAATAGTTCATTACTGTCTTTACCTCCTTATCTATAGCATCAATAAAATAAGTGTATACAAAAAATAAAGCTGTTGGATTAATTATCCAACAGCTTTTATAGTAACACAGTCGCAGAATAACACCATAAAAGGGTTCGTATCCTGTTCTTTTTATCTACATATATAGGGGGTTAAATTTACGCTTCGCCCCATGCACGATCACCGGTTAAATACTTTTCCGTCAAAATGGAAAGCAGTTGAATGCCCACTTCATTTTGTCCGCCTTCAGGAATAATCAGGTCTGCATATTTTTTGGAAGGTTCAATAAAAGCTTCATGCATCGGTTTGACTGTTGTTAAATACTGCTGGTGAATCGATTGAATACTACGTCCACGCTCTTCGATATCTCGCAATACACGACGTAAAATCCGCACATCTGGGTCGGTATCGACAAATACTTTGATATCGAGTTCTGCACGCAATTTCTCATCAGATAATACATGTAACCCTTCCACAATCGCAATATGATTGGGATGCAATTCGAGCGTCTGATCCACAAATCGTGAGTCGGTTGTAAAATCGTATACAGGAGCAAAAGCCGCCTGTCCTTGTTTGAGTAAATTGAGATGTTCGATCATTAGTTCATTATCAAAGGCAAACGGATGATCATAATTAATCAATCGGCGTTCTTCCGCAGTCAGTCGGGAGTGCTCTTTATAATAATTATCCTGAGATATAAAAGTGACTTTGTCTGTGCCAAGACGTTCAATCACTGAACGAGCAACAGTTGTTTTTCCTGATCCGGTTCCTCCGGCAATACCAATAATCAGCATAGTGATTACTTTACCCTCCCTAAATGTTCCCAATACAATTCTAATATTGTAGCATAGCAGCAACGTTTTTTCATTATATTTCATCAAAATACAGTGACAAATCCATGATGATATTAACGGTGTGTAAAGGAAAATAGACAAAAGGAAGTATTCAAACCAAAATGTAGCATAAAGTAACTTTGAAATTAGATAAAATATGACACAATGTCAAATGACTTTTCTTCAAATTACGGTAAGATGTAAGATAGATGATCTTATTTATTTTATTTAGTATGGAGAAATATGAACTAATTTTTAATATGCATTTAAAATATAAGTGTCACTCAAATAACGCCTAACAGAATGGAGAGATCGAGATGCAACAACAAAAACTATTTATTAATGGTCAGAGGTTAGCAGAAACGATCGAACACTTTGCCGATTTTGGACGCACAGACAATAATGGTGTGACACGATTGGCATTGAGTGAACAGGATATCGCTGTACGTGGATATTTTCGCTCCTGTTGTGAATCATTAGGAATGACGGTTGTTGTGGATGATATGGGATGTATGTATGCAACACTAGCAGGTGTAGAAGATGTACCTCCGATTGTCATAGGTTCTCATATGGATACTGTAAAAAAAGGAGGTCGCTTTGATGGTATATTAGGTGTCATCGCCGGGCTAGAAATTGTCCGTACTCTAGTCGATCATGGAATTAAGCCGCGTATTCCGATTACTATCGTGAATTTTACGAACGAAGAAGGTGCACGTTTTGAACCTTCGATGATGGCTTCTGGTGTATTATCTGGGAAATTTGCCAAAGCCGATATGTTAAACAAAAAAGATAGCGACGGCATTACATTTGGCGATGCATTAGCTCAAAGCGGTTATGCTGGAGAAGTCAGTCACCGAATTCAAGAAGCTACAGCTTATTTAGAATTACATATTGAGCAAGGACCTGTATTAGAACGAGAAGAATTACAGATTGGATTAGTCGATTGTGTGGTCGGTATGGTCTGTTACGAGATTGAAGTCATGGGTGAATCGGATCATGCTGGCACGACCCCTATGGATATGAGGAAAGATGCTTTTTTTGCTATGAATGATCTAGTGACGATGTTGCGCACGCAATTAAGTACGTTGGATTCGGAGTTAGTGTATACGATGGGACGAGCGAATGTATTTCCAAATATTCATACGGTCATTCCCAATAAAGTGACTTTTACATTAGAAGCTAGACACAAGAATGAAGAGATTGTACGTGAAGTGGAGCATATCATCCAAAGGTTACCTGCGATGCAAGGAGATTGTGAAGTAAAGAGCACACTATTATGGGGACGCGATACCGTCTGGTTCGATCTCACCATTTGCGAAAAGTTGGAAACTTCGGTACAGGCATTGGGATATTCTTATAAAAAAATGGCAAGCGGAGCCGGACACGATGCCCAATTTGTTGCTCATTTTTTACCATCTGCGATGGTATTTGTACCTAGTGTGAATGGAAAAAGTCACTGTGAGGAAGAACTGACTTCGTATGAAGATTGTGAGAAAGGGATTAATGTGTTGTTGGATACGGTATTAGGGATGTTGGAAAGTTGAGTGGGATTCTATCTTTATAAATAATACGTACCGCCTTTCGATGAATATCGTTAGGTGGTTTTTTTATAATATTCAACTGATCATCTAACAATAAATATAGAAAAATGTTAAATGTATTCAAATATGTAGGATAAGATTAAGATAGTGGGAGAGAACTGTATCACTTAATACATAGTATATGATCTAGCTATAGGATATATTGTTCAGTAGAATAGCTTTGAAAATAGGGGGATATTATGGAAAAAAATAAAAACATGTATCAAAAAAAATGGGGGTTTTTAGATAAAAAACCTTTTCAACCTGGAAATATTATTGAAACTGTAGAGGATATGGATGTATGGATGGGAGATAATCCTTATATCATAGCTGAAAATCGAATCAATGAAGGCTCAATTGAAGATACTATTCTAGAGTTTGTAGAACTTTTTTGGAGCGTAGAGCCTGATTACAGATTATTGAGTGTCGTATTGCAAATGAACTTGGCAAAAAAAGTCTATAAAGAGAATATATTTGTAAAAGCTAGTTATAAAAATAAAATAGAAGTTCCTAAAATTAAAGAAATTCAGATGACACTTGATCCAGATACAGAATATATTCAAACATTTGAACTTATTTTATACGAAATGCCTGATATAACGATATTAAACGAAAAAGTAAAGCGACTATCTCAAGAATTAGAATTTAAGAAAGATAATAATACATTGAAATTAATGGTATCTGGAAAGGTTTTAATTATTTCTAACTGATCAAAATAATAAAAAAAGAATTTGTTTAATATATAACGTATATAAAGAGTACATAAATTTTCTATATTAAATAACAAATTAGAATAGGAGCACACATTGAGAATACTTACAGTTGTATTTAAAGGAATCTGGATAATAGCTATAACCATAAATGTATTATCGCTTCTATGGTTAGTAGTAGGTTCAACAGCTAATTTTCAAAGTTCCATGGATATCGTAGCTAGATACACATTATTTTCTGTCGGCATTTTCTCCATTATTCTGATCTCTCTATCTATCTTTTATTTGATAAAAACAAAAAAACAAAATATAGGGATTGCAGGTTGTGCTGTAGCTCTTGTTTTCTCGTTATTCTTACTGGGTTGCTCCTCCATGAATCAAGAGGGTGTGGTCGATAAAGAATGGTTTCGTGACTCTGTAAATAAAGATCCTATTAAGTCTACAACAGATGGGAAATATGATTATCGTCTGAAAATTATTAATAGAGGACAAAAAAATGTACGCCAACAGTTATATGTTAAAGAGTTAGCTACAAAACAAGAAAAGTATATTGATATTCCAATTAAAATGGAGCCTTCTTATGGCTATTCTTTAGGTACAGGTGATTGGGCTTGGGCACGTCTGAAAAATACAGATCATATAAATGAGTATATTTTAACAACCACTAGTGAGTTAGGTGTTCCTATCCAATCATTTAAAATGAATACATATGAAGGAAGTGCTGATTCGATTTTTTCTCAATAAAAATAGTAAAACGTAACAAAATTATAAACGATTAAAACATCATATCTTGTTATAAAGTAGGAGGGTGCAAATTGGTAGGTGTAGTCATTGAAGAATATACACTTGAACTTAGCAGTCACAAATCAATTACGGGTGGAGTTTATTTTCAAATAGGAGATACATTTTTCCCTGATTGCCATTGGAATGATTTTATTATAGTTATTTTGACATGGTGGAATAAATCTATAAAATTACTTGAAACTTCGTCTGTTGGAACATCACAAAATTTTGATTTTATGGATGGTCCGTTCTATGTGCATGGAGTAAAAAAAGATAGCTCACATATCACATTAAATTTTATAAGAAGAAAACAAATTGGCTTGGAAGTGATTGCATCGTTAGATACAGAGATTATTTCTTTAAAAAAATCAATTACAAAGGCTTCAAAAAAAGTGATGGGAGAAGTAGATGCTAAACAATGGATGACTGATGATATAGAAGAGTTGAAAAAGCAAATAAAATAATAGATATTTCGATGTTACAACCTTAGAGAAAAATTGAAGTTCACTCCTTAAAATAAACATTTGAGGTATCCATTACGTTATTGAAAAGGTGATAGAATGAATAAAGATAACTTATTAGAATTATCCAAAAATCTAGATACTGAATATGAGATAGGAATTTGGTCAGAGACAAGGGACTTACTTGAAAGACAGGATAATATCACAGACTTTTCTATTAAATATGCTGAGGGTCAGTATAATATCATAATTAAACTACAAGATCTTAACTTACACGCGGCAAAAACTTTATTTACATTATTAGTACAATTTATAGAGTA
>NZ_MDER01000021.1 GCF_001721045.1 Paenibacillus nuruki | reverse complement strand
GCCTTCTTCTGTCAGCAGAATCTGTCTACCCAGACGTTCGAATAATTTGCAGCCAAGTTCTCTTTCTAATGTCTGGATGCGTGCGGATACAGACGGTTGAGAAAGGAATAATACTTCTGCCGCTTTGTTAAAACTTCCATAATGGTTGATATAGACAAATGCCTCTATATTTTCAATATTCATCATTCCATCCCCTTTCTTACTTTTCCCATTAACTAACTTGGTTTTATGTATCATATTCCCTGTTTTGACACTTGTCAACGGGATAGCAAGCGATTTGAAATAACCCGCAACCCCTTATGACCACTGGGATCAGGAGTAACGGGCACTTCTTGGACTTATAATCATTTTGGGAAAATCATTGACCTTTTTATTTCAGTTCATCTATTAATCAAAATACGATTTAGACATTAACCGTTTTCGTCTGATATCGATTCTGTGGAATAGGCACGCCTAGATTTTCGCGTAAAGTCTCATATTCATAATCTTGACGATAAATACCTTTGGCTTGCAGAATCGGCACAACCAAATCTACAAAATCATGTAGACCACTTGGAAGATCGGAGTGAATAATAAATCCATCTGATCCTTTGCGTTCAAACCATTCTTCGATCTGATTAGCCACTTGTTCCGGTGTACCGATAAAGTTCCCACGCGGTGTCGCTGCTTGTAATGCTACTTCACGTAAAGTCAGCCCACGCTCACGTGCATCTTTTTTAATCTTGTCTGTTCCACTGCGGAAGCTATTACTACCAATATCATTTAACTCTGGAAAAGGTTCATCTAACGGATATTGAGAAAAGTCATGATGGTCAAAAAAGCGTCCTAGAAAATCAAGAGCTTTATCAATCGTTACCAGATCGGCGATCTCCCGATATTTCTGCTCTGCTTCTGCTTCCGTTCTGCCAATAATCGGTGAGATACCTGGCAAAATCAGCAACTCCTCTTCATTTCGCCCATATTGAATAGCACGCTTTTTCACATCTTCATAGAATGCTTGTGCATCCGCTAGTGTCTCCTGACCGGTAAAGATCGCATCTGCTGATTGTGCAGCTAAGTTTTTGCCATCTTCCGAAGAACCTGCTTGGAAAATAACAGGTTGTCCTTGACGAGATCGTCCGATATTAAGCGGCCCTTGTACTGAAAAATATTCACCTTGATGATTAAGAGTATGTAGCTTCTCAGGATCGAAAAATACACCAGACTCTTTATCCCGTACAATAGCATCTTCTTCCCATGAATCTCAGATGCCTTTGGTCACTGCCAGATATTCTGCCGCAATCTTGTATCGTTCTGGATGCGAAGGATGTTCGCCACGACTTTACTTGCTTGCTTATCCTTCCAGTGTGTATGTCCCTACATTCAAGCCCTCACGTCCCCCCCTACTATGCTCAATTGAAGACAATAGACGGGCACCCGTAA
>NZ_MDER01000020.1 GCF_001721045.1 Paenibacillus nuruki | reverse complement strand
GATTGCTACTACCAACTACATCGAATGTAAACCAAACAAGATCCGAAGTTTCCTCTTTAATACAATTGATTATTTCAACAAGTTGTCCTCCTAAACAAATGTTCTCATTTCTGAAATACTTGTGGTCGAGTCTAAGTATAAATGTAGATTTTTTCAAATCATTATTGTTCAATGAGTTCACTCCTTTTTATGATTCTATGTGTAACCTTGAAAGGCTTAGAACAAAGAATTACTTTTGATTGAGATTACTAATATTTCTTATTTTTAAGTCGTCACTGGCGATCTAAATCAATAGTCGCTTATGAATCAATCTCTAATTTCACATTTAGCTTTAAACATCTGCTCTATGATTTTATCGTATAAGCCATCATCTTCTATAAGGAGCACAGTATTATTCTTTTTATGAATAATCAAATAACCTTCGCTCATTTTTTCTAGAAAATATTCATTAGTCTCCCATAAATATTTATATGATCTAAGTTCCATATTATCACCTTCACTTTTATTTATATGAACCATCTTTGTAAAATCTCCTTTAGCCAATCGGTCTCCTACAGAAAGTTCTTGACCTGTCACTTAATCTGTTCCTGTAAAGACTTCCTGTACACCTTTACCGTTCCCAAAATAGGAACAGCATCCGCTAAGAAACTGCCAACCGTTTTAAACATCTCGTCACTATCC
>NZ_MDER01000019.1 GCF_001721045.1 Paenibacillus nuruki | reverse complement strand
TTGTTGTCACTACTAATCACTTCACTACCATTTTCCCAAGCAAACGGAAGTGTAAATACTTGATCCTGGCTATCTAGCAAAATACCATAGTTACCATTGCCTCTAGCTGCCAATTTTGTTGCTGCATCTTTCAATTCAGCCCACGTTTTTGGTGGTTCGTTATAACCAACTTGTTTTAGCAAGTCTGCACGGTAGAACAATACGCGAGTATCGATATACCATGGAATACCAACCAATTGATCGTTGTAGGTCATTGTTTGTTGAGCACCTTTGAAGAAGTTATCTACTTTCAGATTTGGATATTTCTCTGTGTAAGAAGATAAATCTAGCAATGCTCCAGCATCTGCAAATTCAGGAATCCAACCCAGTCCCATTTGCACAACATCAGGACCTTTTTTGGAAGCGACCGCAGTTAGCAATTTGTCATGGGCATTATCCCAAGGAATCGCTTGCACTTCGACTTTGATATCCGGGTTAGCTTTTTCAAAATCAGGTACGATCTTAGCAAGTGCTGTTCCCTCTGCACCCATCCCCCATACTTTCAATACACGTTTGCCATCTGCTG
>NZ_MDER01000018.1 GCF_001721045.1 Paenibacillus nuruki | reverse complement strand
TCTTCTTGCAGTAATACTTCACGTAAATAATTTAATGTTTCCTCACGTAATTCAGGGTGCTTCAAAGCATAATGAATCGTTGTTTGTACAAAACCGCTTTTCTCACCAACATCATGACGTAATCCTTCAAATTGATAAGCTAGAATTCTTTCTTTTAATGCCAATTGAGAAATGGCATCTGTCAGCTGAATTTCTCCACCTACGCCAACTTGTTGTTCGCCTAAAATATTAAAAATCTCTGGCGTTAAAATATATCTTCCCATGATCGCAAGATTAGAAGGAGCATCTTCTCTGGCTGGCTTTTCAACCAACCCTTTAGCTTGATACAAGCGATCTGACAAAGGTGAAGAATCGACAATGCCATAACGAGATACATGTTCCCATGGTACTTCTTTTACACCTACAACAGATGATTCGTACTCTTCATAGACATCCATCATCTGCTTCAAGCAAGGTGTATTAGACTCCACAATATCGTCTCCAAGTAAAACAGCAAAAGGTTCATTGCCGATAAATTTACGAGCACACCAGATCGCATGCCCTAAGCCTTTGGGTTCTTTTTGACGAATATAATGAATATCTGCCATTTCAGAAGGCTTACGTACAGCCTCAAGTAATGCCCACTTCTCTTTTTCTGCTAGATTATGTTCTAATTC
>NZ_MDER01000017.1 GCF_001721045.1 Paenibacillus nuruki | reverse complement strand
CGATGTTGTACGTTACGAAGACCAATCCGCTGTTCTGTTGAATCATTGGCCGGAGAATCAAGCTCGTGTTGTACAGTGTGCAGTCTCTCGTATGAAAAGTCGGTACCAGTATCTCTCACCTGAATTTGAGCTCCTCCTATGATCTGCGTGACCTCTACTCTAATCTGTCCACCTTCTGCACGATGATCCAAACCATGAATAATCGCATTTTCCACTAATGGCTGAATAATTAAGGGCGGCACACGGATCTTTTGGATTTCGGGTTCTATCGTTAGCTGATACTGCAAACGATCTTCATATCTGAACTTTTGAATATCCAAATAACCTTGAACATACTTCAGTTCTGTTTCCAGCAAGATCATATCGCTATTGGTCTCAAGACTACTACGCAACAACGTACTGAGTAACCATACGACTTGGGCAATATCATCCTGCTGGCGAATATGGGCTTCCATCCGAATCGACTCCAGCGCATTGAATAGAAAGTGAGGATTAATCTGACTCGCTAGCATTTTAAATTTCATTTCATTTTGTCTTTGTTCTATCAGGCTTTTCTCTCGATTGGTTGTCTGGACTTCATGAAATAATCTGTCAATGTCTTTCACCAGTGCATTGAACTGGCGAGACAGCACTCCGATTTCATCATTGCCATCTATATGTAAAAAGGTTTTCCACGAACCAGAACGAACATTGTCTACATGATGGCTGAGTCGTTGAAGTCTTCTGGAAAGTAATAAAGCAGAAGCATACGTCAGCAAAGTGGCAACAATTAGCCTCGATGCAATCACTATACCGCCAAGAAAGTTCACATAATTGCCATCACGAGTAATCTCAGCAATTGAAAAAACGGAGATCATCCGCCGACTATTCCAGCTATCATTCGGTTGTAATTTAGCGCCTACACCTTTGCAGTCTTTTCCATCCATTCATATATTATACCTTCCCTC
>NZ_MDER01000016.1 GCF_001721045.1 Paenibacillus nuruki | reverse complement strand
AATTGCTTCATTAATTAATAATTTATTATGTGAATTACCTTCTCTTATTGCATTACGGTCAATTTCGACATCAAAAAGATCAGAATTTATAATAATAGGAAAACTATATTGTTCAGTTCCGATCAAAGGAAATTTACAAAATAATTTTGGCATATTCTCGGGAATAGGTAAAAATACGTATAGATTACTAGCATCTATTTTCATAGGACAAGCAATAGTAACATTATTGTTAGTCGACAAATATAAAGAACCCAGTTCACTTCTACCTTTCAGTGTTATAAAATTATCTGTATTATAAGAGCGATCTAATTCGTAAATTTCACTATTATAGGTTATAGAATTAATATTTGGATTAAAAGCCAGCAAATAAAGCAATGTTGCTTGTAAATCATCTGCCCCTTGTTTTACTATTCTCATTGATTCCGGACTTCCTTTTAAGCTATAAATAAATTTAGTTCTGTTTAGTTTTTGTAAATTCTCATCACTGTTTTCATTCAATGTTTGTAAATTATTTAGCATTTGAACCGTTTTTTCTCTAATGCCTTTATAATCTTGATTTTCACGATTAATTAAAAATTTCATATTTGTCCAATTTCCATCTTTTCTAATAAAAGAGCCTTCAATTTCTACAACCTCTGATAGCAAAAAAGTAGTCATAAATCCAGTTCCAAATTTACCTGTTAATGATTCTTCAGATTGTGGTTTCGCAGAAATTTGAGTTATTAATGAGAATAAATTTTCATATGAAAAAGGTATCCCATCATGACTAAAGTGAATTTCATCTTCGGTAACTTCTACGCTGATATTAATTTTTTTGCCTTCAGGAGTACAGTCCGAAGCATTTTGGATTAATTCCCATATCCATCTTCTGCGAATTTCATCTTTCTTTTCTTTACCTGATTGATTTATGTTTTTAAACTCATTAAATATTTTATTTGTACTTTCATTTATTGTCGCTTCATAATATTCCTTAATATCCAAAATAATCTAACCTCCAAATATCATTTAAAAAAGTAATATTTTTCTATATATACTATATTATAAATCAAACCGAGATTGAACAATGATTATTATGTTAATCAAGA
>NZ_MDER01000015.1 GCF_001721045.1 Paenibacillus nuruki | reverse complement strand
AATATATATATCTAAAAGAAAAATTAAATATAGTCGAAGAAAATGAAGATTTAATACTAATTAATTCTTATATAAATCAAGAATTCGAAGGTATAACAGTTGATTTATTTGCTCTACACAATGCTTTATCTTTAGATGTAATTATTTCATTACTTGATGAAATTCTAACTTCTCGCATAGAAAACCATTTGGTAATTTCTTTAAACCAAGAATCAGACAATCATTTGAAGAATGAATATAAGGCGGAAAACTATAAAAATAACTTTTTACATTATATTAAGTTAAAAAAACCATTCAAACGAGAATTAAAGAATATCAAGCATTCTAATAACTTTATAACAGATGTGTTTTTTAGTATTCCGTTGTACTATAAGCTATTACAAGTAAGATCAAAGTTGTTAAATGGAGTTGAGAACAGAGTATTATCAACTGACAGAGTTAAAAAGGGAGTAGATGATTTACAAGTTATGTTTAGTGTTGAAATTCAAAAAAAAATAACATACAACATCCCTATTAATTCGAAGTCAATTCCATTTGATAAATTGTTAAGAGGTTTTTCTAGTCTGATTGAGTGGGAAATCGCAGAAACACTAAATAATTATTCATACAAACATACTAGAGACTTTAGTGAGAATATGCAAAAGCAACAATTAGAAAGCATATCTTATTTAGAATTTCAAAATGAGAAGCGGAATTCTCTCAGGTCTATTTTTGAAAATTCTGAAAGGGAAATGCTTATTGAATTATGGACGAAAGATTATGTGTTGAAGTATGCTCAAATATTCAAAGCTATAAATGAATTTGAGGAAGAAAAAAAGTTAAAGATTGAACAACAACGATTTTATGATGATATTGCCTTTCGGCTATGTGATATTTTTACTACATGTCTTGATCAAGAAAATTATTTTAGTGGCATGATCCCATCGATATCAGGTTTGTTTGATAAAGAGGTGATGAATGACTTTTTATTAATACCATTTGGTAATTTTCAACGTAATAATTATTCTATAGCTTTTTTAGTCAGTGGTTTATATATTAAAAATTCATTTAGTGAATTAAAAGTAGCCAATATCGACTTTCTTTCTGGTCCTTTGTTTAAAAACTATAGAATGGATTTTGATGAGAGAAATGTTTCAGTAAATATAGATGAAAAAATATTAGATAGTCACACTTGGGTAGTAGTACATGATATTAATGTATTTGAATCAGATAAACAACTTGCCATAAAGTTAGGAAAAGAAAAAGTTTTAGATTATTTAAATATGTTACATTTTTTAATTGCAAAAGAAAAAGAAAAAGTTTTCGAATTAAAAAATTTAGAAATTTATTTATTTAACCACACTTCCAAAATCACCACAACTACATTCAATGAAGATGAAGAAATTACAATAATAAATGTAAGA
>NZ_MDER01000014.1 GCF_001721045.1 Paenibacillus nuruki | reverse complement strand
CTTTTAATTCATCCATAAAAATAGATGCTGGTTGAATTATTGATGCTACTTTTCTCTTTTCGCGGACAAATTCAACCAGCATTTCAGTAGGCAGGGCAGCGTCTATGATTTGTTGTTCAATATCGGTATTGACTTCATTTAAATGCTTGATATAGTTCAATCGGTTCGTAACATTATAAAGACCTGCTTCAAATTTATTGTATTTATTATTGTCGCTGTAGTATTTGGCATCCTCATGACTAACAATAATGAATAAGAGTCTATCTTTAAAGTTATCATCTTTCATTAACTCCGTAATTTCGTACATACAATTTATAGAATGTAAATATTCACTAGAAACAATTGAAATAACAAAATCATGATTCCTAATTGTTCTCATAAATTGAGGCAAATTATCTCTGTACTGAGTAATTTTAATATCTCTACTTATACTGATATCTTCATATTCTTCTAATCTATCTTCAATAATATCTGCAAGATCTGCATCTTTATGACTATAAGAAAGAAATACTGTTTTTCTTCTCATCTCAGTTAATTCTCCATTCAAATTAATTATATAAGGAATGCCTTCACTTTCAACTAACTCTGTAGATTTATCAATAGATATAAAATAAAGGTTATGACCATCATAATTAAAAGATTCAGATCTAATTTCTACTTTAATATTTAAAAGTGCTAAAGCTTTATCCAAATTAAAGGAATTTAAATGATTTTTGATTGTTAATGTTTCCCCATCATCTTCTATTCCCAAAATAATGTCTCCACCGTCTGTATTTGAAAAAGCAGAAATATATTTAGATG
>NZ_MDER01000013.1 GCF_001721045.1 Paenibacillus nuruki | reverse complement strand
CCTTTCAACCCCGATATATTGACTCTGCATTTAGAGTCAGAATACAATGCATATAGGCAAAATTTATTTATGTAAAAAAACGAAAACTCCCTATATAAATATAGGGAGTCAGCAGAACTAACATCATAAACTTGAAGAGCGGCAAACTCTTTAAGTTCCATTTCTACAGGAATATGTTTCGGCAAAAAACATCATTCCTGGAGTTGTATTAAAGTCGCTTAAAAACTTTAACACGCTTATACCATTATTATATAAAAGTTAATCTACTATATCAAGGTATATGCGTGAAATAATTCATCTCTGGAGGTTATTTCATGTACTCATCTCAACTTATCCTTAACGATCTACAAGATTTACTAGCAGATAAAGATTTGAAGACCTACGAAAAAATGGTTTTAATCGTTTTTAAAGTCTACGAACATACCCATTCATCCATATTCCCTGATTATGAAACAATTGCAGCTGCCGGAGGCATGTCTAAACGTAAGGCGCAATATGTAGTTAAAGAACTCTCTACCCAAGGCTTAATTCAAAAAGAACATAGATATAAAAAAGATACTGAAGGTTATTACAAACAAACTTCAAATTCGTATCAACTTTCTTCGACTAGTACCGTACCTCAAAATGCACTAGATGCACAAAATGAGAAAAATGATGCACCTCATGCACCAGATTTTGCTGTATTATACGCACCAGATGCATCCTATAGTAATAAAAATCTTTTAAAAAATTTAAATTCTTTAAAAGAATTAAAAGATCTAGAAGAGGAGGAAGAACAAATGTCTCCCTCATACACAATAGAACCAGAACCAAATCCATATCCCAAATACGGAAAAGTCTATCAGCAAATGATTATTGAACAACAAACAGGATCTCTAAATTATCTGCAAAAAGAATTTTTAGAACAATGTAGTACAAACGATTTGCCAAATGTATTGGTAGAATCGATCTATCAACAAGTCGAAAAAGAGATTAGCTGTTATCGCTTTGAAGCTATCGAACGAGCCATAACAAAGCTTGTGAAAGCTATTAGAACCAGACAAGTAAAAAATCCAATAAACTGGTTTTCATCAGTGTATAAAAATGAAGATCTACTTGTTAGAACAGAACAACAACTACATCAAAAGTCATCTTAATGCGTTCAAATGCGTTTAAGGATTTTGTTTTTTAAGTAATTTAGAAATATCTAAAGGTTCATCATAATCTGAGAACTGAACTTGTATCTCTATATTCTTACGATCAGCAGTATACTCTTGTTTAGGATAATACGAAATTCCGATCAATCTATATTTTCCAGCATTTTTGTTATTTAAAAACCGAATTGGTGTTATCATAAGCTCGCTCTCTTCCTTAATCATTATTTTCACTCATTTAGAATGATACAAAACTACATTAAGGATTTTTATTTTTATTAAGTAAACGCTTCAAATTATTTTAATTACAGTTAATAGTATTTTCAATTTTATTAGTTGATAACAACAAAGCCAACCACTAGATTGTCAGTATTACAAATCTTAAAGTTTATATTTTTTATAAAATTATTTTATTATTGTTT
>NZ_MDER01000012.1 GCF_001721045.1 Paenibacillus nuruki | reverse complement strand
AAATATTTCTTTTTCAATTTTATTTAGATCAAGATTAGAAATGAATATTGTTGGTTTGATATACATACAAATTTTAGATGTATCTTGATGGTCACCAAAATATTTTTTTATTAACTTATCTTTATAAATTGTAATAAAAATTTGAATTTCTTGTTCTAAATTTTGAGTTATTAATTTTATTATTTCATCTTTACTGGAAAATGAATTAACAATTATATTATCTAATGCTTGTATTTTTATCTCAATAGAGTTTCCTAAAATTTCTATGTGTTTAAAAAGTAAAGAAATATCGAATGAAAGAAGTTTAAATTCTCCGCTAAAGAACTGGAAAAACTCTCTTTTTTCTTCGAAATTATTTGTAGAAATTGAAAATAATTCTAAAATGCCATTAATAGCATTTTTAATTTCTTTTAGCATAATTATCCCTCCTTTCTAATAAGTTTATTACAAAAAAGGAACACTAGTTCTTATTTATTGTAGCAAACTAATATTAAGTTGAACATACATTATTTAGTCATTAATGATATGCACATTATTTATAATAATGTCTATTCCATCTCCTTCTTCACTATCATTTAAATGAACTTTAGTGCCATCAAATTGTGTTGGATACTTGACATATATTTTTTCCATAGTTCTAATTTTTTGCGTATCTAAATATTCTCTTTTGATTTTAGCAGTAATTACTCCTGTAAGATTTAGTTCTTTCATTCCTTCATATCTTAAAGCTTGCTCTAAACGTTGAACTTCATTTTGTATCAGTTCAGGAGTCAATTGTAACTGTAAAGAGAAAATTTGTTCTGCAGCTTCTTCTACAGTAAATTGTTCTTCATTTTCTAGTTTTCTTATAAATGCATTCAAAACACTTTTTTGCTCAGACGGCTTATAATCTATTGAGTTCTTTAAAAAGCTTTTTACTCCATCTAGTAATATTTCAGATTTATGCTCATCTGTTAAAAGAAATTCTGCTGAAAGAAATGTTTGATAAAAAAACCGAGAAAAATCTTTGACCTGCTTATCCAAAATGACTAAACTTGGTTTTTCATCTAATTGATTATCTGTAATAGTCTCAGTGTTACGAAGAGTAGCAAATTTTAAAAGCTTGTTTCGCTTAGAAGGAGAAGGTAATGTGCTACCTTTATAAACCAATTCATAATTGCCACTAATAATATTTTGTTCATAAAAAATAGCATCATTTTTATCTAATTTTATTAAAGCTAAGAATTCTTCTGTTGAAGTTGTTTCTTTGTAAAGAACAATCACAATACAACCAGTAGTAGCATTATTAGGCGTAGCCTTATAAAGCGACTGAGCAATAAGTTGACTAGAACGGACAAATTGATTTTCTGCATCCTTAATAATGCGATTAGCATAATTTTGTACATCTGTATTTTTATTAATAAATTTCGCAACTTTGCTCTCATTATTATCTATTGATGCTACTATATGATTCATTATGAAACTAGTGACTTCTTCATCCATATTTTCGAGTTCAATATCATTTTGACTAAAAAAGGGTTTACTTTGTTGTTTATCAATAACATGAACAATAACTTTTAATAATTCTAGTGAGCTGACTTCTCGAATATTCATCATAATCTTCCCTTCAAATAAATATATAATATAAATAACTTGGTATATTGTAACATATATTGAGAAAAATAGGACTTTGTATCTGATTAATATTACCTATTTGAAATTTGAAAAATAATTCGAATATATATATTGATAGGTTATAAAATGATAATTACTGAAATAGAAGGGAATTAAATTTATGCATTAAATATACATCCTCTATCCAGAAGGCGAAATTGTTCTCCTAACAACGTGCTTTTTGACGGTACTGAACTACCGAAATAGCAGAGGACAGTAACTTAAAAAAGCTTTGACTTGTCAAGGTTTTATCGCTTACAATACTCATTTGTTAGGGTTGGATAAAAGGGGAGTATAAACAGATGAAAAAAAGGATTATTGATATTGCTTTTATAGCACTTGGTGCGTTTATTTTTGCGTTAGCGATTAACTTATTTGTCATCCCGAATGAACTGGGTGAAGGTGGCGTAACCGGGGTTACGATTATCTTATTTTATGTATGGCAATTGTCTCCTGGACTAATGAACTTGGTGATCAATGCATTTTTATTGATTGTCGGGTACAAATTTCTAGATAAAACAACGACGATTTATACGATTCTGGCAGTAGCGTTCAATTCGTTTTTCTTGCATTTGACCGCAGACTGGCGAATTGATTCTAGTGAAATTATGATTAATACGATATTTGGTGGATTGTTTACCGGAGTAGGGATTGGGCTGATTATTCGTGCAGGTGGAACAACAGCAGGGACTGTCATTCTCGCGCGGATCGCCAACAAGTATCTGGACTGGAATATTAGTTATGGCTTACTCTTTTTCGATCTGATTGTAGCATTCTCGTCTTACTTTATTATTGGTGCACAAAGTCTGATGTTAACGGTTGTCATGTTGTATATTGGAACCAAAACGATGGACTTTATTATCGAAGGATTGAATCCGAAAAAAGCCGTCATGATTATATCTGCACAGCAAGATAAGATTGCCGAAAAAGTCATTACGGTGATGGATCGCGGAGTCACCGTATTATCTGGTCATGGATACTATACAAAGACACCGAAAGAAGTATTGTATATCGTGATTAGCAAGCAAGAAGTCTCTGTACTGAAAAAGATCGTCAAAGCGGCTGACCCGAATGCATTTATTACGATTCATGATGTACGTGATGTATTTGGCGAAGGGTTCCTTGAATTGTCTAAATAACCATATAGATACCGTACAGCTATCGCAAACATAAGTACAAACCAGTACATCCAAAATATAAATTAAAATTAGTAGATACCCAATAAAAAAGCCCTACCGCTCCTATGATTTCATAGACGGTAAGGCTTTTTTTGTACTTATTTTATTCAAATTAGACCATAGTAGCTTTTACTTTACACTCTCATTCTCATTGTTGACTGTAGCGTGAGTGGACGGTGAATTGGCTACAGAGTCAGTGGTTTTGAAGCGTTGAATTTCTTGTTGTAGATTTTCTGCAAGAGAAGCCAGAGCATGAGCGGAAGAAGTGATCTCTTCCATCGCTGCCAATTGTTCTTCTGCGGAAGCCGCAATCTCATGGGTAGAAGCCGTATTTACATTCGAAATTTCACTAATTTCATGAACCGATTGAGCGACTTCTACGGCATTACCATTCACTTCTTGTACCAATGAATTCATTTCGGTCAGACTTGATGAAATCTGATGTGAAGATGTTCTTAGCTGTTGGAACTGATCTGCCGCTTGTTGAACAGTCATCATCCCTTCTGCCACAGAACCATGAATATCGGTAAAGGTAGATAGTGAACGTCCAATCTCATCAGTAATCTCTTTCAACAAGTTCTCAATATGTTGGGACGAAGCGCGTGATTGATCGGCTAACTTCTGCACTTCACCTGCAACTACATTGAACCCTTTACCATGTTCGCCAGCACGTGCTGCTTCGATAGCTGCATTCAGAGACAATAGATTGGTCTGCTTCGCGATATCATTGATCGTTTGTAAAATGACTGAAATTTCTTCGGATTTGCGAGATAAGTTCGTTACCACTTCATTGGCTTGATGAACCGATTGATCGATCTGCTGAATCTGACCGACGGTTTGTTGCATTAAGCGATCTCCGCTATCTGCTAGATAATTAGACGATTCGGATAAAGAAAGCAATGAGTTCGAATTGGTCTGTACCGTCTGTAACCAATCGGCAACTTGAGTTAATTGATCTGCACTTTGGCTTACATTTTTATTTTGACGTTCATTTCCGACAGAGAATTGTTCGATCGCTGTTGTGATCTGTTCAGTAGCATGACTGGTCTGTTCAGAACTTGCATTCAATTGCTCTGAAGAAGAGACCACATCACTAACAGAATCGTTAATAGAGCCAATCAATGAGCTTAAAGAGGCGTTCATATTATTAAAGGCATGTGATAATCTGCCGATCTCGTCTTTGCTACGGTCTACAAGATGATGGGTAAGATCACCATCGCTAATCGCTTCTGCAACAACAACAATTTTACTCAAACGCTTGGTGATCGAACGAGTCACCAGTGCAACAACAATACCACCTATAATTAAAGATAATAGCAAAACAATAATCATTCTGTATAAAATAGGCTGAGTCGCTTCATTGATCTCATCTTGATAAAAGCTTCCTGCAATACGCCATCCAGTCAGATCACTTGTTGTATAAACTAATTGTTTTTGTTTATTTTCGTAAAGGTAGGTGTAACTCCCTTTGGAATCTGCTCGAGCCATGAGTTCTTCAGAAGACGAATTTTTTTCACCAATAGCTGTAGGATGAGAAATAAAATTGCTGTCTTTACCTACAATAAAAGCATAGCCTTCTTTACCAATTTTAACCGTCGCTGTTGTTGCTTGTAGTGCTTCTAAATTAATATCTAATCCGATAACTCCACTTTGATCGGCTGTTTGCTTGGCAATCGTCACCGTTAATTTCTGAGTAGAAGCCGAAATATAAGGATTCGTTATAATTGCTTTTCCTGATGAAGCAACAGCTTGCTTGTACCAATCACGTTCACGAGGATCATATCCGGCAGGGCTAGGTTTATCAGAAGAAGTGAAAAACTGACCTGTCGTACTTCCCACATAAAGCGACTCTACTTTTTTAAGAGAGGTAGAATAGCTTTTGAATTCAGTAACTAAATTATCTCCATTTGCATAATTGGCTTGAGATACTTGACCTGCGAAATAATCAACAATATCTATATTTTGTTGCATTTCCGTATTAACTGTAGAATTTAGCGTTTCTACACTAGATGAAGCGCTATTGATCATTTCATTACTTAATGTTTTTTGGGCTAACCAGTATGATGTGAAGCTAGAAGTACCCAAAGCAACAATCATAACGATAAAGAAAGAAATAATTAATTTGCTGCCTATCGTTTGACAGCTGAGAAAACGTATAATATTTTTCATAACTCCACTCCTATATATCTGCATATTTATTCTCCTATTAACATCGGCAAAAGAACAGAAAAGAAATAGAGTAGATTATGAAAATATTCAAAATGTTTCATGAAACAAAAATGAGTATATCATTTTTCACATATTATTTCGGGTATCAGCTTATTGAAGAATGAATTTGAAGTTATTTGATTTGTAAATACAAACACAAAAAAGTACCTCTATTAAATGATCAATAGAGATACTTTCTGCCGTTTATACTTTTTACTGCATATTATAATGTGTTGATAAATTGCTCTAAACGATCCAATCCTTGGGTTAATACCTCTTGTGAATAAGCATAAGAGATTCGAATATACCCTTCTCCATACTCGGAGAAAGCGTCCCCCGGAACTACAGCAACACCTGCTTCATCCAGTAAACGCAAAGCAAATTCCATCGAACCTATATTCAAATGAGCGATCGAAGGAAATAGATAAAAAGCACCTTCTGGCTTGGTTAATGTCAGCCCCATATTCATCAAGCGATCATATACATAATCACGTCGTTGTTGGTATTCCTTTTTCATCGGAATGGCGTCGTCTATACCTTGGGTAAGAGCTTCTAGAGCAGCATATTGACTGACTGAACTTGCACAGGTGACATTGTATTGATGTACTTTGATCATATGCTGGGTGAGTGCAGCAGGTGCAAAAGTAAAGCCAATCCTCCAACCAGTCATCGAATGAGATTTGGATAAGCCGTTAATCACAATTGTTTTGTCACGCATACCGTCACATAAAGAAATCGATTGATGAGGGGTATCATAGATCAATTCACTGTAGATTTCATCGGAAATGACAAATACTTCACGTGCTTGCAATAAAGTAGCGATCTCCTGTAATTCGGTAGCACTCATCACCCGTCCGGTAGGGTTAGAAGGATAACCTAAAATAATCGCTTTCGTCCGTGTAGATAGATGTTTTTCGATCAAATCGGCTGTTAATTTGAAATCGGTTGAACGGGTGTCTACATAGATAGGAACACCGCCGGATAAGCGAATAAGCGGTTCATAGCCTGGATAGATGGGCCCCGGTAAAATCACTTCATCGCCCGGTGTAATTAGCGTTCGTAACGTAATATCCAATGCTTCACTAGCTCCATTGGTAACAATCACTTCATCATTAGCATTATAATCTTGTCCGTATTTCTGTCTAACAAAATCAGTTGCTGCTTGTCGTAACGCAGGTAGACCGGCATTAGGTGTATAGACTGTTTTGCCATCGTTCATAGCCACGCCAGCGGCATCAATAATATGTTGAGGGGTTGGAAAGTCAGGTTGTCCGATAGTCAGTGAGATCGCATTGGGGTATTGCGCAGCGGCATTAGCAATTTTACGAATACCACTGATTTGAATATCTTTGACCGATGCATTCAATAAATGTTCCATAATAAGATTCCTTTCATCAACCATAATATGTATATCATACTCTATCTAAATCATAGACGAAAAGAGGATCAGCGAACAGCAAAAGCACCTAATAGAATGTTCTATTAGGTGCTTGGCTGGGATGAGTTAATTTAAAGTATATGTGTAGTGAGTCGAATCATATTGAGGGCCTGATTTCTCATAAGTGAACCAGTACTCCACTTTTGTGCCTGTGCTAAGTCCAGTGACACTCTGTTTCCATGTGCCTGAACTGTTGGTCATACGGTAATTTTGCTGTGATCCACCATTGATTTTGTAGTGGATATCGACATATTTGGCAGTCGTTACAGGCTTGATATTAATACTGATTGCTGTAGCAGACACTTTGGTCACACCTGCTGTGTAGTCTGCGGTCGTGTGATCACCAGTCCCTGTTCCTGGATCAGGAGTCGGTGTAGTTGGGTCTGTAGGCGTTGGTGGATTGGTTGGATTACCGCCTGTTAGATATTGCCCTGTAAATGGATTGAAATGGGCAAGCGATAAGATTAACCATCCTGTACTGGATACACAGTTTTGCTGCGCCATTACCCAGTAGCTATTGCTTGTGCCTTTAAGAGAATACGGAATACCGCCAAGTGAAGCTCCGCTTGTTCCTTGTTTTTTGATAATTTCAGTGTTGATAGCGTTCGCTTTGGAGACATCGCCTTTCATATAATAAGCCAGTGACATAAAGGCTGATCCTTCAAACCACACGTCTGCTCCTGTATTACCAATCTGATTACCGTTATCGTCATAAGCAGGCTTCACTTCATCGGTCCAATCGAAATCATAACCGGTTAATGTATTGCCAGCATCATTATACGTCAATGTCTGTTTGTAACGTGGATTCGCCAGTGTACCGGGAACACCATTTGCATTTTCAACATAATCTAGACTTGCTCCATAGTTGTGAGTCCCTGTGGTTCCAAGTGCTAATACAGCCCACGGATTTACATCTAGCGGAAGCTTAGGATCGATCAAATTGGTGTCATTTTTCCAACCACCGGTAAAGCGTTTGTTGGCATCATCCCATACTTTATTATCAAGGAAGCTTTTGACTTTAGTTGCAGCTGCATTATATTTAGCTGCTTTGGTCGAATCGACAGACGCATAATATTGCAACACACGATAGATATCAATATTGTGCTCGGTAGAGCTCCACGGTTCATTGGAATTGCTCCATGCACTCCAACCGCCTGCTACACCGCCATTGGCTTGTTGATACTGTAGAGACCAATCTAGCGCTTTGATTGCCATGGGGCGATAGCGAGTATCATTATATTGTTTTTCATACGCCATTGCCGCCATTGCCATCCATACAACAGGTCCTACATGTTCACGAATTTCTTCGCCTGCACCGTTATTATACCAATATGAATTCAGCCAGTAGCCTGTAGGATCTTGAATATCTCGCATTTTGTTGAGTACTTTCTCAGCACGAACCCGTTCCCCTTTGACGATAAAAGCTATTGCGGCTACCGCCTGATCATATGTGTATACGATCTGTTTCGGATTGTTAGGTCCCCAGAAATCTTCAAAACTATCTACTAATCCGTCAAAAGCCAGTCCTGCTGTAGCATCTTGTTGCGTTTCTAACCATGTTAATGCCCGGTTAGAAGCATCACTTGCCGCATCTGCTCTCACAATGCCTGCTAATGGTAAAGTCGCCCCTACAACCAGTACTGCTGTGAGCAACAAGTGAGTGAATTTCTTTTTCATCCATATTCCTCCTCAAGGATAGTAGATAAATGAATCATAAAATGGGAAAAGGAAGGTTTGAATAGGCTATTTAAATTTCAATAGAGTAAAGTTCCAAAACCATCACTATTTTCCAGTATGTAACATTTATCTCACTCATTTTTACTTATGGAAGCGCTTACGTCAATATGGATAATCAAGGACTTAAGAAAGAGATTCTTGAAAAAGCAAAACTCCTACTCAAATAACATTGGCGTAGGAGTAGCTTGAAAAGGATAAGGGTTATACAAGAGGGCTAGGATAGATAGAGTAGCAAATAGATACCTTTTTTAAGGCAAACGTATGATATCAGTGATCAACGTAGTGCCAACCAATTTATTTTTATACATCGTATTTTTTCCTTGAGTGGGGGAGAAGCGAATACCAAAGTCACTTTTTCCATTGGATGTGATCGTGTTATAGGTCATCTTAGTTGCTGTCACTGTATTTTCGAGATCGATTCCGCCACTGTTACCTGTCCAATCATGAAGACGACCACGAATACGATAATAGGCGTTGTGAGACAGCTGGTTATTGTGGATTCGTAGATCCGAAGAACGAAGCACAATCATACCGGAAAAGTCGGTCTGACTAATATTATTACGCTGAATCCGTGTACCACTCCCCACTTGATCAAGTTCAATCCCAAAAGAACGTGTATCTTTAATAAGGTTATGATCGATCAATAATCCTGTGTACAGAGTAGTTGTAGGCACAGGATGTTCTAGATTAGCAGATGCTCTTATACCTGATCCCAATGAACGATAAATCTGGTTATCTCGAATGATATTGTCATATGCAGGCATGGAATAATGAATCCCTACACCGGGCGAATCGTTGATGATATTGGTAGACACTTCACTATTTCTGCACATATAAAAAGCCAACACCGCATGATGAAGAATATTGTCTTGTACTAATCCATTTTTTTGTAGTGAAAAGGATAATCCGTCACCTGCATAATGAGAATAGACTTCATTGCGCAAAAATTGATTGCCTTGATCGAGTGTACCTGATTCGACAGCGGCAAGTGTATCTTCACCTGCTTTCACCGAAGGACCTGCAAAATACACAGCAAAAATCGTCTTGGAACCTTGAAAAAGGGAATCTTGAATCATCACTTCATTGGCATCGGCAACCACCAGTGCGGCTCCTGCATTGTTCGTATATGTATCAAGGGTAAGGTTGGAAATATGAACATGATCTGCACGAATCACCAGTAGGTCAAGAGGGGCTTGATTCTGACGAATAATCACACCCTCTCGTGATTGTCCACGTATGGTTGTTCCGTCCTGATCAATCTGAAGAGTCATCGCAACATTATAGACCCCATTACGTACAAAAATATGAAGGGCTTGCGCATCAATCGCTTGTTGTAGAGATACATAATCCCCTTCTCCTGAAGCATCTACAATACTTTCATAACTTTCATTGGCAAAAGGAATAGAAGAATCCGCATAGGAGTGTGGAGCAGCTATAGATAGTAGAAATAATGTAAGCAGACAAAGGATGAATACCTTAATCCGTTGATGTATAAAAGTTGTATGCAGATGAATTCCTCCTTGTGATATTGTATAGTCGCTGTAATACATAGATGGATCAAATAAAGTGTAAGGATAGAATTAGTATGACTTAGGAGCTATTATTTCTTTTATTGTAAGGCTTTTGACTGATAATGTAATTGCAATTCTGGTGGTTTTCTTTATAATTGCATTGAACCTTTATTTTATAGGTATATGGATAGAGTATTCGGAATGGCAAATAGTACCGATCTATACGATGGTATTTGGTCTATTGGATAGCTGGTTAGGTAGAAAACGTAAATCATGAAGTATATCGTAATCCAATCTTAAGAATTGCGGATTGGATTTTATTTATGTTCAGCAGATATCTATTTAACATTGCGTATACAATACTTTAATCGTTACAACATCTATTGGTTATAATAAAGAATAGAGGTTATTAAAGGAGGCTGTTATGGGGGACAATACAATTATTCGTTTTGATGGAGTATCGAAGCGCTATGAAGATGGAACAGTAGTGCTCGAAAATATAGAATTTGAGGTAGAACGAGGTAAATTTTATACCTTACTCGGTCCTTCCGGTTGCGGGAAAACCACGATTTTGCGTATGATCGCTGGCTTTACTGAACCGACAGGAGGTTCGATTTATTTTAACGGACAGGTCATCAATAAAGTGCCTGCCAATAAACGTCAAGTGAATACGGTATTTCAAGATTATGCACTCTTCCCCCATTTGAATGTATTTGAGAATGTGGCTTTTGGATTGCGGATCAAAAAAATGAAAAAAGATGCAGTAACCGCCAAAGTGAAAGAAGCTCTTCAGTTCGTCAATTTAGAAGGATATGAGCAACGTTCGATTAGTGAAATGTCAGGTGGACAAAAGCAACGGGTAGCGATTGCGCGTGCATTGGTGAATGAACCGGAAGTCTTACTACTGGATGAGCCATTGTCTGCATTGGATCTCAAATTGCGTACTGAAATGCAGTATGAACTGCGTGAAATTCAGCAACGTTTGGGGATTACGTTTATCTTTGTTACCCATGATCAAGAAGAAGCGCTGGCGATGTCTGATGAGATTTTTGTTATGAACAAAGGGAAAATCGAACAAAGTGGAACGCCAAATGATATCTATGATGAGCCGATTAACCGCTTTGTCGCTGACTTTATCGGAGAATCGAATATTGTTCCAGGACGTATGATCGAAGATTTCTTGGTAGAATTTAACGGCAAGAGATTCCATTGTGTCGATCAGGGGCTACGTGATAATGAAAGTATTGAAGTCGTGATTCGCCCTGAAGATCTGGAACTCACAACTGTGGAAAAAGGCAAACTTAAAGTGCGTGTCGATACCCAATTATTCCGTGGCGTTCACTATGAGATTAGCTGTTATGATGATTCCGGTCATGAATGGTTAGTTCATTCAACTCGTAAAGCCGATCCGGGCAGTGAAATTGGGCTGGATTTTGAGCCGGAAGCGATTCATGTTATGCGTTTTGGAGAAAGTGAAGAAGACTTTGATCGTCGCCTTGAAGGTTATGAAGAAGGTGGGGTCTATGCAGGCTAATACACGCAGCATCTATATGCTGCCTTATTATATCTGGATCGTGTTATTTGTTATCGCACCGGTGGTGCTTGTAGGGTATTATTCTTTTTTTGATGTCGATGGTAATCTGACACTTCAGAATTATCGGACCTTTTTTACACCAACGTATTTGCAAATGACAATTAGCTCGTTCTGGTATGCGTTTTTAGTGACGTTGTTTTCACTATTAGTAGCGTATCCTGCGGCTTATCTGTTAACTCGCACCAAGCATCGGCAATTATGGATTTTGCTGATTATTTTGCCCACATGGATTAATCTATTGCTCAAAACGTATGCGTTTATCGGGATTTTTGGAACGTATGGTCCGATCAATGCATTACTAGGTACACTTGGATTTGGAGAACAGCAATTATTGTTTAATGCGTCTAGTTTTGTTTTTGTATCCGTATATATTTTTATTCCATTTATGATTTTGCCGATCTACAATGCACTGGAAGAAATGAATCCTACACTGGTATCTGCGGCACGTGATCTGGGTGCATCGGGTTGGATGACCTTTAGACGGGTGATTTTGCCGTTAACGATGGCTGGTGTGAAATCAGGCTGTATGGCGGTCTTTATTCCATCACTATCCCTATTTATGATTACACGTCTGATCGCAGGGAATAAAGTGATTACACTCGGTACAGCGATTGAACAGCATTTCCTTGTCACACAAGACTGGGGTATGGGTTCTACTGTAGCAGTAGTCTTAATTATTGCGATGGCTGTGATTATGATTCTAAGTGGCGGCTTCGGCAAGGAGGTACGTCATGACTAATAAAAATGGTTGGGGTAATCTGTATCTTGTTTTTGTATTTGCTCTATTATATGCACCGATTCTATATCTAATGTATTACTCGTTCAACAGTGCAGGTAATATGCATGAATTTGAAGGATTTACATGGGAATGGTATGCCGAAGTATTTCAAGATACACGATTGATTATTATTGTCATTAATACGCTGGTGATTGCGTTGTTATCTTCAACAATTGCCACGATGATCGGGATTATCGGGGCACTAGCAATCGACCGGATTCGTCGTCGCCGTCTCAAAGATACGGTGTTGTCGCTGAATAATGTACTCATTGTGAGTCCTGATGTGATTATTGGTGCGTCTTTTCTAATCTTGTTTACGATGATTGGGATCAAATTAGGATTTGCTTCAGTATTGATCTCGCATATCGCATTCAGTATTCCGATTACCGTACTGATGATTCTGCCAAGATTGCAAGAAATGAGTCCTTCTTTGATTGATGCGGCTCGTGATCTAGGAGCAAGTCGTCGTGATGTGTTAAGTAAAGTTATTTTGCCATTTATTAAACCCGGCATTTTTGCAGGATTTTTTATGGCATTTACGTATTCGTTAGATGATTTTGCTGTGACCTTTTTTGTAACAGGGAATGGATATTCGACACTATCGGTTGAAATTTATTCTCGTGCTAGACAAGGGGTTGCGTTATCAATCAATGCGTTATCTACGCTGATCTTCTTATTTACGGTGATGTTGGTGGTTGGTTATTATATGATCAATCGCCGGGCTACCAATAAGCCACGCCGCGAAGAACCGATCGCAGTAGGAGGTCCAAGATGAAGACTCTTACACGGATGTTTCTCAGTATTATCGTGGTCGCTCTGATCTTGATGTATACCGCATCACGCTTGAATGTGAGCGAAGGCTACTCCAGTGGAAATACGCTCACGATCTACAACTGGGGTGACTATATTGATCCAGATATTCTAGATCAATTTCAAAAAGAGACAGGCATTACCGTAATCTATCAGACGTTTGATTCTAATGAAGCGATGTTAACGAAGATTGAGCAAGGCGGAACGACATTCGATGTAGCGATTCCGTCAGATTATGCGATTTCCAAAATGCGTGAAGAAAACCTATTAATTCCGCTCGATCATAGCAAATTGCCGAATTTGAAAAATATTGATCCTAAATTTATGAATCAATCGTTCGATCCTAATAACAAGTATTCTGCACCTTACTTCTGGGGGACCGTTGGAATTGTCTACAATCCCAAGTTAGCCCAAGGGATCAAGTTCGATAGCTGGGACGATCTCTGGGATACTAAGCTACGTAATAATGTATTGCTAACGGATGGTGCTCGTGAAGTGATCGGGATGTCGCTTAACAGTCTGGGGTATTCGCTTAATGATACGAATGAGCAACATTTACAACAAGCATTAACCAAGCTCAAAAAGTTGACCCCTAACGTCAAAGCGATTGTAGGCGATGAGATCAAAATGTTGCTGGCGAACAACGAAGCCGCGGCAGGTCTAGTCTTTTCGGGAGATGCATCTGAGATTATGGATCAGAATGCTGATTTGGATTTTGTCGTTCCCAAAGAAGGTACAAACTTATGGTTCGATAATATGGTTATTCCCAAAACAGCCGCCAATGTCGATGCCGCACACAAATTTATCAACTTTATGCTAGATCCCAAAATCGCTGAGCAAAATACAGAGTATGTAGGCTATTCTACACCGAATGCCAAAGCACTCAAGTTATTGCCGGAAGACATTTCGAGTGACGAACGCTTTTACCCGCCACAAGAACTAACAGATAAGCTTGAAGTGTATGATAATCTGGGCAAAAAAATGCTGGTACATTATAATGAGTTGTTTTTGCAGTTTAAAATGAATAAGTAGTGATATCCTGAGCTGTCCTTTAAAGGGCAGCTTTTTTAATTATTTAAACGTAAAAAAGTTGTTAATATAATAAAGATACTTTATTGCGAATGTGATATATTTAAAAAGAGCAAACCAAACAGTAGGATTTAAACTTACATATTAAAAGGAGTTAAATATATGGAAAATAATATAAATATTCTTATATATCAGACAGAAGATGGGCATACAAAAGTTGATGTGAAATTAGAACAAGGTACGGTTTGGATGACCCAAAAAGCTATGGCAGAATTATTTCAAAAAAGTATTAGTACTATAAATGAACATATTAAAAATATCTATGAGGAAAATGAATTAACAGAAGAAGCAACTATTCGGAAAAACCGAATAGTTCAAAATGAAGGAGTACGAGAAGTTGAACGAGAAGTCTCTTTTTACAATCTTGAACTTATCATTGCAGTTGGATATCGTGTTCGTTCGCATAGAGGAACACAATTTAGACGTTGGGCAACGGATCGTTTAAATGAATATTTAGTCAAAGGATTTGCAATGGACGATGAACGACTTAAAGAAATGAAAAACTTTGGAAAAGATTATTTTGATGAATTATTGGAACGTATTCGTGATATACGTGCTTCAGAAAAAAGATTTTATCGTAAAATTACAGATATTTATGCGACTTCTATAGACTATGATCCTAAAGAGATAGTCTCACAAGATTTTTTTGCAACTGTACAAAATAAACTACATTTTGCTATCCATGGACATACCGCAGCAGAACTTATCGCAGAACGTGCAGATGCAGAAAAGGATAACATGGGCTTAACGAGCTGGAAAGGCATTAAAGTGAGAAAAGGTGATATTATAGTAGCTAAAAACTATATGAGTAATGAAGAAATTCAATCTTTGAATCGTATTGTTACGATGTATCTCGATTATGCAGAAGATCAAGCTATGCGAAAAGCACCTATGTATATGAAAGATTGGATTGAAAAGTTGAATTCTTTTTTACAATTTAATGAACGAGATATTTTAATGAATGCAGGTAAAATTTCTCAAGAAATCGCTGAGAAGCTAGCACTTAGCGAATATGAAAAATATAATCAAAAACGTATAGAAAAAAATGACGATTTTGACGAATTTCTTAAACAACAAAAACTTAAATGATACAAGCTTTAAAAGCTTCCTCTTATTACAAAAGAGAGAAGCTTTTTTGATGTTGGCAAAATAAAGAAATACATAAGAAAAGTGAATACCTTGAAAATACAAACTATAAACCTTAATTTCACACATTGTTAAAAGTAAGCGCTAACATCATAATAAAGTCATAAACCGTACGTTTTGTACAAATTATCCAATAAGGGGGATATTAAAAGATATGAAAATGCCAAGCAAAACAGTTGCTCTGTTATTAGCAGGTGCACTGGCGTTCGGACTTGCAGGTTGTGGTAACAGCGATTCAAGTTCAAGCGGTTCAGGAGCAAGTGGAGACAGTGGGGACAAAACAAAAATCACGTTCCAAAATATTTATCCTGATCCAACCACACCAACGTACAAAATGATTCACCAGATCGTCGATCAATATGAGAAAGAACATCCAAATATTGATATCGAACTGGATACGCTAAATACAGATCAACAAAAATTAAAACTTAAAACTCAAGCGGCTTCTAAAGAAATCCCTGATATCACGATTGTGAATCCAGCGGCTCAGATGAAACCGTATATCGATGCAGGCTTGCTTGCTCCATTGAATGATGTCGTTGACAAAGGCGGTCTAAAAGATACATATCAAGAAGGACTGCTTGATTATTACAGCAAAGATGGAAATGTGTATGCACTTCCAGATGGTAATAATATCGAAGTTGGTTTTTATAACAAAGCTTTATTCGCCAAAGCAGGCATTGCTGCTCCGCCAACGACATTCGATGAGCTACTTGCAGATGTGAAAAAGCTTAAAGATGCAGGTATCACGCCTATCGCAATCGGTGAGAAAGATTCATGGACAGGGTCATTCCTATTTATGAACATCTTGCTTCGTACTAACGGTGGACCTGGATTCTTGCAAGATGTAGCAGATGGCAAAAAAACATTTAATGATCCTGCCTTCGTCGAGGCTGTCGATGCTTTCCAAAAATTAGTTCAAGCAGGCGCTTTCCCTGAAGGTGCAACATCGATTGATGCTACAGCAGGCGGTAACATGTTCCGTACAGGTCAAGCGGCTATGTTCTTTATCGGAACATGGGAAACGGGCGCTAACGACGGTTCAACGATCGGTAAAGACGTGAGCGTATTCAAATTCCCTACGGTTAATGGTAAAGGAAATCCAGATGAGTTCATGTTAGCTCCAGGTAGTGCATTTGCTGTATCTGCGAACAGTGAACATTTAAAAGAAACCAAGGATTTCTTAAATTACTTTGCACTGAACTTGCCTAAAGTATCGTTCGAATTGAAAAATGCGGTCGGTCTAGGTCAAAAAGTAGACGGTGACTTCAAAGCCGCTGGATATTCTCCACTTGCGATTGATGTACTGGATCTGTTCAAAAATGTAAAAGGTGGCGACTTGTCATTCGATAACACGATGAACCCAGCCGTATCTCAAGTCCATTTAAGCAGTATTCAAAGTCTATTTGTACAACAAGTGGATCCAAAACAAATTGCCCAAGAGCATCAAGCTGCATTTGAAGCGAATCCTTAAACTAACCTAGAGATAGATATGTGATATGTAGCAGCGAGGGGGCGTCAACAGCGTCCCCTTCGCTATGAGTAGAATAGGCCAAAGAGAGAAAATAAACTTTAGAGTTGGAAGGAGGGAGAAGCCATGAATGTACTAAAAGTACCTGCTCGCACGATTGCTATTTTTGTACTTCCTTGTCTGATCCTTTACATAGGAACAGTGTTTATTCCTATTCTGGTTTCTTTTTACACAGCGATGTTGGACTGGAATGGTATTTCAGATGCCAAGTTTGTCGGTCTGGCGAATTTCAAAACATTACTGTTTGATGATCCTAACTTCTGGATGTCTGTGAAGCGTACGATTATGTATGCTGTCTTTTCCATTATTGAAATCCCAATTTGTTTGTTGTTCGCTATCTTGTTGAATCGTTATATTCGCAAAGGAAATCGTTTGGTGACGATCTATTTTGTTCCTGTTATTTTGTCTAACGTTATTTTGGGACAATTGTGGAAAACGATCTACAATCCGGCTTCGATGGGCGGGATGTTAAATGGAGTATTGATCAAGCTAGGTCTGGATAGCTGGACACATAGCTGGTTGACGGAGCCTGCGATTGCGATGTATGCAATCTACTTTGTATCGTTGTGGCAGTACTTTGGTTACCATCTGTTGATCCAATTTACAGGGGTACAGAATATTCCGGACGAAATCTATGAAGCTGCCAAAATTGATGGAGCCGATGGATTCAAAGCAGACCGTTATATTACATTCCCGATGGTAGTGCCTATTTTCAAAATCTCGGTGGTGCTTGCCTTTATCGGTTCACTGCAAGCTTTCGAGCTAGTCATGGTTATGACCGGCGGTGGTCCTGCACATGCGACCGATACGATAGCGACACATATGTATAATATGTCGTTCTTATCTCAGAAGTACGGGTATGGTAGTGCGGTAGCGACATTCCTTGTTATTTTCTGTCTAGTCATCACCGTAGTGATCAATGGTGTATTTAACAAAATCGAACGTAAAGTGACGTAGAGGAGGAGAGCACGATATGAATAATGTGAAAAAATGGTTCGTGTATCTACTCTTCGCGATCCTGATCGTTACGCAATTGTATCCACTATTATGGCTAGTGATGTATTCACTCAAAACCAACGAAGAAATTCTAGGAGGTAGCTTTTTCGCTCTTCCGAATATTCCGCAGTGGCATAACTATGCAGATGCTTATACTTCAGGTAGCTATCTCAAGTATTTAGGCAACAGTGTCATCGTTACAGCGATTAGTTTGTTTGCTGTTATTATTTTCAGCTCAATGACTGCATATGCGATTACTCGCTTTAAATGGAAATATGGTCAATATGTAATGTTGCTGTTTTTACTAGGCATGATGATTCCACTACAAGCGACATTATTACCACTAATGATTATTTTCAAAAACTTAGACCTGCTTAATACACGCTGGTCGATTATTATTCCGTACACAGCGTTTGCTTTACCGATTGCGGTATTTATTTTAAGTGGATTTATGCGATCTATTCCGACGGATATCGAAGAATCTGCTTTTATGGATGGAGCAAGTGTGTACCGGATTTTCCGTAGTATTATTTTACCGATCTCTGTGCCGCCTGTGATGACGGTATGTATTCTAACCTTTATCAATATCTGGAATGAGTATATTGTAGCGGCGACCTTTATTTCATCCGAAGAACTCAAAACGTTGCCGTTCGGGGTGTATACCTTTGTCAGTCAGTATTCAGTCAATTACGGAAATATCGGAGCATTTCTTGTCATGGGTGCGTTACCGGTTATTATTTTCTACTTTATTCTGTCTGAACGTATCACAAAAGGAATGGTTGCAGGAGCAGTAAAAGGATAATTACCAAAAGCTACACAAAACTATTTTGCCAGAAGCTACCTTTATTGGTACTATCTCTGTATAGGGACTTGGCGGTAATCATGAAGAGGAACCAATCCTTTTTATGGTTACCGCCCTTTGGCTTTTTAGCGAACCTTGTAGAAAGGAGCATTCCACCGTGTCACGAAGCTTACATTCGATTCATAATCGGTTATTTATTTTGTTTTTGTTCTGTATGGCTGGGATTGTGTTGTTAGTGAGCATCCTTTTTTATAATCGTACAACGACTCAATTTCATGAAAAGCTAGGCGAGATTGCACAGAAAAATGTATCACAAACGGTGGGATTGCTTGATCTTCTACTAGGTAGTTATGATAGCCTTTCCAAATCGATTAGTGCCAATGTAGATATTGTGCGTCTGCTCGGTCAGAAGTCAGCAAGTTCGCCGCAAGTGGAGTACATTAATCAGAATTACATTACAACGATTATGGGTGCGATTTACTTTTCACGGGATGATCTAGTAGGGATTCATGTGATCGGTGAAAATGGCAAAATCTACGATTATAGCAATTCGATGAATGTGATTGATCCTGAATATACAAAATCGTCATGGTATCAGCAGATTAGCGGGTCGTCCGGTCAGATGGTATGGCTAGGCGTGTTTCCTCATTCGATTATCGATCAGGTGGAAGATCAGCCTGTGTTTGCTTTCGGTCGCCCTATTTTCAATCTCAACGAGCAACATCAGATAGGAATTGTATTGATCGAAGCACGAGCAGATACTTTTTTAACAGCAATGAATAATCTGAAATTAGGTCCTCATAGTGAAGTGAATATTGTAACAGGCGATGGCAAACATATCCCAACTTCGATAGAACCGAACAGTAAGCCTGGAACGATACCACCTCATATTTCACTTCCTCAGATTCCCGGTCAGGTCAATGTACAGCAGAATAATAGCCGTCTGATTGCCGCTTCCAAGCTGGGTACCACCAATTGGACAATCGTCAGCTCCACACCAGATCGTGATCTCAATGTCGAACTGACTCAGACCAAGCGTTATCTATTTATTGTGGTCACGGTGCTTATTGTGGTCTCTGCACTGATCGCTTTTATCGTTTCCCGTACGATCTCTTCGCCACTCAAGCGATTGATTCGAGAAATGAAGCAAGTGGAAAATGGGAATTTTCGTGGCATGGTGACCGTTACCTCTTACGAAGAAATCAATTCACTTGTATTATCGTTCAATCATATGGTTGCGCGTATCGAAGAACTGATCGAACGGGTCAAAGTCTCTTCGGTCAGTGAAAAGAATGCCGAGCTTCATGCGCTTCAATCACAGGTTAATCCTCATTTTCTCTATAACACACTGGATATGATCTACTGGATGCTTGATGAAAAAGGAAATGATGAGCTAGGCGATGTGGTGTTATCGTTATCGCATATGTTCCGTTATAGCAGTCATTGGGAAGACCATGCACTGGTTACGTTACGAGAAGAGATCGAACAGATCAATCATTATCTGACGATTATTCTGATCCGACTGGATGGTCGGTTAAGTGTAGAGATTGATGTCGAAGAGCAGTGGATGGATCTGCATGTGCCGAAGATGTTATTGCAACCGATTATCGAAAATGCAGTCAAACACGGTCTAGAAGCTTTGGATCGACCGGGCATTTTACGAGTGAGAGCGATACCTGATCGCAAATACCTCAATATTATTATTTCAGATAATGGTAAAGGAATGAATGAGTCTACCTTGGAGCGACTGAGAGATTCATTGCTTCGTCCAACCGATCCTGTACATCGTGAACGGAAAAGTATTGGCTTGCAAAATCTACATCAGCGGTTGTCTCATATGTTCGGGATTACTCATGGTATACAGATCGAGAGTTCTCTTGGAACAGGGACAGCGGTCAAATTAGTGCTACCGTTATCTGATCAATCTTCTCTTCTATCCTTGTCTGCGCAGACGATAGAGTCTGAATATTCAGATCAACCTATTTCGATCCATAAAGGAGGTATTGTTCGTGCACATTCTGATTACAGACGATGAAAGTTATATCCGTGAAGGGATCAAGCGTACCATCGAAAGTGTTTTTCCTAATTATCATGTTCATCTAGCATCTTCTGCGGAAGAAGCGGTATTGATGATGAGCCAGCATCGGATCGATATTATTCTGACCGATATTCTTATGCCCGGTATTAACGGTCTCGAATTGATGCGTATCTCCCGTCACAGTCAGCCTCAAGCGAAATGGATTGTTATCTCGGCGCATTCCGAGTTCTCTTATGCGCAACAAGCATTGCATCTAGGAGCAAGAGATTATCTACTGAAACCGATCGGCAAAAAGAAACTGGTTGAACTTATGGAATCGCTTACGATTGAGATCCGTCAGGAAAGAGTCGTCTCCAAAGGAGAAGAAGCGCTCAAAGATGGATTGAATTACTTACGAGAAGCAGTGTTTCAACGGTTAGCGGCAGGGCTCAGTATGGGCAAAATCAGTCTGGATACCTTTATCGCTGATTATCCCGAATTTCATCTGCTTCTGGTTAAAATGGAACAAGATGAGCACAGTACCCATCTGGAACATTTTATCGTGGAAAATGTATTAAATGAATTGATCGATCAGTCAGGTCAGGGGTTCGTCGTGAGCTTTGATCGCAATAGTCTGCTGGGCTTAGTCACCTTGCATGCTCATGTACAGATCGAGCATTTGTTAGAGCCATTGCAAGGGCATTTGCATAAGTATTTGAAAGTTCCTTTTTCCACCAGACACTCGGGTCCTCACCATGAGATTGAACATGTGGCTGTTGAAGTCAATCGACTGCGTGAAGAGAAAATTCAGCAAATGGATGCGTCAGAAGAAGGAAGTAGCAGCGACCAGGCGATTCAAGTGGCGCTACAGTATATTCGCGCTCATTTTAACGAAGAATTGTCTTTAGAAAAGGTAGCGGCTGTTGTATTTCTGAATCCGATTTATTTCAGCCAGTTGTTCAAGCAGAAAACAGGTCAAGGGTACAAAGATTATGTGATCTGTCTGCGGATGGAACAAGCCAAAGTGCTATTGCACAATCCCAAGCTTAAGCTTGCTGATATTGCAGAACAGATCGGCTACACCAATGTCGGTCATTTTACACAAGTATTCCGTAAAAAATTCATGGTGACCCCGACAGAGTATCGGATGCAGGAAAAAATCTTGAATACGTGAGTGTGACTTGATCACTAAACAGAGATTAATTAGGATATAAAGGGGGTGAATGATGTCTACGTCAGAAAAGAATATGTTGAATATTATTCTGCTGATGGTGTTGTTTGTAGCACTGATCTATTTTTCACAACCGTTGAATGATGTTTCGATAGGTCCTGTGATCGCTATGGGGATGGTTACATTACAAGCGATGATCTATTATATACATGGTTATAAGAATCAGACAGGTATTGAACAAACATGGCTTCAAGTGTTTACGGTAGTATCGTCTTTGATTATAATTGTGTATTTATTTTGGGTACATCAATGGATCATTATTAAATTATTGTACTGGGTATTAGAAGGCTCTCTTTTCTATGGATATGCAAAAAAACTAATCATTAGTAAACTACACTCTAAACCTAAATAACATGATATCCATAGTAATTTACATAAATAATCCGTTCGGTTTTGTGCTTTTAAAGTTAGTTTCATTTGTATGAATATTGGAGTAGAAAGGATGCAATGATTATCAATAAATATACTATTGGTTTGGCATTTTATATGCTTTTCTCTATCTGTGTCATTATCGGTTGTAGTAACCAAGAGGATTATAATAAGGTTCCAGCGTTAAATGCACAATGGAGTGATTCTATTCAGACAAGAAGTATTCCTGTCACAGTGGCTACATACAATTGGAATGGACAAATGACGTATGGAGGACCTTGGGAAGCTACAGAAAAGCAAAAACCTACTCTTGTAGAAGGAAATGCCACTATTCAACTTTCTTTTAATGGGACAAGTCCTGATGAAATTCGAATTCGTGAATATCCGAGTAAAACAGAATTTAAAAATATAGATAAAGCATCCAATCAAATCATCGTACCGAACAAACCGGGTGTATATGTATTTGGCGTAGATGGTACATGGGGAAATGATGGTGTAATATATGCTTTAAAAGTCAAAGTGAAATAAATAAGAATGCTCGTGAACCAAATATAGAGTACACAAAACCCTAACTTCGTATAGAAATTAGGGTTTTTATGTATAGCACTTTTATTTATCTTATACTTAAAGCTGACAATGGAATACCGCCTAATCTAATAAGCCAATCCTACTCGATATCCAATATACCGAGGGTCGCTTAACTGCTGATATGTGAAATAAGCTGTATCTCCTGTCGAAATAGATGCTCCACCTTCAGGCAAAACGTCTTGCTCATCACGATAGACACCGGTATAATCTCCATCGGGCAAGTACGTCGGACAGACCACTGTCCAGTCGAGCTTGGAATCGCGCAAAGTCTCATACATCATCCGGTGTTCTTCCGCAGCACGGGTGCTTTTGCGCTTGGATTCAGAAGATTCATAGCGATACTTATCGGCTTCAATACGGCTTTGTAAAATACCTGCTGTACCGACTGTAATAATGCGCGCAATCAACTGCTTCTGCATCAGATCAGCAATCATCGGCGTGCTGACAGATAACGTATTTGTTTTATCGGTATTCAGTGTACTTATGACAGCTTGTACCCCGTCCAACGCCGTATAAAGGTCACTACTGTTCAATACATCACCGACGATAACACGCAGACTTGGAATCTGTTCGTGGATAGGTAAAGAGTGATTGATCGCTGACATATTTTTAGGAGAGTCTACCAAATCCTCTGCATATTCTGCCAATTGCACATTTAACTTATCCAGAGAACGCACTAATACGGTAACCTCATGTCCATCTTGAAGTGCATATTGCAAAACGAATCGTCCGACACGTCCGGTAGCACCAAGCAGTAGAATACGCATTAGTTACTCTCAGCGTTTTTCCAGTTTTGCTCACAAAATGCTGCTAATTCTTGTTCTTCCTCTTCTTCCAGGTCGAAATCCAGTACACGTTCTGTGCCTTTTTCCATAATATCGTAGCTCACAATACCATTGCCTGTTTCTTGGACTTTATAGATTGCACGAATATATAGACCATTTACGGAGTAAATATCATCTTCTTCATCCACTTCAAAATCGATAAAAAATTCATAGCGTTTGCCTACCAAAATCTCAAAAGGGTCTTTAATCATCTCTACTTGATAACTGGTAATATCCATAATTCTATTCCTCCTGTATCCTTAGCGATGCGATTATATTATTCTAGTGATGTGGTATACATATAAAGTGCACTGTCATTGCTCAGTGCCGTCTTATTATAGCACGATTGCCGGAAAGTAGAGGATAGGGAAAGTGTGCTTCTTTTAGATTGAACAAATGTTTAATGTCTATTGAACAATTGTAAAAAGCATTGTATACTCAAAAGATACATGACATGTCAGCTTTGTCGCAAGTGATCGTCATCCAGATTGGCTTAGAGGAGAGAAATGGAATGAAGGCTTTATCCAAAGGGCAAACTGCTCTGTTTTTAGCATTTTTGATCTTAATGTGGGGTGTGAACTGGCCCTTATCCAAGTTCGCATTAAATTATGCACCTCCTATTTTATTTTCCGGTATTCGGACATTGATTGCAGGGTTATTGCTATTGGTTGTCGCTTTACCACGTTTGCGTGATTTACGTTGGAAGCAGACTTGGAAAATCTATGCGATATCTGCAATTCTAAATATTATTTTGTTTTATGGCTGTCAGACCATTGGGATCGCTTATATGCCAGCTGGATTGTTTTCAGCGATCGTCTTTTTACAACCGGTATTGGTAGGATTCCTATCCTGGTTATGGGTGGGCGAATCAATGAATCCACTCAAAGCTGTCGGACTAATCTTAGGTTGTGCAGGTGTAGCTACGATTAGCGCAGGGGGCTTCTCAGGTTCTATTTCAGTGATCGGTATCGTGTTGGCTTTGGCATCGGCAGTGAGCTGGGGTGTCGGAACTGTGTATGTGAAAAAAGTAGGCGACCGTGTTGATCCAATCTGGTTGGTGACTATTCAGTTGATTATGGGTGGAGTCGTGATGACTGCTGTCGGCACAGGAACGGAAAGCTGGGGAGACATTACGTGGAACGCTACGTTTATTGGTGTATTGCTGTTTATCTGTATTTTCGCAATCGCATTAAGCTGGTTATGTTTCTTCCGTCTTGTCGGTTCAGGTGAAGCAAGCACAGTGGGTTCATACACGTTCTTGATTCCATTAGTATCCATTATTCTTAGTGTGCTCTTTATGGGTGAGTCGGTAACGGTTAACCTGATTATTGGACTGGTATTGATCGTCATTAGTATTTTACTGGTCAATCGTACACCGAAAGAAAAATCAGGTCATACACCTGTTGTGAATATCGACACCAAAGAAGTACATTCTTAATCCAATAGAAATATAAAAATAAAAAGACTCTTTGATTGAAGCTCATTCGATCAAGGAGTCTTTTTTGTATGGTCTTCTGTATTTAGCTAGAGGATTCTAAAGGTTCGGTCTGCAACTGTTGTTGTTTGTTGAACAGACTAGGAGCGATAAATAGACTAAGTAAAATACTTGTAATAATCGCTGAAGTCATCGTTGTAAAAACAATTAATAATTGAAAACGCACTGCTGTAATCGGATCTGCACCTGCGATAATCTGTCCGGTCATCATACCCGGTAATTGGACTAATCCCAGTGTTTTCTGACCATCAATAGTAGGGATCATACTGGAACGGACTGCGCTTTTGAGTACAGGCATTATCGCTTGTCTTGGCGTTCCTCCGAGTGATAGAAGGAGAATAATTTCCCGTTGTCGTAGTGTCACTTCAGAACGAAGTCGAGTGACTAATAAACTTCCCAGTATCATCGAATTTCCGATAATCATACCGCTGATCGGTATAATATAACGGGCAGTTGCTGGAATAATGTTGAAGCCTAACAATAATGCTTGTGTGACAATCTCGACAATCACTAATGTAATAAATACTTTGATCGTCATATACGGAACCGATTTTCCTTTTTTGGAAACATTCAGTGAAGCGACTGTAATCATCAACAATAAGAATAGACCGACGACCCATAATTGCTCTAAGCCGAAAATAAAATTCAACACATAGCCGATAATTAACAGTTGGATAGTAGCTCGTAATGTAGCGATCAGTACATCTTTTTCTAGCCCTAATTTGAAAGAACGAGATAACACAACAGCAAAAAGTACAAAACATAAAGATAGCGTTAAAGCGATAATCGTCATTGGAGTTCACCTTTGATAAATTGCCGGGCTTCTTCTGTCTGTGGATGTGCAAAAAAGTCAGCGGTTGATCGCTGTTCTAACAATTGCCCGTTCATCAAAAACCATGTTTCTTGTCCAACACGTTGTGCTTGCTCCATCTGGTGAGTCACCCAGATCAAAGTGATCCTTGATTCTCGATTGATCTCTAATAATAATTGTTCCACTTCCCGTACAGAAGAAGGATCAAGTGCAGAAGTGATCTCATCAAGCAATAAAATTTGTGGTTGATTAGCGAGTGTACGTGCGAGTGCTAAGCGCTGTTTTTGCCCGCCAGACAGGTCTTGTACATGTTGTGTGAGTAGACTTGAAGATAACCCTACTTGTTCCATAAGAGTCTCAGGATTGCCGATATCGATCCCGTGTAAGCGCTGAGCGGTCTGCAAATTATAAAGAGCAGTTCCTTGTACCATTGGAGCATCTTGGAACACAATGCCTACATTGCGACGTAGTTCAGTAATAGGCCAGCTATGTATATCTTTGCCTTGAATATATAATTGTCCGGTGTCTGGAGTGATCAGTAGATTGCAAAGCGATAGCAATGTGCTTTTGCCAGAACCAGAAGGCCCTACCAGTGTAGTAATTGAGCCTTGCTTGATATCCCCATCAATACGATCTAATACAGTCACCGTATGATTAGCATGTGCAAACGATTTGGTGATATGTTGAAATTGAACCGCACAAGCAGATGGATGTGATAATGTCATTCGTCGCTCCAACATCCTTTCGTAATCTTTCTAACGTACTCTTTTATTATAAATAGTTCTGCAACAATAGAAACATCCTCAGGGGTATCTTTTGGTATACTGATTTTACAGAAAATAAGAGTAAGTGTTGAAGGAGGATTGAAATGTCATTTTCAATCGTTGTTTTTCAGGGACCTAGTGCATCAGGTAAAAGCACATTACAAGCAAGACTGGGTGTACCCAAAATTGTAACATGGACATCCCGCCAACCCAGAGCGGGTGAACAAGATGGTGTTGATTACCATTTTGCGACTAGAGAGCAGATTGAACTCATGTTTCGTCAAGGATTGATGTTAGAAATGAGTGAATATCGCAATAACCTATATGGAACATCAATTAGCTCGATTGAAGATGCAGGCAAAGATGGACAGGTACGTTCAACTGTAATGGATGCACCCGGAGCCAAGCTAGTCAAAGACAAATGGGGCGACCGTGTATTGTTAATTGGTGTACTGGCCGATCGGGAGCAACTGGCAAAGCGATTATTTGATCGTAAAGTTAGTATTGCTGAACAGGAACAACGGCTACTTAGTTATGATCAAGAAAAATCAGCATTATCTGCATGTGATCTGATTATTCATAACTCGGAAGGACAATTACGTACAGCCGAAAAGGTGATCGACTTTATTCGTGAAGGCATCACTCATGCTACACGTCCATAAGTAGATAACAGATAAACAGAAAGCCCCAAAACCATTGTTCATGATTTTGGGGCTTTCTCTCAAAAAAATTATTTAAGGTTGTCTTCAGACAATGAATTGTGAGATTGTGGCGGTGCCGGTTTTAGTTCTGGCTTCACGCTAAACGGTTCTGGCTTGCTGATTTTAAATTCATGACCATCTGGTGCTGGCCCGTTTATCCATTTCAGTTCTTTGCTACTTTCAGAATTCGTGTAAAGAGTATGAGAAAATTCGGTTGCTTCCCATTCTGGCGGAAGCGTTCCAGGTACAATTGGACCTTCTTTTGCTTCTAGTTCTTTAATAGCCGCAAGCCACTGGTTTTGGTGCATGGTGTCGCGGGCTAATAAGAATGAAAACAGGTCTTTTACGCCTTTATCATCTGTCATGCTATAGAGACGGGCTACCTGCAAACGCCCTTGTGATTCTGCATTAACGTTGGCACGAAAATCAGCCAGCAAGTTGCCGCTTGCTACGATATATCCTGCGTTCCAAGGAACACCATTGCTATCTTTTGGAGAAGCGCCTAGACCGTGAACAATGGCGTGCTGAGGATTCATACCGCCCATGATGGCTCCAACTATTGGATCACTTGCAGCTTTTTCCTGTTCATGAACAGGTGCCCCTTCAAGGAGTCTTGCCACCATCGTTGCGAGCATTTCAATATGCCCCAACTCCTCTGTTCCTGTATCCATCAGCAGATATTTATATTTTTCGTTTCCTCTTGTACTCCACCCTTGGAATAAATATTGCATGGCAACTGACATTTCGCCGTATTGACCGCCGATCAGTTCCTGCACTTTTTTAGCAAAGACTGGATCTGGAGCATCCGGTTTTGCGTAATATTGAAGTTCTCCTGTGCGAAAAAACATAAATAAAACCTCCAATTTGATTTTAGTTTTTATCCTTAGAGCTCACTTGCCTTTGTTCTTTGGAATGGCATTTTTTGGATGCCTACCATCATCATTAGAGTCACTTCTACTTGCATGGAGTTATCGATTTTTAGTATTCAAATGTGCAGGAACGGATTCATTTTCTACAACATTCTGTTACTGGTTTAGATGGTTACCCATTCGCCTCAATCATTGATAACTCTGCAATCTATTTTTACCCAAATCATTCTTTTTTATCGTTAGGTATGCTCCATAGATTCTACTCATATTTAATAATTCAAATAGAGCGTTCACAGATAAAAAGAGAAATTCGTCGTGAGTAACACGGCTTCACCTTTTAATATTTTGCTATTAACACAGCTATTACTTCTGGTAATAACTCATATATAAACGAAAATAAGAGCTCTTTTACTTATTATTCCTTTGGCTCCAGCAATAAGATGATGTAGCTTACATCGCTTTCGAAATTCCAATCCAGCAAGATATCCTTTGTTTCAGCTACTCGTTTATAACCAAATATTGTAGCCATAGAAAAAAAACACCTCAGCATTGATTTACTGGTATTTTCATACCCGTTTTTCAATGAAAGGTGTTTTTATATATATCATGTATAACGCAAATTTATTCCGATTTCGGATGGCGTTCTTGCAATTCAAGCCAGATAGCAGCTAGATCGAGTTCACCTTTACCATTATTATTCGCTTCACGATACGTGCGATCAGCGGCTTCTGCAAGTGGCAATTGTACGTTTAACCGCTTCGCTTCAGTCGTGAGTAAGCCCAAGTCTTTGGAAATTAGACTTAGCATAAATGCCGCAGGGAATTCGTTATGGATAAACATCTCTTTTTTACCCGCTAATAGCGGAGTTGCTACAGCAGATTCACCGAACATTTCTAATACTTGTTCACGATTTAACCCAGAACGTTCAGCGATTAATAACGATTCTGCAATCGCTTGTGTAGAGATACCTAGCAATAAATTGATCGATAATTTGGCAGCACTACCGTTACCCACTTCACCGAAATGGATCGTTTTCTTCCCTAAAATATCAAAAAACGGTTGGCAAGCTTCGATCTCTGCCGTCTGACCGCCTGCGAGAATAACGAGAGTGCCTTGCTCTGCTGGCGCAACAGAACCAGATACCGGAGCATCGACATAGATTGCTCCTTGGGCTGCTATCTGCTCAGCAAATTCTTTTGCTTCTTCCGGGCTGATCGTGCTCATATTGATCACATACGTACCTGCGCGAAGCTGACTCAGAATACCTTGTTCTCCGCTCAGCACATCGTCTATCGCTTCTTTTTTGGTCAGCATGATAAAGACGGCTTCTGCTTGAGCGATGGCTTCTACAGGGGAAGCGTATAGTGTTGCTCCTGCTTCGGCTAAAGGTTGAGCACGCTCTATTGTACGATTGTATACCTGTACGTTATATCCTTCTTTGAGCAAATTGTGAGCCATAGGCAAGCCCATATGACCTGTGCCGATCCACGCTATATTCTTCATTATTGCCACTCCTTTGATGAGTATAAAATGATCTAATCATGATGCTGATTTGTTTAAAGCTATTCTTTTGATGGTACTCATGTATGAATACCCAAATGATGTTCAACTTATGCTTTATTATAAATGGTTCTTCTTTATCCGACCATAACAGTTGACATTATCTCAACCTGTAACTATAATTGTTACATGTAAGGGTTAATGTATATTACAGCTTGATAGCTACACATATAGCAAGTACGTATTTCGTCGAATCATACACATTAAATGGAGGTTTTAGATATGAAAATCGCAGTTATTGGTGCAACAGGTAAAGCAGGATCATTGATCGTTGAAGAGGCTTTGAGCAGAGGACACGAAGTAACAGCAATCGTCCGTAACGCTTCTAAAGTACAACAAGATAAAGTGAATGTAGTTGAAAAAGAAGTATTGGATCTAACAACAGAAGATATTAAAGGCTATGATGTTGTAGTGAATGCATATGGTGCTCCGCAAGGACAAGAAGAATCTCATGTGACTGTAGGTCAATCGTTGATTGAGATTTTGAAAGGTGCTCCTGATACTCGTTTAATCGTAGTTGGTGGTGCAGGTAGCTTGTATGTAGATGATGCTCAATCAGTACGCTTAATCGATACACCAGACTTCCCGGAAGCTTACAAAGCAACCGCATCTAATCAAGGCAAAAACTTGGATGATTTGAAAGCATCTAGCGGTATCCAATGGACATTTTTAAGTCCTGCTGCCTTTTTTGATGCATCAGGTCCACGTACAGGTTCATACACAGCCGGTCAAGAAAAAATGATCGTTAATAATGAAGGCAACAGCTACATTAGCTATGCTGATTATGCGATTGCGATTGTAGACGAAGCAGAGCAAGCTGCACATGTGAACCAACGCTTTAGTGTAGTAGGCGAAGCGAAGTAATATTCTTTTCAAATAAAATAGATGTATGAAAATCTATAGATAGATTCAATCATCTGTACAATCACAAAAAACCTTTTTCCTTATCATAGGGAAGAGGTTTTTTGCAATCGTATTTCTCTATATTGATGCAACAAATACATAGCATTCCCTGTAAAAACCATATATAATAAGTGAAAAAACAATTCCGATCAGAATTGTAGGGAAAACGGTGGGATATTATGGGTAAGCATATCAAAGGCGTAACCTCCATCAAAAAAGCAGTCTATGACCGAATTGCGATGCAGGACGATATATCCAAAGCAGAAATTATGAATGAATTTCAGATGACTAGCAGTAGCCTTACTCGTCTGCTTGAAGAAATGACAAATGAAGGCTGGATTATGGAGTCTGGATTCGGTCAATCGACAGGTGGAAGACGACCGATTTTGTATCGGATCAATGCGAATTTTCGCTATATTTTTGGCTTAGATATTTCACGTATTTATTCCGTATTGGGGCTTTATGATATGCGGATGCAACCGTTAGCGATGGTGCGCTGGTCTATGGATGAGAGCATGACACCTGAGCGATTAGTCCAGCATGTACAGCAACAAGTAGAACAGATGTTATCTGAGCAAGGCATAGCCCATAACTTGGTGATCGGAATGGGTGTAGGTGCAGTAGGACCTCTTAGTCGTGAGCAAGGCAAAATACTTAATCCGCTTTACTTTGCAGCACCGGGTTGGAAAGACATTCCACTACGACGCTGGTTAGAAGAAGCGACAGGCTTATCAGTTACGCTTGAAAATGGAGCGAACACCGCACTTACAGGCGAGCACTGGATGGTGCGTGATGAACATATTCAACATATGTTGTATGTGCATGTTGGTACAGGTCTACGGTCTGCAATGATGTCTAATGGACATGTGGTGCATGGAGCAGTCGATATGGAAGGTTCGATCGGACAAATGATTATCCAGACGGATGGACCACGGCTTCATGGAGCAGGTAATTATGGAGCTTTAGAAGCTTTTGCATCCGTACAAGCATTAGAGCAACAAGTCCGTGCTCGTAGCAAGATGGGGCGTTCTGTGTGGGACAGTCAGGTCGCCGTGAAGCCAGAAGCAATTAATTTCACAACATTAGTGCAGTCGTTAGAAACAGGCAATGATCATATCAAAGAAATCTTTGCTCAATCGGCGGCGTATATGGGGATTGGGTTAGCGAATCTGATCAATATTTTGCATCCGGAAAAGATTATTCTGGGTGGTGTGCTCATCAATTCACATGATTTGTTCTACAATACAGCGATTGCGGTCGCTGAGCAGAATATCTATTACTCCAATAGCTATCGACCTGTATTTTCAAAAGGATTGTTAGAAGAAAATGCAGTAGCTACAGGAGCCGCTGTTATGGTCTGGCACGAGATGGATCTGTAACAAACACGAGAACATACAAAAATAACCCCTAGCTTTCTTGGAAATATCTCAAGAAAATAGGGGTTATTGATATTTATTGCGGTTTGAGTTGTGCTAGAATCTGTGGATCTTTGATCTTGTGATCTTGAGCAAGCATAACGATTTTAGATAAAATCTCTGCTGTTCTCGGATCTTCATCCATAAATGGTAAAAATAATCGTCCACGATGCTGAGAATGGACAGGGATAATATGCAGAGCACTAGCAGCTTGTTGATACACGATCGCACTACCTAGATGCACACTGTAATTCCCTAAACTTCCTTCAATACGAGCATGATTGCCTTCTACTTTTACATTGTCGATATGAAGTAGACGTAACGATTCTTCCACAATCACACGACGCATTTCGATCGTGGTTAAGCTACTTTCAGGATCAACACCACCTACATGAGCTACACTGACCACCAGATCCACATCACGCATGATTTCAGAGAAAATCAGTGGAGATACTTGATCAAAAGGCAACCGTTCATAGTTAGAACGATTATAAAATTGTACCGTTTCCAGTGTAGGTGCTTCTGTATCCGCAGGTGAGAACCAATCTGCTAGTGCATAGAGATTGGCAATAATATTTTCTTTGTAATAGACTTTCTGCAAGCCTTCTTCGTAACTGACAGTCCAACCTCTTCCACGTAGTAAAGCGACCGCTTTGTTCGGTTGAATCTGGTATCCAGCATAACGACGAGAGAGATTACCACTAGCACGCTCATCTTCGTTAGGGAGATACAATTCACGGAATACTTGCTTGAACGGTTGACGTTGCTGACGCTCAAATAGATCTCGTTGATACAGACTCCATTGACCACTTTCATACAGATGGACAGGGTGAGCAATAATCACTTGATCTTCTAATTGCAAAGGATGCTCCGTACCGTCTGGACTGCGCAACAGACTAGCTTCCCCATCAAGATAACCGAGTGCTTGATCTGCCTGTAATACCAATGTATTGACCAGTGGAGCAAGAACAGGATTATGCGATAATTTGATCAATTCATCTGCTGTAAAAGTAGTGCTATTGGTCATCGAACGTTCCAATTCTTGACGGGCACGACGATATTGATCGGTTAGTTCAGATTTTACTTCTTTCAGACGAATAATATATTCATTTTTATTCAGACGTGCTGGAACCGATTTGAGTGGTTTCTCTTGCTTGATCGCTGTTAAGCTAGTCTGCCCTTCATGATCAATCACTAGCGAGACGTTCAGACCTTCTTCAATCGCGTGTGGTTCAAAATAAGCCAGCAAATCATCCAACTTGCGTGATTCCATATCCCATTGAAGACGGGTGACATCGGTATAACCAGCATTACGAGCCAGGTTATCCAGTGCAATTGCCGAGACCGCTCCTTCACTAGCACGACGTTGTGCGCCGAACGTTTTACTTTGTTTGAGGAACAATTGAATAAATTCATACCGCTGACGAATATCAGCATCACGCTTGGTACCTGAAGCCAGTGGAATCAAGCTATAAGCAAGCAACTGATCTTTGTTACGCTTATCTGCTACAGACTGTTGAATCGATGCTAGATCAAGCTTACCGAGTACCGCATCGGCGAATAATTGACTGCGACGATGATTCGAGCCTGCCGAGATATATTTAGCACACTCATATAAGATATCAAATCGTTCTGTACCTAATTCATCATAGGCTTGACGGAACCAGACGATATCGAACGCACCATCATTGAACTCTTGTGGAGAGATCGGTGAATAATGTGCTACAATCGTTTCTTTTTCCGCTGAGAAAGTCTCATTAATATGGGCATGGAAATACCATGCTGCACTACGTAGACCTTTCCAACCTAGATGTTTGGCGATGATTTCGATCCATTGCGGAGCATACATCGCTGCTTCTAATAATTTCTTGTCATCTATCGGATATTGCTGAAGTAACGATTCTAATTTGTGCTCATCTTCGCCTTCTAAAGGATACGTGTTTTTGAGCAAATAACTGAATGTCTCTTTCTTCGTAATACTATTGCCATATCCGTAAATATACCCGCGTACAAACGTTTCTTTTTGCAGATTCGATAGAATACGTACAAAGACTTCCGTGCCTTCTACACGTTGAATATTCATCGCCAGTGAAGTGACTCCGGTTACTAATTCCCCACGGCTAAGTTCAATTTCCAAAATGCGAGCAAGTACAGCATCTCGAATCGGTATCATTTTAGGATATTCTTTTACATTAATCTGAGTATCGTATTTGATATTTTGAGATGTTAATTCTCGAATAAACTGGCGACTGAGATCGCTGCTCATGATTTTGGAGTAGATTTCGTTATCGCTGATTTTGTCCCATTCATAAGCACGTGCATAATCGGTTGTGCCCAGTAGACCATCCTGACCATAATAAAATTCCAATGTATAAAAGATATGAAACATTTGCATTGACGATTCTTGATCGTAGAGACGACTGCGCACTAACGAACGCCACGGTGAAATCAAAAATTTAAAGAGACCACTTTCTTCTTTTAACTTTTCTTGTGGGAATGTATAGATCATTGTAATCAGCGCATCCCGAACCATAGCGAAAGTAGCCTGTTTATCACTATCTTCCAAATAAGCTCGGATCAGCTCATCCAATTGTTGGCGATGAATCAGCTCATCTAATTGTTGACGATATGGAAGTGTTTGGTAGAATGTCTGTATTTCTAAGATTTGTTCTAACGGATAAATAGACTCGATAAATGTTTTTCGCCAACCTTCTAACAATCTATGTTTTCCGAGCTCCATATAATCCATTTGATCGATAAAATAGCTGTATAGATCATCTAAAGTTTGATCATACATTTCGGATTGGGTATACAGATACAACTGTATCATTCCTTCAACTGGAAGATCGCTTTGTTGTAAATAGTGTTGCCACACTTCAGGCAAAGGATATTGCTCTATTTGCAGAGTCTTACTATCTGCATTCGGATTTTGCCAATTCCCCCTGAGTCGATTACCAATTAACAGCGTTTCTTTATAACCACTATAGTATTCGACTGTATATTCATGATCTCGATGTTCATGTATTAGATCGTTTAATCCTTGTAGAAAATCGGTGATGCGCTTCGGTTCAATTGTAAATACATCACGTTGCAATAGGAAATCTGGATGTGCTGGTTTTTCTTTTAACCATTCATCCATCATTCGAGGATCAAATAATCCAAATCCATTGTTTTCATTGTATTTATCAGTTGATCCTAATTTATCAATCAAGACTTGTTCTTTGGCAGTTGGCTTGGCTATCGTATCTAGCAACGGTAATAAACGTTCATACTGTTCAGACCGTTCAGGTTTGCTTTGTAATTCACTGATCGTTTCTAAGCCAGCCAATCGTTGCAATTCGCTTTTACTTTGTATTAAACGATGAACTGTAGTGTCTAGTGAATCAACAGGTTGATTAAGAAGCAATTGAATCGCACCTTGACGCAATGAACCTGTTTTGAGTTTGAGTAGATTTTCGATATCTTGTAATTCCGTATCGTTCAATATAAGCTTATTAGCTTGTTTCAGAGCTAACTCACGATTAGACATACTTTTATCTGACAGTGAAGCAAATACAAACTGTCGTTGTTCCGGCATATCTGTATTTGAAAGATAATGTTGTAGTATGGTTCCACGTAGATCAGGGCTTAATTTATCTTTTAACTGTAAAATCTCACTGATCCATTGTTCATCCATATCATATGCAGCTAGATACAGCATTTTTTTGATAGGCAGATCAGCAGAATAGCTCACCTGTACAAAATCCAGCACGCTCGACTGGAACGAAATCTCACGTCCATTCAGACTTGAAAATAGATTGCGGAAATGTTCAAAGTCCTGTCTACGTACCTGTTTATCTTCTAACAAAGGAGTACGAGGAACTACCAGTTGAAGTGCTGCCATATCGCGTATCGTTTCCCATGAGTAGTAGCATTCATAATCGTAGTTCACAAGTACCCAATAGCGGATTTCATCATCCTCTTCTGCCAGATGAGGTTGTGCAATACGTAGACGCAAATCTTTATTTTGACTATTACGAAGGACATAAAGCGCTACAATCTTCTGATAACGTGCTCCTGTATCCATTAGATGTTGAATCCGTTCATAGACATCTTGCTCTTCATGCACAGCAGTTGCCCACAGGCTCATATAGATATGATTCGCATTTGCACTGCTTAACCATTCTTCTCGAACAGATTGGTCTGACAATGCTTCATAGGCTTGTGTAATCAATTGCTTGGATACTCGTGTATTCGTTGCTTCTAGATTGATGCCTGTCCATGTTCCTAATGCACGCACGATAGAACTATAACGAATGAGATCATTTTCAATAATAGTACGCAGTAAAGTCATTGTGGCTTCCAAAGTACCTTCGTCCAGTTGCTCGACAATACTTTGACGTAGACCTTCTTGCAGACGAGCGGCTATCAGTAATTCGCTGATCATGTTGTATGCTTCCGGTTGATGACTCATCAGCATCCCTTCAATCATTGAGCGATCGAATAGAGCCGTCTGATTGTCTCCATAAATGATCTCATGCAAAGCTTTTTTCACTTTAGGTTGATCATGATCCCATGCGTAAGCGATATGAATAGCAATCGCTTCTTTTTGTACCCGGTAATCTTTGCTGAGCGGATAATCACGTTCAGTCAAATACGTATGCAGATCAAATTCATACGCATTTAGGAAAAAGAGAGAGATTAATTGAGATAAGATTGGTGCTATATGTAAAGAGATATCGGATGTACGGTAAGGACGGCGAGTATAACCAACACTATACGGGTACTCGGTTGCATGTTCTGTCATATAGCGGAAAAGATCAGCAGTAGCTTTATCGGATAAACGTTCCACAACTTCAATCAAAGGTTCAAAAGATACCGACTGGGTATCGGTTTTTACCCCTAATATCTGCTTCAGTTGATCCACTTCATCGTCACTGTTCGTGATATAAGTATGCTCATAGAGGTGTACACAATACTGAGCGATCTGCTGTTGTTGACCTATCAGTTCAGCAGTCCTCTTCTTCAAATGTTCAAGATATTCATCATAATAATTGCGTTCACTCATGATTTGTAATCCCCTTTCTTACCATTGGCTTCCTGCAAGCATTGTAAAACGGATAAAAGCCACATCATCTCCATCAGTCAAATGAACTGCATCATCCAGATGATCGATTTCCTGTTCCCGAATAAATACTTTGTACAATCCATCTTCAAAAGCCAATAAAGCCGCTTCAATCGCCACAGATTCATCGGGTGTACGATCATCGTGTATAACTCCAAAACCTACTTTGCCGGCTTCTCCTTGTTCATTAACTTGATCAGGTGTTAAGTAGGAGAGTAGTGAAGAATGCTGTTGACGCTCGATAAATGCACGTACATTTTCTTTGACCACTTCGGTTAGAAAATCACGTAAGGTAGCCGGAGCAACAGGGATATCCAAAGGTTCGCGTGTCAGCGCATTTTTGCGTTTACCAAGACTTTTGACAGTAACATAGATACGCATAAGTGTATTTCCTCCTTGCTCTGGATCGTCATATATATACACAATAGATAAACGTTATATCTACGTTGTTAAAAGATGAAGTATCTTTTAAGTGTATACGAAATCCAACTGTTAAATCCACCATACCACAAAATTTAAATTAGAACAAATGTTCCTATTTTTATTTACTAAAAAAGCCCTCTATCGACGGCTTACAAACCACCAAATAGAGGGCTGTTATTTTCACTATCACATATCTTATTAACGGATTGTTATATTAGGATTGAAGTACAGCATAAGCTTCTTGTAACACTTCACGCGACTTCATATTATTTAAGTTTTTGGGAACAATATGAATAGACGTTGTAGTATGAAGAGCTTCTTTGACATGAGAAGCAGCAGCTTTTTCACCACTTAGAATAATTTCTTGCCACTGTTTTTCCTGTGCCATACGTTCGATAATAGGAGTTAAACGTTTGACCCAACGAGCTTGATCGACTTCCCAACGTTCTTTGTAATCTTCCCGCTGTTTGTTCACCGTTGACTTCAGATCACTTGTGCTCTGACTTGGACGTTCACGCCACTCATCATTAACAATATCCCATTCAAAGTAATACTCATTGTTAATCTCACAAAGTAAGCTGTCAATAATAGTCACTGAATCACTGCTTAATTGCACGATTCCAGCAGCAGGGCATTTGGAAGTGATCGCATGCAATTCTTCCAATCGTGGTTCAGCTTCGTAATAGAACGCATTGGATAATCCAACCTGTACTTTTTCACAAAAGAATAATCCACCTGATGAATCCGCTACGATAATCAGACCTTTTTTCATATCGTTCCGACTGTTTTCTACGCGTTCTTCGACTTTGGACTGTAGAGCAAGTAAGCTGTCTAAATGTCTACGTTCGTCACCGGCTTCAGTGTATTCAGCAAGCTTCTTAAAACCGTTCTTGAGGTGTAGCTTCCATTCCGGCTGGGTGTTGGCAGTTGGTTCGGTGTTCAGATAGATGGTCAAAAACCGTTCTGCTGCATGAGCAGAGTACTTCTGAAGTGCTTTCCAATTTTCCATAAATCCCATTAGTTTGTACCTCCTCAAAGAGAGTTCCTTTGTATTTACCCGTTCCCAGTTAAATTAAACACTAAATGGGAATTATGAGTCAAATTTCACCTTCAAAATAGAGTCATATCAAGCAAATAGGAAGTATAATATGCAAGATTAGGAATAGGAAGTATTTACTAAAAGTAGAAATCATAAGGATATATTTGGAAAAATAGATTATAATGTAATCAATATTAAACATTTGTACGTAGTATAAAGTATCATCTCCCAAGGAGGTCAACGGTATGAAGGTGCAATTACTTTTCCAAAAACTCAAAAGAACGATTTCTACGCCTACAGCTATCGTGGCTTCCATATCAATTGTAGCCATTACAACGACTTCTTTTCTTCCTGTACACTCACATTCTACAGACCCACAACAGGATAATATCGCCTATGCGATGCTTAATACCGATGAATCTGGCAATCTTACAGAAGTTCAAGATGAATATAAATCAGAACCTGTTGTTACGATTCCTACAGAATCTCCTAGCGCAACCGATATTATGCCTGAAGATAAGGCGGTAGAACCTTCTCCCTATGAATCGATTGTCGCAACAATTGTATCAGAAACATTGATGCATACCGATCAAAAAGGTCATCCCGTTAGCATGCAAGTCAAACGTCAAATCAATGGAAATACCTCTATGCAAGATACAGCCAAAATCGATGTCAAAGAAGCCGCTCTGACGGTGGATATGTTGCGCCGAGATACAGGAAATATGGCGTACTTGAGTATGCCAGCTCCTCCTGAAATGCCACCTGCTGCACAGCTTGAATTAACATTTACAGCTCGTGCACAACAATTGTTTGCTAATTCACAACTGGGTATTAGTATTCAAGCCTGGCACGGTAGAATGATGATGCCTAGTACATCTTTACAATCGGACAAAGAAGATGTCACGATCAGTTTGGGTACCGACGAGAAGACAGCAGCGCCTCAAGGTGCGCTTAGTAAGTCTTTGGAATTTGTCGTCTCCGAATGGGATCAATCGCAAGATGTGTGGATTGTTCTTCCATTGCCGAAAGAGAAACTTTCCAAATCAGAGCTTAGTCATCTAGCAATCTATGCAGAATATCCAGATGGAACCCACAAGTATCTAAAAGGTAAAATAACGGACTATACAGCCACATCTAAAGGAATACAGTTCGCTACCAACCAATCAGGCAAATATACGATTGTAAAAACCAAAGAGATTTTGTGAAAATAAAGAAAAGACTGGTTCTTCGCACAAAAACTTGTTAAACTATTTAATAGTAATCATTACTATTAATAAAGTGGAGCAAGGAGTTGTTGATTGTATGAATAAAACAAACAAAAATAACAGCCGTCTGCCCAAAGCAAAAGGAACAGATATGGCTACCGTATATATGCCTAAAGAATGTGCTCGTAAAGTAAGACATATCGTTCTGAATGAATGCAATCAGCGTATTATAGATGAGTTTATGATGATTTTGGATATGAAAGAAAAATTTATCGAACAAGATGTACCTATGCCTAACAAATTAGTGATGTCTGGCCCACCCGGAACAGGCAAAACGCTGACTGCTTTTTACATCGCAGAACGTCTGCAATTGCCACTGGTACTGGTTCGTCTGGATACCATTATTCATAGTCATCTAGGAGAAACCGCTTCTAATATTCGCAAAATATTTGATTTTGCACGTCTTTCTCCATGCGTGCTTTTTTTAGATGAATTCGATGCGATTGCTCGTACACGCGATAATAATGATGAAGTGAAAGAGATGTCAAGGGTTGTGAATACATTATTGCAATGTATGGATGAGTTTGAAGGTGAAAGTATTTTAGTAGCGGCTACCAATCTAGCCGATGAATTGGATCATGCGGTATGGCGTCGTTTTGATACGAAGATGGATTATGCTATGCCTTCCGATCAAGATCGCCAGCATTATATTCAACTGCTAATCGGTTCGTTTGCCACAATCGGTACGTTAGAACATACAGCCTCTACGATACTCAGTGGTTGTAGCTTTGCAGATATTGAACAGATTGTACTCAAAGCAAAGCGTAAAGCGATTATCGAGGACAGTGCTCTAACATTACATCAATTACAGACTGCCTATGAAGAATATAATCCTAAAGTTCATGCGTATGTATAAATAAAAAAAGCACAGGGATCATCAAGCGACCTGTGCTTTTTCTTATGGTATTTATAGAGAGTATACAAGTGATAATGAATTCTAATCATACATTTCTGGGCAGCTATTTCTCAATCTGTACGCGGTTTAGGTGGGCGGGTACACCATAGAATCCACCAGATCATCAACGGTTGAAAAATCAGTCGAATCCATAAAGCGGCTGGATCGGTATACGCTTGTCCTGGTGCTGGAATCTGGTAAAAAGCAGCATAAATATTCGCAGGAAAAATAAGCACTAGATACCAAGCTGTCCATATTCCTGCACGTCTGCGCCAAGCTGGAATAAGAATCATAATCGCTAACGCTAATTCGATCACTCCTGTCAGGATGATCAGTGCATTTTTGAAAGGTACAAATTCAGGTAATAGCTTAGCAAATCCATCCACTTCTATAAAGTGAGCCACACAAGCTCCGATAAAAAAGAGTGCAAAGATATAGCGTGCAATCGTACGAGGGACGGTTGTTGGATATGTATTCATAAGTCATCTCCTTGAAGTATCATCTGACTTGTAGAATAACAAGCTTATGTATATATTAAACCAATCGTTACAAATTGAATGTGATCCAATTGACTACAACGCATATAAACGGTATACTATCTTTGGTATTTAAAAGTAAGTATGTTATATAACGTGCATATTATTATAGATAATCAATAACATCCATAGGGGAGAGATATCCATGAATAAAGAACAACGTAAACAAGAGATTCTACAAGCATATGAAGCAAGACATGCGACAAAAGCATTTGATCCTGAACAAAAAATTTCAGAAGATGATTTTGAGTTTATTTTGGAAACAGGTCGTTTATCACCAAGTTCGGTCGGTTCAGAGCCGTGGAAATTCCTTGTGATCCAAAACCAAGAATTACGTGAGCAATTGCGTGAATTTACTTGGGGTGCACAAGGTCAATTACCAACAGCAAGTCACTTTGTTGTCATTTTGGCACGTAACGATGTTCGTTATGATTCGGCTTATTTGCGTGATCAAATGATCGAAGTGAAACAAATGCCAGCAGAAATGTTCGAGACGATTCTTCCTCGTTATAAAGAGTTCCAAGAAAGAGACTTGAACTTGCTTGAAAGCGAACGTGCTTTATTTGACTGGGCTTCCAAACAAACCTATATTGCACTAGGCAATATGATGACAGCTGCGGCAGAGATCGGTATCGATTCTTGCCCGATCGAAGGCTTCCAAAAAGAAGCAGTAGAACAAATTTTGAGCAATGCAGGTCTAATGGGTAACGGCGAATACGGCGTCAGTGTAATGGCTGCTTTCGGTTACCGTACCGAAAAAGAATTGCGTCCTAAAGCAAGAAGAGGCTTAGACGAAATCGTACAATGGGTTAAATAAGAACTTCAATATAGATAGAAACAAAAAAAGACTCGGATTCCCGGGTCTTTTTTGTTTATGCAGGTATTTGATTTACATAAGCGATAAGTTTAGAATGAACACTTCAAGAAACTAGAAGAAAGGGCATCCAATCATAACAATCAGATCGCAATATAACAATATGGATGCAAACGTTATTTATGAAAAAAAAGATCGTAAGCTTTATTTTGTCTATGGTTGTATCAGGTATTTTGATTGTGCTATATCGCTTTTTTACAGGTACGTTAAGTAAAATGGATTGGATTGAAAATATGTATTTTGTTTTGATTGCTTTAGTTGTATTTGTGCTTCTTTTACTTTTAGATCGCAAAGAAAAATCGTAAAAATCTTATTATGGAACGATAGTTAATTTTAAAATTATTTGATTATTTTCTAATAAATGTTAAATTTAGAAAGTACATATCAAGAAAGTTGGTGATCTATTGATGATTGCAATCAAGAAACTGAGTTGTATTGCTGTAGCAAGTATAGTGGTTTTGACGGCTGGAGTGGCTGTTCATAGCTTTGCAAGCACTAATGATTTTAAAGACCCACAAGTAGTTAGTTCTTCACAAATGCAAGAACTTCAAAACCGTGTAGGTACAATCTATAACGAATATGGTGTGTTTTATCGAGTTGATGCTGATCATCCGCTTCCATCGGCGGATACGATTCATACCGTATATGATGATCAAGATGTAGATGCTTCTACACATGTGATTGTGATGGACTCGGGCACCTTTGTAAAAGGGAACGAATAAGACCAATTAAAGATCAACAAAAAAACTCACCTCATATAAAATGGGGTGAGTTTTTATATAAAAATATATTTATTCATGTATATGCTATAGGGGATTGTTCTAAAAAATAATCTTAGTGGCGGTTATGATCGTCTTTTGCTTCGCCGACTTTTTGTTGTACTGCGCCTTTAGCTTTATCTACTTTACCTTCAGCTTGTAAAGAAGAGTTATTTGTAGCATTACCTACTTGATCTTTCACTTCGCCTTTAGCTTTAGATACTGCACCTTTTACTTTATCGCCCAAACCGTTATCGTTACTCATCATTAACATCTCCTGTTCAAATAGAATGAATTTGTATTTAATATAAAGGAATCATTTTTAAATGATCAACAAGTCGTCTATGCTTTAGCTCGAACTCGCTGATAGTTAACATTACCCGACAGCATTACCATTTAAACAATCGCTACAAATCGTTTGACAAAAGATTACACCAACAGACAAAATGTTTAAGAACAAAAGAGCATGCCCTTATAGCACAATTGACCAACAGAAAAGTTGTTTTTATAGATAAAATAGACACGTATACTCAAGGAGGAAGAACAGATGATTAAAGCCGTAGTGTTTGATTTTGATGGATTGATTTTGGATACGGAAAGTGTATGGTTTGAATGTTATCAGGAGGTGCTTCGCGGCTATAAGATGGAGCTTGCGTTAGAACAATTCGCTCCAAGTATCGGCACGCATGGCACAGAGTTTCTTGATTATATCGATCTAACGTTGAAGCAACCGGGCATTTCAGTAGAAATCGACAAAGCAGTTAGTCTTTTGCATCAACAGAAGATGGAGCATTTGGAAGCTCGTGCAGGGGTGAAAGAATATTTAGAAGAAGCACAGCAATTGGGATTGAACATAGGGCTTGCTACCAGTTCCAATCGAGCATGGATCGAACGCTTTTTGACAAGACTGGGATTGGTCGATTATTTTCAAGTGATTCGCACCAGTGATGATGTGACCCGGGTGAAGCCTGATCCTGAATTGTATACACAAGTGGTGACAGCTATGGGTATTGCACCTGCTGAAGCACTGGCTTTTGAAGATTCGTTAAATGGATTAACGGCAGCCAAAGCAGCTGGATTACGCTGTACGATTGTGCCCAATCCAGTGACTTCATTTTTACCCTTTGAACATAATGATCTACGATTGGTATCGATGACCGATATGACGTTGTCTGAAATCCTTGATCGCATGAATGAAAGTACGCCAAAAGGGTAATGCCTAATAAAGAGTAGCAGAAGTACATTATAGGAGGAATTCCTTTTGAAATTATTTATTCATCGTAAAGACCTGCGTATACACGATTTGGTCGGATTTAATTATATTCATGAAGCTGAAGCACAAAGTGTACATCTACTCATTATCGATCCTTTTTTATTGCGAAAAGGTAGAGAAAAAGAGCATAGTGGGGTTAATTTTCTTCGTCATGTCCATCGTTTGCAGAAGTTGTATCAAAGTCAGCATAAAACACTACATATCGTTTATGGACAGCCTGAGGTGGTATTGGAGCATGTGTTGGATAAACTCGATATTGACGAAGTGGTGACCCATCGCGATTTTACTCCGTATGCCAAAGACCGTGATCGCAAATTAAAAGCCGTCGCAGATCAAGCCAATGTTGCGTTTACTTTATTGGTCGATCATATGTTAATCGATGTCGAGCAGTTTACTGATTTTACAGGCAAAGATGGCTTTTATAAAGTATTTGCTCCTTTTCACCGGAAATGGTTAGACTTTCTCGATCAGCATCCGAATCATGCGTCGAGTATCAGTCTCAAAGACTTAAATGTCTCTCGTGCTGAACTCACATTACCGGCAGAATTTGAGTTGCCTTTTGCATTGGAAGAGTATGAGCCAGCCGAAGATCCTGAACCGATCTTGCAGACGTTTATCAAAAGCAAAATGGTGAATTATGGCGAAGAACGGGACTATTACAGTATTGATCCGTCCAGTGACCTGAATCCGCATGTGACCATCGGGGCAATATCGATTCGGCAGATGTTGGATGATGCGCTACGAGCACAAGGGCATGAAGAATGGGTACGCCAGATTTCGTTCCGTGATTTCTATTTGTATCAGGCGATCTATGATGAGCATTATTTCAAATATGAACACAAGTATGATCTATCTGAATTAACCGATCAGCACTTTGAAGCATGGTACAAAGGGAAGACGGGTATTCCAGTTATTGATGCTTCGATGAGACAGTTAAATGAAACAGGTCGGATACACAACCGTTTGCGAATTTTATCAGGTATGTTTTTGACCAAAAATCTACAATGTCCGTTTACACTGGGAGAGCAATATTTCCGTCGTAAATTATTGGATTATGATAATGTGATTAATCGAGGGAACTGGATGTGGTGTGCTTCATTAGGAATTAATTCGGCTCCTTATTTCCGTGTCGTGAATCCAGTGACTCAGTCGACTAAATATGATCCAGAAGGCGATTATATTCGAGAGTGGATGCCAGAGTTAAATGACTTATCTGCGAAAGAAATTCATCAACCTCAAAAAAATGCGATTGTAGATCTTAAAATATCTCGCGCAAGTGCTATCGAAACCTACAAAAAAATCGTGAATAATGTGTAAATAGTGTCTATATAAAAGGTTTTATAAGGTATATTTGAATAATGACATATGATTTAAAAGATTTAATATAGAGCGAATGATTGAGCCTGATTTTAACACAAATTGCACGTAATAAAGCTTTTCTATTGATAATTGATTGTTACAATCATCCTGTTGACCAAGAAAAAAGGGGATGATTGTTATTTTTAAGATGATCAAAAAACATCAATGGAACCACCTTCAAGTTACGATTACAGCAGGTACACTGGCTGTTTCATTATTGCTAGGTCTTTCGGGAGGAACTGTCAGCGCAGCAACCAAAGAACAGCCAGAGATTCGTGCCAAAAATGTAATCATGCTGATTCCAGATGGTATGAGTATGGATGGTACTACGTTAACTCGCTGGTACAACGGAGGCAAAGCTCTTGCACTGGATGAAATGGCAAGTGGACTTGTGCGTACATATTCTGCGGATGCGGCGATTGCCGATTCAGCTCCAGCAGGAACTGCTTTTGCAACAGGATTCAAATCACATACCGGTTATGTAGGCGTATTGCCTGATCAAAATACAATGCCAGGGCTTCCCAAATTAGCACCTGGTGATGCTAAAAAGCCTGTTGCTAATATTGTAGAAGCCGCACGATTGGCAGGGAAATCCACAGGTATTATCGCCACTTCTGAGATTATGCATGCGACTCCAGCAGACTTCAGTGCTCACTATCCAGATCGTAGCAATTATGATGCACTGAGCGAACAGCAAGTGTATGCAGGCATGGATGTGGTGCTTGGTGGTGGAGCGACGTACTTTACACCAGCAGGTCGTGAAGATGGTGAGGATTTGACTAAAGTGATTGCGAATTCTGGATACAATATCGTTAAAAATACAGCAGAATTGAAAGCTTCCACGTCAGGCAAATTATGGGGCATGTTCGCAGACAAAGCGATGGCAAACGATATGGATCGTGATCCTGTGAAGCAACCGAGTATTGCTGAAATGACAGACAAAGCGATTCAAGTACTTTCCCAAAATGAAGAAGGATTCTTCTTGATGGTAGAAGGTAGTAAAGTCGATTGGGCCGCTCATGCGAATGATCCGATCGGGATTATTAGTGAAGTTAATGCGTTTGATGATGCGGTTGCCAAAGCACTTGCATTTGCCAAAGCCGATCAGAATACACTCGTGATTGCAGCGACCGATCATGGTAACGGCGGAATTACGATTGGTGATGCAGGCACAACAGGAACGTATGATGAAGAACCTTTGTCTACTTTTATCGCTCCTTTGAAAAAAGCGAAAGCGACAGGAGAAGGCTTGGAATCTAAGTTCAATAGTAAACGTACCAATATCAAAGCAGTCATGAAACAATACTACGGGATTACTGATCTCACAGCAGAAGAAATCGCTACGATCAAAGCAGCAGAAAAAGGTAAAATGAATTATGCTGTAGGTCCAATGATTAGCAAACGTGCTCATATCGGCTGGACAACAGGCGGTCATACAGGTGGCGAAGTGGCTCTGTATTCGTATGCACCGGGTGGAGTACAATTAACAGGTGTTGTTGAAAATAGCGACATCGCAGGTTATATGGCTTCTGCATTGCAAGTGGATCTGGCTAACATATCGAAACAATTATTTGTTCCTGCCAAAACGGCATTTGCTGCTAAAGGCGCTACCGTCAAATGGGATGCTACGGATGCGCGTAACCCGGTTGTCGTAGTAACCAAAGGAAATGATACCTTACGCTTGCCTGTATTTAAAAATACAGCAGACTGGAACGGCAAAACGGTGAAGCTCAAAGGAAATGTAATTCATAATGGTGTAAAGACATATGTACCGCAAGATGCTGTTGATTTATTTTCATAAGTGATACCCAACAAAAAGTCATATCTCTTATGAAGAGATATGACTTTTTTACGTTAATTATGATATACTCCAAATAACAACAGAATAGCAGAGATAGGCGGTCGGCTAATCTCCTTTGTAATCAGACTTTTGTAACTAATGATGTTGCAAGTTTGAAAGGAGGTGATGCTTGTGGAGGTTAAAGATACACTCACATTAATGATTCAGTTCGGTATATTTATTGTTACATTACTGGGCTTAGTTGTTAGTATAGCTATGGCAATTAACCAAAACAAAAAGAAATAGACCGCCTTCCCCAAGGTATGGGTCTATTTCTTTTGTAAGTAGATCACTATGTTGGAGTTGCTGACCGCTCTTCAATGCGGGTCTGTTGCCAGATTGTGCAGGTGCTACCAACATCTGTACAATCTTTTTTATACTTTGATTATACGCTTTGTTTGTTAGGGGTTCAAGCCATTTATTGAAAATAATACTTTTTTACGTATGCAGAATAGGGATACAAACTACATTAACATATCCTATGATGAAGAACTTCCAATATCATGCTTTTCAGACAACACGTTGTGATCAGCTAATAGTTCAATTAACTCTTTGGCATTAGGAGTCGCATCGCCAGCAGAGTTGTTGTTGAACACCACATAGACATGTTCTGACTGATTTTGAATCTCTAGCAGTCGATCCCGCCATTCGGTTAATTCTTCTGTGCTGTACTTATACAGATATCTGAGCTTGCGCCAGTTAGGATCACTGCTCTTATGCCAACCATCTACATTGCGTCCATGCATACGTACATAGGTTGCTTGTTTGGAGGTGGCTGCTGTAATGATCGGAATCGAGCCCATGCCAGCTTGCGGTTCATCGACAATCGTATGAATCCAATCTTCTTTACGCATAAAGTCCAGTGTCTTTTCTCGGAATTCGGGCATATACCAGGTCTGATTACGGAATTCTAAAGCACAAGGAATATCACCCATTAATTCACGCGTTTCGCGTAGCGTATCTACATTTTCCCGATTACATTCAAACCATGGTGGGTATTGAAATAACGCCATCCTTAACTTCCCTGCATCAATCGCAGGTTGCAAAGACACATGGAATGCTTGGAACATTTCTTCTTTCGTATCGAAATAATTCTTTTTCCCTCGTAAATGTCCGGTCATGCCTTGATACGCTTTAAATACAAACCCAAAATGATCTGGCGTCTGCTCGACCCATTTGGTTACATTTTTGACAGGTTGAACTGCATAAAATGAACTGTCTATTTCAACGATAGGGAAATGTTCACTATACGTAGGTAATCGTTCAGGTGCTTTGGTTTTGCCATAGAGTTCAGGATGATCTCCAAATCCTGTAAGTCCGATTTCAATCACAATCGTCATCCTCCTGTCTGTACGCTTGATGTTGTTCTATGTATATAAACGAATCAAAGTCGTTGTTAAACAAATAGAGACTCTAATGCTATCTATAAATAGTTAAAAAATACATAATAAGTTATATTTTTTTGTTATTTAATTAATAAAGTGAATGTTATAAATGAAAACCTATAATTATACAATTTATTTTAGATTTAGGATAAAATTTGATACTTTTTCTAGTCGATATCGTTTACACTGAGATAAAGTGAAAGGTTACGAAATGTATACATCATAAGGCAAGTAACAGGCAGTAAACACACTTTCAAATATGAGAAACGTAGGGGATGAATTAGTGGGGATAACGTTAAGTAAAAAAGTAATTATGGTGTGGATGATTATCGTTTTAGTCATCAGTAGTGTTCCAGCCCAGCTTGGAATCAATCAAAGTGCACATGCAGCTGCAACAATCCCTTATGTAGGAGAAATCCAATTATTCCCTTATGACCGGGCTCCAAAAGGTTGGGTGTATGCAGCGGGACAATCATTACCAATTAATCAAAATTCAGCTTTATTCGCTTTGCTCGGTACAACATTTGGTGGAGATGGGCGGACGACCTTCCAAGTACCCAACTTAACAGGCAAAGCACCCGTAGGAATGGGCTATTATATCGCACTAAATGGTCTTTTTCCAAGTCGTGATGAAGGTCTAAGTGGATCATCTAATTCCACATTAGGTGAAGTGAGACTTTTCCCTTATTATTTTGTTCCAACAGGTTGGAAAGCTCTACAAGGGCAAACGCTATCTATTCAATCCTATACTGATTTGTATAATATGATCGGTACAAAATTTGGTGGAGATGCAACGAATACTTTCCAATTGCCGGTGCTTACGGATCTAATACCCAATGTAAAGTATGCTATATCTACAGATCCTTCATTTCAAGCCGAAAATGGTACAGGTGATGAATATGTAGGAGAAGTTATTCCCTACCTCGTACCTGTAGTTGGTAATAATTTATTATCTGCAACAGGCAATCTTTTATCTATGAATCAGAATAATGTATTATATTCTCTTTTAGAGTACCGATTTGGTGGTAATAATCAGACTGTATTTGCCGTGCCTGATTTAAGAGGTTATCAAGCACAATTAAATTATTATATAGTTCCAGAAGGCCTGTATCCTTCACTGACAACAGACCAGCCTCAGCCGGTCGTTAATAATGACTCTTACTCTGTGTCACAAAATAAGAGTCAGACCGGAAATGTATTAACAAATGATCAAAATGTTATCAGTGTAGGTCTTCAGCAACCACCTGCACATGGACAAGTGACAATGTCTCCAAATGGATCTTTTGTATATACACCCACTATTGGTTATGTAGGAAATGATTCCTTTCTTTATACAGGTGCGAATGCAAGTAGTGGTAGACAAGCACGAGTAGATATTACAGTGTTACAAGGATATACTCCAGTTATTGATGGAGTCACGAACAACAGTGTATACGCAAATACGGTTACACCGACTTTTAATGAAGGGACAGCCACATTAAATGGGGTTAACTTTGGCAAAGGTACGTCTATAACTACAGACGGTATATATACTCTTATTGTTACGAATGAAATAGGTAGTACTACCGTGAAATTCACAATAGATCAGACCAAGCCTGTTATTACCGGTGTAGCCTCTAATATGTCCTATTCTACGGCTCCTCAGATTCAATTCAATGAAGGAACAGCCACATTAGACAACATCGCTTTTAATAATGGAGATACAGTAAGCACCGAAGGAGATCATACATTAGTCGTAACTGATCTTGCAGGTAACCAAACCACGATCACCTTTAAAGTCTATTTTAAGCGTACATTGACTTTTAATAGTGACGGCGGCTCAGCGATTGCTAATATGGCAGTTGATTATCAAAGTCTAGCTTCTGCGCCTTCTGATCCGACCAAATCAGGATACACATTTATTGGATGGTATACGGATGAAGCCAAAACAAAGCCTTTTTCTTTTACTACTACACCAATCAATACAGATATCACTTTATATGCTAAATGGTCAGTCAATGCGTATAAGCTCTCTTTTGAGACTAACGGTGGAACAGTCGTAACCGATCAAATGATCAATTATAAAGAATTAGCGATACCACCTGTAGCACCTGAACGTACAGGATATACTTTTGCAGGCTGGTATACAGATAATCAACTTCAATCGGTATTTGATTTTACAAGTATGCCGATCACGACGGATACGATCTTGTATGCAAAATGGCTTATTAAGCCGTATACAGCTACATTTGATACCGATGGTGGGTCACTGATTAGCGATCAACTGGTGAATTATCAATCATTAGTGAAATCGCCTACCGATCCAATCAAGTCAGGATATACCTTTGCAGGTTGGTATAGTGATGCAGCTCGAACAACATTGTACGATTGGAATACAGCGATAACCGACAATATCACTTTGTACGGTAAATGGAGCAAAAATGCGTATACTGTAAGCTTTGATACGTATGGAGGCAGTGCTGTAGCGAATATCAATGTGGATTATGGAGACAAGATCATCGCTCCTGCTTCTCCAACCAAATTTGGATATGCTTTTGTTGGCTGGTATACCGACGCTACATTAACAACTTTATTCGATTTCGGTCAGACACCAATTACGTCGAATATGACATTGTATGCAGACTGGTCAGATCAAGTCTATACAGTTAGTTTCAATACCTATGGTGGATCTACGATCGATGATATTTTTGTCAATCACGGAGGTAAAATCACAGCTCCTACATCGCCGACTCGTTTAGGATACACCTTTGTGAATTGGTATCTGGATAATGCTTTGACGATCCCGTTCGATTTTGATACAACAGCGATCAATTCCAATATCATGTTACAAGCGAAGTGGAAAAAGAAAGAAGATTCGACTTCTAATAGCACAGGTTCAGGTGGAACTTCAGTACCGGACAAAGAAGTGTCTACCAATGGGCTATTACTCTTAACTAAAGATCAAGCAGGTGAAGTAAGCTTAGATAACGATATTTCTATTCGTATTCCAGTAGGCTCGATTAATCAACCATTGAATCTTTCGATTGTTCCGATTGCAGAGCCTGCTAATTTAATGACCAATCTGAATACATTAGTCAGTCGTGTCTATGAACTTAATAAAAATTTCACTCAAAATTTCAGCATACCGATTACATTAACATTCGCCTTTAATTCAGCGATGGTACAGCCTAATCAGCAAGTCGGAGTATTCTATTTTGATGAAAATCAGAAAATCTGGATATCGACAGGCAACTCTCAAGTAAATGGTAATCAAATCAGTACACAGGTGGATCATTTTACGAAATATGCAGTATTTGTTTCTAACGTATCCGAATCTGTAACGCCTGTTGTACCCCCGGTGACTGAGCCTGTGGCAGTACCTACAGCGACTGCATTAACAGATATCCAAGGTCATTGGGCAGAAATGATGATTCAACAAGCAGTCAGTGAAGGGCTTGTGAAAGGCTATACTGATGGTACGTTTAAGCCGGGTGCTCCGGTTACACGTGCTGAATTTATGGTGATGATCATGAATGGATTGTCTACTAGTCAAGAAGAGGCAGTATTATCATTTAGCGATCAGAACTCTATAGGTTCGTGGGCAAAATCAGCGATTGCGCGTGCGGTACAAGCTGGATTTATTCAAGGGGATGCTAAAGGCACATTCCGTCCGAATGCTCCGGTAACACGTGCAGAAATGGCTGTGATCGTATCAAAAGTATTGCAGTTGAATATCAATAGTCAGGCTACACCTTCTTTTGCTGATGGAGCGAAGATTCCGAAGTGGGCTCAAGCTGCTGTTGTAGCTATGCAAAAATCTCAATTGTTATCCGGTAAAGGCAATAATACATTTGCAGCAACAGATGCAACCACAAGAGCAGAAGCTGTCAAAGTATTGCTAAGTATGCGTCAATATCAAAAATAAGCACAGATCAGAAACAGTGAGTTCTCTCGCTGTTTCTTTATTTTTGTAGGTTACTGATAGTTTTTCATCACAATGGGTAAATAACATAGGAGCACCACAATTCACATTCCGTACTCAATTTGATTGAAGGAGGATGATTGTAATGACGAATCCAGATATACTTAGTGCAATGAAGAACAGAAGAAGTATTTACGGTATCAGCAAAGAAGCGGTGACTTCAGACGAACGTATTCAAGAGATTGTAGAAGAGGTGGTATTACATACACCATCCGCGTTTAACTCTCAAAGTGCTCGCGTGATCGTTTTACTTGGTGAAAAGCATGATCAATTATGGCAGTTTACGACAGATATTCTAAAAGAAATCGTACCTGCTGATAAATTTGCACCTACACAAGAAAAAATGGATAGTTTCCAAGCAGGATATGGTACGATTCTATTTTTCGAAGATGAGTCTGTTATTCGTGGTATGCAAGAGCAGTTCCAAGCATATCAAGATAACTTCCCGGTATGGTCGCAACAATCTTCCGGTATGCATCAATATCTGATCTGGACATTGCTTGAAGCTGAAGGTTATGGCGCTTCACTACAGCATTATAATCCATTGATTGATGAGAAGATCAAAGCAGAATGGGATATTCCAGAATCATGGAAATTAGTTGCGCAAATGCCATTCGGTAAGCCAACAGCACCAGCAGGTGACAAAGAGTTCAAACCGCTTGAAGAACGCATTCGCGTTTTAAAATAATTAGATGATGATCATCTAGCAGTAATAACTTCAAAAAAGCAGGTAACCTATGGATCAGATCCACGGGTTGCCTGCTTTTTATGTGTAACATCCACTTTTGTAATGATAAAGAATAGATAATAGACAAAGCTATCTTATCGAAGTTAAAGTTGTAATTGAAATGAAGCTTTATCTTGCTCTACACCATTAATATAAATCGATACATAATGAATACCTGCATAATACTTACGTGTTGTAATTTCTTTGAAGAGATGCTTTTTAGTTAGAAAATGACTACCCGGTGTAAAAGATTTGGCTGTCCATTTGAATCGTTTGGGTACATTTTTACCATTGGCTTTCATATGGTGAATTTCATAATCGATTCGTAGCAATTGTTCGTTAGAAGATTCATTCATCAATAAAAATGAAAACTCTACATAATCGCCCATTATGACTGTTGTAGGCTGAATATGAAAATTGGCAATATGTACGTCTTCACTGGCTACATAACCAAATAATTGCAAAATAGCAGGATGATCTCGCTTGAGTAGCGTCCGGCAACCATGACGCACAATCCAATCGGTATGTGTATCGTGACCGTACCATTCTTTGGCTAGATTAGCGATTCGTTCAGGATGGTCTTTGGCGATATCGTTTAAATGATTCGCTACACTTTTACGTACATAGAGCGAAGGATCGGTTTTGAGCTGTGTTAAGCGTTCAAGGGTTGGAGATGGGTCTTGAATAAATAAAGGTAACTGTGTCGCCCATGGCAAGCGTGGACGGAATCCTTCACTAGCTAGTCGACGTAGATGTTCATCATCGCTTATGATCCAACGATCCATCTGGGCTAACATCTGCTCAGGATACCTTATAATAAATGGACGAACTGCAAATTCAGCACTGGAATATATAGTAAATACTTCTAGAGCACGTATAGAAATATCCAGATACTCTAACCCATTCAACTCTACATAATCAGGGAAAAATAAATATTCGACTCCCCGGCAACTGGGAGCAACCTGAATCAAGATATCTATCGCTTGCTCATAAGGAAGAGGCAGAGCTATAGTGATCGCTTGTGCGATATGTCGTAAACGTTGCTTAAAAGCCAGTTCTTGCCACCTATCATCATAAATCTGCTTGAAAAATACATCGGCATCAAATGCAGCAGAATGACTCTCTATACGGTCAACAAAATGTTGTAAAAAAGATTCACTAAAGCGATCTTTAAAGTTTTCCATCGTCTCACTCCATTATTTTTAGTTAGTTATATCAACGACTATGCAGTTCCTGCAAGCCTGTAGCTGAATTTGTAAGTTGTCATTCTTTTCAATTCCAATAATATAACGTATGTATGATATATAAAAGCATAAAAAAGCGGAATATACCTACTTCTAAGAAGAGTATATTCCGCTTTTATTTAATACATAAGATCTTTGAAGCCGTTATTGAGTTGGTGCAGGTTCATTATCATTCGATTCTTCAGAACCGCGATCTACCACTACGTTTCCTTCTAATTCTTCGCCTTCAGGTACAGCAACACAATGTTCTTCTTCAGCACCATTTTCATGATCGATATCCAGTTCAGGCAATGCCCATACTGATACACTACCACCATTTACAAAGAAAGTTGCCCAACCATCTTCTTCAATCGTAATATGGTCTTCACGAGCATTGGTCATGTCTACCCAGATCTCACCAGCATGTTCTTCACCGATAAACATCCGTTTTTCGCCACCATCGCTATTAGACATCACGACTGCACAACCGGAACGTTCGATTTCTTCGATACCTTTACGTACCCAACCGATAATATTGGCATCATCGAAATAATCATCTTGTTCACCATAAGCTTTGTTATAACGAGAGTATAACAAGCAATCCAGCATATCTTTTTTACCTTCTACTGGGTGTTCGCCACCGATTCCGAAATAATCACCATAGAATACACAAGGATATCCATCTTTACGTAACAATATTAATGAATACGCTAATGGCTTGAACCAATCTTCAATCCAAGATTCCAACGCTTCATTCGGCTGAGAATCATGATTATCGACAAAAGTTACAGCATGGGTAGGGTGAGTCTGTACTAATGTATCGTTGAAAATCGTTGAAAGATCAAAAGCCGCTCCAGATTGAGAAGCTTCATGTAATTTGTAATGTAGCGATACATCAAATAGATCAATCTGATAATCGACTGTATCCAAGAACTCCTGACAAGCGGCTAATTCAGGATTCCAGAACTCGCCTACAATATAGAAATCTTGTCCACGTTTGTTGATCATTTCACCTACAAATTCACGTAAAAATTCATAGTTAATATGTTTAATTGCATCCAGACGGAAGCCATCACAACGGGTGGTGTCGATCATCCATTTACCCCAATTGATCATTTCTTCACGTACTTCTGGAACATTATAATCTATATTGGCAAACATCAAATAATCATAGTTACCAAACTCATTATCTACATTTTCATTCCATTGCTTGCCTTCATTGGCAATACGGAAAATACCGGTACGTTCTTCGCGAGCATCGTAATCGGTACCGTTGAAATGATGGTAGTTCCATTTGAAAGCAGAGTATTCTTCGCCACGACCAGGGAAGGTAAATTTCGTCCAACCTTCAATTTCAAAAGGCTCCGAAATTTCTTCTGTACGGTTATTGGGATCAACTTCAATCACGTGGAATGCTTCTGTTTCATCTGCGCCTGCTTTGTGATTCATAACAAGGTCAGTATATACATTAATTCCAAGACGGTGACAGGTTGCAATTGCATCTAGCAATTCCTTTTTGGTACCGTATTTGGTGCGTACCGATTCTTTTTGATCAAATTCCCCTAAATCATATAGATCATATACACCGTATCCTGTATCTTGCGGTGTATGCCCTTTAGTTACCGGTGGAATCCATACCGTTCCGATTCCTGCTTTTTTAAGGTCTTTTGCTGTCTCTTGCAATCTTTTCCAGTGTGAACCATCAGCCTCGACATGCCATTCAAAAAATTGCATCATTGTTACATTGCGACTCATCTATTATTACCCCCTTGATCTTTTCAAGCGAACGACCTGCCACCGGAGGAAGAAGAGAGACCATAACTCTCAAAGGTACCAATCTCGGCGTAGACTGCGTACGGCTGTGAAAAACATTACCCATTTAGTTACAGATGTTAAACGTAGTAAAGTACAGGCTATGACTATAATGTAGAAGACTTCGCTGTTATAACAGACTGTGAAGGCTATATATGAAGAAATATGGCTGTATTTAGCTTTTTTTATAAACATAATCTTTTATAGACATCAATATAAGTTTTATCCAAATCCGAAAATGATAACGATTACAATATGAGATGCGTATTATTTACCCTTATCGTTAATAGAGGATAAGACGTGTGTTACCACCGATTGAATATACAAAAAGCCTTGAAATCAATCTTCAAGGCTTTCTGTGTATGATGATATTCACGAAAACTATTCGTGATTAAATTTAATTATACTTCTTCGACTTCAAAGCCCGCTTGTTTCCATGCTGCTGTTCCGCCGTCGATATAAGCGACATCTGTAAAGCCCATTTCTTTCAAAAGGTAGGCACCAAGAGCAGCTTGTCCACCTGCACCACAAGTAACCAAAACAGGACGTGAACGATCAGACAAACGACCATCACGCAATTCTTCTGGTAATTGTAGATCAGCACGGATTGGCAACATGCCCAAAGAGATATTAGCGCTACTTGGAATTAATCCACAAGCACCTACGTCTTTAGCATCCTGTACATCAATAACGAATGTTTCAGGGTTCTCATTGATTTTTTTGCGTGCTTCTTCAGAAGTTACACCAGGTACACTGTTACGTGCTTTAGTTACCAAATCTGTAAATGTTAATGCCATGGTTCATCGACCTCCAGTTAGATAGTATAAGAGCCATTATTGCATGTGTAGTTTACCACAATGTAACAATCATATTCATCTATGATTAGTTCAATTTCTCACCAGCAAGTACTTTTTGGATATCACTTTCAACTTCTGCTGGATCAAGACGTGATGGATATTGTTTAACCACATTACCCTTTTGATCAACCAAAAACTTAGCAAAATTCCATTCGATCTCCCCAGTACGAGAAGGTGCAGGAGCTTCATTCACTAGATATTGGAACAATGGATGAGCTGTCTCACCGATCACATCTACTTTGGAGAACAATGGGAAGCTAACATTGTAGTTGACCTGACAAAAAGATTTGATATCTTCTTCTGTTCCTGGCTCTTGTCCTTTGAATTGGTTACAAGGGAAACCAAGCACTTTGAATCCTTGTTCATTATAAGTATCGTATAATTTTTGCAGACCTTCATATTGAGGAGTTAGACCGCAACCACTTGCTGTGTTTACGATAAGGAGTACATCCCCATTGTAATCGGCAAGAGACTTTTCTTCTTTATCAATCGTTGTTGCTGAATAATCGTATACTGACATTCTATTCCATCTCCTTTAAAAATGATTTTGCAAAATTTAATTTTTAAAAATGTATACTTTAATTGTAACGGATTCATTTTAAATGTCAATGTCCAACTTGGTCATCTTCATGTAAACTGTAGAGAAACAAAAGGTCTGATATCTTCCTAATAACCATGTTTTCTACACATACCATAAGCGAAAAGGGGCTGTAAATAATGAAACTGTTATTGTCTGGATTTGAGCCGTTTGGCGGTCATACGATTAATCCTACGCAATCTTTAGTACAAGCGATGGAAGATCATTCGTTTACCGATATTTCGTTAGAACTGCATACGATATTGTTACCTGTACATTATGATGAGTGTGTAGAGTTACTGCTTGCTGAAGTAGAACGTTTTCAGCCGGATATTATTATCGCTTGCGGACTTGCAGCCGGACGTACCGCAGTCAATCTGGAGCGTATTGCTGTTAATATCAAAGATATTGAAGCTTCGAGCTATGGAGATAATCGCAATGAACGTCCACAAGATGTACCGATTCGAGCCAATGGACCGGACGGATTATTTTCAACGTTACCGATTCGTCAAATAACAGATCGATTGATTGAAAATGGCATTCCAGCTGTGATCTCCAATACCGCAGGGACGTTTATCTGCAACAACGTGATGTATGGTGTTCTCGATTATGTGAAGCAATCCAGTCCGGGTGTACTCGCAGGATTTGTGCATTTTCCTGCGTCTACCGAAATGGCACTTCACAAGCCAAGCTTACCAACACTACCTATCAATCTTATGTCACGTGCTCTTCAGTTAATTATACGTACCACTGTAGAGCAATTGCAAAAAGACAACTAAAGTCTGGTGCTTTTGGTCATGACTTTGAAAATAGAGTACACCAAAAACCTCTTACTTTGGCGAGTTGCCGATATAAGAGGTTTTTGGTTTAGATTAGGTCTGTGTAACACGTGAACGTTGACGGATACGCCAGCGATAGATCCAAATGATGATCGCCCATAAAACACTGACCAGCATAATAGGAAACATCAGTAACAATGGAATATCGATCAATGCACCGACACGATCAGGATGTGTTAATTGATAAATGTAACCGGGGAGAAGTGCGCTTAACCCTAAGACCAACAGAATCGTTGTGCCGATCCAGCTTTTACGAGAAAAGCGTGAACCTGTCAAAATCACAAATAACAATATCAGTAATTCAATGAACCAGACCAAGCGAAATAAAGGGTCAGAAAATACGGTTGCTGGATTTAACCATCCCATAGATTATTGCACCACCGTTTCTATTCGAACGTGATTACAATTTTGCCTTTAGCATGATGAGTTGCACTTAATTCATGAGCTTCTTGTAGTCCTTTTTCAGAGAAAGGAATTTCAGTGCCTACGATTGCTTTAAGCTTGCCTTCAGCCATCAATAAACCTAGCTTTTGCAATTGCTCGCCATTAGGTTCTAACCAGATCGACTTAGCAGTCACATCGTATTGTGCTTTTAACTTCTCATCCGGTTCACCTACGATAGAAATTAAGCGTCCAGTGCCCGGTTTGAGTACTTTGAAGCTATCTGCTTGAATCTTATCGCCCATCGTATCAAATACCAGATCAATATCGGACAAGACTTCCGAAAAGTCTGTCGATTTGTAATCGATCACTTCATCCGCACCTAGAGATGTGGCGAACTCTTTGTTTTTCTCATTAGCTGTAGTGATGACATGTGCACCTGCATTTTTGGCAAGTTGAATCGCTAGACTTCCTACGCCACCTGCACCTGCATGAATCAATACTTTTTCACCAGCTTGCAATTGTCCATGATCGAACAGTGCTTGCCATGCAGTAAGTCCAGCGAGTGGAATAGAAGCGGCTTCTTGGAAAGTCACACTCACAGGCAACGCTGCTAATAAATGATCATCCACAAGCGTATATTCTGCATAGGTTCCAAAACGTGTTGTTTCCGGACGAGCAAATACTTCGTCTCCTATTTTCCACTCCGTTACCGCAGAACCGACTTCTGTAATTACACCAGCAGCATCCCATCCCAAAATAATTGGGAACTCCCAATCCATCATTTGTTTTAAATAACCTGCACGTAATTTCCAATCGATCGGGTTGATCGAAGTTGCTTTTAATTTGACGACGACTTGATGTTCTCCGGGTACAGGATCAGGAACATTCATTTCTTTCAGTTCTTCTTTTTCACCGTATTGTTCGATAACAACTGCTTTCATAAGTATTCCTCCTCGTAGGCTATGTCTCTATAGTTAACATACACCAAATCAAACATCTTGAATAATTAGCAAAAATACTGATTTTTTTTGTTTCAAAACCAACATTTCTGGATCCTTTCAACCGTTATATAGAGTAGGACATGCATAAAATTTGCACAAAGATGCAATATCGGCTTTACATAGACACAAGATATTAGAAGACGAAGGAGCCGTTATGAAAAAACAATGGCTAGTGCCCTTAATCGTACTATTGCTAATCGCTGCGCCTGTATACGGATTTATCCGGCAATATCTTGTCGATAAAATAGATCATCCTGTCGCACAACATGGAGTTATAGATTTACGCCAATGGGATTATAGTACCAACGGTACTGTGTCGCTAAATGGCGAATGGGATATCTATCCCTCTGTATTTCTGAACCCTCAAGATTTTCAAAATGGAGCATCAGCGAAAATAAATATTCCCGCGCAACCGATTCAAGTCCCTCAATCGTGGAATAAAGTCATGCAACAAAACGGTAGCTCTGCTTTTGGATATGCTACTTACCATTTGCGTATTCTGGTAGGAGATCAGCAACAAGCAGAACGTTTATACGGGATTCATGTCAAAAATATTCGTACTGCTCATCGAATTTTTATTAATGGACAACGGGTAGGTTCCAGTGGAACACCTGGTACAACAGCGGCAACAACAGTCCCTAACAATGTGCCTTATAACACATGGGTTCCTATCGATGGCAATACTGTTGATCTGGTTGTACAAGTATCGAATTATAGTTATTCCTCTGGTGGTATCGCTTATCCGATTAACTTTGGCGATATGACTGCTATTACAAAAGAACGTGAAATTTCTATTATTAGCGATATCGCTGTCATGGGGGGCTTTTTACTTCCGGGTCTGTATGTATTGATTCTGTATCAGATGCGACGCAAAGATCAGACCTTACTTTATCTTGGATTTTTCTGTATTGCTGCTTTTCTACATGTATTAACTCACGGAGAAAAGTTGTTCAGTATGATATCGCCAGAACTGTCGTACGAACTGGTGTTACGTGTTCAACTGGGTTGTTCGGTGATTTTCTATTATTGTTTGCTGTTTTATGTGAGTAAATCTTTGCCTAATGTAGCACATGTGCTTGTGTTACGTAGTTATCGGATCATGAGCATTATTTTACTAGCGATGAGTGTGTTTACACCGACTTCCTTTTTCACACAAATAGATCAAATCTGGTTCCTCTGTAACCTACTAACGATTGCGTATGTAATCTATATCGTAGTCAGAGCAGTGATCAGGAAGCAACCGCATAGTCAGTCGATGCTTCTAAGTGTGCATAGTCTGGCGGTTGTCGCTATTATCAGTATCATTAGCTTGCGCGGAATTATAGATAATACAGCTATTATTCCTATCGAAGTACTATTTTTTGTGATTACACAGTGTCTGATGATCGGTCGACAATTTGCCCTTTCTTTTCAGCAAATTGAAAATCTATCTCAGCAATTACTGACATTAGATGAATTGAAAAATGAATTTATTGCAAATACTTCGCATGCGCTTCGTACACCGCTGCATGGCATGATTAATATGACCGAATCACTGATCGAAGGAGCCGCAGGGCCTCTGGAAGATAAGCAAGTCGAGCAATTGATAGTGGTATCGTCGACAGGGCATAAGCTTGCCGCATTGATCAATGATATTTTGGATTATTCCAAGTTGAAAAATGGTGATCTTTTACTGGATCGCAAAGCGGTTAATCTACGAACTGTTGCTGAATCGGTGCTAGAGATTGTTAGTTATACGGCCGCAGGACGGCAGATTGTATTTATCCAAGAATGGCCTGAATATGTGCCTCCTTTATATACCGATGAAGATCGGTTAAGTCAGATTCTTTATAATTTGCTCGGCAATGCTGTGAAATTTACAGAGCAAGGCGAGATTCGTTTTATTGTTGAAGTCGGTGCAGGGCATGTTACCTTCGCTGTAGTCGATACAGGGATCGGAATTGAAGCAGATCGGTATGAAGATATTTTCAAATCGTTCGAACAAGGCTTAGGGCTATCCGAGCAAAGTTACGCCGGCACAGGGCTTGGACTTAGTATTACCAAAAAGTTAGTTGAATTAAATGATGGGCAGATCACGGTAGAATCGGTTCTTGGTCAAGGATCTACATTTACAGTTACATTGCCTACTGCTGATGTGCCGATAACCAAAGAAATGATAAATACTGTTCAACCGATGACCGCTCCACCTGAAGTGAAACGGTCTATTTCGAAAAGCAAACCCGTACTCCAACGTGAGAAAGAGCCATTGATCAATAAAGAGGATGAGCTATCTCATTCACATCATACTCAAGTGATCTTGATCGTAGATGATGATCCGGTGAACTTACGGGTGTTGAATAACATTTTATCGTTACAACAATATGTAGTGATCGAAGCGCAAAGTGGGAAAGCGGCACTAGATAAATTACGATATCATCCGAAGATTGATCTGATGATTACCGATTGGATGATGCCCGGGATGTCTGGATTGGAACTGTGTCGTCAAGTTCGTCAACGCTACTCCTTATCCGAACTACCGATATTGATGTTAACCGCACGCAGTCGTCCTGAAGATATTCAGAATGGATTTGCCGCAGGGGTCAATGATTTTCTAGGTAAGCCTGTTCATGCGATTGAACTAAGAGCACGTGTGAACACTTTATTAGAACTGAAGTCTTCGGTGCAGACCGTGTTGCGTACTGAAATGGCATTTTTGCAAGCACAGATCAAGCCGCATTTCTTATATAATGCGCTGAATACGATTATTGCGATGTGTTCGATCGATCCGGATCAAGCCTCAGAGTTGTTAATTGAGCTTAGTCAATATTTACGGCGAAGTTTTGATTTTCAGAATCGAGATCAGTTAACGACTTTAAATAAAGAAATTGAATTGATTCAGTCTTATCTATCGCTTGAAAAAGCACGGTTTGATGAACGTTTGCAGATTGTATGGGATGTGGATCGTGAACTAGGGCAGATGATTCCACCGCTCAGTATCCAACCCCTTGTTGAAAATGCAGTACGTCATGGACTGATGAACAGAGCAGTAGGAGGGATATTAACTATCTCTATTCAAGAACAACAGAATAATCTACTTGTCCGTATTCAAGATGACGGTATAGGGATGGCACCTGAGAAGATTCCTGCTTTATTAGCAGGAGAATCTACATCAGCCAATAGCGGTGTCGGAGTGATCAATATTCACAAACGACTACTAGCGATGTATGGTCAAGGGCTTCATATTGAAAGCACAGTCGGCAAAGGAACAACGATAAGCTTTACGATTCCGGGAGGTGAAGTAAGCGCATGAGAGCCATTTTGATTGATGATGAGAAGCCGGCGTTGTTACATTTGGAAAAACTATTAAACAAAGATGGAAATATTGAAGTGGTCGGCAAATACACATTTGCTCAAGCTGGTATTGATCACCTGAAGAAAAATAAAACAGATATTGTTTTTCTTGATATCGGTATGCCTGAGATTAACGGTCTAGAAGCGGCTGAATATATTCAACAGATCGATCAGGAGATCAAAATTATTTATATTACAGCTTATTCGGAATATGCTTTAGAAGCTTTTGAATTGAATGCACTGGATTATATTTTGAAGCCGATTGTACCGGTTCGTTTCCAGAAAACACTAGAACGTATTCGTCATTCTATTCCTGTACCCCAAGCACAGGAACCTCAGCAAGTTGAAGATGTTGTCAAAGTATTATGCTTTAAGCGACTTACTTTACAAGATGGACAACATGATGGCAAAAAGCTGAAATGGCGCACGATGAAAGCACAAGAACTGTTTGCATTTTTGCTACATCATAAAGGCGAATGGGTCTCCAAAGAAAAAATCATCGATGCGTTATGGCCGGAATATACAGAGGAAAAAGCGACGACTCATTTGCATACATCGGTCTATCAGATTCGCAAGTTGCTCAAAGAATGGGGCATTACGACCAAGTTAGAATATGCGCAAGAAGGGTACCGTTTGAATCAAGAAGGCATTATGAATGATGTAGATCGCTTTGAAGCAGGTATTCAAGCAGACAAAGATTATGCAGAAGATTGTTATCATCAAAATGATCACTTGTTATCGTTATATCGAGGGGATTATTTAGAAGAACATGATTATCCATGGGCAAGTATTCGCCGTCAAAATCTACTGCATGCGTATATGAATTTGCTGTTTACTACCGCTCAATATGAGATTACTCATCACCGGGAACAGCAAGCGATTCAGCGTTTATTAGGAGCATGGCAGAAAGATCCATATTCTGAAGAAATCTGCCGCTTATTGATGACAGCTTATGCAAGTATTGGTCATCACGCATTATTAGCGAGTTGTTATCGAGGATTTGTGAATTTGCTTCGAGAAGACTTGGGTATTGAACCTGAAAAAGAAACTGTCCAGTTATACCAACGACTTCATCAATAGAATGATTCAAGAAATACGGATGTACAGAAAAGAGTAGGGGGTTAGCGATGGATCGGTATAAAGGACGTTATGCAGTTCGCTATTCGGTGTACGCCTGTTGTGTCAGTCTGTTGATAATCATGGCATGGGGATGGGGCGGAGTGAAATCGGCTAAAGCAGAAGATACCTTAGGATGGGATAGCTTGTTATCACCTGTTGTACTTGCAGGATCGTCTGTGGATCTACAGAGTGTCGATATTAATGTGCTTGCAGGTTGGTTAACAGGGACGACTCCTTTGATCGAATACAGTCTAGATTCTACAGATGGAATCAATGGTCACTGGATTCAAGCTGATGATATAGTGACGCCTATACGGTGGCAACCGGGTTACCTCTATATTCGAGAGCAAGCCGATCCGACAAATAACCGCTTATTGGCTGTGATTCAGTTAGGTAGAGAGGGTACGTATCTATTTGCTGATCCAACAGCAAGCTTGATGATCCCTACGACTCATCCATCCATCTCAGATAGTGTAGTCGGGTCAGCTGATCCTATAATAAATTCTAAGACCACTCCGCTTGATGATTCCGATACTGACCCAACAGCTATTCATCCGCTGACAACGATCCAATCAGACCCATCAGGTACCACTTCTATCCAGATCAATAACGATGTAGCGATTGAGCAACTCACCGCTAATAGCGAGCATACATTGACGATTCCAGTGACAAGTAATCATTCATCGATACAGATACCGATCGAAGGTTCGTTACTACAAGCATTATACGATCAAAAAGCAATGATCATGATTGTCTTTCCGCAAGTCACCTATACATTACCAATCGCTATGTTAGAACCGCAAAAGGTAATACAGTCTTTTGCAAAGCCACCTGTATCGATGACCTCAATCACGTTGACGATTCAGATAAAGACACCATCCAATAATGATATAGCATCTCTGCAATCACTATTAAATCTACAACAAATCAATATCGTCGGCTCGCCTGTAAGTGTACAATTACAAGCTTCATATGATGGACAGACCGTACCTATTTCTCCGCAAGGCACCGATCAAAGTCTAGAACTTACGATGCCAGTACCGGTAACAACATCGACAGATTCAATATCGTCCAAACCTACTACAGCAATAGTATATCAAGCCGATCATTCCATGCATCCTGTACCTACATTGATCTCATCACCGAATGATAGCAGTGCTACAGCACATATTCATGGATGGACTAATGGCATCTATGCACTGGTATCTCATCATCCATCTTTGATAGATACTCGTTCTCATTGGAGCTCAGCAGATGTGAATGATATGGCTTCTCGACTGATAGTCACAGGTGAAAAAGGGGGAGTATTTGCGCCTGATCGACTGGTGACACGAGCAGAATTTGCGGCGATGATCGTAAGAGCACTAGGATTATCTGCGGAGCCAAGTAAGACCACTTTCTCGGATGTACATGATTCCGATTGGTATGCAGGTGTGATTGGTAGTGCAAGTAATCATGGACTGATTGAAGGATACAATGATACGACTTTCCGTCCGAATCAGCAGATTACCCGTGAAGAAGCCAGCGAGATCTTAAGTCATGCGATGAAATTAACAGGATTGAGCACAGTGATCACGACCCGTGAAGCGAATGCACAGCTAAACCCATTTGCCGATCGGAAGAAAGTATCCAACTGGGCAGTACCTGCACTAGCACTATCCGTGAAATATCATATTCTTGAAGGTGTTCAAGGAGCGATTCAGCCGCAAAGCGACGTATCCCGCGCACAAGCGACAGTGATGATTCGTCGGTTGTTACAGCAATCCGGTTGGATACAATCTTAAGGTCACACATGTAATAGTAAACATACAAAAAGCCTGATTACTGTAGATATAACTTACAGTGATCAGGCTTTGCTACTTATTACGAATCGACTATAGTGTTGACCCACTTGGCTCGGTACACTTCAGGTGAGCAACCGACCATTTGCTTGAATAGTCGGCTAAAATGAGTTAATTGCTTGAATCCAACCAATCGACTTGCTTCTGTAATCGATAGATCGGCTTGATATTGAAATAACAATGTAGCCTGTGTAATCCGCCGATTGTATAGATATTTGAACACGGTTGTCCCTGTCGATTGCTTGAATACGCTTGCAATATAAGGCTTGGAGAGATGAAGATGATCGGCAATATGATCCAGTGTGATATCGTGCATATAATGAGCTTCGATATAATCAAGGATCGCCTGTGCATATCCTGATTTGCCGATACGCTCATAGGCAATATGTTCTTGCTTGCATCGTTCTGCAAGTAAAGACAGTAGATCACACATACGCATCATAAATCGCAGCGATACTTTTTCATTTGCCTGAGGAGCGATCTGTTGAAGAGAAGCCAAAGATTGCTCCCATTCCGCTTGTTGCTCTGGATTCAGAGAAAGACGACAATTACCGATCTGTTCAAAAGGATATAGTAATTCCGTGATATGTTTTGCTTGAATATAATTGTGTAACACCGACGGATCAAAATGCAAAATTGTACGAATATAAGGCTGATCTGGAGCAGGATGAGGACGGTGTAATGTCATACCATGCATCAATAACACATCGCCTGGACGTAGATCATAACTGCGATCTCCAATAATATACGTACATACACCTGCATGAAAATAATAAATTTCATAATGCAGATGAGAATGAAATCCATCGACGGTCGGTGGTTGAAAAGGCATTTCCGAGCGATATCCATAAGTGACAGACTGGTCTAAACGCAATGTATTTGGCATCTGCCAGTGTACCTCCTGCAATGGGTCTATAATCTCGACTCCATTGTAACACTGACAGAGAATGCTAGGACAGTCGATTCACTACAGGCGAAGAAGTAAATCCTTGCAAAGGCGCTGCTTGATTCCACGCTTGTTGTTGTGAAAGTAGACATAATTCAGCGGCTTTGAATGCATGCTCTTGTGTCATCGCACGCTCTGTTCGTTCCAATACATCCAATATCAGTTGACCGAAAAAGGGATAACCCACTTTACCTTTTACGTCAAAATGATATTCACCTTCGTGATTAACCAGATACACATGATCTCCTGTAGAATCCCGAGCGATATCTACATATTTACGCAGTTCAATATAACCGTCTGTGCCTAGAATAGTCGTTCGTCCATCTCCCCATGTACTAAGCCCTTCCGGTGTAAACCAATCGACACGCATATATCCCGAAGCTCCACTATCTCCTAGCAATGAAATTTCTCCGAAGTCTTCTAATTCTGGATATTGAGGATGATGAAAGTTTGCAACACGACTGTGCTGAATCGATGCATCTGTAGAACCTGTAAAGGTTAAAAATTGTTCAATCTGATGACTTCCAATATCGCACAAAATACCGCCATACCGTTCACGCTGAAAAAACCAGTCCGGTCGCTTGGAAGCTTGTAAGCGATGAGGCCCTGTGCCGATCACCTGTATGACACGTCCGATTGCACCTTGCCCAATCAATTGCTCTGCATAGACAGCACTTTCTACATGCAGACGTTCACTATAATAGACCATATATTTACGTCCACTACGTTCTGCTTCTAGCCTAGCTTGAGTCAGCTGATCCAGTGTAGTAAATGGCGCTTTGTCTGTAAAATAATCTTTGCCTGCTTGCATAACCTGTATCCCCAAAGGCCCTCGATCTGCTGGAATAGCCGCCGCAGCCACCAACACAATATCGTCATCTTGTAAAATATGCTCTAATGTTGGAGCAATAGCCACTTCAGGGAATTGCTTACGAAATTGTTCGACTTTGAGTGGATCAGGATCATACACCCATTTGACCGAAGCTCCCGCTTGTACCAGTCCTTCACACATTCCATAGATATGCCCGTGATCCAGTGCAGCAACAGCGATCTGAAATTGACCGGGGGCACAGACGATTTGAGATTGATATTCACTTGTTGGTGCATAGAACATGCCGTCTTTGTGGTTCTGACTCATCTCTAAACCTCCTAAATACATAGCTTATACAAAATTATTTATACGTAGCACTTAGATCTGTAGGCAGTTGGTCAGTTGCCGCATTACTTTTGGAGATCGAGGAATGTTGTTTACGTTGTTCTAATTCATGTTCAAATTGTTCTTCACTGACAGGCAATGCTACCCAATCATCGATCCATGTAGATAAATACATCGCATTCGATAAGCTCAATCCACGAATCCCTTCTTCCCCGGGAGCAATCAGAGCTGTACCATGCTGAATACTATCGATCCAATTTTGTATAATGCCTGGATGACCGGTCTCGATGCCTTCGATCGGGATCTCACATTTCCAACATTCAGGATGCCCGAACTTGCCTTCATAATGCTTATTAAATTGAGTCTCTGATTCACGTAAGCGCCAAAATGTCAGGGTGTCGTTTTCGATTACGATTTTGCCTTGATCGCCTGTAATTTCAAATCGATTGCTACCCGGATATTCACCTGTGGTAGTAATAAATACAGCGGTTGCGCCATTCTCATATTCGGCATAAGCAGTCACATCATCTTCCACTTCAATATTGCGATACTTACCGAACTGGCAAAATGCTCGAATACGTGTAGGCATCATCCCTGTTGTCCATTGCAATAGATCGAGTTGATGTGGACATTGATTGATCAACACCCCACCACCTTCACCACTCCATGTCGCACGCCAACCGCCAGAATCGTAATAACTTTGCGACCGATACCAGTTAGTAATAATCCAATTCAGCCGTCTAATCTCGCCCAGTTCACCGGAAGAGATCAAGTCTTTTAATTTGATATAAAGGGGATTGGTACGTTGATTGTACATGATCGAAAAGACACTACCACTTTGAGCAGCGGCTTCATTCATTTCTCGTACTTGTCTTGTGTATACGCCAGCAGGCTTTTCAACTAAGACATGAATACCTGCGCCAAAAGCGAGTGCCGCTTGTCTTGCATGATCATAATGAGGAGTCGCTAGAATGACAGCATCCACCGTACCTGAAGACAACATCTCTTCTGCATTTGTCCAAAAAGCCAGTGTCGGTGATAACTGTTCACTCACCCAATCACGCATCATTTCTCGAATATCGCAGACAGCGACAAGTTCTGCACCCTTGATCGTCCCTGATAATAAAGTGCGGGCATGAGCACTCCCCATATTGCCGACTCCAATAATACCTACACGTACGCTAGAATCTGACTGTGTCATTACTGTCCCTCCTTGATATACTGTCCGGCAAGCTCACGGAATGATCCGGCAAAATACTGCAACATCTCGAAGGAATCCATTTGTCCGCTAAAGTCTTCGACACCCAGATAACCGTCGTATCCTACACTTTGCAGATCACTAATAATCTGTTGCCACGGAACGATACCTTCAAGCATCGGAGCCCACTGACAATGCCACTGCTGATCTTGTTGTATCCATGCTGCATTTTTAACATGAACATGAGCCAGATAAGGCCCGAGTAATTGAAGTCCCATCCGATAATTCTCATATCCTTCATGCACCATATTGCCCGGATCGTAGAGAACGCCTATATGTTCTGGATCAAGATGTTCAACCAGACGTAAAGCGGCAGAAGCACTGGCAGCTATCGTCTGATGATGCGTTTCGATCAATGCTTGGATCCCGTATTGTTGAGCGAGTTCTTGCACACTGGAAAGGTACCGGGTCGCTTCTGCATCCAGATCACGATAATGACGGGTGCGATCATACATTGGCACACCAACACGCATCATCGAAGCTCCCAGTTGCTGAGCAGTGGCAAAAGCATGATGGGTGCTGTCTAGATCACCACATTTTAGATAAGGCACAAGAGCAATCGATTCCAATTGATGTTGCTGTACAGATTGCTTAATGATCGAGACGCTCGGTTCGGTATGTTCTGGATCAATCGAACAACGATTATGTCGCCAGAACGAAGGTTCTTCTGCTAAAGCTTCTTTAGGAATAGACGCAAACCGCCACTCAATCCCGTCTATCCCTGCTTGAGTTGCTGCTGTAATCAATTGTTCAGGTGTTAGATCAGGAGTACATACGGTAAACACAGAAAGTTTCATACGTAGATCGTCAGCTCCTTCGTCACATACATCCATTGATTTGCCCAATGTACCATGTATTTGTATCCAATAAGGTGATCTGAACGTAGAAGTAGAATAAGGGATAAATAAAAGAGCGAAGCGGTTAGTGTGAGATAAATGAATAACGGGTAAATATATACCAAAGAAGTACATAGATACCGGAGGGATGAAATAATGAATACGATGAAAGCTGTAGGGGTGACCCATTACTTACCTATCGATCAAGCAGACAGTCTATTAGATGTAGAAATACCGAGACCATCGGCTAGTGGACATGATCTATTGGTACAAGTCCAAGCGATTTCTGTGAATCCTGTAGATACCAAGATTAGAGCACCCAAAGATCAAGTGGAAGAGAATCCACGTATTCTAGGCTGGGATGTAGCGGGTATTGTGGTTGAAGTAGGAAATCAAGTCACTCATTTTCAGGTAGGAGATGAGGTCTTCTATGCAGGGAGTGTTGCACGAGCAGGTGGTAACAGTGAATACCATCTTGTTGATGAACGAATTGTAGGGCATAAGCCGAAGTCACTTGATTTTGCCGCTGCGGCTGCTTTGCCTTTGACTGCACTTACAGCATGGGAAGCAATTCATGAGCGTCTGGGAATTTCGGAAGATACAGTATCCAATTCTGGCAAAACAATATTGATTATCAATGCCGCAGGCGGAGTCGGTTCTATCGCTACACAGATTGCACATCTGGCAGGATTGACGGTTATTGGTACAGCTTCACGTCCAGAAACATCAGATTGGGCGAAAGCACATGGAGCCGATCATGTGATTAACCACCATGATACATTTGTGCCTCAGTTGAAAAAGATAGGTTTTTCCGATGTGCATTATATTTTATGCTTAAATCATACCGATCAACACTGGCAACATATGGCGGATGCGATAGCACCACAAGGCAAAATCTGTTCGATTGTCGAAACCGAGCAACCGATTGATCTGGAAGCACTCAAAAACAAAAGTGCTACGTTTGTCTGGGAATTTATGTTCACCCGTTCGATGTATGAGACAGACGATATGAGTGAGCAAGGTATAATTTTGAATCGGATTGCTACTCACATTGATGAAGGAAAGCTTCGTACGACAGAAACCAAGCGTCTACGTCCGATCAATGCCACTCAGTTACGAGAAGCCCATCGATTGTTAGAAGCAGGCGATATGATTGGCAAATTAGTATTAGAAGATTTTGAATCGTAAACGATATTTTGATCTATATAGGGGGCACACGATGAGTACGAATAATGACCAGCTCAAAGCGACGATTCGCAAAACAGCAGATGAAGCTTTTGATAAAGAAATGGATGAGATTAATCGCCAGATGAAAGATGAAGTATTGATCGCTTTAATCGGTGATGTGAATGCAGGGAAGTCATCGACCATTAATCGGATTGTAGGCGAAGAAGTAGCTGGTGTCGGCGCCGAACCGGGTGAGACGACCGAGATTAAGCCTTATGCTTATCGGGAAAAGATTATTTTTATCGATACACCGGGCTTGAATGATGTGAATCTTAGCAACTCAGCCGTGACACGCGAATATTATCGCAAAACGGATGTGGTTCTTTTTTTCCTAAATGCCGCAGGAACCGTATATTCAGAAGCTGAAAAAAATTCATTACAAGCACTAGAGAAAATCAATAGCAATATTATTATTGTATTGAACAAAATTGATGCGGCAGATGAGATTGATCGTCTGGTTCGTCGTATTCAACAAGAAACAGGGCATAAATATCAAGTCATTCCCGTATCTTCACGCACCGGACAAAATATTGATACATTACGTGATAGCATTTTGGATCTATTGAAAAAAAAAAGTAAGGACATTCTATTCGCCCGTACGATCAAAGAAAAATCGTCAACTGCCAACAAATGGATTGTGGGCGCGGCTACTTCGGCGGGGGCGATAGGAGCAGCACCTATTCCAGGAGCTGATATTATTCCGATCACAGCGATTCAGATCGGGCTACTGACACGCTTAGCTGCACTGTATAATAAGCCGATTAGTCGTGAAACCGCGAAAGAAATAGTGATTACAGCTATTATTGGTAATCTAGGCAAAAGTCTATTTGCTCAAGTGCTCAAAATCTTCCCGGGTGCAGGTTCTGTAGCTGGAGCAGGCGTGGCGGGAGCAATTACATTAGCACTAGGTTATTCTGTGAAATATGCATACGAACGTAATATCGAAGTCACTCCTGAAACCGTCGGCAAATTATACAAAAAATTCCGTGAACGTACCAAAAAACAAGATATATCTCAGATCACATCAGTAGACGATCCTAAATAAGCATCTGAACAGAAAGGCTGGATAAATGATTGAAGGCATTACAACGACTACAAGGTCATCTGATGCGCTGGGTTCAAGAGCGACACTTTGCAGAAGGACAGCTTATTCATGAGCGTTATCGGATTAGTAGACGCTTAGGCACAGGAAGTTATGGTGTCACTTATCTATGCGAAGATATCCAGACCTTGCAGACCTGTGTATTGAAAAGAGTCTACCCTTTGCGTGGTGGTCATAGGCGTGCACAATTAATCTATGACCGTGAATGTAAAGCGATGGCGGCAATAGATCATCCTTGCATTCCTGCATTGATCGATACGTTTCTATATCATCATTATCATTGTCTGGTGATGACGTATATGGAAGGGCATAATGTAGGAGAGCTCATTTTCGAACAAGGGATACGCTTGAATGAACGTGAAGCTCTGCAATGGATGAAGCCATTAGTAGAGATTGTGACTGCTATTCATCATCAAGGATGGGTACACCGAGATATTAGTCTTTCGAATGTGATTTATGATCAAGATCAAGTCTATTTGATCGATCTAGGGCTGATGTGGCAACAAGGAGAAGGAACAAGAAGTGTAGCGCTACTTGATGAGCTGGTTAGTGGTGATCAGGAAGAGAAGCGGATTAGACGAGCTTTGCATGTAACGAGCGACTTTTACGGTTTGGGGCATTTGTTGTTATTCCTTCTCTATAGTCATGAAGAGCAGAGCGAAGAAGCTTCTATCGCTACAGAACAATCACAGGGTAGCTGGGAAGACGAATTGTCTCTTCATCCACGTACGCATCAGATGATTCGTCGTATGCTCCTCGTGGAGCCAGCACAGCCTTACGATAAGATCGATGAGATTGCTCAAGAAATCGATCAGATTATTGCTGAGATTGAAATGATTTCAAATTAGAATAATGATCATAAAAATATCCCGACAGAATAACATCGTATCTCTTAACGATATTCTGCACGGGATATTTGTTTTGTCTTGATAGAAATACATCATCCTCGGATTAGCTACTGCTATACGAGCTGGATGAACGCTTTCCTCGATAATGTCCACGCCCATGTTGATTATGAAAACCTCCACGACGATAACGATCACTGCTACTATACGAACACCTACGCTTTTTCTTCGAAGAGATCAGATGTTTGATCAGACTTTTAATCATACCCATAATAAATAGCTCCTTTTTTGTTCATTTTGAAGTACATTTGTGGTTTTATTTGAAATAATGAAGCGGAATAGGTCTTAACACATAGGAAACGGTTGACATGTGTTTGCATTTACTAAGTACATTTCCTATTCCTTTCTACTTTCTACGGGCAAGAGGGGATAAGGTTTCTAAATAAAGAATCATTTTGAATCTTATCTATATGCATACGGATTCAGGTCAAAATAGAGATATATAACCTTTTTTTATAAAAAACCTTTTAAATCATAGTGTTCATACCGATAATAACTATAATGAATTGCGTAAAATTAAATTTTATCAATTAAGTTTTTGTAAAATTATAAATAATAGTGA
>NZ_MDER01000011.1 GCF_001721045.1 Paenibacillus nuruki | reverse complement strand
TTTGTTCTGTGTCTGACGTCGACATCAGAGTGATCCACAGGGTAGTTCGTCGGCAGCGTCAGTTGTTTATAAGAGACAGTGGCAAGATTGATTGGTGACGTGGCAATGTGGCTGAAGTCGCTAATGTCATCGGCGAACAATGGCATATCAAAGGCGTGGATGCAGGAGCAGGCGAAGGAAATATGGTCGAGATTGCTAAACAAGCGGCTCGCCAATTGAAATGTATCGTAGCGATCACAGGCGAAAAAGATGTGGTCACTGATGGCAATACCACCTATACCATTGCAAATAGTCACAGCATCTTAACACGGGTCACAGGCGGAGGTTGTCTGCTCAGTGCTGTTGTGGGTGCATTTATCGCAGTGGCTGATCCTATAGAGTCACAAGAACGCTTAAACGCTGTAGTTGAAGCACTAGCGTTTTACGGCATCGCAGCAGAGATTGCTTACCAACAGACCGCAGGACAAGGTACAGGTAGCTTTCAGATCGAATTTATCAATCAACTCTCTCTAGTCACACCCGATATCGTATCCACCCATTCAAAAATCGCAAAAGTCTAGCGCTTGGCAAGATAAGCGCGACATCTTCTAATTAAATAAAATGTGATTTTTGTGTAACAAAATATCTTACGATTAGCGCTTGGCAAGATAAGCG
>NZ_MDER01000010.1 GCF_001721045.1 Paenibacillus nuruki | reverse complement strand
CTAATTCTATTGATTATATTTTATTTCACGAATTTACTCATTTCTATGACGCTATGGAGTATTCAACTGGAGACAATTTATTAATGGCCAAAAACCGCGCTTTTACAGAATATCATGCCTCTCAAATCGAGATGCTAAAGCTATTAGAAATAGAATTTATTTTAGATAAACCTTCTTTCTCTGTATCTAATACAATTGTAAGTACAATTTTAGGAGATAAAACAGTATTCCGATACATCAAAGAAGAGCTTGAAGGAATAAGAAATCTTATCTCAAATGAAAAATTTCCTAAAGATATCAAAGAATTATCAACAGCGTTAGGTATGATTTTTAATTCTTTAGGACGCATTTCTATCTGTCGCATGTATGCTAGCGATTATGCAATATACAAAAAGGAACTTGAAAATATGGAATTTATTAAATCTTACTTCGGAGGAAATTTTACAAAAATCATAAATGATATGGTAGGTTTTTTAGATAAAGAAACTCAAATTAAAATTGGAAATTTAAATTATTTAGTACTGGAAGAACAGATAAAAAAATCGGGACTTTAATGATTTAGGTTGTTATAAAATATATTGCACCTAAAGCATATAACTGAAGTTACAAGATCCAGAGAATGAAAATAATTTTAGTTATTTTAGCTCCTTTTCTAGTAAATTCAATCCTATTTTGAATCAATTTAATAATTTAATTCACTACTGTAAAATGAGATTGAGTTGAAAGTATACTTTTGTTTTATCGTGTAGTGAATAATACTATAATGAGCGATTGTATTATAATTATTTCAGACGGTTTACGAAAGAAATCAATATTTTACAATAGACATGTATTCTTTTAATAACAAGAGTCTCCTACTTTTAGTATCCTCTTTTTATTGCTTTAAAGTCTTCCCTATTTTATTAATTCTCTATATAAATTTTACACAGCAGAATTTTTTGTACTTACTCTTTCAAAAGTCATTTTACC
>NZ_MDER01000009.1 GCF_001721045.1 Paenibacillus nuruki | reverse complement strand
GTTAACTACTGATACAAAAGATCCAACCAAAGCCATAACTTTATGGAAAGATAATGATAATCTACAGAATGGAAATTTATCTTTTTTAGGAAAACATGAAGAAGGAAGCTTAGTAGGAAAGTTAGTTTACCAAATTCAGTTTGAAATGCTAGATATTATAATCAATGGAGTATTCTTTAGTATTTTAACTATTTTTCTTTTTGAATTATTAAGGTTTATAAAAAATAGGTAGGAGTAAATTATGATTAATAAGTTTTATCGGATTATTCAAGTATTTAAATTGATTCATAAATTTGGAATAAAAAAAAGTTTTTCTAACATAAATGAGAAGTGGATTTATCGATCTTTTTCAAATATAGTTTTCAAAGATCAAACTGAAGATTACTTTAATAGTCAAAAAGAAAAAAAATTTATAAAAATGCCTAAAATCAGTATTGTAGTTCCTATATATAATACTGACTCTCTTTTTCTTGAACAAATGATAGAGTCTGTTTTAGCTCAAACTTATACTAATTTTGAGTTATGTCTTTTCAATGGAGGAAGTACAGATAATAATGTTGAAAAAGTAATAAATAGTTTCAAAGCAAAAAGTGATAAAATAATTTATGATTATTCAGAAATCAATCATGGTATAGCTGAAAATACTAACCTTGCTTTAAAATTAGCGACAGGTGAATATATAGGTTTACTTGATCATGATGATTTATTAACAAAAGATGCACTTTACGAAGTTGTATTAATAATTAATAAATATGAAGCTGATGTAATTTATTCGGATGAAGATAAAATTATTGGTAACACTGGTAAGCATATTAGCATGCATAAAAAACCAGATTGGTCTCCAGATATGTTATTAAGTTATAATTACATTTGTCATTTTTTAGTATTCAAAACCTCGTTGCTTCTAGAAGTAGGAGAATTTAATAGTGAATTTGATGGAAGTCAAGATTATGATTTTATTCTAAGATTAACTTCAAAAGCAGAATATATTCATCATATCTCTAAAGTGTTATATCATTGGAGGATAACTGAAAATTCAACTGCTGCTAGTTACTCAGCTAAATCATATGCATTGTTAGCAGGAAAAAATGCTTTACAAAATTATGTGTTACAAAAAGACAATTCGTTGGAAGTACATGAAGGTGCATTCAATGGAGCTTTTAATCTTAAAGTTAATTCAAATAAAAATATTAAGACATTATTACTTTATTTTGGCTATTGGCAACACGAAAATGATCTTGAAAAAAATTATAAGAATTTGAACTTAAATTCTAATCAAGATCATTTTAAAGTTATTATGATTAACTTGTCTGAATATGAATCTAAGATTAAAAAGTATCGTACAAGAAATTTGAATTATACAGTATACGAT
>NZ_MDER01000008.1 GCF_001721045.1 Paenibacillus nuruki | reverse complement strand
GTTTAGATTAGATTTTTTAGGAATGACTAGAAAATGTTCTTTCGACTAATTAATTTATTATTATGTATAACCTAAGTATTTAAAAATTAATTTATCAATAATCATAAATTAGTACTTATATAGTTAGGTGTGGTTTGTAGATCTATCTCTCTTTATTATTCTATTTGAAATAAGATAAATAATAATTTATCAATTCTACTATTTTAAACTTTTGTGCCATGAATTAGCTGGTCTCACATTTAGACTTGCTTTAACTGAATGCATGATTGAAGATTATTTTCTGAGTAAATGTAGCCTTCATTGCAAAATACAGCAATATTGGGAAATGAAATGGAATTCATATTTTGTACTATAACTCTATTGGGATTTACATACGTAGCTGTTTGTATTTTGGATAATAAAGTATAACGTAGATATATTATATGATTCACGGCAATAAAAGGAGCACCTGAAATTAAAACAGAACGATTGATTTTATGTCCGAGGATGGAAAAAGACAATCCTAATATGCTTAAAATGTTTAACAATGATGAAGTAAGAGAATTTCTTGGAATTAACCCTCCTCGTAATGAACAGTTAATTTTAGAAATGATTAGGAATCGTAATGAAACAGAATGGACTGTAGCGTTAAAAGACAATGATGAATTCATCGGTGATGTAATGATTCCAGAAGTAGCAGAAGGCTACCTTTGTGAAATAGATTCTCGGTTTATCAGAGAGCATTGGGGATGCGGTTTTGCATATGAAGCAGTTTCCGCAGTTATTGAGCATTCTAAAACCATATTAAACCTTAAACGTCTATTTGCTACTATATATAATAAAAATGTGAAGTCAAAAAATTTAATTAAAAATCTCGGATTTACTTTGGTAGCACTATTGCCTGAATCGAATTTATTAGGCAGAGTTACGGATGTAGCTTACTATTCGTGTATAGTATAAGTATTGTACTAAATGTGACTAATTCTCCTAATGCTTTGCTGATGTATTAAACTTCGACTAAATAAGTAAGCTATAGCCTTCTTTAGCCTACTCAACCGCCTTTCAAAAGAAGTGGTTCTCTTCTAGGTAAACATCATATTATTATTCAATATAGTGTAATTTTTAAATAAGTATAAATTAAATAGTTATAAATTAGATTACAAGTAAATATTATATTACAGTGAGATTATTATTTACCAAAATATTTATCATCCTATATCTTTAATAATTAGTTATCACTTATAAAATACTTACTTTATACTTACTTTATAAGTGAAAAGTAAGTATTATATTTAAAATCACTATAGTAAGCCGATTAACGTAGTAATAAGCTACTAAATGAAGATACAAAAAATAAAAAATGCTATCATTAAAATAAGATCTAAGTAGATATAAATATATTGTATTTACCCGTGGTGCTAGTTGAAAATAAAAATAGCCTTTGCCCAGAAAAACGTCCAAAATGAAAGTGACCAAACCCCATTTTGGAAGGTGGATTCCTGTGCAAAGACATTTTTATTGTATAAAAAAACCATGCTCGGTACAAAGTCATTTTGTCGCTATTTTGAAAAAAGTTCAGCAGAAATTGCAAGCTTTTGCTCCTTTTCTTAAACGAAAAAACCATCATATGCTTCAGCAAAGCGATGTCCATATCCTGACGCTTCATCT
>NZ_MDER01000007.1 GCF_001721045.1 Paenibacillus nuruki | reverse complement strand
CTGAATTTTTTTAGGATTGAACGGAGGTAGTTATGAGAGAAAATATTTTATTAAACAGACTATTTGATTTAGCAAAGGAAAAGAATCAAGAATATTTAATGAAAATAGTGAGTAAACATAAGCTTCAACCATATTTCAAACAAATAATGAACAAGCAAATTGTAGAGTTAGAAAATCAACTACAAGAAATTACTAATCGTTATAAAACATCAATGTCTTTCTTGAAAAAATTAGAGAAGAATTTAAATGAACCAATTGTTGTAGTTAAAGGATTTAGTAATCATCAACTCACAAAAGGAAGAATTTTGCTTAGAGGAATGGCAGATATTGATCTTTTATCTAAAAATCCTTATGAACTTAAAAGTTTACTATTAAATCAGGGATTTATTGAAAAGAAAACTGAAACAGGACATGAGTTATCTGAACTTCAAAGAGATGATATCAATATAGATTTACATAAGTTTGTACCAGTTGCTTCATATCCACATGATATAAATAATAATATTAATTTAAATAAAATAATGACAACAGAAGGAGCTATTTTCAAAGGTAAGATAACATATGAAGATATAATTGAACATTCAATAAATTTATCTGATAAGATTTTAATTCCTAATGTCAACTTATCATTGGTTATTTTATGTGCTTCCATATTTAGAGATTACATATCAAGAATAGACCAATTGCCTTATTTTAAATTAATAAATCTTGTTGAAGTATATCTTCTACTGCAAGAGGAAGATTATGATTCTGAAGAGTTTTTACATCTAGCTAAAAAGTTTGATGCAGAACACTCCATAGAATTCATCAACTCACTTTTAGTTGAAATATATCAAGTGAATTTATTAAAAAGTCCGCCCAAATTAAAATATTATCCGCAAATATTATTCTGGAATTTTAATGAATGGTTTATTCAGGAGAACTTAGTTGATGCAATATTTAACATTGATTTTGAAAGCGTTTTAAAATCAATGGGTGCTAAAACACATGAAATTAATGATTCTGATATTTTAATAATTGATTTTTTAAATGAAGGAAATGTATTACAAGGACATTACGCATCAAAGAAAAATCATTACAAATCAATATCTATTGAAGTTAAGTGGCTTGAAACATTGAAACTAACTTTATTTATTTATGATATTCATTATATTCATGAGAACGATATCATTAGCATCAACTTAGGAGAAAGTGATAGTAAACTTACATTTTTCGGATCAGAATCAAGACAAAAAACATTCGGTGCACCTAAAAAATACGGAAAAATTTCACACAATCTAGATGGAAATACGTTATCAATAGAATTTGTTTTAACTCAAGCAGAACTTTATAAATATTTACTTGCAGATAACAAACTGGGAATAAGCATTTATATTGAGAAACATGAAAAAGAAAATGAGCTAAATTGTATTTTTCCAATAATTATTTCAAGAAATGAGTGATAGTTTTGGATCTATACTTTAAATTCATCAAGATATCATTTTTAGAAAAATATATATATAAATTTAATTTGTATACGTCTATTATTGCGGGCTTTATTATGATTTATATCCAAATAAGTGTTTGGGAAGCCTTGTACGATAACCTTAATAACAATTCTAATTTACAGCAAATGATTAATTATGTCTTTATTTCTTTCTTTATATTTAACATAACTAAATCAGAAAGTGGAAACAAAATTGGAGATGCAATAGACAAGGGAACAATAGTTACTGATCTAATAAAACCAATAAATTATAGGAATTGCTTATTTGCTCAAGATGCAGGTACTAACATCTTTCAACTAACATTTATATTTCTTCCTTCTTTTATATTTTTTTTATTTATGTATAATCTTCAGTTTGATATTACATTAGTAAATTTTTTAATGTTCTTTTTAAGTATAGTATTTGCTGTTATTATAGCTTTCTTAATTAAATATATTATTGGACTTTTTGCATTCTGGTTAGAAACTTCCTGGTATATTCCCTTTATTGTTGGTGCTATTTTTGATCTTTTTTCTGGATCAATTATTCCTATTTGGTTTTACCCTGATTGGCTTGCTGATATTTGTGCTTATTTACCTTTCAGATTTGTTTTTTTTGAGCCAATATCAATCTTTCTTGGTAGATATAATGAATTACAAATTTTAAATTTATTATTACTACAGTTGTTATGGATTGTAATCTTGTATTGCATTGAACGATTCATTTGGAGCAAAGCACAAAATAAGCTTGTAGTTCATGGAGGATAGACAATGCAGTATGTATCTTTGTATTTTGAATTTATTAAAATTCAAATAGTAGGAATTTTTCAGTTTAAAAAGGCTTTTACTCTAGGTTTAATAGCACAATTAGCTTCTTATGGGGCAGAATTTTTCTTATTGTGGATTGTTATTGATAGGTTTAATGAAATTAATGGTTGGTATTCTTATGAAGTACTTTTACTTTATGCAATGAATTTGTGTTCTTACGCGTTAGCTAGTTTTTTTTTAGCTAGCCCAAGTTTTAGATTATCTCAAATGATAAAGGATGGAACTTTTGATGAGATTTTGACGAAGCCTTTAAATAACTTTCTTTACTTAATATGTAGAGAGTTTAACTCGGGTTATTTAAGTCATTTAATATTATCCCTTGTGGCTATGTTTATAGCGCTTGCTAATTTGAATGTATCTTTAAACTTTTTCCAAACTTTATTTTTTATAATTGTTATTTTAAGCGGTTCATTAATACAAGGTGCTGCACTGATATTAATATCTATTCCATCATTTTGGGTTGTTGAGAATAGTATGCTTAAAGATGTATTGTTCTTTCAAGCAAAAAACTTTATTAGATATCCAATCTCTATTTACCCTGGGATAATTCAAATACTGCTAACTTTTGTAATCCCATATGCTTTTATCAATTTCTTTCCAGTACAATATTTTATTCAAAAAAATGATTTTACATTCTTTAGTCCTGTGTTTCAATTCTTATCGCCTTTAGTTGGAGTAGTACTTTTTATATTAGCTTATATTCTATGGCGTATTGGAATAAACAATTATAAAAGTACAGGATCTTAGAATAGGAGACAGTATGGAAAATATTATTGAAGTGAAAAATGTATATAAACAATTTAAAATTTCAGAGAGAGAAAAAGGTTTATTTAATTCTGTTAAATCTCTTTTCACGAATAATTATCATATAAAAAAAGCAGTTGATAACATATCTTTCAGTATAAAAAAAGGCGAAATTGTTGGTTACATTGGTGCCAATGGTGCAGGTAAATCTACTACAATCAAAATGTTATCAGGCATATTAGTTCCCTCTTCTGGATCTGTTCTAATTGATGGGTTAGTACCTTATGAGAATCGAAAAGAAAATGCAAAAAAAATTGGAGTAGTGTTTGGACAACGATCACAATTATATTGGAACCTTCCTATGGAAGAAACATTCGATTTGTATAAAAAAATATATAAAATTCCTGAAAATGATTTTATATATAATGTAGAATTTTATGTTGATTTACTTGAGATGAGTCCTTTTTTAAGAACTCCAGTAAGACAATTAAGTTTAGGACAAAGAATGCGTGCTGAACTTGTTGTGGCACTATTACATAATCCTGAAATCCTTTATTTGGATGAACCTACAATTGGGCTTGATGTAGTAGTAAAGCAAAAGATAAGAAAATTTATTAAAGAGATTAATAAGGAGAAAGACTTAACTGTTATTTTAACAACTCATGATATGGATGATATTGAACAAATTTGTAATCGAATCATAACTATTCATGGAGGAGAGATTGTTTATGATGGATCATTAGATCAATTTAAAAATAGTTATAGTATGGGACATCAAATAATAATTGAATATGTAAATGATGACGTTCAAATCAAAGATCCTCGTCTCAAAATTATTACAAATGATAAAAATAGAAA
>NZ_MDER01000006.1 GCF_001721045.1 Paenibacillus nuruki | reverse complement strand
ATGCAATAGAAGATGATATAAACGAGGTATTTAATGATATAGATCAGATTAATCAATTAATCGATGAGTTAAGCATAGTAAATAATTACTTTGATGGTGCTGTAAATAATAACCTTAAACGTCTAAAAGAAAGACTAGAGAATATCAATAATGAAGAAGATGAAAGTAATGCTGAACAATTGAGAGGATATAATGAACAAAGGAATAATGATGATGCAATAATCAACTTAAAGATTAGTAATATGTTTAGTTCTCTTCAACAATAGATAATCTGACTTGGAAGTCCATGAAATATTACCTCATGAACTTCCTATTTATATGAATATTAAAAGGAATATATATATAAGAAAAACACGATTTTAATGTAGTTACTCGTTAATTATCCATTCCTTTAATTTTTAGAAATTCTAAAGTATAAAAAGGAGGTATTAATAAAATTTGCAAAGTCCTCTTTAAGTTTATTTACTTCCTGAGTGAAAGATTTTAATAACAAATTGGTAAAGGATGCAATGTTATTTACGTAATTTAAAGACACACCATCTTTTCTAATTAAATCGCTGTTATTATTTAACTTTAAATGTGTTATCTTTCTTCTTCTTGAATTTTTTGAGCAATTAATCCAATAAATAATTCATCATAATCCTTAGAACTAGAGATTTTTTTGAATCCATTGCTTAAATTTAACTCATTATTACGGCTAATTATTTGTTCAAATATACCTTCAACCAAGCTTCTAGCTTCAGTATATTGATCTGTCTCCGATGCTTCTGATGGGTGTAATATTTGATAGATAATTTTTGTCTTTTTGTCATCTAAGACATCTCCGATACCAATTGCTTTTTCGAAATGAGATACTGAACAAAATATTCTTATGTTATCGTCTTGTTTATAGTTGAATATATTCTTGCAATTCGTTAATTGGGCTTTTAGTGTAGTAGAACGATGTTTTTCATTGTTATCTACATCATGTAGTACATCGTAAGAGGAATTGAATTGATTTAGAACCTTCATTAAAGTAACTATTGTGGTTTTACCCCTAGCGCGTATTATGTGAATGTTATACCCTTTCTGCTTAGCAAGATGTTTAAAGGCAATATACTCAGTATCACCCTCGACAATAATTATTTTATCTGCAAAGAAAAATTCATTTACATAGGAATCCACATAGTTTAAAATTTTCATATTTGCTATGTCTTCATTATCAAATTTTTCATTGGCAGATTGATATAACTGGATAGCCTCTTTCTCACCCACTCTAAAAACCTGAATGGAAGTATGCTTTTCCGATAAATCTATGAGTATTGGAGAATGAGTTGAAATCATTAAGGGCATTTTTTTACCTATTTTATAAAGTGAACGACTTAATGCTCGAACTGCTTCAGGATGCAAAAATGCTTCAGGTTCATCTATTAGTAATAATTTATTGTCATTTTCACCTAATAGTTTTTTTTCAATCATATTTTGAATGAGGTAAATGAGGCTCATTCTTTGAAGACCAGTGCCTTGGTTAGCTAAAGGCATTTTAAATTGTTTGTTACTATCAATGTGGATGCTTGAATTTGTGGATTTTAGGAGGTCTGCTGATGAAAAACCAGAGCTTTCACCACCAACAACATTAAGAGATAGTTGGTCATTAGAGAAAAGCACTCTCAGATTATCGGAAACATCTTTACTTACCTTTGATAGTATGCCATCAGTATTTTGTTTGATTTTCTTTAAAAATGCAGGATATGCTTTTTTTAGCTTAGTATATTCTTCAGCTAGTTTAAAAGTAGCCATATCTTCTTTTGAATTTCCATCGAAATTCTCAAGTCTCAGGAGGTCATTTTTAATTATTTCCGAGTAAATGTTTTGAATCAAATCATTTATATCATCAGGTAACATAGACGGGGTTATGTAAAAGGGTCTATTGCTCAAGATGTCCTCTAGTTTATGGAATAAGCTGTGTGTTTTCTTGATTTCCTTTCCCTTATCATCACAAAAAGTAGGGGCATTTTCTTGTCTATATTTCTTAATAATCGTTATTCTTTCTTTATCAGCAGATTCAAACACTGCTTCGAGTATTATATCTATACTACGTACCGTAAAACAATCATTGGGGATAGTTTTTGCCTTGGTTTCTTTTTGGAAGAAGCAATTGATTGCTTCGAGAAAAGTTGATTTTCCAGTATTATTTCTGCCTGTAAGAATTATTATGAAGTCTTTTGAGAAACTAATTGAAAATTTTTCTTTAAAAACTTTATAGTTTTTAACACTGAAATTAATTAATCTCATATTTCTACTCCTTATTTTTATATTTTTGAGTGCTATAAGAAGCTTTGATTAAGGTCTTAAAAGTGATCAAAGTAACTTGTTTTTGTAATCATATAATATTATTTAATGATTTGGAACTATTTTCTATATTAATAGGAATCTTAATCATCAGCATAGTCGATTTTGAAGTTGAAGTCTCTGACTTTTTTATAGGTACTATTTACATCAAACAATAACTATTCTATACTATAAATTATGCAATCATCAAAACAAGTGTTCATTACGATCATTTTAATAAGTAATAGTGAATTTTTGGATTAGAAGCGGTACGGAATTAACTCGCTCTGTTCTGCAAACGCAGTTTTTGTAGCGGGTATGTTCTTGACTACTCAACCAATGGTGATTACTACAATCACTTCAAAAATTGAAAAGTGGTCTGAAATAATAAAATCTATTGGATTTGATTAAAGATACATCCGAAAAAAATTGCAGGATAGATTTGCTAAATAATTGGCATAAAGGACTACTAAATTGCTACATTATCTTATCAGACAGATTATGATAAAATGCGGATTGAAGTTCAACCTGAAATTTATAAATAGTAGTGTACATAATTGAATGAAACTAGTAGGAAGCACCTACGTGAATGTATTTCTTTGCGCATTCATGTAGGTGCTTCCTTCTATGTTTAAATCTTCATTTGTGGATTGAAGTACCCTATAATAACTAATATCAATATGAAAGAAGGTGATGAAGATATCAAAATTATCTGAACTCGTTGATCAGTATGCTATCGAATTATATGCCCTAAAAAAAGAAATATCAAAACAATATCCGATGAATAAAGAACAAATTGATCAAATTATTGTAGACGAAATGCAAAAATATTTCACTTCATTTCATTCTATACAAATTAATGAAATGAAGCCTCTTATTGATTTGTACAAAGATCAAGAGAACGATCAGTTGAAATCAATTATATTACAACAATCTACTGGGCTTAATATAAGTATAAACGACCAAAAGAAGTTAGATTTGATTTCTATATCAATACAACTTCTTAATAACGTTCTTTTCTATAAAAGAGAATATCAAAAGCAATTTAGTTCACATATATTCGAAAAAAATCTACTTGCAAGTGGAGCATTTCTATCTGGGACACCCCATGCAAAAACAATGAGTAAGCTTGTCGTGTCTGAGAACATATTCGAGTTAGAGCGTAGAGGATTCCGACCCATTGTCTACAGAAATGATAAAGGGGCCATTTTAAACACATATGATACAAAAGTATTAATTGGTCTTTTTAAGCTTTGGATGATACAAGGATGTAATCAAAACATTGAGTTTGAATTTAAGGAACTTGCTGAGGCTATGTTAACCAAACCTAGCGGAGGTGAGTATAAATTAATCTATGACAGCCTTCAAAACATTGCAGCGACATGGATTGAATACAAAGAATATTATGATCAATCCAAGCATAAATATTATTCTGCAACTGTACAGCACCGACCCATCACTAGCTTAAAACTTATTGCCCGGAAAAGAGAAGAAGAGAACGGGAAAGAGCGAGCAGCAGAAATTGTATTTCACGATATTCTTCATCAAAGCTTGTTAGAAAGAAATTATATCTTCATTAATATGGTCATTTTTAATGAATTACCTACTTCTTATGCCAGAATGATTTATTTAAGTATTCTTAATGGGATAGAAAATGATAATCACATTTTTAATATAGATGATCTAATTGATCAAATTATAATTACCGATGAAAACTATAACCGTGCTCGAACGATCAAGACCATCAAAAATTCATTTGAACATTTATTGCATGCTGATATTATTGCGAATTACGAGTTTATAAAAGTGAAAAATAAGGTTACTTTTATTCAATATAATCCTGCTGAATGGCTGTTAGTCCATCGACAAACACAAATCGAAAATTACGATTCTTAAAAAAACAAAAATATTTTTAAGAAACATACACTTTACTCCCTAAAAAAACAAAAATAGTTATCCACAGATTTAAAGATGAAATAACTATAAAGTATTTAATTATTTACGTTTTTTACGGAGTAGACTGTATGGTTTTGGGAGTAGAGTGTATGGTTCACGGAGTAGAGTGTATGGTTTACGGAGTAAAATGTATGGTTTTGATAAAAATACGCTGTAATAGTAAAAATTGATCATTTTGAGTAGCATTGACCAAATCAAAACTAAGTGATAATGTCGATTTATGACATGTTAACATGTGGATAAAATAAAAGAACTTCCTTTCTGACAAAAGGAAGTCCTTACAGTGATCAGCATGTAGCTATTTGAGAATCGCTCCCCAGCAAAATCTCATCCACTTCATTTCACTTATATGATAATAAGTTTAATTAAGTTTTCTGCTACGCCCTCTCTAAATTATAACAACAATTACTGAAGGTGTACATATTTATAAGCAATAGATTGAAGGAAATTTATAAGAAAGGAGAGTTAAGAGTGACGCATATTACTTTTGAATTAACAGAAGAAAAATCTTCAAATTTTGTTTTAACAGATGGCTTCATGGATGCTCTGTTTTCTATATCTGAAAATATACATAAAAAAGAAAAGTTTAAAGAACGATCGAATGGATCTAGTCGCTTGCTTTGGCATATTACGAAAGCTGACTTGATGTTGATGTGTACATTACATGTTTGCTTCAATTCAAATGGTGAACTCGAAAATGTAAGTAAACATCAGATTTATCAGAAGTTGCAAAATCTATATGAAGATCCTTGTTGTGATGATCAATTTTATATTGCATTTGATAAGTTTGTGAGACTTGGATTCATTCATGAAATTCAAGATGGTATTAGATCCGAATTTAAGTTGAACCACTTTATTGATCCAGCTACTAATAAAATAACTCGTATGGTAGTTATGAATCCATTTGTTTTTAAAAAGAAATTCACAGATTTGCCGATCGCAGCACAAAAGCTTGTTTTTGATCTTATTCGTAAAACAGGTAACAATAAAAAAAATGATGCTTTTTATTGGCTAAGTAAAGGTTCCGGTATTTTAAAACAATTGCATAAAACCTATGTTTATGAACTCAAGAATATTGTTAACATATTGGCGAGTTTAAAAATAGACGGTATATCTCTTTTGAAGTTTTGGAAAATTGATAACCAAAAAGGAACTCGTTTACCGAAGTTAACAATGAAACTAAATCCTTTATTAACAGAGGAATATGTTAAAGGTATGCATTATCGTCAGGTACTTCCTGGGCGAAAGTTAAACCGTAGAATAGTTATGCATCTTAGAGATTTATTAGCTAGCAATCTGATTGGAGATTTTGAGTATCATAATGAAGGAAAAGACTTTTATCTTCTTGCTACTAAACTCAAAAATAAGAGCAGAAAATTCATTAAGTATATTGTTGAGAAAATCAGAGAAGTTTATGAGCTAGAACGGAAGTTTCCAGAAGACATCATTGATCTTATTACGTTTGAATTAAAACATAAAACAATGAGTGAAATTATTGATATTTCAAAACGAACCGGTGTTTATAAATTTATTTCTCCACGTAAGTATGATGAGAATCGATTATTTGAATTTGCTTCAGCTGCAAGCTCATATGGAAAAAGAGAGTTTGAAAAATTATGTAAATCTGCTTTCCAAGTGTTCGAAAAACATTTCACTATTGTTCCAGCACATCATACTAAACAATATGCGTACTCTAATCTATTAGATCTCTTTATTGATGCAGATACGCTTAGATCTGATGCATTGTTAAAACAAAAGTCTCCTGAAGCTTATAAAAAACTAGAGGCTTATGCAGAAGATAGATTACAAAAAGATAAAGAAGATCCAATCAATATAAGAAAATGGATTCAAGAACAAATTGATTTATTACCAAAGTGGACAAATATTGCAGATATTCCACTTGGTTTTAAAATCGAAGATTATATCTTGAACAAATTAAAAT
>NZ_MDER01000005.1 GCF_001721045.1 Paenibacillus nuruki | reverse complement strand
ATTATATAAGTATCATTTATTTTAGAATTTTCTCCTTGAGCAGTATTTGTTAAAATTATTTTATATATATTTTTAACATTATCTATTTTAAGAAGTTGTTTTACATGAACTAATTTTTCTGCTTTTGTATAATAGTTAACTATTCTATTTAGTTGGACTGTAGCTGCTATTATCTTATCGTTATTTTCTATATATTGTTTATAAGAAGTAGGATCATTTAAGTGTTTTACTTCAATAAAAAATAAATCTTCATCTAAGGAGAATACTATATCACATTCATAATCAGGATTTTTAAGTTGTATACAATTTATACCTGATTCCACTAATGTTTTCCGCATCTGTATTTCAAACCAATCACCTTTAATTTTCACTTCAACATTTTTACATTTTAGATTAGATAATAATGCCCTTACAGGATCAGTTGATACACTAATTGATGGAATTACCATATAGTTTTCTTCTAGCCTTAAAAATGGAGCATCTATGCAATCTTCTGATTTTTCATTGAAAATTAATAAATCAAATATTTTAGATGCATTTTTTTGTTGGATTCCCCATTCTATCATTAAATAAGTCCATTTCTTTTTAGATTTAACAATACAAATATCATTTAAAGAAATAGAACCTTTTTTAACTAAGTTGGTAGTTTTTCTACTTTCCAAAAAAGATTTACATTCTATTGATATAGCCATATATGCTCTAACGAATTCGCTAATTTTTATACCAAATATTTCAGAATTGAAGTCATCTGTTGAAAAATATTCTTTTACAAACTCTACAGCCATTCTTTCATCGTATGAAGCATATCCATGAGGAGGAAGTTTTCTAGTCTTATTAATAGTTGAGTTATTGCCATATAATAAATATTGTTCATGAGCATATCTGGCTTGTTTAGCTTGTCTAACATCCAAAAATTTCAAATGTGATATTGTTTTCCCTAAAGTTTTATTTCCTTTTGCTTTTGCCAAAACCAAATTTTCTATTATATCAATCTCAACTTCAAAATAGCTCCATAGCTCATATAATATGTTCAATAAAGATTTGTAACCTGCATATTCAAGATGTGTAATTGCATCTTGGATATAATTAAAATCTATTCTAATATTCTCATTTTCAAAAGAAAAGTCTTTGTAAAAAAGTAAATATTTCAATACTAATCCAATAGATTCTACACTATTTTCAAAATAGTCTGATTGATTATTATTTAATGCTGATTGATGTTTTAAGTTATAAATATCCTTAGATAAGAATAATTCCATACATATTACATAGGAGTTTAAATGTATTTTATCTGGTATTAAATTTTCAAGTTTACTTAAAAAATTAGTAGCTAATTTAAAATACAATTGATTAATTGCATATACTTCATTTTCTAATTTTTTAATTTCTTGTATTTTAGAAGGATTTTTATTTTTTAATAAATCAATTGCTTCTTTGTATAGTTTTATTTTTTTGGGTTTACCACTACCAAAGTAGTTTATGCTAATACCTGATTTTTTTAATAATTTTATAGCAGAGTCAAAATTATTTGTATTACATAGAGATTCTAACTCGAAAAGAAATTCTTCAGGCGATATTTTTCCAAGTTTATATAAATCCATATTATCCTCCTAATTAAATTTATATATATATT
>NZ_MDER01000004.1 GCF_001721045.1 Paenibacillus nuruki | reverse complement strand
TTTCGGTGATTTTGTAATTCGTGCAGGTTATGTAGCAGAAGTGTTGGATGGTATGCAATTTCATGCTTAAATAATGAGAGAGGAGTTTTAGTTTTAATTAACTTTAAACTCCATTATGAGTATAATAACAGTAAAGTTACCTGAAGAAAATTTCAAAAATTTCATAATTGGAAAACCAATAGTATTATTAGGAGCTAATGGAGCAGGTAAGACTAGATTAAGTGTTAAAATTGAGGAATTAAATGATCCAAACTTCAATTCTATGCATAACAACTCTTTATTATCAGTTCATAGAATTACTGCTCAAAAGTCATTAACTTTAAATCAAAGTTTGATTATTAAAGGCTTAGAAGCATCAGAAAAAGAAGCATCTATTGGAAGCGATTATCCAGGTAGTACTAAAAGAGATAATCGTTATAGCGGTAATCCGGCAACGCATTTACTAAATGACTATGACAAAGTTTTATCACTTTTTTTTGCAAGAAATAATAAATTATTAGAGAATTATCATGAGTTTTGTACTAGAGCTAAAAATGAAGGCAAAGAATTACCCCCCGTAGAGAAATCTTTAAAACAACATGCAGAAGATATTTGGAATTATCTAATTCCTAAAAGAACACTTGATCTATCAGGTAATGAAGTACATGCTTTTTTTGAAAATAATAGATATCACGCAAAGGAAATGAGTGATGGAGAACGTGTGATTCTATATTTAATAACACAAATTTTATCGCTTAAAAACAATTCTTTAATAATAATTGATGAACCAGAACTACATATACATAAAGCAATTTTGAATAAATTGTGGGACAAACTTGAAGAAGCGAGACAAGATTGTGTATTTATGTATATTACTCATGATCTTGATTTCGCTGTATCAAGGAGTGTTAGCGAAATCTTATGGGTGAAATCTTTTGATGGTATTGGAAAATGGGAGTATGAATTTTTACCTTTAAATGATTATTCCGATATTCCTGAAGGACTATTATTTGAACTCATCGGTACACAGAAAAAGACGATATTTGTAGAAGGAACAAAGGAAAGTCTTGATTACCTGATTTATCAAGAATTATATAAAGATCAAAATTATCATGTAATCCCTTGTGGAGGATGTTCACAAGTTATTAAGTATGTGAAATCTAAAAAGGGATATAAAAGTTTACAAAATATAGAGGTTTATGGAATTATAGATAGAGACTTTAGACCAAAAAATGAGCTGGATTCTTTAGAAAAAGAAGGTATATTTTCTTTGAAAGTAGCAGAAGTAGAAAATCTATTTATAGTCGAAGAGCTTTTAGCTTTTATGCAGGAAAGATTAGGTTACAATATTAGTATTATTGAAGAAGTAAAATCGTTTATAAAAAATATTTTCCAAGGAAGCATTGCTTCACAAGTTGCAGAAGCAGTAGCAATCGAGATTAATCATCAATTGAGTAAAATAAAGTTTGATAATAAAGTGAGTAGTGAAGAAATAAAATTGAAAATTGAAATGAGATTTTCTGAAGAAAAATTCAAAAATATTT
>NZ_MDER01000003.1 GCF_001721045.1 Paenibacillus nuruki | reverse complement strand
TCCTCAAAGAAGTGGATAATTCTGAATAATTTAGAAGAATAGAAATTTAATATTTCTGCTGAAGTTTTTAAAAGTTTTGGTAAATCTCCAACAAGCATTGGAGCATGTTCTGCTAAATTAATACGATTTTTATCCAAAAAATATTTCTTATCCGGATGAGCAAAGTGTTTATCTCTCCAAATTAATAAGTTATTTATGAGCACTTCTTGATTTTGATAGTATATTTTATGTGAAGCTAACTTATCTTTCACTGTACCAAACTGATCTAAATGAGCCTCCATAAGATTTAATAATTTATAAAGTGTACCATAGCTTTTATGCCCTTTATCAAACAATTTTGCTGTTCTAATAATAGCGTCATTTTGTAACGAGTCCATAGATAAGGCAAAAAATGAACTTGAAATTTCTTGTGTTTGAGGAGAATCTACAAAACGGTTACGGAGATATGTATAAATAAAAAATTGTCATGTGCATACTTAATTTCTAAGAATAATTGCTCCACGAACTCTTTCATTTCTTCTTTATTGTATTCTATTTCCATTTTAATATCTCCTAACCGATTTAAATAAATTTCAATATCCTATTATTGAAAATAAAAATCAAACGAAGAGATTTTTTATTTTCTACTTGGATGTGCCAATTTTCCCAACAGCTCAAGCAGTTTTAGATCAGAAACTTTATAGATATATTCATCAAGTATTTTATTACGACGGTTTTGAGGAAAACCAAATGTTATATAAAAGTCTCCACCTTCAAATTATCGATGAATATGAACTGTATCAGATGGAAGTAGTTTATCCTCCCTATCAGGAGTATAACTAAAATACCTAACATCACCGCATTTTTGATCAAAAATTTTCCAGTTTGGTAATCTTAACAGTGATTCATAGTTGCCTGTTAAATTATTATAAACTTCAGAAGGCACAAGATCTAAGGTTTACAGTTTTAGAATTGACCATTCGTAATTAGAGTTCTCTAAACTCCCAGAATTAACAATGAAAATTTTTAACAATTTGAGTTTAACAATATAGATACTACTTCCGAACTTTAATTCTATACATTCTGGTTCATATTTTGGAAATACAGCACTTGTTAAATCTTCATCTCCAATCCTAGGTAAATTTATAATTTCATAAATGAATGAAACCAAAATATTTATTAATCTTTCACTTGAAAAGTAATAAAATATATTTCTCTCAATTCAACACTCATTCATAAAAGCTCTGTTCTATTTTATTCTTTAGTAGCAACTCCGTTAGTAAATCAAAATGGAATGTACGCATATTCTCATTTTCGACTCTCAATTCTTGAATCATTTCTTGTATTGTTCGTTTAGATATATCTCTAGAAATAATAGTATTAATTGCTTTTACTAATCTAATATCCGGTTCATTCTCCATTGTTTTTTCTAGTTTAGATTTAATATCTTTTAATGCTGCCTTAGGTTCAATTTTCCAGCAAATGATCAATAAATGAATAGCATTATATAGCTGTTTAGCTGCTGGATGCCATTGTTTATTTTGATCGGTATAATTTTCAATGTTTTTATTGATTGAACTACTATCTTGATTTCTAGAAAGAGGATCAAATAATGGTAGTTTAGGATGCTTGATTAGCTCAAGAAAATGATACGCTGCATGGATACCACATAGAAAACTTTTGGATTCTCCATCTTTCTGATAACTAAATACATAGTAACTATCAGTAAGTAGATTTCCAGTACAACTTTTTCGTTCTTGTCCCTTCAAAAGCTTTACGTGTGCAATAGGTAAAATAGAATACCTTTTAATAAGATCCTCTCTTACTTTCTTAGAACGACATAATAACATATCTGTCTCCCTTCATATTTATTACTTAGTCAAAAATAGAGTCTACTAGATACATAGTAAAGTAGAATCGATAGCTGTTGAATAAATTAGTTGAATTTATCTAGTCTAGTTTGAATAGCTAATAATAAATAATAGTATTT
>NZ_MDER01000002.1 GCF_001721045.1 Paenibacillus nuruki | reverse complement strand
GTAGCTCAGCTTGGTAGAGCACCTGGTTTGGGTCCAGGGGGTCGCATGTTCAAATCGTGTCATCCCGATCGTTTTGCGGGTGTAGTTCAATGGTAGAACTTCAGCCTTCCAAGCTGATAGCGTGGGTTCGATTCCCATCACCCGCTCCATTTTTTAATTCAAAGACCGGAAACGGTCTTTTTTTGCTATATATAAGTATAAAAAAACTTATCATAGCTATGGAATCATGTAGATCCTGTTTTATAAATTTTGTACTTTTTTCACTTTAATTTATTCGTTTGTCGACGGAAATACTATGTTAAAAGAAGAGATATATTCTCTCTATTGATGTAAAATAACGAATACGATAGTTGACAAAATGCTTTTAGGGCAGGTGTCAATTTTCATTGTGATTGATTGGTTAAAAGTTTGCATAATCATTCATAAGTTCAAAATTAATTAAAGTAATCAGTGTAGCTTTGTTGTATGATGTTAAGAAGATGTTAACATATAGAGGAATTGACACCGGTGAAAGATAGGAGGAAGAGCATGTCTGAGTTGACAGTGAATGCTAGTAAAAATCATTCTAACAACTTGCTGCGGCGAGATGTACGTTTTTTGGGGAATATTCTAGGTGAGGTGCTTGTCCATCAAGGCGGACAGGAACTTTTGGATATTGTTGAAAAAATTCGTGAGCTAAGTAAATCATTGCGTGCAGTAGCTTTACCTGAGGTTTTTGAGGAATTCAAAACACTTATCAAAAATCTGGATTCTGATAATCGACACCAAGTGGTACGCGCTTTTGCGATTTACTTCCAATTGGTGAATATTGCAGAACAGAACCACCGTATTCGTCGTAAACGTGACTATGAGCGTTCTGCTGGAGAAACGATTCAACCTGGTTCTATGGAAAGTGCTGTTCAAGAATTAAAAGAACAAAACTTTACTGCAGACGAAGTAGAGGCTATTTTGGCTGACCTTTCGTTGGAATTGGTGATGACAGCTCATCCTACAGAAGCGATGCGTCGTGCCATTTTGGATATCCACAAACGTATTTCAGAAGACGTTACTCTTTTAGACAATCCTACACTGACTTTCCGTGAGCGCGAGCAATTACGTGAAAAGTTATTGAACGAAGTGATTACATTATGGCAAACCGATGAATTACGTGATCGTAAGCCAACTGTATTGGATGAAGTGCGTAATGGGATGTATTATTTCCATGAAACTTTATTTGATGTATTGCCAGAGTTGTATCAGGAATTAGAACGCTCTTTGAGTAAGTACTATCCAGAGCATGAATGGCATGTACCTAGCTTTTTACGTTTTGGTTCTTGGATTGGTGGAGATCGTGATGGTAATCCTTCTGTTACAGCAGATGTGACTTGGAAAACATTACAGATGCAGCGCCGCCTTGCGATTCGGGAATATCAACGTATTTTGACAGACTTGATGAAATCATTAAGTTTCAGTACAACTATTATTGATGTATCTGAAGAATTGTTATCTTCTATTCAAAAAGATCGTCTCCATGTAACGATTGATAAGAAGTTCAGCTGGAATAATGAAAATGAACCTTATCGTATTAAAATCGCTTATATGTTGCGTAAATTAAATAATATATTAGATGAGTCTAAAAAAGGGACAGCCGAAAGTTATAGTCATATGGGTGAACTTTTAGAAGATTTGCGAGTGATTGATCAAAGCTTGCGTCATCATTATGCAGATTATGTGGCGAATACATATGTGAAAAAGTTGATTCGTCAGGTAGAACTGTTTGGTTTTCATACAGCGACGTTAGATATTCGTCAGCATAGTCAAGAACATGAGAATGCACTGACTGAAATATTAGCGAGTATGAAAATTGTAGAGGACTACTCTAAGCTTAGTGAAGAGGAAAAGATTGAACTTCTTGGTAAGTTGCTAACAGATCCTCGTCCTTTGACATCAACATACCTAAATTACAGTGAAAGCACTGAAGAGTGTCTAGCTGTATACCGTACTATTTTCAAAGCACAAAAAGAATTTGGTACAAACTGTATCTCTAGTTACTTGATCAGTATGACGCAAGGTGCTAGTGATATTCTTGAAGTGATGATTTTTGCTAAAGAAGTCGGTCTGTTCCGTCAAGATCCTGATGGTACGGTTCATTCTACACTTCAAGCAGTGCCTTTATTTGAAACGATTGATGATTTACATGCAGCACCACAAATTATGCGTCAAGTATTAAATTTACCAGCTTACCGTCAATCGGTTGCAGCTATGAATAATTTGCAAGAGATTATGCTTGGTTACTCGGATAGTAATAAAGACGGCGGAGTAGTGACAGCGAACTGGGAACTACGTCTAGCTTTGAATGAGATTACAGCGATGGGTGCAGAGTATGATATCAAGCTTAAATTTTTCCATGGACGTGGAGGCGCTTTGGGACGTGGAGGCATGTCTCTAAACCGTAGTATTTTGGCACAACCTCCTCATACTGTAGGTGGCGGTATCAAAATCACAGAACAAGGTGAAGTGATTTCTTCTCGTTATTCTTTACAAGGTATTGCTTATCGTAGTCTAGAGCAAGCTACCTCAGCTCTGATCACTTCAGCTATTATTGCTAAAGTAGGAGAACCTGAAGGGGAGAACAATAAGAAGTGGGAACAAATCATGGAAGACATCTCGGAAGTGTCACTCCATAAGTATCAAGATCTTATTTTCCGTGATGAATCCTTTATGAGTTTCTTCAAAGGTTCTACACCACTACCTGAAGTAGGCGAACTTAATATTGGTTCTCGTCCTTCTAAACGTAAAAATAGTGATCGATTTGAAGATTTGCGTGCGATTCCATGGGTATTCGCTTGGACGCAAAGTCGTTACTTGTTGCCTGCATGGTATGCAGCTGGAACAGGTATTCAACACTTCTATCAAGATAAAGAAGAAAATATGGCTGTCCTTCAAGAAATGTATAAAGAGTTCCCATTCTTTACTACATTAGTGGATACGCTACAAATGGCTATTGCTAAAGCGGATCTGATTATAGCTAAAGAGTATGCAGGCATGTATAAAGATGAAGAGCAACGTGAACGTATTTTTGGATTGATTCAAGAAGAGTTCAATCGTACTCGTGATCTTGTTCTTAAAATTACTCATCAACAAGATATTTTGGATAATGTACCTGTTATTCAGGAATCGGTGCGTTTACGTAATCCTTATGTAGATCCACTCAGTTATCTTCAAGTACAATTGCTCAATGAGCTACGTGAACTTCGTGAGCAAGATGAAGATAATCCGGAATTGCTACGCGAAGTATTGTTAACTATCAATGGTATTGCAGCAGGACTTCGTAATACGGGTTGATGTTACATCATATCTTTAGTTGAATCGTAAAATAAGTCTTAGAATAGTCGGAATATACATTATGGCTACAAATAATGATATATTCCGGCTTTTTTTTGTCTGAAAGTTTAAAATTCGCAGGATTACGATTGCAATTTTGGCTTGATTGAATTACGATTTGTAGTGGATTGTAAAATAAATCTATTGCTACACATACATATAGGGTACGAAGTCTGGGGGAGTGATGGTGGATAATATAGAAACGAGATTGGTTAAACTAGCGCTTAAAGGAGATCAGCGTGCTTTTGCCGAAATCGTTGAATTATACAAAGATAAAATTTTTCATTTGGGCTATCGGATGCTAAGTAACCGTCATGAAGCAGAAGATGTTGTGCAAGAAACCTTTTTACGGGTGTATAAAAACTTAGATCGATATGATCAGAAACAGAAGTTTTCTACATGGATTTACCGAATAGGGACTAATCTGTGTATAGATCGGTTACGTAAGCGTAAACCTAGTTATTCCTTAGATGCAGAATTAAATGATCAAGATGGAACAGATGGATATGCTCTTTTACCTGGTGATGAACGAACACCTGAAAGTGAATATTTACTGTCAGAAACGCAACAATTGATTCATCAAGCGATTGATTCTTTGCCTGATAAATATAAGACCGTTATGGTATTGAGGTATTTACAAGAGTTGTCGTTACAAGAAATTAGTGAAGTTATGGATATGCCTGTAACGACGATCAAAACACGTGTTCACCGTGGTCGAGAATTTTTACGTAAAAAATTAGAACCCAAACTATAAATTAAATTAGAAATTGTGAAACCCATTGAAATACAATTCGTATTTAAGAAGGTAGAAGCTGTTTCAACAGCTTCCTTTTGGTTATACGTGTTGAAAAAGTATTTGAACAGAAAGGATTGGCTCATATGGATTGCAAACTGGCCGTCTCACTGATGCACGAATATTTAGACGGCGACTTACTGGATGAAGAAACAGATGAATTGAAGCAACATCTGGCTGAGTGTTCGGAATGCCGTGTAGCATTTAAACAGTTAGAACAAACAGATATGCTTCTTTTCGCCGTAAATCACCGCAAGCCGCCAGTATCTGATGAGCTCACTGCTCGAATCATGCAGTCTTTACCCAAGTCTAAACAGACACATGTTTGGTGGACTTGGCTAAAACGACATCCTGCATTAACAGCAGCGGCAGCTTTCTTTATTATTTTGCTCGGAACACTTCCATTATGGAATGAAGGCCCGGAAATGATTGTCAAAGGCACAGATTTGGATCAAGTGGTTATTGAAGGAAATTCTGTAATTGTACCGGAAGGTCGCACGATCGCTGGTAATTTAACGATAGAAAAAGGACAGGCTAAGATTTATGGCGATGTAGAAGGAAATGTTACTGTGATTGATGGTGGTATCTTCCAAGCCAGTACAGCGCATATTTCTGGACAAGTTCAAAGTATTAATCAATCAGTAGATTGGGTTTGGTACAAAATCGCAAATGTATTTTCTGAAGTCGCCTCTCCTTGATTTGTGATTATTGCCTGAAAGGCGCCTCTTTTAAAGAAGGCGTCTTTTTGCGTGTGTGCTTATAAAACGTGTACAATAAGAAAATAGTAGGTTGCAACGATAGAAGTATCGTTATACCCTAGATATAGTAGTATTTTGTTAAACAATAGTTAGGATCAGTACAAATAATTCATAAAAATAGATTTATTGCGCATTTGGTGGCAGGTTTGGGTAATCTTTTATACAAAACCTACTTTCTGTATATACAGTCATGAGGAAAATAATAGATTAAGGGTCCACTAGATAGAACATGACGGGGGTTTCAGTATGGATTATTTTACGAGCTTAACCTGGAAAGATTCGATCAAAGATATCATTGATATTTTAATCGTCACTTATATTATTTATCAGTTAATTCTATTGGTTCGTGGTACACGAGCTGTACAATTACTGAAAGGTATTTTGGTGCTTGTATTTATCTGGGCAATTAGTAGTTGGTTTGATTTGTATACATTGAAATGGTTAATGAATCAGGCGTTTACGTTTGGAGTACTAGCGATCTTTATTATTTTTCAACCTGAACTGCGACGTGGACTAGAGCAATTAGGCCGAGGTAAAATTTTTGGTCGAACGTTAGCGGATGATGAAGAGATCACCAAGATGGTCAACGAAGTGATCAAAGCAGTTCATTATCTATCCAGACGCAAAATAGGAGCTCTTATTGTATTTGAACGTACAACAGGTCTGAATGAGTATACGGAATCGGGAATCAAAATGCAGTCGATGGTGAGTTCAGAACTGCTTATTAATATTTTTATTCCAAATACCCCTCTGCATGATGGAGCTGTTATTATACAAGGTCAACAAATTTCAGCAGCTGCTTGTTATTTACCATTGTCTGAGAATCCATTTATAAGCAAGGAACTAGGAACAAGGCATCGTGCAGCTATAGGAATTAGTGAAGTTGGCGATGGCGTATCTCTGATTGTATCGGAAGAAACAGGTCAAGTATCACTGGCTATGAATGGACAAGTTATTCGTGATATCCATGAAGAATCATTGATCTCTAAATTGCATGATGCATTGAAACCAAAAGTAACCACAAAAGAGAAAAAAAGCCCGTTCTGGAAACGTAAAGGAGGGGAGCAGTAATGATGGATAAATGGATCAATAACAACACAGTTGCTAAAGTATTGGCTCTGGTTGTAAGTATACTACTGTGGGTTATGGTCCATCTGGATGGAGGAGCCGCTTCAATTCGTACAACCTCCGTTTCTTCAGCGATGGGAACCAATGTGATTGATAATGTACAGGTTCAAGCGTATGGATTTGATGAAGATAAATATGTACTCAAGTCGCTTGATCCGACACGGGTGAGTATTCAGGTAAGAGGACAGCAGTCTGATCTGACTTCATATTTCTCATCAGAGAGCTACAAAGTGAAGGTAGATCTCAGTCAAGTTACTCAAGCAGGGACAGTGACATTACCTTTAATTCCTGAACTACCAGCCAGCGTACAGTATGTATCCATGAGTCCAAGTACAGTTAAAGTCACGATAGAAGAAAAAACATCCAATGCTTTTGAACCGGAAATTGTAACTCAAGGAGAACCGGCTACAGGTAATCAAGCAGGCAATCCTGTGATTACAGATGGAACAGACAAAGTGACGGTTACACTACCTCAAAGCAGACTTGAAGATGTACAAAAAGTTCAAGGTGTGGTCAATATTGAGGGAGCAACGGATACCGTCTCCAAAACTGTATCTCTAGTGGTCTATGCCAAAGATGGATCTGTGATCAAAGATGCTGTCGTCTCACCAGCCAGTGTCAAAGTAGAAGTGCCTATAGGGACGTCTGTGAAGACTTTACCGCTCAATCTTAGTTATACCGGTGAACTTCCTAAGAGCCTGATATTAGCCAATACAGAAGCAAGTGTGAACGAAGTGACTGTATATGGATCAGAGAAATCGCTAGCGGCGTTAGGAGATTCGATTACAGCCACAGTAGATTTAGGATCGATCAAAGAAGCAGGGACAACAAATCTCACAGTGAAGTTAGATATTCCTGAGGGTGCTGATCGAATAGCGCCGTCTACAGTTCAAGTGAAAATTACTGCGGAAGCTTTCTCACAAAAAGATATTGCTAATATTCCAGTGATCTTTAAAGGGGCTAGTGAGAACTATACCAATGTGATTACAGATCCAGCTAATCAGCAGGTGACACTCAATGTTAAAGGTACACCTGAAGCGCTAGAAGCTTTAAAACCAGCTGATATTGAAGTGTCGGCTAATATTAGTGGCAGAAAGCCAGGCACGTATAAAATTCCTGTACAAGTGATTTTGCCAGATACGATTGCTCTATCCGATCCAGCTAGCGCACCTACAGTTACAGTGACGATTAGCGAAAAAACAGATACCACAACGCCAAAGGATCCGGCGGATACGGATAATTCAGGAACAGATACTACCGATGGTACAGGTAGTGGGACTGATTCAGGTACGGGTACAAGTGGAACGACAACACCGGATACAAGTAACCCGGAAACGACAATTCCTTCAGAAGAAACGCCTACCATTCCAGAAGGAACCACACCTGAACAGAATCCTGAAAGCAACGGATCTGCCGGAGCAGAGAATGGTGGGACAACAACGATTCCTCCTGATAACAGTAATAACAATAGTAATAGTAATGGTACAACATCAGAGGCGGCTACCAATACAAAAGCTGTTTTTCCCAGTACGTACCGATAAGTTATAGATGACGTATAGTATTGACTTTATGATGGGGTCAGCGTATAAAGGATAAGATTGTCTATTGGGTTGTATCCTGTCCTATAAGATGTATTTTCTACAATATCGTAAACGAAGTTGCTACAATCATAGAAATTATAATTTGAACAATAATAAGGAGCACAATAAATAATGGGTAAATATTTCGGAACAGACGGTGTACGAGGCGTTGCTAACAAAGAATTAACAGCAGAGATGGCTTACCAGATCGGACGCTGTGGAGGGTATGTACTTACTCATGGAGCAGAGAAACCGACAGTAGTCATCGGGATGGACACTCGTATTTCTGGTCTGATGCTGGAATCTGCATTGGTTGCTGGATTATTATCAATCGGTGCACATATCATCCGCTTAGGTGTAGTGAGTACACCAGCAGTAGCTTATATTACGCGTCTACTGAAAGCCGATGCAGGTGTAATGATTTCAGCTTCGCATAATCCGGTAGAAGATAACGGAATTAAATTTTTCGGTGGAGACGGCTTTAAATTAACCGACGAAACTGAACTTGAAATCGAAGCTTTGATGGATGATAAAGAAGATACATTGCCACGTCCGGTCGGAGCAGAACTTGGAACAATTATTAATGACGATACATCCAAATTCAAATACTTGGAGCATTTGAAATCTACAATCACTCATTCTTTTGCAGGGATGAAAATTGTAATGGACTGTGCAAATGGAGCAGCTTACGAATTGGCACCTACTTTCTTCAAAGAGTTGGGCGCAGAAGTCATTACGATTGCAGCAGAACCTAATGGTCTGAATATAAATGATCACTGTGGATCTACTCATCCTGAAAAGTTAAAAGAAGAAGTTCTTCGTCATGGCGCACATATCGGTCTTGCTTTTGATGGAGATGCAGATCGTCTTATTGCGATTGATGATAAAGGGGAAGAAGTCGATGGTGACTATATCCTTTGTATCTGCGGAGATGCGATGAATCGTGCAGGTAAATTGAAAGATAGCATGATTGTATCCACTGTGATGAGTAATATCGGTTTCTTCAAAGCGACTAAAGCTCTTTCTTTGGAAACGAAGATTACAGCTGTAGGCGATCGCTATGTGATGGAAGAAATGAAACGTGGAGGATATACGCTAGGTGGCGAACAATCCGGTCATGTGATTTTCCTCGACTATATTACAACAGGTGATGGAATCTTAACAGCAGTACAATTAGTAGATACATTAGTAGGCTCTGGCAAATCATTGAGCGAACTCAAATCAATGATGGATAAATATCCGCAAGTACTGGTAAATGTACGTGTAGAAAGCAAAGCACGTTATGAAGGCAATACTGCTATTGCAGCTGCTGTTAAATCAGTCGAAGATCAATTGGGTGATAATGGTCGTGTATTGGTTCGTCCATCAGGAACAGAATCTCTTATTCGTGTTATGGCTGAAGGTCCAAACAAAAATGAATTAGAGCAATATGTAGATCAAATTGTAGATGTAGTTAAAAAAGAATTAGTCGTATAAATCATTTATATTTGAATAGAAGGTTACTAGATGACGATGTTACGGGCAGATATATGCTGTTCAGTAGATCGATTCTAGTGACCTTTTTTATAGAAGATAATGCGTCAGATCAAGGAATAAGGTTAAATAGTAAGAGGCTTGGCTGTGAAAAAATAGCTGGGTAGAATGACTGAAATTGATTTGTGAGTATTTTGTCAGATTTTTATCATTGTTTTATAAAAGATTAATAGATATAATGTACAAGTTACCAAATGTAATGTAACTGTAATGTAAATGAAATCTAACGTACTCAAATATAGAAAGTGAGGATAGAGGTAGGCATAAAGATTCACTAAGCGCCAGAGCTTGATCGCTACGGAGAAATTAGATCAAGCTGACGAGGTGGAGGTGTTCGAATGTTCGGCGGGGGCCTCCCGGTGACGCATCAAACCGTGAAGCAGAATTTAAAAGTAGAGAGTGATCTCTGCGACAAAGATTCTGTTTGGTGCATATGTATACACACAAAGCTGAATGATCAGCATAAGATAGAACGACTATTTTCAAAAAAATTACTAATGTGCATAGAGCATGAGCAGGATAACAGCATCACATAGAATGTACATTGAAAGCTAAATGATTGATTAAGTGATCAATCCTAGGACTCCAAACTAAATATGGTTCAGAGATAAAACACAGTGCATACCTATTCTAATGTCATGATCTGTATATCCCTGACTCTTGTTCTGATGTGCAATTCACGTCATTAGACGAACATTCGAACGGAGGAATACAACGATGTGTGGTATTGTTGGATATATTGGGAATAAAGATACGCAAGCTATTTTGGTGGATGGACTTCGCAAGTTAGAATATCGTGGTTATGATTCAGCGGGGATTTCTGTTTTTACAAGTAAAGGATTGCAAGTGGTTAAAGCTTTGGGTCGCATGACGAACCTGGAAGCAAAATTAGAAGATCATCCTTTGGTAGGTAATGCAGGGATTGGACATACACGCTGGGCAACTCATGGTAAACCATCTGACCTTAACTCTCACCCACATACAGATGGAACAAGCAAATTCTCTGTTGTGCATAACGGAATTATTGAAAACTATTTGGAGCTTAAAGATGAATTGATCTCTTCTGGTGTTGTATTTGTATCGGAAACAGATACAGAAGTTATCGCTCACCTTGTGGCTCGTGAATATGACGGAGATATCGTTAAAGCTGTACAAAAAGCAGTAACATTTATGCGTGGTGCTTTTGCACTTGGCGTATTAACAGAATATGAGCCAAATAAATTAGTCGCTGTACGTCAAGCAAGTCCGCTTGTTATCGGCGTAGGTAAAGGCGAGAACTTTATTGGTTCCGATATTCCTGCAATCTTGAAATATACACGTGATGTGTACATTTTGGAAGATGGCGAAATGGCTGTATTGACTGAAGATGCAGTAGAATTGATGACGATTGAAGGAAACTTTATTTCTCGGGAAATATTCCATGTCGATTGGGATGCAGTAACCGCAGAAAAAGGCGGATTCGATCATTTCATGTTAAAAGAAATTTATGAGCAACCTAAAGCTTATCGTGATACAATGCTTGGTCGTATCAACGAAGATGGTAAAGGTGTTCATTTCACAGACTTGAAATTAACTAAAGAACAAATTAAAAATATTCGTAATATCCAGATCGTTGCTTGTGGTACAGCGTATCATGCAGGTCTTGTAGGACGTAATATTATTGAAAACCTAGCTAAGATTCCTGTAGAAACAGATGTAGCTTCTGAATATCGTTACCGTTCACCAATCATTGCTAAAGACACTTTAGTGATTGTAGTGAGTCAATCCGGTGAAACAGCAGATACATTAGCAGCTCTACGTGAAGCACAAGCAAATGGTGCTCATGTTATTGCTGTAACGAATGTCGTGGGTAGTTCGATTGCTCGTGATGCCAATGATGTTATTGCTACATTAGCAGGTCCAGAGATTGCTGTAGCTTCTACTAAAGCGTACACGTCTCAATTGATTGCTTTCTACCTATTGGGTCTATATATGGCTGAAATTCGTGGAACGAAAACTACTGAAGAAATCGCTCATATTCTTGCAGCAATGGATTCATTGCCTGAGCAAGTAGAGCAAGTATTAACACAAGCGCCGATCATCAAAGAATATGCAGAGCATATCGCTCAACATAAACATTTGTTCTTTATCGGACGTGGTGTGGATTATGCGGTAGTACAAGAAGGTTCTCTGAAATTAAAAGAGATTTCTTATATCCACTCAGAAGCTTATGCAGCAGGCGAATTGAAGCATGGTACACTTGCTTTGATTGAAGAAGGTATTCCTGTAATTGCGCTAGCTACACAAGAAGATGTGCTTGAGAAAACACTAAGCAACATCAAAGAAGTGAAAGCCCGCGGTGCAGAAGTAATGGTTGTGAGTTATGAAGAACGTCGTGAAGAGCTAATGAAATCGGTAGATAAAGTATTATCGATTCCAAGAACATTGCCATTATTGACTCCAGCATTGTCTGTAGTTGTATTGCAGTTGTTAGCTTATTACGCTTCACTAGCACTTGAGCATGATGTGGACAAACCACGTAACCTTGCGAAAAGTGTAACGGTAGAATAGTATTTCCGAGTGATTAAAGCTTAATTTTCTACAAAATAAGATTTAACCATACAAAAAGCCGAGCACTATCCAGGTTCATTCCTGATAGAGACTCGGCTTTTTTTGCTCATAAGCACATATTAAATGATTCGACTATAGTAATTACTTCACAGCACCTGCGGTAATCCCACTAGCAATCTGACGCTGGAAAAAGATATACATAATCAATACCGGTACAATACTGATAAACAATCCTGCAAACAGTGGACCCCACTCTGTACGATACTGCATTTCAGCTTGCATTACAGCGATACCAATTGGGAGTGTATAATGATCTGGATCATTGACCAATACCAGTCCAACAAAATACTCATTCCAGATATTCAGAATATTAACGATAGCTACGGTGACAAGTCCGGGTTGAGAAAGGGGAAGCATGACTCTGAAAAAGGTACCAAAGTAAGAAGCACCATCAATTGCTGCGGCTTCTTCTAATTCTTTCGGTAATGTTTTGAAAAAGCCAACGAGCACAAACACTCCAAAAGCGATCAATGTAGTGGCATATACCAGAATCAAACCGATCGAAGTATTAATTAGATTAAGCTTGTTCATTAAGAAAAATAACGGAATCAATGCCAGACTAAATGGAACCATCATTGAACTGATGTATAAAAGAAATAATACGTTACTACCTCTAAATGGATAACGAGCCAGTACATAAGCTGTAGTTGCTGATAAGACTAAGCCCAAAACAGTTGAACCCAGTGTGACGATTAATGAATTTGTAAAATATTTACCGAAGTTATACGTTTCCCATACATACGTAAAGTTGCTCCATAACAAAGGAACATCCGGTAACGCCCACGGAGGGTTGGCATAAAATTGTTTGTTATCTTTGAGTGCATCGAGCAATGTCCATAGTAGTGGATAGAGTACGGTAATACTCCAAGCACCTAGAATAAGATAGAAAAAGATACGAATAATAGGATGACGAATACCCATAATACTGCCCATCGAACTCCTCCTTGATTAACGCTCTGATAACCCGCGATGTGGAGTCAGACCGATTGAATAATGTGATTTACATCAATTAGGGTAATTGTATTAATTCATTTCTACCGTTTCCTGACGCATAATACGCTGTAACGCTACGGTAGTAATCAACGACATGATCAAAATGACAACACCAATTGCCGCTCCATAACCAAAGTGGAATTGTTGGAAAGCCATTTGATAGAGATAAGAACCCATAACTTGCGTCGAATTATCCGGACCTCCATTGGTCATAATCATAACGATCACAAATGAACCATTGAGCGTAGTCATCATAATATTCAGAACGGATACTTTGATCTGTTCCCAGATCAGCGGTAGCGTAATATGAGTGAACTGATGCCACTGCCCTGCACCTTCCAGTGAAGAAGCTTCATAATACGATTCAGGAATACCTTGAATCGCTGCAATCAGCAAAATCATATAGAAACCAATACCTGCCCAGATCGAAGGCGGTAATAACATCCAGATCGTATGAAAAGGAAAGCCTAACCATGCTGTTTTGACTTCAGTGCCTGTAATCAATGAAAGAATCGAATTGAGAAAACCGATCTGTGGATTATAGATAAATGCCCATAATACTCCGATGACAACAACAGAAATGATATTTGGAATAAAAAAGATAGAGCGGAAAAATAAAGCGAATTTGAGACGGAAGCGAGTTAATGATACTGCAAAAAAAGTAGCTAACAACATAATGCCGATCATTTTGCCAGCAACCAGGAAATAATCATTACCGATAGCTTGCCACATAATCGGGTCATGCATCAGATCGACAAAGTTTTTGAGACCGATAAAGTCTTTATTTTCAGAAGAACCTGACCAGTCAAATAAGGAGTAATATAATGCCTGTATAATCGGGTAGACCATAAACAGACAGTATAGAATAAGCGTAGGTAAAATAAAGGTTAAAATAAATACATTCCGTTGCCAATGTCGTGAAGTCATAAGTACACCATCCTTTTCTTCGATCCCGCCTATTTAATATCTAAAAGTAAAACAGGAGACAACCGGATGATAAGCATCGGGCCGTCTCCTGTAGTGAATAGATATTAATTAGCTGCTTTTTGAGCGGCAGCCGATACGCGTTCAATCCATCCGTTAGGATCAATAGTACCGATCGTTAGTGCGACTGTAGCGTCATTCATTGCTTTTTCTACATCAGCATTGAACGTAATCGTAGGTACGACAATGGTATCTTTAGAGTTCAGGTATTCTGCGGCTTGTTTTACAAAAGCAGGCGCATTAGAAGCACTGATATCTCCTTTGATATTAGAAGGAGCACCGCTTAATTCCGCCCATTGTGAAGCTTGTTTTTTGGCGAAAATAAATTGGATAAAAGCATAAGCAGCTTCTTTATTTTTGGCTTTGGCAGCGACACCTACTGTAGCTGTAGAAGTGACTGCAATAGATTTACCACCGGGTTTCTGAGTAATAGATGGCATAAATCCAAAGTCGAACCCTTCAGGGACATCTTTGGACATTTCATTAGGCATCCATAATCCGTTAGCGATAAAAGCATCTTTGTGTTGCAAGAATAGCATTTGAGAATCGGTATGATTTAACTGTACAGCGGCTGGATCGATAATACCGTCATCTCGCATTGTGACGATCTGATTCAGTGCTGTCATCACAGCAGGGCTTTTGAATGCTTCTGGATCATTAGCAGCTATTTTTTGCAAAATAGAGAAATCATCATTATTGGCAGACACCATCGCTGGATACAAGATAGAGTTGTTAATATAATAAGGATAGATCCCTGTATGAATAAATGGGGTAATGCCTTTAGCTTTAATCTCTTTGCTTACAGCGACAAAAGAATCGAAGTCTGTTGGTGCTTTCCAGTTATTATCTGCGAATAATTTTTTGTCCCAGAAAATACCCCATGAACTTAAAGCGAGTGGAATATTATAAGTTTTACCACTGTAATCTTCAGGCGCTTGAGTAAGAGATTCAGAGATCAGATCACCATCAACGGTTTTGGCTGTTTTGTACCATTCGGTTAAGTCTTCTAGTTGTCCGTCTTCAATCATTTGACGAGCATTCAGACCCGCACCATCAATATATACAAAATCAGGTGGATTACCACCTATCCAGCGGGGTTTCATTTGATCGTTGATTTTCGGTCCTGCGCTGACTTTAATCTTCAGATCGGGGTTAGCGGTTTGGAATTCCTCGACGACTTTTTTCCACCAGGCATCACCATAACCACCTACAAAATATTGAACTTCAAAATCTCCTGTCAGTCCTTTACCTGATGAAGCTGTTGTTCCTGTACTTGCCGTTCCACTTGCTGCATCGTTGCTACTACCACAACCTGATAATGTAAATACAGTCAGCAATGCCGCTGCACTTAATACAGATAACCTTTTTTTCCATGACATAAAAAATCAAACCCCCTATTGATAATTTAAATCACGCTAAATGTTAGTCCTGCAACGATTTGGCGTCTTCATTTATCATAAAGGATTTGATTATAAGATTATATTGAATATATTATTTTAAATCTTGAATATTTTACGAGATATGAGTTTTATTCGTTAATTATAGGTTAAATATAGTTACTTACTATGTTATATATGTGATATATTTCACTGAGTAGGGATCTGATAGAGTGTTTGCTGTCGTTCGGCGTATTGTTGTACTTGATTCAGTGCAGCTTGTGGAGTAACACCATTGTATAAAATAGCATTACCCATTTTGCGAGTTAATGCCATAATATCTCCCCATTCCGGTTGTTGAAGTGGATAGAAGTATGCACTTTCCAATCGTTGAATATCAGCTTCCATGATAGGGTCTTCCAAAGATAATTTACTCGCTACCGTAGTGGTTACTGGAATCATGCCTTCTTGCCGTATCATTTCTTCATAATTCTCATCATTGTATAAATAATCTAAAAAGGTAGATAATGCTTCTCTATTCGTATGATCTGTTTTAAATGATAACATCACATCTTGCACACCAAAATTCATTGGAGGCTGACCGTCTTTTACCGGAATGGCCCCATTACCCCACGCTGTATTTGGAAATTCACGTTCTGTGACAGAAGCAAAATAATTGCCACTGATCATCATGCCTAATTGCCCATCACCGAGAATACGTTGTTTTTCATCTCGAATGGTAACGGTCGGTTCAGGATCGGTTAATCCTTGTGTATATAATTGCTTAAGGTACGTAAGTCCGGCAACATTTTGTGGAGAATTAATATCCCATTTTCCGTTCTTCATCCAACCTCCCCCTGCACCAAAAAAGAAATACGATAAATAAGCAGGGATTTCATTATCGGTTAAATCGACACCAAAGCCATAAGCTCCAATCGCTTTGAGTTTGATTGCATCTTGCGTCAATTGTGACCATGTCTGTGGAGAACGAGTGATACCGGCTTGTTGAAAAAGATTGTGTTCGTAATACAACTTGCGAATTGTAGCTACATAAGGAATCGCATACTGTTTCCCCTGAATACGATCAAGCTTGGATAAATGAGGTGAAAGTTTATTTTTAAGATCATCGGATATTAGATCATCCATATTGTTGAGTAAGTCATCATGTCCAAAGCGAGCATACATATTCATATTCAGTAAGTCTGGCGGATGTCCTTCACTAATCATCGATGTATATACGCCGTCGATTAGATCCCAATTGACCACTTGTAGCTCTACTGTAATCGAAGGATTTTCACGCATAAAGTTACGAACCAGCTTTTCCAATAAAGGCTTGGTACTTGAACTATACTCGGCAGCTACAAATTGGATCACGGCTTGTTGTTCGGTAGTACCTACAGGAGCAGGAGCAACCGCAGATGATGTACACGCACTAAGAAGCCAGATCAAGCATAAGCTACTCAGCGTTATCCCAATCAAACGATTTGATCGCATAGATTAACCATCTTTCTGTTTTATTTTTCGTAGAAAGGAAATAGTAATTTTTGATTTTCAGGCGTATACATTGTTGTTGGTGTAATCACTGTCGAAGGAATCATCGTGATAGAGTGTTGGCTGCTTAGAGAATTGGAATCGGTAAGAACTTTTTGCACAGCCAGATACCCCATATTAAAAGGTTTTTGTACAATTAAAGCATCTAACGTTTTTTCCTCTAGCAATTCGATCTCATAAAAAGAACTATCAAAAGCGATAAACATCATCGAATCCAGGTGACGTTCTTTGAGTGCACGAGCAGCACCGACTGCAATAGGTTCATTCATAACGATCAATGCATTAGGTCTAGGGTATTCATCAAGTAATTTGGTAGTGAGTACATAGGCTAGTTGTTCTGATTCTCCGGAATAGTATGTCGTGGTGTGACTGTGAGCTACTGCGCCCAATACTTGCTTAATTCCTTGTTCACGTGCTTTGAAAATACTAGAAGATTGATAATCGCCAATAATCGCTACATAAGGTGCACTATTGGTCTGATAAGCCGCCATTCTCCCTGCTTGCATCCCCATCTGCACATGATCACTAGAAACAGAAGAAGGCGCATTGTTTACAGGTAAAGGCGTATCCATCACCACTACAGGAATATGGGCATTTTGTAGACGAGTAATCCCATTCAGTACACGTTGATCATTCAAAGGAGCAATAACAACAGCACGTGGCTTAAGAGTCAGTGCGTCTTGAAGAGCATTTAACTGACTATTGATATCTGTATCATCGAGAGGGCCAGAGACTAGAAATTGAACTCCTTTTTCTTTGGCTGCTTCTTCAGCACCACTACGTACGGTTTGCCAGAAATCCGATTGAGGACTATTGGACTTCAGAATAATCATAATCGTTCCTTCTTCTTCATGAGCTGAGGTGAACCAGACAAAATAACTAATAATATAAAGTGCTCCTGCGACTAATAAAATAGCGATCCACCAGATGATACGTTGATTCCTCATACGCAATCTCACTTTCTCTTTTTCACAAAATAACAGGTACGCGGATCGTCACGATGGTACCTTCGCCAAGTACACTGGTCATCGTCATTCCATACGTTGTTCCAAAATAAAGTTGAATCCGTTCATTCACATTGCCAATTCCGATACCATGTTGTGTATTCGTAGCTACCGTTCCTTGAGTCACTTCAGCTAATCGCTCCGCACTCATCCCCAATCCATTATCTCGCACTTCAAAAATCAATTGCTCATCTTCTTGCCATGCTGAAATGTAAATGATTCCGGGTGTCGTCTTGCTACGAATGCCATGATAAATCGCATTTTCGATAAAAGGTTGAAGTAGAATTTTGACAGTTTTATAGTGCAAAATATGTGAAGGAATATCAAATACATAATCTAATTGCTCACGATAACGCATTTTCTGAATAAACAGGTACTGACGAATATGTTCGATTTCGACTCGGATCGATACCAATTCTTGATCACGAGTAATACTAGCACGGAACATTTTGGCAAGAGCAGAAGTCATATCGACCACTTCTTCATGTTTTTCTTGTTCAGCCATCCAGATAATCGAATCCAACGTATTGTAAAGGAAATGAGGATTAATCTGTGCATGTAAAAGCAAGAGTTCAGCTTTACGCTTTTGCTCACTATTTTGGACAGTTTCATCCATCAGATGCTTGATTTCGTTGACCATCACATTGAACGATTGACCTAATTGATTGATCTCATTATCTTCTTCAAGGGAAGTCTGGATATGAAAGTTACCCAATTCAACTTGCTTCATATCACGCTGTAATCGTTTGATCGGTTTGGTTAAATGTAAAGATAGCAATAACGAGATCACAATCGAGATTCCGATACCTAGCAGAGCATACAGTAAAATAGAATGTTGAATAGAAGATTTGTTAGCAATCAGATCATCACTGTAAGTAACCCCTACGATTTTCCAACCTAAGCCGGTATCCTGTACCGAATAGATTCGTTTGCCTTTGGTATCATCGACTGTAAACGATTGACCACTTGAAGTACTTAACACTTGTGGAATTTCTTCTGTGGCTAGACTGCTATATAACAGTTGTTGTTGCGGATGATAAATGATATTGCCTGTACCATCTACAATAAAGACATAGCCTTTTTTGCCTAAATAAATCTGGCTACACATCTCGTCGATCACACTCAAATTCAGATCCACCACAAAAATACCTTCAGGCGTAATCCCATCATTGCTTTTAAGTTCACGACTGAGTGAGATCACCCAGCGATATTCACCCCGAATTACATTTTGAATATGAGGCGGAGAAACGATCGACTTGCCGTTCATTTTCTGTGCATCGATATACCATGATTGTTGCTTGGGATCAATATTAGGATTGAGTGCAGTAATTCGGCGATCGGATACGGTGCGACCGTTGTAGCCAAATACCATAATCGAAGCGATATCGTTACGGCTATACAGAATATTTTGAAATAAATCAGAAATCCGCTTCTCATACGGACGACTATCGCTTTTGCTAATAAAGCTATTGCTCGAAATATAATAGGTGACATCTTTATTGGTTAAAGCGAGTAATGAGATATTTTCCATATTATCAATATACGATTGGATATTGGTATTGACCTGACGCATAATTTCTTGAATATACACCTGAGAATTCTGTTCTGCGGCATCAACAGTCAACCGGTAATTGTTAAGACTGATAATCGCGATCACGATCAGAATCAGACCGGAAAAAGCAACCAATAAGCTGGTCGTCAAGCTTTTCCATTTCCAGGTGGTAAAGATTCTGAATAGATCACGTAGCATTTATGGGGACAACTCCTTTACTTGCCGATGCTGTTCCCGATATTGTTTGGGAGTAGTACCTGTATGCTTTTTGAATGAAGAACTAAAGTAATTGGGATCGGTATAGCCTACCTTTTCAGCAATTTGATAAAATTTATATTCAGTTAAACGCAGTAATTCTTTGGCTTTATCCATCCGAACACGTGTTAGATACTCTACGTAGGTCAATTCAGTATGTTGTTTAAAAGCTTGGCTGAAACTGCTTGTACTCATAAGCACATGACTGCATATTTCTTGCAAAGATAAATGGGCTTCAGCATAGTGTTGTTCGATATAATAGATGGCTTTTTGAATATGTTGCTGGCTATGAATCTGTGTCTGTTCGTTAAGAAGAGTAAATGTAGCATAAAGAGCATCGTTCCATTGTTGCAACATCTGTTCTAGTGTAGGAGCAGTGAGCCACTGAGATTGCTGAATCCAATCATTCCAAACCGATTCTAGCCCTAAATGAGATAACCAATCTTGTATGCGTGTAGCGACCTGTCGAAATTGTGAGCGACATTCAGTAGGCGTTGTTCGCTGTAGTATCATTTGCTGTGCCATATGTTGCGATGCACGTTGTGCTTCAAGCAGGTGATTGTTGCTTAACTGCGCTACGATGTCTTTTTCCCAATCGGTAAAGCTTGTAGAAGAGAGTACGGACGGCTGAATATCAGAGAACGACAACAGAGTACCTGTTCCCAAAAGAAAGCGATAATCTAAAGCTTGGATAGCTTGTTGATATTGCTGAGGAATATCTAACAGATCCGAACAGCCTGTGCCGACTCCTGTTGTAAATGAGATCGTTATATCTGGATGATCCAAAGCATACAACTGCTGAAATACAGCTTCGATCTGTGCAGACATTGTAGATGCAGATTCTTGATCCACAGCAGTTGAAGCGAATAGATACACACAGCGAGATGAATAGATACAAGAAGCAAAAACGAATGTAGCTGGTAAAATAGTCGGTAACACACTAGAAAGTTGTTGATCCAGTTGTAAGACATGTTGCAAAGAAGGAGATGTAGCATATTCTATCGTATGGTCGATATCCGGTTCGATCACAGCCATATAATAAGGAGAAGCAAGAGGAGGTAAAGCAAATTGAATTCGATGTTGTTCCCATTCTTCATGATCGACTCCTGTCGTTAATACTTTGTCCCAGAAGCGTTCTTTCAGTAAAGGTAGACTTTGTGACCACTGATCATGTAATAGGTCGATATTGTTATGCAATTGACGTTGATCATCCATTTCTAGCTTAATCTGTTGTAATAATGTACGAATTTCTTTGGCAGTAATCGGCTTAAGGATAAAATCAGATACTTTTAACCGAATGGCTCTTCTAGCATATTCAAATTCGTCAAATCCAGTTAGCAGTATCATTTTGATATCTGGATAATGATCATGTACAAATTCAGCAAGTTCTAATCCATCAACAAATGGCATACATATATCAGAAATAATCAGATCAGGTGGATCAGCGACAATAGCGGCTTGCGCTTCAAGCCCGTTGGCATAGTCACCAGCCCATTCAAATCCATGTGTTGCCCAATCAATCCGAGTCTTTAGACCTTCACGTATAATGACTTCATCATCAACTAACATCACTTTGTACATAAGGTTCTCTCCTCTCCAAGCTTCTGACATTTTTGACAAAATATTTATCAAAGAGTAACTAAAGTTAGTGGTATGTTATATAATGTATCTTTATTTATAAGTTATTATCACGTAGGAATTTGTTCACTTTATCATGTTTTAAAAAGACTGACAACTGCTATTGTGACTATATCAACAGGAAGGAAGAGGCACATGAAATCCAGTAAAGAATCGATATCATTAGAAGATATTCAGCGCTTTTTGCAAAAAGAAATCAGCTTCGAATCAGACTCATTATCTATCAAGCAAATACATAAAGGATTTTCCAAAGATCAGAAATATATAATGGATGATAGATATCTATTAAGAATGTTCTCATCTGATGAAGTTGTGCAGCGACAACAGGAAGTAGATAGACACAGTCACACAGTTAGCGCAGTATTCTGATACTATTCCGAAAGTAATACAATTCGGATTATGGGAAAAGTATAAATTGGGATATATGTTGCTGGAATATTATGATTTTTTCCAAAACTCTATTCCGTCATGGTATAATCAGTCAAATTATTTAAATAGATCAACAAAGGAGAAATAAACAATGTACATATTACAACGACAGCGAAGCATCTCAATGGATCTTAACGACTACGTAATAACAAGGATTACCATATCCCAAAATATCAGGAATAGACACTGGATCAGACCATAGCTATGTATAGACTGGATCAATATGTGAGTAGCTCTACATTTTAAAAGCTAGTAAACCACGATAAGAACATACATAGATTTATGATGACCTGAAAGGTGTCTTTGTCCTCAAGGAGACCTACTTATGAATAGCAATACTCATTTCTGGAAATATCCTTCTATTTTGCTTACAGGTGTAGCCATTGCAAATATTGGAGATTGGATTTTTTTGATAGCGCTGAATCTAACGATGCTTGATATGTATGGATCACCACTTGCTATCGCAGGACTGTATATTCTCAAACCATTTGCCACATTATGTACCAATAGTTGGGCAGGGAGTATGGTCGATCGACTGAATAAACGTCGCTTAATGATTGGGTTCGATCTGGTGCGAGCAGTACTTATTTTCACCCTTCCTTTTCTTCATCATATTAGCTTGATCTATATCGTTGTGCTGGTCATTAATATGGCAAGTTCTATCTTTAAACCTACATCCATGGTATACACCACCAAGTTAATTCCAACAGAATACCGTAAACGATTTAATTCGATTCAAAGTTTGATTCATTCCGGTGCTTTTCTAATTGGGCCAGCGATAGCAGGTTTGTTATTTTTGATCACCAGTCCTCAAATGGCGATTTTCGGCACTGCACTAGCTTTTGGTGTGTCTAGTATGATGACATGGATATTGCCTGATTTAGAAAAGAAAACTGTTACAGTGGATGAGTCTATACATAACGAACAATTAACCAAAATGACAAAGTCCAGTCGTTCTTGGCAAATGATTAAACAGGATTGGCAATTAGTAATTAGATTTAGTCGGCAAGCTTGGAATGTGATGTTAATTTATTTTCTTTTTCAAATATTGATGGTGGTCGCGGCAGGACTAGATTCGATGGAAGTCGCTTTTGTCAAAGAAGTATTGTCAGGTACAGACAGTCAATATAGCTATCTGGTTAGCGTAGCAGGGATAGGATTAGGGGTTGGCGCACTGGTGAATATGATGATCGTGAAGCGTCTAACGGTAACGATATTATTGACGGTCGGTGCAATTGGATTTGGCACAGGTTATGTGATCTATAGTTTATCGCATACTTTTGCAGGTGCCGCCGTTGGATTTTTTGTATTAGCTTTTTTTATGGCATTTATGAATACAGGATTTACGACTTTTTATCAAAATCATGTACCTATCGATATCATGGGACGGATCAGCAGTATCTATAGTCTGGTCGCAGCCATCATGCAAATTCTATCTGTGTTTATACTGGGGTTAACTGCGCAGTTATGGTCGATTTCGTGGTCAGTGATTATCGGTTCATGTATTCTGTTAGGTATCACTTTGGTGCTTGCTCTGGCGGTTCGTCTCTATATGCCGATGTCTCCACCAGAAGAAGCAACATAAATGATTGAATGCTTAAATAGATAAGAATCATTTACTTTACCATAGAACTATCCTGCCGAATCGTATGAACAAATTGCTGACTGGCTGTAGATAAAGGCTCATGGAGACGAGTGCAAATAGCAATACTATTTTGCAAATACACGTCGTTGACGAATACACGTGCTAATTGTCCTCGTTCTACATAGTCTCGTACCACGAATGAAGACACAAAGTTAGCACCATAACCAGCAATAACAGCTTGAATCGCTTCTGGCAATCCATTAAATTGTAAAGGAATCTGCGGAGGAGGAGTATTGTGAGTTCGACATAAGGCTAATAAACGCTCTCGTGTCGAGCTACCTTGCTCACGCATTACAAAAGGTTCTTTCATCATTTCTTGTAGTGAAATATGTTGACCGGCATAACGATGATTAGGTGCTACAACAAACCAGAGTTCATCTCGAAATAGTTCTTCTGCCTGAATATCTGCTGTCTGTTCTTCAGCAAGTCCTCCATAAATCGCAATATCGACTTCCATTTGTAATAACTGACGTAAAGCATCGGTAGAATTGGTGGTGGTTATCGTCATATCTACATGTTCATATTGTTGCTTGAACTTGGCGATCCATGTAGGCAATAGAAAATGAGCAGGCAAATAAGTAGCCGCTAAACGAATCTGCCCACGCTGTCCTTGATGATACTGCTGGATCCATTGTTCGACCTGTCCAGTTATCGCAAAAATACGCTGTGTAAATCCTAACAATTCTTTAGCTTCGATCGTTAAAGCAATCCCTCGTCCTTGCGGAATAAATAAAGTAATCCCTATGTATTTTTCCAACTTTTTAATCTGTGTCGTAATCGCAGGCTGACTAATATTTAATAGATTAGCAGCTTTAGTTACACTGCCTTGGATAGCAATCGTATGAAATAAATAAAGAGCATGCATATTCAACATTGCCATCATCCCTACTTTCGTATGTATTCATATATTTTAGATATAAATAACTATAAATTATATATTATTAATATGAATAAGTACAAGGTACAATACTTATAGGAATTCTAACAAGCCTTTACAAACAGGAGGACGATAAGTATGAGTGATATTCAAGTATGGAGTCAGATGGATCACTATATTGAAGAGAACCTTATTCCCAAAGATGCTATTCTAGAACAGGTATTAATTAACAATCAGCAAGCCTCTTTACCCGAGTATGATGTATCGCCTGCTCAAGGTAAATTACTACAATTAATCGTGATGATGAACAAAGCCAAACGTATTTTAGAAATAGGTACATTGGGTGGATACAGCACCATATGGATGGCGCGTGCTTTACCTGTAGATGGACGGTTAATCACACTAGAATATGATCCTCACCATGCCAAAGTAGCCGGGCAAAATATTAAATTGGCTGGACTAGAGGACAAAGTTGATATTCGGATCGGTGATGCATCCGAACAATTAGGTCAGATGGAAGCAGAACAAATAGAAGCTTTTGATATGATTTTTATTGATGCAGACAAAAATAATAATGCTCGTTATCTACAATATGCTTTGCAAATGTCTCATCCGGGTACTGTTATCATCGGAGACAATGTAGTTCGAGAAGGAGCTATTTTGGATCAACACAGTAATGATGGCCGTGTACAAGGGATTCGCCAATTTTATGAATTATTAGCTGAAGATCCTCGTATCACGGCTACATCTATTCAGACGGTAGGTAGTAAAGGGTATGATGGTTTTGCGATTGGAATTGTCATCTAGTTAGTGGATTAGATAGACCAGTACATCGGAGCTTCTACACCTAATGTACCTTCAACAGGTCCGCCTTCTTTACGCCAGTATTCGATTCCACCGAGTAATTCTTTAACTGGAAATCCGAGGCGGGCTAATTTGGCAGCGGCTTTGGTTGCTCCATTACAAGCAGGACCCCAGCAGTACGTTATAATCGTTGTGGTTGGATCTAAATGGGCTGTCGTTTTCTCATTGATCTGTCGACCGGTAATATGGATTGCACCCGGAATATGACATTGCTGATAAGTTGATTCGTCTCGTACATCTACTATTACAAAGGGCGGATTTCCTTTTTGACAATCGATCATGACATCGGCGACATCTGTTTCATAAGCAGCTTTAGCTGTGAAATAGTTGTACGCATCGGTTGTATTCGCAGCGGGTGTTTCAAGTGTAAGGGAAAAGCGTGGAGAATGGTTCATCAGTAGACAACTCCTTCAGTCGTAGGTTATGTTGAACACGGATAGGCTATCGATGTTCTGTTATGATTGTATAAAAGACAAAGCATACAAGTGCTGTAGAGTTATAGATACCAACTATCGATCTTATCGATAATACATACGCTATGCGAACAATACAGTACTATCCTTGTGCAAAGGAGTGATCTTAATGGAACTGTTATATCTCAAAACATTTTGTGAATTGGTCAAATGGGGCAACTATACACGTACTGCGCAAGAGCTAGATTATGCGCAATCCAGTGTGACCCATCATATTCAGCGATTAGAACAATTGTATGGTGGACAGCGCTTATTTCAGCGCAAAGGAAATGTTGTGATTTTAACCGCAGTTGGACAAAAGCTGTTACCTTATGCTCGTCAAATGATTGAATTGCAAGAGCAAGCGAAGCAAGCACTTTCTACTACAGATTTGGATCAGACTACACTAACGATAGGTACGATTGAGAGTCTGTCTTTATATTATTTGCCATCTATCTTAGAACAGTTCCGGCAACAGTATCCACATGTACAAGTCAAAATTATTTTAGATCAAGAACAGCAGTTAATTCGCCGTGTGCGAGAGCAACAATTAGATATTGCTTTGATTTTGGATACACCATGTCAGGCATATGGTATCGAAGCCATATCTCTTTTTGATGCGCAAATGAGAGTCGTTATGCACCCACAGCATCCGTTAGCAAGACAATCCTCTATATCTTCGCTAGATCTGCATCAACAACCGTTGATTGTGACGGAAGAAGGATGTACGTATCGAGCGTACCTTATCGACAAAATGAAATCACAAGGACATGCCAGTGATATTCATTTAGAGCTCGGAAATATCGAAGCCATCAAGCAATCGGTCGCTAAAGAATGGGGAATCGCCTTTTTACCTCAGTTTGTGTTGGAACAGGAAAGAAATAATCAGGCACTATGTATAGTGCCTTGGGCAGAAGAAGATCCACAATTGTATAGCCAAATTATTTACAATTCTACAAAATCATTGAGTAGTATAGCGACAGAATGGGTTACTTTATGTAGAGCACATTCGATAATGAAAGTATAAAAATAAAAATTTATACAGTTATTCCTATACAATTAATAGGAATAAACTTCATTTTCATTTGAAATCAAGGTATACTATGGAAGGAAACTTTGAAAAAAGGATTATCTTTTTTTCGCCAAAACAGATTACGAAGGAGTGTCATTATGTCAAAAGTATTAGTTTTTGGTCATAAAAATCCGGACACGGATACGATTACAGCTGCGATTGCGTATGCAGCATTGAAAAAAGAATTAGGTGTAGATGCTGAAGCGATTCGTCTAGGTGAAGTGAACGGCGAAACACAATACGCTTTGGATTATTTTAAAGTAGAAGCTCCACGTCTTGTGGAAAAAGTAGCTGTAGAAGCGAAAGAAGTTATTTTGGTCGATCATAACGAGCGTCAACAAAGCGCTGATGATATTGATGAAGTAACAGTTATCGAAGTGATCGATCATCACCGTATTGCTAATTTTGAAACAAGTGGCCCGTTGTACTACCGTGCAGAGCCTGTAGGTTGCACAGCGACCATTTTGAACAAATTATACAAAGAGCATGGCGTATCGATCTCCAAACAAAATGCAGGATTGATGTTGTCTGCAATTATCTCTGATTCGTTGTTGTTCAAATCGCCTACATGCACACCACAAGATGTAGAAGCAGCGAATGAATTGGCTCGAATTGCTGAAGTGGATATCGCTAAATACGGTCTGGATATGCTTAAAGCTGGAGCAGATTTGAGTGACAAAACCGTAGAGCAATTGATCACTTTGGATGCAAAAGAATTCCAAATGGGTGATGCTAAAGTTGAAATCGCTCAAGTTAATGCTGTAGACGTTAATGATGTATTGTCTCAACAAGCAGCGATCGAAGCAGCACTAACAGCAGTTATTGAGAAAAAAGGTCTGGATCTATTTTTGTTCGTAATCACAGACATTTTGAACAACGATTCTGTTGGTCTTGCTCTAGGTAAACGTACCGATGTTGTCGAAGAAGCATATCAAGTAAAACTTGAAAATAATCAAGCAGTGCTTAAAGGTGTAGTTTCTCGTAAATCTCAAATCGTACCTGTGTTGACAGATACATTTGCTAAATAATAAAATCGTATGCTACATAAGCATATTGTAATCACGAAGGCGGTTGGAGCTAGATTCCAATCGTCTTTGTTGTACATCATATAGGTGTAGGAGGACATATTATATATGAAGACACAAGCTAAATTGATCGGACCTGCACGCTTTAGTGTGGCAGTACATACCCTTGCTGGACTGGCTTCAAATGGTGGGACGTTATCCAGTGCTATGATTGCAGCTCAAGTTCATTCTCATCCTACCTTTTTGCGAAGAATATTAGCGACGTTAGCCAGTCACAATATTGTAGACACCCGTGAAGGAAGAGACGGTGGTTATACGCTACGTATACCTGCGGATCAATTAACATTGTCTGCTATTTATCTAGCAATTCGGATAGAGCAGCCTATTCATGATCTACCTCAGTCCGATGGGATTCAAGATAGTGAAAAGATGAATCAACGGCTGAGTAGCATTATGAAAGGAGCCGAACAACAAGTGATCGATTATCTTGGGCAGTATACACTAGCTGATGTAATCGATGATTCAGATATCACAAAGATGCCTGATAAGTAACTCGTATTAGGTCTATTAAAGTAATCATTACGATATAAAACCACCTATTGATCAAAAGCCTGTAGCCTCTTGATCGATAGGTGGTGGTTGAACGATGATATGATTTTATTATCCTTTGGATGGTTCCGGTGTAGGTGTGCTTATAGCAGTAGGTGGAGCACCGGGAAATGGCTTTTCAGAATGAGCAGGTGAAGATGTTTTTTGAAGTTTGGCTAGTTTTTGCTTTTCCCATAATCCTCTAGCAACGACTAGCATAGCCAGAACAGCTACATACAACATCATCGAACCTAACTCTGGTAACATTTCTTGAAAAGAAGCTCCTCGTAATCCCATACTGCGAAGAAATTTGAACATCCATACAAATGGGAAAAAGTCGCTAATTTGCAAAGCCAAAGGTGGAAAAAGTGCTCTTGCCATCGTGCCACCTGATAGTACAAAAGCAGGCATAAAGATAAAGATCATTCGCCCTATCGCTATGCCTGGATGTGCGGCTCCCCAAGCTACCAGTATATTAATACAGACAGAACCGAATACATAGAGTGCAACAGGGATCATAAATAAAGCCACATTGCCTTCAAATCGACTACCACCGACCCATTTCAAAACCCCCATCGCAAAAATCAATCCTGCTGTTGAGAACAATACATAAGGTAATATACGAATAAGTGGATTGAATGGATTACGGAGTTCACCCGCTAATCGATGCGATACCCGAAGTCTAGCGATGATAGGAAGACTGTTAATATTGAGCATCATAAACGAGAACATACATATAAATGTAAGAATGGACGTATTGTCGTAACTACTGGTCGGATTGAATAATGATCTGACTTCTACCGCCAGATTACTAGCTGTCCCTTGTGCTTGCTCTATACTCATGCCTGTTCTGGATAAGGCAGGGATAGCCAATTGAATATTTTCATAGCCTGTAATTTCTTGCATTGCGGTTCGAATAAAGGTAACTGCTTGAGAATTGGTATTATCTAAAATCAACCCGATTCGATTCGGTAAAGAGCGATTATGATTTTCTTCAAGTCCTTTGGGCAAAGAGATTACAGCTAGATATTGCTCATGGTAAAAGTAAGATTCAGGATTATTCGTATAGGAAATAATCTGATCGACCTGTATATATTGAGAAGCATCTATCTTCTGAATCAATTGCCGGCTATAGGACGTATTATCTTGATCCACTACAATCACTTTGGATTCATTGATCTGGCTGCTTGGCAGTAGCAAAGAGTAAGCTAACACAGCTACCAATGGGAAAATGATCGCAATGATAGGATATTTCGATTTGATTAGATAATGCCATTCATCAAGAAGTGATTTCATCAATATTCACCTCAGTAGTCATGCCGGGCAATAAGCTAGCTGACTTGTCTACATAAATACGAACCTGAAAAGTAGCCACATCGGCTTCGCCTTTTTCGCGTGCCATTTTAAGATTTGCAAATTGAGGAGCAGCGGTAATATAACGAACTTCACCATTTAAGTCTTTGCGAAGAGCAGGAATATTCACTTTTATTTTTTGTTTAGCATGGAATTTGGTGGCTTGATCTTCACTCACATAAAGATCAAAATACATTTTATTCGTCTCTAAGGTAACGATAGGTGCGCCTTGACTGATATTTTCGCCTACTTCTGTACTGATTGCTGTAATTTTGCCGTTACTTGGGGCTTTGAGAATCAATCTTGATTTTTTGAGCAATAATGTTTTTAATTCGATTTGTTGTGCATCTTTTTGTTGTTGAAGTAAATCTACAGCAAGTTCTTGATCTGCTAATTGTTGACGTGCTTGTTGGACAGTATCCAATTGGGTCTGAGAAGTCTGAATCGCTAATTCTGCACCATGTAATTCTGTCTGCGCTTGCGTTACACTTACATTTGCCTGATTGGATTGTTCTACTGCTTGTTGGGTACGTTCATTGGCTTGTGCTCGTTCTTCTAAAGTTGCACCGTTATTCAGCTTCGCTAGCGCTTCTTGTTGTTGGTTTAATTGATTTTTAGCAAGGGTCAAAGACTGTTCTACATTGTCCATATCGGCTTTGGTACTGAGCCCGGAATTGTATAATTTTTGTGTACGATCATAATTGATTTGAGCCGTTTGAAGACTTTGGGTCGCTGATTGGATAGCAATTTGTTGTTGCTTGATATCTTCTGCGCGTGCGCCATTGTTGACTTCTTTTTCAGCCGCTTGTACTTGACGATGAGCAGACTGTGCTTGGCGCTGAGCCGCTTGAGCACTTTTGAGAGCAGACTGACTTTTGCTCTGAGATACTTGGGATTGTTCTATCGCTAATTGGGCTTGTTTTTCCTGTGTGCTTGCTTTGGAATAACCCAATTGAATCGATTTTTGCTGTTGCATGATTTGTGTATCATACTGTTTTATTTGTTTTTGAAGTTTTTCAATTTGCAAGTCGACATCTGTAGAATCAAGAGTCATTAAGATGTCTCCTTTTTTAACTATTTTTTCTTCTGTAAAAGGAATGTTGACGACTTTACCACCTACTTCTTCAAAAGAAACATGGACGCTGTCTGAACTTAAAGTAGAACTTTTGGAAGTCTGTGAGACAGTAACTTGATCATGCCCTTTGGCTTGCAACAAGAATCCACCACTAAGTAAACATACAATAGAAATAACAGGAATAATAAGACTAGCCACTTGACTGCGATTCATGAATTAAACGCTCCTTAATCTAATATAGAGAATGTTATAATGGATTTCTGAAAATAAAGTAAGCCGGCTAACTAAATGATGGAAAAGACACTATTTATGTCTGATCTGATAAGAGTTATAGACTTCTTCACCTTCAGGAATACCTAATTTGATTTTTTGAAGCAATAACAATAGCATTTCTTTTTCTTCTTCAGAAAGACCGCTCATAATCTTAGAAGTACTGAGAAAATGAACAGGTAATAACTCATTCATTAATGCCATGCCGGTATCTGTAAGATGCGCAATACTCATACGACGATCAGAAGGGTGATCTTTTCTAAAAATCAGATGATCACGTTCCATACGTTCTAACAATCCCGTTACGGTTGCTTTGGTAATACCCGCTCTTTCAGCTAGTTCTGATGCAAGAAGCCCTGTATTTTGATTGCGATATAACAAGATCAATAGAGCAAACTTGCCACTAGAGACATCGAATTTTTCAAATCCATTCGAACTGACTTTGAAAATGTTAGAAGCTGTACGCATAAAAAGAAGCATGGCTTCTGTAGCCGAAATATCAATTTCAGGTACAGATTTTGAAAATTCTTGAAGCATTTCTCTGGTAGGTAGATCACGTATATCAAAGTCCATATCTAATTCGTCCCTTTCAAACAGATTAGCCGTCATATCCATGTATAGTGAAGCAATTTCGACAGCTGCCCGATTCGTTATCACCTGATTATACAATGGAAGTTCTTGAGATGTCTCATGTTCTGACGAAATTAAATAATCCAAAAATACCAAACTCCTTCATTGTTTATTTTTTTAGTAAGCCGGCTAACCATTTGATAAAAAAATATAGAACGACTTTTAGAATAGGATTGTGATTCCTTTAGCTACGTTATAATAATTCAAATTTATTCTTTTGACAAGCTAAATATTTTTGAATATCCTACTTCTTAGCATCCCCAAACCTGAAGAGGCGCATATGTAAACGCCATCTCCAGAAGGGAACAAGATCATTTTTTAGCTGTTATTATTTCTTAATCCAATCGGTTGTCTGTTGCTCTTCTTTAGCAGCGCGACGTGCAAACCATGTGGCTAACAATGATCCGGAAATATTATGCCATACACTGAAGATTGCGCTTGGAACAGCCGCTAAAGGATTAAAGTGAGCTGCGGCAAGACTTGCACCTAGCCCTGAATTTTGCATACCAGTCTCAAAAACGATCGCTTTACGTTGAGCAGGATTCATACGGATCGCTTTGGCAAATAAATAACCAAGCAGATATCCTAGCCCATTATGTAAAATCACTACTAGGAAAATCAATAATCCTGTTTCTACGATTTTGTCACGATTTAAACCGACCACTATCGAGACAATCAGTACGATTGCGAGTGTAGATACAAAAGGCAACGCCACGGTAGCTGCTTCAGCTTGTTTGCGAAATAATGATTTTACGATTACACCCAGTACAATCGGAACGATAACCACTTTAAGAATATCAAGAATAAGACTGCTCGCACTGATATCCATCCATTGTCCAGCAAGTAATGAGATCATCGCAGGTGTAGCTAGTGGAGCAATCAAAGTCGATACAGAAGCAATAGATACCCCAAGCGCTACATCTCCTTTAGATAGAAAAGTCATCACATTAGAAGATGTTCCACTTGGACAACAACCGACTAGAATAACACCTACAGCAATATCCGGTGGAAGTTGTAACGCAATCGCTAGACCATACGCAAGTAAAGGCATAATAATATAGTGTCCAACTACCCCGAGCGCTACATCCAGTGGACGGCGAAAAACTTCGCGGAAGTCAGCGGAAGATAATGTTAACCCCATACCAAACATCACAATTCCAAGCAATAACGAAATCTGTCCTTTCAAACCGGTAAATAAAGTGGGCATAAAAAATCCAAGTAAAGCAAACAATATTACCCAGATCGAAAAGGTATCCCCTACAAACTTACTTACTTTGGCAACAGCATTCATGATGTGATCTCCTATTCTACGTAATATAGTTCATCCAACGTTGATTGTCTCGACAATAATATTCAGGTAGATAGCACCTTAATTATATTATTCTCCACCAACGCTTTAATGCGTAAAAACTAAAGTATGCAAATTTTACTATAAAAGATTTTACATGGCTATTGTTTTTTATTTCACATATAAGGCATGATAGATACATAAAAGCCAACTCGTAACCTCATCACCATCAGAGTAATCGTGATAACTGTCTATTTCATTTGATAAAAAGGAGAGTCAAATATGCCTACAAACAATGATATTGCTCAGCGTTATCAAGTCGGTATTTTGTTATTTGATGAAGTAGAAGTGATGGATTTTGCAGGACCATTTGAAGTATTTTCGCTTGCTGAGACTGTGGATAAGCAGAAATTATTTCAAGTCCATACGTTATCTCCAGATGGTGAACTTATCAGCGCTCGTAATGGATTAAAAGTACAACCTGACTATGCGATTCAAGATATGCCAATACTTGATATTTTGATTATTCCGGGCGGGTATGGGGCGGAAGAGATCATTATTCATGATCCAGTGATTATCGAGTGGATTCGTACACAAGCCACTCAGGTCAAGGTACTAGCTTCTATCTGTACAGGCGCATTGGTGTTAGCAGAAGCGGGATTATTGGATGGACGGGAAGCCACCACACACTGGATGGATCTTGATCGGTTACAACAAGATTATCCTGAAGTAATCGTCAAATCAGGTGTGAAATTTATAGATCAAGGATCGATTATGACCTCCGCAGGCATCTCCGCAGGGATTCATTTGGCATTACATATTGTAAGTAAATGGGTTAATATAGAGTGTGCTCGTACAGTGATTAGACGAATGGATATAGATATTGAGATGTAACAGAAAGCACTTATTATGGAGAAAAGAGTGATTAACGATGTTTCACGGTCAGGCGATTTTGCCAGCAGCCAAAAGTATGAAGCAATTCGAACAAATCTTATCCAGTTCGTATGAATATGGTGTGTTTTTGGATACTCATATTGCACAACTCAAAAATATTTATAAAATGGCAAATCAACATCAGAAGAAAATGTTTTTGCATGCCGATCTGGTACACGGGCTTAAAAACGATGAATATGCCGCAGAATACTTATGTCAGGAAATTAAGCCTCATGGGATTATTTCTACGCGTGGTAATATGATTTTGAAAGCCAAGCAAAAAGGGGTAATTGCGATTCAGCGTGTATTTATGCTGGATACAATCGCATTAGAAAAAAGTTATGCTCTACTGCAAAAAACGCAACCTGATTATATCGAAGTGTTGCCGGGTGTAGTGCCACATATGATTAAAGAAGTGATTGAACGGGCGAATATCCCTGTTTTTGCAGGAGGCTTAATTCGGACTGCTGATGATGTAGAACAGGCGCTTGCGGCAGGTGCTACAGCGGTGACGACATCTAACGATCATCTGTTTGCTCACTACCGTACAGACAAGTGAAAAACACCAATCATGAAGATCACATGAAAATTGTCATGTTGACACCGCTTACATGTTACGATATGATGAACTTATCAAGTTAATAATGTGACGGAGAACCGGAGAGCCACGCAAAGACCCCCTGTACCTAATGGGGTGGTTTGCAGTGGCTTTTTCTGTTGTCTATCGGTTGAAATAACTTGCTACTTTGAATGGAGGGAATTTAATGTCACCATTTATAGCTGAATTAGTAGGAACCATGATTCTTATTGCATTAGGTGCTGGCGTTTCTGCAGGTGTTGCTTTAAAAGGATCATTTGCAGAAAGTTCAGGCTGGATGGTTATCACTGCAGGTTGGGGTCTTGGAGTTGGAATGGCGGTGTATGCCGTAGGCGATATTAGTGGCGCACACTTGAATCCAGCTGTAACTTTAGCACTTGCGTTTAATGGCGATTTTGCATGGAGTCAAGTTCCATCGTATATTTTGGCACAGATGATCGGAGCGATGGCAGGTGCATTGCTGGTCTACTTACAATACTTACCACACTGGAAAGCAACTCCAGATGCGGCTACCAAATTAGGCGTATTTTCAACGTCTCCAGCGATTAAGCATCCTGTGGGAAATATGTTGAGTGAAATTATCGGTACATTTATTTTTGTCATGGTATTGTTATCTATGGGTGCAAATCAATTTACAGAAGGTGTTCATCCATTAATTGTAGGTTTATTAGTCGTTAGTATCGGCTTATCGCTTGGAGGAACAACCGGATATGCGATTAATCCAGCGCGTGATCTCGGACCTCGTCTGATGCATACTTTATTACCGATTGCAGGCAAAGGACCTTCCAATTGGAGATATGCTTGGGTTCCATTTATCGGCCCATTGTTAGGCGGTTCAATTGGCGGCTTATTTTACAAAAATGTATTCCAGGGTCAAAGCACACCGATATTATGGGTGCTGTTAGTGGTGACGGCTGTTTGTTTATTTGTCGCTCATCGTTCAGGTCGCAAAACACAAGATTCTGTTTCTCACAAAGCAACAGCTTAAATTAAATACATTCATATTACGTATATCACTCGAGGAGGAACTTATTTATGGAAAAATATATTATGGCACTGGATCAAGGAACAACAAGCTCACGCGCAATTTTGTTTAACAAAAAAGGTGAAATTGTGTATATGGCACAACGTGAATTCCCGCAATATTTCCCTAAACCAGGTACTGTTGAGCAAAATGCGAACGAAATTTGGAGTTCAATTCTAGCGGTTATCGCTTCTTGCCTTTCTGAATCGGGTATCAAGCCTGTACAGATCGCAGGAATCGGTATTACAAACCAACGGGAAACGACAGTAGTCTGGGATCGTAAAACAGGTGATCCAGTCTATAACGTACTGGTATGGCAATCTCGTCAAAGTGCTGAAATTTGTGATGATCTTAAAAAACGTGATCTTGAACAGACATTCCGTGACAAAACAGGATTGTTAATCGATCCTTATTTCTCTGGTACCAAAGTCAAATGGATTCTGGATCATGTAGAAGGTACACGTGAACGTGCAGAACGTGGTGAATTGATGTTCGGTACGATTGATACATGGCTCATCTGGAAATTATCTGGTGGTAAAGCACATGTGACGGATTACTCCAATGCTTCTCGTACTTTAATGTACAATATTTATGAGCTGAAATGGGACGAAGAATTACTGGATATCTTGGGTGTTCCTGCTTCCATGTTGCCAGAAGTACGTCCGTCTTCCGAAGTCTATGCACATACCGTTGATTATCATTTCTTTGGTCAAAATATTCCGATTGCTGGCGCAGCAGGAGATCAACAAGCTGCATTGTTCGGACAAGCTTGCTATGAAAAAGGATCGATCAAAAACACATACGGTACAGGTTGCTTTATGCTGATGAACACAGGGGAAGAACCGATTCGTTCAGAGCATGGTCTAATTACAACGATTGCTTGCGGTGTAGACGGCAAAATTCATTATGCGCTAGAAGGAAGTATCTTTGTAGCTGGTTCTGCTATTCAATGGTTACGTGATGGTCTACGTATGTTCCGTGATGCCGCAGACAGTGAAGCTTATGCTGCTCGTGTAGAATCGACAGATGGCGTATATCTTGTCCCTGCTTTTGTCGGATTAGGAAGTCCATACTGGGATAGTGAAGTCCGTGGAGCGGCTTTCGGTCTTAGCCGTGGCACAACCAAAGAACACTTTATCCGTGCAACACTTGAGTCATTAGCGTATCAGACCAAAGATGTATTAACCGCTATGGAAAGTGATACAGGGCTCAAAGTCGAATCACTTAAAGTGGATGGTGGGGCAGTGAAGAATAAATTCTTAATGCAGTTCCAAAGCGATATTCTGGGTGTTCCTGTAGATCGTCCTGTAGTGAATGAGACAACTGCTTTAGGCGCCGCTTACCTTGCAGGACTTGCAACAGGATACTGGACAAGTCTAGATGAGATTGCAGCAACACATGAAGAATTGAACGATCAATTTACACCGAATATGGAAGAATCTCGTCGTGAAAGTCTATATGCTGGCTGGCAAAAAGCGGTTCATGCAACTATGGCTTTCAAATAAACGATCCATTTTTATAGCTCTAAAGTAGAACCCTTTCTCGCAGTAAGAGAAGGGGTTTTGCTCTGCCTATTTTCAAAAAGTTAATGCAATACCATTTATAATATGCTAACATTTCAAATGATAATGATAATCTTTATCATTTGAAAGAATCATATACTATAAATAAAAGGCGGTTATAGAGCATGTCTATTTTCAAAACATTCGGTATGATCTTCACCACAATTCTCTGTGTGGCAATTCTAGTAGCTTGTGGTCAAAGTACAACACCAACAGCTTCGACATCTGCACCAACATCAACAGATACACCTGCACCAGTGACTGATTCCACCATTACATATCAAGCGGCAAATGGAGAAGTTAAGGTTCCTAACCATCCTCAGCGTGCTGTAGTACTTGCAGATAGTTATTATGGGTATTTATATGCGCTAGGGATTAAGCCTATTGCAACGATCGATTATGTTTTTCAAAGTACATTTTTGAAAGAGTCAACAGAAGGTGTCACTAATCTTGGCGATAAGCCAGATGTAGAAAAAATATTAGCCCTGGATCCAGACTTGATTGTCGTCTGGGATAATGATGCGAATATAGAAAAATATCAGCAAATTGCACCTACAGTAGCGATTAAGTATGGTCAATATACGTATCAAGAGCAATTACAAGAAATCGGCAAAATGACAGGTACAGAAGATAAAGCCAAAGACTTAGCAGCAACATGGGAATCTAAAATTAAGGAAGCCAAACCTAAAGTACAAGCGGCTGTAGGTGACAAAACCATTTCTATTCTTCAGCCATATGCAAAAGGCATCTATGCTATGGGTGATACCTATGGTCGTGGTGGAGAAATTATCTATGGAGCACTAGGTCTCAAAGCTACACCAATGATGCAAAAAGAAGGAATCGATAGCGGTGCAGGTTTTGCGAGTATTTCTTTAGAAAATCTACCTGATTTTGCAGGCGATTATATTTTCACTTCACCATGGGGTGGAGATGATGATAAAGACGGGAACACCGTATACAACAGTAGCCTATGGAAAGACTTGCCGGCTGTGAAAAGCAATCATGTGTACCGAATTGATCCGGTCGCCTATTATTTCAACGATCCTATTTCAATGAATGCACAGTTTGATTATATTGTGAAAAGCTTAACTCAATCCCAATAGATCGCTCAAAATGTCTAAAAAATTGTCTAAATTCTTTGCTACCCTAAAGCATCTATGGTACAATAGAGTTAACAAGTTAATAATAACGTCATGAGACTTTGGAGAGACCACGAGTACACGCGGTAGATAGTAGCCGTTTTAGTGTAATTATTCGTGGTCTCTTTTTTATTGCTTATGATTGGTAAAATAAACCATGTACAGCGTTAAAAATAAGGAGGACGTAAAAATGAATACAACATTTTCGGCACAAAATAGAGCAAATGCTTTGGAGCATATGAGTAGTGAAGTACTAGATGTATTGGTTATCGGTGGCGGAATCACTGGATCAGGAATTGCACTAGATGCGGTCACACGCGGTATGACAACAGGTCTAGTCGAAATGCAAGATTATGCAGCAGGTACATCCAGCCGTTCTACCAAATTAGTGCACGGTGGATTGCGTTATTTGAAGCAATTTGAAGTGAAAATGGTAGCTGAAGTGGGTAAAGAACGTGCAGTCGTTTATGAAAATGGCCCGCATGTCACTACACCGGAATGGATGCTTCTTCCTTTCCACAAAGGCGGAACATTCGGTAGCTTCAGTACTTCGATCGGTCTACGTATATACGATTACTTAGCAGGCGTCAAAAGAAATGAACGTCGCAAAATGTTGAGTGTCAAAGAAACAATGGGTAAAGAGCCATTGATCAAAAAAGACGGTCTGCAAGGTGGCGGTTATTATGTAGAATACCGTACCGATGATGCTCGCTTAACGATCGAAGTGATCAAAGAAGCGGTAAAACGTGGTGCTTATGCAGCTAACTATACCAAAGCTTCTGAATTTATTTATGAAAATGGCAAGCTGAAAGGTGTTAAAGTCACCGATACGATCAGCGGTCAAGAATATAGCATTTTCGCACGTAAAGTGATTAATGCAGCAGGTCCATGGGTGGATACGCTTCGCCAATTGGATAAATCCAAAAAAGGTAAAGTGTTACAAATGACGAAAGGAATTCATTTGGTGATCGATCATGAGCGTTTCCCACTGGAACAAGCTGTGTATTTTGATACACCAGATGGTCGGATGGTATTTGCGATTCCTAGAGATGGCAAAACGTATGTAGGAACAACCGATACGGTCTACAAAGCAGATCCTATTCATCCGCAAATGACACTGGAAGATCGTGATTATGTATTGAAAGCGATCAACTATATGTTCCCAACAGTTAAAGTAACAGCGGCTGATGTCGAATCAAGCTGGGCAGGTGTACGTCCACTGATCTATGAAGAAGGTAAAGATCCTTCTGAAATTTCGCGTAAAGATGAAGTATGGCAATCGGCAAGTGGATTGATCACCATCGCAGGTGGTAAATTGACCGGATATCGTAAAATGGCTGAAATGGTTATCGATCTAGCTGCTGAATTGATCGGTAAAGAGCAAGGCAAAAAGTTCAAAGCTTGTCAGACCAAACACATGGCGATGTCTGGTGGCGATGTTGGTGGTTCCGCTAACTTACCTGCTTTTATTTTGCAACAAGGGGATAAAGGTAGACAAGCAGGCTTAACACATGAACAAGCTGAATATTTAGCAGGATTCTACGGATCAAATGTAAGTAAATTATTTGATCTGGTACGTCAAGCCGATCCGATTGCAGATGAGCTAGGATTACCAGCAGATATTCGCGCACGTATTGCTTATGCGATTCAAGAAGAAATGACTGTAAAACCTGTCGATTTCTTTATCCGTCGTACAGGCGCATTGTTCTTCAATATCAACTGGGTACATGAATGGAAACAACCTGTGATCGAGTATATGTCTAGACGCTTCAACTGGACAGCTGATCAAAAACGTCGTTATACAGATGAACTAGAAGGTCATTTACATGATGCTGTAGTGCCTTCAGATGCTCCAACTAAAAGCGAATTTGCTGTTTAAAATGGATTGAAATATAAATGTTCTCTAATCCAAGACTCTTCCTTTATAGGGGGAGTCTTTTTTTGTATTTAGAGTAGTCAACTACGACTTTAGTCTAGGGTCTTTTTCTTCTATAGACTGATGAGTTGCTGATCAAGATATGCTACAGTGTAATTAAGAAAAAAGGTATAGAAAAGGGGTGTGTAAGGATTATGATTAAACGGGCTGTTCTTGCACCAGTATTGTTGTTATTAGGAGTATATTTATTTTTGAATCCAGGTGGATCGACAGGAGTAGGTACGATTTTTGCTACATTTTGGCCAACACTATTTGTGATTCCGTTAGGGCTATTTTTTCATTGGTTACACTTTTCGCTTTTGGAATCGAAAAAGACAGGGTTGTTAATTCCAGGAGGTATTTTACTTGGAGCAGGTGTAGTGAGTCAGATTGCTGCATTATTTGATCTATGGTCAGTCGTATGGCCGGGTTACATACTGGCAGTAGCAGTAGGATTATTTGAATTTTACTGGTTAGGTTCGCGTAACAAATGGTTGTTGATTCCGATTAATATTTTAACGGTATTGGGATTGTTGTTTTTGGCTGTATTCTCTTTAGATTCGATGTTGCATCATGTGGTATTTGTACAACCTTTAATCGCACTGGCTTTTCTATTAGGTGGAGCATGGTTGTTAGTAGATCGGAAGCATAAAGTAAAATAACATATCGTACGATGTGCCAAAGGAAAAGTACAAAAAAAAGCGATTAGCCCCTACATAGGATGCTGATCGCTTTTTTTGTGCTTGATATCTAGCCTTTTTTTGAATTTTCTAAAGCATAATTAGCAAAAATGGGTAATATACTTCATATGTCTACATGTATACATACATTGATCTTATATATAGATAGATCATACAAAGGGGAGCAAGGTATGGAATTTTTGAATTTGATATTGGTTATTGTGCTTATTTTATTAACAGCCTTTTTTGTAGCATCTGAATATTCGATTATTCGTGTACGTATTTCTAAGATTAATCAACTGGCTGAAGAAGGCAATAAAAATGCAGTCGCTGTCCAGAATATTATTTCTAAATTGGATGAATTTCTATCTGCTTGTCAGTTGGGGACAACATTAACCTCGCTAGCACTAGGTTGGTTAGGGGAATCGACAATTGAAGAATTACTGCATCCTGTATTTGTTTGGGTACAAGTACCAGCAGGATTGGAATCGATTATATCGTTTATTATTGCTTTCTTATTATTGACCTATTTCGAAGTGTTGATCGGCGAACTGGTTCCCAAATCGTTTGCGATTCAATTGGCAGAGCCGATGGCGTTATTTTTTGCTCGTCCGATGATGGTCTTTTACCGAATCACATATCCGTTTAACTGGGTGTTAAGTCGTTCGGCACGTCTGATTACAGGTTTATTCGGAGTTAAGCCGATCTCTGAGCAAGATGCAGCGCAAAGTGAAGCTGAATTGCGGTTCGCTCTGTCTGAAGGATTCAAAAGTGGAAATATTACACCGACCGAATATCGTTATTTGAATAATGTATTTGAATTTGATGAATTAGTCGGTAGTGAAATTATGGTTCCACGTACAGAGATGAAGTATATTGGACATGAAGCCCAGTTGACTGACTTCTATGAGCTGGTTAAAGAAGAACCGTACAGTCTTATTCCGGTGGCTCTAGATGGAGATAAAGATCGAATTATTGGTTTGCTCAATGTCAAAGAAGTCTTGCGCGATGCTGTTAGTCATCCGCATACACCAACAGATCCTATCGCTCCCTTTATCAAGCCAGTACTACAATTAATAGAGACGGTCCCTGCTCGTGAATTGCTCGGACAAATGCAAAAACAAAATATTCATATGGCGGTATTACTAGATGAATATGGTGGGACAGCAGGTATGGTGACATTGGAAGATATTTTGGAGGAAATTGTTGGTGATATTCCGTCCAAGTCCGATATCGAACCCGCGGCTACGCCTGCTATTCATAAGCTAGGTGACAAGCATTATCGTCTACAACCGTTAGCATTGATTCATGAAGTGAATCGTCGTCTAGGCACAGATATTGAAGCGGGTGAAGCCTATACGATTGGTGGTTGGATCTGGGCGCAGAAATTCAATATTCATGAAGGTGAATCGGTACGTGTGGAAGATTATGAATTTACGGTGACTCGTATGGAAAATCGTCATATCAAAGAAATCGAAGTGACTACGTTTGAGGAAGAATATGAAGAAGAGCAAGACTAATCATTTTCGTCTATTCCATGAGAATGGTATACTATAACAAGTTCGTATACTCAAAGAGGTGATTATAGATGGCTAAGAAAAATAGAGCATCTGCAAGACCGACAGCTACACCAGCACAAGATCGACCAGCCACACTCAAAGACATGCTAAGCGCTGATGTACTGGATAAGCTCAAAGCACAAGCCAATGAGCTTAAAGTCGAAGAGCAACAACGCAAAGAACAACAGCAACAAGAAGCAGATGATGCACGTAAAGCAGAACAAAAACGTCGTGATAACGATTTTGAATATTTGCTTGAAAACACCAAACAAGACTGGAAAAAGTTCAAATAAATAGATCAGTTATGGTGCTGAATCTATAAGCATTATAGTCTTGAACAGGTATACAGAAATGAACTAAATGCCGGTATTGTGCTCGCAGGAGTGCCGTATCGGCATTTGTTATACACATGCTAAATACAGAAAGTAGGAATGAGTTATGAGCGGGCAGACAAGAGCAAATATCAAACCAGGCATTGAAGTCGATATTGTACTCAAACAAGATCAACGAACCAATAAATTAACAAGAGGGATTGTCAAAGATATTTTGACTAATTCACCGAATCATCCACATGGAATTAAAGTGCGTCTTCAATCAGGAGATGTAGGACGAGTTAAAAATATTATTAATAGCAACGTGTAATGTTTAATGTCTAGTAGAAACAGTCGAAAGGATGATCACTAATGAAAAAGAATAGACTCGGTACATCCGATTTAATCGTAGGTGAGATTGGACTAGGTTGTATGTCTCTTGGAACAGACGAGAGCCAAGTAATTCCGCTACTTCATGAAGCGCTTGATCTAGGCATTAACTTTTTGGATACGGCTGATATTTATGATAACGGGCACAACGAAGAATTGATTGGAAAAGCGATCAAAGGTCGCCGCAGTGAAGTGATTATTGCTAGCAAAGTAGGAAATACCCGTGTAGAAGGTCAAGAAGGCTTAGTCTGGAATCCTTCCAAAGCGCATATTATGGAAGCTGTGAAAGACAGCTTACGACGCTTACAGACAGACTATATTGATCTATATCAATTGCATGGTGGTACATTGGATGACAATATGGATGAAACGATCGAAGCTTTTGCGCAATTAAAAAGAGAAGGGCTTATTCGCGAATATGGTATTTCGTCGATTCGTCCGAATGTTATTCGCGAATATGTGGATCGTTCGCATATTGTCAGTGTCATGAGTCAGTACAGTATTTTGGATCGTCGTCCTGAAGAAGAAGTATTGCCATTACTCACGCAAAAAGGGATCAGTGCGATCGTACGTGGAGCTGTCGCAAGTGGAGCATTAGCAGATGGACGTGAAGACAAAGCACAGAAGGGCTACTTGGACATTAGCGGGGAAGATGTTGTAAGTCTACGACAACAATTAGAACCTCTTACACAGGCAGATAGAAGCCTTTCACAGACGGCTATTCAATATGTACTGTCTCATCCAGCAGTTGCTGTACTTGCAGCAGGAGCAAGTTCTTCCCAGCAACTTCGTGAAAACGTAGAAGCAGCTTCTTCACCTGCGTTAACCGATGATGAATTGCAATTGATTCGTTCAATTCGTCCGGCTAATCAATACACACAACACCGTTAAACTTAATCGTTAAATATATGAAAAAGCATTCATATTCGCATTTTAAATAATTATTCTATTTTTTTGTGCTCATATCGGTCTAACGGTCTTATTTTGGGTTAATAATAAGACAGTGTAGTTGAGAGGAGAATAACAATGTGGAATGCGCTAATGTGGGGTGCGATAGCAGGCTCTGCTGTTTTATTGGGAGCTTTAGTTGCAATGTATTTCAATATGCCCAAAAAGATTATCGGCTGGATCATGGCATTTGGTACGGGAACACTGATCGGTGCGGTTGCTTTTGAATTACTATCGGATGCGGTAGAAGATGGAGGGATCTGGGCAACAGGTATAGGATTTATGGTAGGTGCGATTGTATATACGGCATTTGATCTATACATATCCCGTAAAGGGGGAGCCAACCGTAAGCGTTCCTATATGAGCAATGGAGAACCTTCTTCATCGTCTACGTCATCATCCAAAGAAAAAGAAGGAAGCAGTCAAAGTGGACTTGGGATATTTGCCGGTACAGTAATGGATGCAATTCCTGAATCGATTATGATCGGAGCTAGTCTACTTGCAGGTCAAGGTGTTAGTCTGGTATTGGTTATTTCTATCTTTGTCAGTAATATTCCTGAAGGGTTATCCAGTACCGTAGGACTGAAGCAAAGTCATTACTCACGAGGCAAGATTTTTGGTATGTGGGCAGTCGTGTTAGTGATCTCTGCATTAGCATCGATGGCAGGCTATCTATTCTTAGAACTACTACCTAATGAGATCAAAGCAGGTATCGGTGCTTTTGCCGGTGGAGGGATTATTGCCATGATCTGTTCTACGATGATGCCAGAAGCTTATGAAGACGGTGGTCCATTAGTAGGATTGATCGCTTCACTAGGTCTATTAACAGCACTATTATTAAGCATTGGATCGTAATTGTTAATCACATTCTAGCTGTGTTACAAAAAGAGCTTATTCGGTGTATATTCTATCGATAAGCTTTTTTTGTCATCTTCTCAATCATTTGGTATACTAATTGATAATCATTATCAGTAGGGGGAGAGAGTCGTATGCGGGGAACACTTTTTACAGAAATGTACGCAGGTAGAGACTTGCTGATTTATTTACCACCTTCTTATGATAAAGCATCGTATCCGTTGCCAGTGGTATATGTCCATGATGGTGGAGATGTATTTGATTTGGTATTGAACGGGACATTATATAATTTAGAACAACGCTTTGCTGCTGGAACTTTACCTGAATTAATTCTAGTAGGGATTACTGCATATGATCCTCTGGTTGAATATACGCCGTGGTATGCACGTGCTCTTTATCCGGGATTGGGTCATGGGGATTTTGGCGGACGAGCAACTGAATATTTGAATATGATTGTCCATGAGATCAAACCGTGGATTGATCAGCACTTTTATACAGATGATCGTCCAGAGATGACAGGGATTGTGGGTAAGTCTTTGGGTGGTCTGGTGTCTTTATTTGCCGCTTATGTCTATCCCCATGTATTTGGTAGAATCGGATTAATGTCGGCTTCGCTCTGGTATGAAGGCTTTATCGAATTTATGAGAGAGCGTCAGCATTTATCTTCTGATCTGCGGATCTATATGGATCTAGGCAATCTAGAAGGTGTAGGCAAAGCGAATCGTCAGCGCTTGATTCAAACCTGTACAGATGAAGCAGTGGATATTTTGTTAAATAATATTCCAGCATCACATTTCTACTTTGAACGCATCAAAGGTGATGATCATGATCCAGAAACGTTTTATCAGCGTTTTCCTGATCTGATGGGCTGGTTATTTGATAAAAAAACAGTCGGTTTATTGAAATAATGAATCCTTTTAATCCAGTGATCATATACTATTCTTGCTAAATAGGCATAAAGAGCAGATAATAAAGATAGCAACATCTTCATATTAAGAGATTATATTTAGTTATTGTTGCTTTTTAATATCCTAAATCTAAAGGAGGCTTCACTTCCTAATGGAAAGAATAGAATCGGAAGATCAATACCGCAATTTGATTAATGGTGATGACCTGACTGTGATCAAATTTGATACCAACTGGTGCCCGGATTGCAAAACGCTTGATCGTTTTATGGTCGATATTATCGAAAAAAACAACGATAAGCAGTTTTTTGCCATGGATGCTGAGAAGTTTCAAGATTTGGCAGAGCAAAATGAAGTAAGAGGTATCCCAAGTTTATTGGTATATCGCAATGGTGAGAAAATCGCTCATTTGCATAGTAAATTTGCTAAAACACCCACCCAAGTTGCTGAATATCTAGCAACTGTAGAGTAAGACACACAAAAACGCCCGAATGGAATAATTTCCGTTCGGACGTTTTTATATACATATTATAATGCTATAGAGATATAATTAGCTTTGTACAGATAATTCACTTACCGTTAAATCTTTACGCTTCATAATTAAATGTTCCACACTTCTGAAATGCCCTAACAATTCATGAGCCTCATCATCACTTAGACCACGAATACTTTCAACTAATTTATTAGACATGATTTTGTACATGCCATCTAGTGCTTCTTCACCTTTACTGGTGATCGAAATACTCACATATCGGCGATCCTGATCGGATCGTGTACGTTCAATCAACTCTTCTTGTCCTAACTTATCGCAGATTTGTGTAACGGCACTAGTAGTCAGACCTGTTGCCCGGACAATGTCTGTACCATATTGACTGCCGTTTGCTAGCAAGAAGTGTAGGATATACACTTCTGTAGCATTGGACTTAAGTTGTCTCATCAAGGTGGGAAGTTCCATAATACGTGGCATACGATCCACAAGTGTTAAATAACTTTTGAGAAGTTCATTAGACGTTTCCAAATTGTAAATCCTCCTTCGATATATATAAATAAAACTCTTAATTAACTATCGTTGCATACTGCACTATACAACAACAATTAACAGTAAAAAACGAAAGTAAATATGAAAAAGATACTAAGGTTTCGAACATTCTTAAAACTTCCTTAACATTATAGTAATTTGTTACCATACTATCGTCAATGCAAATTCGACAGATTGAGACAAGTAAACGTTATCATTGACGTAAAATTGAACATTTTTTATAATTAAAACTAAAAATATTGTATTTGGCTATCATTTGGTGTGATGACCAATCTATTACAAATCATAAAGGTGGCTGCTATACATTGAATAATTCTTCACTTTCTTTTATAACGATGGATGAAATTGTGCGTGAAGGTGATCCGATTTTGAGGAAAGTGGTCGATCCTGTCAAACTTCCATTATCAGAAGAAGATCGAAAACGCGCGAATCGAATGATGGAATTTCTAAAAAAATCACAGGATGAACAGTTAGCCGAAAAATATGGGCTACGTCCGGGCATTGGATTGTCAGCTAACCAGATTGGTTGGAATGGAAGAGTGTTTGTTGTGTACTTTACGGATGATCAAGATCGTCAACTGGAATATATTTTTTGTAATCCCAAATTAGTGAGCCATTCAACAGCAATGGTATATCTTGAGCATGGAGAGGGATGCTTGTCGGTTGATCGTGATGTAGAAGGGTTCGTACCACGATATGAGAAAATAACAATTAAAGCATTTAATCCTGAGGGTAAGCCGTTTACTTTGAAGTTAAAAGGTTTTGCAGCTGTGGTGATGCAGCATGAATTAGATCATTTGAACGGTGTGATGTTCTATGATCACATGGATAAAAAAGATCCTAACCGCTTGCCAGATGTCGAATTTATCCGCCCACTGTAATGAAGATTGCGGTTATATGTTCTTATTATAACACACCGTTGGATATTATGGATGAAAATGGATTAATATTATTAATAAACTAAGTTATTATTATATCGGTGAAAAGACTGCTGTTATGAAGGCAGTCTTTTTAAATTCGTTATATGATATGATAAATAGAACGAAACAAAATCTCAAAGTATGGTATGATTCTGATTTCTGTAAGCGTTTTATCTAAAACGGCAAACAGATGTTGTAGAAAGTAGGGTGAGTCATGTGGAAGCCGTTTATTGAACGAATTAATAATGTGAAAATAAAAAACAAATTGATTTTTGCATACATTTTTATTGTTGCGCTTCCTATATTGGGAATAGGTGGGGTTGTAGTCGATTATTTTAGACAATCCGCTTTGGACAATGCGATTGCACAGACCACTAATAATGTAGAACGTGTCAAAAACCAGATGGATACGATGTTACGTGTACCGATCGATATTTCCAATAAGTTATTATTTGATTCCAGACTTAGCGATGTAGTCAATACAAGGTACACCAAAGTATATGATCTTGTGGTGGCTTACAATAATTATCAAGAATTTCAAGAATATCTACGCTTATACTCTGAAATCTCAGCAATCCGATTCTATACCACTAATAATACGATTCAAAATAATTTAGAGTTTATGAAAGTAAATAGTGAAGTACGGGATAGTAAATGGTATCAGACCGCTATCAATAGTCGCAAAATCAACTGGATCTATCGTAATGATGTGGAGATTAGTGAGACCAAAAAATTAAGTCTGGTACGCAAAATTAATTTTACTGACTATACAACCAATGGTGTGTTAGTGATTGAACTTAGCCAATCGTATCTTAATTCGATATTGAGTGCAGAGCCATTTGAGACGATGATTCTGGATAACAGCGGGTATGTAGTCGCTGCTAAAGATGTGTCTTTAATCGGCAAAACGTTAGGTGACCCCGAGTTAGGGATTGGAACAGATCTACAAGGTAAAGGAATCTATGAACGCAGTGTCAAAGGACAACTGTCCAATATTGTTGTCGATGAAGTGATGCCAGAAAGCAGTGACAATGGCTTGAAGATCATTTCAGTCTTTGCGAATGAAAGTATTGTTCGAGACTCGAATCGTATTATTCTTATTGGTACTGGGTTACTGGTGTTAATTTTATGTACAGGATTAATGTTCTTATACTTGATCTCTCGCCTGATTACACGCCGTCTATCCGGTCTAAGCCGTCAAATGAACAAAGTAGGTACCGGCGACCTCAAAGTGGTCTCTCATATTGCAGGAGCCGATGAGATCGGTCAATTATCACGTAAATTCAATGATATGGTAGTCAGTATACGGACATTGATGGATCAAGTATATGAATCCAATGAACGTAATACTCGCCTTGAAGTCAGTCAAAAAGAAATTAGCTTTAAAATGTTAGCCAGTCAGATCAATCCGCATTTTTTATTTAATGCGTTAGAATCGATCCGAATGAAAGCTCATATTCGCGGAGAGCAAGAAATCGCTTATATTGTACGTTTACTAGGCAAATTGATTCGTAATAATTTAGAAATTGGTATGAAAAATACAACCTTACAAGGTGAAATGGAATTAATTAAATCATATCTGGAAATTCAAAAGTTCCGATTTGGCGAACGATTGAATTATGAGTTACTGATTGATCCTCAGACCAAAGATGTAGCGATTCCGCCGCTGATTATTCAGCCACTTGTCGAAAATGCGATTATTCATGGTCTGGAAAGCCGTGAAAATGGTGGACTGATTATTATTCGTACACTGCGTATTGATCATGATGTCATGATTGATGTGATCGATAATGGAACAGGAATATCAGAGGAACGATTACAATGGGTCAAAAATTCTCTTAAAGTGGATGAAAGTCAGGAAGGCGATCGTATCGGACTACGCAATGTGCATCAGCGCTTGATTTTGTCTTATGGTGCGTCCTATGGACTTCATATCTCAAGTATGATCGGAGAAGGCACTCAAATCTCATTTAAAGTACCAGCAACAGATTGAATAAAGTCAGGGGGCAATAAATAATGTTTAAAGTAATGATCGTAGATGATGAACCGGCGATTCGTGAAGGACTAAAAACAATTATTAATTGGAACGAGATTGGATTTGAAGTAGTGGATGCTGCGGTGAATGGACGAGATGCACTACAAAAATTTGAGCGTTGGAAACCAGATTTGACGATTATGGATATTCGTATGCCAGGGATGAGCGGGCTGGAAGTGATTGAACAGATCCGAGAACAGTATCAACATGCTCATTTCTTGATTTTGAGCGGACATGCAGACTTTGAGTATGCACGTAAAGCACTTGGATACGGGGTCGATGGATATTTACTCAAGCCTGTTGATGAAGATGAGATGCAAGATGAATTACGCCGTGTGTATGGATCTCTTCATCGGCAACAGCAAGATATGATTGTTCATATTCCTGAGACACCATTATATGAAAAAGTAGAACAATTTCTAGGATCTTCTTCTGCTTCTCAACAAGGAGAGGACATACTTGATCTAGATTGGGAACGTTACCAAATAATTATATTGGAGTTTTGCCATTTGCATGGTGAGGAAAGTATTCAATTATTTGCTCAATTGCAGAAGTTCTCAGATTGTACTTCCGATCAACATCATCGCCTGATTTTTCGAGCAGGTCAATATATCGGGCTACTTACCGAAAAGCCGTATGTCCAAAATCATGAATTAATACAATTGAAAGAACAGCTATGGTCACTTCTACATGCTCAACCTGAAATATATCTAGGGGCAAGTGATGTGGTTAGCGATCAGGAGGATCTTCGTTCCATCTATCAAGAAGCATTATCTTTTATGGGGCAACGATTCTGGTCTGATGATCATGGCGTATTATCGAAAGAACTGGCTGAAATCTGGAAAAAAGAAGAATCCAGTGCTGAAGCTCCGTTAGCAGGAGAATGGTCAGATCGTCTTTATTACACCGTTGATATTCGCAATCTAGCTGCGGCAGAACGTGTACTGAATGAATTATGTGATGTATGTTGGAAAGCTCGCTTATCCGAACGTGAAGTAAAAAGCTTGTGTTCTCATGTGTTATCGCTGGCGCTTAGTCGATTACCTGCTAGTGTGCCAGGTTCAGGATCGGCTGTACAACAATGTCTATCTTTGATTCCTGAATTGTATGCTGTATCTACAACCAAACAGATGATTGCTCTGGTGGTGAGTCGATTAGATCAATTGTTACAGTCGATCAATCATGGGACTCATGAATCGGTGATGAAGCAGATGACTGATTTTATCCAGCGTAATTACAGTGACAATCTCAAGCTTGAACTGCTGGCTGAAATTTTTAACTATAATAGTGCTTATCTTGGCAAAATGTTCAAAACCCATACGGGTGAGTCATTCAACCATTTTCTAGATCAGGTACGGTTAGAGCAAGCCAAATCATTGTTGGCACAAGGAATGAAAGTGCATAAAGTAGCTTCACAAGTTGGCTATGCAAATGTTGATTATTTTCATAGTAAATTCAAAAAATATACAGGAATATCTCCTTCTGCGTATCGAGATCAAGAAAGTACAGACTCCTAATCACTAATTAGCAGGGGGTGTTTAATCTATTTTGGACAAGCTATGGAGGGATAAGTTTACTTTCAAACTGGTAATGTAAGCGATATCTAATTTTTATATGAATTTATGTATAATTTAGAAGGTATAAATAGAAAGCGCTTTCTTTTATAATCGGTATATACCCCTAAGTCGTATGACAATAGGGATGAAGAAGCGGACCCGTAAGGGATGAATGATCGATTATAGGAGGGTGGACTGTATTATGGACACAACAACCAAGCGTGCTTCTTCTAAAAAGGGAGAGCGAGTATCCAAAACAACGATCAAAAGAGGCGGCGGCTTCTGGAAATTATTTAAACAGCAAAGATATCTTTATCTGATGTCACTGCCGTTTGTGATCTGGGCATTTATTTTTAGTTATGTTCCTTTGTGGGGCTGGACCATGGCTTTCCAGAATTATAAGCCAGCCAAATCGTTTTTTGATCAGAAGTGGGTTGGATTTGATCAATTTACAGCCTTATTCGCAGATCAGCAGTTTTACTTAGCTCTCCGCAATACGTTAGCGATGAGCTTTATGGGTCTGATTTTTGGATTCGTTGTTCCTGTAATCTTCGCTATTTTACTTAATGAAGTGAAAGGGATGTTTTTCAAAAGAACGGTACAGACCGTTTCGTATCTTCCTCACTTTGTATCATGGGTCGTTGTAGCAGGTATTGTAACCAAATCGTTATCGACTGATGGTGGTATTGTCAATGAACTATTAGTATCGATGCATATTATAGATCAACCGATTCAATTTATGGCTCAGGGCAAATGGTTCTGGGGAATTGTAACCGCTTCAGATATTTGGAAAGAGATGGGTTGGAATACGATTATCTATCTTGCAGCTATCACGGGTATTGACCAGGAACAGTATGAAGCTTCTCGTGTAGATGGAGCAGGACGCTTCCGTCAGATGTGGCATATTACACTTCCAGGTATGCGCACCACGATTACCGTGCTGTTGATTATGTCGATCGGACATTTGGTGAGTATCGGTTTTGAGAAGCAATTCTTGCTCGGTAACAATTTGGTACAGGATTATTCACAAGTGCTTGATTTATACGCGTTGAAATATGGATTGGAAATGAACCGTTATTCTTACGGTACAGCTATTAGTATTTTCAACTCGGTGATTAGTATTATCTTGTTGTTTACAGCTAATGGAATTTTCAAGAAAACAACCAAAGAAAGCATTATGTAAATAATTCGTATTCAAAAGGAGGCGAGCGACCATGGCAGCAAACAAAGCATTTAATGCGACCAGAGGCGATAAAATATTCGATATTTGTAACACGATAGTGATGTTAATGGTACTTATAGTCACGTTATATCCTTTCTTGAACGTACTGGCTATTTCGTTAAATCAATCGACAGATACGGTTCGAGGCGGTATTCATATTTTCCCAAGAGCGTTCACTTTAGAGAACTATGCAACTATTTTCCAGTATCAAGGATTGTTAACAGGGGCATGGATCTCGGTACTCAGAACAATTGTAGGGACTATACTTGGATTGCTTAGTGCTTCGATGCTGGCATTTACACTAAGTCGGGTCGATTTTCAAGCTCGTAAATTCATTTCTACATTTCTAGCGTTAACGATGTATGTGACTGCTGGTCTTGTGCCTACGTTCTTGTTGATGAGAGATTTGCACTTGATCGGAACATTCTGGGTCTATGTATTACCTGGTATCGTCAGTGCATTTAACGTATTTATTATCCGCTCCTTTATCGATGGCTTACCGTACGCATTACAAGAATCAGCGAAGCTAGACGGAGCGAATGATTTTACAATCTATTGGAAAGTTATTTTGCCACTATGTAAGCCAGTACTAGCTACGATCGCCTTGTTCTTGGCTGTTGGACAATGGAACTCATGGTTTGATACGTATCTGTATAATGCGAGCAGTCCAGAATGGACTACCCTACAGTACGAGTTGATGAAAGTATTGCAACAAAGTACACAACAAAGTGGTGCAGTCAACGCAAACGATATGGCAAAACAGATGGCAAGTATTTCACCAGAATCGATTCGTATGGCGATCACGATTGTAGTAACGTTACCGATCTTGGCTGTGTATCCGTTCTTGCAAAAGTATTTTGTAAGCGGTATGACACTGGGTGCTGTTAAAGCTTAATGTTGGCTATCGGGTGGTGTCTCACCACCTTAGCATATAGTGTTTTCTAACCTGCTCTATGATCAAAGTAATATCTATATTCAAAAGGGAGGCAATTTTAATGCCGAGAAAATTATTCAGATATGCTTTAGCTCCACTATTAGTGGTAGCACTTGCGAGTGTCACTGCATGTGGAAGTTCAGATCCAGTAGAAACAGAAACATCCGATGTATCTACACCGATGACGATTTCATTTTTTGGTTCTGATGCGAACCCAACGTGGAATGGTATGCAAGACGAAGTTGGTAAAGAAATCACAAAAGCAACCAATGTTACAATCAATGCCGAGTACGATGTAAGTGGCGGCGGTACACAGAAAATTGCTTTGATGACGGCTTCAGGTACGTATCCAGATATGATTTTCCCTAAAGGCTCCATTACCAAATTAGTCGAAGCAGGGGCATTGATTGACCTGACTGACCTTATTAATAAATATGGCCCAAATATCAAAAAAGTATATGGAGATGACCTTGCTCGTCTACAATACAGCAAAGAAGATCCTTCGATCTATGTATTGCCAACCAATGCTGGCGTAGGGCAAACAAGCTTTGACGCAGGTGGTGGATTTGAAGTTCAACATGCTGTGATGAAAGAAATGGGCTATCCTAAAATCGAAACTGTTAAAGATTTCGAAAAAGTATTAAAAGATTACAAAGAAAAACATCCAACGATCAATGGACAACCAACGATTCCATTGTCATTGAATGCTGATGATTGGAAAATTATGATTACGGTTACAAACCCTGGTTTCTTAGCGACAGGTGCACCGGATGATGGAGAATTCTATATCAATCCTGAAACGTATGAAGCACAACTTCATTACAAACGTCCAGAAGAAAAAGAATACTTCCGCTGGTTAAACCATATGTATAACGAAGGTTTGTTAGATCCTGAGACGTTCACACAAAAAACAGATCAATACAATTCTAAAATTGCGAGTGGACGTGTTCTAGGTCTAATCGATCAAGATTGGGATTACCAACAAGCTGAAAATGCTTTGAAATCTTCAGGTATGCCTGAACGCACATACGGTCATTATCCTGTACAGTTAAACACAGAAACAAAAGATCGTTCTTTCCAAGATATCGGAGCACCTGTAGGTTATGGTGTAGGGATTACAACATCTGCTAAAGATCCTATTCGTATCATCAAATTCTTAGATTGGATGTCTTCTGATGAAGCTCAAATCTTGAATCAATGGGGTATCGAAGGTAAGCACTATGAAATGAAAGATGGCAAACGCATTATTCCTGCGGATGTTCAAGATAAAAAAACCAACGACAACACGAACTTTGTTAAAACAACGGGTGTCAGTGGATATACTGCATTTGGTGTTCATTATGGGGATGGAGTAAAAGATTCAACAGGTAACTACTACACTACCAACTTCCCTGAACAAATCATTGCTGGTTACACTGCTGCTGAAAAAGAAACATTAAAAGCTTATGGTGCAACAACATGGAAAGATATCTTCCCACAAAAAGATGAATTCCCTGTTAAACCATGGGGTGCGGCTTATAACTTACCAGCACCAGATGATCAAGAGTACACAGTAAACTTCCAAAAAGGACAAGATATTGTTCGCAAACGTATTCCTGAAGCAATCTTAGCTTCTCCAGAAGAGTTTGATACTGTTTATGATGAAATGGTTGCTGAGCTAAGTACAGAACCGATGAAAAAAATGGAAGCATCGTATACACAATTAATCAAAGATACGGTTGAATTGTGGAGCAAACCTGTAGCTGCCAAATAAACAGAAACTACACATCACAAAAAAGGTAACACCATAACAAGAGGGGCTTCGGATTCACGAAGCCCCTTTATGTATGAATTGAATAGGGAGGTCAAAATATGATCGATCAACAGAGCAAGCCATTATGGCAACTATGGTACAACCAACCTGCGCAACTCTGGGAAGAAGCGTTGCCTATTGGAAATGGTCGTCTGGGTGGAATGGTATTCGGAGGAATCCAGCATGATCGTATTCAATTAAATGAAGATACATTATGGTCAGGTAAGCCTCGTGAGACAGTCAACAGAAGTAGCCTAACTCAACTGTCCAAAGTACGAGAACTTATTCTGGATGAGCAATTAGAAGAAGCACAGTCGATTATTAATACTCAAATGTTAGGGCAAGATACAGAAGGGTATCAACCGGCTGGTGATCTGTGGGTGGATCTCGAGTATTCTTCCGATGAACCTGTGATTACAGATTACCGACGTGAGCTACTATTGGATCAAGCTCTAACTCGTACTTCATGGCAAGCAGATGGACAATATATAGAAAAAGAAGTATTTGTCAGCCATCCGCAACAAGTTATGGTCTACCGCTTGCGTACTCATGGAGAACAGCCACTGAATATCCGTGTGCGTTTAGATAGTGTGCAACCTCATCGAATCTATACACAAGATCATGAATTATCTTTAAGTGGATATTGCTTACCAAGTATCGAAGATTATCGCCAGTATGAACCACCGTACAACTATGATGCCGAAGCAGAACATGGTATTCATTTTCATATGGGGGTCAAAGTGTATCTGGATCACGGTCGTATTCAGGCTCAAGAGGAGCAATTATGGATTCAAGATGCTCATGAAATCATGATTGTATTGTCGATAGTAACTGATTTTGAAGGGTACGATAAGCCCTCTGGAAGCAGTGGACGTATCTTGTCCGAAGAAAGTCTAGCGTTTATCAATGAAGCAGGAAGTATCGGATACGAATTATTGTTACAACAGCATGTCGATGATTACAGCCGTCTATTTAACCGTGTAGAGTTAGAACTAGGCGATGAACAAGCTCAGGAGACCTCCACTTCTGTTGTCAATCATGAATTACCGACGGATCAACGACTACAGCAGTATCAACAACATCGTCATGATCCAACATTAGAAGCACTTTATTTCCATTATGGAAGATATTTGTTAATTGCGTCTTCGCGTCCGGGAAGTGAGCCTGCTAATCTACAAGGGATATGGAATGAACATGTCCAAGCACCGTGGAATAGTGATTATACAACCAATATCAATACCCAGATGAATTATTGGCCTGCTGAAGTATGTCAGTTGTCTGAATGTCATCAGCCGTTATTCCGAATGATTGAAGATCTGAGTCAGAGTGGTCAAGAAGTGGCGAAAGTACACTATGGGGCTAAAGGTTGGACGACACATCACAATAGTGATCTCTGGCGACTGGCTGTACCCACTCAAGGCGATGCAAGCTGGGCATTCTGGCCATTAGGGGGTATCTGGTTATGTGCCCATTTGTGGGAGCATTATGAATACAATCGAGACTTGGACTTTTTACGTGATTCTGCTTATCCCATTCTCAAAGAAGCTGCACAATTTGCGCTTGATTGGTTAGTAGAAGATCGTCAAGGTTATCTCGTGACGATTCCGTCCACTTCACCAGAAAATAAATTTCTGACCACAACAGGTGAACCTTGCAGTACATCAGCGACATCAACTATGGATATGACTCTGATCCGTGAATTATTTCAGCATTGTATTACCAGTACAGCATTGCTAGAAGTCGATCAAGAGTGGGCAATCACACTCCAAAAGGCTTCTGAGCGCCTATATCCTTTTCATATTGGTCGTCATGGTCAGTTGCAAGAATGGTATCGTGATTATGAAGAGCACGAGCCAGGTCATCGTCATGTGTCTCATTTGTATGGTCTTTATCCCGGCAATGAGATCAATCGTTATCAGACTCCTGAGCTTGTAGAAGCTGTGCGTGTCTCGCTGGAACGACGTATTCAGCATGGTGGCGGACATACAGGTTGGAGTTGTGCATGGTTAATTAATCTCTATGCTCGTCTATTAGATGGAGAGACGGCTCATGAATTTGTAAGTACATTACTGGCACGTTCTACATATCCCAATCTGTTTGATGCTCATCCTCCATTTCAGATAGATGGTAATTTTGGTGGAACAGCAGGTATTGCTGAAATGTTGCTACAGAGCCATTTACAAGAACTGCATCTACTCCCTGCTTTGCCAAAAGTATGGAATAAAGGCAAAGTTAAAGGGCTGCGTGCGCGTGGTGGATATATTGTTGATATGAGCTGGCATCAAGGAGAACTGCTTGAAGTCACAGTAGAATCACCGTTTCATGGAACATGTCGATTAGTGAGTTCTACGGCTTTGCAATTAGATGATCCGTTGACTGCTTGTACGGTTACTGAACCGAATCATTCACAACATGACTTTGTACTGGAGTTTACTGCTGAAGCGGGCAGAAGTTATAGATTGATAGCAAATAGCTAAATATCGCAACTTATTCGTTGCCAAAATCAATGAATATGACGCTTATTTATCTTTTTCCTTCTATATATAAATATATTCTTATTGAATATGAAATTATTATTATAATAATGAGATCGAGAAAAAAAGTCATACTTTCTGTTCAAAGCAGAGAATATGGCTTTTTTCTATAAGAATATTCACGATTTGTTTATATTTTCAAAGAAATAAAAGAGAAATTAAAAGAATATGAATGAATACCGAATCAAAAAGGGTGAATTGTGGTAATAGATACTATAACCTAGCAACGTAATTGGTAAAGTGCTCCTACATTTGGAGTCACTATGGCTACTAACATGAAGAGGGGAGTGCTTTAATCATGGCGACAAATACAAAAGGCCGTTCAAATTCACCCGGAAAAAATGCTCGTGGATTAACTCGTTTGCTAACGATCATCGGTTGGATCGCTTTTGCTGTGGGTGTAGTAACGATTATTTTGAATATCCAACCTTTTAACGATAACAATGCTGGACTGATGATGGGGATCGGATGTGTAGTAGGTAGCGTGTTTATCTACTTTATTGGTAAATCGATCGGTTCAATGCAAGTGCGTAATGAAGAAGGAAAAGAAAGTATCAACGACGATTAAACATATCTTTTGTAACAGAACGTTAACTTTTTCAATTAAATACATGCTCCTTTAAGAATTAGTTCTTAAAGGGGCTTTTTTACGGAATCACAATATGATAATATATAAATAATGTGAAAAGATTCACGATAACCTGTTAATAAATTGACAGATTTGTTAACAAGTCAAAAAAATGTGGAATTTACACCTTCTATGGATACGCAAATAGCACACTTAGTGTTAACATAGAAATGTGTGGTTTCAATATTATGAACGTCTTAAACGTTATGTGAGAAAGGGGATTAAGATGAACAAAAAACCGGGTTCTCGTCTTATGATGTGGGTTATGATTATTGTGTCGGTTCTGTCACTGGCTTTGACAGTATGGGCGCTTTATGCAGGTAGCCACAATTACTTTGTTCTCGATCCGAAAGGACCTATTGCAGCAGGACAAAGAGATCTAATCGTGATTTCAACGATTCTAACTGCCATTGTTATTGTTCCGGTAACAATACTCACTTTTGTTATAGTGTGGAGATACCGTGACAAACCAGGTAGAAAGGCAAAATACGATCCGGATTTCAACCACAGCACCAAACTTGAAACCATCTGGTGGGGGATTCCAATCATCGTTATTGCTGTACTTGGTATTGTAACTGTTCGTTACACCTATGCATTAGAACCTTCTGTAGCGATTCAATCACAGAAGCAACCTATTACAATCCAAGTAGCATCTATGGACTGGAAATGGTTATTTATGTACCCGGAAGAAGGTATCGCTTCTGTGAACTCGATTACGATTCCAGAAGATACACCTGTACGATTTGAACTGACTTCTGATGCACCTATGAACTCATTCTGGGTTCCAGAACTTGGTGGACAAATTTATACGATGTCGGGTATGGCTATGACATTGTATCTACAAGCTGATCATCAAGGAACATTCTTTGGATCAGGTGCTAACTTCAGTGGTGAGCACTTTGCCCAAATGAGATTCGATGTGAATGCTGTATCTGACGAGCAATACCAGACTTGGGTGAATAAAGTTAAAACCGAGTCTAAACCTATGAGTATGGAAACATACCAATCACTAACGGTTCCAGGAACAGCTGACAAACAGACGTTCTCTGCATTCCCAGAAGGATTGTTCCAACAACTCGTAACCAAATACTTGCCAGGTGGTTTGGCAGGCGGTAAAGATCGTGCTACTCATACCACTCCTTCAACTCAGATCAATGAGAAAGAAAGTGAAGAAGGACAAAGTGATATGGGAACCAATGAGCATGATGGTATGGAAATGAACGATCAAGAAAGCACGGACACGAATACTAGCAATTAAGTTCAAAGTTATTTGAAATTAGTTGTACCGTAGCGTGTGACATAAAAGACAGGGAAAGGAGCTCCCCGATGCTCGAGAAAATTAAAGATTTTGCATCTGACTTTTTCGTCACCGGCGACCCACTAATTTACGGTGCAGATGTATCTATCGGACTTGCGATGATTGCTATCGTTGTGGGACTCACCTATTTCAAAAAATGGGGCTGGTTGTGGCGTAATTATTTAACAACAGTTGACCACAAAAAAATCGGTATCATGTATATTCTTGCTTCGATTTTGATGTTGTTCCGTGGTGGCGTGGATGCCATTATGATGCGTACTCAACTCGCATTCCCAAATCTCGAATTTTTACATCCTGAACATTATAATCAGGTCTTTACCACGCATGGCGTAGTTATGATCCTGTTTATGGCGATGCCATTTATGTTCGGTCTCTTTAATATCGTGGTGCCTCTTCAATTAGGAGCACGCGATGTAGCTTATCCATTCTTAAACGCACTAAGTTTCTGGTTGTTCTTCTTGGGCGCAATGTTATTTAACTTATCTTTCGTTATCGGTGGTTCACCGGATGCAGGATGGTTAAGTTATCCACCGCTATCAGAACTACAATTTAATCCAGGACCTGGACAGAACTTCTACATCTGGGGTATTCAGATCTCAGGTATTGGTTCACTTGCAACAGGTATTAACTTCATAGTAACGATTATCAAAATGCGTGCTCCAGGCATGACATTTATGAAGATGCCTATGTTTACATGGTCTGTATTTGCAACATGTGTCATTATCATTTTCGCTTTCCCAATTTTGACTGTTACACTAGCACTATTATTTATTGATAGGTTTGCGGGGGCTCACTTCTTTACACTCGATGGTGGCGGTAACCCGATGATGTATATCAACTTGATCTGGATGTGGGGTCACCCTGAGGTATACATTGTTATATTACCGGCGTTCGGTATTTTCTCCGAAATCGTCAGCGTATTCTCACGTAAAAAGCTATTTGGTTACACATCCATGGTATTCGCCATGTTGATTATTGCATTCGTATCCTTCTTTACCTGGGCGCATCACTTCTTCACGATGGGTTCCGGCGCAGATGTTAATGCGTTCTTCGCATTATCTACGATGCTTATCGCTATTCCAACAGGGGTTAAAATCTTTAACTGGTTGTTTACGATGTATCGCGGTCGAATCAGGTTCGATCTACCGATGCTCTGGACGATCGGATTTATCCCATGTTTTATTATCGGTGGTATGACAGGGGTTCTATTGTCTGTAGCTCCTGCTGACTTCCAGTATCATAACAGTTACTTCCTTATTGCTCACTTCCACCAAGTTCTTATCGGTGGTGTAGTATTCGGTTACTTTGCTGGTATGTACTACTGGTGGCCAAAAATGTTCGGTTTCAAACTGAACGAAACATTAGGTAGATGGGCATTCTGGTTCTGGAACATTGGTTTCTATGTATGTTTCATGCCTCAATACTTGCTTGGTCTAATGGGTATGACTCGTCGTATTAGTACATTTGATTGGGACACTGGCTGGGGTCCATTAAACGTTGTATCCACTATGGGTGCATACTTGATGGGTGTTGCGTTCTTGTTCCAAGTTCTACAAATTGCTTACAGTATCAAACATCGTGAAGTCGATACGACTGGCGATATCTGGGACGCTCATACTTTGGAATGGAGTATTCCTTCTCCTGCACCAGAGTATAACTTTGCAGTGGTTCCAGTTGTGGATAGTAGAGATCCGCTATGGGTTGAGAAACAGCGTCGTGCGGCTGGTAAGCTTCCGAAAAATCCGCCGAAACCTGTATATGCACCAATTCATATGCCGAAAAACTCTTCTATTCCAATTATAATGTCAACATTCTTCTTTATTGCCGGATTCGGCTTTGTCTTCTTATGGACATGGATGGCGGTTCTTGGTCTGATTGGTGTAGCAGGTTGTATGATTGCTCGCTCGTTCCAATACGACACCGACTATTACATTCCAGTTGAAGAAATTGAGAAGACGGAAGCATCGATAAGGGGGACGGTCTAATGGCACAAGCTGTATCACAGCATGGTCACGACCATGATCATAGTCATGACCACGGGCATCACGATCCGCAAGAAATGAAACTTCTTGGTTTCTGGATCTTCCTAATTACCGACGTTATCTTGTTCGGTACTTTATTTGCAACGTATGTGGTTCTTCATAAAAACACTGCCGGTGGTCCCGGTGGTGCAGAAATATTCGAAATGCCCGGCGTTATTGCTGAGACATTTATCTTGTTAACAAGTAGTTTCACAAGTGGACTTGCTGTACTTGCTATGAACAGAGGAAATGTTAAACAACTGATTTCTTGGTTGATCGTTACTTTTGTTCTAGGTGCGGCATTTATCGGGCTTGAAGTCACTGAGTTCGTGAAATTGATTGGTGAAGGACACGGAATCTCTGCAAGTGCATTCCTAAGTGCATTCTTCACGCTTGTCGGGACTCACGGACTTCACGTTTCAGTTGGTCTCGTCTGGATGTTGTTATTGATTATTCAATTGTCACGTCGTGGAATCACTGATGTGACACGCGGTAAGATTAACGTCATCAGCTTGTACTGGCACTTTTTGGACGCGGTATGGATCTTCTTGCTATCCGTCGTCTACTTGTTGGGGGTGATGTAATATGGCGCAGCATTCAACAGATTCACATGCACATGGTGAAGATCATGCTCATGGCTCGCTTAAATCTTATATCATTGGTTTTATCCTTTCGATCATCTTAACGATTATTCCGTTGGTTGTTGTTATGAACCATATGTTCCAAGCAACAGCAACGATTCTAATCATTATGATCACTGCGGTATTGCAGTTCGTTGTACAGCTATTCTTCTTCATGCATGTACGCGATCGTACGGGTAACCAACCTCGTTGGAACGTTATGGCTTTGATCTTTGGTCTAGCGATTGTACTGGTTGTTGTATCTGGTTCTGTGTGGATCATGGCTTACAACGGCGTAGGATACTAATCTACAGATAAAAGACTTAGCAGTATGATAGTACAATAAGAGCTTTCTTGTTCAATCGGATACAGATGTTATTGATCTGTAGAAGAAAGAGCAAGAAAGCTTTTTTTATATGCTTGATTGTAATAGAAGATTAATTTGTTCTATTTCAAAGGTGAAAAATCTAATCAAACATGTACATATCTAGCTAAATATGTACATGTTTAGCTAATCACACCATAGCAAATTCAACACTTTTCTTATAGATTCATACAATACAGGCAGTATAGCAAAAAGAGACGGATTCTACTGTGATAAAAAGTAGAATTCGTCTCTTTGATATCAATAAAGAAAAATAAATGAATACGATAGATATTATGAGTTATTGCTGTATAGATCGATGTTTTCAACGAAATACCCATAATTTACTGACAGTATAATTGATACCAAGACCGAATATAGTCACTACTATTTTGGCGATCCAGACAGGAATATGATCAGCAACCAGACTAATCGCACACGCTGTAACCGTAGCTACTGCTATATTGACCAGTAAAAAGCGAATCATTTCACGAATATCCCAACCAGTGCCCTGTGCAAATGTCCAACGTCGATTCCATAGATAACTGTTGAGTGTACCTGCACCATATCCGATAAATTGAGCGGCTACAACGCCAGTAAAACTCTGTAATAGCATAAATACGATAAAGTCGATTACTGTATTGGAGACGCCGACGGTAGCAAAGCGAACCGCTTGATTCGCAAACCATTTAGAAACCAGCATGACGTTGTTCGCTTACGAAACGACGTTTTTCTGGTAAGGATTCATGGGCAGATAGCGGTTGTTCTTGCGCAAAATTTCGAGTCTGTTGTATCAGATACAAAGGACGTTGCTTCACCTCATCATAGATCCGACCAATATATTCACCGATAAGACCGAGAATAACTAATATAATTCCATTTAAAAATAAAATCGTTGCCACAATCGAAGCCCAACCCGGTGTTGTAGAGAAGTGTAATAATTTCTGAGCAAGTACAAAAATTAGATAAAAGAAGCTGAATAGCGATACAACACTACCTAGAATACTGGCTAATTTTAAAGGCTTGAGCGAGAAGGCAACCAGTGCATCCGATGCAAAGCGGATCATTTTCTTGAGTGGATATTTAGTTTCACCTGCAAACCGTTCTTCGCGTACATAACTGATCGAAGTCTGACGGAATCCGACCCAGCTCACAAGACCACGAACAAAGCGATTGTTTTCTTTCATTGTTTTCATTGCTTCACATACTTTACGATCAATTAAGCGAAAATCACCTGTATCTAATGGAATATCAATATCGCTTAATTTGTTCAGTGTGCGGTAGAACATCGAAGCTGACCATTTTTTGAAGCCTGTTTCACCTTTACGTTCTGCCCGAGTGGCATAGACAACATCGAAGCCTTCTTTCCATTTCTCAATCATTTGCAAAATTAACTCGGGTGGATCTTGAAGATCGGCATCTATCACTACAATCGCTTCGCCTTGAGCATGATCCATCCCGGCGGTGATCGCAATCTGATGACCAAAGTTACGGGAAAAGTCGATCCATTTCACAGAAGCATCACTTGCACAAAGTTGATTAACAATCGAAGCGGTCTGATCACGGCTTCCATCATTTACAAAAATTAATTCATACGATTCATGAGTCTGTTGCATCACTTCAGTCAGACGACGATAACATTCCAGAACAACGGCTTCCTCATTATATACAGGTACAACGATTGAATAGCGCATAGTTCATTCCCCCTTATAGATAAACCTTGATCTTATAGAGACAGACCATAAAGTTAAGATTGATGTAATTCATATAATGTAAGTTGAGAACTTCTTCCACTGCCAACACGCTGAGAACTTGAAGATACTGTATCTACTGCTGTTGTAGCTTCAGCACTCCATTCACTTTGTGAAATAACAGTACCATGTGTTTGCACCCATGTGGTTAAGTCTGAACTTCCGCTGCCCATACCACCACCCAGAACTACATATTTGAGTTCGCCATCGGCTACTAGAGCCTCTAATTGAGTAGTAGTCAGTGCAGTATCAGAGCCTTTGAACCCACCCCATGCGATAACAGGAGAGCCTGTAGCTAGAATCATAGGCGTTGCTGTCTGAGAAGAAGAAGTAGCAACTAGATATTTTTCACCTGTGTTATGTTGTTGCAAATAAGTAATCAAACCTTCATCAACACTGCTACTGTTACTGCGTCCACTGGATGTTGATAGTTCGGGTCCAGCAGAAGGTTGTGTGGAATTGCCACCATAAAGTGCTGGAGTCATCGACCAGTAAGCAGGAGCTACCAATAAAGCAACCAGAGTAAGTGCCAAAGATAAGGTTGATGTCATGTGATGAGTACGAAGTGCAATCACCCAAGCGATAACACCGATCACAGCAGTTGCGATCCCGAGAACCATTTGATCTAAAGAAATAGTGATATATAATCCAGTGGCGATACCGACAAACATAAATATCGTCAACCAGCGCTTGTGTATATTTTGCCATAGATGAGCGATCGCTGCACCTGTCAGAGCCGCAATCGCAGGAGCCATCATAATAAAGTAATATCGATGTATATGCCCTGCAATACTAAAAAAGAGAACCATAGGCACTAACCATGCTACCCAGAATAAAATGATATGTCGTTGCTCACGCCGTTGAATCCATAACATCAGCGCGCTTAATAAAGCTAAAGGAAGGAACCATGCGATTTGTCCAGCATTGGCTGTACTGAAAAGTCGAAAAACACCAGCATTACCAGCATCATTACTACCTCCAGAACTACCCATGCCACCACCGCCAGATCGTCCGTTTCCTCCATCATTACCGTCACCAAAACCACTTTGTGGTGGAGCAGTTCCGCTTATAGCGTTGGTTGGAGTAGATGCTGTATTCGAAGCGGTTGTCTGTGTTGCCTGATCAGATAGTGTTGTAGCTGTTGTAGACTGAGATGTGCCTGCTGAAGCTTTCGCTGTCGACGATGCATCTTTACTATTTACAGCACTGGCAGTACTACTGTTACGACGACTATCAGGTGTACCAGCAGGCATATTGCCACCACCACCACCAGATTCTCCAGTTAAACGACTAATACCGTTGTACCCGAGAGCCAATTCAAGTACAGAATTGGATGTACCGCTACTACCTACATAAGGACGTTGATCCGCAGGAGTGACATCCACAATGACCGCCCACGATAACGAGATCACTCCCAATAATACACTGGCGGTTAGTAAATGAAGCCCTTTTTGCTTCCATTGCCCTTTGCGAGCGAACCAGTAAAGCAGATAGAAAGCAGGAAGAACCATAAACGCTTGAAGCATTTTTGTATTGAACCCTACACCCACCAGTCCAAATGCTATACATAAGGTGAGTAATTTTCCACTACGTACACTTTTGAATAAAAAATAAGAGGCTAGCATTAGGAAGAATACAAGGGTACTATCTGCATTGTTGGTGCGACTGACAGCTACAGCTATCGGAGTTAAAGCTAAGATTAAAGCCGCTATTCGTGCTGCGGTAACTCCAAAGTGAGGCTTGATGATCAGATATAGTAAAATGACCGATCCAGCCAGTCCAAGTGCTGAAGGTAAGGCCAAGCTCCAACTATGAATCCCAAATAGTTTGGCGCTCATTGCTTGAAGCCAAAAAGCGACAGGAGGCTTATCAATCGTAATAAATCCACCCGGATCATAAGCATTGAAAAAGAAATTATGCCAGCTCTGCACCATGCTTGTTATAGCAGCAGTATAGTAACTGTTCAGATCACCTGATTGATTAATGTTATATAGCGAAAGACCCGCAGCTAGTATAACCAGTATAGCTAGTATGGGATCTATCCTTCGAATGCGGGATTCTTTCACCTGTATATCCTCCTTTGTGGATCACGTCTGTGCAACTTTATGTAAAAAATATAACAAGGCTTTATGAACAAAAAATGAACGTTCCCTTAAAGGCGGTTAAAGATTGCTATAATTCCATATAAAAAAGCGAGAAACCCTTAAGGAACAAGGAATTTCTCGCTTGATGAATAGCAGATGAGTAGAGCCTGAATCGGTAAAAAGATTTTTTGAATTTCATGAAAGTATAATGATCTCAAAAAGATAGATACATTTGTATCCTCATGTAGGGGTTAGCGGTAAAAAGACAGTCATTGTAGTACCTTGTCCATCTTCACTGTTCCCTTCGATGCGTCCGCCATGTAAGCCAATAATTTTCTGCACAATCGATAGCCCTAATCCGTTCCCTCCTGTCACAGAAGTACGCGAAGTATCGACTTTGTAAAAGCGATCGAAAATATGTTCTAAATGCTCAGGAGTGATCCCACAACCTGTATCTTGCACCGATACTTTGATCCATTGTTGATCTTGAGTAAGCGTTATATAAATATTGCCTTGTTCAGGTGTAAACTTAATCGCATTAGACAGTAAATTAATCCAGACCTGACTGAGTAAATCTTCATCACCGTTAAATGTGATCTTATCGAGATCCGCCGAAAGATCGATATTTTTCTCTGTCCAAAGAGGCACGCAAGAAGCAACAGACATCCGTATCTGTTCATCAAGGCGGAAAGGCACCATGTGTAGCTTCACGACATCTAACGAAGCTAACTTCAACAGATTACTACTGAGCTTCGATAAACGTTCACTTTCCTGTTCGATAATCGTTAAATGCCGAACTTGCTCAGGCGAAGCACTATCTCGCAAAGCACCTGCAAAACCACGAATAGAGGTAAGCGGGGTCTGAATCTCATGCGATACATTGGATACAAATTCTTGGCGCATCGCTTCAATTTTAGATAGTTCTCTGATCATCCGGTTAAAGTTACGACTTAATTCACCAATTTCATCTTTGCGCCGTAGATTCACACGAACTTGATAATCACCTTTGGCTACACGCCGGGTCGCTTCAGATAATTTGGCAATAGGTTTGGCAATTAAGCGTGCTGCAAATAAAAACAACACCACACCAATCACTAACATGACAGACAAGACCAGAATCATCCACCGATTAAATTGATTGACAAAATGACCGGGTGCTGGGCGAGCAAAAAGAGCATAGTTTTGACCATCACGTTCAAAGGGTACACCCACATAACGAGGTTCTTTTTCATCTTTAGTATTAAACAGTGAGAGATTAAAACTAGGCACTTCGGTATTGGTAGTCGGTATAGCTGTAGGATGATAGATTTGACCATTTAATACTTCTTGCTTGATCGTTTCTGGAATATTCCATTGATTCAAAGGATCTGCTGGAAGTTTTGGCTTGGGTTTGCTCGAAAGATCCGATGTATCTGTATCCGCTGTTGAATCCGGAGGCGTCGGAGGCACAGGAGGTGGAGAAAGACCAGGTGGACCTCCGGGACCATCACCAATCGAACGGTAGGTCGTTCCATCTGCTCCTATAACGACAATCTGCATCTGTCCGCCTTGACTATCCAGATATTTCTGAATCATATTTTTGGGGATAGAAGATTGAATCTCAGCCATAGATTTGGCATCTGTCAAAATGCGATCTTCTACAAAGTTAACTTGTTGCCTTTGAAATACCCAATCTGACATGAGTAACGTAATCACAAAGCTAGCGACGACGACTGCGATAAAGGTAAGCACAAGTTGACTGTATATATTTTTCAAACTTATTTCACCTCAATCCGGTAACCAATGCCCCGAATCGTCTGGATCGCAAATCCATTTGCTTCTGTAAAACGATCACGTAGACGCTTGATATGCACATCGACCGTACGCTCATCACCATCGTAATCATGTCCCCATATCTTCTCGATCAATTGATCACGTGTAAAGATTTGCCCCGGGAATCCAGCAAGTGTATACAATAGATCAAATTCTTTAGCAGGTAAGGCTTGTAGACTGCCATTCGTATCAGCTTCTTTGGTCGAAGCATCCAGTCTTACATTGCCTATCGACAGCGATTCTCCTGAAAAAATACGATAGCGTCGTAATAACGCTTTGACACGCATCACCAATTCTTCTGCGACAAAAGGCTTCGCTAAATAATCGTCTGTTCCTAAGCGAAATCCTTTAATTTTATCTTCAGATTCCCCTTTAGCTGTGACCAGTAGAATCGGTACATCTCCATAATAACGGCGAATATCTTGAGTCAGTTGCCACCCATCCATATGAGGCATCATCACATCGAGAATAATCAGATCCCATTTGCCATTGCTAAGCATATCGAATGCTTCTTTGCCGTCTCGTGCGGTATGCACACTATATCCTTCACGACTTAAATACATATGAATTAATTCCAAAATGGAAGGATCATCATCAGCGATCAAAATACGTACCATATCATAACGCTCCTTTAAATGTAATTAGAAATAGTATGCCAAGTGCTTAAACTATCATATCAGATCAATATGAAGAATAGATGAACAGCAAATCGTTCATCTATCGTCGATCTTACCATCAACGGAATTAGGATTATATCAACGTATTTGAAAAAAAATCCAAAAAGTAAGATTAATCTCTTCACAAAATGAACGATATGAACTAAAATGAACTTATGTGAACGTAAAGTATAAAAAATTGCACTTATTGAGAGGATGACTATTAATGGAAAACCGCTATGTGTCTCACCCGAATGATGTGAAATCTTTTGATACCAATCGACTGCGTGAAGAATTTTTGATCGAATCTTTATTTCAAACGGATGAACTTGTAACCGTTTACAGTCATGTGGATCGTTATATTGTAGGTTCGGCTGTTCCTGCGTCCAAAGAGATCAAATTAGAAGTAAATCTTAAAGATATTGGAACAGACTTTTTCTTAGAGCGTCGTGAGATTGGGATTATCAATATTGGAGCTCCCGGTAAAGTAACCGCAGATGGTCAGGAATATGAAGTAGCTGCTAAAGAATGTCTGTATATTGGACTGGGTACCAAAGAAGTTACTTTTTCAGGTAGTGGTAATGAACCTGCTAAATTTTACTTTGTATCCACACCAGCTCATCATCAATATCCAACCGTAAAATCAACGCAAGAAGATGCTACACCTAGTCATCTGGGAGATATCAAAACATCGAACGAACGTACCATTTATAAATATATTCATCAAGGCGGTATCAAAAGCTGTCAGTTAGTGATGGGGATTACAGAACTTGCTCCCGGTAATATGTGGAATACAATGCCTTGTCATACTCATAACCGTCGTTCAGAAGTGTATCTGTATTTCAACTTGGATGAGAATGCGACTGTGTTCCACTTTATGGGCGAACCGCAAAATACCAAACACCTTGTTGTACGTGATGGACAAGTAGCAATTTCTCCAAGCTGGTCGATCCACAGTGGTGTCGGTACGAGCAATTATACATTCTGCTGGGCAATGGCTGGAGAAAATCAAACGTTCGATGATATGGACGCGGTTGCTATGAAAGATTTAAAATAAACCCAAAACCATTCCGGAATGATACTGGAAGGGACGGGGGAATTATGAGTGCATTAAAGCGTCATGAGCGCATTATGGAAATATTAATATCTCATCAAGAAGTAACGGTTAGTCAATTGAGTGAGATGATGAATGTAACCGGTAAAACGATTCGCGAAGATTTAGCCAAGCTTGAAGATATGGGATTATTAACCCGTGTTCATGGAGGAGCGGTTCTGGCACAGAATGATCAATATGGTATTCTATCCGGTCAAGGCACGAATACTAAGCATATGCCTGAAAAAGCAGAAATCGCAGAGCGAGCTCTTCGCTATATTCAGCCGAACGATATTATTGCGTTAGATGGAGGCAGTACCACGCTTGAGATCGCCAAAAGACTGCCTTCTTTTCCATTAACCGTAGTTACTAATGATCTATTTATCTTAAGTGAACTGGCAAAGCGTGAACAAGTACGGTTGGTTGTACCGGGCGGAGAACGGACACGAAATATGTTGATCAGTTCGCAGGCGGTAGAGTATGTACGGGGGCTTAATATTCACAAAGCATTTGTATCATCGACAGCTCTTCATCCTGAATTTGGATTGTCGATCTATACCGGTGATCTGGTTCCTTTCAAAAAAGCATTGGTCGAAACAGCGCAACACGTCTATGGTGTGGTCGATCATCAAAAGTTCGGACAATTTGCACTATGGACATTTGCGACTTGCCAACAGCTCGATATGATTATTACCGATAGCGGTTTGTCTACCGAGCAAGTAGCTCATTTCCAACAATCTAATATTCCACTGGATATCGCTTAAAGTAATTCGCTTGTGAAGAGAGGATGATTATATTCATGAATAGTTTTGATTTGACGGGTAAAGTAGCTCTAGTGACGGGATCAAGCGGAGGTCTAGGACAAGGAATGGCACTAGGGCTTGCTCAAGCAGGCGCAGATATTATCTCGGTCTCGTATTCGAGTAGTAAAGATACGGTTGAGAAAGTACAAGCTTTAGGACGTGAAGCGCTTGAGATCGAAGCGGATCTAAGCAAGCATGATACGTTAGAAGATGTAGTCCATCAGGCGTTAGCTTTTAAAGGCAAAATCGATATTCTGGTTAACAACGCAGGGATTATCCGACGTGCTCCAGCGGTTGAACATCCGTGGAAAGATTTTGCAGATGTGATTGATATCAACTTGGAGACGGTGTTCTATCTATCTCAATTGGTTGGTCGCCATATGATTGAGCAAGGAAGCGGTAAAATTATCAGTGTAGCTTCGATGTTATCGTATCAAGGTGGTATTAATGTACCGGGTTATACCGCAAGTAAGCATGGTGTAGCAGGGATTACCAAAGCCTTAGCCAATGAATGGGCAAGCAAAGGGATTCAGATTAATGCGATTGCACCGGGCTATATGTTGACTGATAATACAGCACCGATTGTTGCTGATCCTGCGCGATTCGATGCGATTACAGATCGTATACCAGCCGGTCGTTGGGGAACTGCCGCAGATATGCAAGGACCGGTCGTCTTTTTGGCATCCAAAGCGTCTGATTATCTGAACGGGCATGTTATTTGTGTAGATGGCGGATGGATGGCGCGTTAATTGGAACTTTATCATCATTAATTTCAGCAGAATGTAGATGCTAGAATGAACCCAAGAAAGGCAGTGTGATGATGAAACAAGGAGTACTTGCACATATCTATGGACAATTACCGCTTACCGAACTAGCTGCTAAAGTATCTGAAGGTGGATTCACTTCGGTTCAGTTAGCACTTGCCAAAGCGATCTCAGATATCGATACGTCTAATGGTCGATTAAGCCCGGGGCTTGCGAATCATATTGCTGAACAGTTTGATCGTCAGGGCGTACGGATTGCGGTACTGGGTTGTTATATTGATCCTGTTCATCCTGATCTTAGTGAACGTCGTCATGGTATTGAGCGATTCAAAGAACATTTGCGATATGCACGTGACTTTGGCTGTAGTATGGTCGCTACAGAAACAGGCGGATATACCACATATCAAGCATCCGAGCCAGAACGTTATGCTGAGGTGGGTTGGCGTGTTCTACAAGAAACCATGTCTGAACTAGCAGAAGAAGCCGATAAATGGGGCGTACATATGGCAATAGAACCTGTTGCTGATCATACGCTTCACTCGACTGAGCTAATGACTCAATTAATAGAGGATATTCCTACAACAGCGATTGGGATGCTTTTTGATCCTTGCAATATGATGAAAAAAGAACATCTGGAGAATCAAGAAGCTTTTCTGCGGGATACATTTGAAAAGTTGGCAGATCGTATGTTGTTGATTCATGCGAAAGATTTTGATTTTGCACCAGATGGCAGCAAGCCTTATCGTACAGCAGGTACAGGTATACTGGATTATCCGTTATTTTTCCGCTTGCTTAAGCAGTATAAGCCACATATCGATATTTCACTGGAAGGTGTACCGTTAGAAGACCTTCCACAAGCTTCATTATATATGCGTCAAATCTGGCAAAACGTACAATCTTAATAGGTGATCGACTACCATTTTTCGATTTCCTCCTCTGAAAGAACAGCCGTATATCAAGGGCTGTTCTTTTTGTATAAATGTAAAATAAATGGCGAAAATCTATTGAGTTAATAGACTTGTCTAGCTAATGTCTGGTTAAACGCTTCCTGCAATAATAAGGTTTCTGCTTTCTGATTGACTGCATGATCGCCAAGTATAGCATCCATAATAAAAGCATCATTTAGCATCTGCTGGTACAAGGAAATAATTTGGCTATCTGACCATTCTGTTAATATCTTTGTTTCGGCTGGAATAATCGGAATATGAGCTTGTTCAACCAAACGAAGATTTTGTTTGATTGCTGTAGCTATCTGGAGTAATGTCTGTTCATTTCTTGCAGTGTCGATATCTACGATTCCATCCTTGGTGTAGAAATGCTTATTAGCAATAGCTATGGCAGTATGCGAAATATGGAAAGCCTGAATATTTGACTGGATATCGTAATGTAAATCTACTAATTTGAAAAGTTGAGCAAGCTGGGTTACTCTTTCAGTTTGTGTTCCATCTATTTCACCAAAAATAGTTCCTTGATGCTTTTCAGTGCTAAATTGGGCATATAAAACACCATTTTTGAGATCTCCGCCTGCACCCGGGAACCCCGGCAGTAATCGATCACCAACAAGATCAAGCCACGCATCATATCCAACAGTGTTAGTCAGGGTAACAATAGTTTGGCTCTGGTTGTTTTTAAGCACAGCAAGAGCAGACTCGGCTTGATCATAACGTACAGGAACAAGGATAAAATCATAAATATCATCGTCAGCAAGCTGTTCAATCGTTGGGATAGAAATGTGCTTGATCGTTCCGCTGTCATTGTATCGCAAGCCATGGTGTTGTAAATCTTTTAACCTTTCGCCTCTGGCTAATACAGTAACATCTACTCCATACTGAGCCAATCGAAGTGCATATATACTGCCAACCACGCCAGCGCCAAATATCAAGATTCTATCTTTAGCTATATTCAATTACATTCTCCCTCTCTGCAAATCATAGTTACAGATTGCTCATGCCATATCTGTCTGATAAAATAATAGTGTTGTCTAATGATGATTTCAATCGACAGATGCAGTGAAAAGTTGTATAAACAACATATTCTGAAGTCTGATGTCTAAGAAGGTGTTCATGATATGGAAAAACAACAAGATCCGAGAGTTTTGCGTACAAGACAGTTAATTCGAGAGTCTTTCATAGAGTTGTTGCAGAGTATTCAATTTGAGTCGATAACGATAAAAGATATTGCTCAAAAAGCTACGATTAATCGTGCTACATTCTATACTCATTATGAAGATAAATATGCACTACTGGATGAGGTTATAGAGCAAGCTTTCAAAGAGATGATTCCTGAACAGGTAATACATGCAGAGGCATTGACAGAAGAAATAGGAGACCAGATCATCTTGCTTACTTATCGTTACATTGTAGATTTTCATCAGACATGCAGGCTGGATTCCAAATCAATTGCTACTCTAGTAGATAGCCAAATCAAAGGTATGCTACAAAAAACAATTGAAGATATATTATCAAAAGAAAAGGAAAATCATCAGTATATAGAGATTCTAGCAGCGATCACAAGTTCAGCAATTTATAGTGCTACTTATCAATGGTTTAGGTTGGAGAAGAATAGCCATGCCGACTTATTGTTAGATATTGTTCGCCCTTATATTATGAGAGGGTTATCTAAACAGTTATAGAGATCTTATTTACCATCTTTAAATATATTTTGAAGAACAGCCTTGATCCTAAGGCTGTTTTTTTTGTAGAATGTGGCAAAATATTAAATGATTGCTATCGTCATAGATAAGCTTCATACTTTAAGTTCATGTTTAATTCTTCTTAACAGCTATATGAAGAAGCAGATAGGAATACCAAGAAGGAGGATATCATGACTCAATTACTACATCATCGCAATCGGAAAGTAGCATTGATTACTGGAGCAGGGATCGGGCTTGGACGAGGCATTGCCAAAGTACTTGCTCATAAAGGATATCGGATTGCACTTACCTATCATTCAGACTCGGATGATATTGATAACGTTACTCAAGAATTATCCCATATTTATGGAGCACAGCCATTTGCCATTCAGACCGATCTGACTCAACCGGATCAGCCGGAATCGATTGTGAAGCAGACGTTAGAGCATTTCGGACGTATTGATCTACTGGTGAACAATGCAGGTGGAGGGATCGGTTCAGCCTTGCTTGATTTGGAAATGAAGAATCTGGATCACTCGATTCATCTGAATTATCGTGCACCGATACTGGCTTCCAAATTTGCAGCTCAAGCGATGATTGATCAAGAAATTGCAGGCAATATTATCTTTATTACTTCTTCTCGTGCTGAACGGGCTTACCCTACAGATAGTATCTACGGAGGGATGAAAGCAGCTCTTATTCGCTCAGCCTCTTCATTTGCGCTTGAATTTGCTCCTTATGGGATACGAGTGAATTGTGTAGGCCCGGGGGCTACGGTCAATCGACTGGAACAAGATGCGATTAAAGAACCTCTAGGTCGCAAAATTCCACTGGGTCGTATGGGAACACCAGCTGATATTGGCGAAGCCGTAGCATGGTTATCTTCAGAAGAAGCTTCTTATATCACAGGTATTAATTTGCGTGTAGATGGCGGTCTGATTTTGCCCGGTATGCCTGAAGATATGTCTCCAGAAGCAGGCTATGGCTGGGGAACGATTCATCATCATTTAGATAAAGATTAATCCTCATTTTATAGGTTTAATACACCAAGCTTGCAGACTTCTATTGTTGAAGTATGCAGGCTTTTTATTATATTTTTGTTATAAATGAAAGTATCCTTCATGAAAACTTCATTTGACTATAAGCTTCATTTTCCTCATAATTGGTAGTAGTTTAGAATGATTATAAATTGTATGCAATTAATTGTAAAAATTATCTATAATGTCTAATTTTATTATCATATACTCAATCATTTGAGTATGGAGATCATACTCATCTTAAAATATGGAGGAATTCAATATGTATAAATCAATTATTGTTGGAACAGGTCCTGCTGGACTTACAGCCGCTATCTATCTTGCTCGTGCTAATCTTAGCCCACTCATTATCGAAGGACCACAACCGGGTGGACAATTAACAACCACTACAGAAGTTGAAAATTTCCCGGGCTTCCCTGATGGAATTATGGGTCCTGAATTGATGGACAACATGCGCAAACAAGCAGAGCGCTTTGGAGCAGAGTTCCGTACAGGTTGGGTCAATAGTGTAGATTTGGCAGATCGTCCGTTCAAATTGCAAGTCGAAGGCATGGGCGAATTGGTAACGGAGACATTGATCATTTCCACAGGAGCTACTGCTAAATATTTGGGTATTCCTAACGAACAAGATAATATCGGACGCGGTGTAAGTACTTGCGCAACGTGTGATGGATTCTTTTTCCGTGGTAAAGAAATCGTAGTTGTCGGTGGAGGAGACTCTGCTCTAGAAGAAGCTAGTTTCTTAACTCGTTTTGCTTCTAAAGTAACACTGGTTCACCGTCGCGAAGAATTGCGTGCTTCCAAAATCATGCAAGATCGTGCTCGTTCTAATGACAAAATCGAATGGGCTTTGAACCAAAACCCACTTGAAGTCGTTGCTGGCGATAGCGGTGTAACAGGACTTAAAGTGATGAACAACAACACAGGACAAGAAGAAATCATTCCTGCACATGGCGTGTTCGTAGCGATTGGTCACCATCCGAATACAGGTTTCTTAAATAATCAATTGACGACAGATGCCAATGGTTATATCGTATCGAATCCAGGTACTTCAGAAACGAATATTCCAGGCGTGTTCGCTTGTGGTGATGTGCAAGATACTCGTTACCGCCAAGCGATTACAGCAGCAGGTAGTGGATGTATGGCTGCAATGGACTGTGAGAAATTTATTGAAGCTTTGGAACATCAAGAAGTCGTTATGGGTTAATATCTACACTAACTTCACATATATAACGTATACAGATAGCAGAATCGCTTCATGTTCTGCTATCTACATAATCTAATTTAATCAAAGGAGTGTTACATTATTATGGAAAAAGCGATCGTTTATACAAGTACAAACTGCCCACATTGCAAGCAGGTGAAAAGTTTTTTGAATGATAAAGGTATTGAGTTCGAAGAGCGTAATATCGAATTGGAAGAAAAATATGCAGAAGAAGCTTGGAACATGGGTGTACGCGCAGTTCCAGTCACATTGATCGGCGAATACAAAATCATGGGTATGAATATGACTCAATTCAACAAAGCTTTAGCAGAAGCATAAAATAAGCAAAAAAATAAACGGTAGCCCGGATAAAGGGTTGCCGTTTTTTTGATGTTGACTGCAACAATAATAACAAAGGAAAGATATCATACTGTGCAAAAAATGAGCTCTAGTTGCTTGAGCAGATATCACGTTTTTTTATTCAAGTTTTTTTCATTCAAGTACTAAGGTGGTATCTAAAACAAAAACTGGGTCACCGCACGAAAAATCATAAAGAATCCAAAACCGGCAATCAAAAAGGAAACGCCCTGTTTGCGTCTTGCTTGTGAGAAGTTAAACACACTCAGGCTGACTAATGGCACGATAATAAAAGAAAATAAAAACAACATTACGTAAAAAGGCAGCGAAATGTCGGCAGTTCCCAACAGATTCATGGTAGCTCTCTCCGTTTCACATTCGTTCGTGTTGCATAACACATAACGAAATTATAGACCGAAAGAGCAACTGATTTTACACTAAAATAAGGCAAATTTACGTCAAATTTAAGATAAATAATTCACAATTGATACCAAAATTAATCAAAAATGTGTCTGACCTCTATTAAATCGATACTTTGACCCGACCTAGAAATTGCGAAACTGCCATATACGCTGTACCAATTACAGTCGATTGATCGCCTAATTCAGAATATTGAATCATTAATTTTTGTCGGTGATACGGCAAGGTGCGTCTGGATACTACTTCTTGTAGGTAAGGATCGATCCAAGGTTCTGCTTGTCTCATATGTCCACCGATAATGACTAATTCAGGATTGAACCCATTGACCAGATTCGTTATCCCGATACCAAGATACTCCCCTATTTTCTGAAATAAATCTCGGGATTCCGGTTCATCGAATTCAGCACGTCTGACCCAATCGGCTGTCGTACTACCCGGAATCGGTTCTTTGATCGAATGATCATAAGCAAGCTCAGAAGCATACAACTCCCAACATCCCTGACTACCGCAAGAGCAGGGAAGACCGTAAGATTCCACAGACATATGCCCTGTTTCCCCAGCATAACCGCGCGAGCCTTTGTACAATTCGCCTTCAATAATAATTCCTGATCCTATTCCTGTGCCTACACTGACATAGACCAGATGTTGTGCTTGTCTACCTGCGCCAAACTGTAATTCCCCGAGTGCCCCCGCATTCGCTTCATTATCGACAATCACCGGAATCTGAAAAAGATGCTCTAATTGCTCCCGCAAAGCCACACCTTCCCATCCTAGATTGGGCGCAAACAATACATTTCCCTGTTCATCCACCATACCCGGTACGCCTACACCCATACCTACAATTCCGTGGATCGAATCAGGTAGATGCTTCAATAATATATTTACCTCTGCTTGTAATTGCGCAATCACATCTGAGACTTGGTGACTGACTAGAGAGGCTGTCGATTTGGCAATAATTTCACCTTCTAGATTAGTCAAAATCAATATAAGTTCATTCACTGTAATCTCGACGCCTGCGGCATAGCCTGCATTTTTATTAAATAGTAAAATGAGTGGCTTGCGTCCGCCACTGGATTGTCCTTGACCGGATTCTAGCACCAGTTGATCATCGATTAGCTCCTGTACTAGATTGGAAACGGTCGCTTTGTTAAGCCCTGTAGATTGCGATACTTGGGTACGTGAGAGTGGAGCATATTGGCGAATATTATCGAGCACGAGCGATTTATTTATTTTTTTGACCAGTGCTTGATCACCTGTGATTTTCATGGTTTTCTTCCTTTCAGATGACTATTCACTAACTTTGTTTAACCGATAGACAAAGTATATCATATATGTTAGGATAGCGATGTAAACGATTTCTTTTTGGTCATAATAGTAATATGATTCTGCCCAATGATTGTTAGATGATCTACTTTAGGCGCACCTTCTCTGCTTGTTAAGCCGCTCTAAAAGAGATTTTTGTAACAATCTCCATACGAATGATAAGAGGAGGATTTTATTGATGGCTTACTTTGCAAATATTGAGAAAATTACTTACGAAGGTGTTCAATCCAAAAATCCATATGCTTTTAAATTTTATAACCCGACTCAAGTGATCGCTGGTAAAACGATGGAAGAACATTTGCGCTTTGGTATGGCTTACTGGCATACGATGGTTGCAGGTGGAGCTGATCCGTTTGGTGTGAATACAGCAGTGCGTCCTTGGGATTCGTATACAGGTCTTGATCTTGCCAAAGCTCGTGCAGAAGCTCTATTTGAATTGATGGATAAGCTAGATATGCCTTACTTCTGCTTCCATGATGTGGATATCGCTCCTGAAGGAGATAGCTTGCGAGAATTTTACAGCAATATTGATACGATTGTCGACCTTTTAGAAGGATATATGAAGCAATCCGGTAAAAAATTGCTTTGGAATACCGCAAATATGTTCAGTAACCCGCGCTTTATGCATGGTGCAGCTTCTACAAGTAATGCAGATGTGTACGCTCATGCAGCTGCTCAGATCAAAAAAGGTCTTGAAGTGGGTAAACGTCTAGGAGCAGAAAACTATGTGTTCTGGGGCGGTCGTGAAGGGTATGAGACGCTACTTAATACAGACTATGCGTTAGAGCAAGATAATATCTCGCGTATGTTCCATATGGCAATTGATTATGCCAAAGAAATTCAGTTCGATGCTCAATTCTTGATCGAACCCAAACCAAAAGAGCCAACAAAACACCAATATGATTTTGATGCAGCCACAACGATTGCATTCTTGCAAAAAAATGGCCTGGATAAACATTTCAAATTGAACTTGGAAGCAAACCATGCCACGCTTGCAGGTCATAATTTCCAACATGAATTACGTGTTGCTCGTACCAACGGCATGTTGGGATCACTGGATGCCAATCAGGGCGATCTATTGATCGGATGGGATACCGATGAATTCCCGGTAGATCTGTATGCGGCGACGTTAACGATGTATGAAGTGTTGCAAAATGGCGGTCTAGGCAAAGGTGGCGTTAACTTTGATGCAAAAGTTCGTCGTCCTTCCTTTGAGCCAGAAGATCTGTTCTTAGCTCATATCGCTGGTATGGATACTTTTGCTAAAGGATTAACAACAGCAGCTCGCTTGATCGAAGATCGTGTATTCGAAGACTTTATCGACAAACGGTACAGCAGTTTCCAAGAAGGTATTGGAGCAGATGTGTTGAGTGGTAAAGCAACATTATCTTCGCTTGCAGAATATGCGCTCAATAACGAAACGCCTCGTGCGAATGAATCGGGTCGTGAAGAGTGGTTGAAATCAGTTCTTAATCAGTATTTGGTGACGGAATAAGAAGGAGACACTTTAAGGATTAGTTTGTGGGAATAGTGGGTGCAGTGGGATGGAGTTAAGGCGCTCCGAGAATTTATTCTTCTTGTCGTCGCTGGTAAGGTTGGATATCTTGGGTAGACTGCTGGGCAGTCGATATCCAACCTTAAAGGCGAGCGCTTCGCTCTTTCAGAAGAATAGATTCTCTTCGCTTGAGCGTGTGGTCACTGTGGATTAAGATCTAAGATTAGAGCAAAAGATAAGGTCAAAGGCATGTCTCCCTTATTCCCTTGTGGGGAGGGAGGCATTTTTTGATGAGGTGAGCATTTTGGGAAAATGCTTTTGGTTTGATTTGGGTAGAAGGACAAGATGAGTATAGTAAGAATAAAGTTGTTGTTGTAATGATACGTGAATAGAATTATGAATTTTGAGATCTATATAACATAAACACATGTACAAGGAGGGGTAAGGATGAGTTATGTAATTGGGGTCGATTTGGGGACAAGTGCGGTGAAGACGGTGTTGGTGGATAAGCAGGGGAATATTGCTTATGAGACATCTGAATCGTATCCGTTATCTCAGCCCAAAGCAGGGTATAGCGAGCAAAGTCCTGAAGATTGGGTGAAAGGGACGCTAACGTCCCTCCGTCGATTGGTTGAGATTTCAGGAGTATCGCCTGATGAAATTGAAGGGTTAAGCTTTTCGGGGCAAATGCATGGATTGGTATTATTGGATGAAGACAACCATGTGATTCGTCCAGCGATTCTATGGAATGATACACGTACCAGCAAGCAGTGTCGTCAGATTGAACAGGTATTAGGCGATGAGTTGTTGCAGATTGCTCGTAATCGGGCATTAGAAGGATTTACGTTGCCCAAAATCTTATGGGTACAGGAAAATGAGCCTGAACACATGGAAGCAGCTCGTGTATTTTTACTCCCTAAAGATTATGTGCGTTATCAATTGACCGGCGATCTAGCGATGGATTATTCAGATGCAGCAGGTACATTGTTATTGGATGTAACAGGGAAAAAGTGGAGTGAGAAGATTGCTTCTGCTTTCCATTTACCGATGTCCTTATGTCCACGTCTAATCGAATCATTTGAAGATGTAGGCGGATTGTTGCCTGAAGTCGCTGAACAAACAGGACTGAGTGTGAATACACGCGTCTATGGTGGTGGCGCAGATAATGCGTGTGGGGCTATCGGTGCAGGGATTCTCAGCGAGGGACAGACGATGTGTAGTATCGGCACATCCGGTGTAGTGTTGTCTTATGAAGAACGTAAAGATTTGGATTTTGAAGGTAAAGTGCATTTCTTTAATCATAGTGAACAAGATGCTTTTTATATTATGGGTGTAACGCTGGCGGCAGGGTATAGTCTGGAATGGTTCCGTGGTGCATTTGGCAAAGATCTTTCTTTTGATCAATTATTGCACGATGTTAATAATGTAGAAGCAGGTGCAGAAGGATTATTGTTCACACCTTATATTGTAGGCGAGCGCACCCCTCATCCAGATGCAGATATTCGTGGAAGCTTTATCGGTATTGATGCCGCGCACAAGTTACCGCATTTTGCACGGGCTGTACTCGAAGGCATTACATTCTCACTTCGTGAATCGATTGATATTTTACGTGAATCAGGCAAAACGATTACTTCTGTCGTCTCGATCGGTGGCGGAGCGAAGAATGAGACATGGCTACAAATGCAAGCCGACATCTTTAATGCCGAGATCGTTCGCTTAGAAAATGAGCAAGGCCCAGCGATGGGAGCAGCTATGCTGGCGGCTTATGGCAGTGAATGGTTCCCGTCTTTGCAAGATTGTGCAGCGGCTTTCTTACGTCCAGCGAAGTCATATCAACCGGATGCGAAGCGAGCTGAGAAGTATAATGAGTTGTTTGCGATGTATCAGGATATTTACGGACAGACAGCTGAATTGAATAAGCGTTTGGCGGCTTTTCGAGGATAGATAGAAGTATAGAACTCAACAATAACTTAAAACAAAAACCTTCTTTTACATTACAAAGAAGGCTTTTTGTTTTAAAGTGAACTTGTAGAATCGTGGTGTTTTTTAATATAAACTTCACTTTTACAAAGAATGTCGAAGGCTAAAAATATTTTTGATAAAAGCTTCTTTATGAGCTGTATATTCTTGAATACCTTCACTTTGAAGATGAACAAAAGATTGTTTAATCGTCTGATATTCTATTTTTTTCTCTGGATGAGTATTTAGATAATCTCTAAAGAAAATAAGATTTTTCCAAATATCACTTTCGAACGGTACCATATGAATAAAATGAGTTTTGATCTCGAAATGAGTATCTTTAAATTTGGCATATACATATTCGTTTTCTCTTTGTACTTTCAAACGATAAAATCCAATCGTTTTCAAATACTCATCATAGGTGTCTACTTGATCTAAATGATCGACTCCAAGAAGAATATCGATGACAGGCTTGGATTTGATATTTGGTATCGCTGTGCTTCCAATATGCTGTACTCTAGATTCTTGTAATGATGTAACAGCACATATACTTGTTTTGATTTCTTTAAATAGTATGTTCCAATAAGGATCATAATCAACAAGCTTTACTTGATTTTTGGCAATTCCCAATTCGTTTTGCATAGAGTTACACATCCTTTAGTATAGATGAAGTATATAACTTGATAACAGCTAATTAGGAAGGATAATCCATATGAAATTGCGTATCCCATTGATACTTTTATCTTTGAGTATAGCTTTATACTTATCCTATTATATAGGCTTGATCTGGGATGATAGTACTCAACAGCTATCTTATAGTTTATTTTTAATAAGTTTTATATTTTTATTTGAAAAAACAAAGATGAGTGAACAAAAAGTGAATAAGTTGGTAGGGTTAGCTATAGGGGGAGCTGCGATGTTTTTAGGCTCTCTAGTAGAAACTCAAGATTGGTCATATCTGATGAACATACTGATATAAAAAAGGAGCAATAGCGATGAAAAACAAAAATATTCCGATCACAATCTGTATTACAGTCGTGATCAGTGCATTTATTTTTCATTTTGGAATAGAGTACTACAAAAAACAAGTCACTCAAGAAGTAATGAATTATTTGGTACTTGAACAAGGTTATCAAAGTACAGATATTGCTGAAATCAAAACGTATATCAGTAAAGCACCTGTAGTCAGCACAAGTGTAATATTCAAAGACGAGCGAAATGCAATGTATATGTATAAATCCAACAATGGGCAAATGGAGCAATACAGTTGTATTCCTGCGATTAATGATTTGAAGCAAAAATATATCCATGCAGAAAATCCATAATTATTATTCTACATATGAGAAATTTAAAAGTATTAATAAAGTAAATTATATTGAAATTATACGTAAGCATTTGGATGCTGATTGCTCTATACTATACTCGTCCTTGTTCTCTTTATCACAAAAATGTTTAGTATCTGAGACTAAATGTGTAATAATAGACATATGTTTAAACAAGTGTCGGAGGAATTCGTTCCATTATACATTTCAAATGTAAGATACATGATTTTTACATTAAAAAGAGGAGGAATCGCAATGGATAGACGGTACTGGTTGATTGGTGGAGTAAGTGGTGCGGTATTAGCACTTGCCGGAACAAGAATGGTATGGAATACAGCGGTCAAAGCGCAGACGCCTAAGCGTATTCCTGTAGAGCGCAAGCCTGATATGCCTTATCAAGATATTGAATTTGTCAGTGACGGACTGAACATTCAAGGATGGTTTATTCCAGCGATGACTACGGAGAAGAAAGAACATTCAGCAGATAACCAAAGCTCCCAAGATCAAGCAGCTCCTGTAACGACAACAGAGCTTGCACCGCTGATGATTATTGCTCATGGTTGGGGTTCTAATCGTTCTCGGGTGCTTCGTTATATTGAACCGTTATGGCAAGCAGGCTATGCGATCTTAATGTATGATGCACGTAGCCACGGACATAGTGATCCAATCGAAGCTCCTTCTGCGTATACATTTCGGGATGATATTTTGGCGGCAATGGATTATGCAATTCGTATTCCTGAGATCGATCCCGAGCGAATCGGAGTGTTAGGGCATTCGATGGGGGGACTGGGCACGATTTTGTCGCTTCCTTATGGATTACCGGTACGAGCAGTGATTACAGATTCGATGCCTGCTCAATTTGAAAGTGTGCTCGAAGCTGAATTTAAGCGCCGGGGGTTACCATTATTTCCGATGGCAAATATTATTCCACGAATCTGGTTTTATCGTTCTCATATTTCACTCAAAGAATATCAGCAGAAAAATACAGTGTTTTCAATCAATGAAGCACGCAAAGAAGCAGATTTGCCCATCTTAATGATTCATTCACGCGGGGATGCCTTTATTCCACCAACAGAGTTAGAATTTGTGATGGGACAAGTTACTCCGCCGATAGAGACTTTATTTGTAAATACGAACGGACATAGTTCTTCGCAAAAAGACCCTCATTTCTGGGCAAAAGTTCTTCCTTTTTTAGATGAACATGTGAAGCATGCAGAGCCTAGAGTCAAAGCTATCACTCCACCACTAGCGATAACCAAAAATGTTACGCAGAAAGTAAACATTCGCAGATGGAAAATTCCAATCACATGGCTCAAATCAGTAAACGAAAAAGCTCCAACAACCGATAAGTAAGATATAGCTATAGAGTAATATTATTCGTTAGTAATATAAAAATGGATACATATATCCGATAAGATAATGCGGTTGTGTACAATCCAGTTTATAACGACTATAATTAAGCGTATAACCTATAAAGCGAATAGAACTCATTCACAGATCATATAAGGAATGATAAAGGTTATGATTGCGAAGTTGCTCACTCACTATAGTTATTCTCACCTATTACCTACACGATGAAGGGCGGTTACGTCTGCATGAATAGATCAAGTCAACTTTGGGTGAAAACCCTTTTAGCAGGAACATTAGTATTCTCTGCGGTTCCAGCGATTTCGTTTAGTGGTAATACTGCATATGCAGCGACTTCACAGATCACAGTCAATAGCACAACTGATATTGTAGATCAATTGTACAAAGGATTAATGAATCGTAGTGCACAAGTCACCTTTACGTACAAAGGAAGTACAGCCAAACTCAAATCCATGTTACAGGATTCGTTTGAGACCGCATTAGAAAAAGATCCTTATACGATGTATATCTTAGATAGCTATGGTCTGACATGGCGCAGTAATGCGTATTCAGCCTTAGTGACTGTAGATATGAAGTATCGGGAAACAGTAACTCAGACCAAATATGTGAATGAAAAAGTCGTTCAAACTGTGGCTCAGATCATCACACCGGGTATGAATGATCACCAAAAAGTCAAAGCTATTCATGACTGGGTAGTACAACATCTGAAATATGATGAAACGTATACTCGTTATACGGCTTATGAAGCATTATACGATGGTACAGCTGTATGTCAGGGCTATGCATTACTTAGTTACGCATTGCTCAAACAAGCAGGTGTAGAAAACAAAATCGTTGAAGGTACAGCAGGCGGTGAACTACATGCTTGGAACCTTGTCAATATTGATGGGAACTGGTACCACATGGATACGACATGGGATGATCCATTACCGGATCAAGGCGATGGCGTCGATACCAATTACTATCTACGTACAGATGCTCAGATGAAACAAGATCATAACTGGACCAAAACATATCCTGCGGCAACTGTTGCCTACAAAGATACGTTGAATACATTGATTGCATCCGGTGGGGATACCTCAGGATTTTACAAGCAATTGGAGCAAAACTTGAATTATGCTGTAGATAATTCGCCAGCCGCTGTAAATTCAGCAGTAGACCTTAAAGAGCAAGTGAAAAATGCTAAAGCAAGCGGACAATCGTCATTGGTGTTTCGTTACAATGGCAATATCACTAGTTTGAAAAGCGATCTAAGTCGCCTATCTGCTGTCGGAATCAAGTCTATCTCGTACACGGTGCAATCGCTAGGTAGTTCAAATGATCTTAAAGTAAATTTATCTTGGAAATAAAAATATAAACACAAGCAAGGATCGGAGCAAGTAACCGATCCTTTTTTTGTATGATTTATAAGGTTAGATAGCAAGGAGCATACTAGGTATAGAAAGCACTTCATTTCTAGAAAAATAAGGGACGGTATCCGATATAAAAAGCTAAATGTTAATTCGGTATTGTTATACCTTGAAGAATGTCTATAAACTTTTAACAACGAATATACTTTTTGAATCCTATATTCTTTTGTTTATTTATTAATATAAAAGCTATTTAATTAACAAATATGTTAACTAAATATACATAAAAATACAAATAAATGGATAGGTTTAAAGTTGCTTTAATATTATATTGTACATAATTGAAAGCGCTTTATAATTAAATGTAGGCGCTAAACGTTGTCAATACAGCATTTGGCGGACTTCGGAAGCAGGAGGCGAACATCATTAATATGAAGCTGAAAAGCAAATTAGTTTTAATGTTGACCTTAACAGCACTTCTTTTTTCTTTTGCACCCAATGGTAAAATTTTTGCAGCACCATGGGCATTATCTGGTGATGTAGGGGTACATGATCCATCCCTAATTAAAGAAGGCAATAGCTGGTATACCTTTTCTACCGGAAAAGGCATTCAAGTATTGAAATCCGACAATGGCACGAACTGGTACCGTGTGCCTCAAGTATTTTTATCTCCTCCAGCTTGGTGGAAAACATACGTACCTAAGCAAGCAGCAAATGATGTCTGGGCTCCAGATGTAAAAACATATAACGGTCGCACATGGTTGTACTATTCGATTTCGTCATTTGGTTCGAATACATCTGCAATTGGACTTGCTTCGGCTAGCAGTATTGGTGCAGGTAGCTGGCGTGATGATGGTCTAGTGTTACGCACGACTGAAGGTTCTAATGATTACAATGCCATTGATCCTGAATTGGTTATTGATGCTTCTGGTAATCCCTGGTTAGCTTTCGGTTCATTCTGGAGTGGTCTTAAATTAACCAAGCTCGACAAAAACACGATGAAACCAACAGGTAGCATTACTTCTATTGCCGCACGTCCTAACAATGGTGGTGCTATCGAAGCGCCATCGATCACGTACCGTAATGGATACTACTATTTGTTCGCTTCTATCGACAACTGCTGTAAAGGTGTAAACAGTACGTACAAAATCGTCTATGGTCGTTCCGCCAATATTACAGGGCCTTATGTTGATAAAAATGGTGTGAATATGCTTAATGGTGGTGGTACAATTCTAGATAGTGGTAACGCTCAATGGAAAGGTCCAGGCGGTGAAGACATCGTCGGTAACAATATTATTGCTCGTCATGCTTATGATGCCAATGATAATGGTGCACCGAAGCTGTTAATCAGCGATCTCAATTGGGATTCCAGCGGCTGGCCCACATATTAACTTTATGATTTAAACGTAAAATAAAAGAACAGATCACGCTATCATATCAAAATAGGTGAAACCAATAACGTAATTGTAAATGATGTCATGCGATGGTTCTGAACATACACTAGGTTAAAAAAGAATTTCAGAAGCACACATTAAAAAAACACCTTCCTACTTCTCTAGCGATTTCGTCATTAGAGAGTGGAAGGTGTTTTTTATTTAATCACAGTATATGCGATAAAATTACTTTTTATCTAAATGAGGTCCACTATTCAGGTCGCATTCGGTTAAAGGCACCACTTTTGTTTTTTTGATTAACTTATATCCAAGCCATAAGATCAAGAACAATGGAACACTAATATAAGAAGCAAAAATAGATTTCCAGTCAATCGCTTCTGGTGTAATATACGACAGACTTTGACCGAGAATAACAATTGCACATAAGATAAATGCAAATAACGGACCGAACGGGAACCATTTTGCTTTGAAAGGTAAATCATCTATACTTTTACCTTGAGCGTAAAAAGCACGGCGGAAGCGATAATGACTGATTGCAATGCCCAGCCATGTAATAAAGCCACACATCCCTGAAGCATTGAGTAACCATTGATACACAATACCATCACCGAACAACGAAGCTAGAAATGCCAGCATACCTACAGCAGTCGTTAACAACAACGCATTTTGCGGAATTCCGCGACGATTTAATCGACCGAACATTCGTGGTGCTTTGCCTTCTTTAGCCAGCGCATATAAGACACGGGTTGAAGCATACATACCTGAATTACCTGCGGATAGAACCGAAGATAGAATAACCGCATTCATGACTGCTGCGGCAAAAGCCAAACCTGCTTTTTCAAAAACAAGTGTAAACGGACTCACTCCGATATCGGTTAAATCACCATTCAACAAAGAAGGTGTTGTATATGGAATAATTAATCCAATCACTAGAATCGCTAAAATATAAAAGATCAGAATACGCCAGAATACCTGACGAATCGCTTTTGGTACATGTTCACGTGGATTTTCACTTTCACCCGCCGCAACTCCGATTAACTCTGTCCCTTGAAAAGAGAACCCGGCTGCCATAAATACACCGATAAAGGCTAACAATCCTCCATTAAAAGGGGCATCGCCCATCGTAAAGTTACTGAATCCTACAGCTTTGCCACCTAGAATCCCGAAGATCATCAACACACCGACCACAAGAAATAGAATAACAACGACAATCTTAATCATCGCAAACCAGTATTCTGATTCTCCATACCCTTTGACTGATAAAATATTAAGCAAAAAGATGACAGCTAGAAATAGCAGACTCCAGATAAAAGAAGAACTCTCCGGAAACCAATACTTGATAATAATTGTTGCCGCAGATAATTCCGCTGCAATCGTGACCGCCCAGTTGTACCAGAAATTCCAACCCATAGCGAATCCAAATGCAGGATCGACATAACGAGCGGCATACGTATTGAATGAACCCGATTCAGGACGATAGGTTGCCATTTCACCCAGACTAGTCATTAAGAAATACACCATAATTCCGACACAAGCATAAGCGAGTAGTGCACCGCCCGGTCCTGCTTGAGCGACGGCGCCACCACTGGCGAGAAATAGACCGGTACCGATCGAACCGCCCAAAGCGATCATCGTCATATGTCTTGCACGTAGACCTGCTTTGAGTTCACGCGGTGGTGAGGATGGAGAAGATGAAGATGCCATAATAGTTAGATACACTCCTTACTGAATTAAGCATGTCAACGCATGCTGAGAATAGATAAAGGAAGCAGACAAACGCAAGAACACAACAAAAAAGACCACGTATATATACGTGATCCTTTAATTATGATCCGCACCATACTTTTCCTTTGTAAAGATAGCTCAACACAGGACACATCCGAAGATGGTTCACTGTGACAGTCCTGTTCCTTTCGGACACAGTCCCAGCATAAGTAACAGAAGAGCGTTACGTATACTTCGGCAACGATACCTTTTTATTTGGGATCAACAGCGGCTCTAACGCTTTCTCCAAATAGACTCATTATAGTTGCGACCTCTACCTCATCGGATATTGTGTGATGAGGCAATTATTATGCAATTAGTGTCATTAATAAGATGACTGTTTTCCAGTATACGTCTAGTCTTTGTTTTTGACAACCACTTATATCATGAAGCTCTTATGAAGAACGAGTAATCACAATAATCATCCGTTATCTTTCGCACGACTTTTCGCCATTTGTTGCCAGATCGTACCTGCGGCTTGTTCACCTGACTCTATCCGTTCAAGCGCCATTTTGGCTTGTAGACTCACTTCAAATTCAGGATCTTCTACAGCTAATTCTAATTCATCACGTGCTTCTTCAGTGCCTACTTCATACAAGAAGCGTGCGGCACGCCAGCGTACTAATTTGCTGCTATCTTTCAGTGTAGTGAGCATCGCAGGTGTTGCCGCAGGATCACCAATATCAGATAAAGTATCACCAGCTGTACGACGAACTGCTGCCGATTTATCTTGTAGTGCTTTGTATAGTAGCTCCATTGCTTCAGGTGTTTTGAGATCTCCGAGATAGACAACGGCTAGACGACGCAATTGCATTTTCTCATCGAATAACGCTTTTTCAATCAAGGGTAAGCTATGCTCGTCTGGTTGCAACAGATCAAAAGCCGCATAACGAACACGCCAGTCTGGATCTTCAAGAGCTATAGCGATATCGTCTGCTTTCATTTCACGACGTTGTTCTACAAATTCTTCCTGACTAGCTCCATGAGAGATCGCTTGCTCAATAATTTTTTTCAATCGATCTTCTGGAAAAGCGGCTTCGATTTCTTGTTCAACTTCACGCGCAATATCAGCAAGTTCACCATAGCGCACACCATAGTCGGTTAATTTGCGTTCTTTGATCATTGTCGCTACAGCTACTTCGGTAACTGCTTGAACAAATCGATCCGCTAGACCGATACGTTCTTCTTTGGTTCCCGATTTCACTCGAATCTGCATCGGAATCCCACGGAAAAATTGTACAAATACTTCTGCTTCTCCAAAGTGCTCACCGGAAAGATCTGTCGGCACTTCGAATTTATTTTCAATTCCTTCTTGACCCATCTGTGCTTGGACTTCATTTAGAATATCAGACCAATCTGCACTTGCTTTGCGATCTAAAGCAACGAAATCAGCAGTATGGAATACACTTTTGACCCCTGCAATATGAAGCATTTGCTGAATAAATAAAGGCGCAGAGCGTTCATTAGTTAATGTATATGTTTTACGGATACCATGAGGTAATTGCTCATCCAGATGCAACATCATCGTATTCGGACTTGGCGTAGGTTCAATCGAAGTGATTTTCATAATACTGTAGATACCCTCCTTAGGAATCAAATGACATCAAGTAGCGTGCCATTTGTTTTAAATTTAATATAATACCATCTTCATATTGTACCCCAAAAAGGGTACTTATGATTGACTCTTTGTTAATCCCACCAGAAATACCAGAACTCTTGCTGTTGCAAATAACTAGCATATTCTCCAATCGAATCAAAGGATTCCAGTACATAAGAACAGAAGATAAAATGTTCTTGAGCCAGTTGTAGTGCTTCTTGATCGGTTTGTGGTCGGCTATGTGCTTGCAGAATCCACATACTTTCATCGACAACGATCGGGATAGCCTTATATTTGGTTTGCCAGTATTGAAATAAAGACGCTTGTAAAAGAGGAGCAGGGCATTCATTGAATCCACCCATCGGAACCATCAGTGGAGCTGTATATTCTTTGCCCACAGGTAAAGGCAACTGTATCCATTCTTTTGTATGTTCACTTTTTGCCTGTAGATCAGGTAATAAAGAAGTTATTTTACTTGGAATCAATGACTCATCTATCAAAGGCATTTCCCATAGACTGCTGTAGGTATGGTACAAGGATGCCCAATCCATACTTTGTACCTGTTCACTCTGGTCAGAGATATCGGTATAAAGTAATTGATGACTGACTAATGTTCGAAATGTATCCAGTACATTCATCTGCTCAACCTGTGCTGACTGTTGATCGACATAATCGGTTAATGAATCGTACTCATCCAGCGTATCTTCCATGATCTCCGCGATATTATCATCAGGAATAATAAGTAAAGAATAAGGGCTACCCTGTGCTTGGATCGGCAGAAAACTATTTTTTGCTTCTATAGATAATGCATTATACGGTTGCAAATAATCTAGAATCTCTGAACTCATTCATATCATGCTCCTTTAGGATATCAAGTATGTATCTTATCCGTAGATTATCTTAAATATAACGTAATGCCTCTAATGAAAACAAATCAAAAACAACCCTTCGATGATAGCAAGGGTTGTTTGGAGTAAATCAACTATACCTATTTGAGTTGTGTGAAAAGGATCATTTGAATTTAGACGACAGCTTGATCATTTTCAACTTGAATCGGATTACGTACTATCTTTACGTCATAAAAAGAGATTTTATTTTCGATCATATAATCTGGCGTAGAGCCATGAGCATGGGATTCACGGAAAGCTTCGCTTTTAGTCCATCCTTGAAAAGCTTCTTTGGACTCCCAACGTGTACTGATTGTGACTTCTTCGAATTCTTTGCTACTCTGATTGACCAATACTTCAAGCCCTAGAAACCCATCCATATATTCCACTTTGCCCACTTTATCAAAACGTTCTACCAACAAGTGCGCACTACCTTTAGTTAATTTAGAAGTGTTTGTTACGATAATCATATTCAATGACCTCCTAATTGATGATGGGGGATTACAGGTAAAATAACCGGATAACCACCCTCAAATTTAATTTGTGCTTGCATATGATAAATGTCTTGGATGAATTGAGCGGTGAGAATATGCTTTGGAATACCCGACGTAGCGACTTTGCCTTGCTTGAGTGCAATCATATAATCACAATAAGCGACTGCTTGTTGCAGATCATGCAGTACCATCACGATCGTTAGACCGGATTCTGCATTGATCCGTCTTAACATATCCATCACTTCAAATTGATGAGCAATATCGAGAAACGTAGTCGGTTCGTCCAGTAACAAAATTTCAGTCTGTTGAGCCAGTGCCATCGCTATTCGTGTACGCTGTTGTTCACCTCCTGATAAAGTATGGAACATGCGATCTTGATAATGTTCAATTCCTGTCCAGTGCATCACCTGATCGATCATGTCTGTATCTGCTGAATCATAAGATCTTTGCCAGCTTCGCTTATAAGGCATTCGGCCGTAAGCAATCAGTTCACGAACAGTCAATTGCGGAAGCATTTCTTTCATTTGCGGTAACATCGTAATCGTTGTCGATAATTCTCGCAGAGAATATGTATTCATTGGACGATTAAGTAGTTGAATCTGTCCGCGATCAGGTTTAAGCAGTCTGGTGAGCAATCGCAATAAAGTCGATTTACCAGAACCATTGGGACCTACAATTGCTGTTAATTGACCTTTAGGTAACGAGATATCAATCTGATCTAATCGAAAATGACCATTTTCAAGACTAAGTTGTTTGCCTTCAATGGCTGCTGTAATAGTCGAAGGATGAATCGCCTCTATCATGATAGACCGAACCTCCCTTTGCGTTTCAAAAGGAATAAAAAGAAGGGTGCTCCGATAACAGCGAGTAAAATGCCAACCGGTAATTCAATAGAGCCGAACCATGAACGTGCTACAGTATCTGCAAATACAACCAGTGTGCCACCGCCGATCATCGAGAAGGGAAGAAGGAAACGATAATCTTCGCCAATCATCAGCCGAATCATATGAGGAACTACCAGTCCGACGAATCCGACCAATCCTGCTACACTTACCGCAGCTCCAGCTAGAAATGCAGATAATAAAATAATAAGCAAACGATTCATTTCGACACGTTGCCCTAACAATTGAGCCGAGTCATCACCAAGCAATAGTATATTGGCAGGCTTGATAGCGAATAACGATAAGATCAACCCGACTACAGCATAAGGAGCCACAAATTCAAGATGATACCAGCTTCGCCCATTCAGTCCACCGGATAACCATGGAAGAACAGCTTGTACCCGATCACTATAGATCACCATGATGCCGTTGGTTAATGCACCAAGCAGAGCATTGACGGCTACCCCTGCTAGAATAATTTTTACCGGCGAAGCTCCGCGATCCCAAGCCAGTAAATAGATCAGTACCGCAGTGACAAAAGCGCCTAAGAAAGCCGTTATCGGAAGTAGATAGCTTAATTGGGGTAACATGACCATTGTGATCATCGCTGTGATTCCACCACCGGCAGAGACACCGATAATGCCTGGATCAGCTAATGGATTTTTCATAACACCTTGTAACAGTGCTCCAGCAGTAGCCAGGCAAGCTCCGACTAACCAACCAATGATGACACGTGGTACACGTAGATCCATTAAGATGGTGCGATAAGCCGATGGTTCATGCCCCCATAAGATAGGTATTACTTCATGCAGTGGAATAGAGATCGATCCATATAAGACACCGTATAGACAAGCGATCAGCGATAAGATAGGCAAAAGGATAGCGACAAGCCATCGCCTGCGATTACGTTGCTGTTTGTTCATCTTATGGAGATACCGGATACAAAGCTTGATGAATCAAATCCAGTGCATCTATTACTTTGGTTCCAGGATTTGTCCCGAATAGATGAGAGGGAAGCACTTCAACCTGATTGTTCTGAACAGCTTTGATACTGCTCCATGCCGGATTGTTTTGCATTTCTTTCAAAAAGCCTGCTTTAACTTCATCTGTATTCCCATGCGTCATAATCATAATGTAGTCAGGATTACTTTGGACGACCTGTTCGGTATTCAACTGTGCATATTGCGGGAAATTTTGTAGACCGGGTAGATCGGCTGCAATATTGCTCCCACCTGCCACTTCAAGAATATTTCCACTTAATGAATTGGGTAGAGCCGCCATATAGGTTCCAGGTGCTCCGTAGACCAGCAATACTTTAGGCTTAACAGCAGTAGAAGCAGACTGACTTAATGTTTGGATATGATCTTGTATCTGTTGATTGAGCTGTTTGGCTTTTGCTTCTTGTTGTAATAGTTGTCCAAACAATGTAATTTGAGATTGAATGTCTTGAATGGAGTTGGCACCTGTTAAGATAAGCTTAGAACCGATTCCTTCGATAGCAGGAATATCTTTTTCATTCATTGGATGATTTCCAAGCACTACATCAGGTTGTAAAAAAGTAATCTTTTCCAGATCGACTTCATGAGTGGAACCAATTTGTTCGACTTCTTCAGCAGCAGGAACAACCGCAGGGCCATTGGAATTGGGTCGACCGACCACTTGACCACCTAACGCATAGATAATATCCATATCCCCATTACTAAGTGCAATAATACGTTGTGGTGACTGAGCAAATGGAATCTGTCGTTGAGCAAAGTCAGTTATAGTAAATTGAGTCGTCTGTGTAGTAGCGGCAATAGCAGAAGGAGTAGCGACATTTGTTGATGCAGATGAACTACACCCGGTTACTGCGAGTAGAAGAACAGCAGATGACCAGAGTAAAGATGATTTCATGAGTATCCTCCTAATTACCATTCGCACTGCAAATGATAATCATTTTCAATTAAACTTTAACTAAATGATAATGAATATCAATTAACTTGTCAACGTAAAATATAATTTTTTTCCACATTTTTGAAATGAAATACAGACTTGATTTGATCGCATATATAGGAAAAGCTTTTTGAGAATAGATACTTAAAATTCATATATCACAGATTTTATGATGATATTAACGTATTGACAAGCACTGGAAGGTTGCTCTAATATCGGAGTTGTATCCACTTTGTTTTGCGATTCTGTATCGTGAAAGGAGAGAGACGACAGCTCATAGCGAGCTTCTTTTTTAATTCTCAATTGAGAATGATAATCAATTAAATTTAAAATAATTAGGAGGAATGCTGTCCATATGTATAAACGATATTCCGTACTTGTACTTTCAATCTTGATGGTGAGTCTGTTTATGATAGGGATGAAGCCTGTATCAATCACACAAGCAGCTTCTTCTTCAGGACTGGCGAATGGTACATATACCCTCAAGTATGATGTGTTAAAGGCGGAGAATAACTCGGTGTCGATGGCAAATGATTACTTTGAAAAACCTGCCAAGTTATATGTTAAAAATGGGAAAATGACGATGCAGGTGCAACTCAACCATAGTGAGTGGACAACGCAATTCAAAGTGAAATACAAAGGTAAAATAATGGATACAAAAGTCATTCAAAGTAACAGTAAAAAAGATACACGGATTGTGCAATTTCCGATTGCAGATATCAAAAATCCAATTGTATCTAAAATTCATGTAACAGTGAGTTCGTACAAATATGATCACGACTATACGATTCGCTTAGCTTTAGATCAAAAAAGTCTGAAAGCGATCAAAAAATAAAATTAAACCTATAGGAGAGTGTTGAAGAATGAACGCAGTTATGAACCGTATGGAAAAAATGGATTTTAAAAAGGTATTTATGATGATCATCTTGGTGGCTTTGGTATTCGCAGTATTGGCTCCATTATCTGCTAAATCGGCACATGCAGCTCTAGCCAATGGCACGTACAGCGTAGATTACAAAGTATTAGCAGATGGTACAGAAAATACGTCTCGTCTGGATAGCTATGTAGTGAAGCCTGCTACAGTCACTGTTGTTAATGGTGTGAATACAGCGCGTTTGACCATCACAAGCAGTAACTTAATTACAGCTTTTAAAGTAGAACAAAATGGTCAATTGGTAGACGCTACTGTAGTAAGCACGAATACGTCTGCGAACACAAGAGTAGTGGAGTTCCCTGTAGCTGACTTGGACAGCAAAGTGAATGCTTATGCAGAAATCAAAATTCCTGTGATTAATTACACAGGTAAATATAACGTACAACTGCAATTCGACACAGACAGCATCTAATGCGTCACGCTATACTATTCTATTGGCATATGAGGTGCAGTAGATAAGTATAGATGAACATGAATAGTTCGAAATATAGATTTATTTTCACACCACATTATGGATAGAAAAGAGGATGGAACTATGAATATGATGATAAATACAGTCGAGAAGTTTTCTTTGAAAAAAGTAATCACGATGGTAATGATGGTAGCTCTAGTATTCGCAGTACTAGCTCCGTTATCTGCTAAATCGGCACATGCAGCGATTCCAGATGGTACGTATGGTATTGATTACACCGTATATGCGGATGGAACGAACAATGCTTCTTATATGGATAATGGTGAATACTCTGTCAAACCAGCGACTTTGATTGTCAAAAATGGCGTAGCTAAAGTCAAAGTCACATTGAAGCACAAAGACTGGATCAAATCGTTCAAAACACAGCAAAATGGTACGTATGTTGAAGCTACGACAACAACAAGTGGCGATACCAAAACATTTGAATTCCCGGTGAGCAATTTATCTACTAAATTGAACGCACAAATTCATGTCGTCGTTCCAGCATCTGTTGCAGGTGTTGCGTATGACCATACGTATACCGTTCAATACTTGTTTGATGAAGATAGCGTATAAGTATTCATTTTAACGAATCATGTATAGAAAAAAAGGATATTGCTTCTCTGGGACAATCTTGTTCCAGAGAAGTCTATTTTATTAACAGGGGGATCATATACATTGAAAAGGCAATTTAGAACTTATTTGATCGTGTGTACGGTATTCTTGATGATGTTATCGTTGGTATCTCCGACGTTATCAGCTGTATTTGCAGAAGAGACAGATTCTTCATCATCAAGCAGTGCAACAGGATCAAGTGTAACTGGCGATACGTATTCTTCTTCAGACACAACGTCCACGACTACAACTCAGGCAACAACCCCTACAACAGAAACAGCAAAACCATTATTTACTGTACAATCTCATGATCCTTCAGTGACGTCTGCTACCTATGATACGTATGCAGATGGCGAATATACGATTGCATATCAAGTGATGCGTACGAATGCTTCTGGAAAAGTAGTAGCATCCAATGTATTCAAATCTTCAGAAAATGCGACCAATCCGGGTCAATTAACGATAGACAATGGTCATTATCATTTCTCCTTCGAGAGTAATAATGCCTATCTATTTACCCAATTCAAAGCCACTCAAAATGAGCAAACTAATGATGCTCAGATCACATTAGCATCTGGAAGTACAACGAAAGGTACAGTTGCATTTGACGTATACGATCTAACCAAAGAAATCAATATTAACTACACATTTAACGAAATGTCTAACAATGAACGTCTCACTCTGAATCCTTCCACTTTGAAAGTTATAGACAAGACACCGCCTGTGATCCCGGTTGAACCGGCTACAGGAACGGAGACTGCTATTGCATATACGGTATTAAAAGATGGAACAACTACAACATCGATGATGGATAGCTATTTGCAAAAACCAGCTAAACTAATCACAAATGGCTCCCAAAAATATGTTCAACTGACGTTGAAAAATAGCAATTGGATTCAAGCTTTACAGACGGATGTAGATAAAGACAGCAACTATACAGATGTTGATCTCATTTCTTCAGACACAGTAACGAATACAAGATTGATACAATTTGCAGCTAATTCATTATCCAAAACCAATCCTGTGATCAATGCCAAAGTGCATGTGGTGATTCCAGCGGGCACGATTCTGAATATGGGTGCTTATGATGAATGGCATACGGTTCAATTGAGCTTTGACCCAGCTTCGATTCCATTATCGTTAGCAGATGGGCAATACAGTCTGACTTTTGCGACACTAAAAGAAAAAACAGATGATGCGTCTTCTATGGCTAATTATTTTGGTAGTCCGGCTACATTAGTCTCCAAAAACGGTAAGTACGAAGTGATTTTGAATATTATCAAAGATAGTTCTGTGATCACATCACTCCAAACAGAGCAAAATGGAATATTCACCGAAACAAGTATAGTAAGTGCAGATAAAACAGCGAATACAAGAGTAGTTACATTCCCTATCGCTAATCTAGAAAGTATAGTGAACGCTAAAGTGCATATCAAAACATCATATGCAGGTTCAGTATACGAATCGGATTATCCTATTCGATTCAAATGGGATACAACGAAGATTGCCCCAGTGATCACACCTATACCGGATAGTTCAACGACACTGAACTATCAAGTATTTAAAGATAACAGTAGCGAAATATCGGTAATGGATGGATATGTGACAAAACCAGCTACATTGATTACCAAAGGTGAGAAAAAGTATATCCAGCTCACACTGAAAAATAGTGCTTGGATCAAATCGTTACAAGTCGATGGCAATGGTGGCAAGAATTATACCGATGTCACGGTCATTTCGACTGATTCAGCAGCGAACACAAGAGTCATTCAATTTGAAGCCAGTCATTTATCCAAAACGAATCCTGTGTTAAACGCCTATACTCATGTGGTGATCCCACCTGAAGTTGTGCCTGATTATGATCATTACTATACGATTCAATTCAAATTTGATAGTACTCAATTGCCAGAACCGACAACACCAATAGTACCAACACCTGTGGTCATCGACAATGGAACCTACACGATCCCGATGTCTACATTAAAATCCACCACAGATGCTGTATCGACAATGGGTAGTTATTTTGATTCCAAAGTCACGTTGACCGCAGTCGATGGTAAATATCAGGCATCTCTCAATGTGATCAAAGATAGCTCGGTGATTACTACGTTTAAAACAGAGCAAAATGGCACACTGACGGATACCGAGGTGATCAGCGAAGACACAACAGCAAATACAAGAGTCGTTACATTCCCTGTGACCGATCCGAGTCGTCCATTGAATGCTCAAGTGCATATCAAAACATCATATGCAGGTTCCGTATACGAAGCCGATTATCCGATTCGCCTTAAGTTCGATCTTGCTAATATGACGTTGGTTCCGACTACACCAGAAGAGCCAACTACACCAACAGTACCAACCAACCCGAATGAAATGGCAGACGGGAAATATAGTGCTGGTTTTACCGCTTATAAGTTTAAAGAAAAAACGTTATCCGTAATGGATGAATATACACTCAAACCAGCTACAGTGATCAAGCGTTCAGGCAAGCTGTATGTCCAGATTACTTTAAAAGAAAGCGATTGGATCAAAACATTTAAAGTAGGCGGTAGCGATGCACAAGTCATTTCGACCAGTGGCAATCAACGTGTTGTTCAATTTGCGGTTAAAGACTTGTCAGAGACAATCGTAGTCAATACCCATGTGGTGATTCCATTAGGTGAAGTTGCAGGTTTAGGGGTATACGATCATACGTACAATGTCGATTTCAAATTCGGTTCACTGGGGCCGTATGAAGAACCCAAAGCTTCGGCGACATCTACACCTTTGATCCCGCTTGATTACGATAAATTAAGCAACGGGAAGTACAATATGCCATTCCAGGTTCTTGTACCTAACTCATCTTCGGATGAGGTATCTCCTGTACAACGTTATATATCCAAAGATCAGCCAGCTCAATTCGTGGTTGAAGGAGATCAACGTTATGCGGTCGTAACTCTTCAAGATGCCAAAGAAGTCAAAGCATTACGTGTTAGCAACAACGGCATCTATACCGATGCAGAAGTGACAGCAACAGATGAACAAGCGAATACCAAAACGGTGCGTTTTAGTGTAGCAGATTTCAAAAAGAATATTTCTGCACAGTTAGTGACAAACAGTGGAGTTAGTATAGCAAGTACTCCTACTGATAGTAACAATGAGACAGTCTATGATTTTGAATTTAAATTTGATACGGCTAAGGTCACCAAAGATACAACCGAGACGACAACCACAGTAGAAAAAGGAACCAATACTATCGAAGATGGTGAGTATACCGCTCCATATCGTATTTTACAAAATGGTAGTGAACAAGATTCGATTCTTGCTGATTATGTAGATCAGACTGCACATCTGACTGCAAAAAATGGCAAAGTCTACGCTACAATTACAATCGAAAATAGTCAGGCTGTACCTACATTCCAGACTGATTTTGAAGGAAAATATACCGATCCAACGATTGTAGCCAATACAACAACAAGTAACGCACGTACCGTTACATTTGAAGTGCCTAATCTGGATCAAAAATTAAGTATCTTCAGTCAAGTGTCTATGCCGGATCGTTATTTGAACGATGAGAAAATGGGCGGGCAAATCCTCTTTGATCGCAATACGCTCAAAGAAAACGGAATGGAGCCCACAGTAACCGCACCTGTTCAAGAAACACAACCAGCAGAACCAACAGAACAAAAATACAAAATAGCTTATAAAGTATACAAAGATCAAAGCAACGAATTATCCGTTATGAATGACTATGTGAACAAACAAGCGACTTTGATCCAAAAAGACGGTAAAACATTTGCTCAAATTACACTGGATAAAAGTAGCTGGATGCCTGTTCTACAAGTGAAGCAGAATGGCACTTTGCAAGATGTAGAAGTGATCTCAACATCGGGTGATCAGCGTGTGGTGCAATTTGAAGTGAATGATTTATCTCAAAAAATCAGTGCATACACCCATGTCATTGTACCGGGCTTAGTTATCGGTGGTGTGGCTTATGATCACTGGTATAGCGTTCAAATCCAATTTGATCTATCCAGTAAAAAAGAGCTGTAAATTCATAAAGATAAGCAACAAAGTCTGTGAGTCTTGGCGCAATTGTGCCAGGACTTGTAGGCATTTAAGGCAGTAACCATAGAAAGAGGGGAAATAAGTGAAACGTTTAGCTTGGTTATGGATGCTTGTTCTTGTATTAGCAGGATGTTCGACAGGCGCTCAAGCAGGGCCATCTACAGCTACCAACGATACGTCTATGAATACCGCTTCGTCTGCACGGATTGTAGCGACAACTGTAGCTATTACTGAGATTACTGCTGCACTGGATCTTCCATTAGTCGGCAAACCAACCAGTACCAAGACATTACCTCCACAATATAAAGATATTCCTGATGTGGGTAACCCGATGAGCCCTGATATGGAGAAAGTATTATCGTTACAACCTACAGATGTATTGTCGGTCACAACGCTACAATATGATCTGGAACCCAAATTCAAAGATTTGAATATGAATGCTGAATTTTTAGATTTTGAAAGTTTGGAAAAAATGGAAAATGAAATTTTGAATATGGGAACACAATTTGATCGCACAACCAAAGCAAAAGAAATCACAGATACCTTAAAGGCTAAAGTGGCTGAAGTGAAAAAGACTGTAGCAGACAAACCTTCTCCTAAAGTATTGATTTTGCTAGGTGTGCCGGGAAGTTATCTTGTGGCTACTGAACACTCGTATATCGGTGATCTTGTGAAGATTGCAGGTGGAACCAATGTAGTCCAAGGAGAAAGTGTTGAATACTTAGCATCCAATACAGAATATTTGCAAAAGTCGAATCCAGATATTATTTTGCGAGCGGCTCATGGGATGCCTGAAGAAGTGGTAAAAATGTTCGATGAAGATTTCAAAACGAATGATATTTGGAAACATTTTAATGCGGTTAAAACAGGACAAGTCTATGATCTGCCAGAACCTTTGTTTGGAACTACAGCTAGCCTGTCCGCTCCTCAAGCATTAGATGAATTACTGCAAATGATGTATCCCTCTTCCTAATCTATGACAAGAAGGATGTTATAAATGATAGCTAAACCATCTACAGAATATTCAAATCTATCTTCTTCTAAAAGTGAGCAGACTGCATATACTCATCAGAATCGTAAGCGACTATGGAGCTTTATAGTTGTCTGTGCGCTACTGATCGGAGTTGTTCTGTATTCAGCGATGACGGGCAGTCTCAAAGTAGGGATATGGCAACTGATACAAGGATTATGGACAGGCAATGATAATCAGGTCAATGTTGTACGAGACTTACGATTGCCTCGTATTATTGTAGCCATGATGGCAGGCGCAGCACTAGCCGTAGCTGGTGTATTATTGCAAGCAGTGATGAAGAATCCATTAGCCGATTCAGGAGTGATTGGCATATCTTCTGGAGCCGCATTAGTTTCACTTATTGCAGTGACTCTATTTCCAACCTTATATTTTTGGATGCCTTTATTTTCGTTTTTTGGCGGGGCTTTGGCTTGCTTAATGGTATACGGGTTTTCATGGAAATCGGGACTGCATCCGATTCGATTGATCTTAATCGGTGTTGCAGTGAACGCTATTTTTTCAGGGCTGGGGCAATCTTTTAATTATCGAGGAAGTTATGCAGTCACCAGTATTAACCAAGTCACCACTTCAACATTAGCTATGAAAAAGTGGGTCGATGTAGAGATCATTTTAATATATGGTGGAATAGGATTAATTCTTGCCATGTTAGTGTATTCATGGTGTAACTTTCTAGCGTTACAAGAAAAAACAGCCAAAAATCTAGGTCTCCATGTTACCCGTACTCGATTGTTGATCTCTGTGATTGCGGTTATTTTGGCGGCTACAGCTACTGCAATCGCAGGAGTGATTGTATTTATCGGATTATTGATTCCTCATATTGCACGCCAACTTGTTGGATCGGATCATAAGTGGCTAATTCCTTTTTCCGCAGTCGCAGGAGCTTTATTATTGTTGCTTGCTGATACGCTTGGAAGAACGGTACTGGCTCCTAATGAAATTCCAGCTTCGATTATTATGGCAGTTATTGGTGGGCCTTTTCTTATTTTCCTCATTACAAGGAGTGACCGTATCTATGGACGTTAACGATATTACTTTTTCATATGATCGTCGTATTGATCGTCTTCATCAAGTCAATGCACAGATTCAGCCAGGGAAAATTACAACGATTATCGGTCCCAATGGATGCGGCAAGTCCACCTTACTGCATGTGATGTCTAATAATGCGGTACCTCGTCTTGGACAGGTGATATTAGATGGCAAAACCATTGCTCAATATAAACCGAAAGAATTAGCACGCAAATTAGCGGTTGTGCATCAGCAAAATGAAGCACCTACGGATCTGACGATCGAAAAATTAGTTAGCTTTGGTCGATTACCGCATCGTACACTATTTAGTTCACTACAAGCAGAAGATGAGCAAGCGATAGAGTGGGCATTAGATTGTACTAATTTACACGAAAAAAGATTCAGCACATTAGATCAATTATCTGGTGGAGAACAGCAACGGGTCTGGATTGCTATGGCACTTGCGCAACGGACGCCCATTCTTTTTCTTGATGAACCGACGACGTATCTCGATATGTATTATCAGTTAGAGATTATGGAATTGATCGATCGCCTGAATAAAGAACATCAATTGACGATCGTGATGGTGCTTCATGATATCAATCAAGCGATTCGTTACAGTCATCATCTGATTGCGATGAAAGCAGGTGCGATTATAGCCAGCGGAGTACCAGATGATATGATTACTCACGATCTTATTCGGGATATCTATGGAGTAGAAGTGCTTGTACGGCATGATGCTGAAGCAGGATTACATCTCATTCCGATAGGTGTAGGTTTGTAAAAGAATCGTTCTCTGATGCACTTATTTGGTCTATTCTATCTATTACTGAACAGACGTAGATTGATACGCTTTTTTGAAAATAGGGTAATAATGGAAGAAGAAAAGCGTTGAGGAGAGTGAGTAGCACATGCCGAAAATTCGTTATAACAATATGGATAATATAAGTACAGATAAGACGCTTAAGCAATTACGGCAATGGCGTGAAGAACGACGACTCAAAAATAAAGATCATTCTTATATCGTTCCTAATCAACCCCCTGAGATCGATTATTTACATAATAATCGTGAAGATGCTTCGATTACATGGGTAGGGCATTCAACCTTTTTTATCCAATATGAAGGATTGAATATCGTCACAGATCCGGTGTGGGCAAGCCGAATGGGTTTTCAAAAAAGGATAGGACAGCCGGGCATCCCGATTGTAGATGTGCCTCCCATTGATGTTATTCTACTGTCTCATGCTCATTACGATCATATGCATATCAGTTCGATTCGTCAGCTTTACCGTAGTTCGACGATGATTATTGTTCCACAAGGACTCAAAGCCAAAATGAAACGTAAAGGATTTGCACGTTGTCATGAAATGCAGTGGTGGGAAACATTCAAAGTAGGCGATATCCATATTACTTTTGTGCCTACTCAACACTGGAGTCGGCGTACCTTATTAGATACCAACACATCACATTGGGGCGGTTATATTATCGAACCTGTTCATCATCCTGTTACGTTACAAGAGGTAGAACACCCAACAGATCATTCTACTGAAGAAAAAGTACCACCAACGATCTATTTTGCTGGAGATAGCGGTTATTTCCCGGGCTTCACTGAAATTGGTAAACGATACAAGATTCATATCACGTTGATGCCGATTGGAGCGTATGAACCGGAATGGTTTATGAGTTCGCAACATACCACTCCTGAAGAAGCGCTTCGCGCCTTTTGCGATGTGAATGCAGAGACGATGATTCCGATGCACTATGGTACATTCCGCCTTGCTGACGATACTGCCCGTGAAGCATTGGATCGCTTAGAAGCGGAACGCCAACGTCTTGAGATTGCTGAAGAGCGTATTCGTGTTCTAGCTCACGGTGAGACTTTAATCGTTCATGGGAATGCTGATACTACTAAATGATACATGGATCTATTTCAATACGCTAAATCTACACATTCAACCGTTTAACGTACCCAAAGTTAAACGGTTTTTTACTTTGCTAGATCACAACTCATCTCTGCTCTATATTTTAAATCATATATCCAATCCCAAAATGTTGATCATATTTTTTTCCAGTTTCCTCAATACTGCTGTTCGATTAGATGGTGTTGTGTGGTATACTATTGCCATCGGCAATTTTATGAAAACAGCGATGCTTATTTTCATGAAGGTCAACATGTTCTACAACAAATACTTCACTAACGATAAGGATGGTAATGAATACATGATCAATACAACAGGTGTCACGCTTCGCTATGGTAAGCGCGCGCTTTTTGAAGATGTAAATATCAAGTTCACGCCGGGTAACTGCTATGGTCTAATCGGTGCGAATGGTGCAGGTAAGTCTACATTTTTAAAAATTCTTTCTGGTGAGATTGAGCCTAACCAAGGCGAAATCCATATTACACCGGGCGAACGTTTAGCTATTCTAAAACAGAACCAATCTGAGTATGATGAATTTCCGGTGCTAGAGACTGTAATGATGGGTCACAAGCGTCTGTACGATATTATGAAAGAAAAAGATGCATTGTATGCCAAAGCTGATTTTACAGATGAAGATGGTATGCGTGCAGGCGAATTGGAAGCTGAATTCGCTGAAATGAACGGTTGGGAAGCAGAATCTGAAGCAGCAGAAATGCTAAACGGTCTGGATATCAACACTGAAATGCAATCCAAATTAATGAAAGAGCTTGGCGGTAACGAGAAAGTTCGCGTATTGCTGGCGCAAGCATTGTTCGGTCATCCGAATATCCTGTTACTGGATGAGCCTACCAACCATTTGGATATCGAATCGATTCACTGGTTAGAAAATTTCTTGGCCGATTATGATGGTACTGTTATCGTAGTCAGTCATGATCGTCACTTCTTGAATACTGTATGTACACATATTGCCGATATCGACTTTGGTAAAATCCAAATGTATGTAGGTAACTATGACTTCTGGTACGAATCCAGTCAGCTTGCGCTACAATTGGGTCGTGAACAGAATAAGAAAAAAGAAGACAAAGTTAAAGAACTACAAGCCTTTATCTTGCGCTTTAGTGCGAACAAATCGAAGTCCAAACAAGCGACTTCTCGTAAAAAAATGCTTGATAAAATCACTTTGGATGATATTCGTCCATCGAACCGTAAATATCCATTTATCAACTTCAAAGGTGAACGTGAAGCAGGTAAACAGTTATTGTTAGTTGACGGTTTGACGAAATCAATCGATGGTGAAAAAATCATCGACAATTTGACTTTCACTGTAAACAAAGGTGATAAAATTGCTTTGGTAGGTCCAAACGGATTGCCAAAAACAACATTATTCCAATTGTTAATGGGTGAAATCGAGCCAGATGCTGGTACATTCCAATGGGGAATTACAACGTCTCAAGCGTATTTCCCGAATGATAACTCATCTTACTTTGATGGCGTAGAAGATTCACTTGTAGACTGGTTGCGTCAGTATTCTAAAGATCCAGACGAATCTTTCCTACGTGGATTCTTAGGACGTATGTTATTCTCAGGCGACGAAGCGCTTAAAAAAGCAAACGTCTTGTCTGGAGGAGAAAAAGTACGTTGTATGCTATCTCGTATGATGTTGATGGGCGGTAACGTTCTACTATTAGACGAGCCTACCAATCACTTGGACTTGGAATCTATTACAGCATTGAACAATGGTTTGACTGATTTCGATGGTACGATTATGCTTACTTCTCATGACCATCAGTTTATCCAAACGATTGCAAATCGTATTATTGAGATCACACCAACAGGTCTGATTGATCGTATGATGAGCTATGATGAATATTTGGAAAATAAAGAAGTTAAAGAAATGCGCGAACGCATGTATCCAGTACAAGTGTAAATATAAGATTAGAGTGAAACAGCGGCTCTTTACGGAGAGCCGTTTTTTTATTTGTGTCCAGAGCAGAATGATTTCGCAAAGGTAGATAAAGATGCGAAATGATTCGGCTTATTTTTCCTGTGGGCAAAAATGTTGGACAATCGTTACAAGATTTCGTCAGTCATACAACATTTGCTTGGTCTCACAACGTTTGATCTAACCTACAACGTTTCTCTAGACCCACTATACATTCATTTGATAAGATGAACGGACGCTCATTGTGGCTAGCTAGGTAAAATTTGTGATCAGTGTAATCTCAGCATTTTCAAATGCTTACTTTTATAGCAGGGGGAACAAAATGGTTGATGTATATCAGAATATTAAAGCAGGGGAACGCGGGGCATGGGTTAGCATTATCAGTTATCTCATCTTATCCTCTTTCAAATTGACCATTGGCTATCTTTTTCTATCCAGCGCACTCAAAGCAGATGGTCTTAACAATTTAACTGATATTGTAGCTTCATTAGCTGTATTGATCGGGCTGAAGATTTCGAGAAAACCGCCTGATTCTGATCATGCGTATGGACATTTTCGTGCAGAGACAGTAGCCGCGCTGATCGCTTCATTTATTATGGCGATGGTTGGAGTGCAGGTGTTAGTAGATGGAGTACAATCTTTATTTGCAGGTCGAGAAGAATCCCCTGCATTATGGACAGCAGGAGTCGCTGTACTATGTGCTGTAGTGATGTATTTTGTGTATCGTTATAATATCAAGCTTTCCCGGCAGACAGGCAGTCAAGCGCTCAAAGCGGCGGCTAAAGACAATCTATCCGATGCTCTGGTTAGTATAGGAGCAGCAGTAGGAATTATTGGGTCTCAATTTGGGATGCCGTGGTTAGATATTGTGGCTGCTCTGGCAGTAGGATTGATTATTTGCAAAACAGCATGGGAAATTCTAAGTGAATCGATGCACCGTTTAACAGATGGCTTTGATGAAAAAGAATTGCCCGGTTTACGTCAAACGATTGAATCAATCGACGGGGTAGAACATATCAAAGATATCAAAGCTCGTGTAAATGGAAGTCAGACGTTGCTTGATGTCGTTATTGAGGTACAACCGGACTTAACCATTATTGAAAGTCATGATATTACCGATGAAATTGAAGCCAAAATGGAACAGGTTCATAATATTCGCTATGTTCATGTTCATGTGGAACCCAAAAATATAAAATAAATACATCCTACCAGAATTACACCATTATATTGGATAAAGGGGCAGCTTATATGTCCATTACACGTTCTAAAGCGGTTCGTATCCGTTTGTGGATCATTTGCATATTAAGTGGAATTATAGCATTACTAATCATTGGAGCAGGAACGTTATACTGGATTGCGGCACCTGAGCGTCCATTGAATTTGGAGTATACGGATGTAGATACCACAGCCAAAATCATCAGTATGGTCGAAACGAAAAAGCTAGAAACCACTATTTCACAAGATGAATTCAATCAATTGGCAAAGCAAGAATTGCTAGATCGCCAACATGAATTTCCTTTGGGACTCAAACTGACCGGTGCACAATTTACATTGCATAACCAGAACGTCACTGCTGATCTAAGAGGGACATATTGGGGAATTCCTTTTGGAGCCTTACTAGACTTTCATATCAAACGTGAAGAAAATCGCTTAGTTCTAGATCATCAAGCCACTCATGTTCGACATGGAGATTTTAGTGGAGCTTGGATCAAACCGATTACCATATCATTGACCAAATACTTCCCAGCTATCGTCAATGTGAATCAAATGGAATTTGCACAAGATCATATTCAAGTATCATTCAAGTTAAACTTGCTGAGTCTGCCCAAGTTATTACTGCGATAATCGCTACGGGCACTTACATATAAGGTATACAGAATATAGTTTGGATAAAAGATAAAAAAACGCTTATCTCTCTAGGAGATAAGCGTTTTTTGGTACATCATCGTATTCAGTTAAGCCTCTACAATGATGTTAGAAGCTTCGTTTTCTGCCTGTGAACAAGCTGATCACGAACAATACCAAGAAGATAAAGAACAACACTTTAGCAATAGAAGCAGCAGCTTCAACAATTCCGAAGAATCCGAAAATACCTGCTACTAATGCGATGATAAGTAAGATAACGGACCATTTCAACATAAGTAATCACCATTCCTTTTCAAATATTAAGTATAATAAAATAACGATTTAAATAAATCGTAAGACGACGTCCATCGAGTATATATGTATGTTTACTCTGAGATGACTCAATGTTGTGATGTCGTTGGTAGTTGTATCTTAACCGACAAACTTTAGCTTGAAACAATTTACATTGTTTAAGCAATCGTATCTTGATGCTCATAACGCTCTCATGTTTCGGTGGTAAAACTGAGGGGTAGTTATTGAGTAACATCTTGAAATGTTGACAGATACTATTTTTACCAGAACACCTTGTAACACCAAATCATATTGAGAAGAAAAGAGAGGGAATGCCATGATTATTGAAATTAGTGTAGCCGTTATCGCATTAGCATTTGTAGCACTCGTTATTTTCCTTATTAAAGTGCTTCAATCTGCTGCAAAATCGTTAGACAATGTATCTTCTACTTTGGTAGACGTACAAAAAACAATTGAGGAATTAACGTATGAAGTGAAACAAACGATTCGTAACGTTAATGATATTACAGTTGATGTAGAGCACAAGTTAAAACAAGTTGATCCGTTAATGGAAACTGTTAAAAACTTGGGTGAAATCTTAAACGATGTAACTTTATCTTCAAAAGACTTGTCTTTACGAGTGATCGAGAAAGTTAAACATATTGGTGAAAGTAAACCGAAGCCGGTTGCTTCTAATCCAACAGGTGTCAACAATAAAGCGACTGCTTCTACACCGCAACAACGTACATTGCAGTCATACTCAGCTACATATAGCCACGCAAATGCTACCAACTGGATGAAATGGGTAGATACAGCGGCTACTGTATGGCAAAGATACCGTAAATAAACCACATTCAGACACGTTGACAGATAATAATTAAGGTATAACCACTAAATATGTATCAAGAGTTTATACCGTAAGAAAGGGTGAGACGATGATTACTCTCATGATGTTACTTGCTGGAATATTGTCCCCTTACTCCGGTTCTGCTCAAGTATCCGATGCTACTCCAGTACAGGCAGTTACAACTGTACAATCTGCTGATTACGAAGCAACACCAGTATTTCATACTGAAGTAGCAACACCTAAGTTAACAGCTTCGACTGCGGTGTATTCAACGACTGACTCTGTTTATGATGAACAATATAGCCGGTTGAATGGAATTTCTTTGGCAGATACTAGAGAAGATGTGCTGCGAATCAAAGGAAAACCATTCCATATTGTTGAAAATGAGTTAGGCGATCAAGAATATCAATATCAAGATGTAAATATTGGTTTTCAAGATCAGTGGATCACTTATATCAGTGTGCCAGCCAAAGTCGGTACAATCACACTGGATGGTCAGAAGATAACGCTAGGTAGAGACGAAATCAGAAAAGCACTGGGCAAGCCTGACTTTTCAGCGGAAGATGGAGAAGGTTATACCAATGGATTATCTGCTCTTAAAGTGTTCACGGATTCGCAAACAGGCGCTCTTCGTAGCGTAGATATATTTGATGCAACTTCGGAATAAGTACTTGTTTGTATGTTTCATTTGATGTTCAGTAAGGTTAATACTATTCAATCATAAGTATACTGAGGAGAGTGGCGAATGATGAGTTCTACAAATTCAACAAATTCCAAAGCTTATGCCAAAGTAGTTGAAAATGGTGTACAGGCTGTAGAAGAAGCTAAAAACTTACAAAAAACAGGATATAGCTTTGAAGAAATTTACGTACTGGCCCATAAAAAAGATATTACTGAAAAAATTGCTGAAACAGCTAATGCCAAAGAAGTGGGTGTGAAAGAAGAAGGAATGTTCGATTCTGTAGCTAACTTTTTCCGTTCACGTGGAGACGAATTGCGCTCCAAAATCACATCGATGGGATTTACGAAAGAAGAGGCTGATTTCTATGAGAGCGAACTTGATTTGGGCAAAGTGCTTGTTATTGCCAATCGTAAATCATAAAGAAATGGTATCAAAATATAAATAAGTAACGATCAACCTTCAATTTTACTTTTCAAAGTAGAGTTGAAGGTTTTTTGACGAATTTTTGATATGGTTCCTTTTGGAGAAAAGCAGTATTTGATTTATAATAGAGATTGCACTTTATTTATGAAGCTAGATCAGTGTTTGTCTAAAAGCTGAAATAAAGCGACAAGGAGAAATTATGCATATATTAATAGTTGATGATAACCCTACTAACGTAATTATTATTCGTGAAATTCTCAAAAGAGAAAAATATACCAATATCACGACTTCCTCTTCAGCACGCGAAATGTTTGGACATCTGGGAATCAATGATGAGGGAGTTGTCAATAAACCGAAAATAAATGAGATTGATCTCATTCTTTTAGATATGATGATGCCTGAAATGGATGGGATTGAAGCTTGCCGCATTGTACAACAATATGATGAATTACGTGATATTCCGATTATTATGGTTACTGCTGTAGGCGATTCCAAAAAATTAGCAGAAGCTTTAGATGCTGGAGCAGTCGATTATGTGACTAAACCGATCAATAAAGTAGAATTGCTTGCGCGAATTCGCTTAGCTTTGCGTCTTAAGCATGAGAAAGATTGGCACAAAGAGCGAGATCAACGTATTCAAGATGAGTTGAAATTAGCTAGTCAGGTGCAACATGCCGTGTTAAGTGTGCCTATTCAAGATCTCAATATTCAGATTGAAGCTTTATATAAGCCTTCTTTTGAATTAGCAGGAGATCTTTATGCATGGTATCCATTAGGCGAAGGTCGATATGGAGTCATTCTACTGGATATGATGGGACATGGTATTTCTTCTTCTTTGTTCTGCATGTTTATCGCTTCGGTACTCAAGGATACAGTGACTACCTATGTAGAACCTGAAAAAGTTATTCAAGAGCTGAACAGACGCTTTAACCAATTGCATATCGAAAATCAGTTAGTGCAATATTACTTCACAGCGATTTATTTAGTAGTCGATACCAAATACAAACGTGTTGATTATGTTAATGCAGGGCATCCACCAGGACTCTTTTTCCATGATGATGGTCAGATGACCAAATTATCTACCACGACATTCCCTGTAGGATTGTTTGATCGTATTGATGCGGAATCCAAAAGCTTCACTTATGAAGGTGATGCTCATCTTGTTCTCTACACAGATGGCTTACTTGAAATGGTTGAAGGAGATCAAGATGTACAGTTAGAGTTCTTGATCAATGAATTGAAATCCAGTCATCATATTAATACCCAACAGATCGAAAAAGTATTTTTTGACGAAATATCTTCACAAGAACGTGATGATGATAAATGTTTAGTATGGATTTCATTGAGTGAAGGAGCGGACATTGGATGAAAATTAGAACCAAGCTGGTTATAGGATTCAGCGTTATCATTATGTTAATGATGACGCTGGCTTTTATCAGTTATGATCGAATGAACTACATGAATGAACAGCTAGATAAAGTATACCAAGATCGTTATCTCAAAGTGAGGTATTCTACCAGCTTGCGTGGAGATATGAACAGTATAGCCAAAGCACTAGCGAACCAGCTATTGAGCGCTTCCTCTGAATCGGTAGCCGAAAGTCGTGCCACTGTTCAAAAGTTAAGTGATGATGCACAGAAGAATGTGAATTTATTACAAGAAAGTGCACAGACGTTAGAAGAAAAACAGATGGTAAATGAAGTAGCTGATGCATGGACCGATTTTGATGCTTATGGAGATCAAGTGTTGAATTTATTAGCAGATAATCAGATTGCTCAAGCAAACAATTATCGTACAGGCACAGGACTCGCTGCGCAAAATAATTTGGGAGCTTTAGCGAATGAATTAGCTGATTATCAAGATCTAGCGATTGATCAAGAAATCAAAAATGCGAATGAAGCGTATCAAAGCTCTATTCAGACCACCACCTATGTTATGTTGGGTGGCATTTTGTTGAGTCTACTCATTATGATGTGGATTATTCCGAGTATTAGCAAAGGTCTAGGAACCGTTTCCTTAATGATCAATGGCTTTTCAGAAGGACGTTTACGTGCAATTAGCCGGATCAAAGTGCAATCCAAAGATGAGATAGGCGATGTAGCCCGTGTTTTTCAAGAAATGGCAGAAGATTTGGAACAACAACGAGAAGCAGAACATCGTTATCAACAAGCACAGCAAGATCAATCTTGGTTGAATTCCAACAGTGCACGTATTACTGAATTATTACGTGGTGTGAGCACACTAGAACAAAGTGCCCAAACGTTTATTAATGAATTCTCTCCAACGCTTGGTGCTCATTTTGGAGCCCTTTATGTACGACCGCTTAATAATCCTAACTCTCTAACTTTACAAGCTTCCTATGCAGGCGAAGGCATGTTAAAAGCGAAGCATTCACTGGTATTAGGCGAAGGTCTAGCAGGACAGTGTGCATCCGATCAACATCCAATCATTTTGGATGAAGTTCCTGATGATTATATTTCGATTCATTCTGCAACAGGACAACATAAACCTCAAAGTCTAATGATCTATCCTATTTTATTTGATGATGAATTATTAGGGGTTATTGAGCTAGCTTCATTAGGTACGTTTACATCATTGCAAAAACAATTATTAGCTCTTTTAACGCACAACTTAGGTGTAATCCTTAACAATATTAATCGTCGTTTGCATATTGAAGAATTGTTACGTGAATCGCAAACGATGACTGAAGAATTGCAAAGTCAATCAGAAGAACTACAGATGCAACAAGAAGAACTTAAACGTTCTAACGAAAATCTAGAAGAGCAGACAGAAGAACTCAAACGCTCAGAAGATTTGTTGCAACGTCAGCAAGAAGAGTTAGAACACTTTAACAATGAACTGATTGCGAAGACACGCGAACTGCAAGAACAAGTTCAACAAGTAGAAGAACAGAATCAAGAAATTGAACAAAGCCGTCATCAATTAGAGCAACAAGCGATGCAATTATCAGTCACAAGTAAATACAAATCAGAATTCCTTGCGAATATGTCTCATGAATTACGGACACCGCTAAATAGTCTATTGATTCTATCTCAATTACTAACTGAAAATAAAAACGGTAATTTGACAGAGAAACAAGTAGAGTATGCAAGTACAATCTATATGTCTGGTGCAGACTTGCTGAAAATGATTGATGAGATTCTAGATTTATCCAAAGTCGATGCAGGCAAAATGGATATTAATCTGGAAGCTGTTCCGATGAAATCTATTGAAACGTTTGTCAATATGAACTTTGCTCCAGTAGCTATCCAAAAAGGAATAGATCTCAATATCAATATAGGCGATCAAGTACCAGAAGCAGTAGTGACCGATGATCACCGAGTGAAGCAAATTCTACGGAATATGTTATCCAATGCATTTAAATTTACAGATACAGGTTATATCAATGTCAATATTGAGCTTCCATCTATCGATCAAGTGCCTCCTTATCTCAATCGTAAGCAAGATTATATTGCGATTACAGTGGAAGATAGTGGTATAGGGATTCCGGCAGATAAGCAGGATATTATTTTTGAAGCGTTCCAACAAGTCGATGGTACCACCAGTCGTAAATATGGAGGTACAGGACTGGGTCTATCAATTAGTCGTGAGTTGTCTCGCCTTTTAGGTGGAGGAATCGGACTACAATCAGAAGAAAATCGAGGCAGTGCGTTTACTCTTTATTTGCCTAGACAAGATGCTTTGAGTGATGAACAAGTAGCGCAATCAGAAGAATCTAACAACCATTACTCCAATAATGAAATGTATATGCCAGCTGACTTCTCAGAGCAAGTTCTTCGTCATTCATCCGATTTCCCGGCTTACAAAAAAGATAGTAATGACGAAAAAATGATTATTCCACAGCCTTTGGCAGATGATCGAGATCAATTGAACAAAAATGATAAGGTCATTTTAATTATAGAAGATGACGTAAACTTTGCTAAAATCTTGTTAGAAATGGCTCGTGGTCGTGGATTTAAAGCATTGGTAGCTATGCAAGGAGATACCGGTATGCATATGGCTAAAACGTATATACCGGATGCGATTATTCTTGATATTCAGCTTCCTGTGATGGATGGCTGGTCTATTTTGAGTGAACTGAAAAGCAATGCACATACTCGCCATATTCCTGTTCATGTGATTTCTGTTGTCGATGATGTCAAACAAGGACTGATGATGGGGGCTATCGCTTATCTCAAAAAACCATCCAGTAAAGAATCGCTAGAACAAGCATTTTCACATCTAGAATCGTATACGTCACAAAGTCTTAAGCAGTTATTGATTGTTGAAGATGACGAGAATCAGCGTAAATCGATTATTGAATTAATCGGTCATGACGATGTAGCGATCACCGCAGTATCCACAGGTGTAGAAGCATTACATGAGCTGCGAAGCAAACGTTATGATTGTATGGTGCTTGATCTGATGCTTACGGATATGACAGGGTTTGAATTATTAGATCGTATTCGAGATGATCAACAATTAAGTGATCTGCCGATTATTATTTATACAGGTAAAGAACTCGATAATAAAGAAGAGACACAATTACGCAAATATGCAGAATCGATTATTATCAAAGATGTGAAATCTCCAGAGCGTTTGCTGGATGAGACTACATTATTCTTACATCGCGTCGAAGCAGATTTGCCAGAAGACAAACGTCGTATTTTGCAAAAACTTCATAATAAAGAAACGTTATTTGAAGGCAAGCGAATTCTATTGGTTGATGATGATGTCCGTAACGTATTTGCTTTATCCAGTGTGCTTGAAGGCTATCGTATGGATGTAACATTTGCAGAAAATGGAAAAGAAGCCATCGACATTTTACAACATGAAGATTTCGATCTAGTATTAATGGATATGATGATGCCTGAGATGGATGGTTATGAAGCAATGCGTATTATTCGTCAGATTCCAGCTTATGAGAAATTGCCGATTATCGCATTGACTGCCAAAGCTATGAAAGATGATCGTGCGAAGTGTATTGAAGCAGGCGCTTCTGACTATGTGAAAAAACCAATTCAAACCGATCAACTTTTATCATTAATGCGTGTATGGTTGTATTCGTAAGTGAATAATTTGGGTAATGGATATTAATACTCGAATTTTATAAATGACTATACCTTAAAGAGCTTCAACCTATAAAAGTAATTTGAATCGGGGCTGAATATAATGACATCAACAAAACGTGACCAATTAGCAAGCCAATCCGAACCGCCCCAAGCGGATGAATTGATTGTCAATAATCTAGCAGAACGCGAAAATATTGAAGTTGATTTACTGATGGATGGAGTACATCGTCTGTATGGATATGATTTTCGTAATTATGCTAGAGCTTCGCTAACGAGACGCATCTGGCATCATGTACATGCCGAGAATCTTAAATCGATCTCGGCTCTTCAGGAAAAGGTACTGCATGATCGAGCTTGTTTTGAACGTTTAGTCCAAAATTTATCGATACCTGTCACTGAAATGTTCCGTGATCCTTCTCTTTTTCGTATGTTCCGTGAAAAAGTGGTTCCTTTATTGCGAACTTATCCGTATATTCGGATATGGCATGCTGGATGTTCTACAGGGGAAGAAGTATATTCGATGGCAATCTTATTACATGAGGAAGGTTTGCTAGATAAAGCCAGAATCTATGCAACAGATATGAACAATCGCTCGTTGCAACAAGCACGTGAAGGCGTATTTGGAATAGAACGTATGCAACTCTACACTAAAAATTATCTAGAAGCGGGCGGGAAGCGTTCGTTTTCTGAATATTATACAGCGAAGTATAGTTCTGTGATCTTTCAACCTTTTTTACGTAAAAATATGATCTTTGCTGAGCATAATTTAGCGACAGATCGTTCGTTTAATGAATTCAATGTCATCCTTTGCCGGAATGTAATGATATATTTTAACGACGAATTACGTGATCAAGTTCACGGATTGTTTCACGAAAGTTTGAGTCGTTTTGGAATCCTAGTCTTAGGTTCTAAAGAATCTATGCAATTTACAGAGTACAGTGATAGTTATGAGTTATTGGATCGCGTAGAGAAAGTATATCGGAAAATTAATTAGAGATTGTAGGGGGATTCCATGAGGTTTCATGAACCGATTCATATCTTATTGGTAGATGATCGACCAGAAAATTTGCTCGCTCTGGAAGCCGTTCTTGAGAGTGAACGTTATAATCTGATTAAAGCAACATCTGGAGAAGAAGCATTACGCTGTCTGCTCAAAGATGAGTTTGCTGTGATTGTACTAGATGTACAAATGCCAGGGATGGACGGGATTGAAACGGCAAAACTCATCAAAGCGCGCGAGAAAACTAAAGAAATTCCAATTATTTTTATATCGGCAAATAGTAAAGAATCGGAGCACTTATTCGCAGGCTATTCTGCGGGTGCGATTGATTATATGGTCAAACCATTTATTCCACAAATCCTCAAGTCGAAAATTGAAGGATTTGTCAGTATGTATTTGACCAATAAGCGTCACAAAACACAGTCGATGTTGTTACAACAGAAAACATTAGAACTGGAGAAAATCAATCAAGAACTAACGGTGGCAAAAGAAGCAGCAGAAATTGCAGCCAAAGCCAAAACTGAATTTTTAGCGATGATGAGCCATGAAATTCGGACACCGATGAATGGTGTGATTGGCATGATTGATCTGCTTATGGATACAGAATTGCAAGAAGAGCAGAAAGAATATGCTTCGATCATACGTAGTAGTGCAGACACACTTGTTATGGTGATCAACGATATTCTTGATTTTACCAAAATGGAATCTGGAAAAATGGAATTGGAAGAACATCCATTTTCGCTGGAAGCATGTATTTCCGAAGTGTTCAGTCTGTTTTCTGTCGATGCAGGCAAAAAAAATCTAGAACTTATGTATTCAATAACAGAAGATGTTCCAACGTATCTATATGGAGATATGGCTCGCTTACGCCAAGTGTTGATCAACTTAACCGCCAATGCGATTAAGTTCACTGAGCAAGGTGGTGTGTACTTGGAAGTGACGATCAAAGACAAGCTTGCTGAACGATTGGAACTTGAATTTAAAGTAAAAGATACAGGGATTGGCATCGCTGAAGAAAAGCGTGAACAATTATTCCAACCTTTTTCACAATTAGATTCGTCGATGACCCGTAAGTATGGTGGAACAGGACTAGGATTAGCCATTTGCAAAAATCTAGTGCAGATGATGGATGGAGAAATCAGACTCGAAAATACACCGCTTCAAGAAGGTTCTGGAGCTGTGTTTGTTTTTACCATTTGTACTGGTGAATATGTTATGGAAGATCCCACTTTAGGATTGTTAGAAGAACGTGCAGATCAATTATGGTCTAATCGTAGTACTGAAGCTCCTAATATTCTGGTCGTGGATGATCATCCAATCAATCAGAAATTAATGGTAAGTATGCTGAATCGATTGGGATATAGTCCGGATATGGCAGATGATGGTGAAGAAGCGATTCGAATGGCTTCGGTTCATCAATATGATTATATTTTTATGGACGTTCAGATGCCTAATATTGATGGTCTAGAAGCAACCAAAATGATTCGTAATCTGCAAAAAGATGAGAATCCGGTTATTATTGCGATGACTGCCGATGTGATGGAAGGAATCAAAGGACGCTGTTTTGCAGCAGGCATGGACGACTACATTAGCAAGCCTGTCAAAATGGCTAGCGTTAAAAATATGTTAGAACATTACTCAATTAATCATCGTAACTATGAAACGAAAAAAAATGTTTTTTAAATAAATGGTTTCTTTAAAATAAGAAAATAAATTTTATTTCCTGCCTTTAATACGGATAACAAGAGATAAAATTATTTTCTGGACAATATATTTGTTTAAACAACAAAAATAGGGTAATATTATCTTCTGTTTCGGATGTTTCAGAAGTTTTACAGTTGGGTTATTAGTAAAGAAACCATTGTTCAGGGGAGAATGTCTATGACTACTAATAAAAATGAGAAATTTAATGTTGTAACTGAAATGGATGAAAGAGCATGTACCGTATTTTTGAGTGGGGAAATGGATTTATCGGTTGCTCCGGAATTCCGTCTTGTAATGGAACCTCTTGTTGGGGAAGCAGAACAAGATCTAATTATCAATATGAAAGACCTGAAATATATTGACAGTACAGGTATTGGTATTCTACTTTCGATTCTCAAAGCACGGCATGGTATGAACGCCAGCTTTACTGTTGAAGAAGTTCCTCCACAGATTCAAAAATTATTTGAAATGACAGGTATTGCTAAGTTTTTTGTCCCTCAGGAGAATTCCCAATAGGAAAGGATCGAACATCGTATGAATGCTGATACTCAAAAAGTAGTTCTTAATTTGCCAGCGACGGCAGAATTTGTGGACGTAGTTAGACTAAACTTGTACGGAATTGCTTCTAAAATGGGCTTTTCCTATGAAGATATTGAAGATATGAAAGTAGCAGTCTCTGAAGCTTGTAATAACTCTGTGTTGTATGCGTACGGACAAGAGGGAGGACATGTGGAAGTGACTTTTGAAGTTGGTGAAGAAACATTATCCATTATTGTCGAAGATGAAGGGGAGAGCTTCGAATCAGTAAAGGATATGGGACAGAACAATACACTTCATGATAAAGACCTACACGATGTACAAATCGGTGGCTTAGGTTTTTATTTGATGCAAGCATTAATGGATAATGTGAGTATCGAAAATTCTGCTGGTCAAGGTACTCGTGTAATATTATCCAAAAACCTTGCTCTAAGCGAGGAAACTGTATGAGTGAAAGATTAACTCCCCCCGAGTCTATGGACGAGGCAATCAGTATGATCTGGGAGTATCAACAAACAAAAGATAATGACATCGCTACAGTACTGATCAAAAAGTACGAGCCTATGGTCAAAATGGCTTCGGGTAAAATTGCCCGTAACCGACCAGACTTGTATGAAGATTTGTACCAAGTAGGTCAGATGGCATTAATCCGTTTGTTGCAGCAATACGATATCTCACTTGGGATTCCGTTTGAACCATATGCCATGAAGAGTATGATCGGGCATATGAAAAATTTCTTGCGCGATAAATCTTGGTACATACAGGTTCCCCGCCGTATTAAGGAAAAGGGAGCGTTAGTACAACAAGCTATCGATGAATTAACCATGAAGTTAGAACGTTCACCCCATGTGCGTGAGATTGCTCACTTTCTAGATCTATCTGAAGAAGAAACGATTGAAGTTCTAGCTGGACGTGAATGCTATCACTATGTATCGTTGGATTCTCCTCTATCACAAGAAGAGAGTGCAGCTACACTTGGTGAATTGATTAGTGCAGATGTGAATGATTACGATTCTGTAGAGAAACGTATGGATTTACAACAAGCACTTAGTCAGTTAAAAGAGCAAGAACAGAAAGTACTGCTATTGGCTTTCCAGGAAGGTCAATCTCAACGTGCGATTGCTCAGAAACTTGGTGTTTCTCAAATGAGCGTATCTCGTATCCAAAAACGAGCAACTGAAAAGTTGAAGCAGATTATGTCGAATGCTTCTACTTCCGGATAAATACGTTTAATGTATGTTACGAAGTGTAGCAACGATGCTAGGATACTTTGGAAAATAGATGAGTATTAAAATGCGCTGTATTGTTCCGGAAAGGAATAGTATAAGCGCATTTTTTGTGCTATCGACTATTAACAGATCAAAAAACCTCTATATTCAATGCCTAAATCACATAAGGTGATTCATTGAATGTAGAGGTTTTTTGACTTTGATACTCATAATGATCACTATTATCTGCCTTGAGAAGCTTTAACATAGTCTAGAATTTGAGCAATATAGTTTCCAATAAGAGGTAGAGAAACCATTTGGCTTAAAATAAAACCGAGAATAGCTAGAATTACAATCGTACCTAGAGATAATCCTAGACCACGTGCTGCACCTGCTACAAAGTTAACCACGAGCCGACGTTTCACACTGCTATAGTTCTCAATAATATCTTGAATCTCTGCTTTATCTAACGATTCTGCAATCTGATCCAGACGTTCATTGAGACGTTTCACTTCGTGACGTAATTCAAAAGGATGTTCGCCGATTGCCTCAGGTGGCTTAACGAGTTCTGGAGAGCGTGGTGATACTTCTTTGTTGTCATGAGCCATAGATGTTCCCTCACTTTCGTATAAATAATAAAATAAATTAAGTATAAATATCCGATATTCTATGAACGAGACATAAAAATAGCCGACTACAATGAGCCGGCTATTTGTGAATCACTATTAACGTGTAGGGAAGCTTGTGTTGTTACTACCCGGTGTAGACGTTGTAGAGTTCACTTCTTTTTTAACTTCATTGGTTTTGTTTTGAGCTTCTTTAGCTACATCGTTAGAAGCATCTTTCACATCTTTACTTACGTTGTCAGAAGCATCTTTGATATCTTTAGCTACGTTTTGAGCAGCATCAGACAAAGAACTGCTTACTGTTTCTTTGTTATCTGTAATTGATTTAGCTACATCTTTAGCTTTAGTAGAAACGGTTTGAGCTAGAGAAACAGCAGAATCGCTTACTAGACCCGCTACTTGAGAAGTTTGATCTGCTACAGTTGTAGCAATCTCTTTCGTACGGTCTGTTACATTACCAGCAACTTCTTTAGTTTTGTCTGTAGCTTCTACAAACTTCTCAGAGATATCTCCGCGTAATTCGCGACCTGGTTTTGGTGCAAACAACAATGCTGCTGCTGCTCCCAACAATCCTCCGATAAATACACCTTTTACAAATGTAGAACTTGTTTGAACTGGGTACTGTTTTTCTACTTCATTCATTATTAATCACTCCTTGATTTAATTTAGATCGATTTGTCTAAGCAGATCAACCTTTGTAAGTAAGAAAAGAATGCAGCCATATGTTATTCCTTAGTAAAGCTGTTCTTGAAGTTTAAGTATTATGTGTAGCTTACTTTAAGTATGGCTTGTATATGTGATGCGAGGACAAGGTTCAGGCTGTTCTTCTGAACAATCTGGAAACCAAACCAAGCAAAAACACAAAGATAGCAGTACCTAGTATAGCAGGAATAATAGCAAAATCTCCAATAGTTGGACCGAAATTACCAAATACTAAAGCACCTAACCAAGCACCTACAAACCCAGCAATAGCAGCACCTATAATGCCACCTGGCATTTCATTACCTGCAAGCGCATTACCAATAACACCAATAATGACTGCCATTACGATACTGATAATAATGCCCCACATAGTAATCGTCTCCTTTGCTGTACAATGAAATATGTTGATCATTATACCAATCAGTTAGCAGTTTGTCTTACTTCGTATATAAACCCAGTACCAAAAGGTGAAACATTCCATTTCTGTGATCAATAACGAATAGAAGTCCTTTGTGGATCGGATTTTCGCCATAAGTGCAAAGAATACGCACATGCAGTCAGCCAAAGTGAACCAGCAATATAACCACCAATGATATCTGTAGGATAATGCACGCCAAGATATACTCTCGACAAACCAATACCTACAATCAGAAGAATACCGCAAACAATAGGAAGAGTAAGTGATAATTGATGTCTTTTGCGATGCATGCCCCAAATGACAAAGAGCATACCGTACATAGCAGCTGCAATCGTAGAATGACCACTGGGGAAGCTATACCCTGAAGCATGGGTCCAGAATTCTAGATCAGGACGTGGACGCATAAAGAAAGATTTAAGCAATACATTGATTTGCCAAGCACCTGCGGTTGTGACAAGAAGAGCAAGGCCTTCGCGATACATATTATGAACCATCAATAGAATCGAAAAGGATAAAGCAACAAATACAGTAGAATAGAATGAACCCATATAGGTGAAAAAGAGCATAATCGTGCGAATAGGTTCTTCGTGGAATGTCCTTACATAAGATTGAAATCCTTTTTCCCATGTGTGTATATCGTATAATGCTATAGATTCAACACCCCATACGATTCCCCTCAATAATAGGAATGAAGCTATACCTCCTCCTACTAATATCATAATAATCAGTAGCCAAACAGGAAGAGATGAGAATCGTTGTGGCTGTTCGTTGTTAGAGTTGGAAAATTGCTCAGATGACATCGGTATCGCCTTCTTTCTTTACATAGAGTTATGTTTAATTTAACCCTAGTTTAACAAATGAATCGAATATAAAAAAAGCCTTCCCTATAATTAGGAAAGACTCATTCGTTTTATTTATTTTTTGCGTAAACGTCCTAATTCAGAAACTAAGGCTTCAACTTCGCTAATACTAAGGTTCGGATTGTTCATCACAATATCATAGACCTCTTGAATATCTTCGTATTGTTCGGTAGAAAAAGCAGAAGCTTGCATTGCCGCTCCACTTGCCATCCGAAGTTTTGTTTTGATGCCTTCAATCATAAAAGCTATATTTTCTTGGGTAGGTTGAGACAAATCCATGAATGGGTTCTTCCTTTCTTCATTAAGCATAGGCTTATTTTTTGTATTGTATCATGGATAATGAGGTCAAACCAATTATTTTGCGGTAACTTCTTGCATAGGGTAAAATGAGTATCGACAAGATGTATGATGTATTTGCCTATCTGATAGGTATATACGTTTATTAAAGGAGGGACATGGTTTTTATTATGATCAATCGTCGTTCCAGTCTGCTTCCTTACAATGATCAGGATCGTCGCAATGTAAATACACATGGATTGACTGATTTTTTTCGTGGTATAGCAGCTCTTCATTCTATAGATCAATTAGCTTTTGTCTGTATTGGTACTGACCGTTCTACTGGAGATGCCTTAGGTCCTTTAACTGGTAGTGGACTGGCTGCATATGGTTTACCTCATATTATAGGAACAATGGATTTTCCATGCGATGCTCACAATCTTCACGAACGTATTCCACAGATTCCCGATCATCTACAAATTATTGCTATCGATGCTTGCCTAGGTAGACATCATACTGTCGGGTTATATAGTATAGGTGAAGCTCCACTTTTCCCGGCTTTATCGGTAGGAGGACGTTTTCCAGGAGTAGGTAATTACAGTATTGCTGCGATTGTAAATGAAAATGGCCCCAAACCTTATTGGACACTTCAGACGACTTCACTGTATAAAGTAATGAATATGTCACAAGATATTGTCCAAGCTGTTGTTCAAGGCCTAGGTATATTAAAATAAGATAGGAGATGGATATATGAGTCAGCCAACCGAACAGCAACCGATTAAATTACACTTTTCAGATAATGGTCAAGGTGAACCGATTGTATTATTACACGGTTTTCTAGGAAGTTCCGCATATTGGGATGAAGTGATTCCTCTTTTATCGAGACATTATCGGTGTATCGTGCCTGATCTGCGTGGACATGGTCATAGTCCTGTATCGACAGATCCTTATACAATAGAAGATATGGCAGCTGATGTGGTTACCTTATTAGATGAGCTTGATCTGAAGCAGGTCACTCTACTAGGGCACTCAATGGGTGGTTATGTAACGTTAGCACTTGTAGATCAATATCCTTCTTATATCAAGTCTTGGGGACTTGTACATTCGACTGCTTATGAAGATACAGAAGAAGCTAAGCAAAAGCGTTTAAATACGATTACACAGATTCGTACCAGAGGTATGATCGACTTTGTAGATGGATTTGCAGAAGGATTGTTTGCGCCACATTTGGTCTATAAATTGCCAGACTCGATTTTGAAAGTAAAAGAGATCGGTTATATCACTTCTCCTGAAGGTGGATGTGGAGCAGCGGCTGCGATGCGTGAGCGTCCTGAACGATTGTCTATTATCCAAAATGCTAATGTTCCTGTATTATTAGTAGCCGGGGAATACGATCCGATTGCTCCACCAGATCGAATGTTTGTTGCAGACTCTACACGTATAACCACAGCAGTTATTCCAGATATTGCACATATGAGTATGATGGAAGCACCTGAACAGTTAGTCAATATTATTCATGATTTTATGCAAAATCAATTGAAAGATTAATATTAAAGGCGGGATAGGAATGTTCAGAAATGATTACCTTATGGGTATGATCGAAGATATGGCATCAGTCATTTCTAAAGTGTTCGGATTGAAGCAACAGAAGAAATTGACAGAAGCCCTCTGGGAACTGGATGATATGGTTCGCCAGAAGTTCCAATTGAATAATGGATTGATTAATCGGTTACCCGCAGAAGAAGTGATCGAATTATTCCGTATCGGTTCAGTCGTTGAAGTCGATCGCCTGCAAGCATTGGCCCGACTGATGCGTGAAGAAGCAGATATTTACGAGTTAAGTGAGAAAGAGCAAGAAGCGGTTGTGCGCCGGATCAAGTCATTACATTTATTTTTGTATTGCGCTGTAAATGATGCCGATCGGACGATGTTTGATTATCCCGAGCAGATTGATCAATTGACAGATGAATTAGCAGATTATGGGCTACCCCCTGCAATAGAACATCTCTTTATCCAGTATGAAGAGCAAGAAGGGTATTATGATAATGCTTTAGATGCACTCAAGCGCCTAACAGAGCTTGATCCTGCATTAGCAGAGACAGAAGGTCACGCGCTGTATCAACGCCTATTAGGGTTAAACGATGAGCAGCTAGAAGAAGGTGGCGTATCTCGAGCAGAACTTACAACAGCCTCTGCCGAGCTAGAAGCCAAGTCAAATTAAGTTGAAAGACAGAAAGCGAGCTGTACATCATGGATTCATTGCAACGATTAATTACTCAATGTATCGAAGCTGGCGAGCTAATTACAGCAACACTTAGCCAACTTCGCAAAAAAGATAACGATTCTTTTACCAAAGTCATTATCAAACCGGTTGAATTGAAAAAGCAACTTCATTATCAATTTGCCTATCATTACAGCAACAAGGTAACTCACGATAATGTGCTACCTACAGAAGCGATACAAGTATTGTTCGCTTTATTACAAGAAACGATGCGTCAAGGATTACTGTGTACCCAAGAAGCTGATTATCAAGTATTGATCAGCAAAAAGTACAAAGTTTCTATTTTAACCAAAACACCGACCAAAACGTCTACCGATCTCAGTCATAATCGCAAAAAGCAATATATCCTTGAAGATGGCGAACCTGTTCCTTTTTTAATCGAACTGGGCATTATGAATGCAGATGGTAAAGTGTTGGCTCGTAAATATGATAAGTTCCGCCAGATCAATCGCTTTTTGGAAATGGTACAAGATGTATTACCATCTTTGCCTGTAAACAAAGAACTTACGATTGTAGATTTCGGTTGTGGTAAATCGTATCTTACATTTGCCTTGTACCATTATCTAAATATTCAACAACATCGTCCGCTCAATATTGTAGGTCTAGACCTCAAAGCCGATGTGATCGAACATTGTAGCCAATTAGCCGAAAAGCTTCATTATGATCAATTGAAGTTTTTAGTAGGCGATATTGCAGATTATAACGAGCTTGAGCAAGTGGATATGGTGGTCACTCTGCATGCTTGTGATACAGCGACAGATGCAGCTTTAGAAAAAGCAGTGCGCTGGAACGCGTCTGTGATTCTATCGGTTCCTTGTTGTCAGCATGAATTGTTCAATCAGATTCAGAATGATACGATGAGCCCATTACTATCACACGGTATTCTTAAAGAACGATTTTCTGCGTTAGCGACAGATGCTTTGCGTGCCAAATTACTAGATCTGTTGGGCTACAAAACACAATTGCTCGAATTTATAGATATGGAACATACACCAAAAAATATTTTAATTCGCGCAGTGAAAGCAGAAAATGAACAAAATGCTGAAATGTGGCAGGAATATACTGCATTTCGAGATATGATTCAAGCGAAGCCGTATCTTGAAAATGCTTGTAAAGACCTTCTACAGTCCTATCAAAAATCATTAGTATAATGAACATTTTATGGTATAATCCAAGCTGGATTCGCTGTTCCAAAGTGAATTCAGCTTTTTTCATGGTAAGCTAGGTCATATATGCTTACGTACATAGTGGAATGGGTTCTGATGGCTGTGCTAAAATAACAGAACATCATGAATGCTGGCTTACTTGTACCGACATGGGAATACATACAGACAGGGATAAAGAGATAAAAGATACAAAGATAGAGTAAATCATAAGGAGGACTGGTGGAGATTATATCTGATATTATTGCCCAATTGTTACACTGGGTTCAACAGCTTGGCTATTTTGGAATTATGCTTGGATTAATGATTGAAGTGATCCCAAGTGAAATTGTATTGGCTTATGGTGGATACCTTGTATCTACAGGAGCTATCAATTATTTTGGAGCTGTCTTTTTCGGAACAGTGGGTGGCGTGATCGCTCAACTGTTTATCTACTGGATTGGACGCTATGGGGGTAGACCGGTACTTGAGAAGTATGGCAAATATATTTTGATCAAGAAAAGCCATATCGATCATGCCGAAGCTTGGTTTGATAAATACGGCTCAGGTGTTATTTTTACCGCACGCTTTATTCCTGTAGTAAGACATGCGATTTCGATTCCAGCGGGTATCTCTCGTATGTCACATATGCGTTTTATTCTACTGACAACATTGGCTATCATTCCTTGGTCTGCTCTTTTTGTATATCTAGGAATGGCACTTGGAAGTCAATGGGAGCATATTGATGATATCGCTAGTAAATATACATTACCGCTTATTGTAGCAGCGATTGTGCTGTTAGCAGCTTACTTTTTGGTTAAATGGAAGATGAAGAACAAAAAGAAGGGTGGATAATACGATGAACAAACCGAACTTAGCAGATAAATGGGAACAGGGCATTTCTCCTGAACAATTTATGGAGGGTATGACTAAAAATAAAGAAGAATTCCATCATGGATATGAGTTATTCAATTGGACTGATTTAGATGATCATGAGTTTTTTAAATTGTTAGCTCACCGTGATGATCTGCGTTCACTTATCTTAGCAGCAGATTGGTGTGGAGATGTGGTTCGCAATGTGCCGGTTGTTCTACGTGCGTTTGAAGAAGCAGAGATTCCTACCAAAATTTTGATTTTGGAAGAGAATTTTGACACGATGGATGATTATTTAACGATGGGTGGTCGTTCTGTACCTGTCGTAATTATTACAGATACAGGCGGACATGTACTTGCTCATTGGGGACCTCGTCCAGAGCACGTACAAGAATTAATGATCGCTTTCAAACAAGAGAATCCAGATCGTGAAGCAGCAGACTATCAAGAGAAGATGGCTGTTGTACGTCAAGGTATGGCGGAGCGTTATGGAGAAGGTTCGGCTTCGCACGCTATGATTATTCGTGAATTGCGTGAAATTTTATCGGGGGTGTAATGCATTTTGTTCAAAATAGAAAGTTTTTCATTAGGACCCTTACAGACCAATGCTTATTTATTAATCGCTGAAAATAGTTCCAATGCGATTGTGATTGATCCAGGTATGAATCCGGGAGCTTTGGTGCGTCGCATACAATCATTGAATCTAAATGTAGAAGCGATTCTCCTGACTCATGCTCACTTTGATCATATGGGTGGATTAGAAGAAGTACGTACATTATGTAATTGTCCTGTGTACCTTCATGATCTAGAAGCCGAGTGGTTAACCAATGCTAAGCTTAACGGTTCAGCGAATTGGTCTCAAGTCACACCACCGATTACAGCAGAACCTGCAGAATATGCGTTAGATGAAGGACAACAGTTGAAATTGATCGGACATACCTTCACGGTGTATCACACACCAGGTCATTCGCCGGGCAGTGTCAGCTTCCTTTGTGGCAAAGATTTATTTGCAGGCGATGTTCTTTTCCGTATGGGCGTAGGTCGTACAGATCTTACCGGGGGTAGTGAACGTCAATTGATCGATTCTATTCGTACCAAATTGTATCGTTTGGCAGATGATGTAACCGTTTATCCAGGACATGGTCCAAAAACAACAATCGGTGCAGAAAAATCAAGCAATCCTTATGTTCCTGCTTAATTTCAGCTTATAAATGTAACATAATGAAAAAATGAGTCATCAAAAACACGTAAATGGGTGCAAGGCGCCTGTGTACGTGTTTTTGTTTTATTTATATTGGGTATCTAACAGTAAATGACATTAATCGACTTTTAATACGATATTAATGGTTATGCAAGTGTAATTAGCCTGATTTTTGGTAATAAAATTGGACATCATTATTTTTTTTTAGTATGATACAGAAATAAAGTAGATAAAGCTAGGGGGAGTTACACGATGCTGCATTTAGGAGAAAAAATCGTAGTTGTCGCTGATACCTTTGAGCAAAGTCTGCCTGTAGGAGATTACGGATATGTTATCGCATATGACCGTAACCCTGATAATGCCTTCGATTATGTCATTCGTATTCCTAAGGTCAATCGTAATTTCTTTGTACCTTCCGGTGATGTTGAGCCTGAAGAACGATTGCTCCAACAAGAAGCTGAACGAGTCGGACGCGAGGCGCTAATCGATTATGCTCTAGCGACACATAATGAGAAATTATTTTATCATATCATGAATGGTGAAGAGCTTCCCTTTGTTGAGGAGCCTTTAACGGATACTGTAGCGCAAGCAGATTTTGTGAAACAAATTAATTTGCGTGCATGGATTTAAAGAGTCGGCTTGCCGGCTCTTTTTTATTATCTACAAATAAGTCCAGATTTATTATAGAACTTCAATTGAATTGTCACCTTATGTACCCTATAATGAAAAAAGTTATTTTTAGCGAGGGAGGAAATCAAATTGAGTATCAATATCAATGATGTAGAGCATGTAGCTAAGCTAGCACGTTTGGATTTGAGTGAGCAGGAGAAAGAAATGTTTACTGCACAGCTAAGTGCTATTTTGAAATATGCAGAAAAATTAAAAGAATTAGATACAGATGACGTGGAACCAACTACCCATGTATTACATTTAAGCAATGTCATGCGGGAAGATGAAGTTCACGAGAGCCTTCCGATTGAGAAAGTGCTACGCAATGCACCGGACGAAGAAGATGGACAATTCAAAGTACCTGCTGTACTGGAATAGATGCTTCAACAAGATAAATAACCATGAACAACAGAATTGAAGGAGGAATAGGCATTGACTTTATTTGATTTGAGTCTGAATGAAATACATAATCGGCTTCATGCCAAAGACTTGGCAGTCACCGACCTTGTAGCTCAAGCATTCAAGACCATCGGTGAACAAGACGACAAAATACAAGCATACCTTACACTCAACGAAGAAGGAGCAACCGAATCTGCCAAAGCACTCGATGAAAAGCTAGTGAGTGGAGAAGCACGGGGTCTACTTTTTGGTCTTCCTGTAGGGGTGAAAGACAATATTGTAACAGAAGGTCTACGTACAACATGTGGTAGCCAATTTCTGAAAAATTATGATCCTATCTATAATGCAACTGTAGCAGACAAGCTTCGTCAAGCAGATGCTGTGACGATCGGTAAGCTGAATATGGATGAATTTGCAATGGGCGGTTCGAATGAAAATTCTAGCTTTGCACCTGTTCGCAATCCTTGGAATCTGGATTATGTACCTGGTGGTTCAAGTGGGGGTTCAGCGGCAGCAGTAGCGGCAGGTGAAGCCTACTTTACACTGGGATCAGATACAGGCGGTTCTATTCGTCAACCTGCTTCGTATTGTGGAGTGGTTGGATTGAAGCCTACTTATGGTCTGGTATCCCGTTTTGGATTAGTGGCATTTGCTTCTTCTTTGGATCAAATAGGCCCATTAACCAAAAATGTAGAAGATTCTGCTTATGTCTTACAAGCGATTGCTGGTTATGATGCTAAAGATTCTACATCTGCTAAAGTCGATATTCCTGATTATGTGAGTGCATTATCTGGAGAGATCAAAGGTCTCAAAATTGCTGTTCCTTCTGAATACATCGGTGAAGGTGTCGATCCAGAAGTGAAGCAATCCATTATGGATGCTTTGGCTGTCTTAGAAGGATTAGGAGCAGAGTGGGAAGAAGTTTCTTTGCCACATACAGAATATGCAGTAGCTACGTATTATTTACTTGCTTCTTCTGAAGCTTCTTCTAATCTGGCTCGTTTTGATGGTGTTCGTTATGGTGTACGTGCAGAGAACCCGGGCAACTTGTTAGAGTTGTATCATCAATCCCGTAGTGAAGGTTTTGGAGATGAAGTAAAACGCCGTATTATGTTAGGAACTTATGCTTTAAGTTCTGGTTATTATGATGCTTACTACCTCAAAGCACAAAAAGTACGTACATTGATCAAACGTGATTTTGATAATGTATTTGAAAAATATGATGTTATTATTGGACCTACTGCACCTACAACAGCTTTCAAATTAGGTTCGCAATTGGATGATCCTTTAACGATGTATCTTAACGATATTTTGACGATTCCGGTAAGTCTTGCAGGCGTTCCAGCGATTAGCGTTCCTTGTGGATTCGCTTCCGGTCTACCTGTAGGTATGCAAATTATCGGCAAAGCCTTCGACGAACAGACGGTTTTGCGCGTGGCACATGCTTTTGAACAAAATACCAATCATCAACAACGGCCGCAGCTCTAAAACCGTGTGAAGAAGGAGGAAGCTATCAGTATGTCCAATTACGAAACAGTCATCGGACTTGAAGTTCACGTTGAACTACATACCAAGTCCAAAATCTTTTGCGGTTGTTCTACAGCATTTGGTGCACCTGCTAATACGCATACATGCCCTGTTTGTTTAGGTCATCCAGGTGTATTGCCTGTATTGAATCGTCAAGCTGTAGACTACGCCATGAAAGCAGCACTAGCTATCAATTGTAAAATAGGCGATGTGAGCAAATTTGATCGCAAAAACTATTTCTATCCGGATTCCCCTAAAGCTTATCAGATTTCTCAATTCGACCAACCGATCGGTGAACATGGTTGGGTTGATATTGAAGTGAATGGTACAACTAAGCGTATAGGGATTACCCGTTTACATTTAGAAGAAGATGCAGGTAAATTAACACATACATCAGGTGGATACGATTCACTGGTTGATTTTAACCGTGTGGGCACACCACTGATTGAAATTGTATCTGAACCGGATATTTCTTCGCCGGAAGAAGCTCGTGCTTATTTGGAGAAAATTCGTGCGATTATGCAATATTGTGATGTGTCTGATGTGAAAATGGAAGAAGGATCACTTCGTTGTGATGCGAATATCAGTCTTCGTCCAGCAGGGCAAAAAGAATTTGGAACTCGTGCTGAACTTAAAAACATGAACTCTTTCCGTGGTGTACAAAAAGGGTTAGAGTATGAACAATACCGTCAGGCTGAGATTTTGGATGATGGTGACAAAGTGATTCAAGAAACACGCCGCTGGGATGAAGCTCAGGGCAAAACATTATCAATGCGTGGCAAAGAAGAATCGCATGATTATCGTTATTTCCCTGATCCAGATCTAGTGACTTTGCATATTGATCAAGCATGGAAAGATCGTATTCAGGCTTCTATTCCTGAATTACCAGATGCACGTAAAGCGCGTTATACTTCTGAATATGGGTTACCTGAATATGATGCAGGTGTGATTACATCTTCCAAGCCTTTGGCTGATCTATTTGAAGAGAGCCTAACGTATACTAGCGATGCCAAATCCGTCGCGAACTGGATGCAAGGAGAATTACTTGGTTATTTGAATGCCAATAATCTTGAATTAGCAGCCGTTCCTTTAACAGGGCAAGCATTAGGTGAATTGATCGGACTGATCGAAAAAGGCACTATCAGTAATAAAATTGCCAAAACGGTATTCAAAGAAATGCTTCAATCCGGCAAACTACCACAGCAAATCGTGGAAGATCAAGGATTGACTCAGATTAGTGACGAAGGTGCGATCAAAGGCATTGTTGAAGCTGTGATCGCCGCCAATCCACAGTCTGTAGAAGATTATCAAGCAGGCAAAGACAAAGCGATCGGCTTTTTAGTGGGGCAAGTTATGAAGCAAAGTAAAGGCAAAGCGAATCCGGGCATGGTTAACAAACTATTGGCTGAATTATTGCCTCGCTAATCTGGCATAATCCCGGGATGATAAACAGATATAGGGGCATGCCATATGGCATGTCTCTTTTTTTAGCAGATAGTACTTTTGCCAATACTATATGGGGAAGTAAAGGAGTGATCTTGTGATCCAGAAATGCATATTAGAAGATGACCATACGGTTCAGCAGATATGGGCATTACAACATATTGCTTATCGCTTAGAAGCACAGCTCATTGGCTTCAAAGAACTTCCACCATTACTGGACACGGTAGAGACTATTCGTCGGTGCCGTGAAACCTTTTATGCGTATGTGAATGAATATGAAGAAATTCAAGGTGTAATTTCTATTGAAAGAGAAGAGCATGATACATTAACGATTGCTCGTATGATGGTCCATCCTTCTGCTTTTCGTCAAGGGATTGCAAGTCAATTGATTGAACATGTATTTGCAGAGTATCCTGATGTACCTTTATATATCGTATCAACAGGTCAACTCAATCAGCCTGCGGTATCGTTATATAAAAAGTATGGATTTTACCCGATTGAGACGTTTGAAGTAGCGCCAGGTGTCAAATTAACTACTTTTCATCGTCCTAATCCTGCTTTAGCTCACACAGGGGAGGATTCGAGTGACTAATGTCTGATCCCTGGTATATTACCAATGTTCATATTTTACTTCGTTTACTAGCTTCAATGCTGATGGGCGGATTGATTGGTTGGGAACGAGAGCGATCTAGCCACGCAGCAGGGCTACGAACGCATATTTTAGTTTGTGTAGGTTCTACTTTGATTATGATGTTATCAGTCTACGGATTTGCTGAATTTGTCAAAGAACCGAATGTGCGACTGGATCCAGCTCGTTTAGCAACAGCTGTTATTTCTGGTATCGGATTTTTGGGAGCAGGGACAATTTTATTTACAGGTAAAGCGATTACTGGTTTGACAACAGCAGCTTCGCTTTGGGTAGTGGCTGCCATCGGTTTGGCTATCGGAGCTGGTTTTTATTTTGCAGCTTTTGTATGCACATTGATCGTTCTATTGAATTTGTGGGTACTTAATATCGTAGAACAACGTTATATTCGTCGTAGCAAAGATCATCAGATTACGATCGAAGGGATAGCAGGTACGTTAACATTGGATAAAATATCCCGTTTTATGGATAGCGAACATATTCAGATTAAAAAAGTAACCTATGTCAAAGAACGTGGTGGCATTAGCATGACATCTGAAATGTTGGTTACCGAACTTCGCTTGAATGTCATTATCAAGCATGAATATGATTCTTTAGAGTTGATAGGTAATATTCAAAAGATCGAAGGTGTGACCGCAGTAGCTATTGAGTAAAGGCAAAGAACAAGGAGGCATGATCAACAGTGAAAAAGACCCCTGCCAAACTACCACTCAAACGCAAATTTATCGCTGTTTTTATCGCTGCTATTCTTCCTGGATTCGGTCATATGTATCTAGGATTGGCACAAAGGGGAATACAATTTATTGCTATTTTACTGCTTGATATTGCTGCCCTTTTTTATTTTACATCCAAAGGCATTCAGATCAACGTTCCTCTTTTGATATTATTAGCACTGATGATTCCAGTTATTTATTTCTATAATGTGTATGATGTTCTGCAATCTACAGATTGGATTAACGATCATATCCGTGCGCTTATTCCCAAATACAAGCGCCGTAAATCGTTTGCAGGAGTACGCGGAATTTCATTTGGTTTAGTCTTAATGGCAGAAGGATTACTGATCTTTATGTTTTTAGTACGACCGTATTGGCTGCGTAATGTTGTCAGCTTCTGGGGCGGTTATATTACAGCAGTCATTTGTATTGTGATCGGTGTAGGGTTACTTGCTTTTCAAATTGTACGGATTTATCGATCGATTCATAAATCAACGTCATCTGCTAAATCTCAGGCTGTAGGAGGTGCTAGCAATGACAGGCAGAATTAGAGTAGGACGAATAACAGCTTCATTGTTATGGATAGCCTTAGGTATTTTAATTAGTGTGGATCAATGGAGTGGTGGCAGTCAGCTACTTATTTTACTTCAATGGTGGCCACTTATTCTAGTATGTTGGGGTTTGGAATATATTATATTTTATATCCTTTCCCGTCGTAAACGAATGAGATTCCGCTTAGATATCAAAGGAATACTGACTGCTGTGATTGCAGCGGCGGCTATTTTTTTCGTGACCGAACAGAATCAATATTTATATCTATGGAGTAAAGTTAGTCTCGATTTAACAGCGGCTTCTTCCGAATTTAGTGAGGCTTCGGGTAATCGAATCGAATTAACACCTGTATCGATTCCAGTCGATGAAGATACCGACGAACTGACCATAGAAGGAATCAATGGAGACTTGATCGTTCATCGTGGCGATGTAGATAAGATTGAAGTACGTCCGGTAGTCTGGATCGATGAGATTGAAGCCGATGAAGCACAGAAGATTGCGGACGCTACGACTATCGAAGTGTCAGAAGGGGATGAGATTTCGATTCGTCCACAGACACAGACGTATGGTGAATCCAATAATCGTCAGCCTAGAATCAATATGGAGATCACTTTACCTGAAAAGAGTCGGTTAGATATTAATGCTCAGACAACGAATGGTAAAGTGACTATGACTAATGTAGAAGCATTACGTAATATTGCAGTACGTTCAGGTAACGGTAGCTTAATTATGCGTAATCTAGTCGGCGATATCAAAGCACAGACCGTTAACGGAAATATGGATATTTCATCGATTCTTGGTAATGTCGATGCAGATACCAAACAAGGCACATACAAAGCGAGCGATATCAGTGGAGTGGCTAAGCTGTATACACAAGTCGGCGATGTTTCACTAACAAGCGGTCTTGGTGATATTGATGTAAATACAAGAAATGGTAACGTGATGGTAGATGAGGCGAATTTTGCAGTCAAAGCTGAATCGTTAAATGGAAATATTGAGATTCGTTCAGTAAGTATTGGTGGAGATTGGTCTGTGTATAGTGCAGTCGGTGTGATTCATCTCTACTTACCACCAACCGGCGATTACAAAGTGTCAGGTTCCAACAGCTATGGAACAATCAATACTGATTTGCCTTTAAAAGTAGAAAAAAGAACCATCACAGGTGAATTTGGTACAGCCGATCATGCGATACAAGTAGATGGTAATGGCGACTTGAATATTATGCGTAATAGTGATGCTATGGTTAAAGACAATGACGACCAAACGATTGATCCAGCGAACCCAGAAGAGACTGATGCTTCTTCAAATTCAGGATCACCAAGCACCACAGAAAGTAAGAATACTACCAATACCGATGAACCAGTGACAGAGTCTCCATCAACGAACTAAAAGAGGTTGCGTTGACAATCCTCTTCATCTACCCGTACAATTAAAGTTGACGAATGTCTGCCTTGTCTGGTCACTTTCTTCTTTTATTAGTTCTTACCGGACATACAGTTTTTTTCGGAAAGTTCAATAAGGCGGTGAATAAGATGACGACAAGTGTGCAACACGCATTGGAACAGCTCAAAGTCAGCGGCGTACGGATTACACCGCAACGTCATGCGATTTTAAGTTATTTACTAGAATCCATGGAACATCCAACAGCAGATGAAATTTATCGTTCGTTAGAACCTCAATTTCCAAGTATGAGTGTAGCTACGGTATATAATAATTTGAAAATGTTTATTGAAGCAGGAATGGTGCATGAATTAACATACGGTGATAATTCAAGCCGATTCGATGCTAATATTACAGATCATTATCATGTGATCTGTCAGCAGTGTGGCAAAATCGAGGATTTTAGTTATCCTTCGTTAGAAGCAGTAGAACAACAAGCAGCTAGGCATACAGGATTTCAGATTTCTGGGCATCGGATGGAGCTTTATGGAACTTGCGCAGATTGCAGAGGCTTGAATCAACAGTAATTTCAAAAGCGCGAGAAACCATATGGTTTTTCACGCTTTTTTTATTAAAGTCATGCATCAAACGCTATTTAACAACAAGAGCTTGAATAACAAAGCACAAGGAGGATACTTTGAATAGAAAAGAACGAGCACATCTACACAGATCAAACAAACGTCGTTGGTGGGTATTAGGTTTTGTAGCTTTTTTAATAATCGGTTGGATTATATTTGAGATTTTCCCTAACCCTTTACATAAAGACCCGGATTGGAAAGGACTAGCTAAACCTATTTTTATCAAAGGTGAGATACTACCTTATTCGGCTATCGGAACAGGAGATTCTTTACAACTCCCTTTACCGGTTTTACAAGAACAGATCGATCCTAACATTCGATATGAAGAAGCAACACAATCCGTCATTCTAACAACAGATCGTAATCTCGTACAACTACAAAGTGGAAGTAAAGACGCACAACTTAATATGAAATCAGTACAATTGCGATTTGCTCCTCAACAAGAAGGGGAGGTTTTGTACGTACCACTCGCTCCGCTCAAAGAAACCTATGGCATTAATGTCTACGAAGATCCTACAACAGGTGCTGTAATTTTGTTAAAAGCAGGCGAGAAAGTCCAATACGCACATACTGTAACCGCAGGAGCAGATCAGACGGTTGCCTTACGTGTAGAAGCAGATATTCATTCTCGTATTTATACAGATGTCCCTCAGAATGCTAGATTGCGCATATGGGAGACAGGAGAAGAATGGTATACAGTACAGTTAGATAATGGATATGTCGGGTATATGCAGAAGGATAGCGTAGCTTTAGACGATTTGGAGACAGTATCCGTCCCGAAGATGCCTGATAACCGAGTAAACAGGGACTGGGCAGGGAAAAAAGTAAATCTAACGTGGGAAGCCGTCTATGAGCGTCAACCAGACACCACCAAGATCGGTGAGTTACCTGGAGTTAATGTAGTCAGTCCTACATGGTTTGAGATCGTTGATAATACAGGCAATGTACGTAGTAAAGCAGACATGCATTATGTAAATTGGGCTCATAATCGCAACAAAGAAGTATGGGGATTGATCAGCAACAACTTTGATGCAGATATGACCACAGGTGCTTTATCAACCTATGAGAATAGAAGTCGAGTCATATCACAAATATTAGAATATGCTGATCTTTATCAACTAGATGGGATCAATATTGATTTTGAAAGTGTGCATACAAGCGATGGACCTAATGTAACTCAATTTGTACGTGAATTACGACCACTCGCTCTTCAGAAAGACCTTGTACTTTCGATGGATGTAACACCAAAATCCAACAGCGAGCTATGGTCCAAATTTTTAGATCGTGAAGCATTAGCACCTTCTTTAGATTATATGATGCTGATGGCGTATGACGAACATTGGGCAGCTAGCCCCAAATCGGGTTCAGTCGCTTCATTACCATGGGTGGAAAAAGCAGTGAATCGTGTTCTAGAAGAAGATGAAGTTCCGGCAAATAAATTGATTTTGGGAGTTCCTTTATATTCACGCGTATGGACAGAGAAGACGGAAGATGGCAAAACCAAAGTCTCATCCAAAGCATTAGGAATGAATGGGATCGCAGAGTTAATCAAAGAAAAGAAATTGTCACCGAAGTTCGATCAGACGACAGGACAGAACTATGTAGAATACCAAGAAGAGGGTACACTCAAACGGATCTGGATCGAAGATGAAGTTTCTCTAACAGCAAGAGTACAACTTGCCCAAAAGCTCAATCTTGCTGGAGTCGCTTCATGGACACGTAGTTTAGGTGACGAACGTGCATGGAATACACTATCTAAGATTGAAAAATAAGATGGAGCAAGCAATAAGATGACACAGTAAATATAGAACAACTATATGAATGCAAAGGCTAGAATACTTACTCAGCATCGTCTGATAGGTATTCTAGCCTTTTTTTACATAGTCAAATGATTTCAAAGAATACAATAAAATTACGCCTTTATGTAAATTACTTAGATTTCAAGCAGGAAAGGTATTCCAAATTGTAGAAATAAGTTCTATAGCTATAAAAACGATGAGTCAACTTTCAACCAAATGAAGGAGGACAATGTGGAATTAACTAACCTTTCTTTTCTACATGCACAATCCAATCACCGTAAGATTATCGGAGCCGTTGCATCGAAAAGTCAAAACCAGCAATTCAATGGTTCACTTTTACATGATTTTGAAGTTCTTATTATCGTTGTATGTAGCTACCATGAACAAGTCGAAATCATCGAGCATCGTATTGATGGATCGAATACTCACGTACAAGTGATATATGTGGATCAAGATATGTTAGAGCATTGTATGATAACCGGAGACAATCGTATGATGATTGAACACTTTCTGAATGGCGAACTACTCTGGGATACAGATGAACAGATAGACAAGTTAAGACAACAATTCATGCACTTTTCCAGTCCTCTACGAGAGCGTAGAATATTTTTAGAATTCACCCATTTTTTAACGTTGTATGTAGAAGCAAAGCACTATATGAAGCAGAACCAAGTGATGGATGCTTATAATAGTATTTTTCAAGCATTACAACACTGGGCAAGAATTGATTTATCTGAAAAAGGCATCTATCCAGAATCAGCAGTCTGGGAACAAGTCAGAACCTTAAAGCTTGATGTATACAAATTATACGAGCAACTGGCTTTCAGTGTAGAAACGATGGAGCAGCGAGTAGAATTAGTTTTGCTAGCTTGCGAATTCTCTGTGATGTCCAAAATGAGAGAATGTTCATCTATACTCTTCCAAGTTCTTCGAAGTCGCAAACAACCATGGAGTGTCAAAGAATTAGTACAACATCCTGATCTATCGCATGTAGGCAATATGCTACCTATGGTTATTCGTAAGCTTGTATACCGTTCATTGATCAATGAAGTGGTATCTTGGCGGCCTGAACAAGCAGGAGGAGAAAGAGAAATACGTTATTGGCTCAACCGATAACAACCGAAGAAATCAACAATTAGAAACGAAGCGGAATATAACTATATTCGACTCCTAATCATTTGCTAAATAAGTAGTTGACTTGGATCAACATTCTATGATAAATTATAAAACGTTCCGCTTCAACGGATACAGTCATCAACACCATATAATTCTTCTATATAAGAGAAATCTTATAAACGAAAATTAAAAAGTTCTTCAAAAAAAGTGTTGACAAAATGAAATGAGCATGATATATTATAAGAGTTGCTGATGCGATAACGCGTCGGTGCACAAAAGCAAAATAACGAAATGTTTGATCTTTGAAAACTGAACAACGAGTGAGTAATGAAGGTCTTAGCCGACCTTTAAAAATAGAGAACTTCGGTTCTCGCCAGTTTAAGAATTGAGCAAGTCAAACACTTTATGGAGAGTTTGATCCTGGCTCA
>NZ_MDER01000001.1 GCF_001721045.1 Paenibacillus nuruki | reverse complement strand
TTTAAAGTTAAATTTTGGAATCAATCTTTTTTAGAAACAACAAATAGTAATCAAGATGCTAGCGCAGACAATAAAAAATATGTCACATTTACTAATAAAAATTAAGTGATGGTGAAAATAATTGTATAAAGAAACAAAAAAAATTATTTTATGTTATTTCATTATTTTTTTAATAGTAGATATGTTGAATATATTTAATATTCCAATCACATATTCAGCAGAAAATATGCCTCCTAAAACTCAAAAAATAACTACAAAAATCGAGTCATATCCTACTACGGCAACGCCGGGTGTTTACTGGTATCAATTAGATGATGGAACTTTTAATGCTAATCATTCGGATGGCAAAGTGACAAATTCTGCTATGATGGGAACTTGTCAAATACCCTATCCGGCAAATAAACAAATTCCTGATAATATAAATTTTTCAAAATGGCCTGCAAAAAAATGGGTAGAATATAAAGGTATTTCTATTCCTCTTAATGGCGTAGATGCAAATTCAGTAGAGTTGAAAAGCTTATCTTATACACGTACAGAAAGTTATTCGTATACAGGACAACCGAAAGTCACAAATTCTACTAATGCTGATATCGTAACTACTACTGGTGGTGAACATATAATAACTGATAGTCATGAATTTATGAAGAGAGCAAATGGTTGTCCAAAAATGAATATTATGTATGAAACTCCAATCGATATTATTTGGCAGGCTGAAGTTTCTGAAGAAAAAGAAATTGATGTTACACCGGATGCTAAAATCGAAGTAGGAGACACTCAGCAAATGGAGGCAAAGATTCGTACGAAGCCTTATGGAAGCCAAACTTGGACCGATTATGTTTCAGTCACTTCTAGAACAGACGAACTGAAATGGTGGTCTTCGGATGAGTCGATTGCTACAGTCAATCCGACAACTGGGTTGGTGACTGCTGTTAGTGAAGGCAAAGTGACGATTCGAGCGATATGGAAAAAAGAAGAGTATTTGATCTCCGATACAGCAGAGGTTATTGTTGGAGAGGGCGGAGCAAGAATTGCGATAGATTTGCCAAATGAAATATGTACGACTGATACATCACCCATACAAGCAGAAGCTACATTAACCAAGATGGATGAAACTACATATAGCTTGCAATCCCATCCTTCATTATCATGGGCAAGTTCAGACTCAAGTATTGCGACGATAGGTAAAAATGGTGTACTCACACCTACGGGAACTATTGGAAGTACAGAGATTACAGCGCATTTTGTAGATACCGAACAAGCTTTAGACGTACAAGATACGTTTACGGTGCATGTGGTCGATTGTAACGGGTCAGAAGAACCTGATGCAGGCGTAATGTGTACTATACCTGCTGTCAGTAATACGTTGCATCCTGCTTATATAGACCCGACACCTACTGGCGTGATCAAAGCAGACAAACGAGATCAGGAAACATTTGATGTCGCTCAAGGGATTCCCACTTCTGAAGATTTATATGGGAATGTTCTATCTCGTGAATATTTATATGATGCGACATTTACACAAATGACGGGAACATGTGATTTTAAAGTACCGGTTACCAAAGTCTATCATCGTAAATGGGATGCAGGAAAATATAAAGAACGAAGCAATGGAAATCGGTATTGGGATTCCGATTGGAAAAGCAATGATAAAAAAGTAACTAAAAATTATACGATTACCCGACCTTATTCATATTGGACGATTCCATCATTAGCGATGTACCAATTGTCGCAAGCGGAACTTGCAAATTATGCGTTACCTAACGGGAAAATTACTCTCACACCAAATGGATATCGTCCACCGTCCTATCAGGCAGAATATACAGGAGGGTTTACAAAGCCAGAATCGGTTAAAGCAGATGCCCCTTCTTCTTCACTTAATGGAGGACGGCAAAAGTCAGCACCTTCGGTACCTACAGAAGATTTAAACCGATTTGCAGAAAAAGAAGTTCCTGATATTCAAGTGCATAATGATAAGCTTATTGTTGTAGGACAATTGATTATGGATGCTCAAGAAAAAACAGTGTCTACACCAACACCGACCAGTATGCCTATCCCTACCATGATCGGACGTAATGTTCTTTATAAAAGTGGAAATCGAATTGAAAAAACAAAAGTGAATCGGAAAGATACTCAAAGTACAGGAACCGTTTTTTACACCATAATGGAAGGTGGTAAAGGAAACTATACTCCTATTCAAAAGCCGATCCAAGGTATCAATACGGTGACTGTACATACACCTGTCGTCAACTATTCATTGGTAGCGGACGATCAATCACATAATCAGAAAACAATCCCGGATCTATATCGTTCTGCGCTTATATTAGATCGTCCTTTCTCTGTTCGGATTCCAACGAGTGGACAGCATACAAATTATCCGGGCTATGGGAATCGAGATTATGCGAAATATATGCGTACCAAACAAGTACAGTTTCCTTTTGATGTATATAACAACGAACAGACCACATTTATTCCCAAACATACATGGATAGATATACCGATAAATCAATTGGATACATCTTTCTTTTTGCCGGTATGGGTAGATGAAGGCAAGTATGATATTTTATTTCGTACCATTGCTGAAAATGCACCGGCTACTTTTACAGTTCAACATAACGCTAATGTGACTCTAGACAATCATGTCGCTGTAGAAAATGTTCCTGTTGATGTGATTGGACGCGTCTACGATTTTCATATTACCGATATTGCTGATTATAACTGGCAGATTGTATTTGCACCGTGGAAGAACTTAGACATTCCTCAGTCAGCTTCTTATTGGGTTGGTGATAAAGGAATAGATGGTGAAACGCGAGGAACTACGGCTCCTTATATGCTGCCTGTTCGTCAAGGAAGTCATCCGATTTATCGCAACTTAGCGGTCAAAACCGGTTATCATTTCAAATTCGATCTCAAAACCAAAGGCAATATGTTTGGAGCACAGGATAGTATTCGAATTACACCTTCATTCAGTTATGTTTCTCGTCAGGGTGGAAAGCCGTTTCCAGTCGATTTATATTATTCGAATGCGAGTAAAAACTTTATTCAAATAGGATCGGCGCAAGACCAAGTACAACGGTATACGATTTTGAATGATCCTTTGCGAAAAGTACCTGCTGAAGAACTCCAAAATACGGCTCTTTATATGTATGATCGATTATTACAACAACCAAATGAACCAATTAGTAGCTCGGAGTCTAATGGATCAATCGTAGACCAACAACAATCCAATCATTTCTGGACAGCCCTGATCGAAAGAGTAGCCGAATCCATCTGGGTTAATCAAACGGGAATCTCGTGGGAAATTACAGCTGAACAGATCCAAGCAATCACACAAAAATTAAGCCATAGTAACAATAATACAGATACACCCGCTTCATTTACACAACATACGACGAAGTCATTACCTGCTAATTCAGAAGAAGCAATTGCAATGTTTGCAGATGCTAGTGCTAAGCGCAAAGTCAATATAGGCAAGTTCACTCAATTGTTACTGACTCAGCCTTTACGTACATTGATAGGGCCACAGCAACATCTACCTGAAGGCAATAATACGATGCGTTCATTAGCAGCTGTGCAGAAATGGTACGGTGAATATAGTCTGCCTGCTGATGTATATGTCGTTAAGCAAGGAACTCGTTTGCAAGATGTAACAGGGTCAACGTCTACCAATCGTTCCAACAATCCATCTTTAACAACAGAGTCTAAGCATTCATCTATATCTGCGATAAATACTCCAAAAGGGTTGGATGATCATTCTTCTATTTTTCTAAGTGATGGCTATATCGTTGTTAATTTTAATATCGAAACGATTCAGAATGGAGATCTGGAACATCCACATCTTCAGTACATTCATGCGCCACTTATGAATCAATGGCAACTGGAAGGATTTCAAAAGCAATTTAATGATCCATGGGGATTTACATTTGAGCTTCAAGATGGTGATGTGATATTTTATCATGCGAATAAAGGAAGTAAAGATGACTTCCAATCTTCGGTGACGCATTAATACCATGTATCTCCAATCAAACCTCTATATGAATAATATAAAATGGATATACAAAAAGTCTGTATTCTTTATGTCAAAGATACAGACTTTTTTGTGTTTATTTATATGGGTATTTATTTAAGTCGGTATTTACGAAGAAATAGATATAGCCGACTCGATAAATAATTCTTCAGCGGTTTTGATCAGTAACTGCACAGCAAGTGAAGCATTTGGTAATGAAGGAATAGCGATGCCTATTTGGCTTGTGATCCGTGGTGTAACTTCTCGAACATCTAGTTGATGGGGGTGCATAGATAAGGCTAGATTGGATACAATACCGATGCCTAGCCCCTGACGTACCATATTAATTAATGCACTCACATTATGAGTAGTAAATGTAATATTAAGCTCACAATTTTCGTTGTCAAAAGCTTCAATAATCGCTGTTTCGTGTCCACCTTTGCACAAAATCATATCTTCTTTATGAAGATGTTGAATCGTAATATGAGCTTGTTGTTGTAACGGATGGCTAGCAGGTAAAAGAAGCACCATATCATTTTCACATAACGGAATCACATCTAATTCGGGTGCAGGCAGAAGAACAATACCGACTTCGATTTTGCGATTGTATACCCATTCTTTTACATCGTTTGCAGAGCCTTCATGAAGATCGAAGACCAGGTTAGGATAATTTTGTTTGATTTTTTGAATAATAGGCGGTAAAAAATAAGCAGATGCTGATGGAAAAGCACCTACACAGATTGTACCGACATCAAGCCCTTTGACAGCAGCTACCTGTTGTTGTACTTTTTCCATGCTGTGTAAAATAGTACGGAATTGCATCAAAACTTGCTCACCGATCTCTGTCAGCAAAACTCCTTTTTTGCGATCACGTACTAGCAATAGAGTATCTAATTCATTTTCAATACTGGCTATAGCATGGCTCACCGCAGGTTGGGTCATATGCAAATCATGAGCAGCTTGAGTAAAGCTTAATGTCTCAGCAACACGTACAAAGGTCATAATCTGAGTAATGGTCATAACAATATCGTTATCTCCTTTATGCAAAACATTCATTTTCTTTATAAGTGATAACAGTATAACCTAAAGAAGCACAAATTTAAAACAGTGTAAACGCAGTAGATGAAAGGATGAATAATATGAAGACATTATCCCCTAAAACAACATTATGGTTGGTGATTTTCCTTGTTACGATCTGGGGAATCAACTGGCCTTTAACCAAATTAGTATTACCTGATGTGCCACCTCTTTTATTTTCAGGACTGCGGACTTTAATAGGAGGTCTAATTTTATTAGGATTTGCTTTAAAACATATTGAACGATTGCAATGGAAACGGAATATGAAAATCTATGCAGTGCTCGCTATTCTGAATATTATCGGATATTACGGACTACAGACGATAGGGATTGGCTATTTGCCAGCAGGTTTATTTTCAACGATAGTATTTTTACAACCGATTTTACTTGGATTGTTTTCATGGTTATGGTTAGGTGAAAAAATGAATACGATGAAAGTGGTTGGATTGGTACTTGGGTTTGCCGGTGTGGCTGTGATTAGTTCTGGCGGAATCGAAGGCAACTTATCGGTAACAGGTATCGTTTTGGCTCTGGCATCGTCATTATGTTGGGCGCTAGGTACGATTTATATGAAGAAAAATAATCAGCAATTGGATTCTTTGTGGACAGTGACCATGCAATTGTTAATCGGTGGAGTTGTGCTGATGATTCTTGGATCATCTACCGAACGTTGGAGTGATATTCAGTGGACGCCTTCTTTTATCGAAGTGTTATTATTTATTTCCCTTTTTGTTATTGCTGGTGGTTGGATGGTGTATTTCAAACTAATCGACAGTGGAGAAGTGAGTACCGTAGGAACATATACCTTTTTAATTCCGGTACTCTCTAATATCTTTAGTATCTGGATATTGAATGAGTCGATCACTTTACCTTTATTGATCGGTCTGGTTATGATTGCTTGTAGTATAGCGTTTGTAAATTGGAAAAAGGCAGTTAAGCCTCCATTGATCGTACAAGTTCCTGTAGATAAAAAGTAACTGCATGCATAATTAAAATATATAGAGAAAATATAAAAGCAAATATAAAAAGACTATTTCTATTAAAGAGCTAGTCTTTTTTTTGTGATCAGATTGTGTTCTAGAATTTGTATCCTTTTAGAGGTATCTTTTATAATATAGTAGTAAGTTCTATAGAATATTTATGTAGGATTTAATTTTGATTATTATTTTATATTTTATAGAGCTTCATGAAATCAAAAGGAGGCAGACCTTGTTATCATCCAAAGTTGAACAATACTTCAAAGAACAAAATGGCTGGTATGAAGAAGCTTCGTCTGACTATGTAGGTGCTTTGGAACAGTTAAATATTCCGCTAGACTCAGACTTTGCTCAATTTTATTTGCATGCTGAGACAGGGCCTACGTTTTATAGTAGACATCGTGAACTTTACCATATTGCTTGGTTTGTACTGTATTCGAATTATGATTTAAGTGTACATAGTGCCCGCACGACGTTGCAATTACCAGAAGAATATCTTCCACTGGATGCTTTTGTCGGTGAAGGTGGATACTTTTATAATCGGCAGACGGGACAAGTGTTAGAATTGAGTCTTGGTCAACCGTTACAAGACTTTTGGGCAGGGAAATTACAACCACAGTGGGAAAATTTCAATTCATTTTTAGAATGGTTTTTTGAACTGGATCATTCTGCTCACTCTTCCTCCTAAATCAGTCGCTAAGATCATCATGATCTGGCGGCTTTTTTAAGCTTTCCTTTACCTTCCTTTAAGCTGAATTTATAACATTTACGTTATAGTAAAAAGGATTTTGGGAAAAGCGGGAGGGAACGAGGTATGCTGCAAGTCCAGCAAGTAAGTAAATGGTTTGATCAGCGTCGCAGTGTAGATGGAATAGATTTTGAGATGAAGCGTGGTGAAATTGTTGGTTTTCTCGGCCCCAATGGAGCGGGTAAAACAACAACTATGCGGATGATTACAGGATATTTAACCCCTTCTACGGGACAGATATGGGTAGATGGACTACCGATGCATGAACAATCCAGACAAGCCCGTAGTAAAATCGGCTATTTGCCAGAGACACCGCCACTTTATCCCGATATGACCGTGCGTTCGTATTTACGTTTTGTGGCGGATCTACGTGATGTGTCGGTACGAGAACAGAAGTTAAGGATAAGTGAAATGGTGGATCGGCTTGGACTACAAGGAAGAGAACGACAGGTAATCCGTTCTTTATCTAAAGGATATAAGCAACGTCTAGGATTAGCAGGTGCGATTATTCACCAACCGGAATTATTGATTCTAGATGAACCAACATCTGGGCTTGATCCGAATCAGATTATGGAAATTCGTCAATTGATTCGAGAATTAGGCGAACAACATACCGTGTTGTTGAGCACTCATATTTTGCCAGAAGTCAGTATGCTCTGTAACCGAATGTTGATTATCCATGAAGGCAAATTAGTACTGGATCGAGCAGCTGATCATATTGGTGATTCATTGCACGAGAATTTCCAGATTCAATTGGAAGTGAAGTCTAAGCCTGCGATCGTACGATCAGTACTGGAACATTTAGTCTTTGCACATATGGAATTTCAGTATTCAGATACCAATGAACAACAAGAACAATTGATTACGATCCAATTAACTGGAGTCGATCAGGAAGATTTTAGAGAATCACTTTCTTTATTATTAGCCGAAGCACGAATACCTGTATTAGAAATGCGTAAAGAAGGTCACAGTTTAGAAGATCTATTTGCCAAATTAACAACAGATTCGATATCGAGTAAAGAAACCAATGTATCATCTGTGGACGTTACAGATACTCCTGAGACAAAGGGGGATACATCCAAGTGAGACGCATGTGGGCGATCTGTTCTAAAGAATTACAGCTGTATTTTTTAAATCCAACGACTTATTTTGCAATTGCCGTCTATGTATTGCTATCTAGTTATATGTTTTATGTTAGTTTTGTCGGTTATCAGCCAAGTATATTGGATTACCGTTTGATTTTGGGCAATACGATTTTTATGTTATTGATTATTATTCCGCTGTTAACGATGCGTTTGATATCTGAAGAATTTAGACAGGGAACCGATGAACTTCTGCTCACTTCGCCTGTCACAGTAACAGAGATTGTGGTGGGTAAATACTTAGCTTCGCTTGGTTTATTAGTAGTATTGATTGCATGTAATCTGGTGTATCCGATGACGATGTCTTTTTTCGGTACGATGAATATGCCAATGTTATTGTTATCTTTATTGGCGGTATTTTTACTCGGTGCCGCAATGATGGCGATAGGGCTATTTGCTTCTAGTCTGTCTCAACACCAGATGGTATCGGCAGTGATCGCATTTGTACTCTTACTGGGACTATGGATTATTGATTCTTTTACAATGAATTCAGATATTGCACAGAAATGGTTAGAACCTTTTTCAATATCGAGTCGAATCGATAATTTAATTAAAGGCGTACTGCATGGACCTGATATTCTGTTCTATCTTACGTTATCTCTATTGTTCCTCGTGCTGAGTATACAAGTCGTGGAACGGAAAAGGTGGAGGTGATCAATATGAAAAAATGGATACAAGGTACAAATGCAGTTGTCTTTTCAGTAGCAGTGATCGGGATTTTTATTATTGTGACACTATTTCTAAATTCGATTGGCACTTTTCAAGTCGATCTAACCAAAAATAAACAATATACGTTATCCGATCAGACGATAACAACATTGCAAGGATTAGACCAGAATGTCGAAGCACTGGTCTTTCTTAACTCGCAAGATGCTGAAGTCTATACCCGTGAAGTGACAGATTTATTAGCAGAATACCATAAAGTGAACAGCAAGTTGCAAGTCAAAACGTATGATCTGCTGACCAATCCAACACTTGCCAAGCAATACGGAGTGACTGAAAGTGCAGTGGTGCTCAAAAAAGGAGATAGTACCAAAATCGTTCCGGTATATGATATGTTTGCTGATGGGGCAGGAGCAAGTGATATGAGTGCAGAAAGCGCAGAAGCCAGTACTTCTTATCAATTTAGTGGTGAAGAGAAGTTAACTTCAGGTCTGTTATCTCTATCTTCATCTACAACACACAAAGCATATCTGCTCAACGGGCATAATGAATTTGCAACCACTGATATCAGTACACTGGTGAATCATTTAAAAGAAGAAAATATTACGGTGAGCGATCTGTCTTTACTACAAGAAGGCGCTATTCCGAAAGACGCAAGTCTACTTATGATTGTAGGCCCGCAAAATGATTTGAGTGATGGGGAAACCAAGCTCATTAAGCAGTACTTGAGTAATGGAGGCAAGTTATTCTTATCTCTTGGATTTAATGAAAAAATGAGTAGTAGTTGGAAGAACTTGGACTCATTAATGAGCATGTATGGGGTTAAAGATACTCATACTGTAGCTGTAGAACCTAAAGACACGACCTTATATGATCCACTGACGATTATTCCAGACTATGGACAACATGAGATTACATCCAAATTAGCAGCAAGCAAGCTGTATACGATGATGTCTCTGTCAGTTGGTTTGCAATTAGAAGCGGTACAAAGATGGACAACAACACCGTTACTGACTTCTTCGAGTAATAGTTATGGAGAAACCAATCTGTCAGGCTTATTAGAATCCAAAACAGAACGAGATCCGAAAGATTTACCCGGCCCTTTCGATCTGGGATTTGCTGTCGCTGATAGCAAAGGTGCACCCAAAGCAGTGATTTTAGGTGGATCTACTTTTATGATGGATCAGGAAATTGTTCAGCAAGCAAATTTAGATTTTGCACTGAATAGTATTAATGATCTGTTAGGTAATACGAGTAAAATCACGATTCGACCTCAAGTACAAGAACAATACCAGACTGCGAATTTATCATTATCTCAAGCGAAAATGATTTTCGTCGGAACGGTGATTGTATTTCCTTTACTCTTTGTCATTATAGGGATTGTACTATGGTGGAGACGACGGAGAGGATAGAAAGGAGTCTTGCAGATCGTGCAATTTCGTCAATGGATACCGACTATAAGTATGGTTATCATTTTACTGGTAGGTGGAGTATATGCGTATTCACAGAACTTTTTTCAAAAAGATCAGACAACTCCTGTAGAAGCCCAATGGATTTCGTTTACACCTGATACTGTGCAGAAGATCCAAATCAAACCTTTACCTGAACATCAGGAAGCGACTACACCGTCGGGATCTTCAACACCGATTGTGCTTGAAAAAAATAAGGATCAATGGCAAATGAGTCTACCTGCTAGCTACCCTACCAATTCATATATGATTGCAGATTGGTTAACCACATTACAAGCTGCGACAGTGCACAATATTGTAGAAGAAGCACCAACCGATGTAACCAAATACGGGATAGATCCACAGCAACCTAATATGGTATTAACCACATCGACAGGGCAACAAGATAGACTGTATATTGGGAGCAAATTACCAACCGATGGATATTATTATGCACGCTTAAATGAAGGAGCAATTATCCAATTAGCACAGCAGACCGTTACGGATTTGTCAGCTACTGTTTTTGGATTTGTTGATACAACGCCAATCGGTTGGAATGATAAAGATATGACAGCTTTGAGTTGGACAGATTCCAAAGATCAGAGCCATTGGACAGTACATCATCAAGCCAATCTAGAAGATCCATCGCAAGATCGTTGGACTTTTAATGGTCATTCTATTACTGCTGAACAAGCATCCAATTTGACAGATAGTATCAAAAATATACCAACTGATCAATTGCCACAACCTGCTTCTAAACAATCATCGCAATCGTCTGTATTCACTTTGAAAGTGACTCGAACAGAGCAAGGGCATACGGTTGTAGATACGTATCAAGGATTTCAAAATGCCGATGATCCTACATCAATTTGGGTGACCGATCCTACTCATATGTGGGCGTATCGTCTACCGTCAGAATCGATCCATCAAGTGATACAGTCGGCACAAGCGCTCTCTAAATGATAGGCTTATCTGTTATCAATGATCGTTGTCTAATTATCAGTTATCCACAGCCAATAAAGTGAAAATTCACAACCAACACCTTTTATTGAGTAGATTGCATACTTGGTAAAAGGTGTTTTTTGAGTTCGATATCTATCTATATTGATTTTATTTGATAAAAAAGAAGTCAAATCGATAAAATGATTGACTACAAACAGTTTTGAGAATAATATTTAACTATAAATTAATCAAAACATAATCAAAAAGTGATAAATGAATCAAAATATAACAATGATACAACTATTGTGATGATCTATTGAAGTGTATTCAATTAGAGGAGGAACAAAAATGACAGAAGCGCTACAAGTAGAAAAGCTAAAAAATTATATCAATGGGGAATGGGTCGAAAGTAAAACAACCGTCTATGAAGATGTCTACAATCCAGCGACCAAAGAAGTTATTGCAAGAGTCCCCCTGTCTACTAAAGAAGATATTGATTATGCTGTTGAAGTAGCCCACCAAGCTTTTCAATCCTGGCAAAAAGTAGCTGTTCCTCGTCGTGCACGCATTCTGTTTAACTTCCAACAATTATTGTCTACTCATAAAGAAGAATTAGCTCGTCTGATCACTTTAGAAAATGGGAAAAATTTGACCGAAGCATTAGGTGAAGTAGGTCGTGGTATCGAAAATGTAGAGTTTGCCGCGGGTGCGCCTACATTGATGATGGGCGATTCACTGGCTTCTATTGCAACAGATGTAGAAGCGGTAAATTATCGGTACCCGATAGGCGTAGTTGGTGGGATTGCTCCATTTAACTTTCCTATGATGGTGCCTTGTTGGATGTTCCCGATGGCGATTGCTTTAGGCAATACATTTATTCTCAAACCTTCTGAACGTACACCGTTATTAACTAGACGTCTGGTTGAATTATTTACTGAAGCAGGATTGCCTAAAGGCGTATTCAATATCGTATACGGAGCGCATGACGTGGTGAATGGTATTCTGGATCATCCTTCGGTACAAGCGATCTCATTTGTTGGTTCGAAGCCTGTAGGAGAATATGTATTTAAGCGTGGAAGTAATAATCTCAAAAGAGTACAGGCATTAACAGGAGCCAAAAATCATACCATTGTACTGAACGATGCTGATTTAGAAGACACGGTGACCAATGTGATCGCTTCTGCTTTCGGTTCAGCAGGTGAACGGTGTATGGCATGTGCTGTTGTCGCTGTTGAAGAAGGCATCGCAGATGCTTTTATCACCCGTTTGAAAGAGCGAGCAGGCGAGATCAAAATCGGAAATGGTCTTGATGACGGTGTATTTCTAGGTCCGGTGATTCGAGAAGAAAATCAGAAACGCACTATAAGCTACATCGAAAAAGGGATTAGCGAAGGCGCAACGTTGGTCTACGATGGTCGTGAACACATTTCAGAAGAAGGCTATTTTATCGGACCAACTATTTTTGAAAATGTCACAACAGATATGACGATCTGGAAAGATGAAATTTTTGCGCCTGTCTTATCGGTTATTCGTGTGAAGCATTTGAAAGAAGCAGTCGAGACGGCTAATCGCTCGGAATTTGCTAATGGAGCTTGTATTTTTACATCCAATGCTTCAGCGATTCGTTATTTCCGTGAAAATATAGATGCCGGGATGTTAGGCGTGAACTTAGGTGTACCTGCACCGATGGCATTCTTTCCATTTTCCGGTTGGAAATCTTCCTTTTTCGGTACGCTACATGCTAATGGAAAAGACAGTGTAGACTTTTATACGCACAAAAAAGTAGTCACTGCTCGTTATGTTACGCCTACGTTTGAATAAGGAGGGTTCCAAATCATGAGTCGTTTATTGCGTAAACCTCAACAACAACTTCTCAGCACAGGGGTAACTCTGCTACATGAAGTGAATCAAGATAATTCTCCTTTACACTATGTAGGATTCAAAATGATAGATATCGAACCCGGTGCGACATATAGCGAAGCACTGGGAAAAACCGAATGTTGTATTGTAGCCGTCACAGGCCAAATTACAGTTAGCGATCATGAACAGACGTTTACCGGAGTAGGAACACGTGCAAGTGTTTTTGAGAAAAAGCCTACAGATAGCGTTTATATTTCAAATGATCGTGCATTTACTATTACTGCAGAGACAACAGCTAGAGTGGCTTTATGTTATTCACCTTCTATCGAACAACGTCCAACCCGTATGATTCAAGCTGCCGAAAATGGTGTTGAGCATCGTGGAAAATATAACAATCAGCGTCTGGTGCATAATATTTTGCCAGACTCTGATCAGACGGTGAATAGTCTTTTGGTCGTTGAAGTCATCACAGAAAGTGCGAACTGGTCCAGTTATCCACCTCATAAGCATGATGTTGATCAATTGCCTGCGGAATCGTTATTAGAAGAAACATACTATCATGAGATCGATCCTGCGCAAGGATTTGTATTTCAACGTGTGTATACTGATGATCGTTCACTAGATGAGACGATGGCGGTTGAACATCGGAATGTTGTGATCGTGCCTGTCGGTTATCATCCTGTAGGTGTGCCTGACGGATACACTTCGTATTATCTTAATGTGATGGCAGGACCCAAGCGCATCTGGAAATTCCACAACGATCCTGATCATGAATGGATATTGCAACGTTAAGCTGATGATCAAGCTTGTACAGAATAGAAATTTGTGAAGGAAACGGAGTGGAAGAACAGATGAAGTACGAATTAAAAAGTGAACGTGTTTTCGATATTATTGCGATTGGTAGAGCCTGTATAGATCTGAACGCTACAGAATACAATCGTCCTATGGAAGAAACGATGACGTTCACCAAATACGTCGGTGGATCACCTGTTAATATCGCAATTGGAAGTTCCAAATTAGGGCTCAAAACAGGCTTTATCGGGAAGCTAGCAGATGATCAACATGGTCGCTTTATTGCTAACTATATTCAGAATCTAGGTATCGATACCACAGGAGTCGTAATTGATCGAGCAGGTCACAAAACAGGGCTTGCTTTTACCGAAATCAAAAGCCCTGAAGAATGCAGTATTCTGATGTATCGTGATAATGTAGCCGATCTGTACTTGGAACCTAGTGAAGTAGATGAAGACTATATCCGACAAACAAGTACTTTATTGGTATCAGGTACTGCTCTTTCGCAAAGTCCTTCACGGGAAGCTGTACTCAAAGCAGTCAGTCTCGCGCGTAAACACAACGTAAAAGTGATTTTTGAATTAGATTATCGTCCATATACATGGAACTCTATAGAAGAAACGGCTATCTATTATGCACTGGTTGCCGAGCAAGCAGATATTGTGATCGGAACACGCGATGAATTCGATATTCTTGAACATCGTAAAGGAGAAAATGAGCAAACGATCGCTTATTTATTCCAGCATCTTCCGCAACTGATTGTAATCAAGCATGGTGTCGAAGGATCATATGCCTATACAAAGATAGGTCAACGTTTTCAAAGTAAAGCGTATATCACTCAAGTATTGAAAACATTTGGCGCAGGTGATTCGTATGCTTCTGCTTTTCTGTATGCTTTATTTGCAGGTAAAGATATCGAGACCGCTCTCAAATACGGCAGTGCTTCAGCATCGATCGTGGTGAGCAAGCATAGTTCTTCTGAAGCCATGCCTACAGTAAATGAAATTGAACAATTGATTACAGCAGATGAAAAAGAGGCACAATACAGATAGAGGTGACATGATGCAAACCATTCGGCTGACAACAGCACAAGCCTTAATCCGTTTTTTGAATGCCCAATATATCCATGTAGATGGTCAAGAATTTCCTTTTGTCGAAGGGATATTTACTATTTTTGGACATGGTAACGTACTGGGAATCGGTCAAGCATTAGAACAAGAATCCGGTCATCTCAAAGTCATACAAGGTAAAAATGAACAAGGAATGGCTCATGCGGCTATCGCATACAGCAAGCAAATGTTACGTCAAAAAATATATGCGGTTACCACATCGGTAGGGCCAGGAGCAGCGAATCTAGCAGCGGCGGCAGGGACAGCATTATCTAATAACATTCCAGTATTATTTTTACCTGGAGATACGTTTGCTACAAGACAGCCTGATCCTGTACTTCAACAGATTGAACAAGAATATAGTGCAGCGATTACAACCAATGATGCGTTAAAACCATTATCACGCTATTGGGATCGGATCACTCGTCCTGAACAATTAATGTCTAGCTTACTACGAGCTTTTGAAGTGATGACTGATCCTGCCAAAGCTGGCCCAGCTACGATCTGTATTGCGCAAGATGTAGAAGGAGAAGCTTATGATTATGATGTAGCCTTTTTTGCACGTCGGGTTCATTATTTAGATCGTAAATTGCCTACGATGCGCGAATTAACAGGAGCAGCTGCATTAATCCAATCCAGTCGTAAGCCAGTGATCATTGTAGGTGGTGGAGCTAAATATTCGCAAGCACGGGATATATTGATCCAATTATCTGAAAAGCATCATATTCCATTAGTAGAAACACAAGCAGGTAAAGCAACAGTTGAATATACATTTGCTAATAATCTAGGTGGTATAGGCATAACCGGGACACTTGCCGCGAATCAAGTGGCAAGACAAGCTGACTTAGTGATTGGTATTGGTACAAGGTACACTGATTTTGCAACATCTTCCAAAACGGCTTTTGATTTTGAAAATGGTCAATTTTTAAATATTAATGTTAGCCGTGCTCAAGCATACAAATTGGATGCTTTTCAAATGGTAGCGGATGCTAGAACAGCCTTGGAACAACTGTCTCCTTTATTAGAAGGATACGTTAGTGAATTTGGAGATCAGATTCAGCAATTCAAAGCAGAATGGAATCAGGAACGAGATCGTTTAAGTAAGATTACTTTTCAGCGGGACAATTTTAAGCCAGAAGTAAGCGATCAATTTGATCAACAGATGCTCAATGAATATGCCGATGCACTTCAGACTGAATTACCACAGACGACAGCATTGATCGCTATCAATGAAGTTATTCCAGCAGATAGCATTATTATTGGCTCAGCAGGATCATTGCCAGGTGATCTACAACGCATTTGGAATCCTACAGTGGCTAACACGTATCACTTGGAATATGGATACTCTTGTATGGGGTACGAGGTGTCTGGTGCTCTAGGGATTAAGTTAGCTGTACCTGACAAAGAAGTGTATTCTATTGTTGGTGACGGTAGCTTTCTCATGTTACACTCTGAATTGATTACAGCGATTCAATACAATCATAAGATCAATATTATTCTTTTTGATAATGCAGGTTTTGGCTGTATTAATAATCTACAAATGGAGAACGGTGGAGATAGCTATTTCTGCGAATTCCGTACTCACGATCAACGGATTATGAATATTGATTATGCCAAAGTAGCTGAAGGTTATGGCGCCAAGTCTTACAAAGTGAATACGATAGAACAATTGCAGGCGGCTTTGAAAGATGTAGCACAGCAATCGAACTCCACATTGATCGAGATCAAAGTATTACCGAAAACAATGACCAATGGCTATGATAGCTGGTGGAATGTGGGCGTGGCTGAAGTCTCTGACAACGAAAAGATTCATGAAGTATTTGAAGCTAGACAACATCAGTTAAAAAAAGCTAAACAATATTAAAATAGGCTCTTCTGAAATGATGATGATTAAAGGAGAGATGACATGTGCGAACCGTATCAATGAAATCTATGCTAATAGAAGCTTTAGCAGGTGGTTATGCTGTCGGGCAGTATAATATAAACGGTGTGCAATGGGTACAAGCGATTTTGCGAGCAGCAGAAGAGGAACAAGCACCTGTGATTCTAGCAGCTTCTGATCGATTGGTAGACTATCTAGGTGGATATGCACTGATTGCTGCTATCGTAGACCTTTCGATACAAGCGTTATCCATTACAGTACCTGTCTCTTTACACTTAGATCATGGCATCAGTGTAGAACGTTGTAAAAAAGCTATTGATAGTGGATTCAGCTCTGTCATGATTGATGGTTCACATCATTCGATCGAACAAAATATAACCATGACTCGTGAAGTGGTAGAGTACGCTAGAGCATATGGCGTATCGGTTGAAGCAGAAGTGGGCACTGTAGGTGGTATGGAAGATGGACTCATTGGAGGCATTCAATATGCAGACCCGCTTGAATGTGATCGACTGGTCAAAGAAACAGGGATCGATGCATTAGCCGCTGCACTCGGTTCAGTGCATGGTCCTTATCAAGGTGAGCCTGTACTTGGATTTGCTGAAATGAAGCATATTGCAGAATTAACATGCATTCCGTTAGTTCTACATGGAGGTTCAGGTATTCCACAGCATCAGATCCAGCAAGCCATCGCATTAGGGCATGCCAAGATCAATGTAAATACCGAATGTATTCAAGCATGGGCATTAGCTGTTCGCCAAGTATTGAATCAAGACACTCATATATATGATCCAAGTAAAATCCTTACCCCCGGTACTGAAGCGATCCAAGCAGTGGTGCAAAGTAAAATGCAGGAATTTGGTACAAGTGGTCAAGCGAATGCCAACTATTCTAAAGTATAATAAGTCGCTTCCCATCAGGATAAAGCTAATATTCCATTAAAAAGACATATCTTGTTCTAAGTTATTCTTAGAGTAAGATATGTCTTTTTGAGTCCTTTTATTTACAAATATATAATTCAATTCGATGCTCACGACAGAACGAATGGTATTCTTCTGATAATGCACCAGAGGTGATCAATACATCGACTTCATGCAAAGGAGCATAGGTAAGCTGAGTAGATTTGCCGAATTTGGAGGCATCTGCTAGCAAATATAAAGTCTGAGCTTTTTCAGCGATTCGTTTTTTTATTTCGTACTCCAAAATATCAGAGTTGGTCAACCCATGAGCAATCGATACACCCGTAGCCGCCATAAAAGCCTTGCTGATATTATATTTATCCAAAATATGTAGATCATCAATACTAACAAATGATTTGGTTTTGCGTTTGTAGCGATTACCAATTGTGATCAGCGTAATATTTTCAAAAGCGACAGCCGCATTAATCACATCCAGACTGTTGGTCAAAATGGTTAACTGTTGAGAAGAAGGAAGGAACTCAATCATATTGCGAGTCGTTGTGCCCGAATCGATAAAAATCAAATCTTGATCTTCTACGAGTGCAGCCGCTTGTTGTCCAATTTTCACTTTTTCAGGATGATTAGTATGATCCCGATTTTCAAATGGAATTAGAGCAGGGGTTACAGAAGTCACTCCACCGTATACCTTTTGAATCGTTCCTTTTTCAAGGATTTGATTCACATCACGCCGGACAGTATTTTTAGAAACGTTAAAATATTCACAAAGTTCATCTAAAGAAACTGTACCCACCGAGTGAATATAATCTTCAAGATGTTGTAGCCTTTTTTCCTTCATACGATTGAACTCCTGTCTTGTTGAAAATAGTACTCAAAATATAACATATGACCAAAAGTTAATCAATAGTTAATCTTAAAACAATAATTTGAAGTCCAAAATCACAAAAAAAGCAAGTTCTCTATGATCAAAAACAGAGAACTTGCTAATACCGCTTCTATTCATTATATGATTTCAATAACCCTTTAATAAAAATATGCTGTAATTCCATATCTGGATTAAGTACTAAGATATCAGCACGTTTACCGATTTCAAGACTACCTGTCTGTTCGTATAATCCTAGTTCACGCGCAGGATTACCACTACCTGCGGCAGAAGCTTGTAGAATCGATAGCCCTACTTGCTGAATTAAAAAGCGGAAACCTTCGATCATGGTTAAACGGCTACCTGCAAGTGTTCCGCTATCATCCGGCAAAGTCGCTATACCATTGAGGACTTTGACAGGTTGATCACCCAGCATATATTCGCCATCCCCAAGCCCGGCAGCAGACATCGCATCGGTAATCAGGATTAAATTATCTTGTTGCTTAAGTTGAGCTAAGATTGATACTGCCGCAGGGTGAACATGAATCCCATCTGCTATAATTTCGGCATGAATCGAAGGGGTACTTAGTACTGCACCGGCTACTCCCGGTTTGCGATGATGAAGTGGAGTCATTGCATTAAATGTATGAACCGCATGGTTAAGTCCTTGTTCGACCGCTAACATGATCTCTTCATAAGAAGCATCGGTATGACCTGCGGCAGCTGTAATGTCATGCTGACGTAGCCATGAGATCAGTTCCAAAGCACCTTCTCGTTCAGGAGCTAGAGTAAGTTGTTTGATTAGCCCCGGATAACGAGATTCCCATTGCTCTAACCATTCGATATTTGGGAGTACGATATGTTCTGGATTTTGAGCACCAGGCCACTTAGGACTGATAAAAGGGCCTTCTAGATGCACGCCTTCGATCTGTGCACCGGGCATTTGTCCATTTTGCATATAAGCATAGACTTGTTCTAATACATGATCGATATCAGCATGAGGTGCGGTCATCGTTGTCGCTAGTAGAGCTGTCGTTCCTTGACTGGCATGAAAAGAAGTAATCGTATCTAATACGTGTGGATCGGAATCCATAAAATCGGCACCCATCCCACCATGCACATGGATATCAATAAAGCCGGGAATCACAAGTCCAGATTTGGCATCATATGTTGTCTGTTCTTTCCATATCGGAGCGTTCGCTGTAGAACCTACATACGTAATCGTCTGATCTTGGACTTGTACTGTTCCATTTTCAATCACTTTTGTAGGTGTAACCACACGTCCATGAATAATTTGAAAGGAATGTGGTACATCTGTTGAAATAGACATTACTGGAACAACCTCCCTGCTTCTGCATCCAGCAGTACAGTAACGTTGGAATGCAGTTGTAATAGTGAAGCAGGGCATTGTGTTGTGATCGGACCTGTTACGGCACGATGGATAATTTCAGCTTTGTCTGCACCACGTACAAGCAGTAGAATTTGGCGAGCTTTCATAATACTACCTACACCCATCGTAATCGCTTGTGCTGGAACGTCATCCACCGAACCAAAGTAACGAGAATTCGCTTCTCGGGTCTGTTCTAATAATGTCACGACATGAGTCGCAGGATTCAAACTATCATCGGGTTCATTGAATCCAATATGCCCATTATGTCCAATGCCTAGAACTTGTAGATCAATCACCGCTTCAGACAACATTTCATCATACAGGCGACATTCGGCATCCAAATCGGTTGCTTGTCCATCAGGCACATGAGTATTTTCAAGATTAATATCAATATGATTAAATAAATGCTCGTTCATAAATGTACGATAGGAAGCTGGATGTTCTGTCGGTAGACCTGCATATTCATCCAGATTGTAACTTTTCACTTTGGCAAAACTGACTAATCCTTGCTTATGAATCTGAATCAATTCACGATACAAGCCTACAGGCGTACCTCCTGTAGCCAATCCTAATACAGCACGAGGAGAAGTTTGTACCAGACTAGCAACAATATGAGCAGCTACCTTGTGAAAATCTTCTTCATGAGTCACTTTGATTACATTAGCCATTATTCAAAACCTCCTGAGTCTTTGCGATAACGTTGCACATTTTTATAAGATAGCTCCAACTTCGCTACAGAATCGTTAAATTGGGCGCTAATCATACCGGTAAATAAAATATCAATAATATGCAGTTGAGCAATCCGTGAAGCCATATCTCCACGGCGAACACCTTGTTCCAATGATGATGAAAATAAAGCGATATCCGCCATCGAAGCGAGCTTATTGTTGCTGTATTGAGTCAGTGATAATACAGTCGCTCCATTATCTTTGGCACATGATAATGCATCGATCGTTTCTTTAGTTTCCCCAGAATACGAAATCGCTAACGCTACATCTTCTGAAGAAAGTGTAGAAGCAGAAGTGATTTGCATATGAGAATCAGAAAACGATGTACTGTTTTTACCGACTCGAATCAATTTCTGATAAAAGTCTTGCGCTACAATAGATGAGGTAGCGATACCATACAGATCAATCCGACGTGCACGGGTAAGGTAACCTATCGCTTGCTCAAGCTTGGGTAAATCGAGTAAACGGGTAGTATCGTTGATCGATGTAATATGATTGGTTTCAATCGCTTTAACAATCTCTGCAAGCGGATTACCTGCAATAATATCTTGATACGAACTGGGAATGGACTGTTGCGCTAATTCACTAGCTAACTTCATTTTGAAATCAGGAAAGCCTTCGAAATGAAATGTTTTGCAGAAGCGAGTAACAGTAGCAGGACTGATGCCACATTGAGTCGCTAACTGTGTAATCCCAAGCCGAATAACAGTGGAAGGTTGTTGCAAAATATAATGAGCCAGTCGGCGCTCTTGAGGAGATAAACTTTCGATGCGTTGCTCCAACATATGCAAAATAGGAGACAAGTTTAACCCTCCCTAATGAAAATTATTTTTATTTTATAATAATATATATAGAAAATTATTTTCTTTCACCATTATCTTAAAGCACCCTAACAAAGATTGCAACTCATAAATTTCTATTTTGGGGCATGATTATAAATAAAGCAGATTAGAGTGGATGGAGTATGAAATGTTGCTCCATTATAGATGTACAATATATGATCCGGACTCATCTAAAAAATGATCACGAGTAACGGATTCCCCCAAAAATGAACGATAAGCATTAATCGTTCCATCATGAGAAACAATATAATATATTAACAAAAAGAGTCTGCATCCTTATACAAAAGGATACAGACTCTCTAAATTTACTTCATCTCATCATTATTATGGTGCAGAGCGGATCACACTATCATTCTTAACTCCATAACACCCTAGTTAAGCCGTCTGCTTATGACTGCGATATTCTGGTAAAATCAATCTCCATACCATCCAGATCAAGACGATCATTTGAGGGATAAAGGTCTCCCATGTCGGATACATACCGATCCAACTGATCGAAGGTAATTCTGCCACTGTATGTGCAGGGAATTTACCTGCCACTTGAAGGGCATGAATACTTTCGCCCAGAAAACGAAATACCAGATAATAAATCAATACTGTTGCCGTTAAGAAGAACGGACGAATCGGTAATTTCACACTGAACTTAATAATCAGTACAGCAATCACAATCAGAATGACAAGGGCAATCGCTATACCCAAAATGAATTGCGAAAGAGCAATCGCAGGGGCCATACCGATATAGAAAATCGCTGTTTCGGCACCTTCACGTAAAATGGCGAGTCCGGAGACAATCGCTAATGACCATAGACTGCCACGTTCTAAAGCACCACTGACTTGATTTTCAATATAAGTATTCCAATTTTTTAAGTTGGCTTTCTGATGTAACCAGTGTCCTACACTAAGCATCATCACAACAGCGACGAGGCCGGTAATCCCTTCGATCATTTCACGTGTACTACCGCTACTCGATACTTGAGAGAACGCATAGACAAAGATCACTGCCATAACACCACTGAGCACTAGACCTGAAATAGCACCAGACCAGATATACTGTCCTGCGGTACGGCTACCACTGCGTTTGGCATAAGCGAGTAGAGCAGCTAATACCAGAATCGCTTCTAGACCTTCACGTAATAAAATAATCGCTGCATCCCAAGCTGTATACGATGTTTTGGATGTTAAAGGAGTGAGTTCATCCAGCATCGTCTGAATTACAGTACTAGCTTGTGTCCATACAGGAGGATTAGATACTAAATATCCTTGTACTTCAGCCATTTCATTTTCAATCGAAGTATAGGTCGAAGCCGAAGAAATCTGTACTTCTCCTTCAACCAGAGGCCACATCGAGATAAATTGAGTCATCAGATCAGATGCTTTGCTCTGATCTTGAGCTGTTGTGGCTGTCTGTACTTGTTGAAGTAACGTCACAGCATCACTTAAGCGAACAGTACCACTCGCAGGAGCCGTATCTGCAATATCGCCTGCGGCATATTCGTTGAGTAGTTTAATAAGAGCTTGAGTATCTGCTTTGGCTTGTTCTTCACGTGGAGGATCAGCCTGTAAAGCTACACGGATCATACTCATTTTGATCTCTAGTTGACTATACACCGTAAAATTATCGGCACGAATCGCATTCTCAACATCCGGCCATGAATTGACGATCTGTTTATAACTATCTTGAGCGGCTTGCCAGTTACGTTCATCAATATGTTGAATCGTCGTATCTGCAAGTGGAAGAATTACTTTCACAGCGGTTAACCCTTGCTGAGAAGGTCCATTGTTATCTGTCGTTGTACCGCTTGCTTTGGCTTGACTTGCTTCTGCATACGTATTGACTGCACGTGCTAGTGTACCTAGCGCAGAGGTAGCTGCTTTGGGATCAGACGAAGCCCCAGCAAGCGCTGTCTGTGCATCCGTCAGAGCTGTATTGACTGCGCCAGCTTCTGTTGAAGCGGTAGATGTATCAATCGTTTGCCATGCTGTGGCGAAAGTATCTAATTCCTGCTTGGCATCTGTCCATTTCTGCTGTCCAGCATCGACAAGCGCACTACCTACAAGCGGTAACAGTTGATCGATAGAGGAAGAATCGGTAGCAGATGCTTGTGCAGTAGATATTCCTACGCTCAAAGGTGTTCCACCTAAAACAATCAATAGACTCAAGCAAAGCATAAACCTGATCAACAGGGCACTTTTACGCATAGCCTAGAACCCTCTTTTCTATATCAAAATAAATAACGAGCGGTTATACCAATTCATCTCCGATATAACCGCCTTGCTGTACACCCGGAAAACAAGCAAAAACAGCACTTCCGATATGCTGAATATATTCATTCAATGCGTCAATCTGTGCGAGTCTTTGCTGCATAGGAATAAATTGTTTGTCGATACTGCGCTGATAACTGATAAAAAACAATCCTGCATCCAATTGTCCAGTAACTTTATCCATCCCACTAGAGTAAGAATAAGGACGACGCAAAATCTGCATACTTCCATCTCCACGAGCTACACGCATATGTGCATTCATCGGAATAACAGGTTTGCCTGAAGCATCTTTGGCTTCCATATCGCCACGATCAAATTCATGATGTGAACCGATTGGAGCACCACTGACCCGTTCCCGTCCAAACGTATTTTCCTGATCTGCTAGACTGGAGCGATCCCATACTTCGATACGCATCCGAATACGACGAACGACCATATAACTACCGTTGGTCATCCAACCTGCACCATCTTGCGGTTGTACCCAGACAACTTCATTCATCATCGAGTTGTCTTTGACACTTGGATTAGCAGTTCCATCTTTGAAGCCCATTAGATTCCGTGGAGTAGCTTGATTCGGATCTGCTGCACTACTGCGCTGGAATCCTTCTTGACTCCAACGGAGAACCGCAGAACCACGAGCAATTCGGATCAAGTTACGCATTGCGTGAAAAGCGACCTGCATATCATCTGCACAAATTTGTACGGCTAGATCGCCACCGCACCATTCCGATTGTAGATTATCTCCATTAAAGGCAGGCAAGTCTGCAAAATTAGCAGGCTTTTTGCCAGATAGTCCAAATCGATGATCAAATAAAGCAGGGCCTGCGCCAAACGTAATCGTCAACTTGGAAGAAGAAAGTCCAGCCGCTTCACCTGTATCAGCAGGCGGAAGATTCGGATTTTCATTTTGCCCATCTAACAATTCGCCAGCCATCAACGAAGCACTGGCTTTCGTCCATGCTTGAAATAAGCGACGTAAACCTGCTGCATCACTTAACGTCACATCAAAAGAAGCAAAGCACATAAAGTTCTGACTTGGTGTAACAATCCCTGATTGATGAGTGCCATAAAAAGAATGCTCATCGCCTACGTTTGTAATACCTGTCGTTACATTTTCAGCACTACCCGGCGTATCTGATAAAGGTTGTTTGGTCAGTCCAGTAGCTTTCATAATTCCAAGCGCGCCTGAACCTCCTAAAAGAAGCCCAACGCCAGAAGCGCCTGCTAACCGCAACATATCGCGACGGCTAACAGGCTTTTTGAATACTCCAGTTTGAGATTCTGTCGACACTTCTGTAGAAGAATCGACATCAGATTGAACAGGAGTTGATTTTGTTTTATTTTCGGAAGAGTCTTTTTTGCTCATAATAATTACACCCCTAAAATTGTACCCATCTGGGATAAAGGTTCAGCCAAAGCATCAAGGTTCTGACTTAATGTACGAATATCTTCTTTAGTTAATTTGTCATACGTAACATATCCACCGTCTTTAGTAGCAAAAGGAGCTAATTCTTTATTTAACGCATCAAAACGTTCGCCGATTTGTTTTTCCAAATCAGGATCTTTTTCAGCCAAACGTGGTTTGAGGATTTCGTAGATTTTTTCTGCACCTTCTACATTGGCTACAAAATCATACAAGTCGGTATGAGAGTAACGTTCTTCTTCACCTGTGATTTTGGAAGAAGAAACTTCATTCAGTAGTTCAACGGCTCCAACCACAAGCATACTTGCATCGATTTCAACCGTTTCGACTTTAGCACGTAACAACTGTGCATCTTGCAAAAGACGATCCGCATATTCACTCATACCATCGGTTGTTTTCTTTTCCCAAAGAGCTTGTTCAATCTTGTGGAATCCGCGCCAGTCTTTATCATCCACATCGCCTGCACGAGCATCGATATCAGGATCAAGATTTCCTAACGCTTCGGCAATCGGCTCGATCCGTTCATAATGCATACGAGCTGGAGCATATAGCGCTTGAGCTTCTTTTAATTTCCCTGCTTTGACCGCTTCCGTAAATTTCTCTGTCTCTGTTACAAAGGAATCAATCTCACCGATCGCATATGTACGATATTGTTCGGTTTCATTTTTAAAATCAGCTGTTGTAGTTGTTGCTTCGGTAGATGAGGTGGACGCTGCTGGTGTTGTAGTCGTTGCTTCTGTTGTTGCTGGAGCTGTGGTTGTATTGGTAGCAGCTTGATTCCCACAAGCGGCAAACAGTACAGAAGATAAAAGAATTGTAGCTGGTAAAGTTACACGTGCTTTCATTAAATTACACTCCTTAATAATGATAATCGTTCTCAATTATTAATCTATCATAATGGTGAACGATAAGAGCGTCAATCTTTATTTTTATGTAAATGGATACAAGGGGGATTGAACATAAGACGGGGGGTGGGGGAGTGGCGAAGGGTGTGAGGGAATATCGCTCTGGTAAAGGATCATTCATACGATCGCTGTTAAGATCGGATATATTGAATTCTGTTTTCAACAGATTATATCCGATCTTAAAGGCGAACGCTTCGCTTCTGCTGAACGATTCCTTTACCTCCGCTAGGTTCGGTGAGCACCTTTGCCGGATGTTTAGTAGGGAGTGCTTATTTTCAATCAGGGGGGAGGAGGTAGGAAAGAGGATAAGGGAATAAAAATATAGTTATATTTTATTTGGAATGAATGAAGAATGAATGGATAAAACATACAAATCTTATTTGTTATTAAAATAGATTAATCTAATTGTATTGTTTAATCTTGTTGCTTAATTTTAGAGGGAAATTAACTTTACGGGCATATGCTAAAGTAAGAAATGATATATAAAACAATAATGTAGATAAGCACCTCTAGCGGAGCAAACGGAATCGTTCTGGAGAAGCGTAGCGTTCGCCTTTAAGAATAGATATCCTCTGCGACAGCAGATTTCAAAGATATCTATTCTTAACAGCGATCAGAAGAATGATCCGTTTGGGTAGCGGAATGACCTTTACCAGCCTCACATATCTGCGATTCACTTCACACTAAAGTACCTATTTTTCAACTTCATCTGCAAATATAATTTAGCATTCTCTGTCTAGTATCCTTGTTTCTTGTTTAATAAAGAACATACTTAATTTGTTAACCCATCACTACAAATCATTGAACATACCCGAGGAGGAAGTAATAATGACAATTAAAGCAGTTATTTTTGATCTTGATGGCGTGATTGTATCGACAGATCAGTATCATTTTGAGGCATGGAGTAAAATCAGTGAAGAAGAAGGCATTCTTTTTAATGAAACGATCAATCATCAGTTGCGCGGAGTAAGCCGGATGGAGAGTCTGGATATTATTTTGCAACGTGCGACCAAAACATACTCGGATGAAGAAAAATTGCAATTGGCAGAGAAAAAGAATGAGTACTATCGCCAATCGTTGCACCATTTAAGCCCAAGCGATCTTTTGCCGGGAGTAGAATATACGTTAAAAACATTGAAACAAAATAATATCAAAATCGCGATTGGTTCTTCGAGCAAAAACACACCGACTATTCTGAAGCAGATTGGTCTGGATAAAGAGTTCGATGCGATTGCAGATGGTAACGATATTACTCGTAGTAAGCCTGATCCTGAAGTCTTTTTGCTAGCGGCAACTCGTCTGGATATCGTACCGGAAGAATGTCTGGTTGTAGAAGATGCGTTAGCAGGTGTGGAAGCGGCGATTGCAGGTAAAATGAATGTGGCTGCTGTAGGTGAAACATTGCGTAGTTCAGATGCAGACTACTATCTGGAAAGTGTCGATGAATTGCTTGAATTAGTATTATAACTTGAACACCCTCCAAAACCTGATATGATGAATATATCTTAAATTCATTCTGGGATAAAGACAATGAATAGATAGAATATTTGGATAGATGGATATGGAGGGACTTGTATGGATTATACTTCAACATTTGATCATACACCTGAGCGCATAGGGACTGGTTCAGAGAAATGGGATGCACTGCATAAGCATTTTGGCAAAGAAGATATTATTCCTTTGTGGATAGCAGATATGGATTTTGCGGCACCTTTGCCTGTACAGGAGGCTATACGTCAACGGATTGAACATGGCGTACTTGGATACACATTTCGTACCGATGAGTATCATCAATCTATTGTAAATTGGATGGAGCGTAAGCATCAATGGACGATAGAAAACGACTGGATTGTTTTCACACCTGGTGTTGTATCTGCATTGAACTTTGCGGTGCAAACCTATACGGAACCTGGAGATAAAGTGATTATTCAGACACCGGTGTATCCTCCCTTCTATAATGTAGTCAAAGGGCATGGACGAGAATTGGTCGAAAATCCGCTCATGCAAGATCAGTATGGAGATTATCGTATGGATCTTGAACAGTTAGAGACGGTGCTGGACGAACAGGTGAAAATGTTGATTTTGTGTAATCCACATAATCCGATAGGGCGAGTGTGGACGCGTACAGAGTTAGAACAGTTAGAACATTTATGTGCGAAGTGGAATATTATTGTCGTGTCCGATGAAATTCATGGTGATCTTGTTTATGCACCTCATGCTCATATTCCGTATGCCAGTCTATCTGAATCTGCGATGAACCGTAGTATTATTTGTACAGCACCAAGCAAAACATTTAATATCGCCGGTATGAATACATCTAATATTATTATCCCGAATGAACAATTACGGAATGCATTTGCGTTAAAAATCAATCAATTCGGTGTGGGACAAATTAATACATTTGGCGCTGTAGCCACCCAAGCCGCTTATACGTATTGCGAAGAGTGGTTAGAGCAGTGTAAAGTCTATACTTATCGAAATATGGAGTATGTACAGCAATATATCGCTACGCATATACCGGAATTAGCGGTGCGTCTACCAGAAGCTACGTATTTGCTATGGATCGATTGTAGTAAGCTACGGATGGAGCAATTAGATTTAGTTTCTTTCCTACTGGATCATGCCAAAATTGCGCTGAATGATGGCAATGCATTTGGGATAACAGGTCAAGGATATATGCGTATGAATATCGCTTGTTCACGTTCTTTATTGGAAAAAGCGATGGAGCGATTGCATCATGCTATAAAGACATGGCGAGCCACCCAAGCAGTAACGACCACTTCACACATGAATAATGAATAGATAGATGAATAGGTATGCTTGAAAAAGAAACTTCATCATAATTAAAAACAGACTGTTTTCTATAATACCGACATACAGGTATCTAGAAAGCAGTCTGTTTTGTTTGAGAAATAATCATCTAATTATAGAAAGAAAGACAATTCAGTATTAAATGTAGCTATCCATTTAGATTTGGTTTAGATATTCTACAATGGTAAGCAAGCCTTTATCAAAGTTCTCCAAGTTGAAATGCTCATTCGGTGCATGAAGGTTCTCATCAGGCAGACCGAAGCCCATCAATACTACTGTAGGAGCAATCAGACGAGAGAAAGCTTCAACGATTGGAATGGAACCGCCATCTTTGGTAAATAAGGCACGTGTTCCATAGACCGTTTTGAATGCATCAGCCGCTTTTTGCAACAATTCGCTAGAAGGATCGATATTGAATGCACGCGCTTTTTCACCCGGTTTGATATCAATCGTTGCACCTGTTGGTACATTGGCTTCCAAGTGCTTGATAATTTGATCCAATACATAAGCTGGATCTTGATTAGCCACTAAACGACAAGTGATTTTGGCACTTGCTTCTTTAGGAATAACGGTTTTGCTACCTTCGCCTTGGAAACCACCATACAATCCATTAATTTCAAGTGTCGGACGAGCACCAACACGTTCTACAAACGAATAGCCTTCTTCTCCATGAAGAGATTCAAGAGCTAAAGATTGTTGTAATTTCTTCTCATCAAAAGCTTGTTTGATAAATTCATTACGCATCTCATCAGACAAAGGCAATACGCCTTCATAGAATCCATCGACCAGCACACGACCTTGTTTGTCATGCAAAGAGTTCAACAGTTCTACAATCGAATGAAGAGCATTTGGAACACCGCCACCGAAGCTACCAGAGTGTAGATCCGTATTAGCAGTATGAATCGTAAATTCAAGTGAACATAGTCCACGTAATCCAGTGCAGATCGCTGGTTTACCTTTTTCGATCAAAGACGTATCTGAGATCAATACCGCATCCGCAGACAACATTTCTTTATTGCTTTCCAAAAAGCCAGGTAGATTTGCGCTTGAAATTTCTTCTTCGCCTTCGATACAGAATTTGACGTTAACCGGAAGAGTTCCTTCTTGCTTTAGAATGGCTTCTACTGCTTTGATATGCAAAAAGATTTGACCTTTATCATCAGTTGCACCACGAGCAAATAATTTGTCACCACGAATTGTAGGTTCAAATGGAGGTGTCTCCCATAAGTGTAATGGATCAACAGGTTGTACATCATAATGACCATAGACCAATACCGTTGGTTTGCCAGGGGCATGAAGGTAATCAGCAGTAACAATCGGATGACCTGCTGTTGGATGAATCTCTACATGTTCTAGACCTGCTTTTTTCAATGTTGCAGCTAACCATTCAGCCGCACGTTGCATATCAGGCTTATGCTCTGAAATAGCAGAAATACTTGGAATCGATAACCATTCGTTTAACTCATTTAAATGGTGTTCACGGTTTTCTTGAAAATATGTAGCATAATTCGTCATTATATAATCCTCCTTGGGAAATAGAGATCATTGCTTAAATCTGATAGATCATTTCTATCATCAAAAAGCGTATGTTTCTATTTTACTACGTTTTGCTCCAATTGCGAAAATTTTAACCACAAATCAAATCGATTGATGTTCAAACTCTCTTTTAAAATCGTAGATACCGTATAGATAACATTAGAATATAAAAATAATTTTTGCAGCAACATCATAACGATAAGATTAATGGGTAATGTGTAATAGATCATATACATATTTTATAATATGAACATGGCAAAGCGATGCCTTTTATATTGTCATTAGCCATAAAAATTAGCTGTTGACAAATATGTTTCCCTAGTGCAAAATATGGTCAATGTATTATGTTGCTATTGATATAAAGATAGATAGGCTGTTGCACTTATATTCTAAATCAAATCAGTCAAATATATAGAAGGATAGAGAGAAAGGAGAGAGATGAAGAATGGATTCCAACACAGAATTAAATGCAAAGATAGATGTCAAAAAATCAAACTGGTTACATTCCAGTTCAAGTATCAGTATGGAAGAAGTCAATAATACCGTTAAGATTCCTGAAAATGCTGGATTCTGGCGCAAATTCTTCGCTTTTTCCGGTCCGGGAGCATTGGTTGCTGTTGGATATATGGACCCGGGGAACTGGGCAACTTCAATAGCAGGAGGAGCACGCTTTGGTTACGCCCTATTATCAGTAGTACTGATTTCTAATCTCATTGCTATGTTATTACAAAGTCTGTCTGCCAAATTAGGAATAGTAACAGGTCGAGATTTGGCACAGGCTACCCGTGATACGACTAACAAAAGAACAGCTGTGTTTCTCTGGATACTGACAGAGCTTGCGATTATTGCTACCGATCTAGCTGAAGTTATCGGTTCCGCAATAGCACTGAATTTATTATTTGGTATTCCACTATTATGGGGTATTGTCATCACTACATTTGACGTTTTACTTCTATTACTATTGCAGAAAAAAGGATTTCGGATTATCGAATCGATTATTATCGTATTGATGGCAACGATTTTCTGTATCTTTGTGTTTGAAGTGATTATTTCTAAGCCGGAAATTCATGCGCTATTAGGTGGATATGTACCGAAGTTCGAGATTGTTACGAATCCAGCGATGTTATTTGTCGCTTTGGGGATTTTGGGTGCAACAGTGATGCCACATAATCTATATTTACATTCATCGATTGTACAGACCCGTCAATACAAGCGAACCGAAAAAGGTCGCAAAGAAGCTGTGAAATTTGCGAATATCGATTCGATTCTTTCATTATCGGTCGCTTTTCTAATCAACTCGGCGATTCTTATCTTGGGAGCTTCTGCTTTTTTTGGAACAGGATTGAATGTAAGTGGGATTGAAGATGCATATGCCTTACTTAGTCCAACACTAGGAGTAGGAATCGCCAGTACATTATTTGCAGTAGCTTTACTGGCTTCAGGTCAGAATTCTACGATTACAGGTACACTTGCAGGGCAGATAGTAATGGAAGGATTTATCAACTTACGTATCTCGCCAGTGTTACGCCGAATCATTACTCGTTTATTAGCCGTTATTCCTGCTTTTATTGTGACATGGATTGCAGGTGCTAAAGGAACAGGAGAATTGCTATTGTGGAGTCAGGTAGTACTGAGTCTCCAATTACCATTTGCAATTATTCCATTGGTACGCTTTACAAGCGACCGGGCGAAGATGGGTTCATTTGTAAATCCAGCATGGGTCAAAATTTTGGCATGGATCGCTACAGTCATTATTGTTGCTTTAAATATCTTTTTAATACTTTATATTTTTGCAACAGGTGGCGGTTTTTAAGTAACACATTCATTAAACCTATGAGCTGCATAGTCTATCCAAAAAGCTTTTATCCTTTTTATAGGGGTAAAAGCTTTTTTATTATATTTTCTTTACATTTTTAATATAAAAAAAGTGGTAAAATTTGAATGTTTTTTGATAAAATACTAATCGTTTTCTTTGTTTTTTACGTATATATAAGTAGAACACCTTTGAAACAGAATAAGGCTTGGTCAATAACTAAATATTCCTTTTCAGATTTGTTTGATACACTGTGGTTACAATATATACAACAGTACTTATCAGCTTCATTATAAAAGTTACTGATGAGTAATAATACCTACTTACTCCTATTGATTTATGGTTCTATAGACATGCTATTCCTATTCCTATACCTATATATAGGAATATAAAAATGTCGAAAAAGAACGAATGAGAGGAAAGTGCTATAAATATTATGCAAAATTTACCGATAAACTATATAACAGGCACAAAGTCGCATGAAAGACTCCAATATTACCTAAAATCTAAGGGGGATTCAACCTATGAATTATACTAAATTATCCAACGTAAAAATTATGGAAAAAGCTAAAGCAACTTCTGGTGGATGGTTCCGATTTGTAGAAAATAGCGAAATTAAAAACAATGCTAATGAAATGGAACAATGGGCAGCAATTTACCACGTAGCTAATGACAAATATATCGTAACTAATGATTTTCTAAATGTGGGATTAAACGATCACGCTAACCAAGTGAATGTTGTAGGTTATGGTGATAATTTAGATAGCATTATGTTCGTAATCTGGGAACACCAAAAAGAATCAGGCAAATCATTTACTATTCTTGATGAAATTCGTCAAATCAAAAATGATGAGATCGAAAAAGCAAGCCAAAAATTGTGGGATTGGAACGAAAAAGCAGCAGACAGCACGTACTTCAAGCATGAAATGTTCAACCCATGGGAAGAAAGTTATTGAGCAATGAATGACCGATTCAAAAATAAGCTCTTCTGAACACCTCAGGCTATAGAGGTGCAATCAGGAGAGTTTTTTGTGTTTGGATCGTTTATAATATAAATATAGACGGATTGACGGAGGATACATACATTATGGAATTACCAGAAATCACAATGTTTGAACACGGGATTATTCAGGTGAAAATAGCTATGTCTTATCCATTGCGCTGGGTAAACAGTTATATTATCGTTGGCGATCATACATGGAGTGTTATAGATCCAGGACCTCGTAGCGAAGAAAATGAAGCCGCATGGCAAAAAGTATGGGGAACACTCGAATTAGACGTTGCCCAATTGGAATCTATTATTTTAACTCATCATCATCCAGATCATTATGGTCTGGCTGGCTGGTTACAAGCACAAAGTGATGCACCTGTATATATGTCAGCACGTTCACTCGCAGAAGCACGATTATCATGGGGAGAAGGCAATACAGCAGCATATGATCTTATTGATTTTTACACTGTTAATGGCATGCCGAACGAAATTACAGACCAGCTTCCAGAACATTTACAAAGTTTTGTTGCACAGGTATTGCCACAACCTCAAGTATCCATAATTACGCCAGAACAACCTTTTAAGATATCCGGTCATTGGTGGATACCGATCCAGACTTCCGGTCATGCGGCAGGGCATCTTTCTTTTTATCAAGCGGATTGGAAATTAATGATCTGTGGTGATGCTGTATTACCTCAGATTTCGCCTAATATTAGTTTGATTCCAAATAGTGACCCTGAACCACTACAATCTTATCTAGATGGATTGCGTATACTGGGTGAATATGAAGTAGAGTGGGCATATCCAGGACATCGTCGTCCTTTTACAGGATTTAGAGAGCGAACGGTCAAATTACTGGATCATCATGAACAGCGATTGGATGCTATGGCAGAACGTATTCGTATACAACCTTTGAATGGATACGATGTATGTATGTCTATATTTAATAGTAAGCTCACTTTACATCAATTACGATTTGCGATGTCAGAGACATTGGCACATCTAGAAGAATTAATTCGCCGTGATCGTGCTCATAAATATCAGCAAGATGGAATTTGGATCTATACAGCTCATGAATAGAGTTAGATTATCAACTCTCATCCATAACTAAAAAAGCATGATATAGGCTGATTACAGTCTCTATCATGCTTTTTATTATGGAATGTATATCTTATTCAAAATATTTGTATTTAGATAACTTTATGTTTAGCTAACGGGTAGTAGACTATTATTCAGTGAGATCGCCGGTTAGTTTAGCAATTGCACGCCGGGCAATCTGTAATGTTTCTTCAGAGTGTTCTTTATTTTGAGCAGATTGAACTTGTTCTAACTGTCTTTCGGATTGATGAATCGTGTGTTGCAGACTGCGAAGAAGCACATCACGTTCATTTTCATCGAATAATGCTTTGAGCTTATCGGTGACATTCGGCTCATGTGGCATCTGATTATACTCGGAAGCTGACATCTTGCGAATATCAAGATAACTATTTTTGTATTCGATAACTGTTTCTGTACTACGAGCATTACGCTCTGTTTCCACAACCACCATTTTGTTAGCATAATCAGGATAGACATTCACAATTTTTTGCCTGATATGCAACAGCCCACATATTTTACGAAAAGGAATTTTGTGTACTCGACTCACTTCTTGTGACATCAGATCAACCTCCGCAACCTAGCATTATTAGTTTTAACTAAGATTAAGTCCATTTTCATCCAAAATTAAGCTAATCCTTTTACAATAAGTCTAGTCAACACCCCGAAACGTGAAAGGGGCATCTAACATGTTCAGCACAAATGGAACGATATTGGATATCACAGTCGAAGGATTGCGATTCCTTGCTTATTTATTACTGCTTATTGGTGCAGTCATCGGAATATTTAGTAATATGTCTATGATACAAGAAAAGTACCGTTCTGTCTGGTATCGTTGCCGTAATACGATGGTCTATATGGGACTTGGTGTAGGTATTATTCAAGGACTCACCAGTATGGTGAACATAATGATTCATCAAGGATGGTCTGCTGCTATTATTCCATTTACTACTGCTTCAGGGCGTTTGGCAAATGGTTGTGCGCTGATTGCTTTCTATATCACTCTGGCTTATGTGATTCCGGCTATTCTACTCTGGCAACGCCGTAATCATCATCCTTCACACCGTTTTATTTCGGTATTATTGTATCCCGTATTAGAATTGTTGTTATTATCTGGATTATTGACTCGCAATGATTCAGGCGTTATATCGATTCATTTATTTTATGTATTTACAGGGTTATGTTTAATCTGGCTATTCGTATTGCAATTTATGTCAGGAGAAAGCAAAAGACGACGTGAACGCAAACACTGGTGGGTTAGCCCTGATATCAAAGTCGGTCATCACTCCTCATCTAATGTACAGACAGAATCCAAACCAGATTCTTCATTATTTCATTCCAAAGGATTCTAAAATGTATTCCAATAGGTATAACAATTATCCTAAGCAAAAACTCTGATCCCCTTTTAACATACTAGGGAGTCAGAGTTTTTTTGTTAGATTTACATTGGTTGCTTCGGTTCATCATCTTCAGGCAGTTCAGTATTGGTCGTATCTACAGCGGGATCTTGTTCTTTATATTTACCATGCGCAATCCGGCTACTTGCCGCTGCTGCAATCGCACCTACAATATCATCAAAAAACGTATGGATTGGTCCGATACTTTTATCATTTAATCGTGCGAGAACGCCCGGTTTTAATTTATCCACATAACCGTAATTGGTGAAGCCGATACTTCCGTATACATTTACAATCGCAAATGCCAAAATTTCATCGACACCATACAGACCTTCATCATTTTCGATCATTTCTTGTAAAGGTGAGATAAGCTTTCCTTCTTCTGCAAGAATATCCAGTTGAATACCCGTTAAGACAGCATTCTGTACTTCGCGTTTGAGCAGTACTTTTTCTACGCTTTCTACACACTCTTCAATCGTAAGTGAAGGATAATAACTTTTTTGTAGAAACATCACAATATCAGCTATTTCCAAAATCGTTACCCCACGTTTAAGCAACCATTCTCTCGTGGCTTGTTCTACATTTAGACTACTTAGATTATAAGGAACTTTGCTTGGTTTGGATTCCATGAGTAGACACCTCTTTCATAGATAACGTTATGTAGTATTAACCTTATTTTTTGTGAAAATCTCACGGTTCCTCATCAACGTTAGAATCAATCGTCAGATAAGGATGCTTTTACAAGTTAGGTTTGTTAGAATAAGAAGGTGAATATGACGCAGGAGGCAACCATTTATGAGAACAGACGGACGACAAGCCAACGAATTACGCCCGTTAACGATAACACCGAACGTGAACAAATATGCAGAGGGTTCTGTATATATTGAAGTAGGCGATACCAAAGTATTATGTACGGCATCTGTGGAAGAACGTGTACCGCACTTTATGAAAGGTCAGGGTAAAGGTTGGGTAACCGCAGAATACTCTATGTTACCCCGTGCTACACATACCCGTAACCAACGTGAAGCCGCTAAAGGTAAATTAGGCGGACGTACGATGGAGATTCAACGTCTGATTGGACGTGCTCTTCGTTCTGTGATTGATCTACAAGCTCTTGGAGAACGTACAATCACAGTCGATTGTGATGTGATTCAAGCGGATGGAGGTACACGTACCACTTCAATCACAGGTTCTTTTGTCGCTTTAGCGATTGCCATGAACAAATTATCAGCTCAAAATAAATTTACTAAATTCCCTATTACAGATTATTTAGCTTCTGTAAGTGTAGGTGTTGTAGGAGATCGTGCATTACTGGATCTGAACTACGAAGAAGATTCCAAAGCCAAAGTCGATATGAATGTTGTCATGACCGGTGGAGGACAATTTGTAGAAGTTCAAGGTACAGGTGAAGAACGTCCATTTTCACGTGACGAATTGGATCAATTGCTTGCACTGGGTAGTGAAGGTATTGAGAAAATGATCGCTATGCAAAAAGAAATTCTAGGACCGATCGCTTTGAAAATCAATTCGGGTCAAGCAGGTACACAAGTATGAATATGATGAGTAGCTCTATTGTCGTTGTTGCTACTCAGAATAAAGGGAAAGTTAGAGAGTTTACACATGCTCTAGCTTCTTTGGGTAAAGAAGTACGCAGTATGTTTGATTATCCTGATCTGCCTGAAGTGGTCGAAGATGGAGCAACATTTGCAGAGAATGCACTGAAAAAAGCCAAAACAGTTGGTGATGCTCTAGGTATTCCTGTACTTGCTGATGATTCAGGGCTATGTGTGGATCGCTTGGATGGGGCACCGGGTGTCTATTCGGCTCGTTATGCAGGCGAATCAGCTACAGATGCAGATAATAATGCCAAGTTGCTAGATGCACTAGAGCGATTGCAGATGGGTGAAGATACCGATCAGACCTTACTGAGTACAGCACGTTTTGTATGTTGTCTGGTATTGTACGATCCAGCGACAGGGTTAGCTATAACCACAGAAGGTTCGGTGGATGGTTGGATTACTTCTCAACCTTCTGGAAATGCAGGCTTTGGTTATGATCCATTATTTTATTTGCCAACACATAACAAAACAATGGCAGATATAACGATCGAAGAAAAGCAAGCGATTAGCCATCGTGGTGAAGCTTTGCGTAAATTAGTCGATCAATTGAATCTGAATACTTAAATCAAAAATAGCTTAACCTGTATGAGACGGGTTAAGCTATTTTTATATTAAATGTATATATATCCTACTTTGATTGTAGTATTATCTGTGTTATAAAATAAAAGAAATCTAGTTCGAGGAGGGTTTATGTATGGAAGTGAAATTCTCAGTTGATTATGATCAGAATGAAAAAGGGGTACGCTTAAAAGATTTGATCACAGGACTGGTGAGTGATCCAGAGCCTTGTCGGGGAATTACCAGTCTGATTATTGGGGATTGGGGTGCAGCTTATGAAGATACAATGGATGATGCTATTCCAGCTCTGATTGAAGCGAGTCCCCTATTACCGAACTTAAAAAGTCTATATATTGGCGATATGTCATCAGAAGAATGTGAAGTGTCTTGGATCAATCAGACCAATCTTGGTCCTTTACTTGCTGCTTATCCACAGATTGAATCGTTTACGATTCAAGGAAGTACAGGCTTATCGTTAGAACCTTTACATCATGATAAATTACATACATTAACTATTATTTGCGGAGGCTTGCCCAAATCGGTTTTGAATGAGATTTATAATGCGCATTTGCCTGAATTAACAACACTTACTTTATATTTAGGAGTAGAAGATTATGGATTTGATGGTTCGATCGAAGATATTTTGCCATTTTTGAATCAGAATCCTTTTCCTAAATTAAAATATTTAGGTCTAACCGATAGTGAAATTCAAGATGAGATCGCTATCGCAGCCGCAAATGCGCCTGTACTTGAGCAACTCGATACGCTCGACTTATCGAATGGAACACTATCTGATAAAGGGGCAGAAGCCCTTATTAATAGTGATGCGGTCAAAAAGCTTAAACATTTGAATTTAAATTATCATTATATGTCGGATACGATGATTAAACGTTGGAAAGATACAGGCTTATCTGTGGATACAGGAGACCAACAAGAAGTAGACGAAGATGGCGAGTACGAATGGCGTTATCCTGCACTGACGGAGTAATGAATGATATATGAATAGATCTCCATCATCTTCCTATCAACAATGGTTAGCTTCTGCGTCTGCTTGTATTTTATTTGGTAATCCAAATAATAAGCGGACAGCTGGCTGGCAACAAGCAAGAGCGCATCATCATCTCTCTTCTGCATTGGTTGTTCCTTATATTCGTATACTGCATACGATTCGTGTTGGAGAATCTCTGGATGATCTATTGCAAGCGGTATTTCAGAGACAGTCCCATCAGTCTCATCCTATTGAGGTAGCATCATCTATTTCACATCAAGTGCCGTTATTATTGCGTCTGGATGCACCGGGTGATCATTTTGCTGTGGAACGTGAATTGATTGCTTTAGGTGCATCAGATGCAGAAGGGGATATAGATGATCGTTTAGTCCCTTTAGATGCATATACGGTAGGGCATTTGATTTCAGCAACAGAAGCTCGCCGTTTACAGCCTCAACATGGACGTATCTGGTATCCTGCTCAGTGGTTTCGCGGGTATTGTCGGTTATTATCTTGGCTTCAGCGTGAAGTTTCTATACTATTACCGCAAGCTCAGTGGATGAATGATCCTGCTGATATTGCGGTAATGTTCGATAAAAGGCGTTGTCATCAATGGCTACATGCAGCAGGTGTAGCGGTTCCGCCACTTGTGCCTGATCTGTTAGGGCAACAGAGTAATTATGAACAGTTGCGTCTATCGATGGAGCAACATCGAATTTATCGCGTGTTTATCAAGTTATTCTGTGGCTCTGCGGCTTCAGGTGTTATTGCTTATCAATATAATCCTCGTACAGGTGCAGAGATTGCAACGACCACTATAGGGATTGATCATAGTGGCCATGAACCTTTTTATTATAATTCAGGTAGATTACGTCGTTATACAGATTCAGCTACAATTGTGCAGATCATCGATTGGTTAGGGCGAGAAGGTATGCATGTGGAACGATGGATTAGCAAAGACAGCTGGCAAAACAAAGCTTATGATATTCGTCAGTTGGTCTGCCGCTATGAATCAGGTCATGCTGTGATGCGGTTAAGTCACACGCCAATCACGAATTTACATTTGCGTAATGAGCGCTTATTGGTCGATCAATCTCATCTATCTGCTGAGCAAGTATTGCAGATTCAACATATTGCTTCGGCAGGTTTGCATTGTTTTCCAAATTCATTTTGCGCAGGTATAGATGTGTTGGTTCCAAGTAGTGGCGGACATCCGTATATCATTGATATGAATCCATTTGGAGATTTACTTTATTATGTAGAGCATCAAGGGTTAGGCACTTATGCGTGGGAATTACAGCAATGGTTGGAGCATGAGTGTATATGAAAGGATTAGCGTTATGATGAATATGAATGAAATTGTAGGTACACACGATATTTTAATGATCACACTGGATACACTGCGCTATGATGTGGCAAAGCTAGAAGAAGACAATTGCCCTCATCTATGTGCAAGTGGTGGATGGGAAAAGCGTCATAGTCCAGGCAGTTTTACGTATGCGGCTCATCATGCTTTTTTCGGCGGATTTTTACCTACACCTGCGAATACGGATAAAGATTCGCATATTCGACTTTTTCACGGGAAGCATAGTGGATTTCGTACTCATCCGTATACGTGGTTGTTTGATGCTCCTGATATCGTATCGGGATTAGCGCAAGAAGGATATCGAACGATCTGTATCGGTGGCGTAATCTTTTTTACCAAAAAGAATAAGTTAGCCAAAGTGTTGCCTGCTTATTTTCAAGAAAGTTATTGGCGAATGACATTCGGAGTGACGAATCCACGATCTACAGAACATCAAGTGAATCATGCGTTACAATTGTTAGACGGAGCTGATCTAGAGCAACGTTTATTTTTATTTCTCAATGTATCTGCTATTCACGGACCGAATCATTATTTTATTCCTAATCATATTCGCAAAGATTCAATCGAGACTCAGCGAGCGGCACTCCGTTATGTTGATGGAGAATTAGGACGTTTGTTTGCTGCTTTTCGCAAACGGAAGCGACCGACCTTATGTCTGGTCTTTTCCGATCATGGAACAGCGTATGGAGAAGATGGGTACGAAGGGCATCGTTTAGCTCACGAAGTGGTCTGGAACGTGCCTTATCGTGAATTTATATTATAAAAAGGTGAATTTAGTACAATTCATCTGTTATTGATCAAAAAGGAGTGTAGCCTTATGAATTCGGAATCATTGCAGTTACCGCTCCATGCTCTTCCACCAGCAGAATGGACACCAGCGTTGCAGGAATGGGAACAACAGATGAAGAGTGCTCCTTATCGTTCATATCTTTACTCTTATCCACATAAGACTGCCTATCGTGAACTTGATCCACCGTATGATTTGCAATCATTATGGGAGCAAGAACAATTGGAAAGTTATTTTCTATATATGCATATTCCATTTTGTGGTGCTCGTTGTGGATTTTGCAATTTATTTACGTTGCCTGATAAGCGGGTAGATGTACATGAACAATATGTGGATGCGCTAGAACGTCAAGCCAAGCAATGGGCACCTTTAGTAGCGAGACGACCTTTTTCACGATTTGCGATCGGTGGAGGAACGCCTACATTACTACAGCCTGATCAATTGAATCGATTATTTGATATTGCTGAAAATATTATGGGGCTTGATCCTAGACATGCTTCCATTTCTGTAGAGACTTCGCCAGATACCGTAACACCTGAACGCTTAGAGATTCTAAAGCGTCGTGGAACGGATCGGGTGAGTATGGGAATTCAGAGCTTTGTCGAATCTGAAAGTAAAGCGATTTACCGTCCACAAAAGCCGGAGTTAGTACGTGAAGCATTACGTATGTTAGTCGATTATGATTTTCCGTTACTCAATGTGGATCTGATCTATGGATTACCGGAGCAGACGATAGAGACATGGTTATATTCGGTAGAACAAGCATTATCATATGATCCCGGTGAGATCTTTATTTATCCATTATATATTCGTGAAAATACGATATTAAAGCCGGGACATACAGGGCTGGAAAAAGATATCCGCTTGGAGTTATATCATGCTGCTCGTACTCGCTTAGAAGCCGCTGGATACACCCAGTACTCGATGCGACGTTTTGCTAAGCCATTATCTTCCTCTAAGTCATTATTGCCGTATAGCTGTCAGGAAGAAGGGATGGCAGGGCTTGGATGCGGAGCACGTTCGTATACGCAAAATGTACACTATGCTTCTCATTATGGAGTGAGTGCCGCTACAACACGCAGTATTATCGAAGATTATGTCACCGCAGATCGTCATGATCAGGCGAATTATGGATTTGTGCTTAATCTAGAAGAACGTCAGCGTCGCTTTATTCTCAAAGCTATTTTACACCGTGAAGGATTGACGATCGCCGATTATGTAGCACGTTTTGGTGCTTCGCCACTTGAGCATTTTCCAGAATTGCAGAACTTGATCTGGACAGGGATGGCAGAACTGATCGACAATGAGGATCAACCACAGGTATTACAATTGACGACCGAAGGGCTAGCTTACTCCGATGGGATAGGAGATTGGTTTATTTCTGAAGATGTGTATGCTTTGATGGAAGGATATGTAGGCTCATGAGTATGCAGGCGACTATTTATTATCGTGGTAAATTATCTTCCTGTAACTATAGTTGTCCTTATTGTCCATTTAGCAAAACTGTCGATAGCAAAGAAACACTGATGCAAGATCGCCAGCAATTAGCACAATTTATGGAGTGGGTACGTCAACAAGAGTATGCAGGTCATCAACTGTCTATCTTTTTCAATCCGTATGGAGAAGCGCTGGTACATGCTTGGTATCGTGAAGCGATGATTGAGTTATCTCATATGTCTCATATTACTAAAGTGGCTATCCAGACGAATCTATCGGTCAAATTAGATTGGACTGCTCAATTGAATCCAGCCAAAGCTTCGTTCTGGGCAACATACCATCCGGGGCAAGTACGTGAAGACCGATTTATTGCACAAGGGATGACTTTGTATAAGCAAGGGATTGTGTTTAGTGCAGGTACAGTCGGTCTACGTGAAGCTTTTCCAGCGATTCATCAATTACGAGCCAAGTTACCTGAAGATGTATATGTGTGGGTGAATGCATTCAAAGATCGTCCACGGTATTATAGCGAAGCAGAGATTGAAGAATTAAGCGGAATCGATCCTTATTTTAGAGATAATTTGCAAGATTATGATAGTCTTGGACAAGCTTGTCGTGCAGGCGAGCATGTTTTTTATGTGCAGGGTTCAGGAATTGTGAAGCGTTGTTATCAGGATAAGCGAGTGATTGGACATTTGTATCGACATTCATTAGAGCAGTTGTCTCAAGAACGTCCGTGTCAGATGAAAACATGCGGTTGTTATATTGGATATATTCATATGAAAGATCAACCGTTTGCCTCGCTTTATGGAGAACGTCTTTTAGAACGTGTGCCTCAATCATATCGTAATCTAGCCAAGCCTGTACACATCTAAAAAAACCGGAATGGAGATGATCCATTACCGGTTTTTGTTTTGAAATTTTATTGTATCGGTAGATTGTATTTAAGGTGAAGTCAACGTAGATTGTTGAGGAATCTTTTGTTGAGCTAACATATATTCCATTGTGAATAACTGTTTTTCGACTTTTTCCCAAATATTCAACTTATAGCTATCGATCATAATACAGCCGTTATGCATCTGGTTCACATAGATATGAGTGCGTGCTTTGAGAATGCAATGTGCATTGCTACCGCTACCTACATTTTGAGCTACTATCCGATCCATCGCTTCTAGCTGAGAACCACGACATACTGAATGTTCATCTAGAAAAGCAATACTTCCAGCAGAATACAGCTCACTTTGAATCACGCCTGCTTTGGTAACAACAATATCACCATTGGATTTGATAATAGCTCCCTGACACTGAGCCATTTCAATACTCACTTGTGTTTCTTGCATACTGGCGACATTCGAATGTAATTGTTCTAGTAGTAATCGCATACGTGCTAATGTCTGTTCACAAAAGACATCGGCTACTTGAGCAGATTGAATAATTTGCTGAAGCAAGAGCAATAACTGTTCGTTTTGTTCAGTCTGTACTTGCTGAATACTAGCAAATACTTGTAACAGTTCACGAGCCAGTTCAGGAATGATTTTGAATTTACTTTCGAGCAATAACATAATGACTTGCCCGTAACGCACCGTTTGCTTGCGAGCCCGAATTTCGTTATTCAGTAATTGAGCTGCAATTTCTAAGCGTTCCATTTCTTGCTTGAGCTGCTTGGAGACCATATACATTCGATTGAACATTACACCGAAGTAGCCTGAGTACAATTGACCGCTGATCACATTACCTTTCACCAGAATACTACCTGTCGCTGTAATTGTAGAGTTGTATACATTTCCATGAACATAGACATTACCTAGTGATTCAATAATCATATGATCTGTCACATGACCATGAATAATCACATCTCCTGAAAACACGATATTACCTGTGCTTAGATCGACATTGCCTTCTACGATAAAAGCATTAGAAATATCGAATTGATGCACTTTTTTACCTGTTAAACGGGGTCTACCGGGAGCAAGCGCAATAATCTCACCTTTATCGTTCATTTCGGTGGAGTCTTTGGCAACAACAATAATATCTTGAGCAGGTGTAGGCGGAAGCATATCTCCATACACATCATAGCCGGGAATTCCATCAACCAGCGCATGTTTTACCGCAATCACGTCTCCTTCATGTACAGAAGGGATGCGGCGATGGCTACGATAATCGATCACACCACCAATTTCATGGAAGATCGTCTCCACTTGTTCAGGGAAAAATAACTCTAGTCTTGCATCTATGCCCGGTGTGGATGCTTTGCCACGCGCAACGACTACCGGTTGATGAGTAGGGTGTTCCAATTCTGCCATGATCGCTGCGGTATCCAAATGTTTGCGAATTCCTAGCTTTTCGAGCGTATTAATAATATGGTTGAATTTCACCACATCAATCACAAGTTCTTTATTGGGAGCGGCTTTAATAAAAGCACGATCAGATGCAGGTACATCTTGTAGTTCCCATGTATATTTTTCACGCGAATACAGAATCAATACAGCTTCCATCCGGTCGCGGGAGACTTTGATTTCAAATAATGGCGGGTACTTTATATCCCAAGTAATAATATCGTCTTCAGTGACTTCAGTCGCACCATTTAAAGGAATACCATTAATCAATAAGGTTAACGGAGAGACTGCACAGATCGTAGCCGGTTTTTTACCTTCATCTGGTGAAGTCACCATAATCTGATGATTCTCTACCTGAATCCATCCATTACCGTTCGATGAATAAGATGATTGACCAGACTTACGATCGTCAGCATCAGAAGATGAGTCTAAGTTCATCCGATGAATAAGTAAGCCCAGTTCCTTTTCGGAGATGGGTGTAGCCATATGAATACCTCCATTTCAGTTCAATTGTAGGCAAATGCTATAGGAAAAGGAAACCGACAAGGGTATTATTGAAAAAGATGTGGGAGCGTTTGCAAGTAACAAAGGTATGTATGCGTGGGAGATTCGATATAGGTATATTAATCCACTTTTTTCCAATTGAAACTTATAATTGAATATAAAGTACCACATATAGCACACAAAAAACAGGTAATTATAAGTATATAATAATTTTTTTTGAAATTAAATACATAATAGAGTATAATCAGTAATGTTGTGTTGCATACATATCTGATTTGTCTCAGTAGCTCAGCTGGATAGAGCAACGCCCTTCTAAGGCGTCGGTCGGGGGTTCGAATCCCTCCTGGGACGTAAAAAAAGAAGTCTTCTCATTGTTCAAATGGGGAGACTTCTTTCTATGTTTAATAACAAAAATAAAAAAGATAAGTGAGCATACACTTCAAAAATCTTTTTATTTACGTGTTACTAATTAGATAAGTCACATTACATACATTTCCACTACCACCAATCACCTGTATATTGTAAGCAGGTGAACTACTTTGTGCCGAAAATCCATCCGAACCTACATACGGATCATCAAAATATAGAGTGATCTCTCCTTGAGGTAGCTTGTAATACAGCGTACCTTCTACACCCGTAGCGAATCCATCTGAATCTGCTTCAAAAGTAGCTGGTTTTGCATTGTTAGGGACATTAGTTGGGGAGACAACCCATTCACCATGAGCCAAATTTGTTTTACTTTCCAAAACCAATTCACTATCCGTTACATTAATCACAGAAATGTGTACTTCGCGTTGAGCCATAAACAAATCACTCCTCTTAGTATAAGATGGGCTTGCAGAATCTATAATAAGTTAATTGTATGAATTAATCAATAAATAAATTTTTAGTAATAAATGGTATAAAAAGTAAAATGTAAATATGAATGTAAACCGTTGTATCGTTTCATTGCGGCATCTCAATTCCGCCTGTATAATCTAGAGATACAGCATGAATATTCAACATCTTTGTCTATATTTATAATCCAATCGTCAACAAGTAATAAGCTGAAATGAGCAAGCTATAAGGAGGATGACCTTGAAACCGTGGATGAATTATGTTTATAAAGTGCCTGCTATTTTACAAGGGATATTAAATGTAACCCTTGTATTGGTAGGTTTCACATTGACCTTTTTTCTATTGAAAGAAACATGGTATATTTTTAGCTTTATGTTTATTGATTCAGATGTAGGTAAAACCGATTATGAATTTACAGAACAGCTTTTGGTCTTCTTTTTGTATTTTGAATTTATTGCATTAATTATTCAGTATTTCAAAAGTGGATTCCATTTCCCATTACGTTATTTTATCTATATTGGTATTACAGCGATTATTCGGTTAATTATTATTGATTACACCAATGCATCGAATACATTATTATGGTCGATTTCGATTGCTGTATTGCTAGGTGCACTGGTACTCGCCAATATGAAAGTTATGCGAAGAGACGAACATTAACGAACCATCAATCTGACCACTAATCTTGGAGGAATCATCATGAGTGTACAAGTTAAAGTGTCACAACGTACTGCATTGATTCTAGAACGCTTACGTCGTGATGGAATAACGCAAGACCAACTGATCGATGCTTTGGAGCGTCAAGACGTAGCTCCATTGGAACAGATCACTTCTTCACAGACTGATTTTCAAGAATGGTTCACCTATGCGGCAGAGCATGGAGAACCTTTAGTGCAAGCGGTCAAAGAGGGATACCGAATTACATTTAATACGGTTCAGGGGCTTAAAATGTGGTTGGATTACCGATTTTTGCTTGAGGAAGATGATGATTATACTGAAGGCGAAGGTCGCTTAGATGATATCAAGCTTAGTCCTGATCAGATCGAACAATTAAAAAATGCGCTGGCTGTAAACTGGGTTGTGCTGGAGCAAGGTGGAGGCACTATTTCACTAGCTTTACGAGGTTTGTTACCTGCTTAATAACTGTATGAAATCAAAAAGGCTTCTATCCTCACACTTCGATGGTATCCATCGGTGGAGATAGAAGTCTTTTTTTAGGCATTCTATTTCAAGTAGTGTATAGATTCAATAACTGGGGTATAGCTAAACAATCCGAATCATTGAGCTCCACAAAATAGTCTAATTGCCATTTCTGTGTGTCGATCGCTTGTTTGCTAGTAGGCTTTTCCCATTTAGGATACACTCTAATAGCCATTTTTCCTTTTGTTGTAGCTGTTTTGAGGATGTTTTGTTTGAGAAGTACTTCTTTGGGAAATACAAATTGCCCCCAATGATTATCGCTAGTAAACGTATTGATCACCAATAAATCTGTAGCCTTTGCATATGAAAAAGGTTGGTTTTTATCATGCTCATCTTTTTCCCAAAAAGCAACAAATTGTCCGATCTTAGTAGGTGTTATTTTTGCGACTCGAAATCGAATAGATTTAGAATTTAACTGAAAAATTCCTGCACCATAATCTGCATTTTGTGCTTCTGCTTGGACAGCTTTGATTATGAATTGATTAGGTATATAGATCATTTGATTGACATAGGCTAGCGCATGATAAAAGTCATTCACTGCTTTAGGCTCCTTTAATTGAATGTAGCATAGCATTACGATATGCTATACATAGGTTCTAATCAAAAAAATAATAGGAGAACAATCATGCACAATATTGAAACAGAGCGATTACGATTGAGAAATTTTATTGAAGCAGATGCCGAAGGTCTATTAGAATATCTAGGACATCCGAGAGTGAATTGTTTTCTGGATGATAAGATCAGTACATTACAAGAAGCACATTTGAAAATTGAAAAAAGAAGTAAAGATGATTCTTATATAGCAGTCTGCTTGAAAGAAAGCAATGAACTGATAGGAGAGTTATTTGCGTTAAAAGAAGAACCGGATACCTATTGTATAGGTTGGAATTTTAATGCTCGATGTGAAGGCAAAGGCTATGCTAGTGAAAGTGTAAAAGCGCTTCTAGCATATCTATTTACACAAATGGATGCAAGAAGACTATATGCATACGTTGAAGATGATAATCACAGATCACAAAAACTATGTGAACGATTCCATATGCGCCAAGAAGGTTGTTTTGTTGAATTTGTATCGATGACCACTTATGAAGATGGCACTCCTAAATACGAAAATACATTTCAATATGCATTGCTCAAAAAAGAATGGCTACAACATCAAGCGATACACTAATCTATTTGGATATCTGTATACCCAGATGCTTGGCTGAGTCCCGATACTCACGAGGGCTTACCTGAGATAGATGCTTAAACATTTTACCGAAATGCGAAAAGTTACCGAAGCCTACGATATTTGCGATATCAATAATTTTAAACTCAGATTCTCGTAATAATCGCTGTGCTTCTTGAATACGTATAGTATTCAAATATTCGGTGATACTGAATCCTGTTGTTTTTTTGAAAATACGACTGAGGTATGACGGGCTTAAATGAAATTGTTCTGCGAGCAAAGGCAACGAAATCTCCTGTTGATAATGAGACTTAATGTAGCGAGCCACTTCAGACATATGCTGATGAGCTTCAGTTCCGATTGTGACAGGGAGCTGAGCTTGCTCACGATGGAGACGAGCACAGGTAATTAATAATTCAGTCACAATACACTGCATACATAATTCATAGCCCGGCGCTTGTACGGTTAACTCACGCAATAGTTTTTGTATAAGAGGATTCAGATGAGATTGCTCTCGTGCAGATAAATGAAAAACAGGTTGCTTGGACTGAAATAAAGACAATATCCAGGCACTATGTCCGGCAAAATGATTTTCAGCAAAATGATCATTAAAGTACATCACAATACGTTCATGCTCAGGCAGTTCAGCAGGAAGCGTACGATGTAATTCATTTTTGGCGATAAAAACAATATCTCCTTGTTGTACACGATAGATCTGATCTCGTATAAAATAATGCCGTTCCCCTGATAGCAAAATATACACTTCATAATGAGGATGAAAATGCTCATGGGTCATCGCAAAATAATCGCTCCGTCCTGCATATTCTACCGTGAGTGAATGGGGAGTCTGAGTATCGGTCAAGCTTGATCGTGTCTTATCTGCATGATTCATATTCCACGTCCTCCTGATGGATAAGCTTATATGTACAATATGTATATTTATATCTGTAAGCGTTCTCTTAAAATAAGTATATCACAACAAAATAAGCGGTATATATGAAATAAAACAAGATTTGCGGAGAAATATCATGCTTTATTTGCTACTCTTTGGATAACCAATTATACAGTGATGAGAGGGGAAAACAGCATGACTTTAAAAAAATATGTATTGGTAGGTACAGGTGGACGGGCTGAATTTTTCTATGGAGCTATAGCAAATACATACCGAGAGACTTCAGAATTAGTAGGACTATGTGATATCAATAGCACTCGCGCACGTCATGCTAATCAATTATTACAAAATAAATACAATTACCATGCTGTAGATTTATATACCGCAGATCAATTCGAGCAAATGATTCATGACAAACAGCCAGATGTTGTGATTGTCACCAGTGTCGATCGTACCCATCATCGTTATATTATCAAAGCACTGGAATTAGGATGCGATGTGATCACAGAAAAACCGATGACAGTAGACGAACATAAATGTCAGGAAATTATCGATGCAGTAGAGCGTACCGGTCAGAAAGTACGTGTGACATTTAATTATCGTTATGCTCCTCATCATACCAAAGCACGAGAATTGATTGCAGATGGCACGATTGGCGATGTGACTTCTGTTCATTTTGAATGGTTGCTGAATACCGAACATGGAGCAGACTATTTCCGTCGCTGGCATCGAGACAAGCGCAATAGCGGTGGATTATTAGTACACAAATCAACTCATCATTTCGATCTGGTGAACTTCTGGATCGGTTCACAACCGGATACGGTATTTGCTATGGGAGACTTATTATTTTATGGACGTGAAAATGCAGAAGAACGAGGAGAAACTCATTTTTATGCACGTTCTACAGGCAGCGAAGTCACTAAAAATGATCCGTTTGCGTTACCACTAGATACCAATCCGAATCTAAAAGCGATGTATCTGGATGCTGAACATGAAGACGGCTATATTCGAGATCAGAGTGTGTTTGGAGATGGAATTAATATAGAGGACACGATGAGCGTTGTGGTTCGGTACAAAAATAAAGCGATGCTCACGTACTCTCTAAATGCGTATATGCCGTGGGAAGGATACCGTATCGCTTTTAACGGAACCAAAGGACGTATCGAAATGGAAGTTGTCGAGAAATCTTATGTAAATGCAGGCGGAGAAAAAGCAGACGAAGGTGCTCTCAAGCGCAAAACGATCAAAGTATTCCCTATGTTCGCGGAAGCCTACGAAGTAGAAGTGGAAGAAAAAGAAGGCGGTCATGGTGGCGGTGATCCTGTTCTTCTGAACGATTTATTCGGCGAGCCTGTTGAAGATCCATTTCACCGCGCAGCCGATCATGTCGATGGAGCACGCTCTATTTTAACAGGCATAGCGGCTAATCAATCGATCCGTACCGGCTTACCTGTCAAAATCGATGGCTTGGTTCATTTTAATCAATAGAAGCTATTCATGATATGCACCTGCCTTTCTTGATGATAAAAGAAAGGCTTTTTCTTATTTCAGTCAATCGTATCGATAGTGATTGCAATCACTACGTTGGTATTAAGCGCATGTTACGATCTGTTTGAGAATAATTCTCAGTTAATAATAGAATTATCAAGCAGGGTCGATACGGAAGGAATGGATATCATGAGTGAATTAATTAACAACCGGGAACACCGTAGTTCGTTAGACAACAACCGCCAACAACTACTTAAAGAAATTATCAAAGAACTTCATCAAGGCAAAAGTACGGAAGAAGTCAAAGCCAGATTTACAGAAGCCGTAGGTGATATTACGGTAGAGGAAATTTCGATTTTGGAACAATCCTTGATGGAAGACGAAGGGATTCCTGTTGAAGAGGTACAACGATTATGTAGTGTCCATGCAGCGATTTTCAAAGGCTCTATACAAGATATTCATCGTTCTCATCAACCAGAAGAACAACCAGGACACCCTGTGTATACATTAAAAAAAGAAAATGCAGAATTGGATCGTTTATTGCATTTCTCAATCAGTCTGCATCTAGATCAATTTCGTAAATCAGATGACGAGCATAACCGTCTTAAATTACTGGAAGATTTAAGTTTATTATATGATGTGGACAAGCATTACAGTCGTAAAGAAAATTTGATTTTTCCGTTTTTAGAAAAGTACGGCATTTTCGGACCAACCAAAGTGATGTGGGGTGTCGATGATGCGATTCGTGGAGCGATCAAAGAAGCCAAACAATACCTGATCGATTACAAGGGCAATGCAGAACAAGTGATTGCTTGTATCGAACAAGTCAGTCGTGAAGTCAGTGAGATGATTTTCAAAGAAGAACATATTTTACTACCTATGGCGCTGGATAAATTAACAGAAGATGAATGGGTATCGATTGCTCGGGAGAGTGACCAGATCGGATTTTGCTTAATTGATCCTGAACATGAATGGAAGCCTGACCGCCAGCCATTACCTGTACAGTCTACTGAAGAACGTTCAGGTTATATTCATCTCGAAACAGGCATACTTTCTATACAGCAGTTAGAGCTGATGATGAATCATTTACCTGTTGATCTTACATTTATTGATGAAAATGATGTGGTTCGTTATTTCTCCCATGGCAAAGAACGAATCTTTGCTCGCACCAAAGCTGTGATCGGTCGAACTGTACAAAATTGTCATCCTCCACAAAGTGTTCATGTCGTTGAAGAATTGCTTCGAGATTTCAAAGCAGGCGTGAAAGATATAGAAGATTTCTGGATTCCGTTAAAAGATCAATTTATCTATATTCGTTATTTTGCGATTCGAGATCAAGAAGGTAAATACATGGGAACATTAGAATTCACACAAAATATCAAACCGATCCAAGCACTAGAAGGACAAAAACGTATTTTATCCTAAACCAGTAGCATGAATTATATAATAAAAAAGAACTGTTTTTATCGGCAAAGACACATCAATAAACAAAAAAAAGAAGTATTCTATAAAATATAGAATACTTCTTTTCTTTACGTCCCAGGAGGGATTCGAACCCCCGACCGACGCCTTAGAAGGGCGTTGCTCTATCCAGCTGAGCTACTGAGACAAATAGAATGTGCGTTTGAAGCGCAACAAAAATAGTATAGCACAGCATTAATAAGTAAGACAACACTTTTTTTAGATTGTAAAATATGGTGATGTAGTCATTCAAGAACTGTTACATACTTTTTGAAGCAGAGACAAGCTATGTTATAATCATAAAATCTTAATATTCATGAATATTTTTATCCTATTCATTATACAGTTAGCATTGAAATGTAGGAGGTGCTATTATAACGGACTCAACGAATTCACATACAGAATCATCAGGGAATGTTATTTTGTTTCCCAAAACGCTAGACTTTTATCAGATTGAATTAACCAATATGTTAGAGACCGAACGATACGGTGAAGCCATGGCTTTGCTGGATTTTTTACTGCATTGTCAGGGACAAAGCGAGCAACAGATGGAAGAGTGGGAATCGCTTTTGGGCTGGCTACGTATGAGTTTTCCAGAAGCCGCTATCGAAAGTAGTGCTTTGGATCAACAAGCAGATGAAGAAAATTATACAAATAGTGATACAATCATGCGAGATCGTATTAAAGGGAAGCAATCAGCAGACCATTCTTATGAATCTAAATTATTAGAAACAGCGATGGAACAGCCGGTAACCGAACGTACGTTGTTGGCACTTGAACAATTATCTTATCTCGATCAACCGAAGATCGATGATGAATTGATTGATTGGTTAAAAACAGGTAAGCAACATCCGTTAATTCAGTTCCGTATTTTGCAAACGTTGCGCAGGCGTGGACATTTGGGTAATGTAAGCTTTGAACGTGATCATGAATGGATAGAAGTTGAGATTGAAAATGTTCCTTTAGAGCCAGCCGAGTTTCCTTTACCGGTTATTCAGATTTTGGAGCGAGTGGCTGATAAAACAGAAAGCGATGCGCCTAATCTGTTTTATTTTGCTCAGGAACTATGGTCACAATTTATGATGGCTGCTTACGGTACTTCGAATTATCAGTACATTGTCAGAGGTGATGATGCCGAATTGGATATTTGGGCAGCTGCTCTTCACCAGACCGTTTCTGAGACGCTAGAAGGCACCAAGGAGGAAGAAAGCATCCGTCTCCTCTACGGCGTAACCGATAATATTCGCTTCCGCTATGAGCAAGCTTATCGCGCTATGCATCAATTTGTGTCAGGACAATTGCCACGTTCTTGATCCAAGAACAGAGAGTCCAGACCATCAAAGGAATCACGCTTGAAAAACCATCGATAGTTGTATATACTATAATGGTTATTCTGTACGTGAAATTAACATTTATACAATGTGAAATATTTTTTGGAGGGGAATACTTGAAATGACAGCAAAATGGGAAAAAACAGAAAAGAACCTTGGGGTTCTTGAGGTAGAAGTAGGTGCAGAGCGTGTAAGCGCGGCACTTGATAAAGCATTCAATACAGTAGTTAAAAAAACCAGCATCCCTGGTTTCCGCAAAGGTAAAGTGCCACGGTCTATTTTCGAAGCACGCTTTGGGGTAGAAAGTCTTTACAACGATGCAATCGATATCTTGCTTCCAGAAGCTTACTCTGAAGCTGTTGACGAAGCAGATATTTTCCCGGTTGATCGTCCTGAAATCGAAATCGAGCAATTCGCAAAAGGCGAAACTTTCAAATTCAAAGCTAAAGTTACTGTAAAACCTGAAGTTAAATTGGGCGAATACAAAGGACTAGAAGTACCTGTTGCTAAAGCTGAAGTTAGCGAAGAAGACGTGAACGAAGAATTAACACGTTTGCAACAACGTCATGCTGAATTGTCTGTACTTGAAGAAGGCGCTGCTGAAAACGGAGACGTAGTTGTTATTGACTTCGACGGTTCTGTAGATGGCGTTCAATTCGAAGGTGGACAAGCAGAGCGTTATTCTCTTGAATTGGGTTCTAACTCCTTTATCCCTGGATTTGAAGAGCAAGTAGTAGGTATGTCTACTGGTGACTTCAAAGACGTAAGTGTAACTTTCCCAGACAGCTACCATGCGGTAGAACTTGCTGGTAAAGATGCAGTATTCAAAGTAAAACTTCACGAAATCAAACGCAAAAATCTTCCTGAATTGGATGATGAGTTTGCTAAAGATGTAAGTGAATTCGATACTCTTGATGAGTTCAAAGCAGATTTGAAATCTCAAATCGCTACTCGTAAAGAAAACGAAGTAAAAGCAGCAAAAGAAACAGCAGCAGTTGAAAAAGCAGCTGAAAACGCTGAAGTAGAAATTCCTGAAGCAATGATCAGCTCTGAAACAGAAAACATGGTTCGTGACTTTGACAACCGTCTTCGTCAACAAGGTATGAACCTTGAAATGTACACAGGATTCTCTGGTCAAACAACAGATGATCTTAAAGAGCAAATGAAAGAAGAAGCTTCCAAACGCGTTCGTAACAACCTAGTGTTGGAACAAATCGCTAAAGAAGAAAACATCGAAGTTTCTGAAGAAGAAGTAACTGCGGAATTGGAAAAAATGGCTGGACAATTCCAACGTGATGCTGAAGAAGTTCGTAACATTCTTGCTGCTAATGGTTCTCTTGCAAGTCTTTCTGACGAAATCAAATTGCGTAAAACAATCGAAGTCTTGGTAGATAACAGCAAAGAAGTTGAGCCTGTAGCTGCTGAGCAAGCTGAGTAATTTTTAACTTTATATGGACGTTGCAAATATTTGCAACCTTTTTAGATAAGGCACGTATACATTTGCGTGCCTTATTTTTACCTATTTATATATAAAATGATTAGCACTGAAAAAATGACATGAGACACAGTACATGTTAAAATAGTTCTGTGTCATTATTTCTATGCTTTTTTATACGTCCTAATTTTCATGGCACAAGTCATGACAAAGAAAAGAGGTTGGTCTTATGAGTCTAGTACCTATGGTTGTCGAACAAACCAGTAGAGGTGAACGATCTTACGATATTTATTCAAGATTGCTCAAAGACCGTATCGTGTTTCTGAGCACGGCGATTGATGATGATGTAGCCAATCTCATTATTGCACAACTATTGTTTTTAGCTGCGGAAGATCCAGAGAAAGACATTCACCTATACATCAACTCTCCTGGTGGTTCTGTCACAGCAGGGATGGGTATATACGATACAATGCAATTCATTAAGCCGGATGTATCGACGATCTGTATCGGTATGGCTGCAAGCATGGGTTCACTGTTGTTAACAGCAGGTGCTCCAGGCAAGCGTTATGCACTTCCGAACAGCGAAGTTATGATTCATCAACCGCTTGGTGGTATTAGCGGACAAGCTTCAGATATGAAGATCCATGCTGAATGGATTATCAAAACACGTCAAAAATTGAACCAAATTTATGTAGAACGTACGGGTCAATCTTTAGACAAGATTGAAAAAGATACTGATCGCGATTATTTCTTAGAAGCTGAGGAAGCGAAAGCTTACGGAATTATAGATCAAATTCTCACTCGTCCGATCACAAGCTAAAGAGGGGTGTTTGCATGTTTAAATTTAATGATGAAAAAGGACAACTTAAATGTTCTTTTTGCGGAAAATCTCAAGATCAGGTCCGTAAGCTTGTAGCAGGTCCTGGTGTCTATATATGTGATGAATGTATCGAACTTTGCACAGAGATCGTTGAAGAGGAATTGGGACATGAAGAAGAGTTAGATCTTAAAGATATCCCAAAACCACAAGAAATCCGTGCGATTTTGGATCAATACGTTATCGGACAAGATCAAGCCAAAAAATCATTGTCTGTAGCTGTATATAATCACTACAAACGTGTAAATTCACAAAGTAAAATCGAAGACGTTGAATTGCAAAAAAGTAACATTATGCTTGTAGGACCAACAGGTTCTGGTAAAACGTTGCTTGCGCAAACAATGGCTCGTATCTTGAATGTGCCTTTCGCTATTGCTGATGCTACTTCACTAACAGAAGCAGGTTATGTAGGGGAAGATGTTGAAAACATCTTGCTTAAATTAATCCAAGCTGCTGATTATGATGTAGAAAAAGCAGAACGCGGCATTATCTATATCGATGAAATCGATAAAGTAGCTCGTAAATCTGAAAATCCTTCAATCACTCGTGACGTATCCGGTGAAGGTGTTCAGCAAGCATTGTTGAAAATCCTAGAAGGTACTGTTGCTTCTGTTCCACCACAAGGCGGACGTAAGCATCCTCATCAAGAATTTATTCAAATCGATACCACTAACATCTTGTTTATCGTAGGTGGTGCTTTTGACGGTCTGGAACAATATATCAAACGCCGGATCGGTAAAAAAGTAATCGGTTTTAACTCTAACAATGAAGGTCAAAAAGAATTGAAAGCAGGCGAATACTTGAGTATGGTATTGCCAGAAGATTTGCTTAAATTCGGATTGATTCCTGAATTTGTAGGACGTTTGCCAGTTATCTCTGCTCTAGAACCACTAGATGAAGAGACCTTGGTACGTATTTTGTCCGAACCTAAAAATGCATTGGTAAAACAATATTCCAAAATGTTGGAAATGGACAATGTAGAATTAGTATTCGAACAAGGTGCACTTGAAGCGATTTCCCGTGAAGCGATCAAACGCAACACAGGTGCTCGTGGACTTCGTGCGATCATCGAAAGCATTATGCTTGATGTGATGTATGAAGTACCGTCTCGTGACGATGTAACCAAATGTGTTATTACTCAACAAGTCGTTGAGGACAAAGTGGTTCCAGAATTGCAGACAGGCAAAGATAAAAAGCAAGAAGAAAGTGCATAATAACTTGACGTAAAGGTTGAGTATGCGTTTCTTCTATGATGTTCATAGATAACGCGCCGGCCTTTTTCCTTTGTGGAATAAAGGCTGGTTTGCGATTAAGCCCACATGTAAGGGAGCAAAATAAATGTTTTTGAGAGAAAACACAAGACCGGTGAAAGTCGGAGATTTGACAATTGGTGGCAGTAATGAAGTCTTGATTCAAAGTATGTGTACAACCAAAACAGCAGATGTAGAAGCAACTGTAGCTGAAATCCTTCGTTTAGAAGAAGCAGGTTGTCAGCTTGTTCGTGTAACTGTTAATAACGAAGAAGCAGCAGAAGCAATTAAAGAAATCAAAAAACGTATTCATATCCCTCTAGTAGCGGATATACATTTTAACCATAAGTTAGCTTTACTTGCGATCGAAAATGGAATCGACAAAGTACGTATCAACCCGGGTAATATCGGTAGACGTGATAAAGTCGAAGCTGTTGTACGTGCTTGTAAAGAAAAAAATATTCCGATTCGTATCGGTGTAAATGCAGGATCACTTGAAAATCATTTGCTTGAGAAATACGGTTACCCAACACCAGAAGCAATGGTAGAAAGTGCATTATTCCATATCGGTATTTTGGAAGAACTGGATTTCCACGATATTATCGTTTCGCTTAAAGCATCTGATGTGCCAATGGCGATCGAAGCTTATAGCCAAGCGGCTAAAGTGATTCCTTATCCACTTCATTTAGGAATTACAGAGGCAGGAACGTTGAATGCAGGAACAATCAAGAGTTCAGCAGGTATCGGTGCCCTATTAGCCTTAGGAATCGGCTCGACTGTACGTATTTCCTTGAGTGCTGATCCTGTAGAAGAAGTGAAAGTAGCTCGTGAACTTCTCAAAACATTCGGATTGATTACGAATGCAGCAACATTGGTATCTTGCCCAACTTGTGGACGTTTGGATATCGACCTATTCTCTATTGCGAATGAGGTTGAAGAGTATATTTCCAAATTGAAAGTGCCGATTAAAGTATCTGTATTGGGTTGCGCAGTAAATGGACCGGGTGAAGCGAAAGAAGCTGATATCGGTATCGCTGGTGCTCGTGGAGAAGGACTACTTTTCCGCTACGGTAAAATGATTCGTAAAGTGCCAGAAGCAGACATGGTTGTCGAATTGAAAAAAGAAATCGATGCGATTGTTGTCGCTTTTGAAGCAACAGGTAAAATTCCAGGTCGCGAAGAACGTCATGCACCTGCAGCTAAGTAAATATTTTGATTAATGATATAACGTAAACTTAAAGATACTGGTAGAGGAAGTTGCCTCAATCAGTATCTTTTTTTACATGAATTTAAGCTAAATTTGATCGGTTGGAGGATCATTGGTTTTTCAATGTGATATTTGGTAAACTAGGAATGATATAGGCAGTATGATACGCACAAGCATAGGAGGTTGAAAGCGATGGGACCAAATAAAAATAAGGGGCGTCGTTTTCCTTTACTGCCTTTGAGAGGACTACTTGTCTATCCAAGTATGGTATTGCATCTGGATGTAGGACGAGATAAATCTGTAAAGGCATTAGAAAAAGCGATGGTTGACGATAATTTAATTCTTCTTTGTTCGCAATCGGAAGTCAGCATCGAAGAGCCGAGCGAGGACGAGATTTTTAGAATCGGTACGGTAGCTAAAGTCAGACAAATGTTGAAGCTGCCTAATGGAACGATTCGTGTACTTGTTGAAGGTCTGGAACGTGCAGAAATTATTCAATATATTGATAATGAAGAATATTATGAAGTTCAAGCGAGAGAGCTACCGGAAGAAGAAACCAATGATCCGGAAGTTAGCGCATTGATGCGGACGGTATTGACTCAATTTGAACATTATATTAATTTGTCCAAAAAGGTAACACCAGAGACATTAGCAGCGGTATCTGATATTGAAGAACCGGGTCGATTAGCAGATGTAATTACCAGTCATCTATTGATCAAAATCAAAGACAAACAAGATATTTTGGAGACTGTAGATATTCGTGCTCGTTTGGAACGTTTGTTAGATATTTTAAATAATGAACGTGAAGTACTAGAATTAGAGCGCAAAATCAACCAACGTGTTAAAAAACAAATGGAAAAAACACAACGTGAATATTATTTGCGTGAACAAATGAAAGCGATCCAAAAAGAGCTAGGTGAAAAAGAAGGTAGAGCGGGTGAAGTGGAAGAATTGCGCCAGCAACTATCTGAACTTACGGTACCTGAGAAAGTGCAAGAGAAGATTGAAAAAGAAATCGATCGCTTAGAGAAAATGCCTGCTAGTTCTGCGGAAGGTAGTGTTATTCGCAACTATGTAGACTGGTTAATCAGCTTGCCGTGGTCGAAATCGACAGACGATGATCTGGATCTACATCATGCAGAAGCGATTTTGAATGAAGATCATTATGGACTCGACAAGCCCAAAGAACGTGTACTTGAGTATCTAGCGGTACAGAAATTAGTGAAAAAGCTAAAAGGTCCTATTCTTTGCCTAGTTGGACCTCCGGGTGTGGGTAAAACGTCACTCGCTCGTTCGATTGCCAAGTCATTAGGACGTGAATTTGTACGTATTTCATTAGGTGGTGTACGTGATGAAGCTGAGATTCGCGGGCATCGTCGTACGTATGTAGGTGCTATGCCTGGACGTATTATTCAAGGAATGAAAACAGCCGGTTCAACCAATCCAGTATTCCTAATGGATGAAATTGATAAAATGGCTTCTGATTTCCGTGGCGATCCTTCTGCGGCATTGTTGGAAGTGCTTGATCCCGAGCAAAACAATACGTTTAGTGACCATTTCATCGAAGTGCCGTTTGACCTGTCGAACGTTATGTTTGTAACGACAGCCAATAGTGTACAAAGTATTCCTCGTCCATTATTGGATCGGATGGAGATGCTTTCTATTCCGGGATATACCGAACTTGAGAAAATGCAGATTGCTAAGCAGTATTTATTGCCTAAACAGACCGAAGAACATGGTCTAACGCCTGAGCAATTAGAAATTGGCGAAGATGCTTTGTTACGCATGATTCGTGAGTATACACGTGAATCCGGTGTACGTAACTTAGAACAGCAAGTCGCTGCATTGTGTCGTAAAGCAGCGAAAGCGATTGTCTCAGATAATTTAGAAAAAGTATCGATTGAACCTGATCAAATCAAAGATTATTTAGGCGTACCTAAATTCCGTTATGGTTTGATTGAAAAAGAAGATCAAATCGGTAGTGTAACCGGACTAGCATGGACAGAAGTTGGCGGAGAAACGCTAACGATCGAAGTGACAGTTGTACCGGGTAGTGGTAAATTAATGCTAACAGGTAAACTAGGCGATGTCATGAAAGAATCAGCACAAGCTGCATTCAGTTACACACGCTCCAAAGCCAAAGCCCTGCATATCGCAGACGATTTCCATGAAAAAAATGATATTCATATTCATATTCCAGAAGGCGCTATTCCCAAAGACGGCCCTTCCGCAGGGATCACGATCGCAACAGCTCTTATTTCCGCATTGACCGGTCGCCCTGTATCCAAAGAAGTCGCTATGACAGGTGAGATCACACTACGTGGACGTGTATTGCCGATTGGTGGGTTAAAAGAAAAAACGCTAGCTGCTCACCGTGCAGGATACAAAAAAATCTTACTTCCTATGGATAACGAACGCGACTTACGTGACATCCCAGAAAGCGTAAGAAATGATCTTACCTTTGTTCCAGTATCTCATATGGATCAGGTACTAGAAGAAGCACTTATCGCTCCAAAAGAAACACCTGAAACGATCCAACCTTTAATCTAAAATAGCTCAACTTCATAACAACCAACCAACGGAATCGTTCTATAAGCAGTAAAATAGAGCGATTCCGTTTATTTGATGTGCTATACTATTACTAATCCGTTGTAAGGGACAGAGTATCTTTTGTAGCACGGAACGAAGCAAACGGTATTATTCGATAGAAGCGAAGCGTTCGCCTTTAAGATCGAATATCTACTGCAACCAGCAGTATTCCAAGATATTCGACCTTAACAGCGATCGACAGAATAATCCGTTTGTGGAGTGGTCAAGCTACTTGAGGCAATGTTTACCTTCAACTTCTAACTAAAGGGGAACTTGTAATTATGAAAGTAAATAGCGCGGAATTTATTATTAGCGCGGTGCGTCCGAACCAATACCCGGAAGATGGGTTGCCAGAGATTGCTCTAGCAGGACGATCTAATGTAGGTAAATCTTCAATGACTAACCGCTTGATTAGCCGTAAAAACCTGGCACGTACCAGTGCAACACCAGGTAAAACTCAACATCTTAACTACTATATGATCAACGAATCGATGTATTTCGTCGATTTTCCTGGATATGGTTATGCCAAAGTCTCCAAAAGCCAGCGTGAAGCTTGGGGTAAAATGATTGAAAAGTATCTACTTGAGCGTGAAACATTACGTATGGTAGTACTGGTAATCGACCTTCGTCATCCGCCTTCCAAAGATGATGTGATTATGTATGAATGGCTTAAATACTACGAACGTGATGTGTGTATTGTAGCGACCAAAGCCGATAAGATTCCACGTAGTAAATGGGACAAGCATGTCAAAATCGTTAAGCACGGTTTGAGCTTTGTACCTGAAGATGATTTTGTGCTGTTTTCATCTGAAACAGGATTGGGTAAAGATGAATTATGGTCCGTCATCGAACGTTACGCTTTTGCACTTCCAGAGTCAGAAGAGGAAGAAGAGTATGCACAAGTAGAGAATGATAACGAAGAGCACCAACCAAAAACAGAAGAGTCCGAACCCCCTCATAGCAATCAATAAAGTCACGAACAGGTCAGCAAAACGAAGAAGTTTGTATAGAAAAGTGAGTATTCAGGCCGTTCTTTAGAACTTTACGGGGATTGTTCCGTTTTTTTCTGGAATATGGTGAAAATCATTCATCTTGATCACAAGCATAGCGTTTCGCAGATGATGTATAATGAATATATTGGAATGTTAAAAGAATTGAGGAGATTTTTATGGCTCAGCGGTTAGCCACAGAATATATTAAAGCCAGTTTACAGTTGTCGAAAGCTCAAATGTCCCAGTTTGTCCATTATGCCGAAGACCCTCAGATCCATCATCGAGTGAAAATACTTGATAACGGAAATCAGGAAATTGTTCTCGGAGTGAAAAACGGAGAAGAAGTGCATTTACCTTTTGACCTCAGAGAAGGAAGCTATGTCTGTGAGTTGTCTTTCCGCTTGGTAAATCCGCAGTTAACAAATATAGTACGCAAATTATTTGTTGCTTTTAAAGGTAATGGTTTTGTAAATCGCATTTATCATGGATTTACGATGAGATATCATTACGAACAGGGTTCTGTTCGCCAGATTGTAGAATGTACAGGCGAACATGAAAAAATGATTTACCAACACAAAAACACAGCAATAGATATGAAGAGCGAATGGCAATCCGTATCTGTTGAGACTGATATTGAATTAGTACGGAGTATAGTCGATCGATTATTAGATCAACGATTAGCTTCAGAAGGACCGTACGATCAGATTGATCAAGAATTAAAGGTTCAGTCAAGTCGATTGTTCCGTATGGAAGCTTAACATCAGATCTAACGCCTGTTTTCCTTTGAAGGAGAACAGGTTTTTTTATTTCAACCGTATTATATTTATACATAAAAATGAATGAGCAATCTGCTGTAATAATGAATCTTTAAATATTTAATGAATATTGCAAAAAGGCTTGCATTTCATGGAGATAGATGTTATTTTTAATCTCGTTGAAAATAATATTAGGAACCAGGATTCACTCAGGACATAGTAATGTTGCGAGAGCTAAAACCCTCGGGAAGTGAATGACGTAGGTCCTAGCGGATGAAATTTTTCAAACATTTTATTCCTAGGAAGGGGGAACCGGAAGATGGAATACTCAACTTTCGGAAGACACGTTGCTGTTGATACTTGGGGTGTAGATTTTGATATGCTGAATAATGCTGAGGTTTTGCAAGCTCATATGGTTGATGCAGCTGAAGCATGCGGAGCAACAGTAATGTCTGTTCAAGCCAAACAATTCGAACCACAAGGTGCTACAGTACTTGTTTTGTTGTCGGAGAGTCACCTCTCGATTCACACATATCCTGAGAGAGGATTCGCGGCTATTGACTGCTATACCTGCGGAGAAACCGTAGATCCACAGTTAGCTATTGACTACCTGGTATCCGTTCTGAAACCTGAGAAAACGTATGCCAAAAAATTAGTTCGTGGTTTGGGAGAACTTCAAGTGGAAACACCTGAGATCAAATCCATTGAACTTATCAATCAATAATATAAACTTTGCTTGTACAAGCAAAAGATTAAAATGAAATAGGTTTTACACAATAGCCATAGGGGTTTACCTATGGCTATTTCTTTTGAAAGATGGGATTGGATGATATGAAATATTTTGATTATTGTCAATCATAAAGAAATTGTGTCTATTTTCCGATGATGATTTCATAAACATTTCATAAAAACAGCGAAATTCGTAATTTAGCTGTGATATAATTAACGTATTGTTAATGAACGTATAGAGAAATGACTTTTAGATTAGGCAGGTGAACTTGCAATGCACATCGTTGTTGTCGGATTGAATTACCGCACAGCACCCGTTGAAGTGAGAGAACGGTTTGCTATTGCGGACGAAGATTTACCGCAGGCGCTCCGGCAGCTCAGAGAAACTAAGAGTGTGTTGGAAGGGACTATTGTAGCGACTTGCAACCGTACGGAGATTTACGTGGTACTGGATCGTCTGCATATGTGTGGACATTTTATTCGTACCTTTATGGAGCAGTGGTTCGGTATTCCCCGTCAGGAATTTACACAGCATTTATATATATATGAAGATGAACAAGCAATTAGTCATCTTTTTCGTGTAGCTTGTGGATTGGATTCGATGGTGCTCGGTGAGACTCAGATTTTGGGTCAAGTAAAGCGTTCATTCCAATGGGCGCAAGAAAATAAAGCTACAGGTACGTGGTTTAATATGTTGTTTAAGCAAGCTGTCACACTGGGCAAACGTGCACATTCAGAAACAATGATCGGTGAAAGTGCAGTTTCGATCAGTTACGCAGCAGTAGAATTAGGCAAGCGCATTTTCGGTGCTTTTCATAATAAAGTGATTATGATTCTAGGCGCTGGTAAAATGAGTGAGCTCACGGTGAAGCATCTCTATGCAAATGGAGCAGCTGAAGTGATTGTAGCGAACCGTACACTTGGACGTGCGCAAGAGCTTGCGCATAAGTTCAACGGTACCCCGTGTACAATCGAACAAGCGATGGATCGCTTGCATCAAGTGGATATTCTGATCAGTTCTACAGGTGCACAAGGTTATGTACTGAGTGCAGATACGCTTGCTCAAAGTATGAAATTGCGTAAGTCTCGTCCTTTGTTTATGATTGATATAGCGGTTCCGCGCGATATTGATCCAGCAATTGGCGATATTAGCAATGTGTTTTTGTATGATATTGATGATTTAGAAGGCATTGTAGAAAGCAATATGGAAATGCGCCGCGCAGAATCGATTAAGATTGAGCGTATGATCCGTGAAGAAGTAGAATCTTTTAATCAATGGCTCAAAACATTGGGCGTACGTCCAGCGATTCGTGCTTTACAAGAACGTGGAGCCGATATTCATGCAGAGACACTAGAAAGTTTATTTAATAAATTACCAGAGTTAGATGAAAGACAACGTAAAGTGATCAGTCGTTTAACTAAGAGTATCGTGAATCAGATGAATCACGAACCTATTCATCGTATTAAAGAAATGGCTGCCGAGAAAGATGGGGCTGAAGCACTTGATTTGTTCACTCGAATATTTGCTTTAGAAGATCAGCTTGAAGATGCAGCAGATCAAGTCAATCAAAGCGAAGTTTCTAAAGCACAGTCGCCTGTGCAAGCTAATAAATTGGGATTAGAAGGTAGTTTTGGGTCTTTCGCTCCCGCAACCCTATAGGCAGGTGATTCGCTTTGACGCTTTTTAACCTGTTATACGATATTATTATTTATTTATACGCCCTGAGCCTTCTGTTTTATTTCTCGGATTGCATTCGTCGCAATCCGAGGGCGAAGCGGTTAGGCACAGGGTTTCTTATTTTGGTATTTGTGATCCAAATTGTCAGTATTACGATTCGAACGATAGAGGAGAGAACGTTACCTTTATTTTCAACGTATGATTTTTTCTTTGTACTGACTTTTATTTTAATATTGATTTCCTTTTTTATCGAAAAGGTATTGAAGACTGATTATGCCGTATTGCTGTTAAATGTAATCGGCTTTTGTGCTATGGTGCAAAATCGTCTTCATTCACCGGGTGAAGGTGTACTCCCTACAGGTTGGGATACGGTTCATGGACTATTAATTTTACATGTGATATTCGCTAATATTAGTTTTGCCGCTTATACAGTAGCTGCTGTTTTTGGTTCAATGTATCTGTTTTTACATCGTAAATTAAAACAGAAAAAATGGGATAATACGGTTCGCCGTCTACCTAGCTTGGAAAGTATGGAAAAGTATACGTATACAGCGATGTTAATCGGTACACCGGTACTGATTGTATCTTTGATTGTGGCATTGATGTCGATTGTAGCAGAAGGTCGATATATTCTTTTGCTCGATTCCAAAGTGGTGTTCACTTTGTTAGCGTTATGCGTATATGTAGCTTTCTTTGCAACAAAGAAAATGCGCAATTACTCAGCCAATACGATGGCGATCTGGGCAATCTTAGGATATATCTTGTTTATTTTAAATTTCGTTTCTAATTCTTGGTCTGCTTTTCATCAATGGGTGGGTGTATGAGTGATTCTATTCATTATCTACCTATTATGTTGGATTGTAGAGATCAAGCTTGTCTGATTGTAGGCGGTGGTCAAGTGGCTGAACGTAAAAGTATATCTCTACTTCAAGCAGGAGCGATACTTACGATTATCAGCCCTACACTGACTCCTAAGTTACAACAGTTAGTCAATCAGCAACAGCTGATCTGGCATGCTCGTGAGTATCAGACAGGAGATATAGCTTATCACTGTACTTCAGATGAGAAACTTAGTGAATTTGGTTACAGACCTTATTTTCTAGTACATGCAGTGACTTCGGTGCCAGAGATCAACAATCAGGTTGCTACCGAAGCCAAAACTTATTGTATTCCTGTAAACGTAGCTCATCAGCGTGAACAAAGTACATTTATCAATCCGAATGTGATTCGTCGTGGACGATTGACGATAGCTGTAACCACCTCAGGTGCAGGACCTTTAGCAGGTCGATATATTGCAAAAGAGATCAATCAACATTTTGGTAATGAATATGAGATTTATATTGATTTTCTGTATCATTTACGAGAAACCATTGTTCAAAAAGTAAGCGATGAATCTTTACGTAAATCATTGCTACATCAAGTGATGTCACTTTCTATTTTGGAAGAGATTCGTCAGGGGATCTTTGAACCCTGGAATGAACAACAAATAGAACACTGGATCAACCAATCAATAGAGTAACAGACTATTGAATACAATGAGCTCAGGAGATGAATATATGCGTACGATTGTAGTAGGGAGTAGACAAAGTGCTCTAGCTTTGACGCAGACTGGTCATGTGATTGATGCGTTAACAGCGATTAGTGAAGAGCAGGGATTAGATGTTCATTTTGAAATTAAAAAGATTATTACCAAAGGAGACCGTATTCTGGATGTGACTTTATCTAAAGTCGGCGGAAAAGGTCTATTTGTCAAAGAGATCGAGCAAGCGTTACTTGATGGTGAGATCGATATGGCTGTGCATAGTATGAAAGATATGCCTTCTGAATTACAAGAAGGGCTTATCAATGGAGCAATTCCTCCAAGAGTCGATCCTAGAGATTGCTTAATTACACGTACAGGTTGTTCCTTAGAAGAACTTCCTCAAGGAGCTAGACTGGGTACAAGTAGCTTGAGACGTGCAAGTCAGCTCAAATTATATCGTCCTGATCTACAAATCGAATCGATTCGGGGAAATATTGATTCACGTTTGCGTAAGCTTGAAACTGAAGGTTTTGACGCTATTATGTTAGCTGCGGCAGGCTTGGAACGTATGGGCTGGTCTGATCGAATCACTTCCTTTTTACCGACAGAAATCTGTCTTCCAGCTGTAGGACAAGGGGCACTCGGAATCGAATGTCGTGCAGATGATATTGAAATGTTGCAATTGCTGTCTTTGTATAATGATGATCTCACTGCGGTAACTGTAACAGCTGAACGTACTTTTTTGTCTGAATTAAATGGGGGCTGTCAGGTTCCTATTGGTGCTTATGCTGTACGTCTACAAAGTTCGGATGGGACTGAAGAGCAAAATATTATACAATTAACAGGAATGGTTGCTACACCGGATGGTAGTATTATGTTGAAAGAAACGATGCAGGGTACTGACCCTGTAGCACTGGGTATTGCTGTAGCAGCACAACTGAAAAGTCAGGGAGCAGATCGGATACTGGCAGAAGTAAGGGGATGAGTGTATGACCGGTAAAGTGTATTTGGTAGGGGCAGGTCCTGGAGCATTGAAGTTAATAACGCTTCGGGGCTGGGAATGCATAGGTCTTGCAGATGCCATTGTATATGATCGTCTAGCAAGTCCACGGTTGCTCAAGCAAGCCAAGCCAGGAGCCGAGAAAATCTATGTCGGCAAATTGCCTGATCGTCATACAATGAAGCAAGAAGAGATTAATCAGTTATTGGTTGATTTAGCTCTACAGGGCAAAGTGGTCGTGCGCCTTAAAGGTGGAGATCCGACGATCTTTGGTAGAGTAGCAGAAGAAGCTGAATTACTGCGTCAACATAAGATTCCCTACGAAATTGTACCGGGTATCAGTTCTTCGATTGCTGTGCCTGCTTATGCTGGTATTCCTGTAACTCATCGTGACTTTGCTTCTTCTTTATCAATTATTACAGGGCATGAGAGTCCAGATAAATTAGATCAAAGTATTCACTGGGATAAGGTGACTAACGCTACAGGTACACTTGTCTTTATGATGGGCGTTGCCAAGATCGGCTATATTAGCGAGCAATTGATGAAGCACGGACGACCGAATTCTACACCTGTCGCTTTGATCCGCTGGGGAACACGAGCGGAGCAGGAGACATTGGTAGGTACACTTGAAGATATAGCAGCTAAAGTTGAAGCTGCACGATTCAAGCCCCCTGCTGTAATTGTGGTAGGTGAAGTGGTGAATCAGCGTGAACATTTAAAATGGGTCGAAGAGTTGCCTCTGTTTGGGAAGCGAATTCTAGTGACTCGTGCACGTAGTCAAGCGAGTGAACTGGTGAACCGAATCGATGAACTGGGTGGAGAACCTTACGAGTATCCAGTGATCGAGACAAGGTTACCTATTGCTGAAGAAAGTATTCGAAATATCGGTACAGCCTTATCGAATTTGCAAAAATATGATTGGGTATTCTTCACAAGTGTTAATGGAGTAGAGTACTTCTTTGAACATTTGAGACAACATGCTCAAGATATTCGTGCATTATATCGTGCGAAGATTGTAGCTGTCGGTCCTGCTACATTAGAGGCTTTACGATTGCATGGGATTACAGCTATGCCTTTACCAGAGAAGTTCCAAGCAGAAGGCTTGCTGGACAGCTTAGAAGGTCAATTACAAGCTGGACAGCATATTCTATTACCACGTGGCGACCTAGCACGCTCATGGTTACCCGATACACTGCGTACAATGAATATGGAAGTAACAGAGATTGATACGTATGAGACCGTTATGGTTGGAGAAGACGATATCGAATTGCGTAAGTTGCTGGAAGAAGAAGCCATTCATGCAGTGACATTTACCAGTTCTTCAACAGTCACTAATTTACTGGCTGCTTTGAAAAGTATGGGCATTGAAGATCCTGTACAAGCACTAGAGCACTCGATGATTGCTTGTATTGGTCCACAGACCGCTTTGACTGCTGAACAAGCAGGTCTCAAAGTAGGATTATTAGCTGAAGAAGCAACGATTGAAGGATTGTTAGATGTTCTTTGTCGTTGGAATGCTGATGTATTAATAGATGTGTAATATGTAAATTGATGATCGACATCAGATATGCCGACCTTGCAAGTGCTGGTCGGTTTTATTTATCTAGTCTAGCAAGAATGATAAGTACAAATAAGATATATACATTCAAGGAGGAATATCGTTATTATGAGCCAACCTTTTTCACGTCACCGTCGTCTTCGCAAAACGCCTGCTATTCGTAGCATGGTAAGAGAAACCATATTGCATAAAAGTGATTTTATTCAACCTGTTTTTGTTACGTATGGTACGAATGTAAAAGAAGAAATTTCGTCCATGCCTGGCGTATATAATTTTTCATTAGATACGATGCAAGCTGAAATTCAAGAAATAGTAGATTTGGGTATTCCAGCAGTATTAATATTTGCAGTTCCTGAAGTAAAAGATAGTGTAGGTACAGGTGCTTATGCTCAAGATGGTCTGGTACAACAAGCGACTCGTTGGATCAAAGCAAATTACCCGAACCTATTAGTGATTGCAGACACGTGTTTATGTGAATTTACAGATCATGGACATTGCGGTGTTGTACATGCACATGAATGTGATGGTCATATTGAAGCAGAAGTGGATAACGATGAATCATTAGCATTGTTAGTAAAAACAGCAGTATCACAAGCGGAAGCAGGCGCAGATATTATTGCTCCTTCCAATATGATGGATGGATTTGTGTATGCGATTCGTGAAGGCTTAGATGCAGCAGGATATAAAGATATTCCGATTATGTCGTATGCAGTTAAATATGCGTCAGCATTCTACGGTCCATTCCGTGAAGCTGCTCAATCGGCGCCACAATTTGGTGATCGCAAATCATATCAAATGGACCCTGCTAATGTGCGTGAAGCATTGCGTGAAGCAGAAAGTGATGTTGCTGAAGGCGCAGATATGTTGATGGTCAAACCATCGCTTGCTTATATGGACGTATTGCGTGCAGTGCGTGAGAACTTTGATCTTCCTTTGGTTGCTTATAACGTAAGTGGTGAATATGCAATGGTCAAAGCCGCTGCACAAAACGGATGGATTAATGAACGCGGGATCGTAACTGAAATGATGCTTGGCTTCAAACGTGCAGGTGCAGATATGATTATCACTTATTTCTCCAAAGACGTTGTACGCTGGTTACGTGAAGAACAATAATTCAGCTAAAATAAATAAATTGATGGAGGTATTTGCTCATGGAATCTACTCATTCTGTTCGTCGTGATGAACGTTCACGAGAAGCTTTTGAAGAAGCAAAACAATATATTCCGGGAGGCGTAAATAGTCCTGTTCGTGCATTCAAAACAGTAGGATTGACTCCAATTTATGCAGAACGTGGTGAAGGTTCACGTCTATACGATATTGATGGTAATGTATTTATTGATTATATCGGTTCTTGGGGACCCCTCATTATGGGGCATGCGCATCCTGATGTGGTACGTGCTCTACAAGAAACAGCGATCAAAGGAACAAGCTTTGGTGCACCAACTGAATTAGAAACGAAAATGGCGAAACTTGTCGTAGAACGTGTTCCTTCTATGGATATTGTTCGTATGGTTAACTCGGGAACAGAAGCGACGATGAGTGTGATTCGTCTCGCTCGTGGCTATACCAAGCGTAACAAGATTTTGAAATTTGAAGGTTCATATCATGGTCATTCTGATAGTCTATTGATCAAAGCAGGTTCTGGTGTAGCAACGTTAGGTTTGCCAGATAGTCCGGGTGTCCCTGAATCAGTAGCTACCAATACAATTACCGTTCCTTATAATGATCTTGAATCGTTGCGTTTGGCTTTTGAACGCTTTGGTGAAGAGATTGCTTGTATTATTGTAGAACCTGTTGCTGGTAATATGGGTGTTGTTCCACCACAACCTGGATTTTTACAAGGATTACGTGATATTACAACTCAATATGGCAGTCTGCTTATTTTCGATGAAGTGATGACTGGTTTCCGTGTCGATCTGAATTGTGCACAAGGACGTTATGGTGTAACCCCAGACTTAACATGTCTAGGTAAAGTCATTGGTGGTGGCTTACCTGTAGGTGCGTACGGTGGTAAACGTGAGATTATGGAGCAAGTTGCCCCAACAGGACCTATTTATCAAGCAGGAACATTAAGCGGTAATCCATTAGCGATGGCAGCAGGGTATACAACATTGAGTCTGTTAACACCAGCAGTCTATGAGCGTTTAGAAAATATCTCTGCTCGTTTGCAATCAGGTTTTGAAAAGAATGCGGCTGAGTTTGGTATTCCGTTGACTGTTAATCGTGTAGGTTCGATGGTTTGTCCATTCTTTACAGCAGGACCGGTTACTGATTATGAGTCTGCCAAAGCAAGTGATATGGATATGTTCAAGCGTTACTTTGGAGCCATGTTAGATCGTGGAATCAGTGTAGCTCCATCTCCATTTGAAGGTATGTTTGTATCGGGTGTTCATAGTGACGAAGATATTGAACAGACGATAGCAGCTCATTATGAAGTGATGAAGTCTTTGCAATCATGATCAATGCATCTAATGCTGTATCTGATCACAAGTCACCTTCTATTCTTGCTGAATGTTCGGTAAGAGATGGAGAATGGTTAGAAATCACACCGCATAATGATCTTCTACAAGCAGAAGGCAATGCCAGACATAAAGCAGTTATGCAGTGGTTAGAAGAAGTATCGGTTCCAGTTAAATTAATCGGCAGACTTCATTCCAAAGGTGAAGTGAAAATAGACGGAGCCCATATCCGGCTTCGCCTATTTCCACCGATGGATTATGGATTTGATCCTCGACCGCATGATCGTGTCAAAGTACTGTATGAAGATGATTATGTTCTGGTGATGCATAAGCCAGCTGGCATGAATGTTCATCCGTCAGAAGCTTCTGACCCAACGATTACTTTAGCACATGCCGTCGCTGATCATTATCAACAAACGGATCAGAAGTGTGCTGTTCGTCATGTCCATCGTTTAGATGAAGATACAACAGGGCCTGTATTATATGCTAAAAATGAATTTGCTTTATCGAAGTTAGATGAGCAGATGCGTTCTAAAACGATTGATCGTAAATATATCGCGATTGTGCAAGGCAAAGTAAGTGATGGATTAACGGTGATTGATCAACCAATTGGTAAAGATCGCCATCACAAACAGCGCCGCCGTGTTTCTCCTACAGGGCAAGAAGCGATCACTCATGTTGAGAAAATATATGGTTCAGCTCGAGCTAGTCTTGTTCGTTTAACCTTAGAAACAGGACGAACCCATCAGATTCGTGTGCATATGAGTGATGCTGGACATACGTTGATAGGTGATGTCCTTTATGGAGGCAGTCAGGAATTTTACCGACAGGCGCTTCATGGAGAACAGTTGACCTTTGAACACCCATTTACAGAGCAAACGATGACCGTAAATGATCAATTACCTGAAGATATGATCGAATTAGTCGATCAATTAGGTATACCTCGTCCTTAAGTCAGCTCTATGACAGGTTTTTTATTGACTTTGATAGTAGCAACAGGTATGATTTGGAGTAAATATTGATTTATTCATGATCTCAATAACCTTGAACGGGAATAGTAGACAATATCGTCCTCAAGAGAGTAGAACTGCTGCGCTGAAAGGTTCTATAGGATACGGTATATCGAAGTCGCCTGGGAGTTGTTTATTTGAATATAAAGTGGAGGATTATTCTAACACTATATATAGAATAGACCGGTAGCAGCCGTTATCTGCCTCGGAGTGTCGTTTATGGGCTTTTTTATACATGGGCGAAACAAAGGTGGTACCGCGAGAGCTAAGTCCTTTCGTCCTTTGAGACGAAGGGCTTTTTTTATTGAGAATTTTAGCAAAATGACTACAAATATGGGGGTATTTACTATGGCAGATACGAATGAGAATCAAGCAACAACTTCAATGCCGACCACGTATGATCCTAAATCGGCAGAACGTAAATGGTATGATTATTGGATGGAAAATGACTTTTTCAAAGCAGGGCAACGTCCTGATGCTAAGCCGTACACCATTGTTATTCCACCTCCTAACGTAACAGGTATGCTTCATATTGGGCATGCTCTGGATTTTACATTACAAGATATTATGACACGTACCAAACGTATGCAGGGCTTCGATGCACTCTGGCTTCCTGGAGCAGACCATGCAGGGATAGCGACACAGACCAAAGTGGAGCAGAATCTACGTGCAGAGGGTATTACTCGTCATGACTTGGGCCGTGAGAAATTTGTAGAAAAAGTATGGGAATGGAAAGATAAATACGCAGCTAACATTCATGAGCAATGGGCGAAAATGGGCTTTTCTCTCGATTATTCACGTGAACGTTTTACATTGGATGAAGGTTTGTCCAAAGCCGTTCGTGAAGTGTTTGTAAAGTTGTACAACAAAGGTCTCATTTATCGTGGAAAATACATTATTAACTGGGACCCTGAAGCACGTACAGCTCTATCCGATATCGAAGTAGAATACAAAGAAGTGAACGGACACCTTTATCATTTACAATATCCACTTCAAGATGGTAGTGGACATATTGTTGTAGCAACGACTCGTCCAGAGACAATGCTTGGTGATACAGCTGTAGCAGTTCATCCCAAAGACGAACGTTACAAAGATATGATTGGCAAAATGATAGTCTTGCCAATTACCGGACGTGAAATTCCGATTATTGCTGATGATTATGTTGACCGTGAATTTGGTAGTGGTGCTGTAAAAATTACACCTGCCCATGATCCGAATGACTTCGAAATGGGACATCGTCATGATTTGCCTCAGATCGTAGTGATGGATGAGACAGGCACCATGAATGAAAATGCAGCTCAATATGAAGGCTTAGATCGTAGCGATTGCCGCAAACAAATCGTTAAAGATTTGGAAGCAGCAGGCGTATTGATTAAGATTGAAGATCATGTACACCAAGTAGGACATAGTGAGCGTACAGGTGCTGTTGTAGAACCGTATTTGTCTACTCAATGGTTCGTTAAAATGAAACCACTTGCTGATGTTGCGATTCAAGCGCAAAAACAAGGTGAAGGGGTTAACTTTGTACCGGATCGTTTTGAAAAAACATATTTGAACTGGATCGAAAATGTGCGTGACTGGTGTATCTCCCGTCAATTATGGTGGGGACATCGTATTCCAGCATGGCATTGTGATGAAACAGGCGAGATTATCGTAGCTACAGAAGATCCAAGTCATTTGCCTGAACATGCAGGTAAAACATTACGTCAAGACGAAGATGTATTGGATACTTGGTTCAGCTCTGCTTTATGGCCTTTCTCTACATTGGGATGGCCGGATGAAACCGAAGATTTGAAACGTTATTATCCGACAGATTTATTGGTAACTGGATACGATATCATTTACTTCTGGGTATCACGTATGATCTTTACAGCACTTGAATTTACAGATCAAATTCCATTCAAAGATGTATTGATGCATGGTCTAGTACGTGCAGCTGATGGACAGAAAATGTCCAAGTCATTGGGTAATGGTATTGATCCACTTGAAGTGATTGAACAGTACGGTACAGACGCGATGCGGTATATGCTTTCAACAAGCAGTACACCGGGACAAGATTTACGTTTCCGTCTCGAACGTGTAGAACAAGCACGTAACTTTGCAAATAAAATCTGGAATGCTTCCCGTTTTGTATTGATGAACATGGAAGGTTTCCGTTATGAAGATATTGACTTGAGTGGCGAACTGAGTACAGCAGATCGCTGGATTTTACATCGTATGAACGAGACTGCACGTGATATTACACGTCTAATCGATTCTTATGAATTTGGTGAAACCGGTCGCTTATTATACAACTTTATATGGGATGATCTATGTGACTGGTATATCGAGATTGCTAAGTTGTCCTTGTATGGTGAAGATGCAGTAGCGAAGAAAACAACGCAATCGGTATTGGCTTATGTATTGGATCGTACATTGCGTATGATTCATCCATTTATGCCATTTATTTCAGAAGATATCTGGCAACATTTGCCGCATGAAGGCAACACGATTACACTTGCGGCTTGGCCTGAATTTGATCCTGCTTTGGAAAATGCAACCGCACAAGAAGAAATGAACCTGTTGATGGATCTGATCCGTGCTGTTCGTAATATCCGTGCAGAAGTAAATGTACCGATGAGTAAAAAAATAGAATTGATGGTTAAAGCCAAAGATCAAAAAACACTCGATATTATCCAGTCTAACGAAGGATATATTCGTCGTTTCAGCAATACTTCTGAGTACCAGTCGGGTCTTGATCTCGCTACACCAGACAAAGCGATGACAGCGATCATTACAGGAGCAGAATTGTATTTACCACTTGCAGGATTGCTAGATATTGGTCAAGAAATCGCTCGTTTGGAAAAAGAAGTGGCTACACTGACTTCTGAAGTAGAACGTGTTGACAAAAAACTAGCTAATCAAGGATTTGTAGCCAAAGCACCTGCTAAAGTGATCGAAGAAGAACGTGCTAAACAAGCAGATTATTCGGAAAAACGTGAAAAAGTTCTTGCCCGTATTGAAGAGTTGAAAGGGTAAGGTGAAGAAGATGGAACATGGAACATCGGAGGGGCAACAAGCCCCTTTTCACACCTATGAACAAGCGGTGGAATGGATTAATGGTCTAATTCCTTTTGGTATTCGTCCGGGATTATCTCGTATTGAAGGACTTATGGAATTATTGAATAATCCTCATCGTAAGCTTAAATTTGTACATGTTGCAGGAACGAATGGTAAAGGAAGCACTTGTGCCTTTTTGACAAGTGTTTTATTGGAGTGCGGTTATGATGTAGGTACATTTACATCACCTTATATCACCAAATTCACAAATCGTTTTCAATATAACGGTGTAGATATTCCTGAAGAGACGTTATGCCGTCTAGCTAATCGTTTGTATCCTTTAGTGGAGCAAATGGCGACAACAGATCTAGGATCACCAACGATGTTTGAAGTCTCAACTGCGCTTGCGATTTTATACTATGCAGAAGAGTGTTATCCCGATGTTGTCATCTGGGAGACAGGTCTTGGCGGGCGATTAGATGTTACCAATATCGTGCATCCTATACTGTCAGTCATTACGAACGTAGGCTATGATCATACAGATATTCTAGGGGATACCTTAGAGCAGATTGCTAGTGAAAAAGCAGGCATTATTAAACCAGGCGTTCCCGTAGTCAGCAGTGTCGATCAGCCAGAAGTCATTGAAGTGCTACGTGCTAAAGCGGAAGCTTGTAAATCTACGCTTTACCTCGTTGGTGATCAATACACAGCAGAGCGTATATCGGGTGATGAAGAAGAGCAAGTTTTCCGTTATAAAGGTCTTTTTCGTGAGTTAGATATTACGATTTCGATGCAAGGAGAACATCAATGTGCTAATGCAGGTGTAGCGATGATGGCGCTGGAAATACTGCGTCAATATTCTGCTTTTGTATTAGATGATGAGCGATTGCTCGAGGGATTTAAGCATACGTTCTGGGCAGGACGGTTAGAGAAAATGCCGGGCGAGCCAACGATTGTTTTAGATGGAGCGCATAATCCTGAAGGGGCTGCTATGCTTGTCAAAAGTGTACCGCAGACGTATCATTACAAGAAGCTTCATATGCTTGTAGGAATGTTAGAAAACAAGCACCATGAGCCTGTATTTAGACATCTGTTATCTATTGCAGATACAATTATTTTGACAGAACCTGATTTTCGACGCAAAATGGATGCAGATCAATTAGCAACATTAGTAGCGAAATTACAACAAGAAATGAACAGAACAGAAGTCAATGTTATAGTGGAGCGTGACTGGCGGCAAGGTATTCAGTTGCTTCAATCACGAACAGAACGGGAAGATCTAGGGGTCGTAACCGGAACACTGTATTTAATTTCGGATGTAAGAGCGACTCTTTTGCATCAAACCGATTCTGAAAAGGGCTGGTGAGTCAGATGAATAAGACAGAACATGTACATTTTATCGGGATTGGTGGGTACGGTATGAGTGCCATCGCCCGTGTTATGCTAGAAATGGGATATAAAGTAACAGGCTCCGATATGGCAATGAGCGCGCTAGCAGCAAAATTGCAACAAAAAGGAGCAATGATTCATATAGGTCATGCAACAGAGCAAGTTCATGGTGCAGAGCTAGTTGTTTATTCTACAGCTCTATCTGATGATAATGCTGAATGGGTAGAAGCGAAGCGTCTAAATATTCCAGTTATCCATCGTTCTGAAATGTTAGCAAGATTGCTGAATGAACGTAAAGGGGTAGCTGTAGCTGGTGCTCATGGTAAAACAACCACTTCTTCGATGATCGCTCTGGTGATGGAAGAATGTGGTACAGATCCAACGTATATTATCGGTGGTGAAATTGTTAATTTAGGTACGAATGCCAAAGCAGGTAAAGGTGATTATGTCGTTGCTGAAGCCGACGAAAGCGATGGAACGTTTTTGCAATATCATCCTGCAATTGCGGTAGTAACGAATATTGAAGCTGATCACCTTGAAAATTATGATGGAGACTTTGCGAACCTTAAAGCGGCTTATGTGCAATTTTTGAGTCAATTGCAACCAGGTGGTAAAGCTATCGTCTGTGGCGATGATGAGAATATTCGTGAGATTATACCTAATATTCAAGGCACAACAATTACGTATGGTGTAGAAGAAAACAACGATTACACAGCGACCGATATTCAGCCGGGTGATCGCAAAATCTCGTTTACGATGCAATATCAAGGATCAGATCTAGGTAAGATTGAATTGTCTGTTCCGGGACTGCATAATGTATATAATGCGATGGGAACTATAATCGCCTGTTTAGAAGCGGGTATTTCATTTATAGCGATTGCAGCAGCAATCGTTCATTTCCATGGTGCCAAACGTCGTTTCCAAGTCGTTGGCGATGCGAATGATATTCTAATCGTAGATGATTATGCACATCATCCTACAGAGATCGAAGCAACAATTGTAGCGGCTCAAGCTACAGGCAAACGTGTTATTGCTGTTTTTCAACCTCAACGTTATTCACGTACATTCTTTTTGCTAGATGCATTTAGTCGTGCATTTACAGGAGCCGATGAAGTGATTATTGCTGATATTTATTCACCAGCAGGGGAAAAGCAGATTGAAGGAATTAACTCTGCGCGTCTTGTCGAATTAATTAAGCAAAACAGTAATGCTGGAGCACGCTATATTGCACAAAAAGAAGATATTATTGCAGACTTATCTACTCGTATTCAACCCGGCGATCTTGTGATCACAATGGGTGCAGGCGATATATGGAAAGTCGCAGAAGCACTGGCTACTGATTTACAAGCTACGGAGAAAATAGAGTAATTTGATCAAAAAGGCTGTCTCCGGACAGTCTTTTTAACTGGAATCATAACAAAAAGTTTGCGAAATGAAGGCGATAAGTTACAAAAAATTGTTACTTTCATTTTTGTTTGTATTGATGTAGGAATACACGTATAATGATGAAGTGTCAAATTAAAGGCAGGAGAAATAAGAATGAAAAAGAATGCAGGTATGCTTATTTTATTTTTATTGCTAGGCTGGTTTATTGGCACATGGGTGGCCACTTTACTTGAACCTGTAGCGATGGTATCTTTTCTGACTCGATCGACAACGATCGATTGGGAGCCGAGCGCTAATTTAGACATGATTCGTTATCATCTCGATATTCATTTTAAAGTGAGTTTACTTAGTTTGATCGGTATTGTTGCTAGTATTTGGGCATATCGCAAACTATAAAGATTAAATCTGACTTTTAAAAAAAGGAGAGGACCTTTCGATGAACAGAGAATCTACACGTCGCCTAATTTTGGCGTCCGCTTCTCCAAGGAGAAAGGAATTAATGACCTCTTTACAACTGGAATTTGAAGTGTTACCCAGTGATACAGATGAATCGGTACCTGAACACTGGTCACCAGAACAAATGGTCAAAGAGCTCGCACTGCGCAAAGCAGTTGCTGTCCAACATAATCATACAGCCCAAGTAACTAATGCTGTCATTATAGGAAGCGATACAATCGTTGTTTTGGATGAACGTGTATTTGGTAAGCCACGTGATGATAATGAAGCTGTAGAGATGTTAGATGCTCTACAAGGAAGAAGTCATTATGTATACACAGGTGTGGCTTGTATCGATACGTTTACAGGTGTAACTCGTGTGGAATACCGGCGAACTCTTGTACATATGAAGCCACTCACCCCTTCCAAAATTCAATCATACGTACTTAGCGGTGAACCTGCTGACAAAGCGGGGGCTTATGCTATTCAAGGTCTAGGTTCTGTGTTGATCGATAAAATAGAAGGCTGTTACTTTACAGTCGTCGGATTGCCTGTATCACTTTTGAGCGATATGTTGGAACAATTTGGTGTGCAGATTATTTGAATCTGTCGTGGAGAAGAGGAACATATTAATGGAGGCGCCACAGTACCTTTTACGTGATGTTCCGCAGGAAGAAAGACCCCGGGAACGGATGATGAATTACGGTGCAGAGGCGCTTAGTCATGCAGAATTACTAGCGATTCTACTACGCACTGGCACCAAAGATGAATCGGTAGTTCATTTGGCAAATCGCATTATGCGTCAAGTAGGCAGCATAAGGCAACTGGTTGATCTAAGCATCGAAGAATTAACAGAGATCAAAGGAATCGGCACAGCCAAAGCGATTCAGATCAAAGCAGGCATTGAACTAGGCAGACGTATCACTCGTACAGGCAAAGAAGAAGTCAAAGCTATTCGTAGCCCTCGTGATGCAGCTGATTTACTGATTGAACAATTACGTTATCTTCAAAAAGAACATTTTGTATGTCTGTTTCTGAACACGAAAAATCATATTATCTCCCAAGAAACACTGTCGATGGGTAGTTTAAATGCGTCTATTGTACATCCGCGCGAAGTTTTTCGAGCGGCGATCAAATGTAGTAGTGCATCTATTATTTTTGCACACAATCATCCAAGTGGTGATCCTACACCAAGCCCGGAAGATGTAGCATTAACCAAAAGGCTTGTAGAAGCAGGCAAAATTATCGGAATTGAAGTGCTGGATCACCTTGTGATTGGTGATATGAAATTCGTAAGTTTGAAGGAACAGGGCTTAATGTAATATAATAGTCGAGATTTAGGAAGAAAGGGAGTTAATAGTTATGTTGGGTGGCTTTTCAAAAGATTTAGGGATCGATTTAGGTACAGCAAACACGTTGGTATATGTAAGAGGTAAAGGTATTGTCGTCAGAGAACCGTCTGTTGTTGCGATTCGTACAGATACGAATACAATCGAAGCAGTAGGAGAATCAGCAAAAAAAATGATCGGTCGTACACCGGGCAATATCCGTGCGATTCGTCCGATGAAAGATGGCGTTATTGCTGATTTTGATACAACAGCTACGATGATTAAATATTTTATTCGTCAAGCGCAAAAACAACGTTCGATGTTCCCACAACATCCAAACGTTATGGTATGTGTACCATCAGGTATTACAGCTGTTGAACAACGTGCAGTCGAAGATGCTACTAAGCAAGCTGGTGCGCGTGAAGCTTATACAATCGAAGAGCCTTTTGCAGCTGCAATTGGTGCTGATCTTCCAGTATGGGAACCTACAGGTAGTATGGTTGTTGATATCGGTGGCGGTACAACAGAAGTCGCTGTTATTTCTCTTGGTGGTATTGTAACAAGTCGTTCCGTGCGTGTTGCTGGTGATGAGATGGATGAGTCTATTATTCAGTACATCAAACGTCAGTACAACTTGATGATTGGTGAACGTACATCAGAACAATTGAAAATGGAAGTGGGTTCTGCAACTCCATTTGAAAAAGTAGAAACGATGGAAATTCGTGGTCGTGACCTTGTGAGTGGTCTACCAAAAACATTAACAATCACTTCAGATGAAATTGCTGAAGCCTTGTCTGATACGGTAGCTGCTATTGTAGAAGCTGTAAAAGTAACGTTGGAGAAATGTCCTCCAGAACTTGCAGCAGATATTATGGATCGCGGTATTGTGTTAACAGGTGGCGGAGCATTACTTCGTAATCTGGATAAATTGCTTGCGGGTGAAACAGGTATGCCTGTTATTGTTGCTGAGAATCCTTTGGATTGCGTAGCAATTGGTACAGGAAAAGCATTGGAAAATATCCACCTGTTCAAATCACGCAGCAGTTCATCGCTTCGTTCAAAACGCTAATTTTCGGCCAGGTATGGTCAACCCCTACTAGGGAAAGAAAAACCGTTAATTAAGAGGGTGTTGAAACTGTTTAAGCTGCTGGGTAACAAGAAACTGTTTATCCTGCTTGTAGGACTCATTTTATTTATCGCTTTAATGGGATTTACGTTGACGAATCGTACATCTTTGTCCTGGCCTGAGAAATTCGTCCGTGATACTGTTGGTTTTGTTCAAGGTGTGTTTTACAAGCCCGCTTCTTACATGGCGGGCTTGTTTGAAGATATCGGCAACTTGAACAATTTGTATGAAGAAAACCAAGAGTTGAAGCTGACGGCTGCGCAGTACTTACTGCAACAAGCTAATTACAACAAATTAGTACAGGCCAATAAGCGGTATAAAGAAGATCTTAAATTTACACAACAGCAACTTGCTCAAAACCAATTTGATCTTCGTATTGCAAATGTAACCAGTGTGGATACAGATGCAGATACAGGAACAATTGTGATTGATCTGGGGCAAAATGATGGCGTACGTAAAGATATGCCTGTTATTTCCACAGAAGGTATGGTTGGAATCATTAGTGAGACAAGTCCGTTCCATTCAACAGTGAAGTTGTTAACGACACTTGATCCACTCGATTCGAACTCCAAAGCAATTGCTGCCACTGTAGTAGGTAAAGAAAATGAATCTTTCGGCATGATAGAAAGCTATGATAAAGCAACAGGTATGCTTACAATGACACAAATTAAAGAAAATGATCCGCTCAAAAAAGGCGATGAGATTGTTTCGTCGGGTAGTGGTGGATTATTTCCAAGTGGCATGATCATTGGTAAAGTCGTTAGTCGTCAAGTTGGTGATTTTGGATTGACCAATACAGCTACAATTCAACCAGCGGCAGATTTTAAAGACTGGAAAGAAGTATTTGTAGTGTACACCAAGGAGACTCAGGAATAATGGTACGTCGTATCGTATTGTTGCTGTTGTTATTTCTAGTATTTATCTGTGAATCAACCATCGTGCCATGGCTGATTCCAGATGTATTGCATACTAGATTGATTCCGCATTTAGCGTATATTTTGATATTGTTTGTTGCTGTTTATTATCATCGTCATACAGCACTTGTGCTTGGATTGGTGTTTGGATTATTGCATGATGTTGTATTTTATGGCGATATGATTGGTGCGTATTCGTTCTCTATGGGACTGTCTGCGTATGTATTAGGACTGTTGTTCCAATCTCCTCGAGCACCTTATCCATTGATGATGACAGTGGTATTAATCGGTAGCTTGTTACTGGATAATATGTTGTATGGACTTTATTTGGTCTTTGGTTTGACGAGAGAACCTTACAGTTGGGCATTAGGACATTATATGTTCCCTAATTTGCTGCTTCATTTTATATTTGCTTTACTGGTGTTTGTTCCTGTTCGTCGCCAACTAGAGAAGGTAGCCAAGTTGCGTAAACGGAATGCCGAAGATGAGTAAAAGTATAATATTCCCACATGCAGAGACATTCAGTTCCTGCTTAATTTGCGGATGGAGCAGGAAAATCCCGCGACTAGCACGAACTGATAGTAAGGTGGGGGTGACAGATGAATGGCTGTAAAATCATCAAGATATGTAACCATCAAAGGGATCAAAGATGGATTGGTTTTTCAATTTGATGATCAATGTGAATTTAATGACCTTGTCACAGAGCTGACGTATAAGCTGGAACATAGTCATCAAAATATTTTAACAGGCCCGCTAGTTCATATTGATATGAAATTAGGGAACCGGGAAATTACAGATGAAGAAAAAGATACATTGCTAGATATACTTAGTCAAAAAGGAAATCTGATTGTTCGTTCATTTGATTCTCCGTATGAAGAACCTGTAGAAGCACCTTTACCAGAAAAGCATATGGTCAAAACGATCAGTGGTATGATCCGTTCGGGTCAGGTACTTCATCATGAAGGCACTGTTTTGTTTCTAGGTGATGTGAATGCAGGCGGTACGATTATCAGTACAGGTGATATCTATATTTTGGGAGCACTTCGTGGAATGGCTCATGCTGGAATAGATGGCAATGAGCAAGCAGTCATTGCTGCTTCTTTTTTCTCACCTACCCAGATTCGGATCGCAGATATGATTAGTCGTCCACCGGATGAAGGTGAAAGCCGAGAATCTCATATGGAATTTGCTTACTTACAGGACGGAATTATGAAGATTGATAAAATGGCTAATATTGCCCGGCTTGGTCGGGATTTCAATGTGTTCAAAGGGGTGTAGTACATGGGAGAGGCTATTGTCGTCACTTCAGGCAAAGGCGGAGTTGGAAAGACAACCACTACTGCTAATATAGGTACCGCGCTCGCGCTTCTTGGTAAAAAAGTCTGTCTGGTGGATACAGATATTGGTCTACGTAATTTGGATGTTGTAATGGGACTTGAAAACCGTATTATTTATGATCTATGTGATGTAGCAGATGGTCGTTGTCGTCTGAATCAAGCATTAGTTAAAGATAAACGTTTTGATGAGTTGTACATGCTTCCAGCAGCGCAGACAAAAGATAAAAACTCGGTATCACCTGAACAAGTCAAAGAAATTATTTTGGAACTCAAAAAAGACTTTGACTATGTATTGATTGATTGCCCGGCAGGTATAGAGCAAGGATTCAAAAATGCGATTGCAGGTGCAGATCAAGCGATCGTTATGACCACACCTGAAAATGCTTCTGTTCGAGATGCAGATCGAGTCATTGGATTACTTGAAAATTCACATATTACAGCTCCAAAATTAGTTGTCAATCGTATTCGTCAGAGTATGGTGAAATCAGGAGATATGCTGGATATTGATGAAGTATTGCAAGTGCTTAATATCGATCTTCTAGGGGTAGTACCTGATGATGAAATGGTGATTAAAGCTGCCAATTCAGGTGAACCTACTGTGATGAATCCTGATTCCAAAGCAGCGATTGCTTATCGTAATATTGCTCGTCGTATTCTAGGAGACACAGTTCCTTTGATGCCACTGGATCAAAAGAAAAGTGCATTTACTCGCTTTAAGAAGTTTTTTGGAATGGGTTGATCGATTTTGCTTAACAAGCTAAAAAAGCTAGACTTGGGTATTATTACTTTACTCGTAATTTTTATGGTGTTTAGCACGTTGATCGTGCGCAGTGCAATTGCCCCTGATCCCAAATTTCAGGGCTATGATACGCGGACGATCATTTTCTATGTCATCGGGTTCATTGTTTTATTTGCAGTCAGTATATTTGATTATCGAATTTTATTACGCAAACACTGGTATTTATATGGATTAGGCTTACTTTCCTTATTGTTATTATATCCTTTTGGATCTGAGATTAATGGTGCCAAAAGTTGGTATGCTTTTCCAGGAGGTTTACAATTCCAACCTGCTGAAATGGTAAAAATTGTTCTGATTTTAACTATGGCTCATATGCTGAGTAAAAGAGATGGAGATCCTCTTCGTTTTCGTTCTGATCTAATACCAACGGCTTTTATTGCATTGGTACCTTTTCTGATTGTATTGGTTCAACCAGATTTAGGAAATGCTATTATCTATCTGATTATTCTGGTAGGTATGTTGTGGATCGGAAATACCAAGTATACACATGTATTGATTGGTTTAACGACAATTGTAGGTGGATTGATATTGGTTGTCGTGATGTTTACTACATTTAATACTCAGATTCATGATTATTTAGAAAGTCATAGTAAATTACATTGGTACCAGCGTATCAATACGTTTATAGATCCTGCTCAAGCTTCTGATGATGATAAGCATCAATCAAGTTATGCATTGATCGCTGTAGGATCGGGTGGATTGCTAGGCGATGGATATATGAACGGACAATTGAAAAACAATAAATTTGTGCCATATCCGTATTCAGATTCCATCTTTGTCGTTATTGGAGAAGAGTTTGGATTTATCGGAGCGTCTGTATTACTACTTCTATACTTTTTACTGATTTATAGGATGATTTTAATCGCTTTGCAGTGTTACGATCGGCGAGGTTCGTATATTATTATCGGAATTGTCAGCATGTTCGTATTTCAGATTTTTGAAAATGTGGGTATGATGATTGGTCTGATGCCAATTACAGGAATCACGTTGCCATTTATTAGTTATGGCGGTACGTCACTACTACTGAATATGTTCAGTATAGGACTTGTACTGAGTATTAAGATTTATCAAGAAAAATACGAATTGGAATAGCCGGTGCCGGAAGGTACCGGTTTTTTGCGAATACAATAGTAATCATGAAACATTTTACTTACAGATTGCGTCTAGAAATCAAGGGAATCTATAAGGTTCGTTAGAATAATGAGTAGCCTTGATGGAGAGATAGAGGTGGAACATAGAATGAAGCAAATGATCGTAAACTGTGGTGTCAAAGATACACGTATGGTACTGCTTGATAATAATAAATTAGTAGAATTTGCTTCAGAACAATCATCTGGTAGCGGAATAGCTGGAAGTTTTTATAAAGGGAAAGTAATGAATGTTCTACCGGGTATGCAAGCTGCATTCGTAGATATTGGTCAGAAAAAGAATGCTTTTCTATATATTGATGATGTTCTGCATGCGCATTTAGATAAACAACCCAAAGTGAAGCCGAGCATTGCTGATTTATTAAAGCCCGGTCAAGAAATCTTAGTGCAAGTGACCAAAGAACCTTATGCTAATAAAGGGGCACGTATTACAACGCATTATTCTTTACCAGGACGATGGATTGTATATATGCCTGAAGCTGACTATATCGCTGTATCCAAAAAGATTAGTACAGATGGAGAGCGAGCAAGATTACGTCAATTGGGTTCTCATTTAAAGCAAGGCGAAGAAGGGCTTATTTTACGTACAGTTGCTGAAGAAGAAAACGATGAAGCAATTACCAATGACCTCAATATGTTAAGACAGCACTGGCAACGTATTCGTGAATCTTTTTCACAGAAGTCAGCTCCAGCAGAGTTGCACCGTGATCTAGGTATGGTAGAACGATTAATTCGTGATGTATTTAATCCATTACAAGATCAGTTAATCATTGACAACCAAGAACGGGCGACATCGGCTATTACCTTTCTTCAAACGTTACTGCCTGCGAATGTTGATCCACCTGTATCTATTCATACGGAAAAAGAACCGATATTTCATGCGATGAATATACATGAGCAATTGCATCGAGATTTTCAACGTAAAGTATGGCTGCAAAGTGGTGGCTACATTGTATGGGATCAGACAGAAGCTTTTACTGTGATTGATGTCAATACAGGCAAATTTACTGGTGGGGTCACCCTTGAAGATACTGTGACTCAGACGAATCTTCAAGCCGCTTCTGAAATTGCCCGATTGCTTCGTTTGCGGGATACGGGTGGAATCATTATTATTGATTTTATAGATATGGATAAAGAAACGAATCGTCGCTCCGTAGTGGAGGCGCTGGAAATCATTTTACAAAGAGATCGGACCAAAACACACATTGTAGGATGGACACGATTAGGTCTTCTAGAATTGACTCGTAAAAAGGTTCGTGAAGAAATAGGTGGCTTTTCCTATGAGACGTGTACAGTATGTCAAGGAACCGGTAAAATAGCATCTTGGATAAAAGATTGATTTCTTAAAATGGCTGTGATAGAATAGTCAAGTATGTGTCTGGGTAATAAGTTTTTCACATGCTGTAACCGCTCCGATGGGGTACAAGTTCATATGTTGTATAACGTATGACACCTACATTAGGCGAGTCTGAGACATGAGGAGGTGCAATTCAAATGTACGCAATTATCGAAACAGGTGGTAAACAATACAAAGTTCAAGAGGGCGACGTATTGTTCATTGAGAAGTTGGACGCTAATGATGGCGACAGCGTAACTTTCGACCGTGTTCTAGCAGTATCTAAAGAAGATGGTTTGGTAACTGGTTTACCGTTGGTAGAAGGTGCTTCTGTAACAGCGACTGTCGAGAAACACGGCAGAGGAGCTAAGGTTGTAGTTTACAAATACAAACCTAAGAAGAACTATCACGTGAAACAAGGTCATCGTCAACCATATACAAAAGTAACTATCGGAAAAATCCAGGCATAAGAAGGTGCGGTAATTGATTATCGTACGTATCGAACGTAGACCAGATGGTACAATTGATGGTTTTTCATCCCGAGGACATGCCGGCTATGCCGATCCTGGTGAAGATATTGTCTGTGCTGCTGTTTCCGCCATTACAATCGGAACAGTGAACTCAGTTGAAGCTTTAACAGGAGTAATCATGAAATCAAAAATGAAAGACGGATTTCTAAGTGCGCGTTTACCGAAGCTTTCGGAAAATGCAAATGTCGAAAAGATTCAACTGTTACTCGAATCTATGCAGGTTATTCTTATTGGAATTGAAGATGAATATGATAAGTATATAAAAATAAAGCAAGTCACAATCTCGTAAGAAGGAGGTAGACCACATGTTAAAAATTAATTTGCAGTTATTCGCATCGAAAAAAGGTGTAGGTTCCACAAAAAACGGACGTGATTCTCACTCCAAACGTTTGGGAGCAAAACGTGCTGATGGACAATTCGTAACTGGTGGTAATATTTTGTTCCGTCAACGCGGTACAAAAATTCACCCAGGAACAAATGTAGGCATCGGTAAAGACGATACACTATTTGCAAAAGTGGACGGCGTTGTTAAATTCGAACGTTGGGGCCGCGACCGTAAAAAAGTGAGCGTCTACCCGGTTGACGTTGCACCAGTAGCAGCAGCAATCGAAAATTAATCATAAACCTGATAGGTTAGATTAGATAAGCCTCCGGTACTTGATGTGCCGGGGGCTTATTATATTTGCATATAAGTTGGACGTTAACGTAATTTTTAGTATAATAATGTCATAAAATTCTGCGCAATATGTTATACTTGTTCTTGGTTAAAAAGCCATTGAAAGAATGGAGAGAGACCATGAAGCAATCCAATCAAGTACCCACGTTGTTACTTATTTCTATTATCATCCCATTAATTATTGCTTATTGGACGCAATCTTGGATTGCTTATATCGTGCTCGGCGTATGGATTGTTGCTGTGTATGCCAAAGGTGTGCAGTATACACGTGATTTTTATGAGAAGCGTGAGCAAGTGCAACTCGGAGAATACCATAATGGACAATCTAAAATGGCTGTAAAAAAGAAACAGTATCAAGCAGAACATCAAAAACAGCGTGCAGAAATTGATCAAGCGTATACACAATTGGATGAAGTCTATGCAGTAGCAGTTGATGCTCTAAGTCATCATCGGCATGATTGGATGAACGAACTTCAATTATTGTATGGTTATGTTCAATTAGGCAAGCGTGATAAGCAAGTAGAATGTGTAGAACGAATTAAAGAGCAAATGCTAGCAGAGAGTCGCGTTTCCAAACTGGGTATCCATTCCCTTGTTTTTTATTTACAATCTTTTAAAGCAGTGAACCGTTCGATTCAATTAGAAGTCGAATTAAGTGACGGAATCACGCTTGCAGATCGATTGGGAACGGAACAGAGTGAGGAATTGACCCGAGTCATCAAAGAGACGGTCTCTGCGTATGAGCAATTTGGTGGATCGTCCTGGGGTGAGTGCCCCACACTATTTCTGATGGTTAGCGAATATGAAGGAGCAGTTCATTTTATATTTGAACCGGAAGAAGAGTATCCTAATCCCGATGGAGCATGGGAAGCTGTGAACTTGATCATTCAAGATACAGGAGTTACAGCAACTCGAACGGAAGAAGATCCGGCCTCCATTTCCCTGCAAGTGTTAGTGGATTCTAAAAATTAGAGGTGTAATCATGTTTGTAGATAAAGCGAAGATTTATGTAAAAGGCGGTGACGGTGGAGATGGTATTATCTCTTTCCGTCGTGAAAAATATGTGCCTAACGGCGGACCTGCGGGTGGCGACGGTGGACGTGGCGGAGATGTTATTTTCCGTGTAGACGAAGGTTTGCGGACATTAATGGATTTCCGGTACCAACGTCACTTTAAAGGTGAACGTGGCGTTAAAGGTCGTAACAAAAGTCAGCATGGTGCGAATGCAGAACATACCGTTGTTCGTATCCCTCCAGGCACAGTGATTGTGAATGATGATAATGGCGAAGTGATCGCTGATTTGACTCGTCATGGTCAAGAGATCGTTATTGCTAAAGGTGGACGTGGTGGACGTGGTAATGTGCGTTTTGCCACGGCTGCAAATACAGCTCCTCAGATTGCTGAAAATGGGGAAGAAGGACAAGAACGTTATATCGTCCTTGAACTGAAAGTGATGGCTGATGTTGGGCTAGTAGGATTCCCGAGTGTAGGTAAATCGACTCTTCTATCGGTAGTATCTGCTGCTCAACCCAAAATCGGTGCATACCATTTTACAACAATCACGCCTAACTTGGGTGTAGTTGATGTAGGAGATGGACGTAGTTTTGTTATGGCTGATTTACCTGGATTGATCGAAGGGGCACATGAAGGCATAGGGCTAGGACATGAGTTCTTGCGTCATGTTGAACGTACCCGCGTGATTATTCATGTAGTGGATATGTCCGGTTCAGAAGGACGCGATCCTTTTGACGACTGGCAGAAAATTAATGAAGAACTAAAACTATACAATGCAGAGCTAGAACATCGTTTACAAATTATTGCTGCAAATAAAATGGACGATCCACAAGCTCAAGAAAACTTAGAAGAGTTCTCTAAAAAAGTACGTGAAGTTCGTTCAGATATTGAAATTCTTCCTATTTCTGCACTGACTCGTGATGGCATTCAAGAGATGCTTTACAAAACAGTCGACATGTTGGATAAATTGCCAGATGCTGTGGCTGTAGAAGAAGTAGAACAGATTGCTGAACGTAAAGTGTATACTTTAGAAAAGAAAGAAGACGATGGCTTTATTATTCGTCGCGAGAACGATACTTTTGTTGTGGAAAGTACTAAGATTGAGAACATGATGAAACGGATGCAGTTGAACTCTCATGATTCTATTCTCAAATTAGGACGTACACTTCGTCATATGGGTGTCGATAGTGAACTACGTAAACGTGGAGCTAAAGATGGTACGCTTGTACGTATTGGCGAACTTGAATTTGAATTTGTTGAAGGTAGTAGCTACTTCTAAGCACATTCTATATCAAAATAAAAAGACCGAACATAGATCATGATGTTCGGTCTTTTTGCTGTTCAGAATATAGTCAAAATCTTCTTTTTTAGCAATATAGTTGCCTAACACCAAAGGTTACTTTATAATGTCCACTATATGAATACATGAGTCTTTGAGGAGAGGACGTTATGAAAGAACGCTATTATTTAGTACGGGAAGATATTTTACCTGAAGCAGTGATCAAAACGATGCGTGTAAAAGAGTTACTCGCTGCTGGAGAAACACGGACAATTAATGAAGCTGTTGAAAAAGTAGGTTTAAGCCGGAGTGCTTTTTATAAATACAAAGATGGAATTCATCCGCTTAACCGTTTGGAAAAAGATCAGATTATTACGATCTCATTTGATTTAGAACATCGTTCAGGTATTTTATCACATGTGCTTGGTCTGATGGCTGAGTATGGTGGAAATGTTTTGACGATTCATCAGAGTATTCCTCTTCAAGGTCGAGCGAATGTAGTATTGTCTGTAGAGATATCTCGTTTAACTGAAGATTTAGAGACGATGGTTGAAGCAATGGAAAATGTATCAGGTGTCAAACAAATTCGTATTACCGGTCAAGGATAATCTTATTAGTGAATACACTTTAATCTAAAAGCAATATAGGATAAGCTACAATAAAATAAATATCCTATACTCAAAGCTTGCTAATGAATAGTTCCAGGAGGGAAACAACATATGAAATCAGTAAAAGTAGGATTGCTTGGGCTCGGTACAGTAGGCACAGGAGTAGTACGTATCGTAGAAGGAAATCAAGAAGATTTGAGCAGTCAGGTTGGATCTCCTATTATGATCAGTAAAGTAGCTGTGAAAAATATAGATAAGCTACGTAATATTGAAATCGATCCGTCCAAGCTTACTGAAGATCCGTGGGAAGTTATTCGTGATCCTGAGATTGATGTGATTGTAGAAGTCATGGGTGGTATTGAACAGACCAAAGAATATATATTAGAAGCGCTCAATCTAGGTAAACATATTGTTACTGCTAATAAAGATTTAATGGCACTACATGGCTCAGAGATCTTAGCTAAAGCACAGGAAAAAGAGTGCGATGTTTTCTATGAAGCAAGTGTAGCAGGGGGCATTCCGATTATTCGTACATTGATCGAAGGATTCTCTTCAGATCGAATTCTTAAGATCATGGGTATCGTAAATGGAACAACCAATTATATTTTAACGAAAATGAGTCAAGAAGGTGCTTCTTATGAAGATGTTCTCAAAGAAGCTCAAGAATTAGGATATGCAGAATCGGATCCGACAGGCGATGTTGAAGGTTTGGATGCTGCTCGCAAAATGGCAATTCTCAGTACCCTGGGATTCCGTACAAATGTTGATTTAAGCGATGTAAGTGTTAAAGGGATTTCTTCTGTTACCAAAGACGATATTACTTATGCTAAAAATCTAGGTTATGAAATGAAGCTAATTGGTATTGCAGAGCGTCAAGATGAGCATATTACAATCAGTGTACAGCCAACTATGATCAAGCAGTCTCATCCAATCGCTTCTGTAAATGGTGTCTTTAATGCTGTAGTGGTACATGGTGAATCTGTAGGGGAAACAATGTTCTATGGTGCAGGTGCAGGAGAATTACCAACAGCAACCTCGATTGTAGCTGATCTGATCGCTGTGATCAAAAATCTTAAACTAGGTGTAAACGGGCTTAAAGCGATTGTTCCTTATAAGACGAAGAAGATACAAAGCGATGAGCAAATCTTTTACAAAAACTTTATCTTACTTCATGTAGATGACAAAGCAGGGGTATTGGCTCGAATCACACAGATTTTTGCAGAGTACGATGTGAGTCTAGCTTCTGTAGTTCAACAACCGAATGAGCATAACCCGGATGCAGAGATCATTATTATCACTCATAAAGCAAGCAAAGCGAATATGGATAAAGTACTTAAACATTTTGAACAGTTGGATGTTATTCAACGAATCAAAAGTGTATATCGCGTAGAAGATATTTAATTGACTACCGATCGTTGAATACATTTGAGTAAGGAGTCATTTATGATGATAGAGCAAGATCAACAAGAACAATGGCACAACCATACCGTTCGTATAGCTGTACCCGCAAGCACTGCTAATTTGGGCCCTGGATTTGATACTTTAGGAATGGCAGTTAATCTGTACTCTTGGATCGAAATGAAAGTAGCTACAGAAACCAAGATCACACTATTAGGTGATGAACTTTACGGTATTCCTACAGACAAAACCAATTTGATCTACAAAATGGCACAATTGGTGTTTCAAAAAGCACAAGTCACTATTCCAGATTTAGAAATTACAATGTATTCTGATATTCCACTTACCCGTGGATTAGGCAGTAGTGCGTCTGCTTTTGTAGGCGGGTTATGTGCAGCTAATGCATTAATCGGTTTCCCTTTAACAGATAAAGATATTTTAAATATATCGACTGCTATTGAGAAACATCCTGATAATGTGGCTGCTTCCTTATATGGAGGGATAGTCGTAGCAACATGGGATGGACAAGAAGCTAATTGTATTCAGATCACTCCACCAGAGGATTTAGAAACTTTAGTAGTCATCCCGGACTTTCAACTCTCGACTTCCAAAGCTCGTGAAGTTTTGCCTAGCCAATTATCTGTAGCTGATGCTATTTTTAACATCAGTCGTAGTTCATTATTAGTAGCTGCTTTATCATTAGGACAATTAGAAATGATCAAAACAGGGATGCAGGATCGACTTCATCAACCTTACCGTGCTTCTCTTGTACCCGGTATGCAACAGATTTTAGAACAAGCCACAGAGCAAGGTGCATTAGGGATAGCACTGAGTGGAGCAGGGCCAACTATGATTGCTTTTGTAGATCGTCATTCACAACAAAAAGAACAATTGGAACATTATCTTGTAGATACAATGAAAGCTCAAGATATTACTGCACAGGCAATGTGGCTTAAGCCTGTCAAAGAAGGTGTCATATACTATGATGATACCGAATCTCATTCATTCATGGATGTAATCAAAGGAGAAGTACGTTTATGATTCGTATAGCTGCTTTACCATCTGGGTCTGTTTCACACGAAGCACTTCTTCATCTATTAGGCGATCAAGAAATTGAGATCACACATCATAAGCTAATAGCCGATGTATTTCTTTCAACAGCTGAAGGCAAAACAGATTATAGTGTGATCCCTATTGAAAATACAATTGAAGGTTCTGTAAGTCTGCATATGGATTGGCTTGTTCATGAAGTGGATATTCCAATGCAAGCAGAATGGGTGTATCCATCTATTCAGAATTTGATTGGTAATCGCTCGGAATTTGGCAATGAAAAGAACGAGCTTGATTACAGTGGAGTACAGAAAGTCTTATCACACCCTGTAGCAATGGCACAATGTCTTCATTTTATCCGAAAAGAAATGCCTCATGCAGAATTAGAACATGTAGGTAGTACAGCAGAAGCAGTAGAGATGGTTAGCAAAAATGCAGGTAAAGGTTGGACTGCAATTGGTACTTCTTTGGGAGCACTTCGATATAATCTTGATATACTAGCAGATCGAGTAACTGATCATGATAACAACTACACACGATTTGTGTTGATTGGTCCTCAGCCTATTCAGATCGCTCGAGCAGAAGATCATACCAAAACCAGTATCTTAGTTACTTTATCTGAAGACTTTGCCGGCGCACTGCATCAAGTATTAGCAACCTTCTCCTGGAGAAAGCTCAATCTATCTCGTATCGAATCTCGTCCAACCAAAAAGAAGCTAGGGAGCTATTATTTCTATTTGGATGTATTGGCGCCTCAAGATTCAATTCTGTTAACCGCGGCACTGGAAGAGATCACAGCTTTGGGTTGTCAGGTAAGAATACTAGGTTCTTATCCTTGCTTTGAATACAATGTAGTATCCAAATAGCATGAAGTAATCATAAAGCAGTAGCATACCTTAAGGTATCGATTTAACCTTTAAGGTATGCTATTTTAACTTTTTGAAAATAAATCTAAAATAATGCTTGCTAAATAAATTCAGCCATGATATATTATAAAAGTTGTCACGAACGAACGACAACATCCACAAAATATCATACGAAAACAACTTGAAAAAACACTTCAAAAAAAGTGCTTGCCAAGTGGTTGGAAACATGATATGATATAAAAGTTGTCACCGAGAAACACAGACAACGAAAAACGAAATGTTTGATCTTTGAAAACTGAACAACGAGTGAGTAATGAAGGTCTTAGCCGACCTTTAAAAAATAGAGAACTTCGGTTCTCGCCAGTTTAAGATTGAGCACGTCAAACACTTTATGGAGAGT